>NZ_JADHDX010000001.1 GCF_016820585.1 Arthrobacter beigongshangensis
ATACCGTCTTCACACCAGCCAATTAGCTGCTTAATATAAACTCTAACTTTTAGGGGTCACAACACGACCGAGCAGTCGGTGAAGGGCTTTTTTTTGTCTGATCGCTCAGACACTTATTCATCTCATAACTAGTATATACTAATAGATACATAATGAAACTGAGAGGTGTTTTATGAAAAAGTCTATTTTCACGCTCGTATTATTTTGTACAGTGAGCTTATTTTTACTCGTCCCATCAACAAGCGGAGCAACTAGTACGCCTCCGGATACAGATCGAGTCATTGTCAAAATAACAGGTGTGGACGGTGAAGAAACTGTAAAGAGTATAACGTGGGAAGAGCTGCAGCAAATCAAAGATGATCGTACTATGCGCACTTCTTCTACTCAAGTTAATTCACAAAAGGTCCAAGTACTTGAGCCGGATTATATTCGACACGCGGGGCCTATGATACATAGCATGGAAACTGTTTCGTGGGGAGCAGAGCGAATCGGTGCAAAAACGATGCAAAAAGCACTTGCACCAACGAAAAATAATGTGATTGTGGCCGTCATCGATACAGGCGTTGACTACACACATTCTTTATTGAAAGATAGAATCGTAAACGGGTATGACTTTGTCGATAATGATGCAGACCCAATGGATGTTCAATATCATGGCACGCATGTTGCGGGGGTTATTGCTGATACGACGCCTGCCAACGTAAAAATTATGCCGATACGTGCTTTAAATGCAGATGGCAATGGATACGATTCTCACGTTGCGGAGGGCATTCGATTTGCTGTCGATCATGGTGCTGCAGTTATTAATATGAGCTTCGGCGGTGAAGAGTATTCTCGCTTTTTAACGGATGCCATCGACTACGCACTTTCCAAAAATGTCCTTATAGTCGTTTCTTCAGGAAATGAAGGCGGAGACACTGCTAATTATTATCCTGCATCCAACGAGAAAGTGATTGTCGTTTCAGCAGTCGACCAAAACGATAACGTCACTCAATTTAGTAATACCGGAACAACTATCGACATTTCAGCGCCAGGTGTTGGGATTATTTCAAGCATTCCAGGTGAGCAAAAAGGCAGTATGAGCGGAACCTCAGCAGCAGCCCCATTCGTCAGTGGCGTCGCTGCAATGTTGATGCTGGATAATCCAAAAAGCTCAATCCAAGTCATTGAACAACTGTTGAAAAAATACGTCGATGACCGGGGAGAGACTGGCTGGGACAAGCTTTACGGCGAGGGAGTTGTGAATGTTACTTCCTATGCGAAGATTTCACCGCTAGCACAACCAAAAGCTGTCGATTTTATTAGTTTACCAGGACAGAAAAACGTTTCTTTGAATAAATTATGGACTGTCAAATTCGACCGCATATTTTCTGACCCAAATATAGCAACAATCAAGTTGTATAATGGAGTTACGGAGATACCAATCACACTTTCTCCCAACTTGAAAAACAAGGAGATCATCGTGACGCCTAAATCCAATTATGAGTCGAACACAGCATACCGTCTCGAAATCATTGTGCAAAACGGTAAAAAGTATCAAATGCAATTTGAAACGACTGGATTGAACTGATAGGTTTTATACAATGTAAGCCGATAAGTAACATCACACTGCCTCGATCGCAGTGTGATGTTACTTTTTTTGTGTCGATTGTCGGAGTGTGCAACGATTATCGTATAGTGTGCAACAAAGCGCCAGGTTTCCAACCAAAGTAGCGAAGCCCCCAACCATTCCCGCCAAGTGTGCAACCAAATCGCCGAGGTGTGCAACCAAGGGCCAAGTTTCCAACCAAAGTAGTGAAGTCTCCAACCATTCCCACCAAGTGTGCAACCAAATCGCCGAAGTGTCCAACCATTTTGCCGAAGTGTGCAACAAAGCGCTAGGTTTCCAACCAAAGTAGTGAAGCCTCCAACCATTCCCGCCAAGTGTGCAACCAAATCGCTAAAGTGTGCAACCATTTCTCCGAAGTGTGCAACAAAGCGCCAGGTGTGCCACTGTTTTAATTAGACTATTTAAAATAATATGACAGGTAGGAAGGAACTATAGTATTATATATAAGAAAGCACTATAAAACAGCAATCACCCAAATAACCATTCATACACAATAACAATAAGGAGGAATTTGATGAAAAGATCATTCCGGTTGGCCATCGTTTTTGTTTTTGTCGCGAGTTTTTTTATTGCATATCCGTCAGCAGATTCATATGCGAAGGATAACGTGTTCAAGGACATTAAGTCGGGAAGTTATTATTATGAATCTGTATTGAGTTTAAGTGAACGTGGAATTATTAATGGATTTAACGATGGTACGTTTAAGCCGAATCAAGCTGTGACGCGTGGACAAGCTGCGAAGATTTTGGCGCATGTGCTTGAGCTTGATTTAGAGAGTGTCAAGGATCCAAAATTTTTGGATGTGAAGCCGAGCCATCCATTCTATAAGGAAATTGTCGCGTTGGCGAATGCTGGCGTGATTAGCGGCTTCGCGGACGATACGTATAGATCGGATCAAACATTGTCGAGAGCACAAATGGCGAAAATTATTGCCGAAGGCTTTCATTTTGACGTTCGAAAAGTAGAAAAACTGCCGTTTACGGATGTGAAAAAGACGGTATGGTATGCCAATTATGTACAAACATTGGTTGCCCATAATATTACAACGGGGATTACCGCTACAAGCTTTGGACCCGATCATGCGGTGACGAGAGCACAAATCGCTACGTTTATTACGCGCAGTGAAAAGGCGGCTGGGCTTTTCGAACCCGATGTTATTGCGGGTAACGGAGATTTTGATGCACTTGATGGGAATGCGATGAATGCTTCGTTTCGCTCTCCTGCCAGTCTTGTTGCGTTGGCAGACGGGGCTGTGTTGATTTCAGATCGTCAAAATCAGTTGATTCGAAAACTGCAAGACGGGATTGTTTCTACGTTTGCGGGGACAACGTTTGAGTTAAATAATTTTGGATATCCTGAGGGCGGCCTCCATGATGCGATGAAAGAAACAGCCGTATTTAACGATCCATCTGGAATGGTAGCTGATCGTGAAGGGAATATTTATATCGCAGATGCTTCGAATCATGTCATTCGGAAAATCGCTAAGAATGGTGAGGTGACGACCATTGCGGGAGATGGACTGCCTGGTGATGAAGATGGGATTGGTGAGAATGCGCGATTTAATCATCCGCAAGACGTAGCGATTGCAGCGAATGGGACGCTTTATGTGGCGGATACGTTAAATCATTTAATTCGAAAAATCGATCCAAATGGAAACGTGACAACATTAAATGCTCCTTCCCTCCGTCCTGTTGAAGTAACGGATGGCGATATCGAGAATGCTGGTGATTTACAAGATGGCGACTTGAAAACTGCGAAGTTTAATGAGCCGTCGGGATTAGCGATTGATAGCAAAGGGAATTTATATGTCAGTGACACTGGGAATCAATTGATTCGTTATATTAATTTTGCTACTAACACTGTGAAGACCGTTGCTGGGAAAAGCGTAAACAACGGAACATTATATGCAAATGGTGGATATCGAGACGGGGTGGCACTTGAGGCACTGTTCCATTCACCGAGTGGAATGACGGTAACAAAAGAGGGGGGAGTCGTGATAGCGGATCGTTTAAATCATTCGGTGCGTTATTTGTTGAATGGCAAAGTGACGACACTTGTAAAGAATGGGTTAAGTCATCCGACAGATGTCGCTATTCAGGATGGAATGATTTTAATAGTGGATAGCTATCACAATCAAATTCGACAAATACAATTTAAATAAGGAAATAAGGAGAAACGCACGCGTAGCAACCAGAATAATATGCCCTTCGATCGAGCAATCGGTCGAAGGGTTTTTCTGTTTTGGTATATTTTAGTAATTAGGCAAATTTTATAACTACTTTTTTTGACGAAAAGACGAGTAATTATATAATTTTTTATTTGAAAATTCGTCAATTAGAGATTCTACTCTCGTTGATTGAAGCGCAAGTCGGCGACTCCTGCGAAAGCCGTCACGAAGAACGGCTTTTGCGAACAAAAGCGAAGCGTTGAGAGCAGGAGGGCAGATGCCTTAATTTCCGCAAAGAACGCAGAAATACGGCAAATCGAACCCTACGCTGTTCGATTGGCTCAAGCCATGCCCGCGGAAAGCGTCCGACTGAAGCGGAAATCAATCTTGTTCGTATTTTAGGATTGATGGCTCTATTATGAAATTGACTCAAATACCATTTAATTAATTAATTAATTAAAACAAAAACCAAAGAAGTAGATGGGAGTTACCATTTACGATTATTGTAAATGCTAGGACCAGAAGAAAATATTCCTGTGACTAAGGCGAAATAGTAACAAATTAATAAAAAATAAATAATGATCATTAAAAGCAAGCTAAGCAAAAGGAGATAGTAGATGTATTGCATTATTGCTCGATTAATCGTGCAATTTTGCGTATGGACTTAAAAAATGAATAAATTTATAATTTAGTCAACATAGAGTAGGGGTTGATAATATGAGCATGATGGACACGATTGAAAGTATTCCCATTCAGTTAAATAAAATACTGAAGAATAAAAACCTTGTTGATCAAAACACACAAGATTATTTGAAAGCGTTTCCCGATATAAAGGGAATCGTATTTATCGCATCGGGTACCTCTTATAATGCTGCTTTTACAACGAAGAAGTTTGCAGAGGATTTTATCAATATTCCGGTTGAGCTAATCTATCCGAACATATTTGTAAATTATTTAAACAAGTCCTTATTAAATAAAGAAACGTTATATGTCTTTATTTCTCAGGGGGGAAAAACAAAACTTGTTTATGAGGCATTAGAAATCGTTAAATCGAAGGGATTTCCAAACATATCGATCACTGAAAGTTTAGATTCTCCAATCGCGAAAAGTGCTGATTTAGCTTTGGAGATGGGATCTGAAAACGAAGCGTATATGTTTAGAACGTTAGGATACTCTGCAACATGCGCCACCTTATACTGGCTCTTTACTTCTTTATCAAAGTTATATTGCGGATTATCAGAATCAGAGGAACAGGCGTTAATTGAAGATTACTCGAAAATGGTTGACAATCTACCGAAAATTAAAAATGATACACTCGATTGGTATAAAAAAAATAAATTCACTTTAATGCAAAAGAGTAAATTTTTATTTTCGGGTACAAATGATTTATGGCCAGTTGCGCAAGAAGCTGATATTAAGTTCATGGAAATGTTGCCAGCGCTTACAAATAGCTTTGAGCTTGAGGAACTCATTCATGGACCACAAAATGCGTTCGACAGTACGACGGGTTATTTTATTTTAAGTAGAAAAGGCGAAGACTCAGAGAAAGCCCAAAAGATATCGGCATTTATTAATACCGAAATCACGAAGTGTTTTATGGTTGGGGAAGAGACAACCTTGGATACAGATTTACCGATTGTTTCACCAAGTAAATATTTTAGTAGCTTAGAGTATATTACAGTCTTCCAAGTTTTATCGTATCAATTATCTACGGATAAAGGCCGTGATCTCTCAAAAGGGGTATATCCACAAGTCGTAAATTATATCGAAAAGTCATTATAAAAGTAAAGCAAAGGTGGGTACAAATCCTATGAAGAAAATATTAATTGCAACGCATGGGGAATTTGCAGAGGGGATTATGTCTTCTGCGGAGATCATTTTGGGAAAACAGGAAAATCTGTTTTTCATCAATGCGCATGTTGATCATATACCAGTCGATAAGAAAATAGAGACCTTTCTTGCAGAAAATGTTAGTGAGGATGACAACTTAATTATCATTACGGATGTATTTGGAGGCAGTGTCAACCAAACAGCAATCCGCTATTTATCGAGTGGAAAGGTAAATATTATTACTGGTTTCAACTTGCCGCTGTTGTTGGAACTAATCATGTTGAACGAATCCGATATTACACCAGAAAAGCTCAAAGAGATTACCGAAAAATCCAAGGAACAAATCATATATGTCAATGATGAATTACTAAAAGTAAATGACGAAGATGATGAGTTTGAACTGTAAGACTAAAGAATAGGGGTGGAAAAGATGATCGTAACCGTTAGAATTGATGATCGTTTATTACATGGACAGGTCGTGTACAGCTGGAAAGCGGCATTATCTTATAATGCTGTCGTAATTGCTAGTAATGAAGCAGCCAGTGATGAAACGAGGAAAATGGCGCTGAAAATGAGTTGTCCGGATGGAGTTAGACTTGCAATCCGAACAATTGAGGATGCGGCAACTGTATTGAAAAACCCAAAGTTAGCACCAATGAAGGTATTTGTGATTTGTTCAAAGCCTAAAGATGCATATGAATTATTATCACTGATCGACGAAACGCCAGTTTTAAATGTAGGTGGTATGCAAATGCATGAAGGGAAAGAGTTGCTCTCACCAGCGGTATATGTATCGAAAGAGGACATAGCGTATTTAGATAAAATTCAAGATAGTGGGATTGAAATTGAGGTACGTCAAGTTCCAACAGATAATGTTAAAAACTATAACGAGTTAAAAAGTAAATTGACATTCAAATAGAAGGGGAGAGGTCTTATGGGAACTGCGCTTTTAGTAGGTGCAATACTAGCAGTACTTTGGTTTATTGAAAAAATGCTTGGGACACCAATGGTTATCAGACCAATCGTTGTATCAACGATTATTGGCTTAGCATTGGGAGATGTACAAACGGGTCTCCTCGTAGGAGCGACACTTGAATTAGTTTTTATGGGGTTCATTCAAGTTGGAGGAGCAGAGGTTGCATTAGCACTAGCTTTACCTATTGCAATTTTGGCTCAATCTTTAAAAGTGGTCGTCTTTATCGTACGAAGTTATTTTATGAAGTATGCGATGAGTCTAGCTAAAACAGCGAATATTAAGGGACTCATAACCTTAAATATGGCGGGTCTCGTCCTTCAATGTCTAATGTATTTCGTAGTCGGATTTGTGGCAATTGTATTTGGATCAACTGCAGTAGAAGCTTTTGTGAATAATATACCAGAAGTAATTATGAATGGACTTCAGGTTGCTGGTGGCTTATTACCTGCTGTTGGATTTGGTTTGTTATTACTTCCAATGATGAGCAAATTTAATGTGCTATATTTCATCTTTGGTTTCGCATTATTTGCCTATGTTAATTTACCAATCTTAGGAATTACGCTATTCGGAGTTGTTCTCGCATTTATCCTAACGTACGAAATGCCAGGGAAGAATGTTGCTGTTGCTGGTTCAAATATAGATGAGGAGGACCTATTCGATGTCTGATAAAAAGAAACTAACAAAAGATGAGAAAAAAATGATGCGCGAGATTTTCTGGAACTCATTTATGCTAGAGGCTTCCTATAACTATGAAAGACAACAAGCGTTAGGGTTTTCAATCGGAATGTGGCCTGCGATTAAACGGTATTATAAAACCAAAGAGGAACAAGCTGAGGCACTTGAGCGCCATATGAATATTTTTAATACGACACCACATGTGGTTACTACGATAACTGGCGTTGCCACTGCATTGGAGAAGGAAGCAAGTGAAAATCCATCTTTCGACAAAAGCATCATTAATAACGTGAAAATAGGTTTAATGGGCCCATTCGCTGGGATTGGCGACTCCCTTTTCTGGGGAACGCTGCGAATTATCGCTGTCGGAATTGGTTTGTCCTTAGCTCAACAAGGAAGTATATTAGGACCCATATTATTTTTATTACTCTTTAATGTTCCGCATATGTTAGTTAGATATTATGGTGGGATTTATGGATACAAGTTAGGGACAGGCATTATGCAACAAGCTAATAACTCTGGTATCATGGAGAAAATCTCAAAAGGGGCTACCGTTGTTGGACTCATGGTAATTGGGGCAATGAGTGCTTCCATGGTAAAACTTAATTCAGCCTTTGTATTCACCGTTGGAGATCAAAAAATTCCAATGCAAGATTATTTAGATCAAATATTCCCACTGTTATTACCACTTTTATATACATTATCTATGTTCCTGTTATTAAAAAAGGGCTTCAAGCCAACAACTATATTGTTCATTACAATCATTTTTGGTATAGTTGGGTCCCTAATAGGAATTATATAAAAAATGATTACTGTAATCTACGTGATTACAGTAATTTTTTTAACGCATAGGAGGGGGAGAGATGTTGAACTTTAGTCGTAGAGAACTACTTATATTAAATGAATTATTTCATAAAAAAAGCTTAACCTCTACTGATTTATCCCTTGTTGTAGACACTTCAGTTAGAACCGTTAAAACAGATATTTCTAACCTGAAAGTAAAATTATCGGATTATGGAATAACCATTCATTCTAAACCGAATCAAGGCTACAAACTTAACTATGAAAATGCGGATAGTATCACTTTTTTAACGAACCAGCTGAAGTCTATGAATGTAGAAAGATTATATACTTTTAAGAAAAATAACTATGAACGGGTTTTTTATGTCCTAAGGCGTCTGTTACTGAAGGATGTTTATATTAAATTAGACGTACTCGCCAATGACATGTTTATTAGCCGATCTACTTTAAATGCAGATATGATAGAAGTTAAAAAAGTTCTAAACAAATACGAACTAAAATTAACCTCAAAAGCAAACCACGGAATAATGATTCAAGGTACAGAAATCAATAAGCGGATGTGTATCGCAGAATATTATTATCATAATAACACAAAGCTAGGGTATGAAAGTAAGAACGAATCCTCTTATTTTAAAGAGCATAATGACAAATATATTCAAACAATCGAATCTATACTGAGAATCGTTTGCGAAGAGTACCTGATAGTATTATCCGACTTCTCGATAAAAAACATCGCAATCCATATCTTTATTTCTATTCAAAGGAATCTTTCCGGTAATAAAATTACGGTACCCAACACATATTTGAAAAAAATCAGAACGAAGGAAATTTTTAAGGCGAGCGAAAATCTTTCCATGAGACTCAACGCGCTATTTGGCTGTAATTTTCAAGAGGTAGATAGTGCTTATATTTTTATGCATATTGAAAGTAAGCAGCTCTTAAATGATTCGACGAGTATTACCGATGAACAACAAACTGAAGTAAAAAAGGTTTTAGAAAATATATACGCTGAAATTAAAAGTAATTTTGATATAGATATTTCAGAAGATAAGACACTTAATCAATTTTTAGCATTACACATTCCGCAAATGATCAAGCGAATCCGGAATAATATGGTCATCCGAAATCCAGTTGTACATGAAAATCTTCAAAAATATATCTTTGCCACCAAGGTGACGATCTCAGCAACTGAGATTATTCAAAATCACTACGATGTACAAATCAATTTAGACGAGTTTGGTTATTTGGTACTCTATTTCAATGTTGCCTTAAGAAACCTTCAAAAGAATAAAAAAATCACAATTGGCTTAATGAGTGGTAGGGGCAGAGCGGAAACCATTATGTATATTAATGAGATTAAAGAAAACTTTTCAGATGAAAAGTATGAATTAATTAATTATGACTCTAAGGAAAAAGCAATTAGTCATTTAGATGATATTGATATATTGGTATCCTCCTACGAAGTAGAATTATCTAGAAATATCTTGCAAGTAGCGATTGAAAAAGGGAATTATATTAATGAAATTAGAGAGTACACCAATAAAACAGATCTTTATAAACTCAATATAGAAAACTATTTCCAACCTCAATTTTCGGACTTCTATTTAGAGGGAAAAGATAAAGAGAGTGTTTTGAGTAATTTAGTAAAAAAACTGCAGTCTTTAGATATTATAAAACCAGACGTTCAGATGGATATGCCGTTTGTTGCGCATGAAATTGGTAATAATATTGTCCATCTTCAGGATTTATATAAAATATGCCGAAAGTCATTTTGCTTTATTGCTGTACTTGAAAACCCAATTATTTGGGATAAGGATATCATTAGAGTCCTGTTTATCATCAAAACAAAAAGAGATGGCGACCATAACTTAAGTATTTTATGTGATATGTTTTCCAAGTGGACAAGTAATAAGGAAAATGTAAATCGGCTAATTCAAAATAAAGATTATGATTTATTTTTACAAAGCATTCAAGATTATTAAGACGAGCTATCTCAAGCTGCTAGCTCTTTGGAGAGTGTAACTAACTAACGAAAAAGTCATAATAACTAAGGAAGAAAATAATATGAAAAAAACAATCCAAGATATTGTATTGATCACGATTGGTGGATTTATTTTTGCTATTGGTATAAATTATTTCACCCTCCCAAATCTGTTATCAGAAGGCGGAATTATTGGACTGACAATTATTGCACACTATTTATTCCAATGGTCACCAGGGATTATTAACTTTATTTTAAATATGCTTTTATTTTTGGTTGGCTATAAGCTTTTTGATAAACGGACTGTTCTTTATACGTTATTTTCCATTGTATCCTGCTCTGCTTTTTTGTATGTAACTGAAGATGCGGGAAAAGTACTGACAGAGGATACACTTTTAGCAGCTATCTTTGCAGGATTATTAGTAGGTATTGGTTTAGGCATTATCTTTCGAACAGGCGGAACCAATGGTGGAACGACAGTCCTTGCTAGAATGGCTAACCAATATTGGGGCTGGAGTATCGGAAAGAGTATGCTAATTATCGATATTATAGTCGTTGCGGGCTCTATTTTTATAATTGGTTTAGAAAAAGCAATGCTCACTTTACTGACTGTTTATATTGGTGCAAAAGCCATTGATTTTATTGTCGAAGGGCTAGATGAAAGAGTAGCCGTTTTAATTATTTCAAATTCACCAAACGAAGTTTTGAATAAAGTCATGGATAGTATGTCGAGGGGAGTCACTGTTTTAGAAGGGCGCGGCGGCTATACGAAAGCAAATAAAGAAGTTTTGTATATTGTCATTAGCAAACAAGAAATTGTTCGACTAAAAAGTATTATTAAAGAAATTGATGAGCAAGCCTATGTTACGATGCATAATGTTCGTGAATTGATTGGAAGAGGTTATAAGGCAACTAAAGCCAATTAGGCTCCCTCGATTCTTACCTCAGTTACTCATCCAATCAGTCAGACGATCGGCTAATTGGATGAGATGTAAATCAAAAGAAATAGTAAGATTGAATCCACATGTACCACCGCTTCACATTCACTTCATCTTCAATGAAAGTAGCACATCATGTATGGCGACGAGCTTTGTTTCGAGCCGGTGTAAAAGATAGAATGATACGAATATCGGGAAGCCGATTTCCTGTATGAGATTCATCCATTGTTCCATCTCGTTTCCTCCCTTCTGTGATTAATTAAAAAACCGGTTCCCCAGTAGGAAAACTGAGGAGCCGGTTCATACAGCTTGGTACCTTATTCGAGTTCAGTCACATGACGCTCGACGATTCGAGCGCTTTTTGACGTTTCAAGTGGAGATCCATCCACTTCGAACACGCCTGATGCGATAATTTCCTGCATCGCAGCTTCCACGGCTGCTGCCGTTAAACCTGCACGTGGCTCGTCCACTGTCAGCATCACGTTTTTGCCGGCTGCTGTACTGAAATTCAATTGCAATGTTTTTGCCATTCTCCATCCCTCCTTTCTTTATAAAACTGAGCCCATCCGATTAGTTAATGACGTTTGATGTTTCCACCTTGTCTGCACCGATGAATGGAAAATCGGATAACTGCGCAAGTTGTTCGAGCGCTTTGTACAAGTCATCTGCTGTTGCATTTTTTGCAACGTTACGGTAGGTTTTTGACTTGCGGATTAGTTTGCCTTCATCCGTCAAACCACCATCGAAGTAAACCCGACCAACTGCATTTTTAAATTCGATTGTCGCCATGCTCATCACCTCCTTTCACCCTTTATATAGAATGAAAAGGAAGAAAGGGATACACGATTCACAAATTTTTTATGGATAGATCCTGTACGTTGATTGCTAAGCAAAACTGCGTGATTAATTTAGCGAAGTAATGAATTTATAGCATATTTTTAAAACCTCGATTTGTTTATGACTCTACGTAAGACCTCGTTTATACTGCCATTCTCTAAGTGTTAGCTGTTAGACAGAATACGACAAAAAATCACTAAAAATGCAAGAAAATGTTTCAAATTTTCTCATATTTTTAGCAAAATTTATAAAGAGAAATGGTATAATAGGATCACGTAACACTCAGGTCTCAAAGGACTAACTGCTTTCTTATTAGCTGGAAACACAGATGATTGGAAAAGGAGGAAATGGGATGAGGACACGCAAAACAACACATGTCATTTTAGGAGTTTGTATGCAGACGGGGAAGATGGCTGAAATGCTCGAGGATGCTGGCGCAACTGATATTGCGGTGGTTGACTATGACGCTGAAGAGGATCATGTTCAGGTGGCGAAAGTGCATTTCTATTCCCCTAATACTGCGCGAAGAACCTTAGGAAAATCCAAGCAAATCATATTTCATAAGTATTTAGTAAGGAAGAAAGAATAACTTGTTTGTAGCATCGTGATAGCTTAAAAAGGACAGCCCTTCGATTGGATTTACTCAATTGAAGGGCTGTTTTTGGGTGTGGGGTTGGTGCTGGTAATAGAGTGTGTGAGGCTTCCAACAAAAAGTATGGAGTGTGCAACGATTTACTCGGAGTGTGCAACAAAACCCGTCGAGTGTGCAACCATCGAGTGACTTTCCAACGAAACTCGTGAAGTTTCCAACAAAAAGCATGAAGTGTGCAACCATTCGCTCGGAGTGTCCAACGAAACACTTCGAGTGTGCAACGATCGTATGACCTTCCAACGAAATCCGTGAAGTTTCCAACAAAAAGCATGAAGTGTGCAACGATTTACTCGGAGTGTGCAACAAAACCCGTCAAGTGTGCAACCATTTACTCGGAGTGTCCAACGAAACACGTCGAGCGTGCAACCAATCACTTGGAGTGTCCAACAAAACCCTCTAGGCATCATCAAGCAATCACCATCAGCCTAGCTAAAATAAGACAAATAAGAGCCTCACGATTGACTATCAATCATGGGGCTCTTATTGTTCTGTTATCGAAAATCGATTAATGACTAAAGGAAACTCCTATATAAGATATTATCAAATATTACTTATTAAAGTGTAATTTACTTCCTACTAGTGTTTGGTTGTAGCCGCTGCTAACATTGATGGTACCGCCACCTTCAGCCCAAATCGCTGGTATTCCAGGATGTGTATGGGTATTGAAAGGTGCTTTTGTATTTATGGTCACATTATGGGCTGCTGCAATGTTAACAGCGATACCTCCTTGTTTCTGATTCTGTGTCGTTATATTCGTAGCGTCCAAAATCACATTAGTGCTAGTTGCATTAATGAATAACCCTACATGCCCATTTCTAAAAGTAACATTATTTAATACGGTACCTGAACGGTTATCTATTTCCATCCCTATATACATCGGCTGACCTTGAATCCATGCTTCATTTCCAATTCCAGCGGCGTCGATTGTTAAATTGGAAATATCAACATTATTCCCCTTAATAATTAGCATGGAGTTTTTAGCTGGATTAGATAATGCAGTCTTCCCTTGAATCGACAATGTTTTGCCGTCTCCGTTAATAACAACACGTCTATTTACTTCAATATATTCTGTCAATACAATATTATTCGCTAAAATAATATAGGCCAGGTTCCCATCTTGCAGTGCCTCTTTCAATTGCTGCGTATTTGCGACAATTGGTTTCTCAGCAGCTTCGAGATCCGTTATGTTAGCAGATCTTTTCTGCGCAGCTGGCAAAGCATTGTAGGCTGCTCTTGCTGCTCTTGCATCAGCAATATATGAAGGACTGCCCGGTGAAATTTTCCTGATTAATTCGTTAACTCCTGCCGCATCCCCAGTCCCCGCCCCTGGTGTCGTCGGTGTCGTCGGTTTCGGAGGTGTAGTAGGATTTGTTGGCTTCACATAATCTGTGTTTTTCTTGCCATCAATTTGTTGAACGTTTTGTACAATGCTATTAAAGTTATCGATAACTTCAGTTGCATGCATGCCTAGTGGAATCTTCAAATTCGTAACTTCGGTATTTGCACCTAGTGATAATGAAGAAATTCGCGATGGTGTTAAGTTCGTGATTTTACCTGTTGATAGGAGCTGTACTCTTGCTGGTGTGTCCACGAGAATATTCGTAATAACTCCTGCGCCTGCAATGTATGTTTGGGGTGTTGATTTTACCTCTAAATTTGTAATGGTTGCATCTAGTTCAACTTCGCTTGCTGCTCCGACAACTTCGACTTTGGCAAGCTTCATCTTACTATCGGCAATCAGTTTTGTGTTTTGAGATATCTTAATATCTTTAACAGCTGATTTACCTTCTAAAATGACTGATGATGTTTTTTTGTCGGCAAATAGGTTGTTTAACGTAGCATCCTGGAACACAACTGTTGCATAAGAAGTGGAGGTAGAACCCGTATTATTTAACGAAGTATCTCCACCTACTTTAATATTTTGGCTAGTAAAGCCGTTTTGTACTTTTGCACCTATTGTTAAATCACCGTCAACGGTTAGGTTTTTCACGCGTAGGTAGTTTCCTTGAATTGTTAAATCCCCGCCGATTTTACTGGAGCCACCGTCAAAGATTGCTTCATTCAAAGAGCTACCTGAAGCATTTAATTCAAGCCTATCAACTTCAGAGACGATTCCACCGATTAGACGTACCGATACGCTAGCCCCATTTAGAGCCTGGGCGTTAGTTGGTGCAAAAAGACTTTTCTTCAAGGAATCAGAAACTGAATATGTACCTGCTGATGTGAGGAGTTGACCATTCTTCAACTCTCTTATCGTCGCGCTTGCATAAGAGCCGTGTTTAACTAAGTCACTGCGATAGATGAAAATAGCCATTTGTCCGCGTGTGACTGTTCCGTTTGGTGCAAATGTGGTGGCCGTTGTTCCTTGTGTGACTTTGTTTTCCACTAAGGCTTGAATATATTTAGCCTCTTGGTTGCCCGCTGGGACATCCTTGAAAGGGAATTTTGCATCTTTTGAAGCTTCAAATTTGTAGGCTACTGATAAAATTTTCGCCATTTGACCGCGCTTTAATGTGTCATTGACACCGAACTTTCCATTTTTGTAGCCTGCAATAATTTTATTATTTGCTAATGCAGCGATATACGTGTAGTAAGGATGTGACTGTGGAACGTCCTTTAACTTAGGATCTTTAACATTTGACAGGTCAAGATTCAATGCTTCAGCTAAAATCTTCGCAGATTGTCCGCGTGTCACTGCCTGACTGGATCGAAACGTACTATCCTGATAGCCGCCAATAACCCCTCTTGACGTCAAATTCATAATTTCACTGTAGCCAAAATCGCCTGGTTTTAAATCTTTAAATGACACTGGAGCTGCTTCAATGCTAGGTGTAGCAACGACAATTGTCCCAGTGAGCATTGCGCTAGCCATCGTTAATTTCCATAGTTTACTTGACTTATTCACTTGATAATCAATCCTCCTTAGGATATAAATACAAACTCTTCTTGTTATTATAACAAGATTTAACAGTCAACTCAACATACCTATGCCTCACCTTATAAGGAAACGGTGCTCAACATTTCCTTTTAAAGTATGTTTAGTAGGTTTTTTGAATTAAGCAAAATGAGTATTGGAAATATTATTTTCTGAAAAAGGTTACTACTTTACATTATTCGCTAATTAGTGGAGAATGATATAAATAAATGGCAAAATAATAGAAATGCGGGGGTAAATTGATGAAACGTTTTATGCAGTCTGTTGTAATTTTTATGTCATGTTTAGCTGTAACACTTCTTTATTCTGAAACGGCGCAAGCTACAATCTATAAGGATGTAACTTATGAGCACTGGGCATATGCAGATATTCAATTCATTGCAGAGCATGAAGTAATTCGAGGATTTGCAAATGGAAACTTTGTGCCGGGTGCTAATATCTCGCGAAAAGATGCAGCAGTCATGATGACACGTGCTCTTGACCTCGTGAACTATGAAAATACCCCGATTGAATTGGAAGATATGCATGCAAATTCACCAAGCTATAAAGAGGTGATGATTGCAATAGAACGTGGCTGGTTATCGTTAACCGAAGTCAAAGTCGAAGTCGAAGTCGAAAACAAAGTTGAAGACAAAGACAAAGACAAAGACAAAACTAAAACCGAAACCAAAGTGGCATGGAAGTTCGAGCCTAATGCAGCATTAACACGTGATGAAATGTCGCGTATGCTGGCGATTGCTTATTCATATGAAGGCAAGAATACATCGAATTTTAAAGATGTTACTCAAAGTAATCCTTACTATAAATATATTGATGCAATTGCAATGTATGAAGTGACGACTGGTTATAACGATGGTACATTCCGTCCGAAAGATAAAGTGACAAGAGCACAATTTAGTGCATTTTTATCACGGGTCTATCAAAAACCGATCGCTTATGAAGTGAAAAGTGGCGGACAAACGGTGGCAGTCGTTCCATCTGTTGAAGATGCATTAGAAGAAGTTGCTTATTATGAGGATGGCACAATTCATCCACAAAGCAATAAATTCATAGAGTATTCGCAAACGATTGCTACTGCGGATCGAACGAATTTGAATAGTGGAGTACTGATTTATAACGGCTTTAATGAAAAAAATTCATTTACGCCAGAGTTCTTTAATCATTATATGAAGCACGGCGCAACAGAAGATCAGGCAGCTAAGGCAATGTTCGATACGTTCATATTTTTAGGACTTCGCTACAACGAAAGTGGTAATCAATTCGTCGATGGAGCTACGAACCAAGCGAATTACGAGGACTGGGATAATTATATTAAGCGGACATTTGATCCAACAGGCGCGATTGTTAATTTAAATGAGTCTGCTAAACAAAATGATAGAGTAGTAGATGTGTATATTGCAATTCCGTATCCAAAACGTAATGGTAATATTATTACGTTGGACGGTCGGGAGCAAGATAACACGGTATATAATCGATATGATATGGCTAGTTGGTATGTTAACAATGTGTTGAATGAATTTAGTAATGAAAAGTACGAGCATTTAAATTTCAAAGGTTTTTATTGGTTAAGTGAGACGGTCAGAACGGTTGAAGACGAAGTGCTTATTTCTACACTTTCAAGCTTAGTTAAAAAGCATGACAAGTTTTTCATTTATTCACCACATGCAACGTCAACGAATTTTTATAAATGGAGCAACTACGGCTTCGACGCAGCATTTTTACAGCCGAATGCATTCCGTACAGCAACACCAAACAAAGAAGAACGACTCCACCGTGCCTTTTTAAATGCTCAAATTTACGGCACAGGTATTACGATTGAGATTGATTCTTATGGGGCGGGCCACGTGGAGCAAGGTGAAGGTGTGGAGGCATTCGATCTGTATATGGATTTTGCCAAGCGCTATGGGCTGAGTGAAAAAGGAATGATGTTCTACCAAGCGACAAATATGGTTGAACGAATGGCGACAATCGATCATCCGGTTTATAAACGTTGGTACGATCAGCTAACATCTACATTTTTTAATAAATAATTCTAATATAAACAGGTTTACCGTATTTTATAGTGCGGTAAACTTTTTTATTTCATTAAAACGATGCATCCAAATCTATTCTGATGCGTCTACTAGTAGAGGCATAGAAAAATAGTGACATGAAAGGACAAGTCTTATGCTATAATAAAATTTCGAATGAAGAATAGAAAGGGTTTATCGCATGAATTTCACTTCTAGATTACCAGAAATGGCAGTTCCACTAATAGGTGCGCTTCTACTAGTTGTCGCACTGCTCATCCCGTCAACTCCACTCGCTTATGCTATTACTTTACTATTAGCATTTGCCGCCTTGGTGAGACCTAAGCAAACGATATTATTTTTACTGATTTATTTCCCAATGCGTTCATTTTTAGTTGAAGTGAACCCTGCACTTAAATTAATTGGCGATATCATCATCGTTTTTGCGTTCCTACGTGTCGTTTGGGATTCGCGAAAAGACGTGAAATCAATATTCCGTTTTGAATTATATGAGTGGGCGTTCCTAGCATTTTTGCTAGTCGGAACGATTTCCGCCTTTATGAGCAACGTCGTTATCGGAGCGATTGTTTTCCAATTACGTGCATTTGTGATTACGTTTCTATTGTTATACATTGTCAAACGGTTAGAGATTACGAAAAGGGATATTAAGAATTTCCTTACGCTTACTTTAGTCGTCGCAATTATCCTTGTGATACAAGGACTTGTTGAAAAACTATCTATGCGTTCTGCTCTTATGCCTGAAAAATGGGTGAATCGTCAGCTTTCCCCTAATAACAGCAGTAGAATTTACGGCCTGCTCAATAACCCGAATGTCTTGTCCGTTTATTTAACAATCGCGGGTATTTTAACGTATTACTTAAAAACATTGCTACCGAAAAATAAAGTACAGTGGCTCATAAACATCGCACTTGTGCTCATTGCAGGAACGTGGATTTTAACTTACAGCCGCGGAACATGGATTGCTTTTGCGGTCAGCTTAGCTGTTTACTTCTTATTTACACGTAACTGGAAATTTGTAGTGAAATCTGCTGCTGTTATCGGGCTAGGCTTTGTTCTTATAACAGTTCCTGTTACATACGGAACGCAGTGGATCAGCAGTCATACAGAAATTGGTAACTTTGTGCGAACGGGTGCCCCCGACGCAGATGCTGGATTTGCTGTCGAAGGAAACCGTATTGCAGAAACTTTCAATGCAAGCACATTAGATAAGAGTAAAACGACAGGTCGTCTCTTTATTGTTAACAAAGGATTCGAGGTGTTCAAAGACTATCCAATTATGGGAAGTGGTTTTGGAACATACGGAGATTCAGCAACGAAAACCTACTCGTCTCCAATCTATAAGTTTTATGATATTCGGGTCAATATTTATTCGGATAACCAATACATTCAAGTGATTGCACAAAATGGTGCTGTCGGCGTCATTTTATTCGCAGTATTTCTTCTCGGTATGCTCGTCACTTTCTGGAAGAAGCGCAAAGAGTCCGCAATGGCAGTCCCAATGCTTGCGGCACTCATCGGCATATTCTGGTGTGGCCTAGTTTACAACATATGGGAAGATAAAACATTCACCATGTATTACTACATGCTAATGGCCGGCTTCCTCGCATTAACAGGACGCAAAAACGAATTGCTGAAATAAAAAAAGAGATTGCTTTTCGCAAGCTAGCGAAGGCGATCTCTTTTTTGTCGTGTTAAAGAGGGAGTGTGCAGCGAAATCGACCAGGTGTGCAACAAAACCCGTGGAGTGTCCAACAAAGTCGGTAAAGCTTCCAACCATTAGCGCGAAGTGTGCAACCATCACCCCAGCCGTATGCAGAAAATTACCACTTTTACTAGTTAATTAGTAGGAAAATGGAATACTTTCAATAGATTTATGATTTTTGTAGAATAACAGTCTATAATAGATTTATTACATAAGAGGCCGGAGGTTAGTAGTATCCTTGTTAAAACATACTAAAGTAAATAAGATTGTTGTGATGTTGCTCGTGTTTTTGTTGGTTTTGCCAACAATGTCAATTGCCGCGGAGAAGGAACAGATTAAGATTTCAGAAGGAACGCAATATGAATATAACCAAAATGTCATTTCGGGAAATCCACAGGCAATTCGTCATTTGACGGTTGACTTGAATAATCCTTATACAACTGTCGATGTTGGCTATCCGACACCGCTGAATAAGCTTTTGCGGACGACCGCTCAGGCAAATGCTTATACTGGTGCAGGAAAGCAAGTAACGGGAGCTATTAATGGTTCGTTTTTCTGGTCGAGTGACCAAGGCTATTTACCGATGTATTTAATCGCTTATCGGGACAGGCTAATGAACGCAGGAATTATCGCGTCAGGTGCTGATCAATATGTGAATCGCCCAATTGCATTTGGGATTGATAAAAATGGTAAAGGGAAGATAGATGCTTATAATTTGAGTCTATCATTCAATTACGGTGGCACAGATTATCCGATTACTAGCACGGACAAGCACCGTTCAAATGACAATTTAATATTGTACACACCGCTTTATCCGAAGCCTACTACGGAAACAAACGCACTTGGTATTGAATTAGTCATTACAGGTGTAACGGGTGGCACGGCTCTCAATTTTGGAGAAACGGTTACAGGTACAGTTTCTAGTATTCGAAATCGTGGCGACCAAACTGCATCTACAATTCCGAAAGATGGATTTGTATTATCGGCTCATGGCGAAGCGATGCAACTTGTTAAAGATATTCAAATTGGCGAATCCATTTCGATTAGCACGAATATTGACGAGCAATGGAAAGGGTCATCTTTCATGCTGACTTCAGGTCCAGAGCTTGTGAAGAACGGTAAAGTCGAACTTGCGATTGATCCGACGAGTGATAGAGCGAGAGAGCGAGCGCCGCGTACAGCGATTGCAATCGACAAAACTGGCTCAAAAGTATTTATGGTAACTGTTGATGGAAGACAGGCGCCCTACAGTCAGGGTATGAGTTTAAAAGAGTTTGCAGAATATCTTGTGTCCATCGGTGCTGATCATGCATTGAACCTAGATGGTGGTGGCTCGACAACGATGGCTGTCCGCAATCCTGGAGATTTTAATGTCACTTTGTTTAATAAACCGTCAGATGGTTCTGAACGTGCCGTTTCGACAGCTCTGTTTGCATTATCGACAGCTCCAAAAGGAACACCGACAACGGTTGGTGCTCACCTTGCGAGGCAAGGCGTCTATTTGAAGGGTACCAAAGGTTCTGTCGTTGTTGATTATTTAATGGACAACTATTATAACCCACTCACTTTCAATGCAGCGGACGTCAAAATTACATCACCACAAAGTTTGATAACAGCAAATGGCTTAAATTTCACTGCTCAAAAAGCGGGCGCTGGTTCAATTACTGTTCAAAACAGCGGTGCAACAGCGAATATTTCTTTTGAAGTAGTTGAAGCCATTACGAAAATTGCGCCATCGAGTACAAATGTAGAAGTTCGTGCGGGTGAAACGCGTAAGATGACTGTCAAAGCTTTTGATGCTAAAAATAGAGAGGTCGTTTTCGATCCTTCATTAGTGAAATGGTCTACAACTGCACAAGCTGGCACGATTACGGCAGACGGAACCTTTACTGCTTCAACGAAAAATGGTGCTGGAACGATAACAGCAACACTTGCTAATAAAACAGTGAGTATCCCTGTCACCATTACAGGTGAATTTTATCGGATTGATGCAATGGAGACAATTGGTAATTGGAAGGCGACTAGCACCAATGGTAAAGCACAGATTTCATTGAATGGGGCGAAAGAGCCTGCATTTGGTGGAAAAGGTGCATTGAAATTAACTTATGATTTCACTGGGCAAACAGGCACATCTGCTGCTTATATTGAAGCTGTAACGCCACTCAAAATGGGCGGCAAGCCAATCAAATTATCCGCGCGTGTATACGGCGATGCTGGTCAAACCTGGCTTCGTGGGAAAATTGCAGATAGCACTGGGAAGGAATATACGATTGATTTCACACCTGAGAATGGTTTGAAATGGATTGGCTGGAACTACGTTACTGCACAAATTCCATCTGAAGTTGTCGGGGATGTAACATTGAAACAAATTTACATCGCACAGCCTACCGCGGCGCTAAAAACAAAAGGTTCAATTATGATCGATGAAGTAAAATCACTGTTCAATGAAAATTACAAGGAAGGTCTTTTCAAAGATACCGGACTTACTTTCAGAGCAGAAAAAGAAATTAAGAGTCTTGTGAATGAAGGAATTATTGCTGGTTACGCAGATGGCACATTCGGTCCTTATCAGGAGTTAACTAGACAGCAAGGGGCAATTTTATTGGCTCGTGCTCTAAAACTACCTCTCGATAATGTGGAAAATCCAGGTTTTACTGATATGACAACGAATATGACATTTTACAAAGAAGTTGCAGCTGTCGCGAACGCAGGAATTATTCGCGGAAAAGAAGGCGGTAAGAAATTCGATCCAAATGGTAAGCTTACACGTGCTGAAATGGCCGCTATTTTACAGCGTGGATTCAAATTACCACTCGCTAAAGAAAACTATTTTAAGGACATTAAGGGAAGCTTCGCCGCTGACGCGATTAATTCACTTGCCGCAAATGATATTACGCAAGGAATCGGTGGAGGCAAGTTTGGACCAGGACAAAACATTAGTCGTGCAGACTTCTCTGTGTTCTTATACCGAACGATAATAAAATAAATTTATCGATATTTAATGATTGAGATTCCAGAGGATTATGGTACAATGGGTATGTAGAGTTATTCCCTTTATACAATAGAGATAAGTTTAGTGAACTTGGTTGATGGCAAAAAAGGCCCGTAGAGACGCTTAGTCCTCTGCGGGTCTTTTTGTGCCGTTAGCTTCTGTGAAAATATCAGCCTTTTCCCTTTGAATAGCATTTCCTCTCGTCTAATTTTTCATCCTACGATAGTGATTTCCTCAATTTGACTAACATTCGCTCTCTCCGTTTCTTGACGCCTGCCACTGAAATACCGCTGCGATCAGCGCATTCAGCCAGTGGTACGCCCTCGACGAATAACCATTGGATCAGTTCCATTTCTGTCGGTGACAATAAATCAAGTGCCTCCGCAAGCTCACCAAACCATTCACAGTCTGTATAACAAGCTGTATCTACGATATTTTCCATTAAGCCATCCTCCATCGGCATATGATGTACATCAAATCGACTTTCTTTTTTTAATTCATCCAATAGGGCGCCTCGGATACTTCGATAGGCAAATGCTGTGAAATTCCCTTTATTTTCGTCAAAACGCTTCCACGCCTGCCATAAGGCAACTCGACCTGCCTGGCGAAAATGCTCATAATCACGGTAAATGTTCAGCTTGCGGATCGATGCAGAAATCATCGGCTCATATTGCTCCAATATCTCTTCGAAATTATTCAATTTTACGGCCTTCCTGACCGTGCACGATGCTTTGTATTCCCGGGTGACTCCATCGTAGTTCATTCGAATTAGTGGGACCAATGGGCTCTTATGATGTTTGGAGCATCAAACATTACGTATGACATAGTCATATAACAAGTAGTTGTTGCAATTGTGCAAAAAATACTATATTTTTGTTAAATTCATGCTATTCAAACATGTATAGGAATGGTAATCTAGAAGTATAAAAGGTAGAAGGGGGATTTTTTAGTGCGAGCATGTGATTCCTATTTACTAGATACAAGGGCGTTGGCGCTTGAATCAATTTTTACCGGGGGTTTTAAATCAAAAATCAGTACGACGCATGGTATTTATTATTCCAAACTATCTCCACCTCAATTACTTGATAAGGCATGTCTCCATTATTTTTCGACAATGAAGGGGCGCATGCAGGCTGCTTCTATCCTTTTGAATTTTGTACAGAAGCCTCCGTTCATCATTGCGCCGAATGAGCTAGGCGTCTATCCTACGGCGTCACCTGAAAATGCTGATTGTGTCTGGCTCTTTAACCACCGATTTACCATCGCTGAAGTTTCGAAGGGGCGGTCAATCGTCACCTTCATGGAAGGTACAAGCATTCATGTGAAAGCCTCCAGACATACGATAGTAAATCAATACCAGCGTCTGCACACATTGTTGAGCATCTCCGCACAGATAGAACGAGAGAAACAAATCTATATTATCAATAAAAAGGAAATAAAAATGTAATTACCAGGTTGTTAAGTTCCCCCGGGGTAGTCGAGTTCGTCGAATGCGTAGTCGAGTTTCCAAAATAGATAGCCGAGTTCGGCCAAAGCGTAGTCCAGTTCCCCCTAGACAGTCCAATCCATCCGACAGTTATCCCACTACCGTGGATAACTAGTTAGTAACCTGTTAATAACCAGTGTATAACTCGGCCATCTGTGGATAACTTTATTCTATTATGCTATTCCCTAGAGTGGAATGAATAGTATAATAGGGAAAAGTGTTTTAGAGGACTGGGGGCTTGTTGTTTTGAAGAGAAATAGTAGATGGCTATTGGCGTTATTTACAATGTTATTCGTTATATTGCCATTCGCCACATCGGCGTCAGCTGAACCGCTAGAAGATATGAGGCAGCTCATCCGGGATTATTATGTCGATGACGTTCCGGAATCGGTTTTGATGAAAAATACAGCGTTAGAAATTACAAAGCAACTGGATCCCTACTCTGTCTATATGACTGCACAAGAATATCAGGGCTTTATCAATGGCATTGAACAGCGGATTATTGGCATAGGTATTGTTCTTGAGGAAGATGTCAAAGGGATTAAGGTGACGTCGGTTATTCCAAAGGGACCGGCAGAGCGGGCGGGT
This sequence comes from Arthrobacter beigongshangensis, assembly GCF_016820585.1. GTDB lineage: Bacteria > Bacillota > Bacilli > Bacillales_A > Planococcaceae > Sporosarcina > Sporosarcina beigongshangi. Next base: position 24,200 of record NZ_JADHDX010000001.1, read on the forward strand.
ATTTTGGCTGGCGATGTGATTACGCATGTTGGCACACAAAGTCTTGTCGGCAAGTCAGCACAAACTGCTGTGTCATGGATTGGTGGTCAAGAAAATACAGTCGTGATGCTGACGATTGAACGGCCGGGGCAAACGCAACCACTTCTAATGCGAATTACACGTGAAGTCATTACGATGGCCAACGTTGAATCGACCATGCTAGGTGGTAGTATTGGCTATATCCGCCTGAACAGCTTTGCTACTGAATCCGCAAAGGAAGTGAATGCCGCGATTCGATCGATGCATGGTGCGAAGGGTTGGATTGTAGATTTCCGGAATAATGGTGGAGGTTATATTTCTGTCGCGCAGGATATAACGGGATTTTTCCCGAATGCAGTCGGAGCCTTTCAGTTAAGGGAAAAGACCGGTAAGCCACAAACTTATAAGGCAATTTCTCAGCCTTATAAGTTTACTGTGCCTACGCATCTTTTGATGAATGGCTATAGCGCGAGTGCATCGGAGATGGTGGCTGCAGCAGTCAAGGAACAAAAGCTGGCAACGATATATGGTCAAACAAGCTATGGTAAAGGTTCCATGCAGTCAATGTTTCATTTCACAGACGACAGTGTTTTAAAATTGACAACGGCTCGATTTTATTCGCCGGGGGGACAGGCTGTGGATAAAGTCGGTGTGAAGCCGGATGTCGTTACGGCAAAGGAATCAGAGTTAGATGTGTCGCATCGTGCTCAACTGATTGCGCAATGGCAGGGCTATAAGGCGTTTCCTAAACTGACCAATGTCCCAGTTGCTAAGACATTTCAAGTGGAGATGAATGCAGAGATGGATTGGAGCAAGCTCAAAAAAGGCGATGTCCAACTCATCCAGTTAGGTGGGGGAGAAAGCGCTGTAGCTGTTAGCGTTACGAATGAAAGAACTGTAACAGTAACGCCAACAAAGCCGTTAGTAGCGGGTAAAAGCTATATGCTTGTCATCCATCCGAATTGGAAAGGGGTCAATCATCATTCAATGAAAAAAGGAATTTATGTAGACGTCACCGTGAAATAAGTAAAAAGGCAGTTGGTTCTCCTTTTAATAGAGAATCAACTGCCTTTTTTATTGGGTGATAATGGAGTTAAAGTAAAGGTGATAAGGATCGTCGGCGAATTTCGATTTCCAATAACTGAATGAAGAGGGGACTGAAATTAGAAGACTTAGCAGTAGTATAGGATTTAATGAGTAATGCGTCGGGTAGTTGAGTCATTTGAAAGGTCACCTCCAATTTTGTAGTGTATGTTGTACTAAACTAAAATGCTTGGGCATAGAATGTTAAGTAATAAAGCTCTATATTTAATCTACCAAAAAAAGAGAAATAGAACAATCGTTCTTTTATCCACAGTCGTTAGTGGATAACTTGTGGTTAACTTGTTCATAAAGCTGGATAATTCATACTGAGTGGTCGGTATAATGTTTATAAACTTATCCACAGGTGTGGGAAAGTAAGAAATTTGTCGAACGATTCTTTGAGATTTCATCAAAAATGGAAGGAGAAATGAATTGTATTGTATACATTGTGGAAATCATCAAAGGGAAGGACAATTTTGCGCGAAGTGCGGAACGCCTTTAGGGAGTGAGCTGGCGGCGACAAGAACAATGCTGGTGAGGCGGCAATCGAATGGTTATGCGGAAAAGACAAGTAAAATGTTCAAAGGATACGGTCATTATCTATTAAAATATTTGAAACAACCGAGTGAAATTTTTATACAAGAAATAAAGGAGTTCACCTATGCTGTCGTAACGATGTTCTTCCTGTCTTTATTTGTCGGGCTGGCCATTTTCACAAATATGAAAGAGTTTGGAGCACCATCTCTAAGTACGATTGGCAACGCAGCAGTGCTTGTTGTGGTGAGTACATTCGTTGTTGTTGGCTCGCTATACCTTACAGCAATCTTGCTTGGCCCTGAACATACCTTTAAAAAACTTGTCACCCTTTACGGTACTCATCTTATCCCATCGACTGTTCTCGTTGGCATCTCATTGCTATTACTTCTATTAAAAATCAATAGCCTCGGTAACCTACTTCTATTATTCGCTCTCCTATTTGCATTGCTCATTGTTCCCCTTTACATACTGGTGAAAATACAAACTGCGGAGGTAGCGATGCTTGATCCGCTCTATGACATCGTTGTGTACATCGTCATTTTTGGTATTATTACCTCCATCTGCCTCGCTATTTTCGGCGAACTAATTCAAGGTGATGTCCTGAATTGGTTGAGTTTTATGAGTAGATAATAGGAAAATAACAAGTCCTCACAATTTCGTGAAGGGCTTATTTTTATTTGATAAATAAGTAAAGCGCAGTGATGTACAATTACATTTCAAGCAATTGTGATGAAATGATGTACAACGTTTGGATTTGTTGTGCTATACTAACTATGAGGGGAGGGTAAGTATGCAGCTCGATAGTCGAAGTCGTATGATTTTTGATGAATTGATGGAGAATCCTAGCACGACCAGTAAAGAGTTAGAAGAAGGGTATAGTTTAACTCGTAGGCAGTTAGGGTATAGTTTCGATAAAATCAATGACTGGCTTCAAGCTAAACGTCTTCCGATTATTGAACGGACTAGACAAGGGCATTTCATCATTGACCATTCCATATATTTAAACTATGGAAGTGGGGAATCCATTGCTTCATCACAAATGACGATTATATCTGAAACGCAACGTGTTCAGATGATTATCTTGATGCTTCTCAGTAAGCAAGAGGAACTTTCCCTTTTACATTTTACAAGCGCTTTAGATGTCAGTAAAAACACAGTGCTTAGTGATCTAAACGTAGCGCGTGCTTGGGTAGAAGAGTATGATTTGGTCATTCGTTATTCGCGCAGAGATGGCTATCTATTGGAGGGAGAAGAGTTTTCCATACGAAGACTCCTCATCAATACGATTTATAAAGTACTGGCAATCCCCAATGGAAAGAAGCGACTGAAGGAATTAGCAAACATACAAGAAGTAGAGTTGAAAGAGTTAATGGTTCGACTCGAAAAGATTGAACGGAAATTGAATTTGAAATTTGCTGATGCAGAAATCGAAACGTTACCGTATTCTTTGTTGCTCGTTCTTCGTAGAATGGCGGACAATAAAATCGAAAGATCATTTTCTATTCAGTACGAGGAATTATCAGACACGAAGGAATATCAGGCAACAGAAGAAATTTTGTTTGATATCGAGGATATTCCCGTGCAGGAACGCTTATTCATCACGTTGCGGCTGCTGACGACAAATGTCTATTGGTCCGAAGCACCGCCAGAAGAACCGATTCCTAATTTAGCCCAAGCGCTCGATGAAATGCTACGGTTGTTCGAAGAGAGCGCAGTCGTCCAATTACAGGATCGACAACAATTATTAAATAAAATTTTACTGCATTTAAAACCAGCTTATTATCGTATTAAATACCAGCTAACAGAGATCAATGACGTTGGTTATGCGCTGATGAAAAACGAGTATAAGGAATTGTATCACCTTGTTAGTCAGTCGACAAAGCCACTAGCTACGCTAATCGGCACGGCAATTCCAGCGAGTGAGATGTCCTATTTAACGATGTTAATAGGTGGCTGGTTACGAAAACAAGGCGATAATCTGCATGAAAAGGTTAAAGCAATTGTCGTTTGCCCAACCGATGTGTCGGTCTCGCATGTCATGTTCAATGAATTACGGGAGCTGTTTCCAGAGTTCATATTTTTGGATGTCGTATCAGTCCGAGAATTGCATAGCTCCAAACTCGATTATGATATCGTTTTTTCACCGTTTTTCTTAGAAACGGATAAAAAGCTCTATTTAGCAAATTCTTTTTTGAAATATGAAGATAAGTCTCGTTTACGTAAGCGTGTTTTGTTTGATTTACATGGCTATATTCCCTATGAAGTAAATGTAGATGAAATGATGGCAATCATGACTAAACATGCAACGATTCACGATGAAGCCCTTCTTAGAAGAGAATTGCACACCTATATCAATAATGAATTAGGTAAAATGAAGTAATAAAATTTGTTTTTACATGCTGTAAAAAGTATTGTAAGTATAGAATTATCAATTATAAGATGAGGGAGTTTGATTGAGATGGTCGAAAAACAATTTACAGTAACGGATAAAGCAGGTATTCACGCACGTCCAGCAGCAATGTTAGTAAGTGTGGCAAACAAATTTGTATCAGATGTAAATTTAGATTTTGGTGGCAAAAATGTTAACCTAAAATCTATCTTAGGCGTTATGTCTTTAGGAATTGGTCACGGCGAAACTTTCAAACTAAATGCAAATGGCGCAGATGAACAGGATGCTATTAATGAATTGGCGAAAACTTTGAAAACTGAAGGACTTGCTGAATAATGAGCCTGTTAAAAGGAATTGCTGCATCTAGCGGCATTGCAATTGCAAAAGCATACTGTTTGGTAGAGCCTGATTTATCCTTTAGTAAAAAAACGATTGAAGACAGTGCAACGGAAGTTGCACGTTTTCAATCTGCACTAGCTACTTCGAAAAATGAGTTAGAAGCTATTCGTGATATTGCCGAAAAAGAGCTAGGCGCAGATGATGCGGCCATTTTCAATGCACATGTGTTAGTGCTAACAGATCCAGAGTTAATCGGACCAATTGAAGAGAAGATTACAACGGAACAAGTTAATGCTGAGTTCGCTTTGAAAGAAACGTCAGATATGTTCATTTCGATGTTTGAGCAAATGGATAATGCATACATGCAGGAACGTGCGGCGGACATTCGAGACGTCACGAAACGATTGCTGTCACATTTACTAGGCGTTAAAATTGTTAACCCAAGTATGATTTCTGAAGAGGTTGTTGTCATCGCAGAAGATTTAACGCCTTCAGATACTGCACAGTTAAATCGACAATTTGTTAAAGGCTTCACAACTGACATCGGCGGTAGAACATCCCATTCCGCTATTATGGCTCGCTCGTTGGAAATTCCAGCGGTTGTCGGAACACAAGAATCGACGAAGCTGATTCAAGACGGTGATCTAATAATTGTTGACGGATTAAATGGAGAAATACATATTAATCCTAGCGCTGAAGTGGTTGCTGACTACGAACGTAAACAGCAACAATTTGAGCAGCAAAAGGTAGAATGGGCCAAGCTGGTCAATGAAAAGACGATAACAGCAGACGGTCACCAAGTAGAACTGGCTGCCAATATTGGTACGCCAGAAGATTTGGTCGGTGTTGTGAATAATGGTGGAGAGGGCGTTGGGCTCTACCGTACTGAGTTTTTATATATGGGCAAGGACCAGCTGCCAACAGAGGAAGAGCAGTTCGAAGCCTATAAAAAGGTTTTACAAGGAATGGAAGGTAAGCCGGTTGTTGTACGTACTCTCGATATCGGGGGAGACAAAGAACTGTCTTACTTACAGCTACCTGAAGAGATGAACCCATTCTTAGGCTTCCGCGCAATTCGTCTATGCTTGGAAGAACAAGATATTTTCCGCACACAGCTACGCGCATTGTTAAGAGCAAGTACATTTGGGAATTTGAAAATTATGTTCCCGATGATTGCAACGCTCGGTGAATTCCGCCAGGCGAAAGCGATTTTGGAGGAAGAAAAACAAGCGTTACTGGCAAATGGTACAGTAGTTGCAGAACATATCGAAGTCGGTATCATGGTGGAGATTCCATCAACTGCCGTTCAAGCGGATGTCTTTGCAAAAGAAGTTGATTTCTTCAGTATCGGAACGAATGATTTAATCCAATATACATTTGCGGCAGACCGTATGAACGAACGCGTTTCTTACTTGTACCAACCTTATAATCCTGCAATTTTGCGCCTCGTGAAGATGGTCATCGACGCTGCGCATAAGGAAGGGAAATGGGCTGGCATGTGTGGAGAAATGGCAGGCGACGAAATCGCTGTCCCATTATTGATTGGCCTAGGACTCGACGAGTTCTCTATGAGCGCCACATCCATTTTACCAGCACGTACACAAATTAAGAAATTGAAGAAAAATGATATGGTTGAGCTCGTGAACGAAGCACTTCAGATGGGAACAGCTGAAGAAGTTGTGCAAGCTGTTAAAGCACGCACTAGTTTGTAAAGTTGAACACAACAAAAGGCGGTATCCTCGAATGATTAATCATTCAGGGATACTGCTTTTTTGTGTTTCGGGCATGTTGAATTTAGGAGCAGCTCCTGACTGACATCCGCTGAATGAAGATATGCATATTCTATTATTCTAGTAATTGTTAAACAACCAGAAATTGGACGCTAATAGAGACTCACTAACATGCTACTATGAAAAAGCACTATGAATATACATAAGAAGTGCAACCCAGCATTCTTGCTATCTATTTCAAGGAGGAAAATAGTCAATGTCTTATACAACAAAGTCTTATAGTAAATTTATAGCAACAGCGGCAACTGCAACACTAGTTGCAACAGCGGTTGTTCCAACTGCATCTGCTGCATCTTTCACAGATGTAAACAAAAATTATACAGATGCAGTTAATTATTTGATTGCTACTCAAATTGCAAAAGGTATAAGCGATACAAAGTTTGGTACAGACGCTTCTATTAAACGCGGTGATGCTGCGGTTATGATTGCTAATGTACTTGAGCTTGATGTGAACAATGCACCGGCGTCTACTTTTGTAGATTTGAACAGCCGTGTAGAAGGCGCTGTTAATGCATTACATCATGCAGGCGTCATTAATGGGAAAACTACAACTACGTTTGCACCAAACGATTCCGTTACACGTGCAGAAATGGCAAAAATTCTTGCAGGTGCTTATAAATTGAATGGTGAAGGCGTCGCCAACGAATTCACAGATGTCAACAGCAACTGGGATACTTACGTGGATGCTTTGTTGAAAAATGGTATTACAAAAGGAAAAACAGCAACTACATTTGGAGCGACAGCTAACGTAACGCGTGGAGAATTCGCTTTGTTCATGTTCCGTGCGAAGGATATTAACGCAGAAGACACATTTACTGAGGTTACATCTGTTGAAACGACGACAAAACTAGTTGATGTGAATGCCGAAGGACAGCATCTTGCATTTACAGTGAATCAAGGTAAAACGGTTACGTTACAGCAACTAACTGAAGCTGGTTATTCTGTAGAATTCCGTTCAACAACACCAGCAATCTTGAAAGATAAGAAAACGGGCGAACTGAATAAATCAGCACTTTCAAAATTAAACTCATTCAATTATCAAGTCGTTATGACGAAAGAGGATTTAACAATTGAATCTCTAGTGACTTCTGTCAAAGTAGAGGACTTTGCGAAATCTGTTGCCTCTCTCGATAATCATAAGCTTACTGCGAACGGTGTAAACCTAGTCAGTCAAACGCTTGTATTAGGTGAAACAGGTAGTATTAGTGGTGTGAAAGGAACATCATGGACAGGTGTTGAACTTAACTTTGATGACAATAAAAATTTAACATTTGAGTCCTCTGACACTTCTAAAGTACTTGTGAATCAATCTGGAGTCATTACTACGGTATCAGCTGGGAATGCTGTAATTACAGTTACTGTAAAAGATACTGATATTAAAATGGCGATTGCTGTTACTGTGGCGACCGAAGCACGGAAAGCGGATAAAGTTACAACAGACGCGACGAAAGTTGGGTTACTTACAGGGAAATCCCAAGATGTTGCGTTAACAGTAACGGATCAGTACGGTGATTTCTTCCAAGACTTCTCAGCGGACGATTTTGCAGTAAAAGATGATACGAAAACTATTGCAAACGTAAAAGTTGAAGCTGATAAAGCGCTAGAAGGAAAATATAAAGCAACGGTTACTGCGACTAAGCAAACAGGAACAGGTACACTTGAAATTAAAAAAGGTGATGTTACATACCTTTCTCTTCCAATTACAGTTGGATCGAACAATGAAGTTGCAAGTCGGAAATTAGAGCTTCAGGACAGTAAGACAGATGCTTCTCTTGACTTAAATCTTATCCAAAAAGATAAAACTGTCACATTCGTTTATAATAAATACAATGCTGATGGAATTTTAATCGGTCCAGAAACGGCTATTGGAACTTCTGGGAAAAAGTATACAGTAGCTGCTTCAAACGATAATGTGACTGTGTCGGTGAAAGATGGAGTTATTACTGTTACAGGTGCAAAAGCTGGTTCAACAACGCTTACCATAAAAGAAGGAACGATTAACCGTGCTTCTGCAACGGTGACTGTACAAAATACAACTCCTTCTATTGAAAGTGTAGAGTTTGCAGCAAGCACAGTAACTAAAGCATCAGCAACATTGTCAGAGCTATTGACTGCAGAAGGTGTGAAATTAACATCTACTGATAAAGTTTCTTTTGATTATAATGAAGGAAAGACAATTCTCTTTGTTGAAACAGCAACTGAAGCGGATGGCTACACTGTAGGTAAAGATGTCCTTTTAGGGACAATCGATGCAGTATCAGCTGATTTAGGAGCAGTGACATTCACAGAAGAAGGATTAATAAATATCGATGCTAAAGTACTTGAGGTTGGCAATAAAGGTACATTTGCCCTTCGTGTCCTTAATACTACTAATAAAGTTATGGGAACAAACACAATTACAGTTGACGTAAAATAATTGTAAATACTCGAATCAGATGCTCGTTTAGGCGTTTGGCAGTACAGGTATTCTTCAACCGAATAACGGTTGGGGGATACCTGTTTGTGTTTTGTCACAACTTAGTAACTAATCGTGTGAACAGTTTGTGAAAGCTTTAGCTACTTGTTTGACAATAGGATTCTATCAGCTATTATTAAAAGAGTAAGCAGTGATAATCGTTCTCAATAAATAGTTCGAGTGAAGAAAAATTATTTATTACAGGGGGATAGAGCAGCTTACCCAGTAGAAGGTTTATTGGAAGTAAGGAGGTATCGTTTGTGAAAAAAAAGGTAGTACTTCCGTTTTTCATAGCCGTACTTGCTAGTATGATAGCTGCTGTGCCGCTATCTGTTGCGGCTGATTTAGCTGATGGTACATACGCTGTAGAGTATGAGATGCTACAGGCTGAAAATGACTCGGTGTCTATTGCCAATGATTATTTCGAGAAACCAGCAACAGTCACTATTGACAATGGCGAGCAGTTTGTACAATTCACAGTGAACCGTAGTGAATGGGTGAAGTCTCTTACAGTAGCAGCTGGGGATTCGTTTGTCGATGTGGATGTCGTCAGTGAAAATCCAGAAGATGATCAGCGAGTCATTGCATTTAAAGTGGATGGAGATATTTCACAGCCTGTTCGGATGCAAATGCATATCGTAATTGAAGATATGGAGCCGGTGTATGATCACAAGTATTCCGTTCGGTTGGATTTCGATGAAGAGGCAATGCAAGAGACGGACGCGCCTGCTGTTGTCGTAAAATCATCTGAATCAAAAGCTAGTGGAGCAGAGCAAGATAAACCGGCAAGCAGCAAAGCATTTATATATATCATCATCATCGCTGCAATCGCTGTTGTTGCCATTATTTTTGTACGTAAGTCGAGTTCATCGCGTAAAACAAAAAAATAAAACGATATCAAAGGAGATAAATTAAATGAAAAAGTCAATTATGATGTTACTTTCAGCACTACTCGTTGTATTTTCAGTATTTCCGGCACTTCAGTCACAAGCTGCTGAAGTGACTACGCAAGAGGTTGAGGTAGCATTTGACGTATTAAAAGCAGATAGTGACGACAAGTCTACTGCAGGGGATTTTGTGAAAAGTCCAGCAAAAATGGTTGTTGAAGACGGAAAGACTTATGCATACGTAACACTACAGCAAGCTAAGTTTTGGCAGTCATTAAAAGTGCAAAAGACACAACCAGGTACATTTACAGAAGCTAATTTTGTAGATGCGGTTGTCGTTAGTGAAGATGCAACAGCAAATACTAGACTTGTAAAATTTGAAGTGCAAGATGTTACAAAGGTTTTGAATGTTAAAGCGCATATTATTGTTACAGGTGTCCCAGGGATTGGCGAGTATGACCATACCTATGATCTCCGTTTGAAATTTGACGGCAGCACAGCCCCTACAAAGCCAGAGGCACTAAAAGATGGCGCATACACAATTGGCTTTGAAGCATTACATGAAAAAGAAGATAAGGCATCATCAATGGCTAGATATATCGATGCATCGGCAGCTCTTACAGTGAAAGATGGTAAAAACCTAGTTTCATTAACATTAACAAATAATAAACAAATTACAGCATTCCAAGTCGCACAAGGCGATCAATTCCTGGATGCGACTGTTGTTAGCACTGATACAAAAGCCGATACAAGAGTTGTTGCATTTGAAGTGGCTGATTTCTCAGCACCTATTCATACGAAGGTGATGGTATCTGTACCAGAACAAAACTATACAGGTAACCATGTTGTTCGGCTTGCTTTTGATCAAAAAAGCATCAAAGTAGCAACTGAAGTAGAAAAACCAGCAGCGTTGAAAGACGGCGCGTATACTATTGGTTTAAAAGTCTTGCACGAAAAAGAAGATAAAGATTCTTCAATGGCTAGATTCATTGAAACACCAGCAGCTCTTACAGTGAAAAACGGTAAAAACCTTGTAAGTTTAACATTAACGGATAATGAACAAATTACAGCATTCCAAGTAGAAAAAGACGGTAAAATGGTAGATGCAACTGTCGTTAGCGTAGATGAAAAAGCTAACAAAAAAGTCGTTACATTTGAAGTTGCAGACTTTGCTGTAATTACGAATGCAAAGGTAACAGTATCTGTGCCAGCGCAGAACTACACGGGTAACCATGTCGTTCGTCTTGCATTCGACAAAGCAAGCATTAAAGCAGACACAACTCAAAAACCAGTAGAAGTCATTAAAGTTCTATTCAAAGACATCGATCAATCATTTGCGAAACAATATATTGAAGCACTTACTGCTAAAGGAATTGTAAAAGGAAAAACAGCGACAACATTTGCTCCGGACGATCAAATTACAAGAGCACAATTTGCTGTTATCCTGTCACGTGCACTTGAGCTTCCAACACAAGGTTTTGAAGGTACATTCTCTGACGTATCCAAAAACATGGCTTGGGCTAACGCTGAAGTCGAAGCAGCAAATCGCGCAGGCATCGTTAAGGGGGCAGGTAACGGAAAGTTCCTTCCGAATGAACCGATTACTCGTCAACAAATGGCAACAATGATCATTCGTGCAATTGAATACAAAGATGCAAGCCTATTAAAAGGCGTAACTACAAAAGTATCATTTGCCGATACAAAAACGCTAAGTGCTGAGGCGAAAAAATCAATCGATTTGGCAGCAGGCCTTGGTATCATTAGTGGAAAAGAAGTAAAAGGTCAAAAAGTATTCGAACCACAAGCAGACGCAACACGTGCACATGCGACTAAAATGGTTTATCAGCTAGTAGAAAAGCTTAAATAATACTTTCTAACCCATCATGAATAAGCACTCGATCAATGCCGGCGTCACTGTACTTAGTGACCGCCGGCATTGTAGCGATTGCCGGAGAAAAAGTTCCTTATAAAGGAGAGATTTTAATTTGAAGAAAAAAATGATTGGCCTAGTCGCCATTTTATTTACGTTATTGACCCTACTCCCTACATTTATGCCCCTAAAAGCCGTAGCGGCATCACCTTATGCTGATGGTGAGTATTCGGTGCCGTTTAGTGTGTTAAAAGATACGGGCAGTGAGCCTTCAGCTACAGCGGAATATGTGGTGAGTCCGGCAAAACTGACTGTACAAAACGGCAAGATGCATATCATCATGACCTTGAATAATAGCTCCTGGTGGCAGTACTTTAAAGTGAACGGTACTGATGTACAAGTAATCAGTGAAGATGCGGCAAATGATAAACGTGTTGTACGATTTGAAGTGAAGGATTTAACACAATTAGTCGGCGCGAAAATTCATATTATCGTTACGGGAATTCCTGGTTTTAATTATGACAATAAATATGACATCCGTTTCAAATTTAACGTTACTAATATACCTTTAGCGCCTGTCGTTGAGAAACCAACACCTAAACCTGCTGAATCCGAAAAGGTGACGACTACGCCGTCGGCAAAACCAGCGGATACAAAAGTAGAGAAGAAACCAGAAGTAACGACAAAAGCAGAAGAAAAACCTGTACCTTCTAAAGAGGAAGTTGTTAGCCAGAAAACAGAAGAACCGGTCGTAGAAAAAGAACAAGCACCCACTGAAGCAGTTGAGCCGACGGAGTCTGTGGATGCCGAAGCAACGGTTAATAAAGAGAGTGCGGAAGAAGTAGAACTAGAAGTTGAAGAAGTACCTGAAGTGACAGCGGAATCGGCTGTTGAAGAAGTAGAAGCTATTTCAACATCAAATGCTAGTCTGATATGGTTCATTATTGTTATCGCAATTGTTCTGGCTAGTGCTGTAATACTATTCATAAGAAAACGAAAATCATAATTAACCCGGGCCTTGATTCGACATCAAGACCCTTCTTTAAGGAGTGGATCACAAGTATGCGGAAAGCACTTTATACAATGAGCTTGCTGATAATCGTCGTGTTGGCTGGTTGTTCATCACAAAATGAGGCGGAGGCTATTGATCCGACAGAGGATCGCATTGTCGCCACGACAGTTGCTTTGACAGAAATTATGGATGCACTTGAACTCGATTTAGTCGGTATTCCATCGAGTTATAAGGATTTACCAAAGCGTTATGAAGACGCTAAAGAAGTGGGCAATCCGATGAGTCCTGATATGGAAATGCTACTATCGTTGAAACCGACGGAAATACTATCTGTCACAACGTTAAAATATGATTTGCAAGAGATGTTTGATGAGCGGAACATTGACATGACCTATGTCAATTTGGAAAGCATCGATGCGATGCACAGTGAAATTTTAAAAATGGGCGAAAAATATGATCGTCAAACACAGGCGCAGGCGATTGTTGATCAATTTGAAACGAAAGTTGCTGAGATTGAGCAAGTAGCAGAAGGGCAAGAGCAACCCACCGTTCTAATCTTACTGGGGATCCCCGGCAGTTATCTTGTTGCAACCGAGCATTCTTATATCGGCGACCTTGTAAAGCGCAGTGGTGGGAAAAATGTCATCACTGGGGAGGACGTCGAGTTTTTATCATCTAATACGGAATATTTACAGCAAGCTAAACCAGATATTATTTTAAGGGCGGCCCATGGTATGCCCGATGAGGTCATTAAAATGTTTGATGATGAATTCCGAACGAACGATGTGTGGAAGCATTTTGAAGCTGTGAAAAATGACCGCGTTTATGATTTAGACGAACTTCTATTTGGGACAACGGGCAATCTAGCAGCTGTCGAAGCATTGGATGAGTTGCAAAAAATGTTGTATCCATAATTAAAGGTAGGGAAAATGATGTTTGCTAAAAATAAAAAAATGCTTAGTTTTGCCAGCGTCATCATACTACTCGTCATTGTCATTATTCAATCAGCCATTACGGGTAGCATAAAAGTTACACCGTTCGAGCTCATTCAAGGCTTATTTACGGGTACAAATGATGATGTAGCAATTATTAAAGATTTGCGACTGCCTCGTATTATCATTGCTTTGTTCGCAGGTGCAGCTTTGTCAGTAGCGGGTGTATTGCTACAAGCGGTTATGCGTAATCCTCTAGCTGACCCAGGCATTATCGGTGTTTCTGCGGGTGCAGGGTTTATGTCTATACTGGTCGTGGCTTTATTCCCAACGTTGTATTTCTTTGTGCCACTATTCGCCTTTTTAGGCGGAGCATTGGCGTTTTTCCTTGTCTATTCACTCTCTTGGAAATCAGGGCTTGATCCGTTACGCATGATTTTAATCGGGATTGCGGTCAATGCTTTATTCACTGGGCTTAGTCAAGGGTTAGGGTTTAGTGGCGGCGCATTGACGCAGTCCCTGAGTCAGACGCTGACCTCGACGTTGACGATGAAGAAATGGAGCGATGTCGATGTCATCGTTTTATATGGCACCATTGGGCTTGTGCTAGCGTTTGGTGTGTATGCATGGTGTAATTACTTGGCGTTAGAAGATCGAACAGCGAAAAACTTAGGCGTCAATGTCAATTTGGCACGCTTTGTCATTTCGTTAGTCGCAGTTCTGCTCGCATCTGTTGCAACATCCATTGCGGGACTCTTTGCCTTCGTCGGACTTCTTATCCCACATATTGGCCGTTCACTTGTCGGTACGGATCACAAAGTCCTTATCCCGTTTTCAGCCTTGGCAGGAGCGTTACTCATTTTAACAGCTGATACACTTGGCAGAACAATGATCGCACCGAATGAAATTCCCGCATCTATTATTATGGCCGTCATCGGAGGACCTTTCCTCATATTCTTACTAAGAAAGAGTGATCGTATTTATGGACATTAAGGATATTACTTTTTCGTACGATAAAAAAGTCAATACGCTACATAGTGTCACAAGTACAATCGATAGTGGGAAAATTACAACGATCATTGGACCGAATGGCTGCGGCAAATCAACGCTGCTTGGCGTCATCTCGAATAATTACCATCCGCAAAGTGGTCAAGTACGATTAGATGGTAAAGCACTTACAGACTTTAAACCGAAGGAATTGGCGAAGAAATTAGCCGTTGTCCATCAGCAAAATAAGGCACCTTCTGATATGACCGTTGAAAAGCTAACGAGCTATGGGCGAATACCTTATAAAAATCTGTTCTCCACAACGACAGAGGAAGACGAGCAAGCCGTTGAGTGGGCACTTGAGTGTACGAACTTGACGGACAAAAGAAAAGTTCCGATTGACGAGTTGTCAGGTGGTCAAATGCAGCGCGTGTGGATTGCGATGGCATTGGCACAAAAAACACCCTATCTATTTTTAGATGAACCGACGACTTATCTCGATATTTATTACCAATATGAGCTACTGGAATTAATTAAGAGCTTAAATCGTACACATGGCATGTCGATTGTCATGGTGCTGCATGATATTAACCAAGCCATCCGCTATAGCGACACCATCATTGCAATGAAAAATGGACAAGTCGTTGTGAAAGGTGAGCCAAGCGAAGTGATAACGGCGAAAACAGTGAAAGAGATTTATGGCGTTGACGTTGTCGTAAAAACAGGTGAGCAGACAGGAATGTACATTGTTCCTGTCGGCATATGAAATTAAATAGGCAGACACCATTTCGATGATAGAGATGGTGTTTTTTTTTGCGCTGTTAGCATTTTGTTGGAGACTTTCGCAAAATGGTTAGAGAGTTATCAAGTTTCGTTGAAAGCTTTCATGTTTTAGTTGGACACTTCGAAGATTTCGTTGGAAACCCAGCATATTGTTGCACACTTTCACGAAATGGTTGGAGAGTTATCAAGTTTTGTTGGAAGCTTTCACGTTTTAGTTGGACACTTCGAAGATTTTGTTGGAAACCCAGCATATTGTTGCACACTTTCACAAAATGGTTGGAGAGTTATCAAGTTTTGTTGGAGGCTTTCATGTTTTAGTTGTACACTTCGAAGATTTCGTTTGGGACCCAGCATTTGGTTGCATACTTTCACAAAATGGTTGGGGAGTTATCAAGTTTTGTTGGAGGCTTTCATGTTTTAGTTGGACACTTCGATGATTTCGTTGGAAACCCAGCATTTGGTTGCACACTTTCACAAAATGGTTGGGGAGTTATCAAGTTTTGTTGGAGGCTTTCATGTTTTAGTTGGACACTTCGATGATTTCGTTGGAAACCCAGCATTTGGTTGCACACTATACACATTTCGTCTCGAATTGTGGCTCTCGTTACAGCTACAATTCGAAGTGCATAAAAAGTGCCAGTGCTTGGATTAGGTGCCTAGAGTACACATAGTAAAAAAAACTTTTAATCTTGAGAAAAAATCTTGTATGCAATATATCGCGGTATGTCGGGATTTGTAAGCGCATTCAATCAAACTCACTATTTGTAATTGGCTAATTATTTAAAAAAGACTGTTGACTCTAGTAGAAATCCAAGATATGATGGCTTCAATCCAATATTAGTTCGTGATTCAAATCACAAACTTTTAAACAAAAACGAGTAATCATACAAAATATATGAACGATGAAGAATTGAACTTTATTTTTCAATTAATATGTGAGTGATTTGATTAGGAGAGAGTGCGAATGAGAAGTGACATGATAAAAAAAGGTGTGGATCGCGCACCTCACAGAAGTTTGCTCTACGCGACTGGTATAAAAACAAAGGATTTAGAGAAACCGTTTATTGGTGTCTGTAACTCATATATTGATATTATTCCGGGACATAAACACCTAAACAAATTCGCGGAAATTGTTAAAGAAGCCATTTGGGAAGCCGGCGGGGTTCCGTTTGAATTCAACACAATTGGTGTTGACGATGGTATTGCGATGGGACATATCGGTATGCGGTATTCATTGCCAAGCCGAGAGCTCATTGCCGATTCAGCAGAAACGGTCATTAACGCACACTGGTTTGACGGTGTGTTCTACATTCCAAACTGTGACAAAATCACACCAGGAATGCTAATGGCGGCGGTTCGTACGAATGTCCCTTCTGTCTTTGTATCTGGCGGTCCGATGGAGGCCGGCGTATCAGCGGAAGGAAATGCATTATCGCTCACTTCAGTATTTGAAGGGGTCGGCGCTTACAAGGCAGGCAAAATGACTGCCGAAGAACTTCTCGATATTGAAAACAATGCTTGTCCAACATGTGGCTCATGTTCAGGGATGTTCACAGCGAATTCCATGAACTGCTTGATGGAAATGGTCGGTCTTGCACTTCCAGGAAACGGAACAATTGTAGCTACTTCAAATGAACGTCATCGTCTCATTAAAGAAGCAGCTAAGCACTTGATTCGAATGGTAAAAGAAGATGTGAAGCCGCGTGACATCGTTACAAAAGAAGCCATTGACGATGCATTCGCTTTAGATATGGCGATGGGTGGTTCAACAAATACAGTTCTCCATACATTAGCCCTTGCACATGAAGCAGAAATTGATTATAACGTTCATGATATTAACGTAGTGGCAGAGCGCGTTCCTTATTTAGCGAAAATTATGCCAGCTTCAGACGTTTCAATGGATGATATTTTTAGAGCAGGCGGCGTAAGTGCAATTATTAATGAATTAACTAAAATACCAGGTGCTATTCACCCTGACCGTATTACGATAACAGGCAAAACGATTGGTGAAGATGTGGCAGATTATCCGATTCTCAACGACAAAATCATTCGGACGAAAGATAATCCGCATAGCAAGGTCGGTGGCTTATCCGTTCTATTCGGAAACATCGCTCCAGATGGTGGAGTCATTAAAGTAGGTGCTGTTGATCCGTCGATTAAAGAATTCCGTGGTGAAGCAATCGTCTTTGAATCACAAGATGATGCACAAGAGAACATCGATAATGGCACTGTACGCGAAGGTCATGTCGTGGTCATTCGTTACGAAGGACCAAAAGGTGGACCAGGAATGCCAGAAATGCTTGCGCCGACATCCGCAATTCAAGGACGCGGTTTAGGCACGAAGGTAGCCCTCATTACTGACGGACGATTCTCCGGAGCTTCTCGTGGGATTTCAATCGGACATATATCACCAGAAGCTGCTGATGGTGGGCCAATCGCACTTGTTGAAAATGGCGACATCATCGCGATTGATTTAATAAATAGAACAATTGAACTCGAAGTTGCCGATGAAGTTTTAGCAGAACGTAAATCGAACTTACAACCGTTCGAACCGAAAATTAAAAAAGGCTGGTTAGCTAGATATTCAGCACTTGTGACATCTGCAAGTACTGGTGGCGTAATGAAAATTTAACTTTATTCTGCCGAGGTACAATTGAATAAATTAACTCGTTGATGAGGTAAAAGTGGTTGGAATTCGTATTCACAGAGAGCCGGTGGTGCTGAAAGCCGGTAATACAACCAACCGCGACATCCCCTCGGAGTGGATTGCTGAAACTAATGCAACAATAGGCAATCTCGGGCGTAGAGAAATCTGTGCTCGTTAGCAACGAATAGACTCGTCTATTCATAAGGTAGCGAATTTGCTACGAACAAGGGTGGTACCATGAAAAGCTTTTTCATCCCTATGTAAAGAAGGATATTTCTTTGCGTGGATGAAAAGCTTTTTTTATTTAATGAATTAATTGATTATTTAAATAACCATAAAACAGTAAGGAGGAGTTTGTAGATGAATGCTGGAGTTCAAGCGAAGCAAGTAACAACTGAAATGGCACCGGAAACTGTGACTGAACAACAAACAAACCAACCGAAAGATGGGTCGGCTGTTCTTATTCAAGCATTGAAGGACCAAGGTGTCGAAGTAATTTTCGGCTATCCTGGTGGGGCTGTTTTACCGATTTATGATGCGCTGTATAAAAACCCTATTTCTCACATACTTGCTCGTCATGAACAAGGTGCGATTCATGCGGCGGAAGGTTATGCACGTGTTTCTGGAAAACCTGGCGTTGTCATTGCAACATCTGGTCCAGGAGCAACGAACCTAGTGACAGGTATTACGGATGCGATGATGGATTCGTTACCGCTAGTTGTTTTCACAGGTCAAGTTGCAAGCTCGGTTATTGGGACGGATGCCTTTCAGGAAGCCGATATTATTGGGATCACGCAACCGATTACGAAGCATAACTACCAAGTGAATAACATGGCAGATTTGCCAAGAATCATAAAAGAAGCATTTCATATCGCTTCAACAGGGCGTAGAGGCCCAGTTCTAGTCGATATCCCGAAGGACATTGCAACTGGATTGTTCGTGCCAGTTGAAGATGCGGATACAGAAGTCAATTTACCGGGTTACCAGCCGACAACGACTCCAAACTTTTTACAAATACAAAAAGCAGCACAAGCTATTTCCCAAGCGGAAAAGCCACTTATCCTTGCAGGTGCCGGTATTCTTCACGCACAAGCGATGGACGAATTGAAAGAATTCGTAGAAAAACATCAAATCCCGGTGACCAATACGCTTCTTGGGCTAGGGGGCATCCGTGGCGATCACGAATTATTCCTTGGAATGGCGGGTATGCACGGAACGGTCACTTCCAACATGGCACTTTATAAATGTGACGTGCTTATCAATATTGGTGCACGCTTCGATGACAGGCTGACGGGCAATCTAGAAAAGTTCGCTCCAAACGCAAAAGTTATTCATATCGACATCGACCCTGCTGAAATCGGTAAAAACGTTCCAACGGAAATTCCGATTGTGGCAGATGCCAAAGAAGCATTGCGAGCGCTTTTAAAACAACAAATTACTGTAACAGAAACAGCTGATTGGCTAGCGTACTTAAAAGAGTCAATGAAGGAATATCCTCTATGGTACAACACCGATGACAATGCTTTACTTGCTCAACAAGCAGTAGAAATCATCCACCGAGTAACGAATGGAGATGCCATTGTCTCGACAGATGTCGGCCAGCATCAGATGTGGGCGGCACAGTATTATCCGCTGAACAATCCAGATCACTGGGTAACTTCAGGTGGACTTGGAACAATGGGATTCGGCTTCCCTGCAGCAATCGGCGCACAAATTGCAAAGCCGGATAAACGTGTTGTTGCCATTGTTGGAGATGCGGGCTTCCAAATGACTGCACAGGAATTATCTTTACTGCAAGAGCTTCGTATTCCAGTCAAAGTTGTAATTTTAAACAACGAAGCACTTGGCATGGTTCGCCAATGGCAGGAGACGTTTTACGAGGAACGCTACTCACAGTCCTTGATACCTGTTCAACCTGATTTCGTCAAACTGGCAGAAGCCTATGACATTAAGGGGTATCGAATCAACACATTGGAAGAAGCTGAAACAGTATTCCGAGAAGCACTTTTGTCGGATGAACCCGTTTTGATTGATTGCCGAGTGAAACGATTAGAAAACGTTTATCCGATGGTAGCGCCAGGTAAAGGCGTACATGAAATGATTGGGGTGAGCCCGAAATGAGAAGAGTCATTACTGTAACGGTTATTAATCAAAGTGGTGTTTTGAACCGGGTCACGGGTCTATTGATGAAAAGGCAGTTCAACATTGAAAGCATTACTGTCGGTCACACAGACCAGCCCGACAGGTCCAAAATGACGTTCATCGTCAATGTGAATGATGAACAAAAAATTGAGCAGCTCGTTAAACAGCTATCCAAACAAATTGATGTCTTGAAAGTCAATGATATTACAGACAAATCCATTGTTATGCGGGAGCTTGCTTTAGTAAAAGTCATTTCACCGCCTCATGTTAGAAGTGAAATGAACAGCATCATCGAGCCATTCCGGGCGAGAATTCTCGACTCTAGTAAAAGCGTGGTGACCTATCAAGTCGTCGGTCATCCGGAAAAAATTGAAGCATTCATTGAATTGCTCAAACCATACGGCATCAAGGAATTGACGCGAACAGGTGCAACAGCGATGACACGCGATATGCAAAAAATCCAGTCACCACAGTTATCGATTTTAAAACAGTAACGAAGAATTCATGGTATACCCATATGATTCTATAAAAAAACAAACAACCTACTAGGAGGAAATTAAAATGACAAAAATGTACTATAACCAAGATATCAACGAGGCAGTTCTACAGGATAAAAAAATCGCGGTAATCGGATACGGTTCACAAGGTCACGCACATGCTCGTAACCTGCAAGATTCAGGATTTAATGTAGTTGTTGGTGTACGTCCAGGTAAATCTTTTGATCAAGCGAAACAAGATGGTCTTCAAGTAACAACTGTAAAAGAAGCTGCAGAGCAAGCAGACTTCATCATGATCCTATTGCCAGATGAAAGGCAAAAACAAGTTTACGAAGAAGAAATTGCTCCAGCTCTTACAGCAGGAAAATCACTTGTCTTCGCACACGGTTTTAACGTTCACTTCGGCCAAATCAAACCGCCAGCGGATGTTGACGTATTCCTAGTTGCACCAAAAGGACCAGGACATCTCGTTCGTAGAACATTTGAAGCAGGCGCAGGTGTACCGGCATTGTTCGCCATCTATCAAGACGTATCTGGTAAAGCGAAAGACGTTGCACTTGCATACGCAAAAGGTATTGGCTCTGCACGCGGTGGGGTTCTTGAAACAACATTTGAAGAAGAAACAGTTACGGATCTATTCGGTGAGCAAGCAGTCCTTTGCGGTGGCTTAACATCACTCGTAAAAGCAGGATTTGAAACACTTGTAGAAGCAGGTTACCAACCAGAGCTTGCTTATTTTGAAACATTGCACGAAACAAAACTAATCGTTGACTTGATGTATGAAGGCGGAATGGCAGGCATGCGCTACTCCATCTCAGATACAGCTGAGTGGGGTGACTTCGTTTCAGGACCACGCGTTGTCGATGCAGATACAAAAGCACGCATGAAAGATATCCTAACTGACATCCAATCAGGTAAATTTGCGAAGGAATGGATTGAAGAAAACGAAAACGGTCGTCCAAACTTCAATCGTATTGAACAAGCAGAAGCGAAGCACCAAATCGAAGAAGTGGGTCAAAAGCTTCGTGCAATGATGCCATTTGTGAATGAAGGTGCCAAAACAAAAGAGGAAGAAGTGGTGGGCAGTGCGAAAAATTGACATATTTGATACAACACTTCGGGACGGCGAACAATCAGCCGGCATTAATCTAAATACGGCTGAGAAATTAGAAATTGCCAAACAGCTTGAACGATTCGGGGCAACAATTATTGAAGCAGGGTTTCCTGCTTCATCCCCGGGTGATTTTGAAGCGGTTCAACGCATTGCGAATACGGTAAAGAATTCGACAGTGACAGGTCTTGCTCGGGCGATGAAAAGCGATATTGAAACGTCATGGGAAGCACTTCGTGGTGCGGAACAACCTCATTTACACGTATTTTTAGCAACATCACCCATTCACATGGAATACAAGCTGCAAAAAACACCCGATCAAGTGGTAGACATTGCAGTAGAAGCTGTGAAATATGCACGTAAGTTTTTCCCGACTGTCCAATGGTCAGCAGAGGATGCATTCCGCTCCGATTGGGAATTCCTCGTTCGCATTATCAATCCAGTCATTGCTGCAGGTGCAACAGTGATCAATATTCCCGACACAGTCGGCTATGCTACGCCACAAGAATACGGCGCATTGTTCAAGTACTTGAAAGAAAATGTGACAGGTATCGATAAAGTAAAACTATCTGCACATTGCCATAATGACTTAGGGATGGCTGTCGCCAACTCCATCGCCGCGATTGAAAACGGTGCGGATCAGGTGGAAGGGACAATTAACGGTATCGGTGAACGAGCTGGAAATGCGGCACTTGAAGAAATTGCAGTTGCGCTACATATCCGCAAAGACTTTTATGGTTTTGAAACAGGTATTAATTTGCAGGAAATTAAACGCACAAGTCAGCTTGTAAGCCAATTGACGGGCGTTGTTATCCAACCGAATAAGGCAGTCGTAGGGAAAAATGCTTTCGCACACGAATCGGGTATTCACCAAGACGGTTATTTGAAAAATCGTCAAACGTATGAAATTATTACACCCGAACTAATCGGTGATAAAACGGAGCCATTGGCACTTGGTAAGCACTCTGGACGTCATGCCTTCAAGGATCGTGCCATTACGATGGGCTTTGAATTAAATGATGAGAAATTAAACCAAGCGTTTGCGGAGTTCAAAAAACTTGCAGACCGTAAAAAAGAAATTACAGAAGATGATTTGTTCGTTTTATTCACAGATCAACAAATTAAATATAAAGATACACCTGTCTATGAATTGATAAATGTCCAAGTGCAGTACGGGACAGCTAATATTCCGACAGCGACTGTTTCAGCGATTGAACCGAGTGGTGAAGAAATTACTGTTTCAGCGACAGGTGCCGGATCAGTGGAGGCTATTTTCAATACAGTGGAACAGTTGGTCACAGGAGAAGTCCATATTCTTGATTATCGTGTAACATCGATTGGCAAGGGACGCGATGCACTCGGTGAAGCTGTTGTTAATTTAAGCATTGATGGTGAAGTGTCTATCGGGCGTGATGTTGCACAGGATGTATTGCAAGCGTCTGCTAAAGCTTATTTAAATGCCATTAACAGACATTTGATGAAAAAAGCAAATCCAGTGAGAACAGCTGTATCTGAATTAAATTAAAACAAGGAGGAGAAGTCCTATGGAAAAGAGAGTAGCGGTATTACCAGGCGATGGAATTGGACCAGAAGTGACGGCGGCAGCAGTAAAGGTGCTAGAAACGATTGGAAGACGCTTTAATCATACATTTCATATTGAATACGGGGCAATCGGTGGCAATGCGATTGACCAATTTAACAATCCACTTCCGGATGAAACAATTAAGCTTTGCGAAAAGAGTGATGCCGTTCTCCTCGGAGCAGTAGGCGGACCAAAATGGGATCAGAATCCATCGGAGCTACGTCCAGAAAAAGGGCTATTGGCTATCCGGAAACATTTTGACCTGTTTGCTAATCTTCGTCCGGTAGCTGCAGTACCATCTTTACTCCATGCATCTCCTCTAAAAGAAGAAGTGGCGAAGGATGTCAACATGATGATTGTCCGCGAGTTAACGGGCGGCATCTACTTTGGTCAACCGAGTAGACGGACAGAGAGTGCGGCCGTTGACTCACTCGTATATACACGAGATGAGATTGAGCGTATTGTGGAAAAAGCATTTGAATTGGCTAGACTGCGTCGCGGAAAAGTGACGTCTGTCGATAAAGCAAACGTGCTAGAATCCAGTAAGCTATGGCGTGAAGTGGTGGAAGAGAAGAAAAAAGCGTATCCAGATATCGAAGTGGAGCACGCATTAGTCGACTCTTGTGCGATGAAATTAATTACGAATCCGGCAGCATTTGATGTTGTCGTTACTGAAAATATGTTTGGTGACATTTTGAGTGATGAGGCATCTGTTATTACGGGGTCTCTTGGTGTGTTGCCATCCGCGAGTATTAACGGGGATAACTTTGGATTATATGAGCCAGTTCATGGGTCAGCTCCTGAAATCGCAGGTCAAGATATTGCCAATCCAGCAGCAACGATTTTATCGGTTGCGATGATGTTGAAATATTCCTTTGACTTGAAAACAGAGGCGGCAGCGATTGAAGCAGCGGTTAACACAGTGTTCGAGGACGGCTTCTTCACAGCGGATCTTGCTTCACCGGGACAACGGGTTTTATCGACAAAAGAATGGGCTGCCAAAGTTGTGGATGAATTAGATACGCAATTCGTTTCCAATAGCATTATGTTTTCATACGTTTAATTTAATTCAGCTTGGCCAAAAGCCCAGCTGAATTAAATTAGGCCTCCGGCGGATGTCACAGATTTTGAAAGGAGTTAATTGAGCAAGCTCAATTCAAAATCTGGACGCAAATACGCCAAGGCGTATTTGATTGAAGTACATTAAAAAGAGGGAATGGGCATACCGTCCATCTTCCCTCTTAGATTTTTTATAAGTATCTATAATAGGAAGGAGAAGCACACATGGCTAAAAATATTATTGAGAAGATTTGGGATCAGCATGTCGTATACGAAGAACAGGGGAAGCCGGATTTGCTCTATATCGACCTTCATTTATTACATGAGGTGACTTCTCCACAGGCATTTGAAGGGCTAAGATTGGCGAATCGGACTGTACGACGTCCTGATTTATGCTTTGCGACGATGGACCATAACGTTCCAACGCGTAACAGGAATGCCATTAAAGATCCGATTGCGCGGAAGCAAATTAACACGTTGCAATCCAATTGTGATGAATTCGGCATTGAGCTTGCGAATATGGATCACCCAGACCAAGGAATTGTTCATATTATCGGACCAGAACTTGGACTGACACAACCGGGGAAAACAATTGTTTGTGGAGATAGCCATACGTCAACACATGGTGCGTTTGGAGCGATTGCATTCGGTATCGGAACGAGTGAAGTGGAGCACGTCCTCTCGACACAAACGCTATGGCAAGCCAAGCCGAAAACGATGGAAATCCGCATCAATGGAAAACTTGGTTTCGGTGTGACAGCAAAAGACATTATTTTAGCGATCATTGCGAAGTTTGGCATCGATATGGGAACAGGGCATATCGCAGAATATACAGGTGAAGCGATCCGAAATCTAACGATGGAGGAACGGATGACGATTTGTAATATGTCGATTGAAGCAGGCGCGAAAGCCGGTTTAATCAGCCCGGACGAAACGACAGTTGCTTACTTAAAAGGTCGCAGATATGTTCCAGAAGGGGAAGCATTCGACGAGGCGGCGGCATCTTGGTTGTCCCTTGCATCTGACGAAGGCGCGACATATGACAAAGTTGTTGAAATTGATGCTGATGAAATCGAACCATTTGTGACATGGGGAACAAACCCAGCGATGGGATCAGGTATTTCAGCGCATGTCCCTTATGCGAAGGACTTTGAATCGGAGTCAGACAAAGAGGCTTTGAAGCAGGCGCTTGCTTATATGGGACTTGAAGAAGGAGTACCTTTGACTTCTATTGATATCCAACATGTATTTATTGGTTCCTGTACAAATGCAAGACTAAGCGATTTGCGTGCTGCTGCCAAGGTGATTGAAGGGAAGAAAGTCCATTCATCCGTGACTGCAATTGTCGTGCCTGGTTCACGTACGGTTAAAAAACAGGCGGAAGATGAAGGACTCGATGCTATTTTCCAAGCAGCAGGATTCGAATGGCGAGAGTCAGGTTGCAGTATGTGTCTGGCAATGAATGATGACGTTGTGCCAGCTGGAGAACGTTGTGCTTCGACGTCAAACCGTAACTTCGAAGGACGTCAAGGTGCCGGTGCTCGTACACATCTAATGAGCCCAGCGATGGCGGCTGCTTCGGCAATTGCAGGCCACTTCGTTGACGTCAGAGAATTACAAAGTACAAATGCATAACGGAGGGAGATGAGTAGATGGAACCGATTAATGAAGTGAACAGTGTTGTAACGCCACTTGATCGTAAAAACGTAGATACAGACCAAATTATTTCGAAAGAATTTCTTAAACGGATTGAGCGTACCGGATTCGGTAAATATGTATTCTATCACTGGCGTTTTAATGAGGATGGCAGTGAAATAAAAGATTTCGTGCTCAACGATGAGCGATTCAAAGGATCGAAAATTTTGGTTGCTCATGAAAACTTCGGTTGTGGCTCTTCTCGTGAGCATGCACCTTGGTCCATTTTAGATTATGGATTCAATGTCGTCATCGCTCCGAGTTTTGCAGATATTTTTCACAACAACTGTATGAAGAATGGCCTGCTTCCTATTAAATTAACGGTTTCTGAAGTAGAAGAGTTGTTGGCGAATGGTCAACAGCAGCCTTATTCGGTAGAGGTTAATTTAGAAAAGCAAACGGTGACAGGACAGGATGGCAAGACGTATTCGTTTGACATTGACCCGTACTACAAACAAATGTTGTTAAATGGTTGGGATGAGATTTCGTTGACTTTCCAATATGAAGATCATATTGCGAAGTACGAGGAACGAGTGAAACAGTCAGTATAATAGAAGAGGCTATCTAGGAAGTTAGTTTACACTGACTACCTAGATAGCCCCAATTTTTATATTACACCAAAATATTGTTTTCATTACGTCGACAAGCATTATCGGAAGGTTTTCAATCAATTGCAGAAAGTTATCGATCAATTTGGAGTCATTATCAATCAATTGCCAAGAGTTATCGATCAATTCAAGGCCGTTATCAATCAATTCAGCAGAGTTATCGTCATTTAGCTCATCGAAGTGGCAAAGCTCTAAGAAGAATCTTGTTCTTGTTTATCTCCTTTTTAAAGCTTCTTTACACGCACTTGTATTAATTGATGCTCAAGCCTGCACTTGCTTCTCCTGTCAAAGTGTTTACTAGATTAATACCGCTAGCAGTTGCAGAAAATACCATTAACAAACGGTCACCTGCATTGACATTAAAAGAGAAGCCACTTGCGGTATCGGCAACTGCCGTACCAATCGAGATTGTGCTAGGGAACGCTAGATTTACTGTGACGCCAGTAGCGTTAAAGGTGCTGCTATCCCCGATTGCACGATATATTTCCGCATGAACAGTCATTGTGGACAATGGAAGGTTCAACCCGACAGTACTTCTGAAAAATGCTGATATACTTGTCAGTGTTCCTGTACGAGGAACCATAAAGGCTAAGTTGCTAAGAGCTGGAAGTGTGAATGAACCGCCAGCGATGGAAACGCCGGCCATAGAAGTCCCAAACCCTATAAGGGCTGGAGTGCCGACTAATCCTAAGGCTAACGTGTTCAATGTGACGATTGAAGTTCCAGAAGCAAATGGAATTAGCGCGCTAACACCCGGAATCCCTTGAGTTCCAGTTTCCCCCGTAGGTCCGGTTGGCCCTGTAGGTCCAGTGGCGCCAGTAGGTCCTGTTACGCCTTGAATTCCCTGGATTCCCTGAGGTCCAGTGTCTCCCGTTATCCCTTGAATCCCTTGGATTCCCTGCGGTCCAGTGTCTCCCGTTATCCCTTGTATACCTTGAATCCCTTGAGGTCCAGTCGCCCCGGTAGGTCCTGTAACACCTTGAATCCCTTGGATTCCCTGCGGTCCAGTGTCTCCCGTTATTCCTTGTATACCTTGAATTCCTTGAGGTCCAGTCGCCCCGGTAGGTCCTGTAACACCTTGAATCCCTTGGATTCCCTGCGGTCCAGTGTCTCCCGTTATTCCTTGTATACCTTGAATTCCTTGAGGTCCAGTCGCCCCCGTAGGTCCGGTTGGCCCTGTAGGTCCAGTGGCGCCAGTAGGTCCGGTAACGCCTTGAATCCCCTGGATTCCCTGCGGTCCAGTGTCTCCCGTTATTCCTTGTATACCTTGAATCCCTTGCGGTCCAGTCGCCCCTGTAGGTCCAGTCGCACCAGTGGGTCCTATTACGCCTTGAATCCCCTGGATTCCCTGCGGTCCAGTGTCTCCCGTTATTCCTTGTATACCTTGAATCCCTTGCTGTCCAGTCGCCCCTGTAGGTCCAGTCGCACCAGTGGGTCCTATTACGCCTTGAATCCCCTGAATTCCCTGCGGTCCAGTGTCTCCCGTTATTCCTTGTATACCTTGAATCCCTTGAGGCCCAGTCGCCCCGGTAGGTCCTGTAGGTCCTGTTACGCCTTGAATTCCCTGAATTCCCTGCGGTCCAGTGTCTCCTGTTATTCCTTGTATTCCTTGAATCCCTTGAGGTCCAGTTGCCCCCGTAGATCCTGTAGGTCCAGTGGCACCAGTAGGTCCCGTCACGCCTTGAATCCCTTGTGGTCCGGTTGCTCCAGTCGCTCCCGTTACACCTTGGACCCCTTGAGGTCCAGTTGCCCCCGTAGATCCTGTAGGTCCTGTAGGTCCAGTGGCACCAGTAGGTCCGGTAACGCCTTGAATCCCTTGTGGTCCGGTTGCTCCAGTCGCTCCAGTTACACCTTGGATCCCTTGAGGTCCAGTTGCCCCCGTAGATCCTGTAGGTCCTGTAGGTCCAGTGGCACCAGTAGGTCCGGTAACGCCTTGAATCCCTTGTGGTCCGGTTGCTCCAGTCGCCCCCGTTGGACCTGTACCACCTGTTTGTCCAGTCGCTCCGGTTACACCTTGAATACCTTGGGTCCCTTGAGGTCCTTGTGCTCCCGTTACGCCTTGAATCCCCTGAACTCCTTGAGGTCCTTGTGCTCCAGTTACACCTTGAATTCCCTGAATCCCCTGAGGTCCAGTTGCCCCCGTTGCGCCCGTTGCGCCTGTTGCGCCTGTTGCGCCCGTTGCGCCTGTTGCGCCTGTTGCGCCCGTTGCGCCTGTTGCGCCCGTTGCGCCTGTTGCGCCCGTTGCGCCTGTTGCGCCTGTTGCACCTGTTGCTCCTGTTGCTCCAGTCGGTCCAGTCGGTCCAGTTGCACCAGTGATTCCCATTGGACCTTGGGCTCCTGTAGGTCCTGGTGGTCCAGTAGGTCCGGTCGGTCCAGTCGCTCCTTGACATTGACAACAATATGAGCAGTTATTGCATTCGCAACACTCATTACATCCACTGCAACTACTAGATTCATTACATTTACTAGATTGTTGCCGCATATAATTATAAAAATTCATTTTATCCCTCCTTTCCGTAACATCTTATTCGCAATAGAGATGAAGGGACGGGCAATCAACTATTTGCGTTTAAAATACTTACATAGATGAGTCAATTTAATAATTGGCTATTTCATCCTAAAAAAACTAAGCGCGATATGATTATTCGTTTTGATATTCATTTATATGGCGCATTATTTACGCAGTCTGCAACGATGTCCAACCAATTCCCCGTTGATTGTAGCTAAAATCACCATCGTTCCGGTTTAAGGTTAATTGCTCAATTATTATCTATTTTCAACATATCCTCTAAATATTTTTTATTGCCGACTATCCTATCATCCGTCGGTTTATACTTTCTGGCTAACTCGTTATGGTGATAAGCTTTTTCATATTGTTTCAATCGATCATAGAGAACGCATAATTGAAGATGTGGTAACCAAGTAGAAAATGCTGTGCTTTGAAAACTTAGCTGCTGTTGTTCTTCATATAGCAACGCCCTATGGTACCAGTGAATAGCTACTTCGTTTTTGCCTTGTTCCATAAAGTAATAGCCAAGTCGACAACAAGTCTCAGGTCGCGGAACGTCATAGGTAAGAGTTTGTAAAGTTGCGTGCAGTGCACTTTCTTCGTCATTTAATTCATAATAGCAATTGGCGAGCTTCAAACATGCCCGAATATTATCCTCCACCCAGCCTAATTTTGAATCTAGAAACTGCCTATAATAATGGCTAGCTTCTTCAAAAAGACTATGATCCATTAGCTCATTGGCATAATAGAATGTATCCCGTGGAGAGAGTGTTTCACCTGATTCAATCAACTTACGATAAATCCTAAGATTACGCTCGCTATCATGGGTTAAGGGGCAGTGGGTGACGGCGGCATCTCCATCCATTAGATTTCCCGATACAGAAAGAAACTCATGTACTGCGCCAATCCACTGAAAATGATTTTCTCTTTTAACTAAGCGGTATCTTCTCAATCGGGAAGTTACATTTCCCACCTCATCAAAACTTAAATGGTAGTTCAATGAAACGGCATCGGTTGCAGGAGACAACGACTGCTTTAGCAATATGAACTTCTTGCGGTCTTCTTCTGTAAAAATATCATCGGCATCCAACCAAAGAATATAGTCCTGCGTCGCCTGTTGAAATGAAAAATTACGTGCTGCTGCAAAATCATCGACCCATTGAAAATCAACAATACGGTTTGTATACTTTTTCACAATTTCTTTTGTTCGGTCACTCGAACCTGTATCTACGATAATTATCTCATCGACTAGCCCACTAACCGACTCCAAGCATCTTCCGATGACCTCTTCCTCATTTTTTACAATCATGCATAAACTAATTGTGATCATTTTTATCCCTCCGAGCATTTTCATTCTATGTATATGCGAAAGAGAATAGTGTGGTAATGCAAGGGGCAACTAGCTAGGCAGGAGGCATCTTCAAGCGCTAATTACTGAGCGTAGATCAGCATCTATTTTACGAAAAGCGTATTGACAACTAAATCTCTTTGTTGTTATAGTGTGTGTAACCGGTTACACATTAGGTTGAAGGGGTGTACTAGTTGGCGAATATTCGAGATGTAGCGAAGAAAGCGGGCGTATCAGTTGCGACGATTTCACGTTATTTAAATAAAAAGGGCTATGTCAGTAAAGAGGCCAAAGAGGTTATTGAGCAAGCCATTAAGGATTTAGATTATAGGCCGAATTTAGTGGCCCGGTCTTTGAGTACGAAGCAAACGAAGTTCATCGGATTAATTGTACCTGATATTATGAATCCATTTTTCCCGGAGCTTGCGCGTGCAGTAGAAGATGTGGCGTTGATGTATGGCTATACAGTTGTGCTGTGCAATTCTGATAGGAAGCCTGAAAAAGAAATTCATTATATTGAAACATTGAAGCAGAAATATGTGGCGGGCTTTATCGTCACGACCAATCAATTGCAGGCGAGCCATTATCAGGACTTAGAGCTACCGATTGTTGCGTTGGACCGTACGATTCATGCGGCTATTCCTACGGTGTCATCGAACAATAAAGAAGGAGCGCATATGGGAACGACCTATTTGCTGGAACAAGGTTGTCGAAATATTGTTTGTTTGCGCGGACCCGAGGGACTTGGGCCAGCAGATGATCGGCTCGCTGGCTTTCTAGAGGCAGTTCAAGAGAAAGATATAACAACGCATATTATAGAATGTCCTTTCCATTTTGAGCAGTCGGAGAAGATTGCATTGGAGTTTCTGTCAGATATAAAAGGGATTGATGGCGTTTTTGCGAGTAGTGATGTGTCGGCAGCGGGTGTGTTGAAGGCGGCACATACGTTAGGAATGACGGTGCCGGATGACTTGCAAATAGTCGGTTTTGACGGCATTACACTTGGTGGTATGTTGACACCTGGGTTAACGACAGTAGCGCAGGATGTTTATAAGATGGGCACATTAGCGACACGGATGCTCATTAAATTAATAGAAGGTCTTGAACTGGAAGATAAAGAAATTCAAGTTCCAGTTAAGCTGGTTATTCGGGGGACAACGAGGAGTGAAGAACAATGATTACAGTTATTGGTAGTATCAATATGGACTTAGTTGTCCAGACAGATGATTTCCCGAAACAAGGTGAAACGGTTTTAGGCCAGTTATATAAAACTGTACCGGGTGGCAAAGGAGCCAATCAGGCAGTAGCCGCGGCCCGTCTTGGTGGGCAAGTGCAAATGGTAGCGAGTGTGGGAAATGATAGCTTTGGTGAGGAGCTTCTTGAAAATTTGCGAGCCAATGCAATCGATATTTCAGCGGTTCGACAAAGTTCGGAAGTGGCTTCTGGCATTGCAAATATTTTGTTGTCAGAGGGAGATAACCGCATCATCGTCGTACCAGGTGCCAATTTCGAATTGACATCTTCTTACATCGATGAAATGCAAGAAAATATTCGTAAAAGTAAACTAGTAATCTTACAACTAGAAATCCCGATTCCAACTATTTTATACACGTTGGAACTATGCTCTACCTTAAACATTCCCGTGTTATTAAATCCAGCACCCGCAGGTGGATATGATAAGGAATTTATGCGTTATACAACGTATTTAACGCCGAATGAAACGGAATGTGAACAGATTTTTGGGATGGATATGGAAGCAGCATTGGAAAGTCATCCAAATAAATTAATTGTGACGCTTGGCAGTGCAGGTGCCCGTTATTATGACGGTGAACAACACATCATTGTCGAAGGATTTAAGACAGAGGTTGTCGATACGACAGGAGCGGGTGATACATTTAATGGTGCATTTGCCTATGCAATTGTTGAGGGCTACGCATTGAGAGAAGCGGTTCAATTTGCGAATGCAGCTGCGTCATTATCTGTTGAGAAATTCGGAGCGCAAGGCGGCATGCCGACACGTGCAGAAGTGGAAGCCAGACTTGGAAGTGACCGCCGATGAAGAAAAACGGGATTTTGAACCGTGAACTGGCAGCGGCTTTTGCCAAGCTGGGTCATACAGATCAGATAACAATAGCCGATTGTGGATTACCTATTCCAGATGGCGTTCGTTGTATAGACCTATCTTATATCATTGGTAAACCATCTTTCATTGAAATCCTAGAAGCTGTTTTGGATGATTTGGAAGTGGAATATGCTTTTATTGCGAGTGAAATGGTGAGTGCGAATACGGAGATTTTCAACAAAGTGCATCAGAAGATTTCGCAAATCGCTGAATTATCACATGAAGACTTTAAGCAACTGACAAGGCGTTCAAAAGTCATTATCCGTACAGGTGAGGCAACGCCTTACGCGAATATTATTTTGCAGTCTGGCGTACTATTCTAAACTGAAGGTGGGTGAACAAGCATGATTGAAATGACCGGAATTTCAAAGGCTTTTGATGGCAATAAAGTCCTGAATAACGTTGAGTTTTCTATTGAAAAAGGTGAAATTCACGCTCTCATGGGTGAAAATGGTGCTGGGAAATCGACGTTGATGAAAATATTGACCGGTATTTATGCGCGTGATACGGGTGAAGTGAAGGTAAAGGGGAAGCTGGTTGATTTCAAAAATCCGAAGGAAGCCGAGCGTGCCGGGATTGCGGTTATCCACCAAGAGCTCAATATTTTACCAGATTTAACTGTGACGGAAAACCTATTCCTTGGTAATGAAAAGACATTTGGTAAAAGCGGAATTTTAAAAACACGTCAAATGAATCGGGAAGCGACAAAAATCTTATCGGAACTTGGATTGGATGTCGATGTGAAATCGGTTGCTCGTGAACTTTCAGTTGGGAAACAACAGATTATTGAAATAGCAAAAGCGATGTCCTCGAATGCAGAAGTGATTATTATGGACGAGCCAACAGCTGCACTTACGGATCGAGAAATTGAAACATTGTTCGAGACGATTAAAGCATTACAGGCAACTGGGGTTTCTTTCGTCTACATTTCGCATCGAATGGAAGAAATATTTGCGATTTGTGATCGGATTACCATTTTACGCGATGGCAACTATGTTGGCGTTAAAGAGATTAAAGAAACATCCTTCGATGAAATTGTACAGATGATGGTTGGAAGAGAGCTTGGGGAACGTTTCCCAGAACGTCATGCTGAAATTGGCAATGTTAAATTGACGGCTAACGGATTGACGCGTAACGGGCACTTTGAAAATATATCCTTTGAGCTGCGAAAAGGTGAGGTTCTCGGCATCGCAGGTTTGATGGGGGCCGGAAGAACTGAGGTTGCACAGGCGTTGTTTGGTTATCGGAAATTGCATAAAGGTGACCTTTTGCTTGATGGTAAGCCCATTAAAATCACGAATCCTTTGCAGGCTAAAAAACTGAGCTTCGGTTATGTCACGGAAGACCGAAAATCGGAAGGATTAATTGTAGAATTCTCGGTAAAAGACAATTTGAGCTTAACGAATTTTAATAAAATCGCCAATAAAGGCATCATTAAGACAAATGAAGAACAAAAATTATATGACGATATGGTGGAACGATTAGGTATCCGAACTTCGGGTCCCCACCAATTAGCAAAATCACTCAGTGGTGGGAACCAGCAAAAGGTTGTCATTGCGAAATGGCTCGGAATTGAGCCTGATGTTTTACTATTGGATGAGCCAACGCGCGGTGTTGATGTTGGAGCGAAAAAAGAAATTTACTCGATTATTAATGAGCTTGCTGAAAGAGGTGTCGCAATTTTGATGATTTCATCGGAACTGCCTGAAATTATCGGAATGGCTGACCGCGTGCTTGTGATGCACGAAGGAACTGTCACGGCAGAATTGCAGCGGGAAGATATGACACAGGAACGAATTATGCATTACGCTACGGGAGGTGACAAAGTTGCTCAAATCTAATTCACAATCGGTACTTCAAAAAATCGGTCCGTTTATTGGGCTGCTATTAATTGTCGTAATCATTACAATCATGAGTCCTAATTTCTTAACAGTAAACAACTTGCTTAACGTTTTGAGACAAGTATCCATTAACGCATTGATCGCGTTTGGGATGACATTTGTTATTTTAACAGGTGGTATTGATTTATCCGTCGGTTCTATATTAGCGTTAACCGGTGCGGTCACTGCTGGCATGATGGCTAGTGGCGTGGATCCTGTACTAGCGATGTTCCTCGGGTTACTGCTAGGGGCAGTGCTTGGTGCCATCAACGGTGTCATTATTGCCAAAGGAAAAGTAGCTCCTTTCATTGCAACACTTGCAACGATGACGATTTTCCGTGGGCTAACGTTGGTCTACACAGAAGGACGACCGATATCTGGACTTGGTGATTCACAGGCATTTCAACTGCTAGGAAAAGGGTACTTCTTCGGTATCCCAGTACCGGTTATTACGATGGCTATCACATTTGGGGTGTTATATTTCATTTTGAAAAAGACGACGTTTGGTCGTCGGGTTTACGCAGTCGGGGGCAACGAAGAAGCGTCTAGTCTGTCGGGGATTAGCGTAGATCGTATTAAGATTTACGTCTACTCATTGACGGGAGCATTAGCTGCGCTTGCCGCGTTGATTTTGACTTCACGGCTCAATTCCGCTCAACCAACAGCGGGCAGTATGTTTGAGCTCGATGCGATTGCAGCAGTTGTGCTCGGTGGGACAAGTTTGACGGGCGGACGCGGTTGGATCGTCGGGACGTTAATCGGCGCGCTCATTATTGGTGTTTTGAATAATGGTTTGAATTTAATTGGTGTATCCTCCTTCTTCCAGCAAGTGGTGAAGGGTGCAGTTATATTAGTTGCAGTATTATTGGATCGTAAAAAAACAGCATAAGGAGATGGGGAAAATGAAGAAAATTCACGTAGCGTTTTTGATGGCGATTATGCTTGTTTTGGCGGCATGTTCGACGGAAGCACCAGGTGCTAAAAAGGAGTCAGAATCAACAGGTGGAGAGGGAGACTTTACAATCGGTTTCTCAATTTCAACATTGAATAATCCATTTTTTGTAACGTTGAGTGATGGTGCGAAAGCGCAAGCAGAGGAAATGGGTGCGAAACTTACGGTTGTTGATGCACAAGACGATGCTGCAAAACAAGCGAGCGATGTGGAAGATTTAATTCAACAAGGTGTTGATTTGATTTTGATCAACCCGACGGACTCGGAAGCAGTTGTAGCAACTGTTCAATCGGCGAATGATGCAGGAATTCCAGTGATTACAGTTGACCGCAGTTCTGAAGGTGGAGAAGTTGTTTCTCACATCGCTTCAGACAACAAAGCTGGAGGAATTTTAGCGGGACAATATATGGTTTCGCTACTTGGTGATGGCGCAAAAGTGGCTGAACTAGAAGGTATCGCAGGTTCTTCAGCAGCACGTGACCGTGGGGCCGGCTTTAATGAAATTGCGGGAGGTAAGTTGGATGTTGTTGCTAAACAAACAGCGAACTTTAACCGTGCTGAAGGTTTGACAGTTATGGAAAATATTTTACAAGCAAACCCTGATATCGTAGGTGTCTTCGCCCATAATGATGAGATGGCACTTGGGGCATTGGAAGCAAT
Organism: Arthrobacter beigongshangensis; assembly: GCF_016820585.1. Taxonomy (GTDB): domain Bacteria; phylum Bacillota; class Bacilli; order Bacillales_A; family Planococcaceae; genus Sporosarcina; species Sporosarcina beigongshangi. The sequence goes on from NZ_JADHDX010000001.1 coordinate 60,094, forward strand.
TGAAGCTGCTGGTAAGGACATTACAGTAATCGGTTTTGACGCAACAGATGATGCAGTGAAATCTGTCGAGGATGGCAAGCTGGCTGGAACTGTTGCTCAAAAACCTGAACTAATCGGTAAAAAAGCGGTAGAGGCCGCTGTTCAATCACTTAAAGGTGAGACAGTAGAAGCATCTATTCCAGTTGAATTAGAATTGATTAAAAAATAATAAACAAAAAAACAAGCCGTTAGGGATTTCCTAGCGGCTTGTTTTTTTGCATGATATCAGAACCCAAGCGCTTTTCTCACTTCATTGACATATGTTTGGCTGACGGGTAATTCGGTGCCATCTTTTAGGATGAGTATGAGATTCGAAGAGAAATCTCTACTGATACGCTGGATATAGGGAATGTTGACGATATAGGAACGATGGACGCGCAAAAAAGTATTCGGTAAACGTAAGTGTAAGTCCTTCAAAGTATAACTCGTGTTAAAGCGCTCATTTTCAGCATAAAACCATGTTTTCTTTTGCAAGCTTTCTATATGCGTAATCTGTTCAATGGGCAGAAGACTCCAGTCATCCTGCTGCTTGCCGGTCAGAAAGCGAAAGGGTTCGTGCTTTAACACATGATAATTAGGGGGGAGAATGACGATCAGCGCCCCCGGTTCATCGTGCAGATGAATCGGATAGCCGATGCCATAATAGGGCACGCCAAACAATGAATTATCCATAATGGTATCAATTTTGCGCCTCTCCATAATGACTCGATCTGCAATGCTACCAGGTCTAACGACTTGCCCTTCTTTTAATTGGATGTCGTGCAGTCCAGCTGCATAGTAGACATAATGCTCACCAATTGCGATAGCAATAGCCGCATCCTTCGGTATCCAATCTTCCATTATCCTAGCGTATTGTAGTAAAATCTCTTTCGAAATAGCTGTTTTCTCCATCGTCATATCCTTATCCCCCTTCGAATCTGTGAGTCATCTTTTGAATCAACCACTTCATCCCTCAAAAAGGCCCTTTTGTCAAAATGTACAGACAGTTTTAATTTTCTGTTATATATTACTGTATAACAACTTTGGCTGTTATGAAACAGTTCGAAAGCATTAATTTTACAAAACGGCTGAACGTTAAAAAATGGAAAGGTGTGGAGGAGTATATGACTAGACAACAACAGATTGCGCAATTGGAGAAAAGCTGGGCGGAGGATAGCCGCTGGAAAGGGATTGAGCGTCCTTATTCTGCGGAGGATGTTGTGAAACTACGAGGCTCTATTCTAATCGACCATACGCTGGCAGCAAAAGGTGCGGATCGATTATGGAAATCCCTTCATGAGGAAGATTTCATCAATGCACTTGGCGCGTTGACAGGAAATCAGGCTGTGCAACAAGTAAAGGCTGGACTACAAGCGATCTATTTAAGTGGCTGGCAAGTGGCGGCAGATGCAAATCTATCAGGTCAAATGTATCCGGACCAAAGCTTATATCCAGCAAACAGCGTACCATCTGTTGTAAAACGTATTAACCAAGCACTACAACGGGCTGACCAAATCGATCATGCAGAAGGACGTGAAGACGGTTTCGATTGGTTTGCACCAATTGTAGCCGATGCTGAAGCGGGCTTCGGCGGACCTTTAAATGTTTTTGAATTAATGAAGGGCATGATTGAAGCAGGCGCAGCGGGTGTTCACTTGGAAGATCAACTGGCATCTGAAAAGAAATGTGGCCACTTGGGCGGTAAAGTATTGCTACCGACGCAAAATGCGATTCGTAACTTAGTTGCCGCGAGACTGGCGGCTGATGTACTAGGTGTACCGACTGTACTCATCTCACGGACTGATGCAGATGCGGCGGATATGGTGACAAGCGATATTGACCCAGTAGATAAAGACTTCTTAACAGGAGAACGCACACCTGAAGGGTTTTATCGTACTCGACCAGGTATTGACCAAGCGATTGCACGTGGATTGGCTTATGCACCGTATGCGGATCTTGTTTGGTGTGAAACGTCCCATCCTTCATTAGAAGAAGCACAGCAATTTGCGGATGCGATTCATGCGAAGTTCCCAGGTAAGAAACTGGCCTACAACTGTTCACCTTCCTTCAACTGGGAAGCAAATTTGGATGAAGAAACGATTGCTAAATATCAAGTGGAGCTCGGTAAAATGGGCTATAAATTCCAGTTCGTTACACTTGCAGGTTTCCACTCACTGAACCACAGCATGTTTAATCTTGCGCATGATTATAAAGACAATGGCATGGCAGCTTATTCGAAACTACAGCAAGCTGAATTTGCCAATGAAGATAAAGGCTACACAGCGACAAGACACCAACGCGAAGTAGGTACAGGGTACTTTGATGAAGTGTCACAAATCATTTCGGGTGGAACGTCTTCGACGACGGCAATGCAAGGTTCAACGGAAGTCGCACAGTTTGTTTGATTTAGGAATTCCATTGCATTCGCTTAGGCGCTAGGGGATGCCTTCCGCCATAAGCCAGACAGTTTCGCCGTCAGTCTTATGGCTCCGGCTACCCCTTTTAAGGCGCCTTTGCTGGAGAGTAGATAAAAATTAATAGTTCGACTTATATTGTTGATTGAAAAGAGAATCGGGGAGGATGATCAATCTGTCTACTCAACAAGCAATATCCAATACGATAGACGTTTTAGGGGAGTTAACGGCTGAGAGTGAGGAGATTTTAACGCCACAAGCATTGGCATTTCTACAATCTCTTCATAATGAATTTGACGGGAGAAGGCAGGAGCTACTTGCAAAGCGGCAAGAGCGACAACGGGATATTGATCGGGGGAGTAAACTGGATTTCTTGCCTGAAACGCAGTTGATTAGGGAAGGGAATTGGACAATTGCACCTCTTCCAGATGATCTCCATGATAGACGGGTAGAAATAACAGGCCCAGTTGACCGGAAAATGGTTATCAATGCGCTGAATTCTGGTGCGAAAACGTTCATGGCTTGCTTTGAAGATGCGACATCTCCAACCTGGGCAAACATGCTAGAGGGGCAGCGGAATATGAAGGATGCTGTTCGCAGAACGATTGCATTTAAGCAGCAGTCCAATGGCAAGACGTATAAGTTAAACGACGAAATTGCTGTATTGATGATTCGACCACGAGGGTTGCATTTACTGGAGAAAAACGTTGTTGTCAATGGGGAGCCGATGGCAGGAAGTTTCTTCGATTTTGGATTGTATATGTTCCATAACGCTAAGGAATTAGTGGCGAGAGGTTCGGGTCCGTACTTTTATTTACCAAAGCTAGAAAGTCATTTGGAGGCGAGATTGTGGAATGATATCTTTGTTTTTGCACAGCAGCAACTCGGCATTCCGCAAGGTACAATCCGCGCAACGGTATTAATTGAAACGATTATGGCAGCGTTTGAGATGGATGAAATCTTGTATGAGTTGCGGGATCATTCCGCAGGGTTGAATTGTGGACGCTGGGATTATATTTTCAGCTTCATCAAACGACTGCGCAATCGGCCGGATGTTATTTTGCCGGATCGTGGCCAAGTGACGATGACGTCCCCGTTCATGCGGGCGTACACATTGCTTTGTGTGCAAACCTGTCATAAACGGAATGCACCAGCCATTGGGGGAATGGCGGCGCAAATTCCGATTAAAAATGATCCGCAAGCAAACGCCGAAGCCTTCGCGAAAGTTAGTGAGGATAAGCGCCGTGAAGCAACAGACGGGCATGACGGTACATGGGTTGCACATCCAGGACTTGTCCCCGTTGCGTTGGAGCAATTCAACGAGCATATGCCAACACCAAATCAAATTGACCGCAAACGGCAGGACGTCCAAGTGACTGCGGAAGATTTGGTGGAAGTGCCACTCGGAACAATTACAGAACAAGGACTGCGGATGAATTGTAGTGTCGGCATTCAGTATATGGCTTCCTGGTTTAGGGGAAATGGTGCAGCGCCCATAAATAATTTAATGGAAGACGCTGCGACCGCAGAAATTTCAAGGTCACAAGTGTGGCAATGGATTCGCCGTGCACAAGGGAAATTGGAGGATGGCCGCGATATTACGGAACAATTGGTGACGGATATAGTGAACGAAGAACTAGCAATCATTAAACAGACAGTCGGTGAAAGCAACTTCCATACAGGGAAATTCGAGCAGGCGGCTGAACTATTTTCAACGCTGATATTGCAAAATGACTTCGCAGAATTTTTGACCGTGCCTGGGTATGACAAATTAAAATGATAATGGAGGAGATCAGTATGCAGACGAACACAAACAGAAGTGACCAGCCGAAAAAGATTTGTCGGGAATGTGGCTGTGAAATTGTAGAGAAAGTTGACTCCCCACTCTACGAATGTGAGCGCTGTATGGGTTTGAATGAAGAGTAATTATGGAAACGGCTTTATTCCTTTCATTAAGGAATAAGCCGTTTTTGTAATGAATAAAGGGTTTTCGTCTTATCTATGGAAGTAGTCTACTAACGCATGCTATTAATCATGTGTTAAGACTGGTATGAGTCGCGTTATGCTCGCCATGGATGGTATTATGACCGCCATGAGTCGTGTTATGCTCGCCATGGATAGGATTATGACCGCCATGAGTCGTATTATGCTCGTCATGGACGAGATTACGCCCGTCATAGGTTTGATTATGCTTGATAGGTTTCACAAGTACTCTGAAAAAAGTAAGGGGGAAATTTTATGCGTAATGAAGAAATGTTGCTAATACCGGGTCCTACACCAGTTGTCGATTCAATTTATGATGCGATGGCCAGTGAAACGAGAGGACATACGGATCCGCGCTTTGTCGCCATCTATAAAAATGCGATTGAACAGACGAGAGCAATGCTACAAACAGATGGCGAAGTGTTTGTCGTTGCAGGCTCGGGAACAATAGCGATGGAAATGGCACTCGTCAATACAGTTGTCGCTGGAGAAAAAATATTGGTCATCAGTCAAGGCTATTTCGGTGATCGTTTTATTACATTGGGACAGGCTTTTGGTATTGAAGTGGACGTATTGCAAGCGGAATGGGGAAAGCAAGTTTCTCCTGAAGAAGTTGAGGCAAAACTTGCAGCAGGGCATTATAAAGCAGTGACGATTACACATGCGGATACATCTACAGGTGTTGCAGCCAATCTTGATGCACTCGTACCAATCGTGAAAAAACATGGTGCACTTGTCATTTTGGATGGCGTCTGTGCAACGGCTGCGATGGAAGAGAATATGATCAAAACTTACGGTGATTCTAACTATAAAATTGATATTATTTTGACAGGCTCCCAAAAAGCAATCGGCGTACCACCTGGGCTCGCGATTGTGGCCTTTAATCAATCCGCGTTGGAGGTACGGAAGCAAATTGAGCGCGTGCCTGCTTATTATTGCGATATTTACAATTGGATTCCGATTATGAATGATCCATCAAAATACTTTGCCACACCTCCTGTGAACTTGATTTATGCCTATGATGAAGGGATGCGCCTCGTTTTGGAAGAGGGCATGTCAGCAAGAATCAGGCGTCATAACGCTTTTGGTAAGGCGGTGCGTGCTGCACTAGGCGAATACGGTATGACGGCATTAGCGGATGAAACCGTTGCCGCTTCAACATTAAGCTGTATTTTATATCCAGCAGGTGTAGACGATGCGGCATTCCGTTCAGCACTGGCGAAAAAAGGCGTCATCGTTGCAGGCGCACTCGCTCATTTAGCAGGAAAAGCGTTCCGCATTGGTCATATGGGCAATACAACGGATGCGATGTTGGAGCAAGCGGTCCGTTTGATTGGTGATACGTTGAATGAAATCGGTCATGTAGTTGATGTGGAGAAAGCAGTTGAACGGTTTAAGGGAGAAGTTTTGTTGGGCGTTTAAGAGAATACGAGCAAGTCATTCTGGTGGAAACACTAGGATGGCTTTTTTTTGATGAAAATTGGTCAATTCGAGTGTCCAACAAACTCAGTAAAGTCTCCAACGAATCTCCCGAAGTTTGCAACCATTTCGAGAAAGTGTCCAACGAACAGCAAAGTGTCCAACAAACTCAGTAAAGTCTCCAACGAATCTCCCGAAGTGTCCAACGAACAGCAAAGTGTCCAACGAAAAAGTGTAAAAGGGCTTGAACAGTTTCTCAATTATATATATTATCCGTTAAAAGTTGAAATTCAGTCACAAACAATCACCTGATAATTATTTATGACTGATTTTGATTATTTGTGATTGCTTTTAATCGTAATTTAGTTATAATTGAAATATACAGAAAACAGTGGAGGTGATTATTCTTGTTAACTTCAGAAAGACATCAGCTAATATTGCAAATCGTTAAGGAACAAGGTGTTGTGAAAATACAAGATTTGGTTGATGCGACACAGGCTTCCGAATCAACCATTCGAAGGGATTTAACTGTTCTGGAAGAAGAGCGATTTTTAAAGCGAGTGCATGGCGGCGCAGCTAAATTGCACGGCATGATTATCGAACCAAGTATGCCGGAAAAAGCAAATAAAAATTTGAACGAGAAACAAAAGATTGCGAAGTTCGCAGCTAGTTTAGTTGAGGAAGGCGATTGCATTTATTTGGATGCTGGTTCAACGATTACAGAAATGATTGACTATCTTCCAGAAAAAGACCTTGTTGTCGTGACAAATGGTTTGATGCATGTGGAGCGATTATTGGATAAGGGGATACGCGTTTATGTGACTGGTGGTTATGCGAAAGCCGGGACCCGAGCGTTGGCCGGTGGGAGTGCATTAATCAGCTTGGAACAATATCATTTTGACAAATGTTTTTTAGGGGCAAATGGTATTCATACTGTTCACGGTTTTACAACGCCTGATCCTGAGGAAGCTTTAGTAAAAAAGAAAGCGCTGTCAATGTCACGAGAAACTTTTGTGCTAGCAGATCATACAAAATTTGGTGAGATTTCATTTGCTAAAATAACAGATTTGAAAAAGATTACGATTATTACAGATGCATTGGATGAAGACATCATAGATTTATATAAAGATAAAACAACAGTAAAGGTTGTGACTCCATGATTTATACAATGACATTAAATCCTTCGATTGATTACTTAATCACACTCGAACAGTTGCAACTGGGTGCGTTAAATCGAATTGAACGGGATGAGAAATTTCCCGGTGGAAAAGGCATTAATGTATCACGCGTCCTGAAGAGATTGGGAGTGGACAGCAGGCCATTAGGGTTTATCGGTGGCTTTACAGGTGCTTATTTAGAGCGCTATTTAGAAGCAGAGCAAATCACAACAGATTTTGTCCATGTCAAAGAAGATACAAGAATTAATGTGAAATTAACGACGGATGTTGAAACGGAGATTAATGGGCAAGGGCCGATGATTACGAAATCGGAGTATGAGCAGCTTCAAGTGAAAATTAAATATCTTCCAGAGGGTAGCACGTTAATTTTATCAGGTAGTGTTCCAACCGCTTTACCGGAGACAACATATGAGGATTTAATCAAGCTTTGTGTGGCGAATGGTGTGCAGTTTGTAGTGGATGCGGAAGGTGATCTATTGCAAAAAGCAATTACTTATCGCCCGTTTCTTATTAAGCCGAATCACCATGAATTGGGCGGATTATTTAATATTGAGATTACGGAACCAGCGGCAGCAATTCCTTATGCAAGGCAATTAGTCGAGCAAGGTGCGCAAAATGTCATTGTTTCATTAGCTGGAAAAGGTGCAGTATTCGTCAATGCGGAGCTTGCGTTAATCTCTTCGGTGCCAGTTGGTGAGTTGCAAAGTTCCGTTGGTGCAGGTGATTCATTGGTGGCAGGATTTTTGGCGAAATATTTACAAACAACTGATATTGAGACGGCATTCAAGTATGGTGTGGCAACAGGTAGTGCAACGGCGTTTTCAGTAGGCTTGGCGACAAAAGAAAAAATCGAACAGTACTATCCACAAGTAACGATTATTGAAAGGAGCGAATTCTAATGAAAATCACTGATTTATTAACAAAGGAAACGATTGTTTTGTCCATGAAGGGTGCCGATAAAAAGGGTGCGATTGAGGAACTAGTCACTCAATTAGATCGAGCGGGAAAGCTTACTAATCCGGCAGATTTTAAGAAAGCCATTTTTGCGAGAGAAGCGCAGAGTACGACAGGTATTGGAGAGGGCATTGCGATTCCGCACGCCAAAACGTCAGCTGTGAAAACACCTGCCATTGCATTTGGTAAATCACAAGCGGGTATTGATTATGAGTCATTGGATAATAGTCCAGCTCATCTATTTTTTATGATTGCAGCTCCAGAAGGGGCTAATGATACGCATTTGGCGGCTTTGGCGCGCTTGTCTGGTCTGTTAATGAATGAAGAAGTAAGGAAATCACTGCTTGCGGCCAATTCAGAAGACGAAGTTCTAGCGATTATTAATGAACATGATCAGGAAGAAGAGCAAACAGTGGAAGCCATTCTGGCGGGGGGGCAAAGTGTTGTCGCTGTGACTGCTTGTCCGACTGGCATTGCGCACACGTATATGGCAGCAGATGCATTGAAGGCGAAAGCTGGAGAAATGGGCATTCCGATTAAAGTGGAAACGAATGGTTCTGGTGGTGCAAAAAATGTTTTAACGAAGGAAGATATTAAAAATGCAACGGCTGTCATTATTGCGGCAGATACAAAAGTAGATACCAATCGTTTTATCGGCAAGCATGTGATCCAAGTGCCGGTTGCAGCGGGGATTCGTCGCCCGCAGGAACTGATTGAAAAAGCGGTTAATCAGGACGCACCGCTATTTAAAGGTGATGGTAGTGAGAGTGCTGGCGAAGAAGGAACAGCGAAGAAATCATACTTTTATAAGCATTTGATGAACGGTGTTTCAAATATGCTGCCATTCGTTGTCGGCGGCGGAATCTTAATTGCGATTTCGTTTATGTTCGGCATTCTTTCAGCTAATCCGGATGATCCATCCTATAATGAATTTGCAGCGGCACTGATGGCGATTGGTGGCGGCAATGCGTTCGGATTAATGATTCCTGTTCTTGCTGGTTTTATCGCCATGAGTATTGCCGATCGCCCTGGTTTTGCGCCGGGTATGGTTGGCGGCTTGATGGCAGCGTCAGGCGGTGCTGGTTTCCTCGGCGGTTTGATCGCCGGCTTCCTGGCAGGTTATATCGTTTTACTATTGAAAAGGCTCTTCGCAGGACTGCCATCTTCATTGGAAGGAATCAAGCCTGTATTGCTCTACCCGTTATTCGGCATTTTCTTAACGGGAATCATTATGTTGTATGTAGTAATGGATCCAGTGACAGCACTTAACGCAGGACTTTCTAATTGGTTAAACGGTCTAGGAACAGGGAACTTAGTATTGATGGGCGTTATTCTTGCGGGCATGATGGCAGTAGATATGGGCGGACCAATCAATAAAGCTGCCTTTACATTTGGGATTGCCATGATTGACGCCGGTAACTTTGCTCCACACGCAGCCATTATGGCGGGCGGAATGGTGCCACCACTTGGGATAGCACTTGCTACAACCTTCTTCAAAAATAAGTTTACGAAGGCAGAAAAGGATGCTGGGAAAACGAACTACATTATGGGTGCCACCTTTATAACAGAAGGCGCAATACCATTTGCAGCCGCAGACCCAATGCGCGTGTTGCCAGCAGCGATTATCGGCTCTGCTGTTGCAGGTGGATTGACGGCGATGTTTAAAATTGGCTTGCCAGCACCACATGGCGGTATATTCGTCATTCCAATCATTGAAGGGAATCCATTCTTATATCTCCTTGCCATCGTAGTGGGAAGTTTGGTCACGGCATTGATTGTAGGTCTTTGGAAGAAACCTGTTCAGGTGTAATGAAATATGCAGTTACAACCCCATTTCGTCTAGTAGCGAAATGGGGTTTTTGTATGAGTAAAATACTCTCTTCTACTTGACCTTAACGTTAACGTCAATGCTAAACTAACAATAAGGTTGAATATTCAAATATATATAAAGGAGGGAGGCAGCTATCAAGGATATTACTGAAGTTGCAAAGATATATGAGGTATCGACGCGTACCATTCGTTATTATGAAGAACTTGGGTTATTGCAACCAGATCGAACAGAGGGCAACAAGCGAATTTATTCGAAAGCGGAAATGGTTAAATTGCGGCTCATCTTTCGTGGCAAACGCTACGGTTTCACGTTGGATGAAATAAAGGAAATGATTTTGCTTTTTGATAAAGACCGTACGGGGCGTAAGCAATTGGAGCGTACTATTAAATTTGGTCATGAAAAATTGGACCAAGTAGAAGCAAAAATTCAGGAGCTTACGGACATGAAAGCGGAAATGGAACAGCTTCTTGTTGGATTCACGGATAAATTAAACGACATAGAGGGGGAGCGGGGAAATGAATAGTTCACAATTGTTGGCGCGCAACGCAAGAAAGTATCCACTGACGGAAGCGGTTGTAGGAATGGGGAAACGCTATTCGTATCAAGAGTTGGATAGACTGGTGAATCAGTTTGCACACGGGCTAAGGCGTCTCGAAATTGAGCAAGGGGATAGGGTTGTTCTGTATATGCCAAACGCTCCAGAATTCGCGATTGCTTATTTTGCTGTGCAACGTCTAGGGGCTATTATTGTGCCGATTAATGCTCGGATGACGCTTACGGAAATCGACTATGTACTGAATGATTCCAGAGCTAAAGCACTCATTGTCCACGATTTATTGTTTGAAGCTGTCAAAGAATTGAGCAGCCAACTGTTGTTAATTAAAACAGGAGAAGTGTATAAAGACTGGACTAGTTTTGGCGTGGTATTTTCAGAAGATGACACAGCAATTGACTGCCATTTAGCAGAGTCTGCGGAGTCAACAATTTTGTATACATCGGGGACAACAGGTCAGCCGAAAGGGGTGCTGTTTAGTTATAAAAATATCTTGACGGTTGCGCAAATGATTTGTGTGGAGATGGAAATAAAACCAGAAAGTCGCCTGCTAATTATGATGCCGCTTAGTCATTCCGCTCCACTTCATTTGTTATTTATGGCGGGTCTTATTGTAGGGGCGACAAGCGTTTTAACACCCACATTTACGCCTGATTTGCTAATCGATATGGTTGAGCAGGAGAGAACGACCCATTTCTTTGGAGCACCTGTTGCATATTTATTGACGGCGAAGCATCCGAAAATGGCTACGGCGAATTTGTCTTCGATGAAATGGTGGATTTACGGTGGTGCTCCTTTATCGAAACCGGAAGTTGAATTTGTCCAGCAGGCTTTTCAAACAGACAATCTCGTTTGTGTGTATGGACTGACGGAAGCAGGACCAAATGGAACTTTATTAAGTGGAAGTGAGCATGCGACGAAGGCGGGCAGCATTGGGAAGCGGGCGGCGCTTCATGCAGAAATCAAAGTGGCGAATGCAGCTGGTGAAGAGGTTAAGCCAGGCGAAGTCGGTGAAATTCTATTACGTGGGGAAGGAAATATGATTGGATACTATAATAATGAGCAGGCGACGGCAGAAACGTATTTCGGGGACTGGTTGAAAACAGGCGATTTAGCGAGGGTTGATGAGGAGGGGTACATCTGGATTGTTGACCGGAAGAAGGATTTAATCATTTCTGGTGGGGTTAATATTTATCCGAAGGAAGTAGAAGACGTTCTCGTTACGCATCCATCCATCAGTGAGGTGGCGGTTGTCGGGGTACCGCATCCAGAGTGGGGCGAGACTGTGAAGGCTTATTTTGCTGCCAGCGAACAGTTAGATTGGGATGAAGTGAAACAGTTTGCGGAGGGGAAACTAGCACACTATAAAGTTCCACGTCTGTACGAGCAAGTCGAGGCATTGCCACGGAATGCTTCTGGAAAAATACTTAAGCAACCATTGAGAAAGAGGGATCACCATGGTACTCCAACAACGGATTGATAGCGAACTTGAAAAGAATTTTTATGAACATGATAGAACGCTTCAAAAAATCTTGCAGGAATCCCTATCACCAGAATTTTACGCGTATGCCCAGCAGCAATTAATGCATTTTGGGATGTTAACTGCCAATGAAATTGATGAACGTGCCAGACACACAGACCGTGAAGGGCAACCCCGTTTAGAAAAATATGATAAATACGGTGACGATGCTTCGCATGTCTGGGTGAATGAAGGCTATAAGAAAACGGTGGAGGAAACGTACCGCACAGGGATTGTCGGCTATGTTCATAAAGATATACCTGAGCTGGGGCATAAGGGGAATTATGTGTACAGTTTTGCACAAGGCTATTTATTGTCACAGGCGGAGCCAGGATTTTATTGTCCGGTGACATTGACCCAAGCAACGGCTTATTTGCTCGATCATTATGCGAGTGATGAAGTGAAAAAGAAGTTTCTACCACATGTTTGTGCCACGGGTGATGTGGAATTATTTGAAGGGGCGACTTTCTTAACGGAAAGGCAAGGTGGTTCAGACGTTGGAGCCAATGTTGTAAAAGCAGTGGCAGATGGTGATAATTATCGCTTGTATGGAGAAAAATATTTTGCATCGAATGCGGGAATGGCGGGCGTTGCAATGGTTTTAGCGCGAATGGAGGGAGCTCCTGAAGGCTCGCGCGGTTTGAGTTTGTTTGCTGTACCGTGGCGACAGAAAGATGGCTCTTTGAATGGCATTCAGCTTCGTAGATTGAAAGATAAGCTCGGGGTCAAGGCGGTGCCATCTGGAGAAGTTGAGTTCGACGGTGCATTGGCCTATGTCGTCGGTGATCCAACAAAAGGCTTCTATTATATGATGGAGGCGTTGAACTTATCGCGTATTTGTAATGCGATTGCTTCGCTTGGCATTATGCGCCGTGCGTTCAACGAAGCGTACACGTATGCGGATAGACGCAATGCATTCGGAAAAAAGCTAACGGAATTCCCAATGATTAGAGAAAGCTTATCCACGCTGAAAGCAAAGCTAGAAGTTGAGCTGGTGACAACATTCGATCTCATTCGGCTATACGATAAAGTATCGAGTGGCAATGCTTCCGACGAAGATGTTATCTTAAACCGGCTAAAAATTGCTATCCTCAAAAAAGAGGCGGCTGAGCAAGCCATTCACTTTTCCCATGAAGCGATTGAGATGCACGGTGGCAACGGTTATATCGAGGACTTCGTTACTCCAAGGTTGCTGCGCGATGCACAAGTTTTAACCGTATGGGAAGGAACTGCTAACATTTTAGGATTAGAACTCATCCGCCTGGTCAATAAATTCGATGCACACACATTATTTATGGATGAAATAACGACGAGGCTTCATGTTCTTCCCGATAATGCCTGGCATAAGCGGGTAGTTGGTGTAGCTGGAAAGTTAGCAATGGATCTAATGACATTTGCTAAGCTAGATCCTGACCATCAAACGATTGAAGCAAAAGCATTAATGCATGAAATGGCACTGCTCTATGAAGCAGTGATTGCACTGGAATGGGCAGCTCGGTATGGTGGTCAGCATGAAAAACTGATGGAAATCTTCATTGAAACGAATTGGTCGGAGCGCGCAGTCGGTGATGCCAAGAAAAGTGTGCAGTACTTTGAATCAATCCTCTAGTAGAATCAATTTCATAATCAATAGCCACGCAGACCATTCATCAGGTTGCGTGGCTTATTTTTGCGATACCAAAAAATACATGCATTTATAAAGATTTCCGTTCTTATTATTCTGAAAACATGGAAGTGAGTAGAATATTATCAATCTTCCATGTTAGAATGAAACTAATGCTATTGTCCTTAAATAGAAAGTTCGCTTTTATAGGCTAAAAGATCGTAGGGGGGAAATCATGAAGTTTACTGTAGCAAAAAAATTATGGTTTGGCTTTGGAGCAATATTGGGCTTACTAGTAATTGTTGGTGCTATGAGTTTATGGTCAACGATTACCATTGATAAGGAGTACACATTTTTATTAGATGATCGTGTCAAAAAAGTGGAGTTAATCGATGAATTCATTTTAAGGCATAACGAGGTACAAAGTAATGTACGTGGTTATATGTTATTTAAGGATACTTCCTACTTAGAGGCTCGAACAGAAAATGCTACTCGGTCTGACGAACTAATGGAGGAACTATCCAAAATATTAAAGTCAACGGAACATGAGGCTTTGTTGGAAGAAATGGAATTAGCTAGAGTAAAATTTGTGAATTTACAAGATGATATTATCCAAAGTGTCCAGGATGATAAAGAGCGTAAGGCGACAGAGCTTGGACGGGCAACGGCAACAGTGGGCGCCGTCATACTCGAAAATGCCGAAATCATTAAACAGGCTCAATTTAAAGAGCGAGATGATACGCGTGGTGAATTGGAAAGTTATATGTTTGGTACAATTATTTTCATTATCGGTATGGTTGCTCTTGCAGTAATTGCAGGTTTTGTTATTTCGATGATGATCGCTCGTAGTATTTCACGACCAGTCCGCATTGTAACAGATAGTTTGAACGAGATTGCAGATGGGAATCTGACAATCGATTTAATTTCTGTTAAAAACAAAGATGAGATCGGTGATATGGCAGCGGCATTTAACAAAATGGGAACCGATGTTGCAAATATGGTACGTAAAATTAACTTATCGGCTAGTCAATTAGCGATCCAATCGGATGAGCTGTCTGCCAGTTCGGAGGAAAGTTTGGCTTCATCAGAAATGGTAGCGAAGACGGCTGAAAATCAATTGTTGGGCAGTGAACAGCAGCAAAGAATAATTGGGCAATCGACCTCTTCAATGGAAGAGCTGTCTTTAGGTGTTGCTGAGATTGCAAATAATAATGAAGAGATGCTTTATGCAACCGAAACGATGTCGCAACTTATTACGACAGGTTCGAGCATGGTCGGGAAAATGTCGGAACAGATGTCCACAATTCACACGACAATCCAAGAATCCTCCGGGATTATGGAAGAAATGGCGCGTCATTCAGATGAAATACAAACTATTACATCCCTAATTACAGATATTTCGGATCAGACGAATTTACTTGCATTGAACGCGGCGATTGAAGCGGCACGTGCAGGTGAGTATGGTAAAGGATTCGCAGTTGTTGCAGAAGAAGTACGAAGACTAGCCGAGCAATCGAAAAATTCGGCGTCAGAAATTGAAGCAATGGTTGGTATGATCCAAAACGCATCAAAACGTGCAGTGACATCTATATCTGCAGGGAGTGAGCGCGTGGATGATGGCATAGCAGCAACTGAGCAATCGCGTGAAGTATTTGAGAAAATTCAATATGCGGTTGGCGATGTAACGACGAAGGTCGAAACGGTATCTGCTGCCATTGAGGAAATTCAAGCGATGGCCGATGAAGTAAGTCGTGGCGCCAATGAAATCCAGCAGTTGAGTGGCGAAGCGGCTGCTTCTGCAGGTGATACAAGTGCTGCTACGGAAGAACAGCTTGCGGTGACTGAGGAAATTTCCGCGAGCGCCCAAGCATTGGCAAGATTAGCTGAGGACCTTCAAACAGAAATGAAACATTTTAGAGTGTGAAGTATAGCAACGAACAGCGCATCTGATGATGTAGCTGTTCGTTTTTTTGTGGAATAAAGGGAAGTTAACTCAACGCTCTGTTAGTAAAGTCCTCTGCTTTCGTTGGAAGCTTCGCATCAAATCAAATTTGCTTGCATCTTTTAGCAGTTTGCTTGCACTCGTCGTCCATTTGCTTGCATTCAGTGCTACTTTGCTTGCAATTCATGACCTTTAGCCTACGACTTTTTTATAAATGGTTGCAGGTTCTCCCTTTTCACAGGAAAAGCAGTGCAAAGTAAATTCCACTTACCTATCCATTGGGTTATAATGGGTACCGTGGTAAGTAAATCTGAAATTTGCATGACTGGGGATAGCCTATTGAAAAGAAAGATCGTATATACATTAATGATTGTCTTCATCATTAGCGGCTGGGGATTTATTGCATATAGTGCAAATAATCTGCTTGATAAGCAGCCTATCGTTGTGAAGGCACCGGCTGATTTTGTGAAACGGGGTAACCTAACAGCACTACATTACGAGCCCCATTCTACGACGATTTCAATCGGAATGATTGGTGATATCCTTCTACATCACCCTCTTTTTACGTATGATAATTATGATTTTGCGTTTGCTGGTGTTAAAGATAAGCTAATGGGTATCGATTTTTTGTTAGCCAACCAAGAGTCGATGCCAGGTGGTAAGGAGCTTGGGCTGATGGGGTACCCGAGTTTTAACAGTCCAAAGCATATCATTCGAGATTTGAAAGCGAATGGCGTGGACATGGTATCGATTGCGAATAACCATACAATCGACCGAAAAGAAGCAGGGCTGCGAAAAGCGCTCGAGCATATCAAGGAGTACGACATGCCTTATGTCGGGGCGTATATTTCTTTCGAGGACCGGGCAGCGCATCGGACAATAGAAATTGAAGGGATTCAAATTGGTGTTCTGAGCTATACCTATGGGACAAACGGGAATCCTGTTCCGCGCGGAAAAGAATATTTAGTGTCTTTAATCGACCGTGAACGAATGCAGAAGGAAATCAGTCATTTGTCAGAGCTTGTGGATGTGGTCGTAGTCTCTATGCATTGGGGGAACGAATATCAGCTGACACCGTCACAGGGGCAAGAAGAGTTAGCACAGTTTGTATCGAATGCGGGAGCGGATATTATTTTTGGTCACCATCCTCATGTACTGCAAAAATATGAGGAGGTAGGGAAGACGAAGGTGTTTTATTCGCTTGGTAATTTCTATTCTGCTCAGCAGTTCGATTCAACAAATATCGGGGGCATTGCGAAAGTTTCTGTTGCGAAAATAGAAGTCGCTGGACAAAGTTTTGTGGAAATTGCTGATCCGCAATTTTATCCGACCGCTGTGAAGAAAGATGACAAAAAAAGATTTGTCGTAGTTCCGTTAAGAAATGCGGGTACTTCCGCTATGTATGATGAAGAATGGGTAGGCAGACATATAGGTGTGCCATCCTGGTAATAGAAAAAAGCGTTCCATTCCCAATAAAGATAGGAATGGAGCGCTTTTTATTGTTATTATTCATTAGGAGTTGATTCAAGAAATTTTTTGAATTGACTTTCAGTGACATGATCATTCACGCCAAAACTTCCATCTGAAAAGCCATTTGTAATGTTGAGGGAATAAAGTATTTCAATATATGCAGCAGCCCAATGATCCTCTGGTACGTCACTAAAAGTTGTTTCTGTTACCGTTGAACCTTCAAGCTGGAATGCTTCTACTAGTACTTTTGCAAGTTGAGCACGTGTTAATGGATCTTCAGGATTAAATTCTCCATTGCTATTGCCTGAAAAAATACCTGCATCTGTTACCGCGAGTATCGCATCGAAATAGGGATGATCAGAAGAAATATCCGAAAAAGCGGATTGTTCACTTGTTTTTATCAAGCCAAGTTTATCAACAAGGATTTTAGCGATTTCCGCACGAGATACATGCTCAACCGCTGCTTCTGCAATTGCTGCTACTTGGGTCTCTGGAGTGAAATCTTTCACCCGGCGAGCGCCCATATAACGGCTTCCCCAGTAGGCAGGATCATAAATAGAAGAAATCATAACGCCACGACTTGTTGAAGCGTGAATGAAGTTGTTTGATCCGATGTATATCCCGACGTGCGAAACGCCTTTACCACTTGTGTTGAAAAAGACAAGATCTCCTGTTTGAAGATTACTTTTTGCAACAGCATTGCCAGTAGCAAATTGTTGGCCCGTCGATCGTGGAATGGAAATTCCCATTTTATTAAAAACAAATTGTGTATAGCCTGAGCAGTCAAAACCAGAAGTGCTTGTCCCACCATATGAATAGGGAGAGCCGATATAAGATCGTGCAGTATTTACGAGCGAAGATGTAGAATTCGCAGATGCCAATGATGGAACGGATGTTGCAAACAATAAACTTACTAACATGAAAGTTAACAGACGTTTCATAAGTGTCTTAAATTCCCCTTTCGCACGTTCTCTACAGTGTGCTTTATCTCTGAACATCTTAGCACAACTAATACCTTCAATTCGGTTACAATTACATTACAATACTATTACAGTGCGGATTGCTTATTTTTCAAAGGACAAAAAATAGCATAGCAGCTTAAATTCCATGAGATTGCCAGCCGTTTGATATGTTATAATCATTGCATGTTTAAATAAAGGTAATAGCAAATTAGGCTATTGGTATAGATGGGATGAATAAAGAAATGAAAAAAATAGTTATATTTAGTAATATGTATCCGTCTTCGCGCCATTTGACGTTTGGATTGTTCGTAAAAAATCAAGTCGAGCTTCTACGGTCGGCAGATCTTGCCGTCGATGTTGTTGCGATTCAGGATCCTGGAAAAGGAAAATTGAAGGCTTTGACAAAATATATGACGTGGGGTATCCGTTCTTTTGTATACATGATGAAAAACCGAAAGAGGCTATCTTTAACACATGCGCATTATGCATTTCCAACAGGTTTTTTATCATTGATGGGGAAAAAGCTGTTTGGTATTCCTTACGTTGTGACAGTTCACGGCGGTGATATCGATAAAATGGCGGCGAAAAGTCAGCGTATTGCCAAAATGACGAAGCATATCCTGCAACAGGCGTCAGCAGTCATTGTTGTTGGGGACAAGCTGAGGGACGATGTGACAAGTCGTTTTGGTGTTCCAAACGCTAATGTGCATGTCATGAGCATGGGGGTGGATACGTCTATTTTTAAATATGTATCAAAAGAGGAAGCGCGAAATAAGCTTCAACTACCAATGGAAGAAAAAATAGTACTATTCGTTGGGAATATCATCCGAGCTAAAGGACTTCTCGAGCTTGTTGAATCGTTTGATTCGTTAAAAATGTCGCTACCGAATAGCTCACTGTATTTAATTGGTTCGCAGAAAGACAGTGATTTTGCTGAAGAGTTGCGATCATTTATTCGCGATAAAGATGTGGAAGATATCCACTTTAAGGAGCCGTTTCAGCAAGACGAATTATCGTTTTGGATGTCGGCATCCGATGCGCTTGTCCTTCCTTCACATCACGAAGGCTTTGGATTGGTTGCGCTTGAAGCGATGTCGGCGGGGACGAAAGTGGTCGGAACGGATGTTGGTGGCTTGTCTTACTTGCTGAAAGATGGCGCAGGAGTTTTAGTTGAACCTAAAAATCCTGATTCTCTCGTGCAAGGTCTTTGGAGTGTACTAGATGAAAACTCCGTTGCAATAGATGATAACGTTGTACGTGAAAGGATTGCAATGCATTCTTATGAAGCTATTTTAAAGAACTTGCTTGCTATTTATCGTACGGTTGATAAAAAGTGAAAAAAGATTGATAGATAGTGGGGAGCGATTTCTATGGTAGTAAAAGAGCAAATTAGTCAGTGGTTTGAACATTTTCATGCGCATCCAGAGGTGAGTTGGAAGGAAGTGAAGACGACTGCTAAGCTTGCGGAAATCTTAACGGATATGCGGGTCAAGCACCATACATTTGACGATGTGACAGGTGTTGTGGCTGAAATTGGAGAAGGCGACCGAGTGATTGCAGTACGCGCTGATATCGACGCCCTTTGGCAGGAGGTTGGCGGTGTCTTCCAAGCGAATCATTCATGTGGGCATGATGCGAATATAGCGATGGTACTAGGAGCGTTGTCCTATTTGCAGAGAGAAGAGCTTGGTAGTCGCATTCGTTTTATCTTCCAACCAGCCGAAGAAAAAGGCAATGGTGCGAACGCGATGATTGAAAGAGGTGCAGTCGATGGCGTTTCGCATTTATTCGGTGTGCATTTACGTCCTCAAGAAGAAATTCCTTTTGGAAAAGTAGCGCCGGCTATTCACCATGGGGCGGCCGTTTTCTTAGAGGGAAAAATTACAGGAGTCGATGCACATGGTGCGCGTCCACATCAAGGGAACAATGCGCTGGATCCGTTGTTTGCCATTGCACAATTCGTCAAGACCATTCAATTCTCTCCATTTGAGTCTTATTCAGTGAAGCTAACGAAGGTACAAGCTGGCGGCGACAGCCTTAATATTATTCCAGGAACGGCTACATTCGCAATGGATGCACGCTCACAATCGAACGCGGTGTTAAATGAATTGAAGGAGCGCATTGACAAAGGTATTCAAGCAATTAGTCAGCTATATGACATCGGAATTGAATTGAGTTGGAGTGACTATACACCAGCCGCAGAGGTGTCAGAGGAAGCGGCAGCAATTGCGAGGGAAGCGATAGTGGAAACGGTCGGTGAAGAAGGGTTTGCACCAGCAATCATTACATCAGGCAGTGATGATTTTCACTTTTATACAATCCATCGACCAGCGTTAAAAGCCGCAATGATCGGTATCGGTGCGGATTTGGGGCCAGGACTTCATCATCCAGAAATGACATTTAACCGTGAGGCACTCGATATTGGTGCACGTATTTTGACAGCAACATTGAAAAAAGCCTCATTTTTGGAGGATTGACAAGAAGGAGGACTATCCGTCATGGATGGTCCTCCTTTTTTGGTGTTTAATTTGAATGAAACATTACCAAGTAACTCGATTATATGACTCACCTTACTGAACGATTTCTACATGAAAAAGTTATCCAATCCAATTTTGTCCGTTAAGCCACTTTTCTTGAATAACAAAATTTTATCCTTCGGTAAACGCTTGATAATGATTTGAATACCTCTTTTATCCGCATCGTCCAGCAATGCAAAAAGTGTCGCCTCACCTGTTGCATCAATGACAGAAAGATGCTCCATGTCGAGAATGATTTTTGTCGCACCAGATTCAAGCAGCTGTGGATATTTATTTTCAAATATTTTGGCGGTCCCAAAGAAAATAGGGCCATCTACAGTATACTTTGTTAATGAAGTAGGACTATCCAACCCGAATTTAACAATCTCGACATCAGATAGCTTAGCTTCGTCAATATGGAGCTTTCCACTCATTTTCTTTAGGAACGAGAGGGCTGCTAGTAAAATCCCGACTTGAACGGCGACGGTTAAATTGATAAAAATCGTCAATAGAAATGTTGTTAATAAAACAATGGAATCCCCTGAACGAATCGATAGAATATGAACGAACGCTTTGCGAGCGCTCATATTCCACGCGACATACATCAAAATGGGTGCCATCGCCGCTAATGGAATATGCGATGCGTAAGGTGCAAATAGTAGCAAAAACGCCAAAACAAATAGACTTTGTACAACCCCAGATATGGGACTAACAGCACCGGAACGAATATTTGTCGCAGTTCTTGCGATTGCCCCTGTTGCAGGAATACCACCGAATAATGGTGTAATGATATTGGCAATTCCTTGCCCGAACAGCTCCCGCTTCGAATCATGCTTCTCCCCGCTTTTCATACCATCTGCAACAACAGCTGACAATAGCGATTCAATGGCACCGAGTGCGGCAATAATGAGCGCAGGCTGCCATAGCAATACCAGTTTAGATAAGGTAATATGCGGGAAATGGAAACTTGGAAGTGTCTTCGGAATACCACCGAATGCTGTCCCAATCGTTTCTAATTTCCCAGGGAATAGAAAAAATGAAATGACTGTCGGAATGAGTAATGCAACGAGCAGTAAAGGAATACGTGGCGCAATCTTTGGTAATAAAAAGATAACGGCCAAACCGATAACTGCGATTAGAATACTGTAGCTATTGACCGTATGGAATTGCTTGAAGAGATCAATCATATTTTCATGGAAAAATTCTTTTTTCTCTAATCCAGTAATGCCAAAAAAATTGCCAAACTGTCCTGTAAAAATGATAACAGCAATCCCTGTTGTAAAGCCGATTGTAACCGATCGTGGAACAAAGTGGATTAGACTACTAATGCCGAGAAAACTCATAATGACAAGGAAAACACCAGCCAAAAATCCGGCAATTAGCAAATCCTCATAACCGTATTGCAGTACGATTGCTAATAAGATTGGAATGAAGGCACCTGTAGGTCCAGCAATCTGAAAACGAGATCCACCTAATAAGGCAACGAGGAGACCGGCGATGATTGTCGTGTAAAGACCATACTCAGGCTTGACCCCCGAGGCAATTGCAAAAGCCATCCCGAGCGGAATGGCTACAATACCAACTGTAATTCCCGCAATCAAATCCTTGCGAAATCCGGTTGCGTCATAATGAAGATAACGATTATCCTTGAACATTCAATTCACTCCGTCTACTTTGACTTATCTGAAACGTTCTCTATTAAGTATATCCAACAAACGTTGGAGTGACAAGGGTTCGAGATTAGGACAGCTGAAAAAGGATTACGTCGATAAAATCAACAGATGGACTGATAAACAACTCTCTTCAATCTGCTAGTCAGAATTATTGGAGTTAAAGAACATTGGCTAATTTCTCCAAAGTCTATTCAAATTACAAGTATTCTTCCGAAGAAGGATATAGAATCAAATAGCTATATTGAAATGATTACTGTATATAGCTCAGAGAAAGTGAGTGTGTCATATGAAAAATAAAATAATGGTAGTTTTATTTATAACGCTGTTACTTGGGGCGTGTGGACTGGAGGAAAAAAATCCACTTGAAGGAAAAGTGAAAGTTGGCGTTATGCTTTCCGAAAACGGTCTTGGTGATCAGTCATTTTCTGATTTGGCTTTTGCTGGTTTGGTAAAGGCTCGGGATGAAGAAGGTATTGTTATTGAATACTTAGAGCTTGCAGATACAGGAACGTATGAAAATGGATTTGAACAACTCGCTAATAGCGGAAATGATTTAGTATTCGCGCTTGGATTTACAGGTCAAGAAGCGCTTGAAAAAGTGGCGCAAGCCTATCCGCAACAATCATTTGTTTTGGTTGATGCGGTATCGGAAATGAACAACATTACTTCAATTACCTTTAAGGAAAACGAGGGAAGTGTTTTAGCGGGTATCGTTGCGGCGACGGTGTCGGAAACGCAGACAATCGGTTTTATTGGTGGCGTAGAAGCCCCACTCATTCAACGTTTTGAGCAAGGCTTCGTGCAAGGTGCAAAATCAGTGAATCCAACGATTGAAATTATGACTGAATATGCCGGAAGCTTTGATAATGATGTACTTGGAGCAGAAATTGCAGCAAATATGATTGATAGTCAGGCGGACGTTTTGTATGCTGCCGCTGGATTTACAGGAGTTGGCATGCTACAGGAAGCTGAAAAACAGGGTGTCTACGCGATTGGAGTAGATAGTGATCAATACTTTTACGCAGAAAAAGCTGTCATTACATCGATGATGAAGAAGATTGATCTTGCATTATTTGATATTATCCATGCCTATAAAGAAACTGGGGAAATCCCATCAGGCCATGTTGAGCTTGGATTTGCAGAAAATGCGGTTGGGCTAGCCCCATTCCGTGTTCTCGACTTAACGCAGGCGGACCAAGAAAGACTGGACGGATATTTAGAAAAAGCTACATCAGAAATGAAATAGGGAGGGGAATATGAACATGACCATTAAGAAAAAGATATTACTCAATTCACTCTCCGTGCTTGGTCTCTCTATTATTATGATAGCAGTGATTATATTTAGGATGATGGCGATTCAAAATACAAGCAGTGATTATGTAGACGTACTATTAGCGGTTCATGACGTGAATGCAGAAACGAAAGCAACGATGAATAGCTTAAATACGCTCGCTTATAACATGACGGACGGCAATAAGGAGAATGTACGTAATCAGCTTGATTTGACAACCTTAACATTTGATGCGGCTGTAAGTCTTGTGAAAGAGCAAGAAGCCCGAGATATTTTATTAAAAGCGCAGGAGAAATTTGTTTTATTAAAAGAGGCAGCACTCGGAGCAGTTGAAGAGAACAACTCCGCGGAAATTAATCGACAATCCCTTCGTAATGTAGGAATTGTCAACGATATTTACATGGTGGATCTTTTTACATCCGCACATTATGATTATTTACAAGAATTACTCGCGAAGCAGATTAAGGACGTCATTACTTTTGCCGTACTTGGAACTATTTTTGTCATAGTGGGAACGATTGTGATTATTCTTCGATTGGCAAATGCCATAACAAATCCACTTCAAAAACTAGCTGTAAATGCGGAGGAAATTGCATCGGGTAATCTCATCGTAGAGGCAATAGGCTATGATAAAAAAGATGAATTAGGGCAGTTGAATCATGCATTCACAACGATGACGGATCAGCTACGCTCACTTCTGCAATCGATTGATGCTGCGAGTCGAAATGTGGATAACTATGCAAAAGAGCTGGAAACTGAAAACAGTTATCTTGCCGAAGCAAGTAATCAGGTGACACTTTCGACGGAAGAGCTGGCAAAGGGCACACAAAGCATTTCCGAGGATTTACAAAGTTCGGTAGAGCTCATTGAACAGATGAATCATGAATTTGGCACAAATGTTGAACGTGCTAAAAATTCTGCTGAGTATGCAGCATTGGCCAATCAAGCAATTGTAGAAGGTCGTGGAGCGATTGATGAGCAGCGTGCACTAATCGACAACAATAACGAAGCGTCGAAATCAATCGAAAAAGCGACTGAACAATTTACACAGTATGCGGGAAGCATCGAAGAGATGGCAAAAACAGTTTCTGACATTGCAACACAGACAAATTTACTCGCTTTAAATGCTGCAATTGAAGCTGCACGCGCTGGAGAAGCAGGGAAAGGTTTTGCTGTCGTTGCTGAGGAAGTGCGGAAACTTGCAGATGCTTCTACCGCAGCAACCGTGCAGATTTTTGATATGGTCAACCTGATTAAAGGAGGACTCAATTCAATTGCAGAATCAGTAGGAAAAGGTGTGGAAATTGCGACAGCACAAGATGACAATGTGACACGCACACTCAATGCTTTCACTAATATTGAAGACAAAATGGATAGCATTACAGATGCGTTGGAAGATCTTGTGGCAGGTGCGGACACGTCGCAGCAGTTTAATAATACTGTTCTGGAAAATACAGAAAACATTAGTGCCGTCGTCGAACAGACGGCTGCGGGTAGCGAAGAGATTTCTGCGTCTGCGGAGGAACAGCTGAACTCTATTGGAAAAGTTGTGGATAAGGTAACTGCCCTACGTGAATTAACGGAGGACTTAAATACCATGATTACAAGATTCAAATTATAAGTAAAAGACCGCCCCGCTTTTTTGCAAGGCGGTCTTTTGCTCTTTCATTGAATGAATTCGTCGATTGATAATACAACCTCGGTAGAGCCCATTCTACAAGCGAGTTGTGTAAGATGAGGCTGCTCTACACGTGCAGTGGTGAGAATAGCTTGCTCTGCGAATGCCTGTCGTGTTGGACCGTCATATAGCAATTCGCCGTTACTAAAAATAACTGTCCGTCCAAATGTTGCAGCTACAAAATCCATGTCATGTAAAATGCACAGCACGAGTTTGCCCTGTGCATACAATCCGTGAATAATCTCCTTCAACTTCTCTTTACCACGTGCATCCTGTCCCATCGATGGTTCATCGAAAATTACAATGTCCGTATCCATTGCGAGAATCGATGCAACGGCAATCATTTTCCGTTCGGCAAGACTTAAATCATAGGGATTTTCTTCCGCTGTATGTAACAAGCCTACTTGCTCCAGCATTTTCTCCGCATTGGCACGCGCAACTTCTGCTGTCTGTCCGATGTTAAGTGGCCCAAACATCACTTCATCCAAGACATTATTTTTGAAAATCTGGTCATTTGGATTTTGAAAGACGAGTCCAATTGTGGCGGCAAGCTTAGCTGCCGTCATGTCTTTGGTGTTTTTGCCATTCACGATGATGTCGCCAGACTTCGGTTTTAATAAGGCTTTTAGCAATTTGACGAAAGTCGTTTTCCCCGCACCATTTTGCCCGATAATGGCGATCGGTTTCCCCCGAAATGTCGCATTAATTCCCTGTAAGATAGGGTTATTCTTTGTGTAATTAAAATCCAAATTAGTGACCGTTATTTCAGGAGAATCGGTTTCGTCCGTAGGTTTCTCAACGAATTGAATCGTGTTGCTATGGATACCATTGGTAGGCATTTCAACGAGTGAAATCGGATATAGACCGGTTTCTTCATTGCGTAGTTGATGAGCCCTTGCAACAGTCGTGTAGATAGGCGGTTCTACGCCAAACATTTGTAAATCATCGCGTGAAAAAATTTCTGTCGGCGTGCTAGCATCGATCAATTTTCCACCATGCATAAGAAATATTTTATCAGCATACTCGGCAAGCTTCTCTACTTTTTGCTCGACCATCACAATGGTCATACCTTCCTTCGACAGGTTTTCAACAACACGGAACACTTCCTCAGAGCCTTGTGGGTCAAGCTGGGAAGTAGGTTCATCTAAAATTAAAATATCCGGCTTCATGGCAATGACGCTGGCAATGGCAACTCGCTGCATTTGTCCACCAGAAAGCGAAAATGGATTGTTATCTCGCAATGCTTCGATATCGAGTAGGCGCATACTTTCCTGGATACGTTTATGCATTTCTTCGCGCGGGATACCGAGATTTTCAAGACCAAACGCGATTTCATCGTACACCGTAAATTTTGCGCCCGTCATTTGAGAAAATGGATTTTCAAAAACGAGCCCAACTTTTGCTGTCACATCGCTAATAGTATGTGTAAATACTTCCATCTCATCAATGAAAACATTTCCGCCGTATGCCCCTTTAAAAAAGTGGGGAATAAGCCCACTTAGCGCATAGCAGAGTGTTGTTTTTCCTGCCGTATTCATTCCAGCAATGCCAATGAATTGCCCTTTTTCAATAGTGAAGGACACATCGTCTAGCGCGAAGGTGTCAGTGTTCGGATATTTATATTTGAGATTTTCTACACGAATATGCGTCATTGGGTAATCCTCCAAACGATGGTGGAAAGCAGTATGCAAACAAGCAATATTTTTAGCGTTACCCCATATTTGTAATATGAGGTTTCATTCAAAAAAGTCTTCTTCCCTTTGGCATTAAATCCCCGTATCTCCAGTGCAATCGACCGTTCTCGCGTATCGTTCAATGAATTGAGAACAACGGGACCGAGAAGGGGGATGAATGATTTTATCCGTATTAGTAATTTACCTTCTGTTTCCATTCCGCGAGCGCGCTGTGCATCAGTAATTTTTCCCGTCACCGCCATCATTTGTGGGATAATCTGCAAAACAGATAGAAAGACATAGCCGATTTTGGGTGACATCCCTTTATGAATAAGCGATTCGACAAGACTGTCCGGTTTGGTCGTTAGAATGAGGACACCGAATGCGCAAACCATATTGAGAATGCGAAGAATCAATAGCAACGCGAAAGCGAATCCTTCCTTATAGATAGGTAAAGGACCGATTTCAAACAAAACGGTTGTGCGGTCGGGATGGAAGAAGCCCTGAACGATAACAATTGAAACAATTAATAGCATACTAAGTGCAATAACCGGCAAAATGTACTTGAATACTTTGCCGGTAAGCAGTAGAAGAAGCGTAAACGTCAAGACACCGATGACGAATAAATGATTCGGAACAATGTATGTCAAAGCGATGGAGATGAAGACGAATAATAGCTTGGAAAGCGGATCGACATCATGAATGACTGAATCCTTTTGTACATACAGTGTCATGTTTTTCACAGAAGTCTCTCCTTATAGTCGTTCGATTTTTGAACGATTATCATACATATGCGTTACGTTTTTCGGTAGTCCTTTGAAAATCAGAAAGCTAATGAGGACAGTTGCCATTTTATCTGGCACATCGACAACAATGCTGTCTGCGAATGAAGCAAACCATAGGGGCATGTTATTGGACATCATTGTTGCAAAGAGTGCATCACCCCATACATTCCCTGTTTGTCCGCCCCAAAACAGTATGTTGAGAGGTGTCGAAACAGTGGCGGCGATAATACCGACAACAAGTCCGAGAATGAGTGCTTTTCCGACATTCGCTATCCAGCCTTTATAGGCCATAACCCCAACGACAAGCCCGATAACTGCCGACGTAATGGCATAGACGAATGAAATCGGATCAGCAGTAAATCCATAAATAATATTGTTCAAAGCTCCAGCAATCCCACCGATAATCGGACCTGCTAGCATACTAGCCAGCACCGTTCCGATAGAATCCACCCAAAGCGGTAGCTTGAGTAGACCGGCAAATAATTTTCCTAAATAGTTGATGCCGATTGCAGCAGGAATAAGGACAAGCGCGGCCGTTGAGAAGTTCAATGACCACATACTGTTTTTCTTCATCGGATAAATACCTCTTCTCATTGTAGTTTCTTGACATCAACACATGTGTCATGACAGATGTCTATATGATTATAACTTACAAATAGAATTTTTAGTAGAGTGAATTTATAACCGGATGGATGAAGTGTGCAACGATTCATGGAGAGTGTGCAACCATTTCAGCAAAGTGTGCAACGAACTTGGAAGTGTGCAACAATTCTCGCAAAGTGTCCAACGATTCGCGAAGAGTGTGCAACCATTTCAGCAAAGTGTGCAACGAACTTGGAAGTGTGCAACAATTCTCGCAAAGTGTCCAACAATTCACGAAGAGTGTGCAACCATTTTAGCAAAGTGTGCAACGAACTTGGAAGTGTGCAACAATTCTCGCAAAGTGTCCAACGATTCGCGAAGAGTGTGCAACCATTTCAGCAAAATGTGCAACGAACTTGGAAGTGTGCAACAATTCTCGCGAAGTGTCCAACGATTCATGGAGAGTGTGCAACCATTTTAACAAAGTGTCCAACAAACTTGGAAGTGTGTAACAATTCTCGCGAAATGACCATAAAAAAACCGACTCCCCTTAAAGCGGAAGTCGGTGTGAGCATTCTCAAACTAGTATTATGATAACTTAAAGCGATTAACAACCTCTTGTAGCTCCTGCGCAATGGTGTACATATGTGCAGTAGACTCCGCGACACGCTCGAGCTCGCTTTGCTGAGTTGCTGCCGAAGCACTCACTTCTTCAGCAGAAGCGGCGGTTTCCTCTGAAATCGCGGCAACACTTTGAACGGCTAGTAATGCACGGTCTTTATGTTCCATCATTTCTGCAAGTTTAGTCGCTAACTCATCAATCGATCCGCCCATTTGCTGCGCAAGCTCCGCATTGCGGATAAAGGAAGATTCTGTGCTTGTTACGGATTGATTTTGTTCTTCCATCAATTGCATATTGGCCGTAATGACAGCAACAGTTTGTTGAGATTCGACTAATATTTCTTGAACTGTTTGTTGTATGACATCCGTTTCTGAGCTTGATTGCTCAGCTAGCTTTCTCACTTCTTCTGCAACAACAGCAAAGCCTTTGCCATGTTCTCCAGCACGTGCGGCTTCAATACTGGCATTGAGCGCCAATAAATTCGTTTGCGCAGTAATGCCGTGAATGGATGTAATGACTTGGTTAATATCTGCTATTTTAGCTGTCAGCGTTTCAATTTGCTGCTGTACCTTCTCATTCATTTCATTCGTAGCAACATTATGTTCACGTAGCTTTCGAACTTCTGTCATTCCGATTTCAGTCGATGTTTCCGTTTGTTTAGACAAGTCATTCATACTGTTAGACAGCTCAGTGAGTGACTCCATTTGGTCCGACAGATCGACAATGCGGTGGCTTGTTTCCTCCGTATCCTCTGATTGCTTGGAGGCGCCGTGTGCAATTTCGTCCGTCGCCATTGATACTTCCTGGCTTGATGCAACAATTTTTTCGAAAACCTGACTGACTCGACTCGATGACTCGTTTAGTTGGGTAGAAGAGTCTAAAACAGTGTGAATGGCGTCATTGGTTCTTTGTAGCATATGGTTGTAGGCAAGTGCAACTTCACCAATTTCATCAGTTTGAATATATTTTTCATCGACATTTTTCGTCAAATCGCCAGCTGCTGCCGTTTCGATTGAATCACGTAAATAAGCAAGTGGCTTTAATTGTTTGAAAATGAACCAGAATGTAGCGGCTGACATGAGTAACACCATGACGACAGCTGAAATAATCGTTAAAAATAAGATGGTATTATACGTTTCTAAAATTTTCGCTTTCGGGACAACTGTTTGTACTGCCCATGTATCAGAAATATGGTCGAGTACTACAGGTGCAAAAGTGTTAAAGGAGTTTTCATCCAACTGCTTGGAATCAACGTAAAATGTAGAAATTTCTCCCTGACGTAATGTGTTTGCAATGGCATCCCATTCAAAGGATTCTTGCATACTCGTTCCGTTCAATTCCTCGTTA
Source organism: Arthrobacter beigongshangensis (assembly GCF_016820585.1). Taxonomy (GTDB): domain Bacteria; phylum Bacillota; class Bacilli; order Bacillales_A; family Planococcaceae; genus Sporosarcina; species Sporosarcina beigongshangi. The sequence continues at coordinate 90,107 of NZ_JADHDX010000001.1, forward strand.
AAGCTATTGGCCGTTAAAAATCCAGCGTCTGTAATAATACTCGCATACCCACCAGAAGGTTCAATTGTGTTGACCAATTCATTTAAAAAATCGATGGACAAATCTGTCGTTAGCACACCGAAAAAAGTGCCTGTCTTTGTTAGCAATGGTACTGAAATCGTTGTCATCGGGACGATTTCACCGCCAGCACTATAGTCGTAAGGCTCAGTCAAAATAGCACGTTTCTCATTTTTGGGGACCAAATACCAATCCCCCTCGCCCTCAATTTCATAGCCACTCAGCGCTTCAACATTGACTTTGTCTCCATCCTTATAAAGATAAGGAATAAATCGTTTTGCCGGATCAATTAGCTCATTTGAAACGGATTGGTCAATCGGGATAGACCCACTTTCAAAAATAGCGGCCATTCCAGTTGCGTCCGGATTATTGACCAAGTTATTTTCAATTACGCTAATAATCTCATCGGCAGTCAAATTACCCTGCGCCTGTAACGTTTCGAAAATGTTTTTTGTTGTATGAAGCATTTCATTGGTTTTTTTAAAGCGATCGCTCATTGTGGAAGCGTATAACTCTGTGTTGCTAATCGCTGCCTCCTCCGCGTCTTGAATACTTTGATTATGTAAGATTATGCTTGTAACAATTGAATAGGCTGCGAACAAAACTAAAAACAAGCCTATAATCAATGCAGATAGTTTCCATGCAATTCGATTTGTTTTTTTCATTAACAAACTCCACCTTTATTGGATTTTCTTTCAGTATACATCATTCGGCAGGGTTCAACAATGAAGGAATGCAGGGACGAAAGACATGCTTTCGTTTTCCTATTGAGTAACATTTGGCTTAAATTGGGAAATCGTGAGATAATTCGCAAAAATATTTAAGTTTCGACATTTTCTGCATTCATTTTCAGTGTTAATAACCGATAGGAATGGTATAGCCTATAAAAAGAATTGAAGAATTGGAGGATTTGAAATGAGGACATTACGGGGGACTATATTAGTAGGTTTTGGAGTAGTGCTTTTATTGACGGCACTGTTGGCCACGAGTGGCGTCAGGGGAATTAATAGCCTCATTAAATCGACAGAAAATACGACGGAAGAGCAATTACCATTGCTGATCACTGATTCACGACTTGCATTTAATATAGCAGACCGCGTGGCAAAGGCCCGTGGTTATCTTCTTTACGGTGATATGCAATACGTGGAAGCATTCAATTCATTGACAGAGGAAAGTGTTAACCTTCAAGAAGAGCTTGAGCAAATAACTTCCTCCGAGGAAGTTAAGAGCCTGATTGCTAAAAGTATTGAGTGGCGTGAAATAATGACGAACCAAGTATTCCCAGCAGTAATGGCAGGAAGGCAATCGGAAGCACTTCGCATTGATAGTGAGACTGCGCAGCCGCTTGCCCGTGAATTAATGGCAGGATTCGACAGTTTGGCGACCAGTAGGCAGGAGATAATACTTGCTGATGGGAAAGAGGATGTGAAGGCAGGTTATGCATCGCAGACTCTAAACTACATCATTACAATTATAGTTATTTTAGCTGGGCTTGCAATTTCGTACTTTATGGCAAGGAGTATTTCTAGACCTATCGTAACGGTTTCAACAAGGATGGAGCGAATGGCTGAAGGAATATTTAATGATGAGCCCCTCGAAACAAAAAGAAAAGATGAGGTTGGACAGCAAATTCACTCCATTAATAAAATGAGAGAATCGATTCAAAGAATTTTAACTGATACATTGGCGATTTCTCGTCAAGTAAATGGTAGAAGTACGGAGTTGACTGAAACGTCCGTTGTAGTAAGCGATTCAACGAACCAAATTGCCGCTACGATGGAACAGCTTGCTGCTGGATCTGAAGCACAGGCGAATACAGCTTCTAATATGGCTGAAATGGTAGGGACTGTTTTTGAAGATATTCAACATGCGAATGAGGCTGGTACGCAAATTATGTCCTCCTCACAAGCAATCTTAGAGCGGACAATAAGTGGAAATGAAATGATGGATAGCTCTGTCCAACAGATGAATACCATTTATACAGTAGTCAATGACTCTGTCGCAACGATTAAGCAATTGGATAATCAGACGAAAGAAATTTCAACACTCGTTACAGTTATTAGTGACATTGCTGAGCAAACGAATTTACTCGCACTCAATGCCGCAATTGAAGCGGCACGTGCTGGTGAACACGGCAAAGGATTTGCTGTTGTGGCGGATGAAGTGAAAAAGCTTGCGGAACAGGTTGCTGAATCTGTCAGCGAGATTACGACCATCGTTAACACAGTGCAAGAAGGATCGTCAAGTGCCGTCAAAGCACTTGAAAGCGGCTATACGAGTGTAGAAGATGGTAAACAAAAAGTACTGGATACAGGTGTTGTATTCGAGGAGATTTCAGAGCTTGCGACAACGATGAATGAACAGACGAATGTCATGTCTCAAGATTTGCGTCACCTTGAGGAGATTGGTGGTAAATTGACAGAAGGTGTGACGGAAGTCGCCTCTATCGCAGAGGAATCAGCCGCAGGCGTTCAGCAAACAACAGCATCAGCAGAGCACTCATCACACCAAGTAGAAGCAATGAGAGCAGGCGTGACAGAACTCTCCACACTAGCCGACCAGCTAGAAGCATCTGTCAAACGATTCGCGATCGAGGAACAATAAGAAAAGATATGATTTTAGATAAAATAAAAAATAACTGAATTAGATTGTTGGGACTTAGTGTATCTTATACCTCTTGGAACGCTTTGGAATGGACGGCTACGATGCAATATCCGAGCTGTTTTTATGATTGGGGATGTGACTGCATCACATCCCCAATCATTTCTTTCGGTAATCGTATGGCAACTGTCCATACGGCGCTATCCAAAGAAAATACTACATAAAGCATCAATATTTTTGGGGAATAAAAGAATAGAGGTATTCTAACTTTATAAAAGCCGCCAAAGATACAATTTTGGCGGCTACTGCTATCTCCATCATTTCTACCATTATTATTTTAAACTCTATCACTTTCTTCTAAAATGTTTCGCAACATGAAAAAGTAAAAACTTTATTCAATGTCCAATAGTTCCCGAAATTGTATCTTCGGGAACTTACATACTTTGACAATGTCATCTATTCTTTTCTTTCCAAGTACCTATATTCTTCATTTGAGCATTGGAGGTTTGCGACAGGCAATGATCCACAATAGGATAAGCGAGAAAGGTGTTGCGGTTATTCTAACGTCCATCCATTGCCGAAAGTAAACCGGATATGTCCAGTAAACAGGACGTTTTCTGGTTCTTGCTTGCTAGTTATAACTCTAAGTAAGTGGTTGATCAATAGAAGTGAAGAAAAGATTATAAACTAGTGAAGCAAAAAAAGCCATACGACTGGAATTTTCCCAGCTGTATGGCTACTTTGATTATTGTCTAGGCTTTGAGCACCAGCCGCTCCCTACGCTTTTCTTATTATCTACCAATCGGCCAATCAAATGGAATTGAGCCTGGTGGTGAGTGTTTCAAAATATCGAACACTGGAATTGTATAGGCAAATAGGATAAGCGCAATCGTAATACCAACCCATAAATACCAGTTTTCAAGAAACTTAGGCGTCGGCTGTGCGTTTGTAGCTTCCTCTGCAATTGGGAATTCCTCCACGCCACGTGGTGCAAAGAAGGTCAATTGGATGAAAATATACACCATTAGAATAATCCCGATGAACAGAATTGTTCCACCGACAGCTTGTGCAATTTGGTAACTAATCCATGTCGCTACTTGATCGCCGCCAGCGTACTCAGAGAAATTCGAACGACGCGGTCCACCTAGTAACCCTTGAATGTGCATGGAGCCAGACATAATGGCCATACCAATCGTCCAAATATATGTCTGAATCAATCCAAGCTTATTCAACTTCGGCGTCAATCTTCGGCCAGTTAAATGTGGAACAAGCCAATACGTAATTCCGAAGAAGGTTAAAATAACGGTTGTCGCAGCAGTTAAATGGAAATGCCCAGTAATATAAATCGTATTATGCACAAGCGCGTTCATTTGATAGGACGCGTTAATAATACCGCCCGCACCCCCAGGGATGAATGCTACCATACCGATAAATGGAGCGAGGAAACGAACATCTTTCCATGGCAACTTCTTAAACCAGCCAAATAGACTCTTATAGCCTTTTCTACGACCTGCTTCTTCAAACGTAGCAAAAATAGAGAATGCAGTCATGAGTGATGGAATAATAACCATGAACGTCAAGACGACTTGAATGAACTTCCATGTTGGATCAATACCAGGCTCTGTTAGCTGATGGTGGAAGCCTACAGGAATCGAGAACATCAACAGTAAAATGAAAGCTAATCGAGCAAGTGAATCACTGAATAATTTTCCACCGATGATTTTCGGGATGATTGCATACCAAGCCATATAAGCAGGAAGCAACCAGAAATAAACAAGTGGATGACCGAAATACCAAAATAATGTACGGCTTAGCAGAACGTTAATCGTCTCGGCATAACCAAGTGACCAGGGAATGAACTGAATGATTACTGCAGAAGCAACCCCCAGTGATGCGATGAACCACATGATCATATTGATGACGACCATGAATGCGAGTAACGGTGATTTTTCACCTTTATGTGCTTTCTTCCATACATACAGTTGACGGAAGTTAACGAATGCAGCAATCCAGCTACCAATGATAACGAGTGCTAATCCAAAGTAAAAGGCCGGATGTGCTCGAAGTGGTGCGTAAAATGTGTAAAGAACAGATGCCTCACCTACGAGAATCGTAATGGCAGTCATAGTCGTTCCAATGACCATTACCCAGAAAGCAATCCAAGCAACTTTTCTCTGTTTATCAGTAATGCCAACTGTTTTTCCCATCAGTGAAAATTGGAAGCCGATGATGAAAAATGTCGTCAAGACAAGTCCGAGAATAACACCATGTACTGTTAAAATCGTATAATAATCGATGTTGAATGGTAGTGTATATTTACCAGAACGGACGAGTGTTTGTAATAGCCCCATCAAACCACCGATAAGCAACGCTACGTATGTAACGTACATAAATGACATGTATAACTTGGATTCTTTTTTTGATATTGAAAGTTCATTCGTAGCCATTATTCATACACCTCCACTGTTCCATACATAATGTGGTGACCGATACCACAGTACTCATTACAAACGATTGTAAACTCCCCAGCGTTTTTCATAACGGTCTCATACCGACTGATGTGACCGGGTTCGACCATCATATTGACGTTTGTTCCAGCAACGTTGAAGCCGTGGACAACGTCTGTTGTCGTAATTTGATAAAGAACGGTAGAGCCTTTTGGTACGCGAATTGTTTTCACAGGGTTACCGTCCGCGTCTTTTCCCATATCATAGTTGAATGCAGAAGCGAGAATGTTGACGATATATTTTCCGTCGGCCACCTCACGCAGTCCAAGATTTTCTTGTTTAAATGAATCGTGAGCCTCCACATTTTGTGGATCAATAATTTCAATATGACTTTGCGGATGTGTACCTTTCCAAAATGCAGCAAATCCTATGATGACTAGAAATAATGCGAGTGACCCTACCCCAAGAGTGAGCCAAATTTTTTCATACTTGTGCAAATGCATACGTTTACCCTCCTGACGTTATCATTATCTAGATAGAAATAGTGCGTACAGCCCGAACCAAGAAATTAGAATAAAAATACCGACTAACATAACAGAGATAAAAGTTCCTTTTAAACTAACTTCGGCATCCATTTCAGTAGAATTGGACTGTTGTTGCTTTGGATTTTTGTTTCCCATTGTTACACCTCCTCTTCGTGATGAAGTTGCATGTCATACTTTTATCATAGTCAAATGGTGAAATACGGGAATTAGGGAAGTCCCTATCTGAAGAGGAAAGTAGAAATGTTTCACATTTTGTTCACCTCCTCTTCATAGTTCCGACATAATCTTAAACATAAAGAAAACCGCATTCCGAGGTGGAATGCGGTTTTGTATAATGTAGAAGTATAGTGATCATGTGCTTATTGCGGATTGTGATCCGTTTTTTCACGCGCCCCGCGCATCGGAACAAGTATCTCTGCACGCTGCTTCACTTCCATTAAGGTTCTTTGTTTGTCCCTTTGGATAGGCTCGTAATCTCCTGCGGCTGGATCACGGTCGTCATTTTTGAAGTAACGGTGTTGTGGATTTTTCCATTCACTAAAAGCTTCAAAATGACCATTTGTTATCAATCCGGTCATGCCGTATATTTCATGAAAGACTTCTTTCACTTCACCCGCCTCCATTTTAATATGTCCTCTCCCTTGTATTCCCGCTCTCTATCACTTTAAACCATCTATTAAGACAATTATGTTTCGAAAGAGAAATAAATGACATGATATGTAATGGATTTGTTACACGAATGTAATGTTTAGGCTTAATCAAACATGTTAAAGTTATTTTAGTTAGTTTTCAGATAAATAAATTCATTGGGGGAACATATGAAGAATATAGTTAAGTTACAAAAGTCAGCTGTAATCGTTGTAATGGCACTACTGTTATTTATAGCTCCTTTCACTGGACAAGCAGAAGCGGCAGCCGCAACTGATCTTACAAAAACAGCAAAAAGTTTAATCGGTGTTAAGTATAGCTATGGTGGTTCATCTACAAAAGGATTTGACTGTTCAGGATTTATTAATTATGTTTTTAAAGCACATGACATTAAAGTTTCACGCACATCTTCTAGTTTGTATGCATCAGGGAAGGCAGTTACTAAGGCAAACTTGGAAGCTGGTGACCTCGTATTTTTTAACACAACTGGAAAAGGCGTTTCACATGTTGGTATATACATAGGTAATGGTCAATTTGCACACGCATCTACTTCAAGAGGTGTCCGCATCGATAAGCTAAACGATCCTTACTATTGGGGAAGTCGCTATATTGGTGCTAAGCGCGTCACAAACTTCGATGCAGTTGCTTCACTTAACTAATTTCATAAAACAAACAGCACCGCATATCCTGACTGGATATGCGGTGCTTTTATGGTAGAACATAAAGAAGCTGCCTAGTAAAGTTTTCAACTTCGCTAGGCAGCTTTTACTCATTCCGCATTTTGTTGTGGTACACGAACTGTCCAACGTGACAGGTCTGGCTCTGCCTTTTGGATTAATTCCTTTGGATAGATAAACGTCCATGGTTTAGATGTGTTTGCTTTTACAGATAGTGGAGCAAGCTCAAAAGAACCTTTGGCTACGAGATCACCTGTTGCGTCAATGAGTTCAAGCGGTAGCTGCTCAATATCAATTTGCTTGGAGTGACCATTCCGGATGAAAACGGAAGTTACTATACTGCCGTCCTCCTGCTGCATCACTTGGAATCCACTAATATTTACTTCGCGCGAATTCAATTTTGGAAGACCTTGGACAACTGTTGCAAGGCCTTCTTTTTGCTCGTCTGTCAAGCCGTCTTCCCATGCTTGTTCTAGGTCAAGTCTATGGGGCACTAATGATTGAACATTGAATGCCAGTTTCCAGTTTTCTGTAGGAGGATGCTCTACGTGGGTAGTATTCTTCGGAAATACAAATACCCATGGTCTAGCACTGCGAGCTGGGATTTCTCCGAGCTCCGTTAAATCGAATTCATTTGAAGCGAGCACTTTATCCTCATCGTCAAGGAGCAATAATTCAACGGGACCGACAGAGATTTGTTGATCGAGTGAGGAACGGAAAAATGCTTTAACAAGCCAGCTACCGTTAGCCGTTTCAACATCAATGTCAATTCCAGATAAAGAAATTTGATTTGCTTTAAGTGGTTCAAGCTCATTAGATAAGAACCGAAACACATAGTCTTGCTCCTGTGGCACGTCCCATTCTGGATGAAGGGAGAGTGTGGTTTCGACATCATCTGTATGGCTAGATGTATCTAGACCATCAATGATTTCTTCAGAATCAATCGCGCTTTCAGATCCGGTCTTTTCGGTTTGTTTAAAAAATGAAAAAAGTTTCATTGTTGTGCCTCCTTTTGCTGTGCGATAAGTTTCATAAAGCCGATTACTTCGGAAGCGATATTGCGACGCAATTTCTGGTAGTTCCGACCGAATAATTCGAGCCCTTCACGCTGGTAAATTCGCATTGGGTCCTCTTGTCCGTAAGAGCGTAACCCGATTCCTTCCTTGAGGCGTGTCATTACTTCTAGATGCTTGGTCCACATTACGTCGATATAAGAAAGCATTGCCTGTGGCAGCATCTGATTCACTTGCTCATCATCCTCGAATGAATCAATGAAAGTAAATAAATCATCAAGTGATGTTTTATATAAATTTAGAATATCGGCTGTTTTTTCAAGTGTGGTTGGAAGTGAAACTGGCTCCAACAGTAAATCATTGATAGTTCTTTCAATCCGTTCGAAGTCCCAGTTGCTTGGAGTGTCCTCTTCCGCACAACTATCATAAATAACAAATTCTACAGTCTCAGCTAACATTGTTTTCAGCTGTTCGAGAATGCCATCGTGCTCAATCACTTTATCGCGAAGTGAGTAGACAACTTTACGTTGATCACTAATGACATCATCCAATTTCAAGTTATACTCGCGCATGGAGTAGTGGGCACCTTCGACAATACGCTGTGTCCGTTCTGTTAGTTCATCGACTTCAGGATTTGTGACGAGTCCATCTTCGTTTGCAGTTACTTTTTTCAGGAACTTTTCAAGGTCATCCTTGGCGAAGCGTTTGAACATATCATCTTCAAGAGACAAAAAGAAACGACTTTCACCGTGATCGCCTTGTCGCCCTGAGCGACCTCGAAGCTGGTTGTCGATACGACGGCTTTCATGTTTTTCAGTACCAAGGACAAATAGTCCACCCAGTGCTTCAACACCTTCACCAAGTACAATGTCCGTACCACGTCCTGCCATATTTGTCGCAACAGTGATTTGGCCGAGCTGTCCTGCTTGAGAGATTAGTTCAACTTCTTGTTCAACACTTTTAGCGTTTAGTAAGTTGAAGTTTAGTTTGTGCTGATTCAAGTATTTGGCAACCTTTTCCGATTGTAAAATAGATGTCGTACCCACCAGAACGGGTTGTCCTTTTTTATTGCGTTCAGCGACTTCTTGCGCCATCGCCTTATATTTTTGATCGATTGTTTTGTAGACCTTATCAGAAGAATCTACGCGTAAAGTAGGGCGGTTTGTCGGAATTTGAATAACGGTCATCCCATATACTTCGTTAAATTCTTTTTCTTGCGTTTTAGCCGTACCTGTCATCCCGCAAAGCTGTGGATACATACGGAAATAGTTTTGGATTGTAATTTGTGCCTGCGCTTTGTTTTCCTCGGTAATCGGTAATCCTTCTTTGGCTTCAATTGCCTGATGAAGTCCGTCGGAAAGTGTGCGGCCTTCCATAATCCGTCCCGTGAACATATCAACAAGCTCAATTTTTTCATCACGTACAATATAATCTACATCGCGCTCAAAGATAACATAAGCGCGGACTGCTTGGATGACATAATGGTAAAGCGTTTGATGCTCTAAATCGTACAAGTTATCTATTCCGAATGATTTTTCGACCTTTTCAATGCCAGTGTCTGTCAGTGAGGTAGCTTTCGTTTCATCATCAAAATCGAAATCTATCCCTTTTTTGAAACGTTTGGCTAGACGTGCGGCAATGAGATGGAGATCAGCATCTGCCTGCATTTTACCGGCTACAATCAGCGGTGTTTTTGCCTCGTCAACGAGAATACTATCCACTTCATCAATAATTGCGAAATGGTATGGACGTTGAACATGTTCGGTCATTTGGTGTGCCATGTTATCCCGTAAATAGTCGAAACCAAATTCAGTTCCGACTCCATATGTAATATCGGCATGATAGGCCGCCTGCTTTTCATGGACTTGCATCATAGGGAGGTTAAGTCCTACTGTGAGACCAAGAAAACGATGGATTTGTCCAATTTGTTCATAATCCCTTTTGGCAAGGTAGTCGTTCACTGTAATGACGTGGACACCTTTACCTTCCAGTGCACGAACATAGGAGGGGAGGGAAGCAACAAGTGTTTTACCTTCACCAGTCGGCATCTCAGCAATATTTCCTTCTGTTAGTACGAGTCCGCCGATAAGTTGAACGTCAAAATGACGCATTTCTAGCACTCGTTTAGACGCCTCGCGAACAACAGCAAATGCATCTGGAGTAATGGAGTGAATCGATTCGCCAGATTGGATACGCTCTTTAAATATTTCTGTCATATTGGTAAGTTGTTTGTCCGACATCACTTCGTATGTGGGTTCTAATTTATTTATTTGTTGGACAATCTTCCTGTATTTACGGAGTTGTCTTTCGCTCGTTTGATTTGAACGTTTGAAAATCGATAACATGAATGAACGCTCCTTTTTTCTTATCCTTGAAAGGACCTGACCCCATTTTATCAAAAAGTATGGTAAATGACTACCTTAAGCTAATATCTACATATATAAGGAAGGAATTTGACGGGATAGGGTGTGGAGGAAAGGGGAAAAGTAATAGAGAAGAGAAGCTGAAGGCTGAATTAATTGTCTAGTAGTATGCTTTTCTAACTAAAACATGCTATAATACTGTTGATTTGATAAATTATCGATTTACTTAGGGAGGAAGGACATGTTATTCCTTGCGATGGCTGCTGCTCTTGTAGCCTCTGTATTACTTACTCCGCTTGTTATAAAATTAGCATTCCGAATCGGAGCGGTCGATCATCCAAACTACCGGAAAGTACATGCATCTGCCATGCCGCGTATTGGTGGTCTTGCAATATTTGGTGCATTCCTAATTGGTTACTTCATATTGAGGCCGGTAGATGAACACGCTACTGCCATTCTCATTGGCGCTCTCATTATTATTGTCACTGGATTTTTGGATGATATGTTTGAAATTACTGCTAAAATAAAACTTGCCGGTCAACTAACAGCGGCGATTGTTGTCGTTACTTGGGGCGGTCTACAAATTGATTTCATTAACTTGCCGTTTATCGGCCAGTTCGACTTTGGTTATTTCAGTATCCCAATTACAATTATTTGGATTATCGGCATTACGAATGCCATCAATCTAATTGATGGATTGGATGGACTTGCAGCGGGTGTTTCCACGATTGCGCTTATTACAATGACAGTCATGGCAGTCATTATGGGAGACGTTTTCGTTATCGCAACAGCAGCAATTCTTGCAGCAAGTTCACTTGGATTTTTGTTTTATAATTTTCATCCAGCGAAAATTTTTATGGGTGATACGGGATCACTGTTCCTTGGATTTATGATTTCAGTCTTAGCTTTATTAGGATTTAAAAATATCACCGTTGTTTCCCTTATTATCCCAATTATTTTGCTCGGTGTTCCAATTTCTGATACATTTTTTGCGATTGTCCGTCGTATACGTACAAAGCAGCCCATTATGGCTCCAGATAAATCGCATTTACACCATTGTCTGCTACGCGTAGGATTTTCTCATAGACAAACAGTTCTCGTCATTTATGGACTGGCCGTTCTATTTGGAGTTGCGGCAATCCTCTTTTCACAGGCGACAGTATGGGGCGCAATCTTACTCATCATCGTGATGCTCATTGCCATTGAGCTATTTGTTGAAGTGATTGGACTTGCGGGTACAAATTATCGACCGTTATTAAACCTCGTACGCATGATTGGCAGATAAAAATCAATTACGCCTTGGCGTAATTGCGTCCAACTTTTGAATTGCGTTTACGCAATTGACTCCCCTCAAAAGTTGTGACATCCGCCAGGAGGCTTAACTTGAGAATCAAGTTAAAATCCGGCCACTACCTAAGTTAACTTAGGTAGTATGGTCGGATTTTTTATCTTCATTCAGCAAATATGTTTGTTCTGAAAACAATTTTTTTGATCGGCAGATTTCAAAAATCCATAAAAAAAATGCTAGGCAATGTAGCCTAGCATTTTCATATTAGTCGTTATAAGAGTCTTCGGAAGCTTTATCCGCCGATTCGGTCAAGTTGGATCGATTGACAGTGAGGCTGGAAGAATTAGGAGTGAGCTCCAAATGCGTTTGTAGCTGCTGTTTCACTTCGTCTAAATAGGTTTCATCGAGCTTCCAATAATAAGTACCTGTCGACATATCGTCAAAGCCTTTCAAGCTAATCGTGTCAACTTGCGGCATACCACCTTTGGCATATTCCAAAAATGATTTCATTTCGTCGAATGTCATATCTGTCTTCATATTATCACCGACTGCTTCAATCACATCGCCATACTTCGTAATCGACTTGACGGATACAGCCTGTTTCATAATCGCCTGTAAAATCATTTGCTGACGTTTACCACGTTCGACATCCGAATCGAGTTTGCGCGTTCGGGCTAATGCTAAAGCGTGCTTACCGTCTAGATGCTGCAAGCCTTTTTTAAGGTAGATTGTATTCTTATCATTTTCGTCCTTTTCAGTTCGGTTGTAAGGGACTTCAGCCTCAATGCCGCCGAGTGCATCGACAACATCAATAAAAGCGTTAAAATTCATTTTTACATAATAATCGACTGGAACATCAAATAATTCTTCAATCGTGTCAATCGTTGCGCTCGTTCCACCAAATGCATGTGCATGTGTAATTTTATCGCGGTACCCTACTTTAGGGATGTGGACATAAGAATCACGCGGGATGCTTATGAGTTTTACCGATTTATCTTCTTTGTTTAATGTAGCGAAAAGTAACGCATCGGACCGACTATTGCTATCGCCTTGTTTTCGCTGTTCACTATCATCCACCCCGATAAATAAGATAGATACATTATCTTGGGCTGGTTCGACATTTTCTTCACGGATAACAGATTTTGGTCTGTCAGGAACGGGCTCGAATGCTTGATCAGCCGCGTATAAAGCTTTTTTTTGTAGTGAGGCGCCATAAGCTACGACAACTACGAAAAGTGAAAATGTCAGTATAACTAGGACTTTAATGACTAGATATTTATTCGACGATTTTCTCTGTTTTTTATAGTCTTTTCTTTTCATTTCAATGTTCCTCCGGAATTGGCTATGCAATCACTTATTATCATAGCTAATCATATAGGTTACAGCTCGTTGTCATTCGTTGGAAAATATGACAAAGCCACGGGATGCGAAGTATGAGTAGACAAAAAACTACAACCTTTTCCATTATACTATCATCCTCGTAAAACGTATACTATTTCAAATATCGAATTCGAGAAATTCGCTAGAAGATGACGAAATAGTAGCCTGTCCGTTTGTTAACTCAGTCATCCAAGTTGTGAATTGCTCAATTTCCATATGAGGGACATACATAAAAAGATCGACACCATCTGCATAGCTAATTTCTTTTAGTGGGTAGGGAGATTGTCTAACCTCGTTCTCGACCTTACCGAGCCATGTATAGTCAATTGTTACTTTCATGAGCTCGTGTAATTTTCGCAAGACTGTGCCTGTAGAGGTAATCCCTTCTGTCGTTGCACGACCGTATGCACGAATGAGCCCACCGCCGCCTAGCTTGATACCTCCGAAATAGCGTGTCACGACGACAACCGTATCCTTCAAGCCTTGTTTTTTTAATACTTCCAGCATGGGGACACCTGCTGTGCCAGACGGCTCGCCGTCGTCATTCGCCTTTTGGATATTATCATGCTCGCCAATCATATAGGCCGAACAATTATGGCTTGCTGTATGATGCATCTTTTTGATGTCTTGAATGAAGTCAATGGCTTCCTGCTCAGTTTCTACCCGCTTCACATAGGTGAGGAATTTGGACTTTTGGATGACCAATTCGCTCTCCCCGTATTCTTTTACTGTGTAATAATCTGCTCGCATTTGCGACACCTCCATCACTTGTAATACAATTATAATATTTAATAGCTATTATGATGATATACTAAATGAAGTGTGTAAGGTATTCATTGTACTTACAACACTTCACATGGTATTGTATGACTTTCCAGGCGGGAGGAAATGTAAGTGAAGGAAAATACAGTCGATATCCAAACGCTTGAAACAATCTTCAACAGTATGGTCCGGGTAATGGATCAATCGAAGAATGATATTTTCATTATAAGTGAACAGAGTCGTAAAAACTTTGAAGACATGCAAAAAGAGTTAGCTGAAGTCAAGGTTGATATTTCCCGGGTAATAACTGAAGGCGATTATTTGGAAAGTATGACCCGCCATTCTCGTTTAAGACTTGCCGACGTTTCAAAAAATTTCACTAATTATTCAGAGGCACAAGTTAGAGAAGCGTATGAGGTAGCGAATGATTTATTGGTCAAGTTGTCCATTAACCAAATGGAAGAGAAACAGTTGCGCATTCGTAGGGATGAGTTGGACAGGCGCTTGAACGCACTTCTGGAGACGATTGAACGGGCTAATCACCTTGTCGGTCAAGTGACAACAGTCATTAATTACTTGAATATGGATTTGAAGGATGTTGGAGAGGCGCTGGAAACAGCTAGACACAAACAGGAATTTGGCATTCGTATTATTCAGGCTCAAGAAGATGAACGTAAAAGGATTTCACGTGATATTCATGATGGTCCTGCGCAAATGTTGGCTAATGTAATGATCCGTTCAGGCTTGATTGAAAAAACATTTGTCGAAAAAGGACCAGAGTTGGCCTTGCTTGAACTGACAGACTTGAAAGAGATGGTAAGGGGGGCACTTTATGAGGTCCGTCGTATCATTTATGATCTTCGTCCGATGGCCCTTGACGATCTTGGGTTGATTCCGACGCTGAGAAAGTACTTATCGACAGTTGAGGAATATGAGAGTGGCGTTGAAATTCACTTTCAAAATACGGGTCGAGAGCTACGTTTTAAGACCGATTTTGAAGTGTCGATTTTCCGACTTGTACAAGAATCCGTGTCAAATGCATTAAAACATGGAAAGTCGAAGGATATTTGGGTGAAAATCGAATGGCTTCGCGATATAATGAATATTATCATCAAGGATAGTGGACAAGGGTTCGACCAAAATGAAGTGAAAGATAAGTCGTTTGGCTTGATTGGAATGCGAGAACGGATAGAATTACTAAAAGGTGAGATGTCAATTACTTCAACAATTGGAAATGGGACAATTATCTATTTCCGGATTCCACTGCGAGAAGAAATAATCGCTGATTAGACATAAATGGGAGGAAATGAATATGACAAAAATTTTAATTGTAGATGACCACCAGTTATTCCGTGAAGGGGTAAAACGAATTCTTGATTTTGAAAATTCTTTTGAAGTCGTTGCAGAAGGCGATGACGGAAGCGAAGTAAAAGGGCTTTATGAGCAATTCAAGCCTGATGTCGTTCTGATGGATATTAACATGCCACGCATGAACGGTGTCGAAGCGACAGAAGAATTGATTAAAGATTTCCCAGATGCCAAAGTAATTATGCTGTCGATTCATGATGATGAGTCTTACGTGTCTCACGCACTAAAAACAGGGGCACTTGGATATATGCTTAAAGAGATGGATGCGGATGCAATTGTCCAAGCGATTAAAGTAGTCGCAGCAGGTGGCTCGTACCTTCACCCGAAAGTGACACATAATCTTGTAAGCGAATTTCGCCGTTTGAGCGAACGTGAACATAAAGGGTCATTCCAACAAAATGATATTCGTCGTCCTTTCCACTTGCTAACAAAACGTGAGTGTGAAGTGCTGCAGCTGCTGACAGATGGACAGAGTAACCGGACAATCGGGGAGACATTGTTCATTTCTGAAAAAACGGTTAAAAACCATGTGTCAAGTATCTTACAAAAGATGGCTGTCAATGACAGAACACAAGCAGTTGTCACAGCGATTAAAAATGGCTGGGTTGAAGTGAAGTAATTCAAATAATTTAAATCAATCAGGCCTCGGCGTGATTGCGTCCGGATTTTTTTCGAGCTTGCTCGAAAAGGTACCTTGAAAAATCCGTGACATCCGCCGGAGGCTTCAGCTGAATTTAGCCGGGGCCTCCGGCTAAATTCAGCTGAAAGGGCCCTCCATCTTGGAGGAGCCCTTTCGTTCTGTATTTTTCTAAGGAGGAAGAAAATGAAGAAAATAGTTCTTTTTGCGGTGATGTCAATGCTGTTGATACTAGGAGCGTGTAATAAGGATGAAGGAGCATCTCCTTCTAACACAGGATCAGTCGATGATGGTGAAGCGACAGCGGGGTATGGGGCAATCGATCATGGTGTAGACGATAAGCAGGTGGGCTTTAATATGTCAGGTGGCGAAATAGAAGAGGCGGCTGACATACCGGCAGAAGAGAAGAAGCAGCTTCTGGCTGCATTCGAGACGTATATCACAACGTTGAATGAGCAGGAGATAGATGCGCATTTAGCTATACTGTCGAAGGATGCTTATGATCTAGAGGAAGAACGTGTTTTTATGGAAGAACAATTTAGTGAGTACAGTTTGAATTACGAAGTATCCAATGTCACAATCGTAAAGTATTCGGCTGAGGAAGCTCAGGTATTTTCAAATATGAAGATGTCCTATAAGCAACTATCTACGGGTCTTGAAACGAAGCCGAGTGGTCGACAAGTGACTGTGTTCGCAAAAGAAGATGGAGAGTGGAAAATAACGTCTGTCCACCATATCCCCGATGGACCTAAAGAATAATTTAATGTGAGACTTCTAGCTAAGATGGCTGGAAGTCTTTTTTGATGGTTGTTACTAGATGTCTGCGGGTTAACCATTTATTTTTACTTGACTATTTCCGGTTTGCTTTCGGCGAAATTATTCATGACACAATTACCGAGGAGTGAGTGTATTTAGAAATGACGAAGTCATTTCTAAATACACTCTTTTGGTAATCTTATTATGAATAATTGCTTGTCGCATACCTACAATGTTCAAGTGAAAAATGCAGTTGCTTGGAAAGAAAAGAATAGATGACCTCCTTCAAAGAGTGTAAGTGCCCGAAGATGCAATTTCGGGCACTTTTACACGTTGTACAAAGTGCCCTACTTTATAGAAAGTGACATTACCTAAAATAAAAATGGAAAAGACCATGGTGAAAACTTAGACCGCCAAAATTGTATCTTTGGCGGTCCTCTCCAGTTAAAAAGCCCTCCATTCCCTATACATATAAATAACACAGTTATTGTATAGATGTCCTTCAATCCAAAGCGAGTTAAAAGCGATTGAACATGGGGCGTCTAGTGTTTAATTAAGTATGTTTGTTTAATCTGTAGGCAGGTGTGCTGTTAATATTTCATTTCTATAATTTGGAGGTTGATAAATGTGGTGGTTAGGCATACACT
Organism: Arthrobacter beigongshangensis; assembly: GCF_016820585.1. GTDB lineage: Bacteria > Bacillota > Bacilli > Bacillales_A > Planococcaceae > Sporosarcina > Sporosarcina beigongshangi. The sequence goes on from NZ_JADHDX010000001.1 coordinate 107,296, forward strand.
GAATAGAACTAGTGTTCTATTTCGGAGGAGGGATGATTATGCCTTTAATACCTACAGAGGCATTGCCACATTATGAGAATATGATCTACTTGCCGATGCTGATTATTATTTTAGAAAGGGATCGGAATTCATTTGAAAAAGGCCCTTTCAAATTGAAAGGACCTTACGTTAAGCTTGTCAATCAGGCAACGAAGCTTATACGTGCTGAGCTGAAGGATACAAACATTTATTTACAACGCCATAATATGAAGGTTGTACGTAGCCAGACAGACGATACATTTACAGAGTATGTGTTTATGTACGGTGGCTATGAGGAGCATAGGCGTTATTTGAACGTTCGTTTACGTAATCGGACAGAAGAATTATTAAGTGTCTATTTTGCAATGGCTGGATAACGAGCAATATCATTCGTCATCGGAATCGTAATCGGCATAGGGGGAAGGTCTGTTTAGTTGCTTTTGCTTTTTAGCAAAGTCTTTTTCAAGAAGATTACAAAATGAAATTTGCCGATACATCGTTGGAGCTGAAATATTTACTCTATAGGAACGATTATTTTCAAAATGAATCACACATCCTAAGTCATCGGGTTCTATTCGAGTAATTGCATGGTAGGAAATCCAGACATTTTGTTCGGATGTTGGCGACATTGTAGGTAGAAAGATATAAGGTATGCCAAAATCATGAGCCACAATAATCGGCATTTTATGGTGATTCCCCAATGCGATTTTTGCAAAGTTCACCGAGTTTTGCAAAGGGTTCCCATAATAGTTACAGGATTTTCTAACAATGTGAATGGGTCTTTGGGGGACAAGAAATTCGCGATTTCGTTCAATGACAAGGGTTGAGATTGTCTCACCTACAGTAACCGGTTGCAGCATAAATGTGTCGAAAGAGATAACATAATTTGGGATTGATTTCCTATTCTTCATACTTATACCTCCAATTCTTGTATTGTACAATTATTATTATAAATCAGAAAATTAATAATGCAACCTTTTAAATGGATAATTATAACCATTATTTAAACAGGGTCTTTTTTCGCGGTTAGAACAGCGTTGCATTGTGGGAATAACTAAAAAACCTTCCGCTCGGATAAGGAGGGAAGGTTGTTATGTTAGTGCTGATAATCTAGGGCAGCGGCACCAAGTGTTTTCGCTGCAACCAGCATGGCATTTTCATCGAAATCGAATTTCGGATGGTGATGCGGATATGGTTCGGCAGGCTTTGCTCCTGTAAAGAAAAATGTACCAGGTACTTTTTCAAGATAATAAGAAAAATCCTCACCACCCATTTGCGGGGTTGATTCGACAACAGCTTGAACACCTGGAACGGTTTCAGCGACTGTTTTTAGAAAGTCAGTTTCAGTGGCATGATTTACAACAGCAGGATAGCCACGATAGTAGTGAAAGTCAATCGCACAATCATGAGCAAGTGCAGTTCCATCAACGACACGCTTCATCTCAAGCTCCATGAGGTCACGTACCTTTGGGTTGAATGATCGGACTGTGCCGCCGAGTGTTGCAGAATCTGCAATGACATTAAATGCGTTGTCCGCCATAAATGAGCCAATGGATAACACTGCGGAGTCAATCGGATTGACACGACGGGCGACAAGCTGCTGCAAGTTCATAACGAGCTGAGCACCGATGACGACAGCATCTTTTGTTTGGTGAGGGGCTGCCCCATGACCGCCGGCACCCTGAATCGCAATCGTAAAACGATCCGCAGCCGCCATAACAGGTCCTGCCAAATATTCAATCGTTCCAGAAGGTGTCAATGACCAAAGATGGGTACCAAAAATGACATCCACCCCATCGAGACAGCCATCTGCAATCATCGAAATAGCACCACCTGGCGCATATTCTTCTGCATGCTGGTGGATGAAAACATACTCGCCAGCAAGAATTTCTTGTAATTCGTGAATCGCTTTTGCCACTTGGAGTAGCGTCGCGGTGTGTCCATCATGACCGCAGGCATGCATAACGCCGGGGACGGTTGATTTATAAGGTACGTCTTTGTCATCTTGAATCGGTAGTGCGTCGAAATCAGCACGCAACGCAACCGTTTTACCAGGCCTGCCACCTTTGACACGTGCAACAACGCCGTTACCCCCAACGCCCATTTGCGCGTCTACGCCAAGATTGGCATAGAAATCATAAATGTATTGCGCAGTCTTTTCCTCTTTAAAAGACAACTCGGGATGCATATGAAGATGGCGGCGTATTACGACCATATCCTCAAACGCACTATCCAACTTTTCGAAAAGTTGCTCCTTCATACCAGACAGCCCCTTACATGTTTTCTTCTATTATATCAAACATCTATTAGGGAGCAATGGACGGTTAAGGAAGGTTATACATCGTCCTCCTTCGACTTAGCGATATAGCTTGTGACGGAAGCTGCACTTGTGAAAATATGGGGGTTGCTGTCGACACCTGCGATTGCATGTCCCGATAAATACTCTTCGTGATGGGGGGCTGCATTTTTCCACCTCGTATAATAGGTGTTAGCAGCCCATTCCGTCATGACGATATATGTGTCAGAATTAAGTGGTCGTAGCAGACGGAACGCAATAAAGCCAGGCTCCGTATCGAGCGTATGCGTACGCTCTTTAAAGTGATGCTCAAAAATAGGACGTCCTTCATCCGTGACAGGAATATGATTCCATACAAAATAGCCAACATCATTGAGTGCACCGGAAGAGCCGATGACTTCATAGCGGCGCGGGGTTTGGAAAACAGTTTTACCAGCCGTTTCATGCAATAACAATGAGTTCGCACCAGCTTGCATGGCAATCATTCTTTCATGTGGATGCTTATCCCTCAAGGACTCCATAAATGTGGTTGTACCAGATGTCGTGAAAATATACATGGCAAAGCCTCCTTTGAATTTTAAATGAACTTTATTCGCCAAAATGGTCTCGTTCAATCTAACTATACATTTTCCCTCTTTACAGAAAGTTAATCAATTCCGTCTCGGCGTATTTCGGGAAGTCGCAGGTCAACAAACATTGACGAAATGATGGCGATGCATGAAAAAAGACGCACAATTTGATGACAAGTCGGGCTAAACGCTATACTTAGCCTAGCGAAACGTCTATATTTGAGTATGGATATGTAACAGGTAAATACAAACATATAAGAAAGTAGGGACAGCGAAATGACACAATTTAACGATACACTACTCCGTGCCGCACGTGGTGAAAAAATTGAACATACACCTGTTTGGTACATGAGACAGGCAGGGCGTTCACAGCCCGAATACTTGAAAATTAAAGAAAAATATTCATTAGAAGAAATTACGCACCAGCCTGAGCTTTGTGCCTATGTAACGAAACTTCCGGTTGACCAATATAACGTCGATGCAGCAATTCTCTATAAAGACATCGTGACACCTTTACCAGGACTGGGTGTTGACGTGAAAATCAAAGCAGGCGTTGGACCGGTGATTTCTAACCCAATCCGTACTGTTCAAGATGTCCATAATCTCGGTGATTTATCACCTGAGGACGATATTCCATTTGTTTTGGAAACGATAAAAATGTTGACGAAAGAGCAATTGAACGTACCACTTATCGGTTTTGCCGGAGCACCGTTCACGCTTGCGAGCTATATGATTGAAGGTGGACCTTCGAAAAGCTATAATCTGACGAAATCTTTCATGGTATCTGAGCCAGAGGCATGGTTTGCTTTGATGGATAAACTAGCAGATATGACAATTACGTATATTACTGCACAAGTAGCAGCAGGTGCGAAAGCGATTCAAATTTTTGATTCGTGGGTAGGCGCTTTGAATGTTGCCGATTACCGCATTTTCATCAAACCAGTGATGACACGTATTTTCACAGAGCTACGTAAATTGAATGTTCCTCTTATTACATTCGGTGTAGGTGCAAGCCACTTGGCTAATGAATGGCATGACCTGCCGGTGGACGTTGTGGGACTTGACTGGCGTTTATCTATTCAGGAAGCCGGAGCGCGTGGCATTACGAAGCCAGTGCAAGGGAACCTGGACCCGTCTATGCTGTTGGCGGATTGGAATATTATTGAAGAGCGTGCGAAGGTCATTATTGAGCAAGGTGTAGAGCATGGTAGCCATATCTTTAACTTGGGTCACGGCGTCTTCCCAGATGTTAAACCGGCAACATTGAAAAAGCTTACTGAATTTATTCATAGCTATAGTGCACAACTACGTAAATAAACTGAAACTGATGAGGTGAACTTGATGACAAAGAAACAAATGGGACTTTTAGTAATGGCCTACGGGACACCTAATAAGGAAGAGGATATCGAATCGTACTATACACATATCCGCCACGGTCGCCCGCCAGCACCAGAGCAATTGGAGGATCTACGCAACCGTTATGCGGCAATTGGTGGGATTTCACCACTTGCTAAAATTACTGAAGACCAGGCCAATGCGCTTTGTAATCGTTTGAATGAAGTGCAGGACGACGTTGAATTCAAGGTGTATATCGGATTAAAGCATATCGCGCCGTTTATCGAAGATGCGGTAGAAAAAATGCATACAGATGGCATTAAAGAGGCTGTGTCAATCGTATTGGCACCGCATTTCTCAACATTTTCAGTCAAGTCGTATAACGGGCGTGTACAAGAAGAAGCTGACAAGCATGGCATGACCGTTACATCGGTGGAAAGCTGGTACAAGCAGCCGAAGTTTATCGATTTTTGGGCTGGTCAAGTTCGGAGCACGTTCGACAGCATGACTGAAGAACAACGGGCAGCTGCATGCCTAATCGTTTCAGCACACTCATTACCTGAAAAGATTTTAGCGAATGGTGATCCGTATGCAGACCAATTGAATGAAACAGCAGATTTGATTGCAACAGCAGCAGGCGTAAAAAATTACGAAGTGGGCTGGCAAAGTGCAGGGCAGACGCCTGAACCTTGGCTTGGACCGGATGTTCAAGATTTGACACGTGATTTGCATACAGCAAAAGGTTATTCGACATTCGTCTATACGCCAGTTGGCTTCGTTTCTGATCATCTTGAAGTGTTATATGACAATGATTACGAGTGCAAAGTTGTATGTGATGATATTGGAGCTTCTTATTATCGTCCAGCTATGCCGAATGTCGATGGACTATTCGTTGACGCAATGGTAGATGCTGTATTTGATAAAATGAAAGAAGCATAAAAATCGTACGAGAAAGTGATGATGGGCTATGGTCGAACAAAACAAAAAGGTCGTTATCGTTGGGGGAGGGATTACGGGCCTCTCTGCGGCGTTTTACATGCAAAAAGAAGCGCGTGAAAAGGGACTTCCACTCGATGTACTTCTGATTGAAGCGTCGAATCGTCTTGGTGGTAAAATCCAGACAGTGCGACGTGACGGTTTTGTCATTGAACGTGGTCCGGATTCATTTTTAATCCGTAAAAAAAGTATGGGACTGTTAGCGAAAGACCTCGGTATTGAAGACCAACTCGTGAAAAATGCGACAGGACAGGCCTACGTATTCGTCAATGGTGTATTGCATCCGATTCCTGGTGGCTCGGTCATGGGAATACCAACAGAAATCACTCCGTTTTTGAAAACAGGGTTATTTTCTTGGGCGGGTAAAATTCGTGCAGCAGGGGATTTCGTTCTCCCACGTTCTGCGATTCAAGGAGATCAGTCATTGGGTGGTTTTTTCCGTCGACGTTTTGGCGGAGAAATCGTGGACAATCTAATTGAGCCATTATTGTCAGGCGTCTATGCAGGGGATATCGATCAAATGAGCTTGCAATCGACATTTCCACAGTTTTATGAAGTGGAGAAAAAGCATCGTAGTCTCATTTTGGGAATGAAAAAAGCGACACCTAAACAATTGCCACAAAAGAATAGTCACAGTACGAAAAAGGAAGGTGTCTTCCATACTTTTCGTAATGGACTTGAAACGGTAGTCGAAGCGATTGAAAAGCAACTCGATCCTGGATCAGTTATCAAAGGCGCACGAACCGAGGCGATTGAGTCCGATGGCGATAAAACGATGATAGAACTAAGTGACGGACGAAAAATAGAAGCGGACGCTGTTATTTTGACGACAGGTCATGAAATGGCCAGCCGCTTATTTGCACCGCATGGTCTGTTGCAGGACCTTGGGCAAATACCGACCACATCTGTTGCAACAGTCGCACTCGCATTTCCAGAGGAGTCTGTTGTGCAGGATAAGGAAGGCACTGGTTTTCTTGTTTCAAGAAATAGTGATTATTCGATTACAGCATGTACGTGGACACATCGTAAATGGCCTACTTCAACACCAGAAGGAAAAGTACTCATCCGCGCATTTGTTGGGCGGGTAGGCGATGAGGCAATTGTGGACTTATCAGATGCTGAAATTGAAAAAATCGTTCTTGCCGATCTTAGTAAAATTATTAACATTACGGGGAAGCCAGATTTCACAATTGTGACGCGTTGGAAAAAAGACAGACCGCAGTACCGGGTCGGGCACAAACAACGTATTGAGGCCGCGCGTCTGGAATTACGAGCGAAGTTTCCACAAGTGAAATTGGCGGGTGCTTCTTATAACGGTGTTGGCTTACCTGACTGTATTGATCAGGGAAGGGCTGCAGTGCGGGAGATTATGGATGAACTGTTTTGACTGAACGAAAACAGCATGATACAGATGAATGTAAAAAACAGCCGCAGCAGATTTTGCGGCTGTTTTATATGTCTAGCATCATAAAATATTGCAAGAGTCGCATTTGTTGCCGTAGCATTCATGCTGCTCATCAATTTCTTTTCCGCAAGACGTACATACTTTAGCAGGAAGATTTTTAAAAAACTCAATGACATTTTCGATCATAGCTCATTCACCTCACTTAAGTTGTAGTAGTACTAAGTTACTGAATGTTGTTTGTAATAGTACAGGCGTTGCGAAAAAAAATCACACTATATTACAAGAGTCGCATTTGTTGCCGTAGCATTCATGCTGTTCTTCAATTTCTTTCCCACAAGACGTACAAACTTTGGCAGGTAGGTTTTTAAAAAACTCGATAACGTTTTCAATCATCATTCATTCTCCCCTTTCAATTTGTACTAGTACTAGATTTATTATTAGTAGTGTATTATAACAGTCAATCAAATGTCAACACATTTCTGTACTTTTCAGATAAAATAAATAAGAGTCTATTTTAGTTAGGAGCGATTTACATGTATTTCATTGATAACAAAGGGATTACTGACCCACGCATTAACCTCGCGATTGAGGAATATGCACTGAAAAATATGGATATCGAAAAAGAATCTTTTTTACTGTTCTATATCAACGAGCCTTCCATCATCATTGGAAAAAATCAGAACACGGTTGAGGAGATTGATACAGAATACGTGGAAGCGAATGGTATTCATGTCGTCCGCCGTCTATCTGGTGGGGGAGCTGTCTACCATGATCTTGGCAATTTAAATTTCAGCTTCATTACAAAAGATGATGGTGAATCATTCCGTAATTTTAAGAAGTTTACGGAGCCTGTCGTCCAAGCGCTTGCTGAAATGGGCGTCAAGGCAGAACTTCTTGGACGTAATGATATTTTGGTCGAAGGGCGCAAAATTTCTGGAAATGCACAGTTCTCAACGAATGGTCGCATGTTCAGTCATGGGACCCTGATGTTTGACACAGAAATCGAACGAGTCGTATCGGCGCTTAAAGTACGGAAAGACAAGATTGAATCGAAGGGCATTAAATCGATTCGTAGCCGTGTAGCTAATATTACGGAGTTTCTCACAGAGCCAATGTCGATTGAGCAGTTTCGCTTGAATATATTGAAATCGATTTTTGGTGGCGAAGAAAAGATCCAGTATTTGGAGCTGACAGATGACGATTGGGCCAATATTCATGCGTTATCTGCAGAACGCTATGCGAACTGGGATTGGAACTATGGAAAATCACCGAAATTCAACATGCAGCATTCGCATCGTTTCCCAGTGGGAGGCTTAGATGTTCGACTGGATGTTAATAAAGGCATCATCGAAAACGTTAATATTTTCGGCGATTTCTTCGGTGTTGGAGAAGTAGCTGTCATCGAGGAAAGTTTGAGAGGTATCCAGTACGATAGACAATCCATGAGTGAGGCATTGGCTACACTTGATATTCCAACCTATCTTGGCGGCATTACGAAAGAAGAGTTTTTGCAATTGATTTACTAAGAAATAAGGGAGGAGCCTGACTACGTGTTAGGCTTCTTTTTATTGGGGATTGAGAGTGAACGTTGTTTAGTGTGCAACATCGAGAGAAGTGTGCAACGAAAACCTTGAAGTGTGCAACCAAAGCGGACAAGTGTGCAACCATTTCGTCCAAGTGTGCAACATTGGGAGGAGTGTCCAACAAAATCCTCGTGGTGTGCAACGAAAACCTGAAGTGTACAACCAAAGTGAGCAAGTTTGCAACCATTTCGTCCAAGTGTGCAACATCGAGAGAAGTGTCCAACAAAAACCTCAAAGTGTGCAACCAAAGTGTGCAAGTGTGCAACCATTTCGTCCAAGTGTCCAACATCGGGAGAAGTGTGCAACAAAATCCTCGAAGTGTGCAACGAAAACGGGCAAGTGTGCAACCAAAGTGGAAAAGCGTACAACCATTTCGTCCAAGTGTCCAACATCGGGAGTAGTTCACTGCAAATGTTGTGAGCTTCGCTTCCCGAGCGTAACAGTGGATTCTGCGTTATACTAAAAATAACTGTGAAGGGGGACTGAACAGATGGTAAACCACCGTATTTTTATTGTTGAAGATGATCGGAAAATTGCACAACTGCTAGCGGATACATTAAGGAAATATCAATATGACGTTGCCATTGTTGAAGATTTTGAACGCGTTACAGAAGAGTGCATGGCATTCGACCCACACCTCATTTTACTCGACATCAACCTGCCTTCTTATGACGGTTATTATTGGTGTCGTCAGCTTCGTCAGAATACCACATGTCCTATCTTATTCATCTCCGCGCGATCTGGTGACATGGACCAGGTATTCGCACTGGAAAATGGCGGCGATGATTTCATCACGAAACCTTTTCACTATGAAATCGTCCTTGCAAAAATAAGAAGTCATTTACGCAGGACGTTTGGCGAATACGCACCGAACCAATCCGAGCGAACTGTGAAGGCTGGCGTGTTAAATTTATACATCGAACGGATGGAATTACAAGTGCGCAACAACATTGTACCTTTACAGAAAAAAGAATGTGTCATTTTGGAGTTACTGATAGAGGCGGCGCCTAAAGTCGTCTCACGCGAAAAGCTATTGGAAGAACTATGGGATGATCAATCCTTCGTTGATGAAAACACATTGAATGTAAACATGACGCGTGTGCGTAAAAAATTGGCTGATTACGATATTCAATCGTCCATTGAAACTGTGCGTGGTGCAGGATATCGTTTCATATTAGCACCGGAGGAATCATGAAAAAATTCACGTTTTTTTTAAAAGAGCATCTTTCGTTTCTGCTTTTTCAACTATTACTCGTACTATTCATCTTACTGTTGTACTGGCTAGACGGCTTTCGTAACCTTAATACGGCTGTTTACGCCATTAGTATGAGCCTGCTGTTAACCGCGGGGTATTTGGTCGGTAAATTTATCATGAGGCGGTCCTTTTACGCGGCCATTACGCTAAAGCCGGACAAGATGGAGGACGCTTTAATCCGTCATGCGCAGGCGCCGGAGCATAAACAAACGGCGGACTTTACACGTCATTTGTACAGGCTGTACCAAAATGAGGTACAGCAGTTATATGCATCTCAACATCGTCAGCTCCATTTTATGAACCAATGGGTCCATCAGATGAAAACGCCCATCTCAGTCATTGGATTGCTGTTGCAAGAACAGGATGACTTGGATCGTGATAGCCTCAATGAAGAAATTGACAAATTACGACGCGGCCTCGATTCGGTGCTTGTCAATGCACGTCTTGAAACGTTTGAGCAGGATATGCAAATTGAGCGAGTTGTGTTAAAAACGGTTGTGCAGGAAATTATTACAGAGCATAAGCGGTTATTTATCACCAATGGTGTGTTTCCCGTTATTTCAATCGACGAGAAATTTTCGGTTGCCACAGATGTGAAGTGGTTGAATATCGTCATTGGGCAGTTCATTACCAATGCGGTGAAATATACGTTCGAGCAAGGAAAAAAAGTCCATTTAACAGCAACTCATACAGAGCAAGGGATAGAGCTCGTGATTCGTGATGAAGGCATCGGTATCCCTTCTTCAGACTTGAACCGTGTGACAAAAGCATTTTTCACTGGTGAAAATGGGCGGCTGACGGGTGAATCGACGGGAATGGGGCTGTATATTGCATCGGAAGTGTGTGGCAGATTAGGGCATCGGCTGGCGATTGAATCGGAGCTTGGCAAGGGGACGACAGTGACAGTCCTCTTTAAGAATGAAGAGGCGGGTGAAATAGATGACGCGGAATACGATCGTGGAATTGACGGAAGTGACGAAGATTTATGAAGGGAAAGTGATGCACCGAGCATTGAACCGCCTCGATTTTGAAGTCGAGGAAGGAGAATTTGTTGCGGTGATGGGCCCATCTGGCAGTGGTAAAACAACGCTGTTGAATTTAATTTCAACAATTACCGTGCCGACCTATGGACGCTTGACTATTAGTGGCATTGAGCCGGAAGCGTTAGGACAAAATGATTTAGCTTTATTCAGAAGACGCAATTTAGGCTTTGTATTTCAAGATATTAACCTGCTGCAAATGCTGACGGTAGAAGAAAATCTTGTATTGCCGCTAACATTGGATGGCATTTCTGTGAAGGAAATGGAAAAACGAATTGTGGAATTTTCAAAACGCCTTCATTTGACGGACATTTTGAATAGACGACCGGATGAGTTATCAGGAGGACAAGCGCAGCGAACGGCGATTGGACGCGCTTTAATTCATAGACCGAAAATTATTCTTGCGGATGAGCCAACAGGAAATCTGGATTCGAAATCGGCAAAGGATGTCCTTGAATTGCTTAGCCAAATTAATAAAACGGAGCGTACAACTGTCATCATGGTTACACATGATCCAATCGCGGCTAGTTATTGTGACCGGGTGCTGTTCATAAAAGACGGCGAATTTTTCAATGAAATTTATAAAGATGAAAGACGTCAGACGTTTTTCCAACGTATTTTGAACGTCTTGTCGCTTCTCGGAGGAAATGTCAATGACCTTTCGTCAGTTCGCTTACCGTAACGTCGTTCGTAATCGACGCATTTACGCCGCTTTTTTCATGGCGAGTGTTTTTTCTGTCATGGTGTTTTTCTTGTATTCGATGCTCCTGTTTCATCCTTCCATTGAGGATAGATTTATACAGGAAATCGCCATTACAGGAATGGGTGCCGCGGAAATTATTTTGTATATTTTTACGGTGTTTTTCTTATTTTATTCAATGCGGGCATTTTTACAGGCTCGGTCTAAAGAGTTCGGTATTTTACTCCATTTAGGAATGGCTAAGCGTCAACTAAATCGCCTCATCTTTACTGAAACGATGTTGATCGGCGTAGCATCGATTGCCGCAGGGACGTTTCTAGGCTATATGTTTTCAAAGTTTTTCTTTATGATTGTTCGGGAAATTGTGCTTTTACCGTCTTTACCACTCTATTTTTCATGGCAGCCGTTTGCGCTGACGATTGGCGCATTTACAAGTTTATTCATCCTTATTTCATTTATTGCTCCGGTGTTTATTCGAACGGGGGAAGTAGCTGACTTAATCCAAGGAGAGACGGGAAACCAAGGGGCGTATGGTTATTCGAAGAGCCGTGGTTATTTGGGGCTTGCGTTTTTAGGTGCGGCGTACGCAATGGCGGCAGCTACAACGAATTCAGTCGTCATCGGTTTGTCGTTTTTCTTACCACCACTGGCGACAATCGGTACCTTTTACTTTTTTACAGATTCCTTACCACTATTGTTACATAAAATTCGTAAGCGAAAACGAATATATTGGCATCATTTTTGGCTCCTGTCGATATCGGAGGGAGTTGTCCGATTACGTGAAAATGCACGCATGTTTTTCATCGTGACGATTGTGTCCACCATTGCGTTCATGTCAGTAGGCATGTTGGCTTCATTAACCTCATTCGCCTCACAATACCGAGAAATGCATCCACTTGGACTGGTATATAAAAGCGAGCAAGACAATGCGCTAGAGCGTCAGCATATCGAGCAGCTAGTAAACGAATTGAAAGACGATCGTATCGATTACTCACTTATTCGTTTCCAAGTATTGCAACAGACATCTTCATTCAGTGCAACACCTGTTTCCATTTTGAGGCTTTCCAACGTCAATATGCTTGCGCAATCATTTGACTATCCCCCGATGGTGTTGACAGAAGGAGAGGCTTTATTCCTTCCACCGTCCGTATCCTCCTATGACCAGCTAAATGGCCGGATGGTAAGAACGACTCTGGAGGAAAGTGATGTGAGGGTCAAGGTTGACGGAGCATACCCTTATCATATATTTTCATCCTATTCGATTGCCCAAAATGCCATTATTTTAAATGATGTAGATTATGATAAAGTATTTGAAACAGTGATGACGGAGGGGCTAGAGAGTTTCGCATATTATGCCTTCAATGTGCCTGAGTGGCAACAAACAAAGGAGATTGGGCTATCCATTGACGCTGCGAATACAGAACCATTTCTCTCAGGTGAATCTGCTCCGTTATCGTACTCGTTCATCAATCCCGGCTTGAATTACTCAGTCATCCGCACAACTTTTTCATTGTTGTTATTCATCGGGTTGCTATTAGCAGCGGTATTTTTCTTGGCGGCGGGTAGCTTTATATATTTCAGATTGTATACCTCTCTTGAGCGTGACCGAAAACAGTTTGATGTACTCAGACGTATGGGAATCACAGATCAGGAATTTAAGAAAATCGTCAATCGTCAATTAATTCCTCAGTTCTTTTTCCCATGGGGCGTGGCTTTTGTGCATAGTTCGTTTGCATTTCTATCGCTACAAGTGATTTGGGATGAACTTGCAGAAATTTCGATTGTTAAAGAATTGGTAATCGTTATGGTTGGCTTTACACTCATGCAAATTTGTTATTTTTATTTAATACGTTGGCGCTACCTTGCGCATATTAAAGCACCGGGGTAATCCTTGGTGCTTTACTTTGTTCTATCCATATATTGAAATAAAAAATCCTGTCAACAATGCTGGGCGCCTTACTAGGGATGGTGCGATAAAGATAAGTTCTATTTATCTAGTATTGTATTATCAGAACTTTTCTTATATAATGATTACGATAGATTAATGAATGGTTATTCATTCAATTTGAAGAGGGGATGACTACATGAATTTAGTTTTACGTGTGCATGAGACGGCATCGACACAACCCGAAAAAATTGCTTATCACTTTATGGGAAAAGATACATCGTATGCCGAGTTTGACCAGTCGGTTTCGATGTTCGCTTCAGCGTTGCAAAATCTTGGCGTTGAAAAAGGTGATAATATCGCATTTTTACTTGGTAACACACCGCATTTTTTAATCGCGTTATATGCGACAATGCGAATTGGGGCGACAGCAGTGCCAGTCAATCCGATTTACACGCCAGATGAAATTTCATACATCCTACATAACAGCGACGCGAAGGCAGTGATTGCACTCGATCTTTTATTACCACTTGTGGAACAGGCGGCGGGGGCTTTCCCGACGATTGAACACTATGTAATTTGCGAAACGGTTCCTGAAACACCAGCGAAGATTGCTGCGCTACCTGAAGCAGTGAAAGCGAAAGTACTTTCATTCACACAACTCATTGCAACAGGAAAGCCAAACGTCAAGCCCGTTGCTGTGGATGAAAATGAAACCGCTGTCATTTTGTATACGTCTGGGACAACAGGGCGTCCGAAAGGTGCTATGCTGACACATGGGAACTTGTACTCCAATGCACGTGATGTCGCAGATTACCTTGGTTACTCGGAAAATGATCGCATCGTGGCTACATTACCGGTATTCCATGTGTTCGCTTTAACGGTAGTGGTCAATGCGCCACTCGTAAAAGGGGCAACCATTTTACTCGCACCACGATTCTCGCCAGCAGATGTATTCAGTCTTGTGAAAGAAAAGCAAGCGACGATATTTGCAGCTGTTCCGACAATGTACAATTTTTTATATCAATATCCAGATAGCAGCCCCGAAGATTTCAAATCGGTTCGCATTGCCATCTCAGGTGGTTCATCATTACCTGTCGCCTTGCTTCATAATTTCGAGGAGAAATTCGATGTGCGCATATCGGAGGGGTACGGCTTGTCCGAAGCATCGCCGGTTACCTGTTTTAATCCACTCGATCGCGAGCGGATTCCCGGATCAATTGGAACATCGATTATCAATGTAGAAAACAAAATCGTCAATGAGCTTGGGGAAGAAGTGCCAGATGGTGAAGTCGGCGAGCTGATTGTACGCGGACCGAACGTCATGAAAGGCTACTACAAAATGCCAGAGGAAACGGAAGTTACGATTCGTGACGGCTGGTTGTATACTGGCGATATGGCGAAACGTGATGAAAATGGCTATTTCTACATCGTTGACCGCAAAAAAGATTTGGTCATCGTTGGTGGCTACAACGTTTACCCCCGAGAGGTCGAAGAAGTATTGTTCGCGCATCGTGACATTGTCGAAGCAGCTGTCATCGGCTTGCCAGATGTTGATTTCGGCGAAGCTGTCCATGCCTTCGTCGTCTTAAAAGAAGGATCAACAGCTGATGAAGCATCCATTACAGCCTATTGTGCAGTGCATCTAGCCAAATATAAAGTACCGAAGCGCATTGAATTTTTAGATGAACTGCCAAAAAACACAACAGGTAAAATCTTGAGGCGGTCATTGAAAGAGCAAGTGACACAGTAAGTTAAAGAGCTTTCCTCGATTATGCGAGGAAAGCTTTTCATATGGGCGTAGGATAGGGTTAGTATACAACTAAACCAAATGGGTTTAGTCCGATGATGTGAATTATTTTGAAAATAAAAGGGCTGCAAGGTAAGTCATTAAATACTAACTTACCTGCTCACCCTCATTTGTGTTTATTAATTACCACCTATTACGCCGGAATCCACCGCCGCAGCAGCGCTGGTTACAGCGATTGGATGATCTTTTATTGTGACAAGTACGTCGTCTCCGGTCGGTTCGCCTTTGGTTACGAGAAGTGCAACGATTCGAACGCGACCGTCCTAAAACGCGACAAGTGCATCGATTTGAATTCGAATGTCCTTCAACGCAACAAGTACAACGGCTTATATTCGAAGGTCTTCGATTGCAAGAAGTCCGCCGTCTCCTGCTTGTGCGACGTCGATTTTCATCACATCCACAACGATTGGAACGTCCTCGGTTACTCGTAGGCTCTTGAAAAAAGAAATCACTTAACCCAGTGTGTCTAGCACTATCGACTGCTCGCTGTATATGATCCATAGAGAAATTAGACATATCCTCCCCCCCTTTCTTTTTTAGGAAGCGCGAATACCTCCCCTTCTCTAAGGTACGTGGCTGTCCAATCTAAGATAGAGACAATCGCTTACTCATTATCAATAAATTAAGGGGTAGCATCCTTCGCCTATTGTTCATACCCATACAGTAAACAACAAAAGGAAGAGTGCGTATGCAAATCCCCGAATATCAGCTCTTTATTCATCCATCAAATAAAAGCGAACTGCGAAGAGATATTTGGCAGGATGATCCAGTGGCTGCAAAGCTAACAATTCACAAGAAAAAATACGCCATCGATCTAGCCTATCGTGGCTCGCATATTCGTGATCTACGCAAAAAATCGTATCATGTCAGTTTTTACAAACCGGGTATGTATCGGCAGGCAAAGGAAGTTCATTGGAATGCGGAGTTTAAAGATCCTTCATTACTAAGAAACAAATTATCCTTTGATTTTTTCAACGAAATTGGGTGCATATCCCCAAAATCACGCTTCGTTTTTTTGAAGATAAACGGGGGAAATGAGGGACTTTACCTAGAAATAGAATCTGTAGATGAATATTTTCTAGCCAATCGCCATTTGCCAAAAGGAGCTATTTTCTATGCAGTGGATGGGGATGCCAACTTTTCACTAATGAGTGACCTTGATAAAAAGGTGAAAGAATCACTCAGCCTGGGTTATGAAAAAAAGTATGGCACAGAGCAGGAAGAGGTTTATTTACAAGAGCTGATTTTTATGATTAATACGCTCACCAAAGATGAATTTGAAACTGAAATCGTCAAGTATCTCAATGTCGAGCAATACCTTCGCTGGCTTGCTGGGGTTGTTTTTACCCAAAATTTTGACGGTTTTGTCCATAATTATGCGCTATATTGCAACAGGGAAACAGGTTTGTTCGAAGTGATTCCGTGGGATTACGATGCGACATGGGGAAGAGATGTCGATGGGGAAGTCATGGAAGAAGACTATTTGAGAATCCAAGGGTTTAATACGCTTACGGCACGAATATTGGATGTGAAAACGTTTCGCACTCGCTATAAAAGCCTGCTAGAAGATATTTTAACGAACAAATTCACTGTAGATTATTTGAAGCCTAAAATTAAAGAAATGCATACTCTTATTAGACCTTATGTTGAAAAAGACCCTTATGAAAAGAATAATCTGGAAGTGTTTGATAAAGAGCCGGCGTATATCTGTGCGTATATTGAAGCGCGGGGGAATTATATAAGAAGTCAATTAGACACATTAGAGTAGTCAAAAACCCTTTCCATGGAGGAGAGGGTTTTGGGCTTGATTAATAAAAGTCCTTCCCGAAGACTGACCCCGTTTCAATAAATTTATCAATAATGGGCTGACGTTCTTCGTTAAGCCGTGCATACATGCTGTAAGTGCGCATATGCAATTCCATCCGTAGGTTGTCGTTCTTAGAATAAATCACTTCACCGGTTGAAAAAATTTGTGCTGCAAAAACAGTAGAAGCTTCTTTTAAATCGACAAGGTCAACTTCAATGTCGATGATATCCGCTAATTGCTGGGCAAACATGAATAATTCATAGGCGGAAAATGATTTGTCCTCACGATAAAAGGCGATATCAATATCACTTTCGCTATGTGTCGTTCCTTTTGCATACGAGCCAAAAACGATGATAAAAGCGGGATCTAAATGCTCTGTTATAAATGTACGAGCCTGTTGGAAGATTTCATCATGCAAAAAAATCACTCCCTTATCTAGTCTTCTTACTATACCAAAATTATCTGTCGAAGTGTCTGATTTCTATGTGACGTTCAGGGAAATTTACCCAAAGTAATATTTCGTAATCTCATCTATAAACTCCTCTTCAAGCTCGCCCTTCTTTTTCACAAGGATATAGGTCGAGACGGTAGGTAGGTCGAATAGATCGAAATATGGCTGCATCAGTCTACCTTCCATTAATTCGCGCCGCACGATGGAATGAGGCAGAAAAGAGACGCCGAGCCCTTCCTGGATGAAGCGTTTTGCGATATGCGCTTGCGTTACTTTCATCGTACGAATACCTGGAATCTGTTTGTGAAGTGCCACGAGCAAGTCATCCCAAAAGACGGGGTGATGATGTGTCAATAAATGATTCCTCCGAAGAACATCCGGGACATGAATGGGAGGGCCACTTTCTTCATCATATTGATCAGTAGGTATGATGAAGACAATCGGATCCTCATACATATGAATGGATTCGATATTTTTAAATTTGCTATTGAGTGCGGAGATACCTAAATGGACATCTCCGTTGTCAACAAGCTGTTCGATTGTGTCAGATTCTTCGATGCGAATGGAGATTTCGATGTCCTCGTGACGCTCGATGAATGTTCGCAAAAAATAAGGTAAAATCGTTTCGGCCATTAATGGTGAAATGGCGATAGTCCAATTCCGGCGGTAGCCTTGCGAAAATGCATGCATGCGATGGACACTCGCATCGACATCGTTGGTGAGCCGAACTGCTTCTGGATAAAAAACTTTACCCGCATCCGTCAAAGTGACACGATTGTTCACACGGTCGAACAGCTTCGTGCTTAATTGCTCCTCAAGCAGGCGGATATGGACAGTGACACTTGGTTGGGATAACAGTAATTTCTCGGAAGCTTTGCGGAAATTCAGGGTTTCAGCAGCAATCGTGAACGTTTTCAGCCATTGATAATCCATAGGACAGCTCCTCCTTGATTAATAATAGTAATTGTTTTAATAAAGAACATTCAATTTCTATAATCATACCTCCGCTTTATACTAAAGAAAAGAAGGAGGAATTATGATGTTTCAAAAAGGATTGAAAGATGTTGTGGCAGTTCATACGAAAATTGCGTCTGTCGATGGGGTGAAGGGGGAATTGCGGTATCGCGGCGTGTTAGTTGGCGAGCTGATAGCATCCCATTCATTTGAGGAAGTCGCCTACTACCTATGGCATGGCAAAATGGCAAGTGAAGATGAGCGAAGAAAAGTGAATGAAAAAATGATGACAGGAAGAACGCTTCCTCCACATATAATCGCAATCATTGATGCGTTCCCTCGTAGTATGCCATTGATGGATGCCATGCGGACAGCAGTGTCAGCCTATGCACATACACGTTTTAACGAGCAAACCATCGAAGATCAGGCGATTACGCTGACGGCAGCACACCCCGTAATCATCGCACGCCATTACCGAAATCAGCAGGGCAAACCGATTGTGGAGGCCAATCCAGCATTATCCCATACGGCAAATTATTTGTGGATGCTAACGGGCGTTATTCCGAATGAAGTGCAAATCGAGGCACTCGAAACGTATTTGAAATTGACGATGGAGCATGGTTTGAACGCCTCGACATTTGCGGCGCGCGTCACCATTTCAACTGAATCGGATATCACATCCGCTGTCACATCGGCCATTGGTACAATGAAAGGTCCGTTACACGGCGGCGCACCCTCGGCTGTCATTGAATTATTAGAGGAAATCAAAACACCAGAAAATATCCGTCCAGTTATTGAAAAGAAAATGAAGGATGGTGAACGAATCATGGGATTCGGCCACCGCATTTATAAAACCGAAGATCCGCGGTCGATTTTATTGAGAGAGAAATGCGCCAGTATGTCGGGGAAGGACGAATGGTTAGATTTAGCAACAGCTGCTGAAAAAGAAATTATTGCTTTATTGGACATCTACAAGCCAGGAAGGAAATTGTACACCAATGTCGAATATTATGCCGCTGCCATTATGCGCTCCATTGATATGCCACCAGCACTTTTTACACCGACATTTAGCGTGGCAAGAATTGTTGGTTGGACGGCGCATGCGATAGAGCAGTTAAGTGACAACACCATTTTCCGCCCGCAGTCCGTGTATATAGGGGAATGGGTGGATTGAAGATGGCAAGCCGTGCTAGTTTGCCGGGTTGCCCTTACAGTTTCTTGGCTTGCCCTTAGAGTTTGAAGCATTGCCATGACAGTTTCGTGGCTTGCCCTTCCAGCTTGTAGAAATTTAATAATGAATTAAAGAACTCCGGTCAAATCTTTCGTTAGAAGACGCAACCGGAGTTTCTTAGTCTTATTGTACGGTAAACCAAAATCCGTTAACTTGACCAGATTCGTTACCGTCCACTTTCAATTGATATTCCCCAATGTGAAATATCATATAATTTGTATCTCCGATTTCATCCTTACCACTTTCCACAGGCTCGCCCAAGATGGAAATAAGGGAAGAGAGATTGTTAGTAATTAAGGTGCCATCTAGCGTGATATAGGTGATTTCCCGTGTCGACTCATCATAAAAATAGCTACTGCCGCCGGGATAGGCATAATAATACCCGCCCTCATAATAATCATGATGAAGATAATCGGGGAATTCCTCCAGTACTCTGTCAATGGAATCGCCCAAGTGAATGGAATTATCGAGAAGCATTCCTTTTTCGACTAACTCCGCGAATGCATCGGTCAAAGTAATATGGGGAAATGAAATATATTCAGCCTCATGTTCATGCCATAATTGTGTATTGTATTCACCTGATTCCCACCCATACATATTATCCTGTATATACTGTGTCGTATGATAGGTTGTAAATTCATGTGCAGCCGCATTCCACTGCCAAGTCGTATAAAACCAGCCGACCCCTTTGCTTTCGTCACTACCATCATTATAAAGATAGCTTTGTAAATAGTGATTTTCAATGAATTTAATTTGATTACCTGTAATCATAAGCTGAGGTTCTCCCTCAAAAGTGACTGCTTGCATCTGTCCATTCGTATAGCTCCACATCGTCAGTGTGCCGTCATCCGCTTCATCACCTGCAATCCATGTAATCATTGTTTGATCGCCCAATGTATCATTTCGGAATGGTAGCTCTTCTAGATTAATGCTAATGGCTTCAAGGCTTGCAGCTAAATGATCTTGCAGGACGCCATGTGCACCATCTGCTAAGTAGAATGCTAGATTTCCATTATATTGCTTACCCTCTTCTTCCATTGTGCCACCATCGGCTACGAGGTAAAGCTCCGCTGTCTGTTCTCCATCCTGTACTTCCCACGAATAAAGCGCTTCTTCTTTTATTGTTTCAATAGGTGTCGTTTCTTGCTCAACCTGCTGCTCATCTTCTTCTAAAGTAGGAATATCATTTTCTATCTGCTGTTTTGTTGTTTCCTCTTGGCAGGCCGATAAAAGAAGAATGCTACATACAAAAAATACGCTATGACGCAGTTTCATAATTTTTTAACTCCTTTCTTTTTTTAATAAATCACATTGTACTTCCAAGTATAGCAAATAACCCCTAACGGGAATTCCTTTGCAAAACGTTTAACAAAACTTGCAAAACTGGTATAATGAAAGGAGCCAAGAAGTGGGTTCCTAGAAATGAGTATAGTAAGTGAAGAAGGAGGCATATACTATGGTGAATGTAGAGAAGTTCTCACAGGAGGAAGTAAACATGCCAAATGCTAAAAAAATATCTGTGTCAGGAAAACGGCAAATAACCATTCCAAAGGAATTCTACGATCAACTTCAGATAGATGATGAAGTGATTTGTGAAGTAGTGGATGGCAGTCTTGTGATAAAACCTATCGGAGAAGCTGTGGATTTCAGCGAGTATATTTTGCGTGATTTAATTCAAGAAGGTTATGAATCCGGCGAAGAGATGGTGAAGGAGTTTACGTACCGAAAATCACAGATTAAGCCAGCGTTGGAGCAAATGATTGCTGAAAGTCGTGATGGAAAAGTGTATACAAGTACGGAAGATCTTTTTAAGGACTTGGATGCTGATGAATAGAAGTGAGCTGTTAAATCTTGAAGTCTTACCTGGTGCAAAAAAGTTTTTAAAATCGATAAAAAACGATAAGGTATTGCAAGTGAAATTTCGAAATGCAATAGAAAGTCTCCGGCTAGATCCTACTTTAGGCGATTCAAAAAAAGGGGATTTAGCTGGAATTTCTTCATTAGATATTCGGCACAATAAAACTAACTATGAACTGGCCTACCGTGTTAAGAGATTGGAGAACGGAGATTTATTGCTCATTATTTTGGCTGGGACGCGTGAAAACTTTTACGAGGATTTGAAGAACTATATGAAATCCTCATCAAGGATAAAAGATTAAGTAGAAAAATTGTTACATACGAAACTCCTCTCCATTTTCATCTCGGAGAGGCTTTTTATTTTTCTGGAAAACCCACGAAAAAAGGAAAACTACTACGAACGTCGAAGTAAGTAGACAGGGAAAAAGAGGGGGAATAGATGATGGAAAAACGCAAAGTAGCAGTCGATGATTTGTTCGAATTACAATCCGTGACGGATCCGCTGCTAGCACCGAATGGCAAGGAAGCGGTGTTTGTGAAGACGCATATTGAGGAAGAGGATAATAAGTACGTTTCGAATTTATTTCACGTGGATTTGGTGTCGAATGAAGTGACGCAGTGGACGCATGGCAAAGGGACTGTATCGTCGCCGAAATGGTCGTCTGATGGCAAGCAAATTGCCTTTTTATCGGATCGTGAAGATAAGAACCAAGTGTTCATCTTGTCAGCAAGAGGTGGAGAAGCGAAGAAGCTGATGGCGTTTGACAAAGGCGTTTCAAGTTTCCTATGGTCGCCATGTGGCCAAAAAATTTGGGTCAATGGAGCTGTCAAAGAAGACCAGACCTTTACGGACACTGAGAAAAAGGATGACAAGAAAAAGCCGGAGCCCTACCGTGTGACAACGATGAAGTATCAGATGGACGGAGCAGGACTTCTGCCACAAGATACGTTCAGGCAAATTGGTGTTGTAGATATTGAAACGGGCGATGTGACACAGTTCACAGACGGCAATTACCAGCATGGGTTGCAAGCGATATCACATGATGGCAAGAAACTTGTGATGAGCGTCAATAGACAGGACAATTTAGATTATGAATTCCGTCAGCCAATATTGATCGTCGATATTGAGACGAAAGAAGAGACGGTGTTGATTGAAGAAGAAGGCTATTACGGCGGCGCTCAGTTTTCATACGATGACCAATACATCGCATTCGTTGGCTCAGATCGCACCTATCAAAATGCAACGCATAACGACTTGTATGTCTATCATACGCAAGACAGTACGCTAATGAATGTAACCGAAAGTATTGATGCTCCGGTTGGGGATTATTCAGTGGCAGATCATCAGCAAGGGGCAGGTGCACCAGCAGTAGTTTGGACGCAAGGCAACCAACTTTATTTCCAATTGTCGACGATGGGCGATGTCCAACTGTATTTTGCGACGCTTGAAGGGGAGCTATACCCTGCTTCACCCGACAATGAACACGTCTATGGCTATGACATTTCTGCAAATGGTGAGTTTGCGTTGGTTGCGGTCAGCAATGCGGTGAACCCTGGAGAACTGTATAAGCAAAGTATTACAACGGGTGATCGCCAAGCGCTCACTTCATTCAATGCATCCTATTTAGAAGAAGTAGAACTTGTTGAACCAGAAGCAATCGTCTATAAAGGTGCGGCAAATTGGGACGTCCACGGTTGGCTCATGAAACCGGCGGGCTACGAGGAAGGTAAGAAATACCCGCTCATCGTCGAAATCCATGGCGGACCACATGCGATGTATGGCAATACGTTTTTCCATGAATTGCAGCTATTGGCGGCACAAGGCTATGGTGTGTTATATGTCAATCCACGTGGTAGCCATGGTTATAGCCAGGAATTTGTAGACGCGGTACGCGGCGATTATGGTGGTGGGGATTATGAGGATATTATAGCTGGACTGGACTATGTAATCGGGGAAAACGATTGGATTGACACAGAGCGTCTTGGTGTTACAGGCGGCAGCTATGGTGGCTTCATGACGAACTGGATTGTAGGTCATACGAATCGATTCAAAGCGGCAGTTACTCAGCGCTCAATTTCCAATTGGATTAGCTTCTTCGGCGTGTCTGACATCGGTTACTATTTCAGCGATTGGCAAATTGGTGCCGATATGGCAGATGTCGAAAAGCTTTGGAAGCATTCACCGTTGAAATATGTCAAACAAGTGGAAACACCATTGCTTATCCTTCACAGTGAAAAAGACTTCCGTTGCCCGATTGAACAGGCAGAGCAGCTATATATTACATTAAAAAGCATGGGCAAAGTGACTGAGTTTGTGCGCTTCCCAGATGCAGACCATAACTTATCGCGCACCGGTACGCCGAACTTGCGAGTTGGAAGGCTCGACGAGATTACCGGCTGGTTCGCGAAATATCTATAATTTTATTCAGTCGGGGTTTAAAAACCCCGGCGTATTTGAATCGGAGGAAATGGATTGATTTATACGAATGAAGGTGTCTCAATACGCCCAATTACAGAACAAGATTTACGGCGTATGTGGGAATTGAGTTTCAAAGATGAAAACCCCGAGTGGAAAAAGTGGGATGCGCCCTATTATGAGCATAAGCCAGTGTCCTACGAAGTTTTTTTGGAACGGAAGGACAAAATCGTTGCTCAAAATGATTATTGGGGTATCGAAGTCGCTGGCGAATTAATCGGCATGGTTAGTTATTACTGGGAGCATAAACCGTCCCTTTGGCTTGAAATGGGCATCGTCATTTATGAGCCGCAATATTGGAGCGGCGGCTTCGGAACACAGGCACTCACGATGTGGATCAATCATTTATTCAATGAAATGCCATTAGTGCGCGTTGGCTATACAACATGGTCTGGCAATGCGCGGATGATTAAGGTCGGCGAGAAGCTTGGTATGACGATGGAAGCACGATTACGCAAAGTCCGTTTTTGGAACGGTGTGTACTATGACTCGATTCGGATGGGGGTTTTGCGTGAGGAGTGGGAGGCTCAAAAGTCAGAATGAGATGGTCGAAAGTGAAGGTGCTGGCGGAAGATTTGCTATGTGACTCGTTGAAAGGTCGTGTGCATTACCAGGCGATTGTGCATCGAAAAAGTCATGATCAGACGGGTAGTTTTCGAGTAACCCTTGATGGTGTCGAAGTTTTTCGGGCATCGGATATACCTTATAATGCGGCGATAAATTTGCGCAGTGACGAACTCCGAAGTGAGCGTGAGTTGAAACCATTTCCGTGGCATCTTCCTTGGCAGGAGTTAGAGGAATCAGAAGACTATCAAGCATACCATCGAGCCCATGATGATGCCGAGGTGGAAGTGGAGAATCGTGGTGAATTCCCAGGATGGGAAATAAAGCGACTCCTCTTCGAATATATTCACATACCGTTTGAGGAAGCAATTGCACATAAGCACCCTTTCATGCGCGCAATCTCTTTATTCGACAGGCGTTTCGGAAAAAGACGTCTTGTTGAAATGGATTTACAACATGAGAATGAGCTGGTAAAGAAATTTTATGACATACGGGTTACTGCCGATGGTGGAAAGCATGTTGCGGTGAAAGGTGAAGAGTGAAGAGTATGGAGCGAGAATAAGTGAAAAGTAAGGCGAGTCATTCCTGGTGAGAGGGAGGGCTCGTTTTTTATATATATGGTGTGCTTTTTAAGGTGAATGAGCAAAGAGGGCATTTTCAGGTCTAAAATTTAATTTTGAAGGATATTCGGTTATTGAAGAAAATCATTGTTCACATGGGTTTGCGGCTGATCTCCCTATAAGTATCATAGCTCAAATGTCGATTTTAAGAGCCGAAAAGGAGCCAAATTCAATATTTGGTTTTCCGGTACAATTTACAGAACTGCAAGCCTATTATAAGCTATTTATAGGAACGGACGTCCTACTCCTTAATTATCTGAAAATGAGATATACTAAGGAAAGTAAGGTGAAGACATGAAACGAACGAAGGTTTTGAAACGACTTTCGATTGACAAATTAATGGATTTAAAGGTGGACTTCGCCTTTAAACAACTATTCGGTGTGGAGAAAAACAAGCGGATTACAATTACGTTTCTTAACGCGATTTTACAGCGGACGGGCAGCAATCGTATTGCTGATATTTTATTCAATAATACGAATGCAGGCGGAGAGTACGAGGAAGATAAGCAATCTCGACTTGATTTACTAGTCGTTACGAATGCCGGTGAATGGGTTAATATTGAAATTCAATTTAACAATAAATATGATATGGTGAAGCGTTCGATTTATTATTGGGCGGGGGTTTATCGCGACTCGTTAGGGAAAAATATGAGTTATAAAGAATTGAGCCCCGTCATTGCGATTAATATTTTAAACTTCGATATGTTCAGCCAAACGAAGCGTTTTCATACGAGTTATCATTTGTATGAAGATGTGGAAAATTTCAGGTTAACGGATGTCGTGGAATTTCATTTTATTGAAATTACTCAGTTAATCCGTGATTGGCAGGCCGACAAACTGGACCCGTGGAATGATGTGTTGGCACGGTGGTTGTTGCTACTTGGCATGGTGGATCGACGCAATGGCAAGGTATATGAGGATATATTCAAAGAGTTGGAGGAGATTGCGATGAAGGATGAACGGCTCAACGAAGCCTTTCAGACGTGGGAAGCGTTAAGTGGAACACGTGAGCAAAGGATTGCTTATGAGGGGCGAATGAAGCAGATTTTGGACGAAGCATCTGTTGCGCGTGATAAGGAATTGTGGGAACAGGATAAGGAACTATGGGAACAGGATAAGGAACTATGGAAGCAAGATAAGGAATTGTGGGAGCAAAATAAGGAACTGTGGGAACGGGATAAGGAACTTTTGGAACAAAAACAAGCGGAATTGGAGAATGTAAAGAATGAGAGGCAGGCGGAAAGGAAAGAATGGCAGAAAGCACAGGAGGAATTGCAGGAGCGGACAGTAGAAACAGCTCGAAAACTTTTGATGAAGGGGATGGATGTGGGCGTCGTAGTGGAAATAACAGAACTTGATGAAAAACAGGTACTTGAAATTCAGAAAGAGCTGTTGTGAGCCCAAATAAGTAAGGAGTAAGGCGAGTCATTCCTGGTGAGAGGGAGGGCTCGTTTTTTGAATAAAATAGAATAGGCATCCACGCCTTCATCTTCATTTTTGTATGAAAAAAATAAATATACGAGTACAATGGATAACAAAGGAAAATGTTTAGACTACTAGGGATTGGGGAGGTAGAACAGTGACTATACATAATGTTATGGAAGAAATTGTAGGAGAAGTGCTCATTAAACACAAGGGGGATTTACAATTGACTTGCGGATGTGACCGTTGTTTAGACGATATTAAGGCGATAGCGCTTAATAATTTGCCACCTCGCTATATCGTTCAGATGGAGCATCGTCCATATGTGCGTGCACCGTATACAGCGGATAGGCAAGGGGTTACGAATATCATGCTAATTGTGACGAAGGCAGCAGGAATTGTCTCTCAGAGTCCCCGTTGTCAGTGCGAAATCTCCAAATCATGATCTTGATTTCCAACTTTTATGATACAATTCAATCACTCTATTATAGAAGGGAGAGATGAATGATGGACATATCACAAATTAGTTTATTAGCAATTGTGCTCGCGGTTATTGCCAATATGATTATCGGCGCACTTTGGTATTCGCCTGTACTCTTTGCTAACATTTGGATGAAAAGTCTAGGCAAAACAGCGGAAGAACTACATAAGAGCAATGCTAATATTGGATATGGATTGACAACACTTGCAGGCATTCTTACAGCTATTATTTTATCATTATTTATGTCGATGCTAGACTCAGTCACAATCGGCGGAGGCGCATTGATTGGATTTTTGGCAGGCGCAGGGATTGCGAGTGCACGTGAACTGTCTCCAACCTTTTTTGAAGGAAGAAAGTACACACTCTTTTTCATCAGCTCAGGCTACCACATCGTTTCGTTAACGGTTATGGGCATTATTATTGCTTGTTTTATGAATTAAATAAAAAGGAGAAGGCATCATCGCCTCCTCCTATTATTCATTTCCCCTTAAATACTGGTTTACGTTTCTCCGCAAATGCCGTCAAAGCCTCAATCCGATCCTCTGTAGGAATCGTCATTTCATACGCTTTCCGCTCGATAGCAAGACCCGTTTGCAAATCGACATTCATGCCGTATTTAATCGCAAATTTTGCTTGCTGTAAAGCGATTGGCCCATTGGCAAGTATTGAATCAGCAAATGCCGTTGTTTCTTGAAGCAAGTCTTCTGTTGGCGCCATTTTTGTCACGACACCATAGGCAAGTGCTTCGGCAGTCGTCAACTTTCGAGCGGTTAAAATCAATTCAAGTGCCCTCGCTTCGCCGATCAATCGTGGCAACCGCTGCGTCCCGCCGGCTCCTGGAATAATAGCCAGTCCAGTTTCCGTAAGACCCATTAGCGCATTGTCAGCCGCAATTCGAAAATCACAAGCCAGTGCCAGCTCCATTCCACCACCAAAAGCATAGCCATTCATCATTGCAATCGTCGGCTGCGGCA
Source organism: Arthrobacter beigongshangensis (assembly GCF_016820585.1). Classification (GTDB taxonomy): domain Bacteria; phylum Bacillota; class Bacilli; order Bacillales_A; family Planococcaceae; genus Sporosarcina; species Sporosarcina beigongshangi. Next base: position 135,025 of record NZ_JADHDX010000001.1, read on the forward strand.
AGTTTTCAATCGCCGTAAAGACATCACCGATTTTGTAAATATTACGTTTCACTTGCCAATCCGTTAGTGTTTTACGTTCCTTTAAATCAGCTCCTACACTAAATGCTCGATCGCCAGCACCTGTAAAAATGACAACTCGGATGTCTGGATTAATGCGAATGGATTCCGTAATCTGTCCCAATTCGACGAGCATATCGTAGTTGAACGCATTCATAGCTCCCGGTCGATCTAGCGTAATAAAAGTAGTATTGCCTGTCTGTTTATAGTGAATGGTTTCCATTAATAAAACCTCCTAAGATAAAACGTACGTGTAACTAAAACATACCATTTTACAAGACTGAATGCATCCTAAAAAATTTGTTATTATAGTGTTAACAGTTTTGAACTACCCCCACCTTTACTACGTTTAGAGGTGGGAGATTCCTAAGAACACCTTCGTAACCGAAAGTTTTGATTAGGCTATCCCCGCAGTCCCTGCGGTTAGAAGTCTTATGGCTTCTTTTTCAAGATTGATACTTGCGTTATAGTCTCGGTCGTGGTGAGAATGGCATACTGGACACACCCATTCGCGTAATGCGAGATTCTTAACGTCTTTATGCCGATAGCCACAACTTGAACAGAGCTGACTGGATGGAAAGTTTTTAGCTACAGCGATGACTGTCTTTCCGTACCACTTCGCCTTGTATTCAAGCATTGTGCGGAACCGTGACCAGCTTACTTCACTAATTGCTTTAGCTAAGTTGTGAGTTTTCAACATGTTTGATACCTGCAAATCCTCAATTCCGATGACATCGTGGTTTTTGATGATTTCGGTGGAGACTTTATGCAAGTAATCATTTCTTTTATTCGCGATTTCTTCATGAATACAAGCGACTATTCTTCGTTGTTTTTGATAGTTCTTCGCCTCAGACAAAGGTTTCTTTTGGCGTATTGCTTGTTCTTTTCTTCTTGAAAGAACTCGTTGTGCTTTGGCTAGTTTCTTTTCCAATTGATGAAAGTATTTTGGGTTTTCAAAGACAGTTTTATCTGAAAGGATCGCAAAGTCCTTTAGACCTACATCAATACCGATAGAAGTATTGGTTTTAGGAAGCTCACAAACTGCTGTTTCAACAAGAATCGAAACAAAATATTTCCCACTCGGATTCCGCCTGATGGTCGCATTCAAGATACGTCCTGAGATTTCACGGCTTTTGGCAAGTTTAACAAGCCCCAGCTTAGGCAATTTGATGGCATTGTCGATAACAGCAATATTACCGTTTGTCTGTTTCGTTGTGTAGGATTGGACATGATTACGTTTTGACTTAAAACGGGGTGGATTATTTTGCTTCTTAAAAAAACGATCGAATGAGTCTGCAAGGTTACGAACAGACGATTGAAGGGCGATGCTGTCCACTTCTTTTAACCAAGCTAATTCGTTTTTCAACAAGGGAAGGCCAGCTGAACAAGTGCCAAATGCTAATCCTTTGCCTGTTTCTTTATAGGTGTGATTCCATTTATCTAAGAAGTGATTAAAGACAAAGCGGCTGCAGCCGATTGTTTTAGCAATAAGGACTTGTTGGTCTTTGTTTGGATAGATGCGGAATTTATAGGCTTTGTTGATGATCATTGATTTCCACCTCTTTTCAAAAGAACTTTAATCCTGGTATAGAATACACGTTCTATTAAAGCTACTTTTGAGCTATCGCCCAACCGAAATTCATCTCCTGCTTATCACTGGGCTACACCCTTTACATGATTGAAGTGAGAGTCTTCTTTCGGTAATTTGGTAAATTGGTACTTATTTGATATACTACTGAAAGTGAGGTGGAGTAAGTGGCAGGAATAGATATTTTTGTAGGTAGGCAGCCGATTTTAAATCGGGAAGGTGATATTTATGCCTATGAATTACTGTATAGAAACAGTAAAGATAATTTCTTTCCGGGGATTGATTCAGACAAGGCGACGATTGGGTTGCTTGTCAATACGTTTCTTTCGATTGGAATAGAAAGAGTTGCAGAGAAAAGTGTGGCGTTTATCAACTTCTCGGGTGAGCTGCTTGCACAAGATATTTTTACGAGCCTAAGGCCTGAAAAAGTCGTCATTGAAATTTTGGAGGATGTCGAAATTACACCATCTCTTCTTACTAAAATGAAATTATTGAAAGCAGATGGGTTCAAGATAGCTTTAGATGACTTTATCCTGCAAAAACAATATATGGTACATAAGGAATTATTCGAAATTGTAGACATTGTTAAGGTGGACTTTGTCAATACGACGATGGCTGAACGTGTAGAAATTGAAGCCTTTATAAAGAAATATCCCAACATAATACTACTAGCTGAAAAGATTGAAACAGAGCAACAATTTAAACAAGCTGAAAAAGTAGGCTACAAACTATTTCAAGGCTATTTTTTTGCTGAACCAGAAATCATTACAGGTATAGAAATTCCAACAAATGTTAGTCTTCACTTTCAAATTATCGAGCAGCTTAATATGAAATCACCAGATATCGACATAGTGGCTGACCTCATTATGCGTGATGTGTCACTCTCTTACAAATTACTGCGATTTATGAACACGCTTGCATTCGGAGTGCCGAAACGTATTAGTTCTATTAAACAAGCCATCGTAATTATCGGCTTAAGGGAAACGAAAAAATGGATGCACGTCCTCGCGCTACATGAAATGGGTGAAGGTGTAGGGAAAGGGCGTATTAAAGCCCTTGTCGACTATTCATTAACGCGGGCGAAAATGTGTGAGCTTCTAGCCGAGCACAAAGGAAAGAGCAATGCAGAAGAGTATTTTCTCGCAGGGATGTTTTCGCTCATCAATGTCATCATGAAACGTAATTGGGATGATATTTTAGAACTGATACCCTTAACTGACATCGTCGTTCGTACTTTAAAAGGTGAACAAACCGAAATCACAGCATCGCTCCAACTGGCCAAGGCAATCGAATGTCTTGACTGGGAGCGAATGGAACAGCTCGCCGGAGAAATTGGCATCGACAAAGCCCAGCTTAGCGCCTATTCCTTAGAAGCACACCGTTGGGTACAACATATAGACTGACAAATAACCGCCCATCTTGGAAATATCAGGATGGGCGGTTTGTGTAGGGTAGTCCAGTTCACGAGATTCGTAGTCGAGTATCCAGAATAGGTAGCTCAGTTCTGTCCAAAGGTAGCCCAGTTTCCCCGAGGTAGTCCAGTTCTCCAAATTCGTAGTCGAGTTTCCGGAATAGGTAGCTCAGTTCGACCAAAAGGTAGCCCAGTTTCCCCGAGGTAGTCCAGTTCTCCAAATTCGTAGTCGAGTTTCGGGAAAAGGTAGCTCAGTTCGGCCAAAGGGTAGCCCAGTTTCCCCGAGGTAGTCCAGTTCTCTAAATTCGTAGTCGACTTTCCGGAATAGGTAGCTCAGTTCGGTCAAAAGGTATCCCAGTTCCCCCGAGGTAGTCCAGTTCACCAAATGCGTAGTCGAGTATCCGGGATAGGTAGCTCAGTTCGGCCAAAAGGTAGCCCAGTTTCCCCGAGGTAGTCCAGTTCAGCAAATTCGTAGTCGAGTTTCCGGAATAGGTAGCTCAGTTCGACCAAAAGGTAGCCCAGTTTCCCCGAGGTAGTCCAGTTCAGCAAATCCGTAGTCGAGTTTCGGGATAGGTAGCTCAGTTCGGCCAAAAGGTAGCCCAGTTCCCCTCCCTATTCCTAAAAACTTCACAATTCCCATTTCTCCTTATTTTAGGTAGAATAGAAGGCAGGAGTTGATAATAAATTGAAAACAGCAATTGTGACTGATAGCACGGCATATTTACCTGCACATCTATTAAAAGAACTAGATATTCATATGATTCCTTTGACGGTAACGTTAGACGGCGAAGCGTTTGAGGAGGAAATCGATCTTACGACAACCGACTTTTACGATAAAGTACGCGGCGATGGTCCGTTACCGAAGACATCCCAGCCGCCAATTGGAAAATTTGTCGAATTATATGAGTCGTTAAAAGCGACGCATGATGAAGTCATTTCCATTCATTTATCGAGCGGTATTAGCGGCACATACGCAGGGGCGGAACAAGCGGGACAGATGGTGGAAGGGATTAAAGTCCACACATTCGATTCGGAAATTTCGTGTTACCCACAAGGATTTTACGTATTGCGTGCGGCGCAATTGGCCCAGCAAGGTGTAACGCCGGATGCTATCCTTACGGAACTCGCGACGATGAAACAAACATTACGCGCCTATTTCATGGTAGACGATCTCACACATCTCCAGCGAGGCGGTAGATTATCTAGTGCGCAGGCACTCATCGGTGGATTACTCCAAGTTAAGCCGCTACTTCATTTCCACGAAAAAGTGATTGTCCCCTTCGAAAAGGTCCGGACACGTAAAAAAGCAATGAAGCGCATCGCAGATTTACTAGCGGAAGACGCGGCTTCTCTGCCACTTGAAGCAGTAATTATTCATGGGAATCAACCCGAAGAAGCCGAAGCTTGGCTCACCGAATTAACGGAGCAACTACCAGACGTCCAATTTACCATTAGCCATTTCGGACCCGTCATCGGTACTCATCTAGGTGAAGGTGCAATGGGACTTGGTTGGGTGAAACGACAAGTATAATATAGAAGGCAGCTTAAGAACGCCACGTCCTGTGGCAACAGCTGCATAACCTGCATCGTGCAGGCCCGGAGGTGTTGCATTTGACGACTACATTCGACACGGCAGTCAGAGATTTTCTGGCTGGTCGTATTTGGCTGCGACTGCACACCCCATTTCAATCCGAAGTAATAGATGCGCATATCGCATCCGGGCATATCCAAACCATTCCAGGCACCACATCCACCAAGACACTCACTAAACGTACCCGTCATTTCTGCAATCGCTGTGAAAACGATAACCCAATACGCTTCACGACCTTTAATTGTGCAAAATGCCAAGGCCCCTGTACCTATTGCCGACACTGTCTCAAAATGGGGCGTGTTTCATCCTGCACCGAGCTCATCATTTGGAACGGGGAACGAACAACATATCCAACAACGCACTCACTCGCTTGGCAAGGCACACTGACCCCACGACAAAAGCAAGCATCTGACGAACTCACCGCAAGCTCCAGCAAAGGCATTCCGCATCTCATTCACGCGGTTTGTGGATCGGGGAAAACAGAAATGCTATTTGAACCGATTCATAAACTATTACTAGAAGGTAAACGTGTTTGCATCGCAGCTCCACGTGTCGACGTTATTCTCGAACTCGAACCACGACTGCGCGCAGCATTCCCGCAAACGGCTATCGATGCACTATATGGCGGTGCAAAATCGACAACGGCAGCCCCACAGCTCATACTCGCCACAACGCATCAGCTCTATCGCTTCCGACACGCATTCGATGCCATCTTCGTCGACGAAGCCGATGCTTTTCCTTATACGGCAGATGAAACCTTGCGCAGAGCTGTTCGAAAAGCCGCAAAACGACATGCTCCGATCCATTTCGTCACAGCAACGCCGTCTGATAAACTACTAGCGGAAATAAAGAAAAAAGGTCACATTTCTACGATTAACCATCGCTATCACGGACATCCATTACCAGTCCCGCGCTACGATGCCCTATGGAACTACAGCAAGCATATTCAAAAAGATAAGCTACCCAAAAAACTCATCACCTGGACAACGGAACGACTTGAGCAACAACAGCCGTTCCTCATCTTTTTTCATCATATTGGACTTATGGAACAGGCGGAGCCTTTATTCCAGCAGTTAGATACACGCATTCGCGCGGTCCATGCTGCGCACACTGACCGTAAAAAGCATGTTCAGGCGCTACGTGACAAGGAAATACCAGGTCTGCTGACAACGACTATTTTAGAACGTGGCATTACGATTCCGAACGTCCAAGTCGCCGTCGTTGGGGCGGAACAGCAGATTTTTAACAAAGGTGCACTCATTCAAATTGGTGGTCGTGTCGGACGTTCAGCACAATGTCCGACAGGCGATTTTGTGCTCTTCCATCACGGTATTACGTATGCCATGGACGCAGCGAAGAATGACATTATTCAGCTCAACAAAGGAGGTCAATAACTATGAATGAATGCCTTCTTTGTGCGCAATCCATCATCTCTGCACCGTCGTGGCAAACATTGCTCGGATTGCACAAACAATCTAACATTTGCCAAGATTGTTCAAAAAAGTTCCAACGTGCCGATAATAAGGATAAGTGTGACGTGCTCGACCAAGTCACATCGCTATATAGCTATAACGAAGCGATGCATGACTATTTACACCAATTTAAATTTCTGCAAGACGTTCAACTAGCAGACGTCTTTTCGCATGAATTGCGCAGCCATCTACCGACAAATGCGATTATCGTACCCATTCCGATGCACCCTGAAAAAAAGATTCAACGAACCTTCGCCCAGGTCGATGAACTATTGAAGAGTGCACGTATTCCGTACACGCATGTACTCGACAAGCTTAATTCAGAGGCAATGGGTGAAAAAACGAAAGCGCAACGTCTTGCGATGAAACCTTTATTTGCAATAAAAGAGGGAACGATTATTCGACCGAGCACATACATACTAGTAGACGATATTTACACGACGGGTACGACGCTCCGTCACGCGGGTACTGTTTTAAAGCAAGCGGGTGCAACAAGAGTGGAAGCGATAACACTCATTCGGGCCTAAACATAATGATAGAGGAGATGGAAAAAATGGCTGAACTAAGAGAATGCCCATCATGTGGAGATTTTTTTAACTATACAGGAATACGCGAAGTATGCGCGAAGTGCGCCATGAACGAAGAAAAAAAGTATGAAGAGGTATATCGTTTCTTAAGAAAGCGGGAAAACCGTGCGGCGACAGTCGAACGAATTGTCGAAGAAACAGGCGTTACTGAATCATTGCTCTATAAATGGGTGCGAAGAGGACGATTACAGCCTGCAATGTTCCCGAATCTAGGCTATCCTTGTGATAAATGTGGCAAGTTGACAACTAAAGGGAAGCTGTGTGACAGCTGTACGGCAGATATCCAAAACGACCTGAACCAGTTTGAGGCTGTGAAAGAATTTAGGCAATCGATCGTAGACCAAGAAAAGGCAACCTATCTTTCTGACCGCAGACCAAGACGATAGTGAAGCGCTCGCCTGTTCTGCAGAGCAGTTCTAAACGTGGTGCCGCTAATGCATTTTCACTCCGTTGAATGTGCCAGCTGCCGCCTCAATTCGCGGAAGGACGCGAATGGTGTCGGTAACTGGACACTGGTTTGAAGTGGTACCGAGTGCCTGTTACCATTCTCTTGCGAAAAAGATACTCACTGGGACCAAGGGAAATCCATAAAAAAGAAAGCCGGTGACTGGCACTCGTCTGTTCTGCATTTTTAGTATTTCATACGAAAGACCCTAAACCTTCACGATCTTATGCCGAAATAAAGAATAGACTACTACAAAAATCATAAGCGAAGCACCAAACGAAAGGAGCGAGAGTATATGAAAATCTCGAAAATTAACATTCCAGCAATCAATCCATACAAAGCGAACCAAGCGAAGACAGAGCAGCTAGCACAAAAAGCGAAGATGCAGTCGGATAAACTTGAAATTTCATCAGAAGCAAAGCAGCTGTCCGAAGTTTCACCAGTTACCATCCAACGCAATGAGCGTGTTGAGCAACTAAAGGCGAAAATCGAATCAGGCACATACAAAATAGATGCTGAACAACTCGCTTCCAACTTAGTGAATTACTACAAAGCGTAAAAAAGAATGAAAGCAGGTCAAAAAAATGTCCATTACAACAATCTTGACGTCACTCGACAATCTGGAAAAGCTGCATAGAAGTCTATTACGGATTGCATACGACAAGACAGCAGCCATCAAAGGCGGGGACATGGAAGGACTCGACCAATTGCTAAAAGACGAGCAAGCCCATTTGGCAGGCATCATGCAAATGGAAGGTCTACGTCAACGAGACGTCGCGCAATACTTAACTGATCAAGGACGATCAGTACCAGCGAATCCAACTGTCGCTGACTTACTCGATGTCACGCCAGAAGCGGACAAGCAAAGCCTTGTGGAGGCGAGGGACCGTCTCCTGCACGCGATTCATGACTTGAAATGGCAAAACGACTTGAACCAGAAGCTGACCTACCAGTCCCTTCAGTTCGTGAATCTGTCGCTGGATATGGCCCGACCACGCCCAGAAACGACCAACTACTCAAAAACCGAAATCAGCGGAAAAAAAGCATCAAAAGAGCAAGTCTCTTTTGACTCACAAGCTTAAGGAGGAACACCATGCGTTCATCATTTATGGGATTAGAAACAAGTAAACGCGGCCTGTTCACACAGCAATCCGCACTTTACACAACAGGACATAACATCAGTAACGCCAACACACTCGGCTACTCACGCCAACGCGTCAATATGGAGGCAACAGCAGGCTTTCCCGGCATCGGTCTAAACTCTGGGACAATGCCTGGTTTCCTTGGGACGGGTGTTCAAGCGGGATCTATTCAGCGGATTAGGGATTCGTTTGTTGATCATCAGTATAGACAGGAATCTACTAAGCTGGGGTATTGGGATACGACTTCTAAAGCAGTTGCTCAGATGGAGGATGTGTTAAACGAACCTTCCACTTCGGGTCTGCAAAAATCATTAAGTGAGTTTTGGCAGTCACTTCAAGATCTTGCAACAAATCCAGAAAATAATGGTGCACGTTCGGTCGTTATTCGAAGAGGAGAAGCTGTTGCAGACGCCTTCAATTATATGCATAAATCTTTAACGGAAATCCAAACGAACTTAGGAAAAGAAATTGAAATTACAACAAAAGATGTGAACTCCATTTTAAAACAAATCGCCGAATTGAATGACCAAATCGCTAAAGTCGAACCAAACGGCTATATGCCAAACGATTTGTATGATGCGCGTGATTTACTACTTGACGAACTTTCTTTAATTGTTCCAATTGAAACGGAGTATACAAAATCTGGCGGGAATGCGTTAGCGATTGCTGAAGGAACGGTTACGGTAAGATTGAAGACTGCAAATGGGGTAGAGGATTTAGTTGTAGGGAAAGAGTTTGCACAGCTAACTACTGGCCCAAATCCCTTACTTGACCCCGCGACTGGCGCCAACATTCCGATTGTAGGTCTTTCAAAATCATGGACAGATATTAATGGGGCGACACCACCAAATCCGCCAAACCATAATACATCATTGGGACATGCCGTTTTCCAAGATAAAGGCGCATTGAAGTCTATGATGAATGCGTATGGGAAAGATGGCAGTACGGGGATGTATCCGGACATGCTTACCGAATTGGATAAAATGGCAGAGGAATTTGCGACAGCATTTAATACAACTCATCAAAGCGGACATGGGTTGCCGCCTGGGAATGCTACTGGTTTGGATTTCTTTGATACAACTGTAGGATTGAAAGCAGGCACTATTAAAGTAACTCAGACTCTCATAGACGATCCATCTCAACTTGCGGCTTCTTCGGTGCAGGGAGAAGAAGGAAACGGTAGAAATGCGCAAAAACTTGCCGATATTCAATTCCAATCCATCGGTGGTCTAGGTGGTGCAACAGTTGAAACCTTCTTCCAAGGACTCATCGGGGAATTGGGAGTCAATGGACTAGAAGCAAACAAAATGGTGAAAAACACAGCAACCTTACTTGGTGCAGTCGAACACCGTCGCGCCTCAATTAGTTCCGTGTCACTCGATGAAGAAATGACTGATATGATTCGATTTCAACAAGCGTATAATGCATCTGCCCGTATGATTACTGTAGTCGATGAGACACTAGATAAAATCATTAACGGCATGGGCGTCGTGGGTAGATAATCACCTTTAGTAGGTAGAGGAGGAACTTAAATGCGTGTTACGCAATCAATGCTTTCCAATAATATGCTACGGAATCTTTCCAATAGCTACAATAAAATGGGGAAACTACAAGAACAAATTACAACAGGTAAAAAAGTGAATCGTCCTTCTGACGACCCCGTCGTCGTCATGAAAGGGATGGGTTATCGAATGCAAGTCGATAAAGTCATGCAGTATCAACGGAACTTAGGCGAAGTAACTAACTGGATGGATAATACGGATGACGCGCTAGACAAAGTGGGGTCGGCATTGCATCGCGCAAATGAGTTAGTCGTTAGTGCATCGACAGATACAATGACACCAGAGGATCGTGAGAAATTACAAAGTGAGTTAGAGCAGCTCCGAATGCAGATTCAAGATATTGCTAATACAAAAGTCGGAGATAAATATATTTTCAGCGGTACCAAAACTTCAGAGCCACTTTTCGATAGTGCTGGTAATTATTTGCCTGTAGATTCTGCAAATCCAACACCCCCAGGATATGCGGCTGACATTGAAATCGAAGTGTTCAATGGTGTGTCATTAACAGTGAATGCAAAAGGATATGAGTTATTCAAAAATATTGATGATTTATTTGAAGATATAACAACTAATCCGACACGTGAAGATTTTGATGCAGCCATTGGAGAGATTCAAACTCAAATGGATGGTATCCTAACTATACGTGCGGATATTGGAGCGCGCCAAAATCGTGCGGAAATGACAGGTGATCGATTATCTTCAATGGAATTATCTTCAAAAAAACTAATGTCTGAAAACGAAGATATCGACTATGAAAAAGTAATTACAGACATGATTACCGAAGAGTCGATTCACCGTGCAGCACTCTCCGTCGGTGCACGCATCATTCAACCGTCACTAGTTGACTTCTTACGTTAAAAGAAGATCTGAGTATCAGCAGAAATACAGTATTCAGTCGCGGGTGCCAGGTCACTGACTCCGTTCGCGTTCTACCGCGAATTGTGGCGGTGCCTGGCTCCCGCATTTTTACACCACTCACTAACTATCAAAGGGTGATATCAGTGAACATCCCGCAACTTCAAATTCAAACAACTCGCGGTATATTAGGTTTACAAATTGAAAAACCTATTCAAGAAATTGAACAACCAAGGGCAACCTTAAACCAACAACAACCTGCCGCAATCTTGGAAATTTCCACAACGAACCCACAACTATCTGTCGACACAACGGAAGCACGTGCAGAAATTGATTTGAAAAGCGTGCGTAGACGAATTGAAGAACATGCACAATTAGGATTGCAAGGAGTTATAGAGGGAATTGGCAGACGTGCACAAGAAGGACAACAACTGATGCGTATTGAAGATGGAGGGAATGTTATTCCGGCCATTTCCAAACAAAATGCCACACCACCCCCAGCACCAATCGGCATTCGTTTCGTTGGTGGCTATGAAAAAGTGCAAGTATCTATTCAGCCAGGAACAACCAATATAGAAGCAACACCACAAAAAGCAATAAACGAAGTCCAAATTAACAAACCAATACACCAATACACACCTGGCAAAGTAACTGGCGTAATGGAACAATATCCATCTATTCAAATTGATGTGAAGTGGTGATTGTATGGCGTGGATGCTCAATTCATATGTCTGAATATCCATATACTAACAACAAGTACTTCCTTGCTAATTGTTAAATTTATGGTACAATTAAAAGTAAGTAAAACTTGTCGCTCATCCGTATGCGACGCATAAATAACGGACTTGAAAACTTGTCGCTCATCCGTATGCGACGCATAAATAACGGACTTGAAAAGATGAGGAAGAGGCAAATTACTTGCCTCTTCTTTTTGAATGGAGGGATACAATATGATTGAAAACTTTGGGATATATATGATTAAAGAAGAGTTTTACAAAATATTCAATTGGGAAGAATATAAAATACCTATAAAAGCAGACAGACCCATGTTGATTTTAATCATTGAAAACAAGAACTTTCCAGAGGGACTCATTTGTATCCCTATTACAAAAGATGACGATAAAAATGGGAAGATTAGTAACCTAGCGGATAAACGACCAGACTTTATACATAATGTGGAAATAAATCATTATAATAGTTACTTGTTAATTCAAAACATGTATATCATTCATAAGAGTTTTATAGGAGATCCATATACATTGAATGGAATTCCATTTGAAATTAAAAACCCGAAAGTACAAGCCATTATAAAGAAGAAGGTTAATAAGGTAGATCAACTTCTTAAAAGAGGCGTGATTCAGTATGTGCCACGGGAAGAAGTCTATCAAATTCAAATGAACTATTTGAATAAACTAAACTTCTAATGAATCCTTAATGTTATTTTGGCAATAACAACGATAAAAAGGAGAGAACCCAATGCAAATTCAAATTCAAACAAAATTCCACGGCAAACTGACATTCGAGCCCGACCAAACTTGGAACTTCCCAAAAGGTATCCCAGGCTTTGAGGACGACAAGCAATTTATACTCTTACCAATTGAAGGTAATGATATATTTCGGGTTTTACAATCCACACAAACACCAACAGCCGCATTCATCGTCGTTAACCCTTATACACTTATAGAGGACTACAGCTTTGACATCGACGAACCAACAATTGACTTACTTAGTATTGAAAGTGAACAGGACATTTTCGTACTGAGCGTTATCACACTAAAAGAACCATTCGATTCATCTACGATCAATTTACAAGCACCACTCATTTTTCAGGCAAAAACAAAAAAAGCCAGACAGATGATCCTAAATGACAAAAAGTTCTCGTTACGCCACCCAATCGGTACACAAACAGCCGAAAAAGGGGGCATCTAATATGCTCGTACTTTCCCGAAAAGTAAACGAAACGATTAAAATCGGTGACGATATCGAAATCCGCGTACTCGAGGTAAAAGGAGACACGGTACGTATCGGTATTGAGGCACCAAAGTCTGTTGATATTTTACGCGGCGAACTCGTACTTTCTATTTCAGAAACGAATGCGGAAGCAACATCATTAGATGCGACGTTGTTTTCACAACTTACAAAGAAAAACTAAAAAGTTTTAACTAAAAGCTAAAGACTTCACTCTCTAGTCCGATATTAAGGATGTAAGTGGTAGTAGGGTGTTCGGTCGGCACTTTGCTCCGCAAACAACAAACTATATTTGGTTCACACGGATGTGAACTACATACACTCAAGGAGGAAATTGAACATGAGAATTAATCACAACATCGCGGCACTCAATACGCACCGCCAACTATCTTTCAACAATGCAAATGCTTCAAAAAACCTAGAAAAACTTTCTTCAGGTTATAAAATTAACCGTGCAGGGGATGACGCTGCAGGTCTAGCGATCTCTGAAAAAATGCGTGGTCAAATCCGTGGTTTGGATATGGCAGCAAAAAATGCGCAAGACGGTATCTCTTTGATCCAGACAGCTGAAGGTGCACTAAACGAAACACATTCAATCCTTCAACGTATGCGTGAACTAGCAGTTCAAGCAGCAAACGATACAAACGTTACAGCTGACCGTACATCTATCCAAGAGGAACTAACTGCTCTAACATCTGAGATTGACCGTATCGCCGCAAATACGGAATTTAATACGCAAAATTTATTAGACGGCTCATTCAAAGATAAAACATTCCATATCGGTGCAAACTCCGGTCAAGCGATTACACTAACAATTGGTAGTATGGATTCTGCAAAATTAGGAATAGATGGTATCGCTGTAAGTGATACTACTGTGGCAAGTGATGCTATTACAAAAATCAATACAGCAATTGAATCGGTTTCAACACAACGTTCTAAATTAGGTGCTGTTCAAAACCGTCTAGAACATACAATTAATAACTTGGGTGCTTCATCAGAAAATCTAACAGCGGCAGAATCTCGTATTCGTGACGTAGATATGGCAAAAGAAATGATGGAGTTCACGAAGAACAATATTTTAACACAGGCAGCACAGGCAATGTTGGCACAAGCGAACCAACAGCCACAAGGTGTTCTTCAATTACTACGATAATTGATTCTTTACAAAAGAGCTTCGGAATGAAAATATCCGAAGCTCTTTTACAATTTTTTTTATAATTTTCAAAGAAAGATTGAATAAAAGCTAAACACTATGATTACTTGTCCGATATTAGTAGTGTCAGCGGTAATAAGGTGTTCGGCCGGCACTTTATTCTGCGAGACACAAACAATATTCGGTTCACATGGATGTGAACCACACACACTCAAGGAGGAAATTAAACATGAGAATTAATCACAACATTGCGGCACTTAACACACACCGCCAACTAACTTTCAACAACTCAAACGCTTCAAAAAACCTAGAAAAACTTTCTTCAGGTTATAAAATTAACCGTGCAGGAGACGATGCTGCTGGTCTTGCAATCTCCGAAAAAATGCGTGGTCAAATCCGTGGTTTGGATATGGCGGCTAAAAACGCTCAAGATGGTATTTCTTTAATCCAAACAGCTGAAGGGGCACTAAACGAAACACACTCAATCCTTCAACGTATGCGTGAACTAGCAGTACAAGCAGCAAACGATACAAACGTTACAGCTGACCGTACATCTATTAAAGATGAATTAACTGCACTTACATCTGAAATTGACCGCATTGCTAAAAATACAGAGTTTAACACTCAAAATCTATTAGATGGCTCATTCTCAGGTAAAACATTCCATATCGGAGCGAACTCTGGACAAGCAATTACACTAACAATTGGTAGTATGGATTCTACAAAATTAGGTGTTAATACTATTTCTGTAAGTAATACATCTAAGGCAAGTGACGCTATTACAAAAATTAATACAGCAATTGAATCAGTTTCAACACAACGTTCTAAATTAGGTGCTGTTCAAAACCGTCTAGAACATACAATTAATAACTTGGGTGCTTCAACAGAAAACTTAACAGCGGCAGAATCACGTATTCGTGACGTAGATATGGCGAAAGAAATGATGGAGTTCACGAAGAACAATATCTTAACACAGGCAGCACAAGCAATGCTGGCACAAGCGAACCAACAGCCACAAGGTGTTCTTCAATTACTTCGATAAGATTATTAATAGTTTAAAACAGCACTTTGGGTGAAATAGGCCAAAGTGCTTTCAGAAAAAAATTCTGAGTTTGCAAGGATGCAAACAATAGACACTCAAGGAGGAAATTAAACATGAGAATTAATCACAACATCGCAGCACTTAATACGCACCGCCAACTATCTTTCAACAATGCAAATGCTTCAAAAAACCTAGAAAAACTTTCTTCAGGTTATAAAATTAACCGTGCAGGGGATGACGCTGCAGGTCTAGCGATCTCTGAAAAAATGCGTGGTCAAATCCGTGGTTTGGATATGGCAGCAAAAAATGCGCAAGACGGTATCTCTTTGATCCAGACAGCTGAAGGTGCACTAAACGAAACACATTCAATCCTTCAACGTATGCGTGAGCTAGCAGTTCAAGCAGCAAACGATACAAACGTTGCTAAAGACCGTACATCTATCCAAGACGAGCTAACTGAACTAACTGCTGAGATTGACCGTATTGCTAAGAATACTGAGTTCAACACGCAGAACTTATTGAATGGTTCGTTTTCTGCAAAAACGTTCCATATTGGAGCGAATTCTGGACAAGCAATTAAGCTATCAATTACTACTATGGACTCAAAAGCTTTAAAAGTTACAGCAGGTGCTGTGGCAGTTGACACGACAACAAATGCAAGTAAAGCAATTACTGCAATTAATACAGCAATTGAATCAGTTTCAACACAACGTTCTAAATTAGGTGCTGTTCAAAACCGTCTAGAACATACAATTAATAACTTGGGTGCTTCATCAGAAAATCTAACAGCAGCAGAATCTCGTATTCGTGACGTAGATATGGCGAAAGAAATGATGGAGTTCACGAAGAACAATATCTTGACACAAGCAGCACAAGCAATGTTGGCGCAAGCGAACCAACAGCCACAAGGTGTTCTTCAGTTACTACGATAATTTATAACAATTATACTTGGACCTTCCCTTTATATTTAGGGAAGGTCTCTTTAAATTTTACTAAATTGACCGATATAAAATAGGAGGTGAAAAAGTTGGTGCAGACTTATATAATTGAAAAAATTCCTGCGAAAAATGGTTTATTCACACTTAAAGTGAATAATTTATTTTTACATAGTAAATATGATCCGTTAAAGGAATCAGAACAATTTGCCCAAAAACATTATACAGAAAACTATTTACACATAATGTTTGGGTTTGGACTTGGCTATTATGCAAGTGCTCTTCAAAGGAAATTTGGAGAAAACGACAGGCTAATCATTATAGATCCGTTATTTGAGAAACATGAAAACAGTACTGAACTAGAGGGGATTCCAATTTTTTACGATATTGATCCCCAAAAAATAGAATCGGAAATAAAGAAATTACTTGTTGAGTATGCGGTTAATGTAAAAGTTATTTGTTTGCCAAATCATGAAAAGTTATTCCCTACAGAATATAAAAGAGTATTGAATATCGTTCAAGATGTATTGAGAATAAATGCAATTTATCGTAATACTATTAATTTTTTTGCAGAGTCGTGGCAAGAAAATTATGTTCGTAATCTAATTCATGTACTAAAGGATGAAAGTTTGACAACATTGGAGAAAAGGTTTGATTTTCCAGTAGTAGTTGCATCTGGTGGACCATCGTTAATCAAGCAAATACCGAAGCTCAAAGAAGTAAGAAATAAGATAATTTTAATAGCATCTGGCTCCACAATTAATACATTGCTTCATTACAATATAGAACCTGATTTTATAGTTTCAATTGATGGTAGTGAAAATAATTATAATCATTTTAAAGACAATGTTTTTACAAATTCTTATTTTATTTACAGTATTCGAAACCATTATAAAATCCGTAACCAATTTAAAAAAAGAGCATTTAGTTTTATACCTTCAATTGAGTCTGATGTTCGGGAGCATGTAGAAAAGATAACCCACCAAAAACTACCTATGTTATTTGGTGGTTCTTCAGTAGCGAACTATGCTTTAACAATCAGCTTATATATATCAACTGGGAAAATTGCACTAGTTGGTCAAGATCTTGCTTATACTGATAATAAAACACATGCTGAGCATAACAAATATTTTAAGAAAGTGGATGATAATTTCAAGAAGGAAAGAAGTGCATTTTATATTGAAGGATATAATGGCGATCAAGTCCTAACAGATGCCCCGCTTCTATCTATGAAAAAGAATTTCGAACAAATTTTGGAGCTTTCAAATGAAAAAGATAGACTATTTAACTGTACAGAAGGCGGAGCAAAAATTGAAGGGTTTCAACAAATAAGTTTTAATGATTTTTGTTGTGATTTATCAGATATTAATATAGATTTAAATTTTGATGAGATTAATAATATAAATATAGGGAATTTCGTGGATGAAATCGAAAAGGAAATTATAACATACGAGAAGCTAGTGGTATCATTGGACAAGGCTTCAAAGTTATTAAAAAGAAATAAAAGTAATTCTACTTTTAATAATAAAGTTATTAGAGGATTAGATAAGATTGATAAAGAAATCAAAAAAATATTTGATACTGTTTCGATGAATTCGATTGTCGAGCCGATTACTATAGACACATTAAATTACTTTTTACCGAAACAAAATGAAAGTAAAAAAGAAGAGTTTGACCGAGTCTTTAGTCAAAATGACCAATTGTATAATCGATTATTGAGTGCAGCAAAGCTATCTAAGCAATATACCGAAGAATTACTAGAAGACGTGACTAAAATAACGGAAGGTGAGAATAATGATGGATCTACACGAACTAATTGAATCTTATAATGAATATATTAAAAAAATGCCTACTGGTTGTCAAAAAGTTGCAGATAGTTTACGGGAAGACCGAATTTCCGAAGCGATGCAAGATATTATTGATTTTTCAGAAGGAGCTAATTGGTTAGCTAAAATGAGTGAATATTTTAGAGAAAATGGTATTTTGGTTAACTTGGAAACAGGTAAAATTCATGAATATTTACATGAAGTGAATAGTGGATTGGAAATTCAAGATTATATCGTTGTTGCAGATATGTTTGAATATGAAATTATGCCTTTCTTTGATGAGAACAGTCAAGATGTTAAATTGATGATATGACATGGGAAGTGGAAGAAAGTCGTAATGGTTCCTATACGTTAAAAGGAAATGGTCTATATGTTTATAGTAAATATAATCCTGAACAGGATGTTGAGAAGTTTATAACAGCCGAAACAAATTTTTTAATGGACAGCTATTTTCTAATAGGATTAGGACTTGGCTATCATATCCGGGTATTACTGGAGAAGACTAATCATCAGAAAATTTATGTTTTTCCAGTAAACGATACGGAGTTAAATGTATTTGAAACCTACAGTAATAAGGAATTGTTAAATAATGAACGGGTTTTGTTAGTGAGTTTAGAGCAAATACCAGAGATTTTAATGATGGATAATCTACAAGTCATTATACCGTTACAATGGGTTAAGGCCCTAGGAAATAAACATCCGTTACATGACTATCTTCTTGATATTAAAACGCGACAAATGAGTTATAAATCTTCAAATCAGTTATTAAAAGAAAACTTTTATAATAACATTCAAAATGAGGATCCAACTATTACTGAATGGCAACAGTATTTTGCAGGGCAGGCTGCGTGCATTGTATCAGCAGGACCATCATTAGACGAAACGATTAGTTTATTACAGAAAATTAAAGATAAAGTTTTTATTATTTCAGTGGGATCAGCGTTGAAAGTGTTAGTAAGTCATTCTATCATACCGAACGCTGTCATCATTACTGATCCATCAATACATGTAGTTAGGCAAATTGACCAAGCAAAATATGTTGGCCCACTTTTTTATTTATCAACGGCAAATCATAATATGACCCAAATCCATAAGTATAACCGATATATTATTTTTCAGGAGGGTTATCCTGATGCAGAAAATTACGCAGATACTTTAAATGCTTCGCTGTTGGAAACAGGTGGCTCGGTCGCAACAACTGCTTTATCTTTATTGGAGTACATGGGGTTTCAAAACATCTTTTTATTTGGACAAGATTTAGGATTTACTAAAGGTAGAACGCATGCGAATGGTTCGACATCAGGTGTATCAGTCAGTGAAAAATATAACTTTCAAGAAGTAGCAGCGAATAGTGACGACATGATCTATACAACGCCCAATTTATTAGCTTTTAAAAAATGGTTTGAAAGAAAAGCGAAAAGGACTCATATGAATATTTATAATACGTCTTGGAATGGTGCAAATATCAAAGGTGCTCCATTTATTGTTGAAGAAGACGTGCTCAGAATAGTTAATTTGTCGGATCTAAATTAGAAATTATTAATAAAAGGTATTTCTACAAAGAATGGGATGAATATAATTGACTAAAAAAATTCTTATAACTGGCGCAGATGGTTTCATAGGATCTCATCTAACAGAAGAACTAATCCAACAAGGCTATGACGTTCGTGCATTCGTTTATTATAATTCATTCAACTCATGGGGGTGGCTGGATCAATCATCTCCGGAAATTCAGAACAATTTAGACGTTTTTGCAGGAGATATCCGTGATCCACACGGTGTGAAAGAAGCAATGAAAGGCTGTACGCACGTTCTTAACTTGGCTGCGTTAATTGCAATTCCTTATTCGTATCATTCACCTGATACATATGTCGACACGAATATTAAAGGGACTTTGAATGTTGTCCAGGCAGCGCGGGAGTTAGGCGTTGAAAAAGTTGTCCACACATCGACAAGCGAGGTGTATGGAACTGCACAATATGTACCTATTGACGAGAACCATCCTTTACAAGGACAGTCCCCTTATTCGGCAACAAAAATAGCAGCAGATCAGATGGCTCTTTCATTTTACCGATCTTTTGATACACCTGTGTCAATTATCCGACCGTTTAACACCTACGGACCACGACAATCCGCCCGAGCGGTTATTCCAACGATTATTGGACAGCTTGCAGCAGGAAACACAACCATCAAGTTAGGTGCAATTAGCCCAACACGCGATTTTAACTATGTAAAAGACACAGTGAATGGCTTCATCTCT
Organism: Arthrobacter beigongshangensis; assembly: GCF_016820585.1. Taxonomy (GTDB): domain Bacteria; phylum Bacillota; class Bacilli; order Bacillales_A; family Planococcaceae; genus Sporosarcina; species Sporosarcina beigongshangi. The sequence continues at coordinate 154,919 of NZ_JADHDX010000001.1, forward strand.
GTGATGAATAGCGATAAATCTGTCGGTGAAGTGATAAATATCGGCTCTAACTATGAAGTGTCAATCGGTGAAACTGCCGGAATGATTGCCGACATTATGAATGTTAATTTAATGATTGAAACAGATGAACAGCGTCTACGTCCAGATAAAAGTGAGGTAGAGCGCCTGTGGGCTGCCAATCAAAAGGCAAAGGATTTACTTGGATGGGCACCGAATTATGGTGGTAAAGAAGGCTTTAGGCGAGGCCTTGAAGAAACGATTGAATGGTTTACAAACTCCAAGAATCTCGCATCTTACAAAACGGATGTGTATAACATATGAACGAGCAATGGATTAGCTTTGCGAATGGCATAAAAGATTTATATCAAAAGGATTTTGTACCACTTCATGAACCGACTTTTAATGAAACAGAAATCGACTATGTAACGGATTGTGTCAAGTCAGGTTGGGTTTCTTCAGTGGGAAAGTATGTTGATCGTTTTGAGCAGGAGTTAGCTGAGTTTACAGGAGTGCAGCGTACAGTTGCCGTAGTGAATGGCACTGCCGCCCTTCAGATAGCTTTGAAGATAGCGGGAGTACAACAAGATGATGAAGTGTTTATGCCCTCTCTAACGTTTGTAGCGACAGCTAATGCAGCCTCATACTTGCAAGCAGTCCCACATTTTGTTGATGTGAGTGAAAAAACACTTGGACTGGATCCAGTTAAACTTGAAGAGCATATTAAAGACATTGGGGAAATGAAAAGCGGGCAATTGACGAATAAGCACACAGGTAGAATCATTCGTGCGGTCGTCCCCATGCACACATTCGGACATCCAGTTGACCTTGATCCTTTAATCGAAGTATGTGAGCGCTATAATTTTGTTCTTGTGGAAGATGCCGCTGAATCACTTGGTTCCTATTATAAAGGAAAACATACAGGTGGTTTTGGCCGCGTGAGTGCACTTAGCTTCAACGGTAATAAAATCATGACAACTGGCGGTGGCGGTGCTATTTTAACGAATGATGACAAGCTTGCCGATTATGCTAAACACATAACGACGACTGCGAAAGTTCCGCATCGCTGGGCATATGAGCATGATGAAATTGGTTATAATTATAGAATGCCGAATATTAATGCAGCACTTGGCTGTGCACAGTTGCAAAAAATATCGACATTTATTGAAGAAAAAAGACAGCTTACAGAGATATACGAGGAATTGGTTAGTGGATTAGATGGCGTATCGCTATTTAAGGAACCCACTAATACAACAGGAAACTACTGGTTGCAAACATTGGTGTTAGAGCAAAAGCATAATCGTGATGCTGTCTTGGACTTTTTAAATGAAAATGGTGTCATGTCGCGTCCGATTTGGACTCCCATGCATGAGTTAGAGTTATTTAAAAATATGCCGACAGCTGATTTAACGATTACGAAGAAGTTAAAAAATACATTGATTAATATTCCAAGTACACCGCTGAAAGTGAAGTGAGATAATGCGTCGGAAAATATGTATTGTCACTGGGACACGTGCGGAATATGGACTGCTGTATTGGCTCATGAAAGAAATTCAACAAGATGCCGAGTTTGAATTACAAATCGTTGTCACGGGTATGCATTTGTCGCCAGAATTTGGTTTGACCTATAAGCAGATTGAGCAGGACGGCTTTGTTATTGATGAGAAGGTAGAGATGCTGTTGTCATCAGATACCTCAGTCGGAGTAGCTAAATCAATGGGACTTGCAACAATCGGCTTTACAGACGCATTGGATCGTTTAAAGCCGGATCTCCTTATTATTCTTGGCGATCGATTTGAAATGCTAGCGGTAGCACAAACGGCGCTTGTGATGCAGATTCCTATCGCTCATATTCACGGCGGTGAATTAACTTTTGGTGCCTATGATGATGCCATTCGCCATTCGATTACGAAAATGGCGACTTGGCATTTTGTCAGTACAGAATCACATCGTAAGCGAATTATTCAGCTTGGGGAACATCCAGAACGTATCTGGAATGTCGGGGCACTTGGGATTGAAAATATATTAAAAATTCCTTTGTTATCTAAAGCCGCATTATATAAAGAACTAAAAATTGATGATAACATGCCGTTGTTTTTAATTACCTATCATCCGGAAACAAATGGAGCTACAAATGGTATGCAACCGTTGTTATCTGCTTTGAGCCACTATCCGAATCACAACCTTGTTTTTACAAAAGCAAATGCAGATAATGGCGGAAGAAAAATTAATGAAGCAATTGAACAATTTGTATTAAACAATGCGAATGCATTTCTATTTGAATCGCTGGGACAATTACGTTATTTAAGTGCAGTAAAGCATTCAACTGCTGTGATTGGTAATTCCTCCAGTGGACTAATTGAAGTGCCTTACTTGCAGACACCGACGGTTAATTGTGGTGATCGTCAGTTAGGAAGGCAACGTCCGTCTTCAGTTATAAATACTTCCCTTGATGAAGAATCTATTGAAGAAGCAATTGATGTAGCGCTGAAATTTGAAGGACCCTACGGACAAATATTTGGTGATGGAGAAGTTTCGACAAAAATCATCAAACAAATTAAAAACTTATCGTCCTATTCAATTCAAAAGGAGTTTTATGACTTATGAGTAATCAAACGTACATCATCGCCGAAGCAGGCGTCAATCATAATGGCTCTCTTGATATGGCAAAAAAACTAGTAGATGTCGCAAAACAAGCTGGTGCAGATGCAGTGAAGTTTCAAACGTTTAAAGCGGAAAATTTGGTGACACGAGCTGCACAGCAAGCTGGTTATCAAGTGAGTAATTTAGGAGAAACAACATCACAATTTGAGATGTTGAAAAAACTTGAATTATCCTATGAGGAGTTTGCTGAGCTGAAGAATTACTGTGATTCTACTCAGATTGAATTTTTATCGACGCCTTTTGATTTTGAAAGTGTTGATTTTTTATTAGATGATATTGGGATGAATACGCTCAAAATACCATCTGGTGAGTTGACAAATAGTCCTTTTATTCACTATATCGCAACAAAGAGAAAGCCGATGATTATATCGACAGGTATGGCGACGATGGATGATATCCATGAAGCATTGTCTTTCTTGGCCTATGGTTTAGCCTTTCCAGATCAATTGGTTGAATTGGAAAAAGTGGAAATACATTATCAAACACTAGAGGCCAAAACACTTTTGAAAGAATTTGTGACCGTTTTACATTGTACTACGGAGTACCCTGCACCATTTGAAACTATTAATTTAAGAGCTATGAATGAGATGGAAAAAGAACTTCGATTGCCGATTGGCTTTTCAGATCATTCTGAGGGAATCGCGGTCCCAATTGCTGCGGTGGCACTAGGTGCAGTAATAATCGAAAAGCATTTCACGTTAGACTGTAATTTACCGGGACCTGATCATCGGGCATCATTGGAGCCGAAAGAATTAGAGGAAATGGTGGTTGGGATTAGAGTAATTGAGCAATCTCTAGGCTCAGGAAATAAGCAGCCAACTTCAATTGAGCTTGAAAACCGTCTAGCGGCAAGGAAGAGTATTGTTGCCAAAGTGCAAATTGCGCCAGGTGACATACTGACCGAAGCTCATTTAGCCATTAAGCGACCTGGCAATGGGATGCCACCAACTGCTTATTGGTCCTTAATTGGAAAAACGGTCAAGCAATCATATGAAGTGGATGCACTGATCGATGAATAGGCCTATTATTATGATTGGAAACGGTGGACATGCATCGGTTTTAGTAGAAACGTTGATTGCTCAGCAAAGAGAGATAAAGGGGTATACAGCACCTCAAGAAGAAAAAAACGTTTTTAACTTATCACATTTGGGGACTGATGATGTAATCGCTACATATGACCCGAATGAAGTGGAGCTTGTTTTGGGATTAGGTATGATTGATGTTTCAACTCTAAGGAAGTCGATATTTGAACAATTCATAGCAAAAGGCTATACGTTTGCTGACGTGATTCATCCAACGGCTATTGTGACATCTTCAGTGAAAATGGGGCATGGAGTTCAAATTATGGCGGGTGCAATTCTTCAGACGAATGTATCCATTGCTCATAATACTGTTATTAATACAGGAACGATTGTTGATCATGATGGTGTGATCGGTAGCCATGTTCACCTTGCTCCGGGAGTTACTTTATCAGGCGGAGTTAAAATAGGCGATAATTGTCATATCGGCACTGGAACTTCTATTATTCAAGGAATTACGATAGGTGATAAAACATTAATTGGCGCAGGCTCAATCGTTGTGAAAAATATTGGAGATAGGAAAACTGCCTATGGAGTTCCAGCAAAGGAAGTGTAGTAGATGAAAAGTTGGAAGGACGTTGTCATTCAACCAGAAACAACGATTTTACAAGCCATGAAAATCATCGATGCTTCCACTATGCAATTTGCAGCGGTCGTAGATGATACTATGCATTTACTCGGAACTGTAACAGATGGTGATATACGTCGTGGTATTTTAAAGGGGCTCCCGCTTGAAAGTGCAATCTGCGAAGTGATGAATACCTCTCCGTTTAGTGAACAAGATGGTAAAAATCTTGTTCACTATAAAAAAAGAATGCGCGAACGAAAGTTAAAGCAATTGCCAATCATTTCGGGGGATAATGTGTTGCAACGCATACTATTTTCAGATGAGCTTGAGTTAGCCATTCAGAAAAAGAATACAGTGGTGTTAATGGTTGGAGGACTCGGTACAAGACTCCGACCGTTGACTGAGACAGTACCTAAGCCGATGCTTATCGTTGGAAATAAGCCAATCGTCGAAACGATTATTGAAAGTTTTAAAAATTACGGTTTTACAAATTTTGTCTTGTCAGTTAACTATAAAAAAGAAATGATTATGGATTATTTCCAAGATGGCACACATCTCGGAGTGACAATTGAGTATATTGAAGAAACGAAAAGGTTGGGAACGGCGGGGGCGTTGTCATTGTTGTCAGAAAAACCAACCGAACCTTTTTTCGTGATGAATGGTGATTTACTAACCAAAATCAATTTCGAACAACTACTTAATTTTCATAATGAAACGAATTCTACGGCAACCATGTGCGTACGTGAATATGAGTACCAAATTCCTTATGGAGTTATTGAAACGGAAGATCATCGATTGTTATCTATAGTAGAAAAACCAGTACATAAAAGCTTTGTGAATGCGGGGATTTATGTGTTGAATCCTGCTGTGTTAGATTATGTCCCGAATGGTGAATTTTACGATATGACTGAATTATATAAGATATTGATAAATGAAAATGATAAAGTTTCAGCATTTCCATTGAGGGAATACTGGTTAGATATAGGTCGGTTGGATGACTATGAAAAGGCGAATGGGGAATATAAGGAGACTTTCAATGATTAATGACAAAAAAGTTCTTGCAATCATTCCAGCCCGTGGTGGTTCAAAAGGAGTTCTGCGGAAAAATATAAAAGAGTTAGCAGGAAAGCCACTCATTGCATGGACAATTGAGGAAGCAAAGAAATCAAAGTATATTGATCGATTAATCTTATCATCTGAAGATGACGAGATAATTAAAATTGCAAAAGAGTTTGGTTGTGAAGCTCCTTTTGTTCGTCCTAGTGAATTAGCACAGGATGATACCCCTGGAATAATCCCTCTTCTACATGCGCTTGAGGAAGTCATAGGATATGATTATATCGTCTCCTTACAGCCAACATCCCCTTTGCGTATTGTGGATGATATAGATGCTTGCATTGAAAAAATGATTGCGACGAGGTCGCCTGCTTGTGTTAGTGTGGCGGAGCCGACAAATTCTCCGTATTGGATGTATACAGTAGATGAAAAAGAGAACATGGTGCCATTGATTAAACAGGATAACCTTACGACTAGACGACAGGACTTGCCATCAGTTTATTTATTGAATGGTGCAGTGTATGTAGCGGAAGTAACATGGTTAAAGCAAACAGCATCCTTTTTAACAGCAGAAACTACTGCATTTATAATGCCCAATAATCGATCGCATGATATTGATACAGAAGAAGACTTTTTATTGGTCGATTCCTTGTTGAGAAAATTATTTGTGATTTAGGATATATCGCTGTTTAAAAAGTAGTTCACTAAACATTTTTTTTAATTAGAAATAAATATATTGATATCAAGGGTTTAGTAACAGATTATTTAAAAAATTAATTGTGGATATTGCTTAGTAGATAGTTACGTTACTGATTTATTCAAGGATGTCGTTGTAGCCTTGTGGAATATAATAAGATAAGGTAGTTTTGAAGGAATATAGGATGGTAGAGAAGTCGAAGTACTCAATATTGGTTTATTTTACTTTTTTAAAAAGGAGTGAACAAGTAAATGAAAGAACAAAAGAGAGAAATTATACTTCCTGAATATATGACTAAGTTTCAATGTATTGGTTCAGCATGTGAAGATACTTGCTGTGCTGGGTGGAAAGTAATTGTTGATAAAGAGACGTTCAGAAATTATAGAAATACGAAGCATCCTGAAATGAAAGAACTGTTGAAGAAAAATGTAAAAAGGAATCGTTCAGGGGCGGCTACTGATGAAAACTATGCCAAAATCAATATGGATAGTTCCGGGAATTGCACTCTTTTAGATGAGAATCGTCTATGTAAGATTCAAACAGAATTGGGTCCGGAATTCTTATCGAATACCTGCGCGATTTATCCAAGAACATTAAACCTAGTGGAAGATGTAGTTGAAAAGAGTGCTACATTATCTTGTCCTGAAGTGGCAAGGCTTGTTCTCTTGAAGGAAAATGGAATAGATTTCATCCAGGATGTCGAACCAAGTGATACAAGAGGATTTGTAAAACAGAATACCATGTCAAAGACACAGCAAGCACTATTTTGGGATATGAGAATATTCACGATTAAAACTTTACAGGACCGGAGAATGACGATTGAAAATAGACTTATTATTCTTGGGTTATTTCTTAAGAAATTTGATGAACTAGGTTCTGATAAGGAACCTGAAAAAGTTCAATTATTAATGCAGGAATTTGAAAAAGGTATTAATGATGAAAGTTTAGTGAATTCGATTAATCAACTTCCTACCAATATTTCATTTCAAATTAGCTTGTGTAAAAGTTTGATTGAATATCGGTCGACAACTTCGATAAATAGTCATAGGTATATCGAATGTCTTGAGGAAGTAGTAGAAGGGCTTGGCATGAATGGGAAAGCTACTGACGAGGAGATTATTCATCGTTATAAAACTGCTTATGAAGTGAATTATAAACCATTCATGGAAGACCATGAGTATATTCTTGAGAACTATTTAGTAAATTACATTTTTATAAATTTATTCCCGTTCGAAAAACAGACAGTTACAGATAGTTTTGCAATGCTCGTCATTAATTTCTCGATGATTAAATTACACTTAATTGGGATGGCTAAGTATCATGAAAATTTAAATCTTGACCTTGTCATTAAACTTGTTCAATCTTACTCGAAGACGATTGATCATAATGCGGCTTATTTGAAGAATGTCGAAAGTCAAATGAAGTTGCAAGGATATATAACTTTGGCCCATATGGCAGTGCTTGTTAGAAGTTGAGGCGAGTATTCTGTGACGTAGTACATAAACTAATAATTGGGAAAACAGGTATCATTTGGTGCGCGCATGAAAAAATGCATTCTTGTCTTATGGCAAGTAATCTATTGACGATGATGACATTGCGGCGGTAGTGGAAACATTACTGGGGTCGATTATACGGCGGAAATAGTGACGGGGATGTGAGTTAATTAACAACGTATATTACGTTTGTAGTGATATCAAACGCAGTGTTATATTGCGGTGTAACACCAGTTTTTCGGACGTTGATGAGCAGAAGTAAAATATTAATTCGCAAGAAATTAAGAAGGAAATTATTGCAAAAAAAGCTATCATGCCAATAGATTTTACGGGACAAGCAATTAGTCAAGATGCCATTATGGAAGCCGCTAATCGCAATAACCAAACTTGAATAGAAGATGGTGCTCATTCTGAGTATGCTTTTTGGTTGAAGGAAATTTGAAGGTCATCACTTAATTGTGATGGCTTTATTTGTAGTTTTATAATAAGGAACCTAGCATCTCTAAATAACCGTCGTAAGAAAGTAAGTCTTATAGTATAGTATAATATAACTAATGATGAATGAATGTATAGGACTATTAGGTAGCGTATTTCTGTGTTTCTGAATTGATAATTTAGGATAGCGTGATAAACTATGGTTTTGTTCATGAATTAGTCACTTAACAACTAGTTATTTGTATTGCTGTAGCTAATAAATTTTGATTTTAATAAACTGTAACGGGGTGGAATGATGGGTTTTCTAAAAGAGGTCTTTTCGTTTGTAGGGGAAGTTGCGGGAGAAGTGGTGGGTGGTACGGTTAATAAAATCGGTGATGTAACAGGCAGTGAATTTATAGGAGAAATTGGTGACGGCATTAAAAAAGCCTCTTCCTTTGCGGGTGATAAGTTAGGTGAAGCCGCAAGTGGTACATGGGATATTGCTGCCGGCATTATTACGCAAGATGAAGCACAATTAGATGTTGGACTGAATGATATGGGAAAAGCGATAGGAGATACCGCTAGAGCGGCAGGTCATACAATTTGTAATGTCGTTGAAAATGGTACGGATGTTGTAGGCGGTTTAATAGATGGGGATAATGAGCGCTTGAAGGAAGGGGCAAAAGGTGTTTTAAAAGTAGGGGTTGTCGGTGCGCTATCATTTGGGATCATCGATTTGGTTGATGGGGCGGACGCAGTTGATGGTAATTCTACGGCAATTGCCATGGATGGAGCAAATGGACAGACAGCGCTAGCTTATGATCATTCGCCAAGTGTAACGAGTGACCCTGAAATACCTGCTTCCGATAGCGATGTGACATTGGTGGACAACCCTAATAACCATCATGTCGAGCCGCATTGGAGAACATTGTCGGATGGTACAAAAATTTGGGTTGATGGCGATGGCGATACATCCGTTAATACATTTGAAGGATGGAATCAATCAAGCCCGGATTATAGGGTCGAAGGGTAATGGGTTGAAGGAGTGTAAGTTAACAAATCTAGATAGTACGTTTTGAAACATTTTACTTCATATCCTGTATAAGTCGTCAATCGAGTTTCGTCATCACTAAAAATAAGTATATTCGAATAACAGACAAAACCCGCTGTAGACATAATGTCTAAGCGGGTTTTGCTATTTTTTTACACCTTAAACCGATTAACCGCCAAGCTTAATTCCTCACTCAACTCCGTTAACGTTTCCGCTGCATCTGTTACAGATTGAATCGCACGTAGTTGTTCGTCTGTTGATGCGCTTACCTCTTCACAGGCAGCTGCTGTTTCCTCTGAGGTTGCCGCCATCGTTTGAATCGTTTCTGAGACATCTTCTTTATGTGCCGCGACTTTTTGAATTTCAGAGTAGACAGCATCGATGGAGTCTTGCATGTCAGCCATCAATGTAGAAATTTCCCCGAAAGTAATTTCAGTGTCGTTGACGACAGTTCCTTGACGCTGGAAGTTTTCGCGTGTGTCGTTCATTTGCTGGGTTACGAGCTGCGATTCTGCTTGCAGTTCTTGAACGGTCACTTTCACTTCTTCCGTCGAACGTGCGGATTGTTCTGCGAGTTTGCGGACTTCATCAGCAACTACGGCGAATCCTTTACCGTGTTCACCTGCGCGTGCAGCTTCGATACTAGCGTTTAAAGCAAGTAAATTCGTTTGTGATGAAATCTCCGTGATGGTTTCCATGACGCCACCGATTGCTTTTACTTTCGTTTCCAGTGTGCTAATAACTTCGGACATGGATTGCAAATTCGTTTCCCAATCGTTGAAGGACAGTTTTAGCTGTTGCATTTGGCCCTGACCGTTTGCATTCATGTCTCCGGCTTTCGTTGCAATATCGGACATAACGCCTGCTTTGACAGTGATTTCATTAATTTGCTGGCCGAGTAAATCTGCACGCTCCGTGACAATTTCGGCATCCTCGGCAGATTTTGATGCGCCATGCGCAATTTCTGTAACCGCATGTGCAACTTCTTCGCTCGATGCACTCGTTTCCTCTGCAACAGCACTCAAGCTTTCAGAACTGGCCCGAACATTGGAAGCTGAGTTATTGACGACAGTAATAATAGCATTCATATTGTCAATCATTGTGTTGAAATTACGACCTAGTTCACCAATTTCGTCCTTTGTTTTAATGTCGGTTCGAACGGTTAAATCACCTTGAGAGACAGAGTCCATCAGTGTGTTAACCTGCCCGAGTGGTTTAATCGTCCGACTGATGAGGAAATAAAGTGCAACAAAGATGACGAGTAATGTGATTAGGGCAACAGTAATCATGGAGATACGTAAATCATTTGCCATTGCAGCAATATTTTTCTCATCATAAACGGCTAATACTTTCCATCCAAATTTCGGAATGGTTGAGTAAATTAACGCTTTGGGAACGCCTTCATATACATAATGAATAGTATCACGGTCAGCTCCCTCATACATTTTAGCGATGAATGGAAGATCTATGAGATTTTCTCCCCCCAGTGTTGGATGTACAACGGCTGTCCCTTCTAAATCGAATACTGCGGGGTAGCCACCATAGCCAATTTCACTCGCCATAATTTTATCGGTTAATGCGGCGAGCTGAACGTCTAGGCCGACAACGCCAATGACTTTCCCATTCGCTTGTACAGCTTTTGAAGCACTGACAACAAATTGACCAGTTGCTTGGTCAATATAAGGACTTGTCCACTGAACAACGTCAGGAGTAGCAACTGCTAATGTATACCAACTACGTGTTGTTGGATCGAAATCTGCTCCAAGATCTGCGTAAGGCATTATAATAGTTTGTTTGGTTGGTAGTGAAAAATAGACTCCCGAAGCATCTGCATAAGGATCAAGAAAGTTTTTAAGCGTTGTATTTAGTGCTTGAAGCGTATCATGCCCCGTATCATTATTCATGCTGGCAAATTCAATGATCGTGGTTGAGGTAGAAAGTTGAGTAAGACCTTTTTCATATTGACCGAGAAAGTTCTCGATAGCATAACTCATCTCATTGACAAGTGCACCGCTCGAGTCAATAACGCTGTTCTCCGTATTTCTTTTTACTTGCGTACTGCTAATCGCAGTCATAACGGAGACGCCGACTAGGAATAATACCATGACTGTCATAATAATTTTTGTTTTTATTGATTTGAACATATCGCACCTTCGCTTTCTCCCTAAATTAGTCTTACTATATGAATTTCGGTTTATTCCTTCGTTTGTTTAGATAAAATGAAAGAGTGAGAATAGTAGATGTTATTAAAGTACCCACATGTGATTACGAGAAAACCTACAGGACATAACTCTGTTTGTAAATGAAGATGTTTAGTGCTGTGAAAAAAAGGATTTCAGAAAGCACTTTCATACTTTTTATTGCCAATTAACTCAACTTCCTTTTTGCCATGCCGATATAAATCATAAGTAAGTTCTCGAGAACAGGGAGGTTTGAGGAATGGTAAGTCGTATGGATGGTGGAACGGTAACGCGCCAAGCAAGCGTTTCAGTAGAAAAAGCAGCTCCGGACAAGGAAGTTACGGTAGTGCAAACACAGCCAATTACGGAGCAAGTACAGCCGCAAGCTGACCAAGAACAACAACTTCCGGCAGATAAAGCAAAACAGATGACGGACAGTATGAACACGTTTTTGGCAAGTGCTAATACGCAGCTGCGTTTCAAATTTCATGACAAACTCAACGAATATTATGTAACGATTATCGATTCGAACACGGATGAAGTCATTCGAGAAATTCCATCGAAGAAACTGATGGACATCCATGCGGCGATGCGTGAGTTTGTAGGTTTACTAGTAGATCGAAAAATATAATGATGAAGGTGTGAAGGATTATGAGGATTGGTGGATTAGCATCAGGGATGGATACAGATTCGATTATCAGAGATTTGATGAAAGCAAATCGTATACCACTCGACAAGATTACGCAGAAGAAAGCATATTTGGAATGGCAATTGGAAGATTACCGAAGCATTAACCGCAATCTTCAAACCTCTATTTATAAAATTAACGATACAGTGTTGCGGGCAGGTACGTTTAGTGCAAAGAAAGTTACTGTTTCTAATCCGAATGTAGCAGATATTAAGAGTGTGAACTCGACAGCAGATTTTTCAGGTACTCTGGCGGTTGGACAATTAGCAACGCAGGCAACTTGGCAATCGGATGAATTAGCTAAGGATAAAGAGGGAAAAGATTTAGTTACTGAACTGGGCGTTACTGGTAATATAATGATTAATGATAAAGAAATTGAGGTTGATACTAGCACAGATACTATCGATTCTTTAATTTCAAAAATAAATGCGGATCCAGATGCAGGTGTAAACGCATTTTACGATTCACATACTGGGAAAATTGTGATGACAGCTAAAAATAGTGGTGCTGATCATAATATTACGGTCACTGGACTCGGTTCTGGCTCAGGAACATTGGACCCAGGCAAAAATGCGAAGTTTACATTTAATGGTCTTGTAACGGAACGATCATCTAATACATTCCAAATCAATGGCTTTGAATTTGTATTAAAACAAGTTACTGGAACTGAGGCAGATCACGGAGTGCCAATCACGTTCAATTCAACTGCGGATACAGATAAAATTGTCGATTCAGTCGTTCAATTCGTCGATGATTATAATAAAATGATTGAGGAATTAAACGCAAAAATTAGAGAGCCGAAATATCGTAACTTCCCAGCACTTACAACTGAACAAAAGAGTGATATGAAAGAAAATGAAATTAAATTATGGGAAGAAAAAGCAAAGAGCGGCACGCTTAAAAGTGACCCAATTCTTTCAAGTATGTTATCCCAAATTAGAACAGCGTTAGTGGATGCAAAAATAGGTGAAAAAACGCTAAGTGATATTGGGATAAAACCATCTAGTAATTATTCAGACAATGGAAAACTTATTATTGATGAAGTAAAACTTCGTGCTGCAATTGCTGAAGATCCTGAAAAAGTATCCCAATTATTCAACGAAAAGAAAACAGATCCAACTAAACCAGCTGGGACAGAAGGCGGAGTTGCTGTCCGGATGCGTGATATTATGGACGTGAGCCGCCAAGCGATTGCTGAACGTGCTGGAAGTGTGGGATCTGGAAATAGTACATTTACACTTGGCCGAAATTTAGAAGATATGAACGAACAAATTACTCGTTTCGAAGATCGTTTGAAAATGACAGAAGACCGACTATGGAGACAGTTTACGGCGATGGAACAAGCTATCAATCGTGCAAACGCTCAGTCGGCACAACTTATGAGTGCATTTGGCGGTATGTAATACAGCAATACAAAAGGAGATAGACATTAAATGGCAATGAACAATCCATATGCAAAGTATCAGAATAACTCAGTCAATACTTCTACACCTGGTGAGCTGACACTCATGCTGTACAATGGCTGCTTGAAATTCATCCAACAAGCGAAAAAAGGTTTGGAAGAAAATAATATTGAAGAGAAAAATATGGCCATTCAAAAAGCACAGGCTATTATTTCTGAGCTGATGTTAACACTTGATACGTCCTATCCAGTCGCAGAAAACATGCTCATTCTTTACGAATTTGCCAATAGTCGTCTCATTGATGGCAATATTAAAAATGATAGTGCGTTGTTTGACGAAGCATCGGCTATTATTATGGAGTTTCGTGATACGTGGAAGCAGGTTATTCAAATTAACCGGCAGAAGCAATATGCGAATGTGGATGAGATATGATTCGGCCCGCGATGATGGCTTGGCGTGATGTGACAGAGAAACTATTAGCATTGCCAGCAGGTGAGATTTCAGAAGAACAGCGCGATGCCATGATTTTGGGCATTGAAGGATTTCTAGATGATCGGGACAAGTTACAAGCGCAAATCGTTGCACCGTTTACTTCTGAAGAAGAAGTGTTCGGTAAGGAACTTGTCGCAATGGAAGCAGATGTTCAGAAAAAACTTGCCTTCTTCACCAAACAAATCCGTATGAATATTTCAGAAAGTCAATCCAAAAAAGACCATATGAAAAACTACATCAATCCCTACAGCAATGTAGCGCGAGATGGAACGTTTTACGATACGAAACAATAGCAAGACCTTGGTAGAGGATTTTTCTCTATCAAGGTCTTTTTATGTTTTTATAGTATCTATGTTGAACTAATGATCCCGGGTAATATCCAGTGAAGGCGCCTTACTGGGGTAGCCGAAGCGGTAAGACGGACAGGGGTCTTCTGTCTGGCTTATTGCGGTAGGCATCCCCTAGCGCCGAGCGTTGTTAGTAGGCTTTTTTTATATCGATAAAGTATAAAGAATAATTAGTTAGTTTCACCTATATGAATGGTCATTCATTAATGATACATTTTACATAGTGGTTTATTTCTGTGTAAAAAAGAACAATTGTTGCTTAAGGAGTGATTGTGAATGAATATACATCAATTAAAACGGGAAGATTGGCTTCGGAAAAATCAAATTATGATGATTGGCTTTGCGCTTGCAGCTGGACTGGGCTTGGTAGCACAGCTTATACAGCGGTCACCGATGACCATTATTTTACCGGTGGCAATCCCTTTTGTGCTAGCAATCCTTTTCTATAGCTTAAGTGTAAAGATTCAGAGGGTATCGCGACTTCTCCCATACATACTGCTTACCTTAAATTTTGCAATTGCGATGGGTGTCATCTTTTTCTCGGAAGCAAATCTTGGAACAATCGGCATTATTCTACTCATTATTGTGCTTGCCTCCATTCATGGACAGATGCGCATTATGGCGTTTGGATTTGTACTCGGAGCGATTGCAGTTATCGTGAATAATCAGTTATTTGTTGCGCCAGAGCTTATCGAGAAAAGCGGGACAAATCTAATCATTTTATATCTCCTATCAGGAATTTTACTATTTTTACTCGTTCGCCAAAATAGACAGGTATTTATGCACGTCGAGCAATTGGTTGAATTGACAGAGACGAAGGTACGAGAAGAGGAAGCGTTAACGGAAAAACTGAATCAGGCAGTTGAAAAAATTACCGCCAATCTTGGTCATCTTCGTTCCAATACAGAGACATCTGCTACATCGCAACGTGAAATGCTTGCCGCTGTCAATGAAGTGAGTGGTGGTAGCCAACAGCAGGCAGATCATATTGCAGATATTGCGGAAAATGCGGAGCGAACACATGAGTCGGTTCAGGTCATCGCAGAAGGACTCGGACAAATTGTCATACAGACAAATGAAGCAGGTCGTAAAGCGGGTGATGGCACGGAAAATATCACGAAGCTCAAACAAAGCATTGATACTTTCTCTACATTTTTTACCGAGCTTCATGAAACGTTTACTGTCTTATCTGGAAAGATTGAGGAGACCAATGCATTTGCTGGTTCTATAAAAGAAATAACAGACCAAACCAATTTATTGGCGCTGAATGCATCGATTGAAGCAGCAAGAGCGGGTGAACACGGCAAGGGCTTTGCAGTTGTTGCTGAAGAAATACGGAAATTGGCTGGCTTAACAGATGAGACATTGAAGAAAATTGATAGTAATTTGCTAGAAGTGAACAATTATAATGAGCTCGCTGTTCAAAAGCTGGGGGATGGATTGCAGCAAGTCGCTATGCAAACGACTGTGGCTGATGAATCGAGTGCGTCGTTTGAAGACCTTTTTGACACGATGACGGTTTTGCAACAGGAATTATCATCGTTTATTCAAGACTTTAGTAAAATTACAAACGACAGTGAAACGATCCGTGAACGCACGATGGAATTCGCGGCGATTGTTGAACAAAGTACGGCGGCTGTTGAAGAGTTGAATGCAACACTAACTGAAATGACAGAAGAACAGCAACAAATTACTAACTATATTAATGAAACACATGAAGAAGCATTGTTGATGAAGCGATAATTCAAAATCGTCCTGAACTTGGGGCGATTTTTTCACAGATTCGATTATCAGTTAAGTCGTATAATTCATTACACGACTATAGATAAAATCTTCTGGGGGGATGAAAAGATGAATCATGTAGAGACGATGCGGCAGAAGGAATTTGCGAATAAGAACTTCATTTTATTCATAACGCTAGGCGGTTCGAGTTTCATTGGTTTGATTTTTTATTTCGTAACGGGTCAAGAGATGCTGAAAACGGCTAGTATGGGAATACCGGTAGTGATTACACTATTGTTCTACGGGCTTTCAAAAAAAATCATCATTGTAGAACGATGGTTTCCATGGATCGTTCTTGGCGTGACAGCCTTTGCAGCGCTCTTGAACGGAGTCATTGGAGAGCCTTCGATTGCGACGGCGGGCATTGCCTTTTTCATCGCCGGTATTGCAAGTGTGCATTTGTCGATGAGGATTATGACATACGGGTTTGTGTTATCACTTGCAGTTTTAGGTGTGTTTATTGTGAATTATCCTTTTCAGGAGCAGATTGCTGATAGTAAAGGCAGTTTGGCGCTCGTTCTCATTTTAATGGCAGTAGGGCTTTTCATTCAAATAAAACAGACGAAAAAGCTGGAAGAGCAAGTGAATTTATTTACAGCGGAGCAGGCGTTACATGCGCAGGTAGAAGCGGATAAGCATCGTGCACTCAATGCAAATGTAGAGCAAGTAGCGGATGATTTGACGACGATTGGGGAGACGGCTACGCGGCATTTGGCGGCGCAGAAAGAGTTGTTAGAAATTATGGATAGTGTTGCGGCAACGGTTGAGAAAGAAACGGTTCAAATTGCGAAAATAGCTGACAATACGGAGCGAACGCAAAGTGAAGTTAGCGACATGCATAAGGAAACACGGACGATGAATGTGGATACGGCCAATTTAAGCTTGGAGTCTAGTGAAATTGTTGACCTGATGCAAAGTTTGCGTGGAGGGATGCAAGAGGTACAGTCGTTGCTAGACGATTTAAATGGCTCGTTCGATGCGCTAACGGAAAATATCGATAAGACGAATACGCTTGCGAAGTCGATTGCGACGATTACTGAACAGACGAATCTTCTGGCATTGAATGCGTCGATTGAAGCAGCACGGGCGGGTGAAAATGGCAAAGGCTTTGCAGTAGTAGCCGATGAAATCCGTAAACTGGCGGGACTGACTGCAGTCACGCTCACGGAAATTAACAGCAATTTAGCTGATGTCAATGCGATGAATGAACGCTCACGCGACAATTTGACGAGCAGTACAGGAAGACTTGTGACGCAGACGGCATTGACGGTGGATGCAGAAGCAAAAATTGGTCTCATGCATCATACATTGAATGAGCTTCATCAGAAGTTTGGGATGTTTGATGAGAAAATGGCGTCAATCACACGAGAGACGACAGATATCGGACGTATGACTGGTATGTTTGCCGATATGTTGACGGAATCAAGTGCATCACTCGAAGAGGTCAATGCGACGATTCATACAACCGTTGCTGATAATGAACAAATTGTCGCTACGTTAGATGGGACAATGCGAAGAACGAAACATTTGGCTGAAGTTCGATGAAAAAATGTCCATCTGGTATACTGGAGGAAATTAGTCGCGGTGCGATGGAACGGAGTGTGTGGGATGCTTTATAAACGCCATGAGTATTTCAGGTATACCTTTGGTCAGCCGCTTGAGGGCGAATTTCGAATTGTAGTAGAGGATAAGCAAGGGCGAGAATCAAGTCCTGGCCACTGTCAGCTTGTTGACATTAGCCCAGGCGGTGCAAAGCTTTTTGCTAAGTTTAATATTCCAGTAGAAAATGGAACAGTTCATTTGCGTATTAAATTTAAGTTGCTTGAAGAGACGAGGGAAGTTTCAGGTGTAATTGTCTGGAGAAAGCCATTTAAAGACGGCTATTTATATGGCTATGATTTTGATGAGGATGCTGAGCTTGAAAATATCATTGTGGAAGAACTTAAATTACGTAGGCGCTCTGAAATGAATTTAGATGAGGTTTGAAAAAACGTCACAATTCGACAAAAATAAAAAATAAATAATGTTTCTAGAAGGACTTTAAAGGGAAGATGTAGAAGAGTACTATATGGTCAACTAAAGGAGGAGTTCATATGTTAAACTTCAACATCCGCGGTGAAAATATTGAGGTGACTCCGGCGATTCGTGAACACGTCGAGAAGAAAGTCCAAAAACTCGAAAGGTATTTCACAGAAGGCACAGATGCAGCAGCTAATGTGAATATGAAAGTGTACAATGATAAGCAAACAAAAGTGGAAGTCACAATTCCAATGAAAAACTTGACACTTCGTGCTGAAGAACGCCATAACGATCTATATGCAGCCGTTGACTTAATCGTAGATAAGCTCGAGCGTCAAATTCGCAAATACAAAACAAAAGTAAACCGCAAGTTCCGCGAACGCGAAGGCGTTGCTGCATTTTTTGCATCCGTTAATAAGAGCGACGATAGAAATGGCGATGCAGCTGTTGAAGAAGACAACGCATTCCCAATCGTTCGTACAAAGCAATTCGATTTGAAGCCGATGGACCAAGAAGAAGCCATCCTGCAAATGAATATGCTGGGCCACAATTTCTTCATCTTCACAGATGCAGAATCGGACGGCACACATATCGTTTATAAACGTAAAGACGGCAAATACGGTTTAATCGAAACAAATTAATCCATTGAATAACTTGAACCCCTAAGTGAATGCGCTTAGGGGGTTTTGCTGTCTATAAGGGGAATGGAAGGCTGCGGGTGGAGGTTGTACACTTTGCGTGTTATGTTGTACGCTCTCTCGCTTTAGTTGGAGGCTTTGCTGTTAATGTTGGAGAGTTCCCCCGATGTTGTACACTTTGCGTGTTTTGTTGCACGCTTTCTCATTTTTGTTGGAGAGCTTGCCGTTAATGTTGGAGAGTTCCCCCGATGTTGTACACTTTACGTGTTTTGTTGTACGCTCTCTCGCTTTAGTTGGAGGTTTTGTTGTTAATGTTGGAGAGTTGCCAGATGTTGTACACTTTCCCGCTTTAGTTGGAGAGCTTGCCGTTAATGTTGGAGAGTTGCCCGATGTTGTACACTTTGCGTGTTTTGTTGTACGCTTTCTCACTTTAGTTGGAGACTTTGCCGTTAATGTTGGAGAGTTTCCCCGATGTTGTACACTTTGCGTGCTTTGTTGTACACTTACACGCTTTAGTTGGAGACTTTGCCGTTAATGTTGGAGAGTTTCCCCGATGTTGTACACTTTGCGTGCTTTGTTGTACACTTACACGCTTTAGTTGGAGACTTTGCCGTTAATGTTGGAGACTTTCCCCGATGTTGTACACTTTGCGTGCTTTGTTGCACACTTTCTCACTTTAGTTGGAGGGTTTGCCATTAATGTTGGAGAGTTGCCCCGATGTTGTACACTTTGCGTGCTTTGTTGCACACTTTCTCACTTTAGTTGGAGGGTTTGCCATTAATGTTGGAGAGTTGCCCGGATGTTGTACACTTTGCGTGCTTTGTTGCACACTTTCTCACTTTAGTTGGAGGCTTTGCTGTTAATGTTGGAGAGTTACCCCGATGTTGTACACTTTGCGTGTTTTGTTGTACGCTTTCTGGCTTTAGTTGGAGACTCCGTCAAAATGGTTGTACACTTCGAGCAAATGGTTGGAAACTCCGCCGAAATAATTTGACGCCACATCAATTTTTCACCCACTCCACCATGCTACGACAGATTTCTCTACACTTCGGACTAGACCATTTGCACCTAGCATTTTACAATGTTAAAATGAAGAGTGAACCTAATGAGGATGTGACCTAAATGCTTGGCGTATTGAATAAAGTGTTTGATATGAATAAACGAGATTTAAAACGTCTCGACAAGATTGCAGATAAGGTTGAACAGCTTGCTTCACAAATGGAGCAGCTAACGGATGACCAGCTCACTGCTAAGACAGATGAGTTTAAAGAGCGCTTTGTAAAAGGCGAAACGCTGGATGATCTTCAAGTGGAGGCATTTGCAGTCGTTCGTGAAGCGTCACGTCGTGTACTTGGCATGTATCCGTTCCGTGTGCAAATCATTGGAGCAGCTGCTTTACATGAAGGAAATATTGCTGAAATGAAAACTGGTGAAGGGAAAACGTTGACGTCTACACTGTCGATTTACTTAAACGCGCTTGCGGGTAAAGGTGCGCATGTCGTGACGGTGAACGAATACCTTGCCAGCCGTGATGCTGTGGAAATGGGACAGCTGTATGAGTTTCTTGGTATGTCGGTCGGTTTGAACTTGAATAGTTTATCGAAGGATGAAAAGCGTGAAGCGTACAGTGCAGATATTACGTATAGTACGAATAACGAGCTTGGCTTCGACTATTTACGTGATAATATGGTGCTTTACAATGAACATAAAGTGCAACGCCCGCTGTTTTACGCGGTTATAGATGAGGTTGACTCGATCTTAATTGACGAAGCGCGTACACCGCTTATTATTTCTGGACAGGCTGCGAAGGCGGCTGAGCTGTATCGTTTGGCGAATATGTTTACGAAAACGCTCAAGAATGAAGAAGATTATTCATATGATGAATCAACTAAAGGCGTTGTTTTAACGGAAAGTGGTATTGAAAAGGCGGAAAAAGCGTTTAGCATTGAAAACTTATTTGACTTGCAGCATGTAACGTTGAATCATGCGATCAACCAATCGTTGAAGGCACATGCAAGTATGCATAATGACATCGATTATGTTGTGCAGGAAGGCGAAGTTATCATTGTCGATTCATTCACAGGGCGTTTGATGAAAGGGCGTCGTTATAGCGATGGTCTGCACCAAGCAATTGAGGCGAAAGAAGGTCTCGAAGTCCAGAATGAGACGATGACGCTTGCAACGATTACATTCCAGAACTTCTTTAGAATGTATGAAAAGCTGTCGGGGATGACAGGTACAGCTAAAACGGAAGAAGAAGAATTCCGTAATATTTACAATATGAATGTTATTGCGATTCCTACAAATCGTCCGATTGCGCGGGACGACCGTGCGGATTTGATTTACGCCTCGATGGATGGTAAGTACAAAGCCGTTGCGGAGGACATTAAAGACCGCAATGCTAAAGGTCAGCCGGTGCTCGTTGGTACGGTTGCGATTGAAACGTCTGAAATTATTTCGAAGTACTTGACGAAGTTTGGTGTGAAGCATAATGTGTTGAATGCGAAAAACCATGGTCGTGAAGCTGAAATCATTTTGGAGGCGGGGCAAAAGGGCTCTGTGACAATTGCGACGAATATGGCTGGTCGTGGTACGGATATTAAATTAGGCGAAGGCGTGCAGGAGCTTGGTGGTCTTGCGGTTCTTGGTACGGAGCGACACGAGTCACGCCGTATTGATAATCAGCTGCGTGGTCGTTCAGGTCGTCAAGGCGACCCAGGTGTGACGCAGTTCTATTTATCACTTGAGGATGAATTAATGCGCCGTTTTGGTTCGGATCAAATGAAGTCGATGATGACGAAATTAGGGATGGACGATACAACGCCGATTCAGTCGAAAATGGTGTCGCGTTCGGTTGAGTCTGCGCAAAAACGGGTAGAGGGTAATAACTTCGATGCACGGAAACGTTTGCTTCAGTATGATGATGTGTTGCGTCAGCAGCGTGAAATCATTTACAAAGAGCGTAACGAAGTGTTGGAATCGGATAATATTCGTGATGTGCTGGAAAATATGTTGGCAAATATTGTCGACCAGTCCGTTGCGATGCATACGACAGAAGAGAAGCAGGAAGATTGGAATTTAAAAGGGCTTGAAGATTTCCTTGGTGCGAATTTATTGCCAGAGGATCGTTTGAAAGCTACTAATATGGCCGGCAAATCAGTGGAAGAGCTGACGGCATTGATTCAACAGGCAGTTACGGAGCGTTATGATGAAAAAGAGGCTGAAATGTCGGAAGAGCGTATGCGCGAATTCGAAAAAGTCGTCTTGTTGCGTGCCATTGACTCGAAATGGATGGATCATATCGATGCGATGGACCAATTACGTC
This sequence comes from Arthrobacter beigongshangensis, assembly GCF_016820585.1. Classification (GTDB taxonomy): domain Bacteria; phylum Bacillota; class Bacilli; order Bacillales_A; family Planococcaceae; genus Sporosarcina; species Sporosarcina beigongshangi. The sequence goes on from NZ_JADHDX010000001.1 coordinate 176,815, forward strand.
ATGGCATTCATTTACGTGCTTATGGGCAAACAGATCCGCTGCGTGAATATCAGTCGGAAGGCTTTGCGATGTTCGAGGAGATGCTGGCGTCGATTGAGTCAGATGCGTCTAAGTACGTCATGAAGGCAGAAATCCGTAATAATCTTGAGCGTGAAGAAGTTGTCAAAGCGCAGGCAGTCAATCCGAAAGAGGATGGCGAAAAAGTAACGAAGAAACCAGTGCGTCGTGCAGTAAACATCGGACGAAATGACCCATGTACTTGCGGTAGCGGGAAGAAGTATAAAAACTGCCACGGTAGAGCATAAGCGCCGGGCAACCCAAATTCAGGAGGAATAACAATGATGGAATTATCCGATGTACGTAATGAGCTAGACAAATCAGCTAAGAAATTAGCGGACTTTAGGGGGTCTCTTTGACTTAGAAAACAAAGAGGCACGTATTCAAGAGTTTGACGAAATTATGCTGGATCCACAATTCTGGAATGATCAGGACAGTGCGCAGAAAGTAATTTCAGAATCAAAGGCATTAAAAGACATTGTTGGCGATTACACAGAGCTGACTGACGAGCAGGAAAACTTGGAAATGACGCTTGAATTATTGCGCGAGGAATTCGATGCTGAAATGCAAGAAGACCTCGGAGCAGAATTGAAGGAATTTAAAACGAAGCTAGAGGCATTTGAATTACAAATGCTGTTAAGTGACGAATTCGATAAAAATAGTGCAGTTCTTGAACTTCATTCAGGCGCTGGTGGTACGGAGTCTCAGGACTGGGCATCTATGCTGCTGCGGATGTATACACGTTGGGCAGAGCATCGTGGTTTTAAAGTGGAGACACTCGATTACCAGGCGGGTGACGAAGCGGGCGTAAAGTCGGTGACGTTGTCCATTAAAGGGCATAATGCTTACGGCTATTTGAAAGCAGAAAAAGGTGTTCATCGCCTTGTTCGAATCTCGCCATTTGACTCATCTGGCCGCCGTCATACGTCATTTTCTTCTATTGAAGTCATGCCGGAGTTTGAAGGAGACGTTGATGTAGAAATCAAAATGGAAGATGTCAAAATTGATACGTACCGATCAAGTGGTGCGGGTGGTCAGCACGTCAATACGACGGATTCTGCTGTACGAATGACGCATATTCCAACGGGTGCGATTGTAACGTGTCAAACGGAACGTTCACAAATTAAGAACCGTGAGCGAGCGTTAAATTTATTGAAGGCAAAAATTTACCAAATTCGAATTGAAGAAGAGGAAGCACGTCTTCTCGAAATTCGAGGAGATCAAAAGGAAATCGGTTGGGGCAGTCAGATTCGCTCTTACGTTTTCCATCCGTATTCTATGGTAAAAGATCACCGGACGAGTGCGGAAACAGGCAATGTTGGTGCAGTGATGGACGGCGACATCGATTTATTCATCAATGCGTATTTACGTTCACGCATTTCATAAGAATTGTTAAAAAGAAAAGTACACTTTACGGTGTGCTTTTTCTTTGCAATCAATCGCGCCTAGGCGTGATTGCGTCCAGATTTTGAATTGCGCTTGCGCAATTGACTTCCTTCAAAATCTGTGACATCCGCCGGAGGCTTAACTTTATTCAGCAGAGGTTTGGCCCCTCACTGAATTTGAGGGCATATTTAGCATTCATCCTTCAACTTATAGAAGTGGAGGACTTCTGCTGGATTAAGTTAAAAAATGTTTGTTAAAGGGTTTAGAAATGCGGGAAAGGTGTATAGTAAGCGATAGAGGCGTAAAAGAGCATTTTACTATTGCGTAATAGGGAAAATAATCATGTTCACAAATTTGGAACAATTCGCGAAGCCTTGATATGGATGCGTTTTTCGTTAATTTAAGTTATAATTGATTTCTTGAAGCGCGGAAGTTTTTTGAATCCGCGGATAGTTTTGGTATACTTATATATGTAATATAACAATTAATGAAGGAGGAAGAAAATGAAGAGCAAACTTTTAGCAGTCATGTTCGGAGCGGTACTCGTCCTTGGCGCATGTGGTGGCGATAAAGCCGGCACAAGCACAGACACTGGTGGAACGACAGCAACTGCTGATGCAGAAGCAATCGTTAACAAAAGCTGTATCGCATGTCACGGCAGTAACCTTGAAGGACAAGGGAATGCGCCTGGAATAGCTGATATCGGTGCACGTATGTCTGAAGAGGAAATCCATACAGTCATTGAAAAAGGTCAAGGTAGCATGCCAGGTGGTCTTATCAAAGGTGAAGACGCTACAGCTGTAGCAAAATGGCTTGCCGAGAAAAAATAATATTAAAAATGAAACCGTTTGGGCTAAGCTTCATGCCTGAGCGGTTTTTTTATTTTTTCGCGGGATCGAATGTGTACTTACTTCAGAAAATTCACCTCCATTACAGATGATTTATAGAATAATAGATGATTATTCTTGTTTGGGTCGAATAAGGTAAAGGGGTAGTCCTTCAGTCACGATTTTTGTATATGAGAAAAGTACTTATATATACGATTATCAAGGTTTATTGGGAAGCGCAATTGAAACACAACTGTAATGCTTACATAGATTATTCATGTTATAATGGGCTTGTTGGTTAAAAAGAGGGAAATTTATTTTCAGGTGGTCTTAAGATGATTGTAATGAAAAATGTGTACAAAAAGTATCCCAATGGGGTTGTAGCTGCAAACGGCATTAATATTGAAATTGACAGAGGCGAATTCGTCTATGTGGTCGGACCGAGTGGAGCTGGAAAGTCGACATTCATCAAAATGATGTATCGTGAAGAGGCTTCTACAAGCGGTGACATTATAATTAACGGCATCAACCTTTCTACAATTCGCAACAAACGAGTGCCATATTTGCGTCGTCAAATTGGTGTTGTTTTCCAAGACTTCAAATTATTGCCGAAGTTAAATGTATATGAAAATGTCGCGTTTGCTCTTGAAGTGATTGAGGAGTCGCCCGCACAAATTAGAAAAAAAGTAAATGATGTCCTTGGACTTGTGGGATTAACTCAAAAGGCAAGAATGTTCCCTAATGAGTTATCAGGTGGAGAGCAGCAGCGCGTTTCAATTGCAAGATCAATTGTTAACGTTCCTAAAGTTGTTATTGCAGATGAACCGACAGGGAACTTGGATCCTGAAACATCATGGGAGATCATGAGGATTTTCGAACAAATCAATGCTCGCGGAACGACAATTGTCATGGCCACCCATAACAGGGAAATCGTAAATACCATTCGGCATCGTGTCATTGTTGTGGAAGGCGGACTTATCACCCGTGATGAATACGGAGGTGAGTACGGCTATGAAGGCTAGAACCTTAGGACGGCATTTACGTGAAAGCTTGAAAAGCCTACGTCGTAATAGCTGGATGACATTTGCTTCGGTGAGTGCTGTTACCGTTACACTATTACTAGTCGGTGTCTTTATCGTCATTATGATGAACTTAAATCAGCTGGCGGAAAATATTGAAAATGATGTAGAAATTAAGGTGGTAGCGGATCCGGCGGCAAATGAGGAAGCTGTGAAGGCGCTACAGAAAAAGGTAAGTGAAACAGAAGGTGTTTTGGAGGTTGTTTATTCATCGAAGGATGAAGAATTAGATAAGCTGATTCTATCTTTCGGTAAAGAACTAAACTTATATAAGCAAAGTAACCCACTTGGTGATGCTTTGTTTGTGAAGGCGAAGGACCCACAGCAAACCGCGGCGATTGCGGGGATAATTAATACATATGATTACGCATATGAAGTAGAGTACGGAGAAGGAAAAGTTGAAAAGCTATTCAGTATTCTGAATGCGAGTCGTAACGTTGGTCTTGTACTCATCTTGGCCTTGCTGTTCACAGCGATGTTCCTCATTTCGAATACGATTCGTATTACAATCGTAGCGCGAGGAAGAGAAATTGAGATTATGAAGTTAGTAGGAGCAACGAATAATTTTGTTCGTGTGCCATTTTTACTCGAAGGGATTTGGCTTGGTGTTCTAGGGGCAATTGTTCCGATGCTCATCATTTCGATTGCCTATTATAATCTTTTTGAATATTGGGAGCCAAGACTGCAAGGAGAGCTGTTTCAATTATTGAATACGATGCCGTTTATTTATCAATTGAATGGCTTGATTTTATTCATGGGAATTTTTATCGGTATTTGGGGTAGCTTTATGTCCGTCCGGAAGTTTCTTAGAGTGTAATTAATTCTAGTACGATTTCTTAGTTAGTGCGTGAAAGGGGAACGAAGACGTTGATGAGAACGAAATGGTTGATTTCGAATAGTATCGTCATTCTTTTGCTTTCCACGATGTTAGGTGGAGCGGCTGTTTTAGCAAGCCCGTTGAGTGATTTGAAACAAGAGAAAAAAGAAGCTGAGCAGAAGAAGAATGAATTGAATCAAGGTATAGAGCAAAAATCAGCGGAAATTAAAACAAACGTATCGACAATTGATAAAATCCTCAAACAAATTAGCGAGCTGAATAGTAAAATTGACAATACGAATACTAATATTAACCGTGTCATTAAACAAATCAATCAGACAACAGTTGAAATTGATGAGCTAAAAGCTTCCATCGTTGATCTTGAAAAGAAAATTGCCGAGCGTGATGCAGTTTTACGTGAACGCGTTCGTGCGATGCAAGTGAAAGGTGGAAAAGTGAACTATTTAGATGTGCTCCTTGGGGCAAATAGTTTTGCAGATTTCATCGACCGATTTTCGGCTGTCAATACATTGATGGAAGCGGATCGTAAAATCATGAAGCAGCAGGCAGAAGACGTTGAGCAGCTGGAAAATGAGAAGGCACTTGTCGAACAAAAGCTTGCGCAACAGGAAGTTGCTAAAGCTGAGCTTGAAGGTTTGAAGGCATCTCTGTTAACGCAGAAAAAGGATAAGGACAAGCTGATCGATCAGTTAGAAATCGAGCAGGCCGAGTTAGAGGATGAAAAGGATCATCTTGAAATGGAGCTTGATGAAGTTGTTGAGGTAGAGGAAGAGCTTCAGCGTCAAATTGCAGTAGAACAAAAAAGAATTGCTGAAATTGCACGTAAGGCAGCAGAAAAGAAAGCTGCTGAAGAGCGCGCAAGACGAGAAGCGGCCAAAAATAATGCAAGTCAAAGCATCCCTTCTGTATCGAGTGGTAGTTGGACAAGACCGGCTAATGGTCGGTTCACATCGTCATTCGGTTGGCGTTCACTTGGTGGGATAAGCCGCCAACACCGTGGTGTAGATATTGCCAATTCGGTTGGAACATCAATCGTGTCTGCCGCTGATGGAGTTGTTTCATATGCCGGTTCGCTAGGCACATATGGAAATCTAGTGATGGTGACACATTATCTTGAAGGTCAGACGTTTACAACTGTCTATGCGCATTTATCTTCTATCGGAGTGAGTGTTGGTACGCAAGTTGATAAAGGACAATATATCGCTGCAATGGGGAATACCGGTCGTTCAACTGGCCCTCACTTGCATTTCGAAATCCACGTAGGCAACTGGACAGCAAGTGGTCCAAGTGCAGTCAATCCACTACGTTATGTATCGTTCTAATCATTTGTTAAAAAGGTCCGTCTACAGTCGACGGGCCTTTTTGTGTGTTAGGATTTTGAGTGGGGGTAGACGAGTTTGCCTGGGGTAGCTCAGTTTGCCATCGAGGTAGTTGAGTTCGTCGTCGGGGTAGCCCAGTTTGGGAATGTGGTAGTCGAGTTTCCTCGAGGTAGCTTAGTTTAGCGAAAAGGTAGTCCAGTTCGCAGCCGGGGTAGCCCAGTTTGTGAATGAGGTAGTCGAGTTTTCCCGAGGTAGCTCAGTTTGACAAAAAGGTAGTCCAGTTCGCAGTCGAGGTAGCCCAGTTTGCGAATGAGGTAGTTGAGTTCCCCCGAGGTAGCCCAGTTTCCCATTTTGGGCAAAAAAGTCGCCTTCATATCTCATATCCGCTAGCATAGAGGATATACATAGTAGAAGGAGACAGTCGATAATGCCTGTGACAGATTATTTTACAATCGTCAATACATCCGTCCCGTCTTCTTGGATTGCACTCATTGTGGCGTTCGTTGTCGCATATAGTGCAATCCGGATTCGTTATGGAAAAAAGTATGCAGAAATTTTGTCAGATGCGTTTTTTTATCTAATTATTGTGTGGAAATTAAGTGTCCTCCTTACTGATTTTAGTTCGGTAATCCGCTCACCGCTCTCGTTGATTTATTTCGATGGAGGTGTTGTTGGTTTTTATCTCGGCCTGGTGTTTGTTGCAGGAAAAATTTTATGGGACAGTAAAAAGAAACGGCTGACTGCAAAGGGAATTCAAGCTCTTCTGACGGGTGCAGTTGTTGTGCAGGCAGTGTATCAGGTGATGATGGTTTTATTGAATGACGGAGAGTTAGTTGTGCAGGTCGTGACCGTTGTCGCATTTGTATTGTTTGTGATTGTTTATTGGATGAAAGGTGATGGATCACTTCCATTCATAGGGTTGTTCGTGGCGGTTCATGTCTTTGTTGCTGTATGGCAGCCAGCTGGACTTCTCGATACGCCATTTATAACCACTTTACTAATAGGTCTTTTTTTCATGGTGTTAGATCGGAGGAACAGATATGAATAAGAAAATAATTGGCTATTTGATCACAGTGCTACTTATTGGCTCGATGGTAGTGCTGATGATAAAGTCGAATTTAGAGAAGACGGAACCGATTGAGAATTACCTCGCCGGCTCGGAGGAAATGCCTGGATTGAAAAAGGGAACGACGCCACCTGACTTTGAACTTACGACGCTGGCAGGGGACGTTGTGAAACTTTCCGATTTGAAAGGTAAAAAAGTCGTATTGAACTTTTGGGCATCGTGGTGTGGACCATGTAAGGTAGAAATGCCGCATATGGAAAAGTATTATAAGAAAAACAAGGACAAAGAAAATGTTGAATTTCTGGCGGTGAATTTGACAACTGGCGAGAAGAGGGGCATTGAAGGCGTCGAGCAATTCGTTGACGCTTATGGATTAACCTTTCCGATACCAATGGATTTTGATGGGACTGTTATGAAGCAATATGAGGTCATGACGATACCTACGACTTATATGATTGGGACAGATGGAATCATCGCCTTTAAAAAGGTCGGACCGATGGATGAAAAAATGTTGAAGGCACTTATAGATAATTTGAACTAAATTCAACGGGGTTCAAAACCCAAAAGCTGATGCTTCGCTTTCGGTACAAATATATTTGCTGAATGAAGTTAAGCCTCCCAGCGGATGTCATAAACCTGGACGCAATCACAACGAGGCGTGATTGATTTGAAGAAAGCCGGTTCTCTCTGTCGTAATGTACCTTTTCCGTTCATATAGTGGACGGAGGAGGGGACATTGCATAATGCAAAGAAGCCGGTTTTTGCTATTCGTAATTTTAGTTGTGATGTTGCTCGGCTTATTTTTAATACTAGATGGCTGTGCGGCGAATAACGAGCAAGGGACGGGTACGGCAAGTACGTTCCCGGTAATTGATGAGGCGCTGGATGTGATTAAGGACAAAGGGGTTTATCCGGTTGAACAGGAGTTGCTGATTGAAGGGGCGCTGCGTGGCATGGCCGATGTGATTGGCGATCCGTATTCGACCTATTTAACGCAGGAAGAGGCGGCTGCGCATAAGGAATCGCTTGCAGGTGAACGGATTGGTATCGGTGCCGAAGTGACAAGGTCGAATGGGAAATTCATTATCGTTGCGCCAATGAAAGGTTCACCTTCTGAGAAAGCAGGCTTGCAGCCTTATGATGAAATTGTTCAGATTGACGGAGAGCGCTTGGACGGAAAATCGTTGCAGGACGTGGTGCAGCGTATTAGGGGTAAGCGAGGAACGACGGTGACGATGACTATTTACAGACCAGACTTGAATAAACATCTTGAAGTGCCAGTCATGCGTGATGCGATTGCTGTAAAGACAGTGTCAGCAGAAGTGATGGAAATGCGTGGCAAAAAGATTGGTTACATATCACTGACGAAATTTGCTGAAGAAAGTGCAAAAGAGTGGGAGAAGGCGACCAATAAGCTTATTAGTGAAGGTGCGCAGTCGTTAATAATTGATGTACGTGGCAATCCGGGAGGGTATTTGCATACGGTCGGTGACATCGCGGGTAGTTTATTACCGGAGGATACGGTTTTTGCCTTCATGCAAGATGCGAAAGGGGCGTTGACGCCACTTGTGACAGAGGCATCGGAGAAATATACCTATGATGAAAAGCTGAAGAAAATGCCTGTCGTATTGCTACAGGATAAAGGGAGTGCCTCGGCGAGTGAAGTACTGAGCGGGGCGTTGAAGGATTTGAAAAGGGGCTATATTATGGGTGTGACAAGTTTTGGAAAGGGAACCGTCCAAGATATTACGGAATTGTCGAATGGCGGAGAGATGAAGCTATCAACACATAAATGGCTTACACCCAAGGAAAGCTGGATTCATGGCAAAGGAGTGAAAACGGATCTTGAGGTTGCCCAAAAAGCGTTGTTTAGCGAGCATATCCGACTCGTCGCGGAAGTTTATAATGACGGCGATTACCATGATAATGTCGCGTATGGACAGCGTTTACTCGAGGGACTTGGTTATACTGTTGGACGACAAGACGGTTATTTTGACGAGTCAACAGCTCGAGCGGTCCATGCGTTTCGCGTCGATTCGAAAGTGAAAGCAGCTGAAAGCATGGATCGCATCTTCTTTACTGCGCTGAAAGGGCAAGTGGAGGCGTTCCGAGACGATCGCGAAAATGATGAACAGCTACAAATGGCGCTTGGTTATATGCACCATAAGATGAATGAGAAGTGAAAGCGGGGCTCCTGGCGATGTGCTGGGAGCTTTTTTGGTAGGGAGAGTATGCTGAGGGGTTGGGCTTGCTCTGACGGTTTGTCTGCTTACTCTTATGGTTCACGAGTTAACTCTGACAGTTTGCCCACTTACTCTTACAGTTACGGCATTAACTCTTACAGTTCGGCATTACTCTTATAGTTCACGAGTTAACTCTGATAGTTTGCCAGCTTACTCTTACAGTTATGGCATTAACTCTTACAGTTCAGCTTTACTCTTATAGTTCAGGGGTTAACTCTGACAGTTCGCTAGCTTACTCTTACAGTTATGGCATTAACTTGTACAGTTTGGCATTACTCTTATAGTTCAGGGGTTAACTCTGACAGTCTGCTAGCTTACTCTTACAGTTACGGCATTAACTCTGACAGTTCGCCGGTTTACTCTTACAGTTCAGCTTTACTCTTATAGTTCAGGGGTTAACTCTGACAGTTCGCTAGCTTACTCTTACAGTTATGGCATTAACTTGTACAGTTTGGCATTACTCTTATAGTTCGCGAGTTAACTCTGACAGTCTGCCAGCTTACTCTTACAGTTACGGTATTAACTCTTACAGTTCACGAGTTAACTCTGACAGTTTGCCGGTTTACTCTTACAGTTATGGCATTAACTCTGACAGTTCAGCTTTACTCTTACAGTTCACAGGATTACTCTGACAGTTTACCGACTTACTCATACAGTTCTCCCGTTCTCCCTTACAGTTTCCGATATAGCCCTTACAGTTGGCAAAATAGCCATTAGAGTTCGACAAATAGCCCCTATAGTTTGCCTTCGCCATTACAGTTCACCTATTCTCCCTTACAGTTCCCGAAATAGCCATTACAGTTAGCAAAATAGCCATTACAGATCGGAAAATCACCCTGACAGTTTCCCAATCCCCCTTGACACTTGCCCTCCTTCTGATAGTTTCCAAGATTCTTTTACATTTCCTCTCATTATTTTGATACAATGAGAGGAAATGAGGTTGTGGAAGATGGGATGGTGGCGGTTCGTGTCCGAGAATATATTGGTTGATGTATTACAGGCGGTTGCACTATTTTTCTTAAATCCTTTACTCCTAGTGACACTTCTAGTTGCTGTTGCTTTAGGGTATTTTCGTGTGAAGCGCGAGCGTCGTAGTTTTAAGGTGCGTTTATTGCCTGGCTTGACTGAGCTGAAGCGATTGTTGGCGGAGTCGTGGTTATATGCGCTTTTGTTGTCGATTATTATTTCGGTGGCTGGCTTGCTCGTTGATCCAGGGTGGCTTGTACTGTTTACGGCGGCATCGCTTATTGGACTTGTTTCATTTTATTATAAAATAACTTCACCTATCTATTTTGCAGCAACGGCTTTTTTCGCCCTTTATTTTATTGGGAAATATGCTGGGACATTTACATTTAGGGGCTGGAGTCCGGGACACGTCGATTTGTTTGGTGAGCTGGCGATTACGATTCCTGTCATTGCTGGCTTGTTGCTTGTGGCGGAGGGGCTTCTCATTGGTCGTTCGACTACGAAATATGCATCACCTTATTTAATGGAGACGAATCGCGGGCTGCGGGCGGCGGTATTTAAGGCGAAACGACTTTGGTTGTTGCCGATTGTATTTGTGATTCCTGGGGATATGATTTCGGCTTATCTCCCGTATTGGCCTCAGTTTACACTTGGAGAAAAGGCGTTCAGCTTTATTCCACTTCCGGTTATCATCGGATTTTCGCAAGTGGCGCGCTCGATGTACTCAGATGTTTTATTGCCAAAAGTGGGTCGTGCGGTTGGTTGGGCAGGTATTATTGTGATTGGTATAGGTTTAACGGCGATATGGATGCCGATATTAGGATGGGTGGCGCTGTTAATTGGCGTAGGTTGCCGAATTACGATTTCCATTTTATTTTCTATTCGTGAACGTCAGGGAGGATTTGCAGCTAGTCCCCATCCTACTGGTGTTGTGATTGCAGGTATATTACCAGATTCTCCTGGGGAGAAGATGGGTTTAGTAGTTGGGGAATGTATTCGCTCTGTGAATGGTATTCAAGTGAGCAATGAAAAAGAGCTGTATGACGCGATTCAGATCAATGCAGCGCATTGTCGTATGCAGGTGGTCGATCGGAACGGAGAAGTGCGGCTGATGCAGCAAGTCATTTACAGACATGATCATCATCGCCTTGGCCTTCTCGTTGTGCGATAAACCTGTATGCTGGAAGGAATGTGTGACATGGATTCATTTGAAACGAAATTGTTGCTAGCCTTTTTGCTGCCTGGGCTTCTTGTCATTTTCTTTACACGTGTGACTTTTCACCATGTCGTCGGTCTAATATTGACGGTTGCGCTAATTGCTGCTTCGGTCTATGCAGGCTATACGCATAATTGGCTGTTATATGTGGCAGACGCGCTGTCGTTAACGGTAGGCTTCTGGTATGCAACACGTATGGTGAATAAAGCCCGGCAACATACCGAGGATGAATAAAATGCGAGACCGCTTCTTTTCGGAGGAGTGGTCTCGTATTTTATTCATCAAAAAAAGGACCGCATTTAAGCAGTCCCTTACATAAACAAACTATAAACAGCAAGTACGCCAATCGTACCGAGCACGACGGACATGACGCCGCCTCCCAAAATCGCAATCAAAAATGCAACCCCGGCACCAATGACGCCAAATAAAATATTGCCCTCCTGCACGAATAACACGGCGGGGAAGATGAGTGCACCGAGGACTGCGTATGGAATATTACGCAAAACGCCTGATACGATGGGGGGCAATTCCTTACCATCTAAAAATGTCAACGGAATCATACGAGGTATGTATGTTACAAGTGCCATGCCGAACAGCATCCACCAATAAGTTGGTCCCATTAAGCTTCCTCCTTTTGGCTATACATAGTGGCTTTACCGAGTCGAGCATAGACAATTTCGATTAAAATAGAAGAAACTAATGTTGCGATTAAAATGGACCATCCGGTTGATACACCCGTGACATACAGCAAACAGTGGGTAACTGCTGCTATGCCTGCCAGCATGACGACTTTGCGGTTGCCTTTCATGGAAGGGACGAGCAGGCCGATAAACATCGCATAGAGCGCGATGGACATGGCGGCTTGTAAAAATTGCGGCAGGTTAGCCCCGATGACATGACCGATAGCGGTAAAAATGACCCAGCTTCCATAGGCGATGAGCGCGACACCAAATGCAAAGGCGGTCGGGATTCTGCCTTTTTTACTTGTTGCAAGGACAGAAAATGATTCATCCGTAATGCCGAAAGCATAGATAGATTTAATCCATTTTTTCGCGGGCTGCATCTTTTCATTAAGCGAAGCCGTCATAAGAAAGTGTCGAATGTTGACGACGAAGGTATTCATGATGATTAATAATGGATCGACTCCATATGTAATCAAGCTGAGCGACATATATTGCGCTGCGCCCGCATAAACGAAAATGCTCATCGCTGTTGCTTCGACGATGGACAACCCTGCTGTTTTCGCAAGAAGTCCAAATGTGAGGGCAACGGGGAAGTAGCCAATAGCGATACTTGTACCGGCTTTTAATCCGGCTGAAAAATGGTTATTCTCCATATTGTCACATCTTTCTAAAGGTTTCCTGTGATTATACTATAATTCCGTGCTTTAATGGGTATATATAAGAGAATTCTAAATTAAAGACATCTTATTTATTTATAAGTAAAATTGGATAGAATGATTGGTGTAGAATTAAGTGTTTTGGGAGGTGTTTGGGATGAATGAATGGCTAGATGTAGATAAAATTGTAGAATTGGCGCAGCATTACAAGGCGTTAGGGCCGTTCATTGGACTTTTATTGCCATTCATCGAGTCATTTTTGCCGTTCCTGCCCTTGTTTGTTTTCGTTTTTGCAAATGCAACCGCGTATGGTCTTTGGTATGGATTTATTTTGTCATGGGCTGGGGCGGTAGTCGGATCGTATGCAGTATTTCTAATTATCCGGAAATATGGTCGGAATCGACTATTACAATTTTTGACGAAAAAACCACGGGTCCAAAAATTAATTAGATGGGTGGATGGGCATGGATTTGGCCCACTGTTTCTATTGATTTGTTTTCCGTTTACACCATCTGCACTTGTCAATCTCGTTGCGGCTCTATCCAATATGAAGAAAACATATTATTTGGTAACGCTAATGGCGGGGAAATTGGTAATGATTTTCACGATTAGTTTCATTGGCTATGATTTAAAAGCGCTGTTAACGCAGCCGGATCGGACGGTTATTGTTGTGCTGACGATTGTGTTACTATGGCTTCTTGGCAAAGGCTTTGAAAAGCGCTTGAATGCAAAGGTTGAAGCCGATTTTCGTGCAGTGGCAAGTCGTGGGGAGCAAAAAAGCGAAGCGCCTAAATGAGGCTGCTCCGCTTTTTCTACTATTTAGGGACTATGCTTTCCCTAGCTCCTTCCCCATTCCCTTCAAGAAATCGAGTCCAAATTTAGCGGCGCGATTAATATCCGGGTCGTTCAAGGCTGTCATCAGCTGATAGATGCTTAGTTTTTCTCCGTTACCACTGTAGAGCTCGGCTTCGTCGAGTCCTTTTTTAATGCCGTTTGCGAGTTTTTCTGTGATGGCAGGGTCGATGGACGATAGGGCTCCGGATGCTTTTAATACATGGTTAATAAGATTTGTGACTGGTTCTCGTGAAGCCTGTGTGACTGCGATTTGTGCTAGATTTTCCTTCGCTTTGACCATTGCCTGTAATGCATCGAAAATGCCCGCGTCATCTAGCTCGCCTGTAATCGCAAGGATTTTTTGAAGCGCTTCGTCTTGTTCGGCAATGAATGACTGGAGCTCTGTCAGTTTCTGCTGTTTGATATCTTCGGGTGACAACTCATTTTTATGAATCGTCGTAATTGGTATCGCCATCGCTAATCACCTTTCCTCCAAATAATCCGTTAAATGAACATAACCCGGCCGTGCCCATTTGCGCTCCACTTCAACACCGTTTTGTGGGTGACGCACTTTATTGCGTGGATTGGATGCAGGCAGAGGATTTTCTCCGTCTTTTCGAAGGACCTCCATTCGCACCATCGTTTGTTTATAGGCAGGTGTATTCGTGCGCTGATCCACTGCAGGCCCTGTTAGGAAATTAATAGCTGATTCTTTTTCCACTGAATTCATCGGTAAAAATAATTCATTCTCCTTGACCCGGTCTGTGACGAGAGCGGGTAGTTTTAACGCTCCATACGGTGAAACTAAACGGACGAGTGAGCCGCTTACTACGCCGCGCTCTTTAGCAAGTTCAGGTGATACCTCGACGAAAATTCCTGGAACCTTCTCTTGAATACCATCCGACTTATTCGTCAAATTGCCTTCATGAAAATGCTCTAGCAAGCGCCCGTTATTAATATGAAGATCGTATTCTATTGGAAATTCAACAGGCTCTACCCAGTCGGATAGTGCAAAGCGCGCTTTTTTATCTGGGAAATTAAAGCCATTCTCATACAGAAGAGGAGTGCTTGATCCATCTAAACTGCCCCATAAGAAACTATTCCAGCCTTCCATTACACTATAATCTGCTTGACTGAATAAAGGAGATAGGCTTGCCATTTCTGCAAAAATATCAGCAGGATGGCTAAAATTCCAGTTCTGCCCGAGCCGGCTCGCTACCTCTTGAATAATCCACCAGTCCGCTTTGGCATCGCCGAGCTCCGGGAGTGCTTTGTACAAGCGCTGTACACGTCTTTCGGTATTCGTAAAGGTGCCGTCTTTTTCAAGCGAAGGCACTGCTGGTAAAATGACGTCGGCGTATTGGGCGGTTCTTGAAAAGAAAACATCCTGCACAACAAGGAAATCGAGCTTCGCCAATATGTCATGCACGAAGTTGGAATTGGAATCGACAAGTGCCATATCCTCCCCAACAATGTACATGGCTTTCATGATGCCGTCATCTACAGAATGGAGCATTTGAATATTATCAAGCCCCGGCTTATCATCGATTGACACACCATATGCGCGTTCGAATTTTTGACGTGCCGCGTCATCAGTCACATGCTGATAGCCGGGCAGCCAGCCTGGTAAAGTGCCCATATCGCAGGCGCCCTGCACATTATTATGCCCGCGCAGTGGGTAGGCTCCTGCGCCAGGTCGTCGATAGTTGCCAGTTGCAAGCAGCAGGTTCGAAATGGCGGCGGATGTATCAGAGCCACCTGTATTTTGCGTTACCCCCATGCCCCATAGGATACAAGTGCCATCTGCATCGCGAATCAATTCAGCTGTTTTAATGAGCATATCTTTCGGTACGTTACAAATTCTCTCTGCATAATCGAGTGTGTATGTTGAAAGAACGTCTTTAAACTCTTCCAAGTAATGGACATTGTCATCAATGAAAGACTGATCATGCCAGCCTTGCTGAATGATATAGTTGGTCACAGCCATCAGCCACACCTGGTCCGTTCCTTGCTTCGGACTGATGAAAATATCGGAGCGCTCCGCCATTTCGTTTTTCCGCAAGTCAGCGACAATCAGTTTTTGACCATGCAATTTATGGGCGCGTTTGACACGCGTTGCGAGAACAGGATGACCTTCAGCTGGATTCGCACCAATAATAATGACAAGGCCAGCCTTGGCAATATCTTCAATCGTTCCGGCATCGCCGCCCATTCCGACAGTACGGAAAAGACCATCCGTTGCGGGAGACTGGCAGTAACGTGAACAGTTATCGACACTATTCGTTTCAAACACTTGGCGGGCAAGCTTTTGAATGACGTAGTTTTCCTCATTCGTAATCTTCGATGAAGAAATGATGCCGACAGCTTCCTTGCCATGCTCTTTTTTAATCGTTCCTAGTTTGAGCGCGACAAGGTCAAGCGCCTCCTCCCACGATGCCCCAACAAAGGAATCCCCTTTGCGAATAAGGGGCGTGGTGAGTCGTTTATCACTATTAATAAAATCCCAGCCAAATTTTCCTTTGATACAAGTGGAAATCGCATTGACGGGTGCATCGGAAACAGGTTGGATTTTTAAGATTTTACGGTCCTTTGTCCATACTTCAAATGAACAGCCAACCCCGCAAAATGTACAAACGGTTTTTGTTTTTTTCGTCCGTGTATCGCGCATCGCTGCTTCCGCATCTGAAATGGCCATAATGCCGCTGTATCCTGGCTCGACATCTTTGACGAGGTCAATCATCGGCGTTAGGATGTCTTCTTTTAGTCCGGTCACGAAGCCAGCTTCACCAAGCATTGATTTTTCCATTAGCGCATTACATGGACAAGCTGTTACACATTGGCCACAGCCGACGCAGGAGGAGTCGTTAATTTTTGCGCCGCCATCCCATAACACAATAGGACGATCTCGTTCCCAATCGATGGACAAGGTTTCATTGACCTGCAAGTTTTGGCATACCTCGACGCATTGGCCGCAAGCGATGCATTGGTTCGGATCGTAGCGATAAAATGGGTGGGTAAAATCAACCTCATTTGTCGAACACTTCGGCTCAAACGGATACTTTTGGTGCTCAACTTCCATCAAATCTACTGTATTATGTATTTTGCAGTTGCCATTGTTATTGTCGCAAACTGTACAATACAGCAGGTGATTTTCAAGAATGCGATCCATTGCCTCGGTCTGCGCTTCCTTGGCGCGTTTAGAAGAAAGCTGGACATCCATCCCAGCAACGGCTTTTGTAGAACAAGCCCGCATCAGTTGACCATTGACTTCGACAATACATGTATCACACGTCTCAATCGGGTCGACTTCTGGTAGATGACAAATTTGAGGATGGGAAAATTGATGGTGGTTGATGAGCTCAATTAGCGTTTGACCTTCTTCAAAGTTGAAATCTGTCCCATTGATTTTAATTACCAAAATGGCACCTCCTTTAATTAATAAAAAACCACTATGAAAAAAATACACCGACGTAATGCGTGCACTTTCATAGTGGGTTCGTTTTGAACAAGGTAGGATTATCTCTACTTTCTAGTATAATAGAAAGTAAATGAATCTACAATCTATTTTTTGATTATTGAAATAGTATAGAGGGGGAGAGGCGGATGGAATTGGAAAAGGGGCGGACGGTCGTTCATTATACGCAGGGGAAGTGCGTGAACAAGGAAGTCCGTGTTGTGACGGAGCATCCTGTGACCATTCATATAAACGGGCAGGAATTTGCCACTATCGTCTGCTCGCCGGAGTATATGGAGGATATGGTGGTTGGATTTTTGGCGTCGGAAGGTGTGATTCCAAAGTACGAATCGATTCAATCGATTCGTGTGCAGGAAGAGACAGGGATTGTGCATATTGAAACGGATAAGCTGTATCCTTTCTATGAAAAATTAATGAATAAGCGCTATATTACTTCTTGTTGTGGCATGAGTCGCCAAGGATTTGTTTTTGCCAACGATGCTTTGACGGCCAAAAAGATGACGGAAACACGTGTGACGTTGACGCCAGACGATTGTTTTTTCTTAATGGATCAGATGGACCAATCGGCAGAGATGTTCCGTCAAACGGGTGGTGTGCATAATGCAGCGCTCTGTGATTCCGGTGGTATTGTGCTGGCACGGATGGATATTGGCAGACATAATGCTTTAGATAAAATATATGGATATTGCTTGAAGCATCAAATTCCTGTCGGGGATAAAGTAATTGTATTCAGTGGGCGGATTTCTTCCGAGATTTTATTGAAAGTCGCTAAAATTGGTTGTGAAATGGTACTGTCCAAGTCAGCACCTACTGAGTTGGCGTTAACGTTGGCGGAAGAACTGGGCATTACAACCGTTGGCTTTATTCGTCAGCAGTCTTTCAATGTGTACACGCATCCAGAACGAATTATTTTTGATGGAAAATGAGTGCATAGATTTCCTGAAGAGCTGCATATAATAGGGATAGCAGGACATTATGAAAGCTCCTGTCAAGTAGTATGCGGGTGATGATTAGGCCCCGTGAAAAAAGTGATGGTCCTACCAGACTTTGGGTGCTGGGCGTTGGGGAGCAATTTAAAAACGTGATTCACTTGTCGGACTGCGGGTGCCGGATGTTGGGCAGCAAACCTAATCATTATAGGGAAAAAGAGGGCGAGTAATTATACTTCGCTCTTTTTTTCTGGGTAAATATTTGTCTTCGCGTGAGTGTCCAACTAAATGCGTAAAGTTTCCAACCAAACTTGAAAAGTGTGCAACCAATTCCTCGAAGTGTCCAACCAAACTCAAAAAGTGTGCAACAATCGTGCGCTCTATAAGCAACAAGAAAAGATTCCATCTCCAAATCAGTACCTCCCCCTCCAAACTTTCTGTACAATAGAAGTATAGATTTGAATACATACGTCATTACGAAAAAAGGAGGGACTTTCATGTCATTACGTTTTATAACAGGGCGATCAGGAGCAGGAAAAACAACGTTCATCAAACGAGAGATTGCCGCAGAACTTGAACGAAATCCGGTAGGGGCACCGATCATTGTCATTGTGCCTGACCAAATGTCGTTTGCGATGGAGCATAGCTTATCTGTCGATTTTGGTTTGCAAGGGATTATTCGTGCACAGGTGTTGACGTTTAAGCGGCTGGCATGGCGCGTGCTGCAGGAAACCGGTGGCATTACACGTAAGGAAGTGGATGGCTTCGGTTACCGGATGCTTGTACGCAGCGTATTGGAGGACAATCGGGACGAATTTAAATTGTTCCGGCAGGCGGCGGGTAAACGTGGATTTACGGAAATGATTGGGGATTTATTGAAGGAGTTTAGTCGTTATTGCTTGGATCATCAAATGATGGGTAATCTCTACGACGAACTTGTGGCCGCTAATGCACCGCGTACATTGCTCGACAAAGCGAGTGACCTGTCGCTACTGCTGACGAAGATTGAGGAAAAGCTAGGGACAAGTTTTGTGGACAGTGAAGGACATCTTGCTCTTTTAGCTGCGCAAATTAACCATTCGGAGTTGCTGCAAGGGGCTGATATTTACCTTGATGGCTTTGAAAACTTTACGACACGGGAATATGAAATTGTCGCCGAACTAATGAAGCATGCCAAGCGTGTCACGGTTGTGCTACCAATGGAAGGTGCGCATGCAGGCTTTGCAGACCATGAGCTATTTTTCAATCCAGTCAAAACTTCACTAAAATTACGTGAACTAGCGCGCGTTGAATCAGTAGACGTAGAAGAAGATGTTTATTTGGCGCGAACTCAACGTTTTCAAAACAGGGACCTACAGCATTTGGAAGCAGAGTTTGACCATTATCCAGCGCAAGAGAAAGAGTCGGAAGGTCATGTTGTGCTTATTGAAGCGGCAAATCGTCGTGCAGAAATTCATGCGGTGGCACGCCAGATAAGGTCACTTATGCTAGCGGGTAAACGGTATAAAGATCTTGCCATTTTGTATCGCCAGCCTGAAAAATATGATGAACTCATTGAAACTATTTTTCCACAGTATGATATCCCGGTATTCATTAGCCAGAAAAAGCCGATGCTGCACCATCCACTGATTGAGTTTTCACGTTCAATTTTGGAGGCGGTGACGTCGGGCTGGTCGTATGAATCGGTGTTTCGCGCGGTGAAAACAGATCTCTTTTTCCCGCATCGAGAAAATAAGCTACTCTGGCGTGATCGAGCGGATCGTCTTGAAAATTACGTTTTAGCGCATGGCATTTATGGCAAACGCTGGTTCGATGACAGCCGTTGGCGGGTGAAGAAGTACCGAGGATTGGAATTATATACCGATGTACAAACCGATGAAGAACGAGCGATGGAGAAGGAATTGCATATCATTCGCGATGAAATTCGTGAGCCACTTGCTGGTTTTGAAAAACGGTTGAAAGGTTCGAAAAGTGGGCGCGATGTAGCTGAAGCATTATTTTTACTGATGGAAAAGCTCCATGTCTTTGATAAAATTATCGATTTGCGTGCAGATGAGGAACGGGCGGGGCGATTGCTTGGTGCAACGGAGCATGAACAAGCGTGGAATGGCTGGATCAATGTGCTTGATCAGTTTGTGCTAATGTTTGGAGAAAAAGATATGCATCCAAAGGAAGCGATACGTATTTTGGATGAAGGCTTCGATTCACTTGAATTTGCGCGCATTCCGCCGTCCCTCGATCAAGTGACAGTATCAAATATCGAAGTGTCGAATTTGATGGAAATTGATGCTGTATTTGTTGTTGGTGTCAATGATGGTGTCTTACCAAAACGAGTGGACAATGAAGGGCTATTATCTGACGCGGACCGCGAGTGGTTTACGGATATCGGCTTTGAACTGGCACCGACTTCGAAAATGAAATTGATGGATGAAACATATATGGCGTATAGGGCGTTTACTGCGCCGCGCGAACAACTTTTTGTATCTTATCCGGTTGCCGATGAAGAGGGGAAATCCTTAATACCTTCCCTGTATAGTGCACGTATTCAGCAGCTTTTGCCTGGCACTCAAACAATCATGGCAGTGACCGAACCATCTGAATTACCGTTTGAAGCCGATCAATTCGATTATATTAGCCATCCACGCGCAGCGCTGCCCTATGTTTCGATGAAAGTAAAGGAAGCACAGCATACGGGAGTAATAGAGCGCGAATGGCGTGCGGTCCTGGCTTATTATGAAACCGATCCGTATTGGTCATCTGTCTTTAAACAAATTATTCGTCCTATGCATGACAATCATAAAACGGGCCGTTTGCGTCCAGAGTTGACGGCAGGCTTATACGGGGAGTCATTTGTCTCGAGTGTGTCCCGTATTGAGTCTTATTATAGTTGTCCGTTCCAGCATTATGCATCGTTTGGGCTCGGCTTGCGTGAACGGACGGAATTTACATTGGAGGCACCAGCTATCGGTGATTTATTCCACGCGGCGCTGAAGTGGGTGTCTGATGAGACGATGCGTCTCGGGAAATCATGGGCAGAGTTGACGCGGGAAGAGTGCTGGCAGCTAGCAAGGGCAGCAGTTGACGATATTTCACCGTATTTTTTCAATCGAATTTTATTGTCAACGAGTCGTTATGTTTATATTAAGCGTAAGCTCATGCATATTATTCAGCGCACGATTTATTCGTTGAGTACGCAAGCAAAAGTGACGGTATTTAAGCCTGTTGCAATTGAAGCAGCTTTTGGACCAGGCGAAGAATTACCTGCGCTTGAAATTCCATTACGTCGTGGCGATGCTATGAAGTTACGTGGGCGTATTGACCGAGTGGATGCCTCAGAAATTGGTGGTAAAAACTATGTCCGTGTCGTCGATTATAAATCATCAGCACGGGGTCTGGATTTGACGGAAGTATATTACGGCTTATCGCTACAAATGATGACCTATCTTGACGTGGCTCTTGAAAATGCCGATGAATGGCTCGGATTCCATGCAGATCCGGCAGGGGTATTGTATATGCATATCCATAACCCGATGATTCGTTCCGGTTCAGAATTAACACCTGCACTATTAGAAGCTGAAATTGCAAAATCGTATAAGATGAGAGGCTATTTACTAGATAATCAAGAAGTGGTTATCGGCATGGACGCAGATATTGGGCGTTCCTCTGCTATCGTACCCGCTTCTATTAAAACAGACGGCACTTTTGCGAAATCATCGAAGGTATTAGCTTCTGATGATTTGCAGATGATGCGCTCCTATGTGCGAACACGGCATCAAAAGGCGGGAGATGCCATGCTGGCAGGGGATACGCGCGTTTATCCATACAAATTAAGGGATAAGATGCCATGCCAATTTTGTTCGTATCGTGCCGTTTGCCAATTCGACCCAACTGATCCAACGCAGCCGCATCGTTCGTATGCGGAAATGGATACAGAATTGTCATTAGAGAAAATGCGTAAGGAGGTTGCCGATGATGCACATACCCGTGAAACCTGAGGGACTGACGTTTACGGATGCCCAGTGGAAAGCGATTTGGGCAAAAGGGAAGGATATTCTCGTTTCCGCTGCTGCTGGTTCGGGCAAAACGAAAGTATTGATCACCCGGATGATTGAAAAAGTATTGGATGAAAAAAATCCAATTGACGTTGATGAATTGCTTGTTGTGACGTTTACAAATGCATCTGCTGCGGAAATGCGTCATCGGATGGCGGAAGCGTTAGAGGAAGCGATTGCTGAAAAACCGGGGTCCGTTCATTTACGTAGGCAGTTGAATTTATTGAATAAAGCACAGATTTCTACTTTGCATTCATTTTGTTTAAATGTTGTGCGACAGTATGCTTATCTACTCGATATTGACCCTGGCTTTCGCATTGCGGATAGTACGGAAGCGGCATTATTGCGAGATGATACGATCGGTGATGTATTAGAGGATGCATATAGTACGGAAAATCCTGATGCAATGTATCGACTCGCGGATAGTTTTACATCTGATCGTAATGATCAGTCAATTGAGACGCTCATTGATCGGTTATATGACTATTCTCGTGTTCATCCATCACCAGAGCAATGGCTGCGCCTCATTCCACAGCAATATGAGCTTGAAGAAACGGTTACGATTGACGACTTGACCTTCATGGAGCCGCTAAAAATGGCGATTCGCCATTCACTAGAGGAAGCGGCGGCACTAACGGGGGATATGAAGCATATTGCGCTTATGGTAGATGGACCAGAACCACTCGCGGCTACAGCAGACGCAGATTTACTTTGGATAAATGAAGCGAATCGCCGTATAACAGCAGGCACTTGGCAGGAAACGTATGAATTTTTCGGCTCGCTGAAATGGGCGAAAGCAGGTACGATTCGGAAAGATTCATGTGATGAAGAGCTAGCTAAGCGAGCGAAAGCGCTGCGCGATGCGGTGAAGAAAATTATTAATACATTAAAAGAATCCTATTTCACAAGAACTCCGGACCGTCTACTTACTGAAATTCGCTTAATGGCCCCAACCATGCATACGCTCATTGAACTGGTCGTTGATTTTGGTAAACGCTATGAGCAGTTGAAAATTGATCGTGGGATTGTCGATTTCTCAGACTTGGAGCATTATGCACTGCGTATATTATCGCAAGAGCAGGACGGTAAGCTGGTAGCATCTGAAATCGCGGAGGATTATCGCAAGCGCTTTGAGGAAGTATTAGTCGATGAGTATCAGGATGTCAACTTGTTGCAGGAGACGATTATTCAACTTATCAAGCGCGGTGGCGAACACGATGGCAATTTGTTTATGGTAGGCGATGTTAAACAGTCTATTTACCGCTTTCGTCTAGCTGAGCCGATGTTATTTCTCGGGAAGTATAATCGGTTCACAGAGGGAGTTGGCGAGCAAGGCTTAAAAATCGACTTGAACGCCAATTTCCGTAGTCGTAAAGAAGTGCTGGATGCGACAAATTTTGTCTTTGCACAAGTGATGGGGGCACGAGTCGGGGAAATCGATTACGATGATGCAGCGGCGTTAAAGTATGGAGCGCAGTACCCTGAAAAGGCTGTAACAGCAGGCTTGACGCTACTGTATGAGGAAGAGGAAGAAGAACTGGAGGAATCACCAGAGCTACCAGAACAAAGTTTAAAAAGCTCACAGGCAGAAGCACGCTTTATGATTAAGAGAATTCAAGCTTTAATAGAGTCTGGTGCTGAAGTGGCGGATGCGTTTAGTGGTAAAAAACGTCCGATGGAATACCGAGATATCGTTATTTTAATGCGGTCGATGACGTGGTCAGGTGAAATTGCAGAGGAATTTAAGCTGGCAGGTATTCCGATCTATACTGAATTGTCGCGTGGTTATTTCGATGCCCTTGAAGTAATGATTATGCTGAATACATTGCGTATAATTGACAATCCGTATCAGGATATTCCGCTAGCTTCTGTTTTACGTTCCCCGTTTATTGGCATGACGGAAAATGAATTAGCACAGATCCGATTGGCTGGAAAAAACGAGCCGTTTTTTGAAGCATTGAAACGTTTTGTACGAACGGGCGGGGCAGGTATGGCGAGTGACACGCAGGAGAAATTGCAGCGCTTCTTCATACAGTTTGAGGATTGGCGTAATTTGGCGCGACGAGGCTCATTGTCGGAGTTAATTTGGAAAGTGTATGCCGATACGCATTATTACGAAATGGTTGGTGCGATGCCAAATGGTAAGCAACGCCAAGCTAATTTACGTGCTTTACATGATCGCGCTATTGATTATGAAAAAACATCATTCCGTGGATTATTCCGCTTCTTGCGTTTTATAGATCGGATGCAAAAACGGGGGGATGATTTGGGTGCCGCCCGTTCCATGAGTGACAAGGAAGATGTTGTGCGCATGATGACGATTCATTCATCAAAAGGATTAGAGTTCCCTTATGTATTTATCGCAGGGGCTGGACGAAAATTCAATAAGATGGATTTCAATGAACCGTATTTATTTGACCAGCATTTTGGGCTTGCGGTGAAAGCGATTGACCCGGATAATCGCATTACTTACACGTCCTTGCCATTCCTTGCGATGAAAGAACAGAAAGAGCTCGAAATGCGTTCTGAAGAAATGCGCGTGCTGTACGTTGCGATGACGCGTGCCAAAGAGCATCTTGAAATCATTGCCTCGGTCAAGGATATCGAGAAAACGATTGGAAAGTGGCAGGCTGCGCAGTTAATAGATCCACAGCTGATGCTGCCCGAATATACCCGGTCACGTGCCAATGGCTATTTGGATTGGATTGGTCCGTCGGTTGCGAGGCATGTATCGTTTGGGAAATTCGGCGGTATTCCAGGAGGTCAGCTGATGGTGGATCCTTCTGTTTGGCAAATTGACGCATTTCCGGTATCTTCATTACTGACGACGAGTGAGGAAATGACTGTGGAAGGCGAAGTAGGGATAATACCAGAAGAGGTCGATGTTGATCTATTGGCAGAAGTGAAACGACGATTTGATGTGAAATATCCATTTGACGCTTCTGTTTTGAAAAGGTCTAAGCAAACCGTGAGCGAGCTGAAGCGTTTAGCGATTCTTGAGCAGCAGCGGGAGGAAGATGTCGCTGTTGTGAAAAGTGACGAAGTGAGTACGGCTTATTTACATGATCGTCCAGCATTCATGCAATCAAGGGCATTATCCGCCGCAGAAATCGGTACGGCCATGCATACGGTTATGCAGCATATTGCTATCGGACAACAATGCACGGTTGGAGAGGTTGAGCAGTTGGTCACGGAATTGACGAATCTTCAGCTGCTGACTGCAGAGGAAGCGCAGATGGTTGATGTTTCATCTGTTGCAACTTTTTTTGAGTTACCGATTGCAAAAAGACTGCAAAATGCTAAGCAGGTGTTGCGTGAATTGCCATTTACGTATGCACAAAGCGATATAGATGGGGATTATCAAATTTTGCAGGGAATTGCGGATTGTTTATTCGAAGAACAAAATGGCTGGGTTTTGTTGGATTATAAAACAGATAAAGTTCTCGGGCGATTTAGTTCAGATGAGGATGTAGAGGTTGAAATGCAACACCGCTATGGCATTCAGTTGAATTTGTATAAAAAAGCAATTGAAGCGATTATGAAAATAGATATACAAGAAATGGTCCTTTATTTATTTGATGGACAGAGGACCATCACAATTCGGGAGGAATGAGTTTGAAGATAACACCAACAACGCTTACTAATCGAATCGAAGTGCTTGATTTACTGCGAGGATTCGCATTACTAGGTATATTTATAGCGAATATGATTCATTTTCAGTCTCCTTATTTGTATGTGGATCCATATACATGGTTTAGTAGTCCAAGTGACGCGGCAACATTTAAAGTGATTGATATTTTTGTAGAAGGCAGCTTTTATCCGATATTTGCAATGCTGTTCGGCTACGGGCTCAATATGCAATATGAAAAAACGTTGGCAAATAGGTCAGCCTTTGCACCAATGATGGCGCGACGGTTAGCTGTTTTACTAGGTATCGGTGTCATTCATGCATGGTTCGTTTGGTCGGGCGATGTATTGTTCACTTATGCGGCAATGGGCTTTATTATGATTGCATTTGTGAAAATATCTAAAAAGTGGATTTTGCCGATTGCAGCGCTTTTGTATATCATTCCAAATGCTTTCTTTTACGCTGCGACTCGCTTTTTAGAAGCAGTGAGTCCAAATTCAGTGTTGGCGGGTTATGTGGATATCCAGCAAATTGAATTGGCGATCAGTGCTTATGGTTTAGGTTCTTTCGGCGAGATTTTTAGCTTTCGCTTTTTCGAGTGGTTAACATTTGGCTTGTTAGGTGCACTGAGTGGGCTCGTGCTTATTTTACCACTCATTATGCTAGGTGCAGGACTATCCAAAAGACGAATTTTCGAGCGTGCTGGGGAAATGAAAGGACGCATTGCGATTATAACTGTCCTTGCATTAGCTGTAGGAATTTGGTTAAAAGCAGTACCGTTTATTGGAGAGCCAACGTTATCGGCTCAAATGCTGCAATCGGTGTTCGGTGGTCCCATCCTAGCTGCGGGTTATGTCGGATTGCTATTACTACTCAGCCAAATTTCATTGCTCCGCACGGTATTCCGACCGGTTTCTAAGGCAGGACGAATGTCGTTAACAACGTATATTATGCAGTCCATTGTCGCGACAACAATCTTTTATTCCTACGGCTTTGGCATGTATGGCAAAGTCGACTTGGAAACAGGTGTCTGGATCGCGGTTGGTATCTTCGTCATTCAGGTTATTATTGCTGAGATTTGGTTGATGAAGTTTAGAATGGGGCCGATTGAATGGGTATGGAGAAAAGCAACATACGGAAAAAAGTTGTCGAATAAAGAGGGAAAAGGTCATCGAATGTCGTAACAGTAGAGGATAAGGGAAAACACTTACTGAGGGGATGGGTTTACAGATGAAACTATTGTCGTTCCGTTATGAAGGTCAGACATTATTCGGTCCAAAAGTGAAAAGGGAAGATGCAGTATGGGATATGTTAGCGATAGCAGAAGCATATGGAGATACTGATTTTCCACAAACAATCACAGAAGGTATCGCAGACGGAATGGATTTTGTTGAACGCGTGAGAAAGCTTGCGGAACAAGCACGAGCAGATGCTGACTCTGGTCGTTTTAAATATGCATTTACAGCTATCGAGTGGTTGTCACCCCTTCCAAGAACACCGAAAAATGTCCTGTGCGTCGGCAAAAATTACGCAGACCATGTGGCAGAAATGGGCTCAGATGCACCACCTGAAAAGCTAATGATCTTTACAAAATCTCCAACTGCTATTGCGGCAGATGAACAAGAGTTACCGATCCATGACGATGTTACAAATAGCTTAGATTATGAAGGTGAGCTGGCAGTTGTCATTGGTAAAAAGGGACGTCATATTCCGAAACAATTAGCTTATGATTACGTTTTCGGTTACACAATCGCTAACGATGTGACAGCACGTGATGTCCAAGCAGCCCATGGCCAATTTTTCCTTGGAAAAAGCTTAGATGGCTCTTGTCCAATGGGTCCATATATCGTCACGAAAAACGAAATTCCAAATGCACAAAATTTGTCGATTGTTACGAAAGTCAATGACGAAGTTAGACAAAATGGCAACACTGCCTCTATGATTTTTAAAATTGACGAACTAATCGCGGAAATTTCACGCTATGTAGCGCTTGAACCAGGGGATATCATTTTAACAGGTACTCCATCAGGTGTTGGTAAAGGGATGACACCACCAACATTCTTGAAAAAAGGCGACACGGTGAAAATTTCAATTGAAGGTATTGGTACGTTGGTCAATCGTTTTAATTAAGCTCGGTGCCAGGTGCAGCCGCAATATGAAGAGCATGAATGATGTCTATACCAGGCATCATTTATGCTCTTTTTTTAGGTGTCTATCTGAATGTCGACTATCAAAAAGTTTATTCGAAAATATGTGAGGTCAGTGTACAGCACACTAATTGGTAGCTATTCACTACCGATTAGCGTGCTTTTTTGTAGTAAGGTAGCAGCATGAACCAATAATGCGTAAAATTTAATTTTGAGGGGTGTTCAATTTCGTTAGAAAGTCCTTTGTAAAGGGGTTTAAAGCCTATTCACCTATAATTCACATCGCTTAAATTACACATTTAAGTGCCGAAAAGGTGGTAAATTTAACTTGAATCAGCAAATTCTTTTGTACTGAAAGCGAAGCGTCAGCTACAGAAGTCCCCCATTTCTATAGGGGAGGAATTTAGTTCCATTTCCCTTTAGTGCTGGGGTGAATGCCAGAAAAGTACTTCAAACAGGGGGAGTTCAAACTCCCAACGCAATTACGCCGAGGCGTAATTGATGAGAAGCGGTGCAGGAGTAGTCACCATTCGAATGGTGGTTACTCCTGCACCGCTTATGCTTTTTTTGAATGCCCGGGTACCGGGTTCTCAACCTTGTAACTAAATTTCTACCCAGTAGAATTATAATATGGTACGATTAGTAAAGTAGAATAAAAAAATGAGGTGGCTAATTTGGATTTTTTAGCGAGTACAACCCATTTTCATATCCTTACATGGGTTGCAGGAATTATTATTTTCATTGTAACAGCAGGCTTGGAAAAGGGAACAAAAGGTAAGAAAATTGGACATATGATTGCACGCTTGTTTTACGTCTTAATTCTATTTTCAGGTTTTATGTTGTTTATGGAGTACTCTAGTATCGATGCAGCTCTTTACGGCGTTAAGTTCTTACTTGGACTTCTCACAATCGGTATGATGGAAATGGTTCTTGTCCGTTCTGCAAAAGAAAAAAGCGTCAAAGTTTTTTGGATTCTGTTTTTCGTTTTCATGTTAGCAACACTATTCCTTGGATTTGGAATAGGCATTGGGGTTAGTTTCTTATCGTAATAAATAAGGAGGTATGGGGATGGAAACAAGTATCGGACCAATTTTACTTATAGTTGTGTTGATGCTGATGGCACTCTTTGCAATCTCCGTCTTCGTTCTTTCGAGAAGAAATACGCCCATTCAAGATGACGATATGTATGATGAATGAAAAACCTGCTGGCCAATCGTGCCAGTAGGTTTTTCATTTATTCACAATATAGACCTATTTCAAGGGTTAGATTTTCAATTTTAAATTGAAATCATGGTAGTCCTGTGTTTGGTTTGGTAAAGTGAAACGAGAAGGACTTTTTTTGAGGAGGATTTTTTGGTGAGAGTGAAGAAATGGTTTGGACTAGTTGCAACTTCGCTGCTTCTTGTATCTACCCTCTATCCAGCGGGAGTTTTCGCAGAGGAAGATCGAACAATAGATGACGAAAGTATATATGATTTACTCGTTGACCGTTTTAATAATGGGGATGGGCGCAATGATTTTGACGTCAATACGCAAGATCTCAATGCTTTCAATGGTGGAGATTTCACTGGAATTAGCACAAGATTGGAGCATATTGCGGGAATGGGCTTTACAATGATTTCACTAGGCCCGATATTTGCAACGGAATCCTATGATGGAAGTAAAGTGCTCGATTATACAAAGCTCGAGCCGCATTTTGGAACGGAACCTGAATTTAATGACATGATGAATGCTATTCATAAAAGAGAAATCGCTGTTATTGCAGATTTTCCATTTGCGGGCGTTAGCGCTAACCATGTGTGGGCAAAAGAAGGTAAATTTCAAGCGATTCCAGCATCAGATGGAGCAATCGACTGGGATCATTCGAATAAAGCCGTACAACAAGCGCTGAAGGAAGCAGTCGTTAATTTTGTAGAAACGTATAAATTAGATGGTATCCGTTTAACAAAAATCACAAAATACGACACTGCTTTCGTCAATGAAGTCATTGCAGCTGTTAAGGCAGTCAATCCAAAAGCCTATGTATTAACGAATGAAGAAAGTGCTGCAAACTTTGACGCTATGCCAAGTATGGACAAGATGAATGCGTTAAGAAAATCGTTTGTCGTAACGGATGCAGATGTTTCACCTTTATCTTTATTTGCTAATGGAACTGGTAATGGCTTGGTCCAATTCGATGATTTAACGGGACCACGTTACACATATGATATTGTAGAGGCAAGAATGTTCCCTCCGACAAGATGGAAACTGGCGGCCGTAGCGCTGTTTAGTATGCCGGGGACACCTATTATGCCTTATGGAACTGAAATTGCAGTGAATGGTAAGGCGGCTCCAGAAAATCATCAGCTTATGAATTATAAGATTGAACAGGAGTTAATGGAGTATATCGCTGATCTGAATACATTACGTAACCAATCCGAAACGTTCCGAAAGGGAGATTTCGAAATCTTACACAATGAAGATGGCTTTTCAGTTTTTAAACGTTCATCTGATAAAGAAACATGGATTATCGCTATCAATAATACAACGCATACGTCTGATTTTGCCATTCCTAAAGAAATCATTGGAGACAATAAGAAACTACGTGGTGTGTTGGATGGCGATTTAGTGCGAGAAGCTAAAGATGGTGTGTTCCGCGTCGTGCTTGATCGTGAAGTTGCTGAAATTTATATTGCGGATGAGGATAAAGGGTTTAATATACCTTACCTAATCGCATCGATTTTAATTTATGTATTTTTCTTAGGGTTCCTCTTTACCGTTTGGAAAAAAGGGAAGCAAGGTAGAAAAAATAATACAGAGGTATAATATAGAAAACTCCAAGAACGGCAAATTTGCCATTCTTGGAGTTTTTCATTTACTGTTTCACTTTAATTTATTCAAGAAAAAGATAGAGACTGTACCAGAGCCAGTATGGGCACCAATTGTAGAGCCAATCATATGCACTTCAATTTTTTTGGGACGGAATAATTCATCCACTAAACCTTGCAGCTCAAGGGCAATATTTTCATCATCGGCATGGCTAATAGCGATTGTCTGCTCAGATAGATGATCGCCGCGTTCTGCCATTAGCTCCGTCATACGGCGTAGTACTTTCTTACGTCCACGATGTTTTTCAATTGGTACGAGTTTACCAGCTTCGACATGAAGAAGTGGTTTAATATTTAATAATCCGCCGATGAACGCACTTGCTTTCGACACACGTCCACCACGTGCCATATAATCCAAATCTTCTACTGTGAACAAATGCTCCATATGCTCGGCCATAAAACGAACTCTATCTTCAATCGCCTGCAAATTTTCTCCAGCATCACGCAACCGAACGGCTTCTTGTACGAGCAAACCATAACCAAGTGAGGCGCATTTCGAGTCGATGATGACTAGATTCATCGCTGGATTTGTTTCTTGCACTTGATTACGAATCATGACAGCTGTATCATGCGTACCCGATAATTCAGAAGAAAAGGCGATGTACATGCCTTCTTCTCCAGACGCTGCAAGCTCCTCCCACCTTTTCAAAAATAGTTCAGGAGAAACTTGTGATGTTTTTGGATGCTTGCCTTCTCGAATGGCATCGTATACTTCTTTAGGATGAATACCTAAAACATCTTCATATTCATTATCATCAATGAGGACATGCAATGGAAAAAGCGTGACATCGTTTTCTTCGAAAAATGATTTTGGTAAATCACAAGCGCTATCAGCAAAAATTCTCATAAAAATCCCTCCAATGGAAACTTGTTGTTAGTTCAAGTGTAACCTCTCACTAAGCACCTGCGCAATACCATCTTCGTTATTGGTAGCTGTTACCTCATCGGCAATCGACTTTAAACGATCTATTGCGTTGCCCATTGCGACACCAACACCTGCATAATCAATCATTTCAAGATCATTATCTTCGTCACCAAATGCAATAATGCGTTCTTGTGGAATATCCATCCATTTAGCAACATGTGAAATACCGACTGCTTTATGTAAGCCATGTCGAATCACTTCAATGACATGCCAAGGGGCGCCCCAACGTCGATGATCAATCACTTCGGCATGTACTTCGCCAAGGTGGCGGCGAATGGCATCGACGGATTGTTCCTCCGCTTGAATGAGTAAGCTCGTTGGATCCACCTGTAAATGATTGCGGATATCCCCCTCTGTAATCTGTGGATTTCCAAAGTTGAAAATATCGAGTAGCTTTTCATCATGGTAATGCATGTAGACATCATCCATCACTTCTGCCACGATATTTTGAACAGGAAATTGCTGTAGGGCATCTACAACTTCATTGACGACGGGCAAGGAAATTGTTTCATGAATCGTTTTCCAAGATGGATTGTCAGGATGGTGGACGAACGCCCCATTGAAATTAACAATCGGTGTTTGAAGACCAAGCTGGCGGTAATACACTTCACTTGCACGATACGGCCGACCTGTTGCAATCATGACATGGTGACCATGTTCTTCCGCTTTTTTTAGTGTGCGTGCAGTTTTATCGGATATCACTTTCTCGTCTGTTAGCAATGTCCCATCGAGATCAAGGACAATTAGATGTGGTTTCAACAAAACGCCTCCTTCTATATAAAATAGTCTATCGTTAGTTAAGGTTCTAAGTCAAAAAATTCTGTTGAATAAAAACAACCTTTTTGTTTTTTTAGAAAAACTTTGATACGCTTAATAGACTAAATTGAAGTAGGGTGGGTTGCTTGTGTTTGTTCGTGAAGAAAAATGGGGTCATATCCCTTTATTGCATATAGTTGAGGAAGGGCTGCAAGACAAGCAGGTGCCTATTGTCATTTTCCTGCACGGTTTTACGAGTGCGAAAGAGCATAATTTGCATTATGCACATAATATCGCAAAAAAAGGTTTTCGTGTCTTGCTACCAGATGCGCATCTACATGGTGTCCGAGATGAAAGCTTAGATGAGGTCCAACAAAGCCTACGTTTTTGGGAAATTGTTTTGACTTCGATTGAGGAAGTAGGTTTCCTTCGAGAGGAGCTTATGAGACGTAAACTTATCGGAACGGAGAAAATTGGATTAGGTGGTACGTCGATGGGAGGCATTACAACACTTGGTTGTCTGACGGTGTATGACTGGGTTGACGTAGCTTCCGTTATGATGGGGGCACCTAATTTTGTGGAACTATCGACAGCGCAAATGGCTCAATTTGAACGTGGTGGCTTTAAGCTACCAATCACAGATGAGGAAAAGCAAGGATTACTGGATACCTTATCAACATTTGATTTGGCAATACATTCTTCCGCATTGAACAATCGCCCTGTTTATTTTTGGCATGGCAAACAGGATACAGTGGTGCCTTATGAACCAACACGAAAGTTTTATGAGGCTGTGAAAAAAGACTATACAGCGAATCCAGAACGTTTTGTGTTTGTATCGGACGACACGGCGGGGCATGCAGTATCGAGAAAGGGTATGCTTCAAGCAACAGAATGGTTTGCTTCCTATTTGAAAGGTTGAAGCGAACTCTGTTATGATGAAGGTATTAACTTGATGTAGCAGGAAATCTAAATTTCTTGCGTAATTGATTAAACGGAAAGAGGGATAAAGATGGATGAGGCGATGAAAGAGAGCATGATGGGTGCTTTAGAAAACGTCATTGACCCAGAATTAGGTGTAGATATCGTAAACCTAGGTCTCGTTTATGATGTTGAGTTGGACGAGGAAGGTACGTCAAAAGTAACGATGACACTGACGTCTTTAGGCTGTCCAATGGGACCGCAAATCGTTGCGAATATTAAACAAGAACTGATGGAGCTTCCAGAAGTGAAAGATGTGGATGTCAATGTCATTTGGAATCCACCGTGGTCAAGAGATATGATGTCACGCTACGCGAAAATGGCGTTAGGTGTTCGATAAGTAAATAGTAAGATTTAAGCTGTATGACTGATTTTAGGTCGTACAGCTTTTTTATATTCATAAATAAAATTAGAATACTTGACTGGGAGTAAACTATTTTTTTGAGGGTATAACAATAGAAACAACTATTCTATGAACAGGGGTGTAAAATGATGAGAGGAAAGTCCTCACTAAGCCGGCAAATTACTCTCTACATAGCAGGGGCGATGATTGCTGTATTAATTGCGGTCGGAGTAATCTTATATTTAAATACATCTAAAACAGTTACCAAGTCGATCAGTTTACAGGGAGTCAGCACAGCGCAACATATTGCGTCGTTGCTTGATGCAAAAGAGTATGAACAAGTGGCGAGTACGATGACTGAATCTGAATTATATTGGAAACTTCGTGCCGAATTATTGGATCTACAGATAAAAAGTGGAGTACTATTTCTTTATACAATGACAGTCCCAGCATCTTCGGAGGAACCGATACAATTTTTAATTGATGCTGCGGCCCCTGAAGCAACGGACGCGATTGGCATTGGAGAATCACATGAATTCACGACGTACAAAACCGTTGAAGGGGCAGTACAAGGCGAAGGTAACGCAGCGGATATTATCGACGACCCCGATTATGGAAGTTATCTTTCTGCATTCGCTCCAGTCTATAACGATCAGGGGGAAAAGATTGCGATTGTCGGTGTAGACATTGCGGCCGATTCAGTAGGTACGGTTCGTTCTGAAATATTAAAAGCAAACTTGCCGATTTATATTGGTATTATTTTGGTGATTGTTGCAATTGCCATGTTCATCATGCATCGATTTGTCGGACGTGCGCTTTATCCGTTAAATGGAATGGAGCAAGCTGCATTGGAGTTTGCAGAAGGTAATTTGACACAAGCCGAACAGTCGTTAAGGGCTGTCCAAACGATGGGGAAAAATGAAATCACTTCATTTAAAGAATCTTTCACGCGGTCGGTGCTTCAAATGAAACAGATGATGACTAACATGAACAAAACTGCATTCTCGCTTATTGAAGTGAATGGCGAATTGACACAAGTTGTCAATAATGTCCGAGGGTCAACTAGTGAAATTACGAACAGTATTTCCCAAATTGCATTGACTAGCGAGGTGCAAGAAACGAATAATCGTGAGGTGCTAACAGCTGTGGAGGAAATGGCAGTTGGGATACATCGGATTGCACAGTCATCCTCCAGTGTGGCAGAGGCTTCGGACATAATGGAAAACCTTGTTGCATCCAGTGTTACAGATGCACAGCATGTTGTCGGTCAAATTCAGGAAGTAGGGCACTCCGTCCAAAAATCAGAATCGATTATGCATGATCTAGGATCCAACTTTAATTCTATAGAAGAAATGGTTGGTATCATTACAAGCATTGCGGAACAAACAAATCTTCTTGCATTTAATGCAGCAATCGAAGCAGCTCGTGCGGGAGAGGCAGGCAAAGGTTTTGCAGTTGTTGCAGGTGAGGTTCGAAAACTCGCGGAAATGTCACGTCATTCTGCCGAGCAAATTCGAGATGAAATTACTTCATTCCAATCATTGAGCTCTAATGCAATTGCGATGATGGGAACAAGCTCTACAGGTATGGTGGAAGGATTAAAAGCAGTGACAAAAATTGGCAATGATTTAACAACAGTGTTAGATGCTGTGCAGAATGTTAATAATGAAATTCAAGATGTATCGGCCGTGACGGAAGAAATGTCTGCCGGTTCCGAAGAAGTACTCGCTTCAATGGAGGAAGTCATGTCCCTTGCATCGGAAAATGCAGGTCGAACGCAAGCCGTCGCAGCTGCCTCCGATATACAAAATGAATCGATTGAGTCGCTTGTTCATACAATTGAAATGCTGAACAGTTCATCAGCCAATCTTCAAGAAGCGCTTGAAAAGTTCAAGTGAAATAAATCAAACTGAATCGAATTGCTGTTATAGATTCATCCACGAATTCTGCCGAATCAAATAAAAAACCATCTCCGCTTATTGGGAGATGGTTTTTATTGTTGATTAATGGTCTGCAACTTCGCCTTCTGGCAAAGCTTCACCAATGAAGATGACTAATAGCGCGGCAATAACCGCAACGATTAAACCACCTGTAAAATCGAACACAGGAATATTCGCAATTGACCCAGCTACGTAGTTTAACATTGAAACTAAAGCGATTGACCAAAAGAATGTCATGATATATCTCATTGAATTCACCTCTACAATAGTATTTCATCCTTCATCATATCATAGCAAACCGATTGTAGAAACAAATATCCGTGTAAATAGTCACTTTATTTGGCTAAAAAGTGTCGGTGGGTTGTAAAATGAGCGCATTTCTTTTATGATTGATACCAGGTACTAATAATAGATGATAAGAACGGAGATGTTGGCATGAATGCGGGGCTAATAGGCATCGGTAAATTCGTACCGCCACATATTGTGACGAATGCGGATCTTGAAAAGCGTATGGATACGTCGGATGAATGGATTCGGACAATGACGGGTATAGAAGAGCGACATATTGCGGATGATTCAACTGATACATCTGATATGGCATACAATGCAGCACTAGATGCGATTCAAAGTGCAGGTATTAAACCAGAGGAAATCGGTTTAATACTTGTTGCGACAGTTACACCAGATCGACCATTTCCATCTGTGTCGACGATGATACAAGAACGTTTAGGAGCAAAGAATGCCGCGGCAATGGATATTTCTGCAGCGTGTGCGGGCTTTATGTATGGTGTTGTGACGGCGAAGCAGTTTGTCGAGTCGGGTGTCTATGATTATGTACTTGTCGTAGGCGTTGAGAAATTATCGAAAATTACGGACTGGGAAGATCGTAATACAGCTGTTTTGTTTGGTGATGGTGCTGGAGCTGCAATCGTCGGTAAGGTAAGCGAAGGTCGAGGGATCCTGTCATTTGAACTTGGCGCGGATGGCAGTGGCGGTAAACATCTGTACCAAGATAAGTATTTGCATATGAATGGTCGAGAAGTGTTTAAATTCGCTGTTCGCCAAATGGGTGAATCGGCTGTTAACGTTATTGAAAAAGCAGGACTGGCGAAGGAAGATGTCGATTTCTTAATTCCTCATCAGGCAAATATTCGTATTATGGAAGCTTCACGTGAACGACTTGGTTTGCCGGTCGAAAAAATGTCGAAAACGGTTCATAAATATGGCAATACTTCGGCAGCGTCGATTCCAATTTCGCTTGTCGATGATCTTGCTGATGGTAAAGTGAAAGATGATGATATACTTGTTCTTGTTGGATTCGGTGGCGGACTTACATGGGGTGCTCTGTGCATTAAATGGGGAAGATAATAATATGAAGTGAAAAACAGGGAATGGGTTCATTAACTAGATAGAAGGGAAGTATTGTCACATGGGAAAAAGACGTGTAGTCATAACAGGAATCGGAGCAATTTCTCCGGTCGGAAATTCGGCTGAGGAGTCATGGCAGTCGGTTTTAGCAGGGAAATCTGGTGTTGGGCCATTAACTAGGCTCGATAGCGACCAGTTTCCAGTAAAAGTAGCAGCGGAAGTAAAGGATTTTGACATAGAGGAGTATATCCCACGGAAAGACGCACGTAAAATGGACCGTTTCACGCATTACGCGTTAGCAGCTTCTGTCATGGCGATGAAAGATGCAAACCTTGAATTAGAAGGGGAATTGGCACTTCGGACAGGTGTGTGGATTGGTTCTGGAATCGGGGGGATGGAAACGCATGAGCAGCAATTTAAGACATTCCTTGAAAAAGGGTATCGTCGTGTGAGTCCATTTTTCGTTCCGATGATGATTCCTGATATGGCATCAGGTCAAGTATCGATTCATCTTGGTGCAAAAGGCATTAACTCTTGTACGGTAACGGCTTGTGCATCTGGTACAAATTCGATTGGGGATGCATTTGAAGTGATTCGTCGCGGGGATGCAGATGTGATGATTACGGGCGGGGCTGAAGCGCCGATTACAACGATGTCGGTTGCTGGTTTTTGTGCCAATACGGCGTTGTCATTAAATCCAGATCCAGCAACAGCTTCACGTCCGTTCGATGCAGAACGGGATGGCTTTGTTATTGGTGAAGGAGCAGGTATCCTAATTCTTGAAGAGTATGAACATGCGATAGCGCGTGGTGCAAAAATTTACGCTGAGCTAGTTGGCTATGGTTCAACGGGGGATGCACATCATATTACGGCACCAGCTCCGGGTGGAGAAGGCGGCGCACGCGCAATGGCTCAGGCGATTGAACAAAGCGGCATCGCTCCGGATCAAATCGACTACATTAATGCACATGGAACGAGCACGCCGTATAATGATTTATTCGAAACGATGGCAGCTAAAACCGTTTTCGGTGAACATGCGTATAAGCTTGCGATGAGTTCAACGAAATCAATGACTGGTCATTTATTAGGTGCGGCAGGTGGATTGGAAGCTATTTTCACAGTAAAGGCTTTGCAGGAAGGTATTTTGCCACCGACAACTAATTTTGTCAATGCGGATCCTGAATGTGACCTTGATTATGTGACGGAGGGTGCGCGTAAGGCGGAGATCGAGTACGCAATGAGCAACTCACTTGGCTTCGGCGGACATAACGCTTCGCTTGTTTTTAAGAAAATTTAAGATGTATTGGGCGTCCCAGTTAAATGGGGCGTCTTTTTTGATTTGAGTGAGGAGTGGGGTGTTTGTCATTACAGTTCGACATTTTATCCTTACAGTTTGTGCGTTTACACTGACAGTTCTGCGTTTTACTCTTACAGTTTACCTGTTTACACTGACAGTTCCGATTTACTCTTACAGTTCGCTCGCCTACTCTAACAGTTCTCCGTTTTACTCTTACAGTTTGCCCGTTTACACTGACAGTTCCCATTTACTCTTACAGTTCGCTCGCCTACTCTAACAGTTCTCCGTTTTACTCTTACAGTTTGCCCGTTTACACTGACAGTTCCGTTTTACTCTTACAGTTTGCCCGTTTACACTGACAGTTCCCATTTACTCTTACAGTTCGCTCGCCTACTCTAACAGTTCTCCGTTTTACTCTTACAGTTCGCCCGTTTACACTGACAGTTCCGTTTTACTCTTACAGTTTGCCCGTTTACACTGACAGTTCCCATTTACTCTTACAGTTCGCTCGCCTACTCTAACAGTTCTCCGTTTTACTCTTACAGTTCGCCCGTTTACACTGACAGTTCCGTTTTACTCTTACATTTTACCTGCCTACTCTAACAGTTCTCCGTTTTAATCTTACAGCTTGCACGTTTACACTGACAGTTCCGATTTCCTCTTACAGTTTGCCTGCCTACTCTAACAGTTCTGCGTTTTCCTCTTACAGTTTGTCCGTTTACTCTGACAGTTCCGTTTTACTCTTGCAGTTCGCCTGTTTACACTGACAGTTCTCCGTTTTACTCTTACAGTTTGCCTGTTTACACTGACAGTTCCGATTTCCTCTTGCAGTTCGCCTGTTTACACTGACAGTTCCCATTTACTCTTAAAGTTTGCCCGTTTACTCTGACAGTTCCGTTTTACTCTTACAGTTTACCCGTTTACACTGACAGTTCCGATTTACTCTTACAGTTTACCCGTTTACACTGACAGTTCCGTTTTACTCTTACAGTTTACCCGTTTACACTGACAGTTCCCATTTTTCCTCTTAAAGTTCGCCAACCTACACTGACAGTCCATCAATTCACCATAATAGTTCCACCAGTCCTTCAATAATAAAAGCCCCCTTCGTCTAAAAGGGGGCCATGCAGTCATATAATTAAAGAAAATTCAAAGGAAGATGTACAATGACACGCCTATTCCTGTTTCTTATCAGTTATGGACTAATTGTTGTTACCGTATCGAATATGATTTTTTATTTTAATTATCGAGCACTTGGATATGAATGGCAACAGATTTTCTACTATATTTTGCATACTGCCGACTTCATGCTCTTTGTACTAGCCGTGTTGGTACTTATTCTTACCGTCTACGTCCGAGTCCCATCGCGGCTTCCATCTTCCCGAGGGTAACAGATGCAATGGCATGTGCTTTCTCGGCACCTTTGTCTAGAATATCGTCAAGTGCAGGCGATTCGAGCAACTCGTAATATTTATCTTGGATTGGAGAAAGGTGGTTAATGACTGTTTCAGCAACGCCAGCTTTGAATGCTCCGTAGCCAAGACCTTCATATTTAATAACTAAATCGTCGATAGATATGCCGCTTAGTGCTGATTCAATTGTTAACAGGTTGGATACGCCAGGTTTATTTTCCACATCATAAGCCACAACACCGTCTGAATCAGTTACTGCGCTCTTGATTTTTTTCTCGATTTCCTTCGGTGTATCTAGAAGTGAGATCGTTCCTTTTTTATTCGGATCAGATTTACTCATTTTTTTCAAAGGTTCTTGAAGCGATTTAATGCGCGCACCATTTTTAGGGATGCGAATTTCTGGAATTGTCAGTACATCGCCGTAGCGTTTATTAAAGCGCTCAGCCAAATCACGTGTCAATTCAACATGCTGCTTCTGGTCATCACCGACTGGAACGATATCCGTGTTATATAGAAGGATATCGGCAGCCATTAATGGTGGGTATGTCAAAAGTGCGGATGAGACACCTTCTTTACCATCTGATTTATCTTTGAACTGTGTCATGCGCTCTAGTTCTCCGATATACGAAATACATTGCATAATCCATCCAGCTTGTGCGTGCGCTGGAACTTCGGATTGGATGAACAATACCGCTTTTTCTGGATCAATCCCAGTTGCTACATACAGTGCAGCGAGCGAACGAATCGCTTTTGCCAATTCTGTTGGGTCTTGTTGAATAGTGATTGCATGCTGATCAACA
Organism: Arthrobacter beigongshangensis; assembly: GCF_016820585.1. Lineage (GTDB taxonomy): Bacteria > Bacillota > Bacilli > Bacillales_A > Planococcaceae > Sporosarcina > Sporosarcina beigongshangi. The sequence goes on from NZ_JADHDX010000001.1 coordinate 216,902, forward strand.
ATGCAAAATAGGCATTGCTGTTCGTGTTGCAACTCCGTAAATTGTCGGAACGCCCCGATATAGTTGCCAAGCGTCACAATTCCAGTAGGCTGTACACCTGAAAAAATAGTTTTCATAAAAAAATCTCCTCCAATTCTGATAATTGCCGCGGCTAAAGTGCGCGGTATCCTGTCGCAAATGAAGGCAACCAAAGAACGCCGCGTCCTGCGGAAATGGTTGCACACCCACGTCCTGTAGACGAATAAAAAACATCAGCCGTCCCCTGTAAAAGGGACGACTGATGTTTATCAACCGTGGTACCACCCGAATTGCCCGAAGGCCACTCAAATACCCTTAACGCGGGGGACGTGACAAGCTACATAAAATTTCACTTGTCAGGCTCAGGAACCCATTCATTCAATGCCGTTTACCTGTTTGCACCAACCACAGGCTCTCTAGAAAACGACGACTGGACTACTATTTCCCTCATGGCCATTCGCTCAATTGTTTTCAAAATTATAATACAACACTGATTGGTTTGCAATAGACACGCTTCGTTTTACTTAGAAATAATAAATAACAAGCCCAATCCCCATGACGATTAAAATAAGGGCGCCAGTTCCTAAAAATGGGGAAACGGGTGCTGAAAAAATTTCAGAGGGCGTTCGCATGGACATAACATCCTCCATTCGTCTCTTCGGTGTAAGCATTTTTCGCATTGTAACAGTGAATACATCAAAAAAACCAGTAGAAAATACAAAAATAACTAAACCAATAAACGTAATCGTCCCTCCGATAAGAAAAGATGAATTTATATAGGAGAGTAATGTCAGTTCTTTAAAATAGGCAAGCATAATCAAGACAATTACTAGATGTGCAATGAAGAAATTTCGAATCACTTTTTTCATATTCTCACCTCAATTCTGAATAATAATATAGGATTACTACTAAAAAATCAATAAACTGCAGTTTATTCCGAAATCAGAAATATTGGAATATAACGTTATAAACGCTGATACAATCAGTTTTTCAATAAAATATCTGTCGTAGAACACGATGAAATAGAAAAAAGGGATGTACAACTAGAAGAATCATTGTATAATAATATTGTAAGTAGTTTTCAGACAATTTTGAGGAGGTCATTGATTTGAAAAACCACAAATTTATGTGGCTTGTAAGCATTTTGCTTGTACTAAGCGCGTTCCTTGCGGCGTGTGGCGACAAAACAGAAGATGCAGGCACTAAAGATCCAGTCAAAGAAGAAGACAAACCGGTTGCTGAGACTCCGGAAGCAGAACTACCACAAGTATTGAACCTGATTGAATCTGCGGAAATTCCATCCATTGACTCATCAGTTTCAGAAGATGCTGTTGGTTTTAACGTACTAAACAACATCATGGAAGGGCTTTACCGTTTAGACGCAGATAGCCTTCCAACACCTGGTATGGCTGATGGTGAGCCAGAAATTAGTGAAGACGGCTTAACGTATACGTTCAAACTTCGTGATGCACAATGGTCTAACGGTACACCTGTTACTGCACATGACTTCGTCTATGCTTGGCAACGTGCAATCGATCCAGCTACTGGTTCTCCTTATGGACCATACTTGATGGCTGGTATGATTAAAAATGCAACTGAAATCGGCGAAGGTACTGCAGAAATTGCAGATCTTGGTATTACAGCACAAGACGATAAAACACTTGTTGTTGAACTTGAACGTCCGGTTGCTTATTTCTTATCATTAATGTCTTTCGGAACATTCTATCCACTTAACGAAGAATTTGTAACTGCTCAAGGCGATGCATATGCATCTAATTCTGACAGCATGATCTATAACGGCCCATTCTCATTAACTGACTGGGATGGTACGGGTAACTGGAAATATGTTAAAAACGAAAAGTACTGGGATGCTGCAACAGTACAACTTGAAGAGATCGTTGTTGACGTTGTGAAAGAAACTTCAACAGCTGTTCAACTATATGAACAAGGTAAAAAAGACCGTGTAACACTATCTGCTGAATATGCAATGCAATATCAAGATGATCCAAACATCATCAATGAGCTAGAAACAGCAGTATTCTATTTCAAATTGAATCAAGAACGTAATGGTGAAGCTACACCACTTGCAAATGCAGATATTCGTAAAGCGCTTGCACGTGCATTCAATAAAGAAGAAATGGCAGAAGCAGTACTTGCAAACGGTTCTATTGCTGCTAACTTCCTAGTTGCATCAGACTTCACGTTTGATGAAAACGGTAAAGACTTCCGTGATTATAGCGGAGAGCACACTTCTTATAACCCAGAAGAAGCACTTGAATACTGGGAAAAAGGTCTCGCTACACTTGGCGTAGACAGCTTAGAAATTGAAATTCTTGGTGGAGACACTGAAAACGCTAAGAAACAACAAGAATGGTTCAAATCAGAATTCGAAAGAAACCTTCCAGGTTTGACAATCAAACTAAAAGAAGTACCTTTCGCAGTTCGTCTTGAGCTTGATGACACTAGTGATTACGATATTCAATCAGCTGGATGGGGACCTGACTTCCAGGATCCAATCTCATTCATCGAATTGTTTGTAACAACTAGCCCGCAAAACAAAATGAATTACTCTAACCCTGCATATGATGCGCTTGTAGAATCTACAAAAACAACACTTGCGAATGATCCAGTCGCACGTTTTGAAGCATTTGCAGAAGCTGAGAAATTACTTCTAGATGAAGATACAGCTGTTATTCCACAGTACCAACGTGGAAGAATGGTTCTTATGAATCCTAATGTACAAGGTCTTGCTACACACCCATTCGGTGGAGACTACAGCTACAAATGGACATATATGGCTCCAGAAGCGAAGTAAGAATTTGAAAGTTTGAAATCTCATAGAAAAGAGAGTATATGGCCATTGCTGTCCATGTACTCTCTTTTTCACTGAAATCAAACTGTCTCAAAATTCATTGTATTATCCTCGTTCAGCAGAAAACTTCCACTTCTATAAGTGGTGGGGTGAATGTAGTTTGGTCTACTGTTCATCGGTTATCCTGAACGATGATAAAATCTCCGATGGATGTCACGGATTTTTAAGGGAGCTTTTCGAGCGTGTTCGAAAAAATCCGGACGCAATTACGCTTTTGCGTAATTGATTAGACTGTGAGAATTGAAAGTTTTATAGAGTGTATTGAAGATATTCAGGAGGTGCAAACATGGCAAAATATATTACTAAACGTGTAGTTTATATGTTCCTATCACTATTTCTCATAGCGTCATTTACATTTGTGCTTATGAAACTGCTTCCAGGTTCCCCGTTAGCTTCCGCAGCAAAATTATCCATTGAGCAAAGGGAAGTTGTCTATGAAAAGTATGGCTTGAATGATCCAATTCCAGTGCAATATGTTCGGTATATGGGGAACCTAGCTAAAGGCGACTTCGGTGTATCATTCCAATATAAGAGTGCCGATGTAAAGGATTTAATTGTGAAAAAATTGAAATACTCAGCTCTATTAGGTAGCCAAGCACTTATTTTCGGGACGTTAATCGGAATTGTTCTTGGAATGATTGCAGCATTAAAACAAAATACAGTTTGGGATTACGGTAGTACAATTATTGCAATTATTGGTATATCCGTTCCCTCATTTGTTTTCGCAGTACTTTTACAATATGTCTTTGCAGTATGGCTCGAATGGCTGCCTGTAGGATTATGGGAAGGATGGAAGTCAAGTATTCTACCATCTATCGCATTAGCTATGGGACCAGTTGCAATTGCTGCGAGGTTTATCCGTACGGAAATGATCGAGGTATTAAGTTCGGATTATATTTTGTTAGCAAGAGCGAAGGGCGCGAATGGCTTTGAAATCGCTTTCAAACATGCGTTTCGTAACGCGTTGATTCCGCTTATTACGATACTTGGCCCAGTTGCCGCAGGACTATTGACAGGTTCTCTCGTTGTTGAGCAGATTTTCGCAGTACCGGGTATCGGTGAGCAGTTCGTAAAATCTATTAACTCGAATGACTTTGCCGTCATTATGGGGACGACGATATTCTTCTCCATTTTCTTAATTGTGATTATTTTAATCGTGGATATTTTATATGGGGTTATTGACCCGCGTATCCGTTTGTCTGGAGGTTCCAAGTAATGACGAATAATATGGAGAAATTACCGAAAGATTCATTTGAACAGATTACAGTCGATAGTTCACAAGCAGAAAAAATTTCAAAGCCAAGTTTAAGCTTTTGGCAGGATGCTTGGTTACGTATTCGTAAAAATAAAGCTGCGATTGTTAGTATGTTTATCCTCATTTTTATCGTGTTCATGGCTTTCGTTGGACCGTTTATGGTTGAGCATGATCCAGAGAATGTAAGAGTAACACATGCTAATTTACCACCAAAAGTGCCAGGTCTTGAAAAGTTAGGGATTTTTGATGGAGAGGGAAAACTTGGTTCAAAAACACTAGATCTTTATGAGTTGAAAAAAATAGATGAGTACTATTGGTTTGGAACGGACAGCCTTGGACGTGACCTATTTTCACGTATATGGAAAGGGACACAAATTTCCTTGCTTATTGCTTTTGTAGCAGCTGTCATTGACGTTGTGATTGGTGTTATTTACGGTGGGATCTCCGGCTATTATGGAGGAAGAACCGATGACATCATGCAGCGTATTGTTGAAATACTGGTTGGTATCCCAACGTTAGTTATCGTGATTCTCATGATTATGATTATGGAGGCAGGGATATTATCCATCATCATTGCGATAACGATAACCGGATGGATTGGGATGTCGCGGATTGTACGCGGACAAGTGTTGAAATATAAAAATATGGAGTTTGTCCTTGCAGCTAAAACACTAGGCGCAAGTAATACGCGTATTATTAGTAAGCACTTACTGCCGAATTTGATGGCAATCGTTATTATTAATATGATGTTCACGATTCCGACTGCCATTTTCTTTGAGGCATTTTTAAGCTTCATCGGACTTGGACTGCAGGCGCCGCATGCATCACTAGGAACACTTATTAATGACGGGTATAAGTTTATTGCGTATCAGCCATATATGCTATTATTCCCTTCATTGGTATTGAGTTTGCTCATGATTGCGTTCAACTTAATTGGAGACGGATTGCGTGATGCACTCGATCCGAAAATGAAAGATTAAAGGAGGAAAGCAAAATGGAGAAAATTGTTGAAGTGAAAAACCTGGAGCTTTCCTTCCATACTTTTGCAGGTGAAGTGAAAGCAATCCAAGGTGTAAATTTTGAGGTGTTTAAAGGGGAAACGCTTGCCATTGTTGGTGAGTCGGGGTCAGGTAAATCGGTGACAACAAAATCGATTATGCGACTTCTACCAAAATCGAGCACGGAGTATAAAAATGGTGAGATATTATTTGACGGAAAAGATCTGTTGAAAATATCTGAAAGAGATATGCAAAAAGTACGTGGAAAAGATATTTCGATGATTTTCCAAGATCCGATGACTTCACTTAATCCAACGATGCCAATTGGTAAACAGATTATGGAACCACTGTTTAAACACCAAAAGCTTGGAAAAGGAGAAGCATGGAAAAAAGCAGTTGAATTGTTGGGTCTGGTCGGTATGCCACAACCAGAAATGCGTATGAAGCAATACCCTCACCAATTCTCAGGTGGTCAACGTCAACGTATCGTTATCGCTGTTGCATTGGCGTGTAATCCGAAAATCCTTATTGCAGATGAGCCGACAACGGCACTCGACGTGACGATTCAAGCCCAAATCCTTGAATTGATGAAGGATTTACAGAAAAAGATTGATACGTCGATTATCTTTATTACACATGACCTTGGTGTCGTGGCAAACGTTGCGGATCGTGTAGCCGTTATGTATGGTGGGCGGATTGTAGAAGTGGGGACGGTGGATGAAATCTTCTATAACCCACAACACCCGTATACTTGGGGACTGCTAAGCTCAATGCCTTCACTAGATGCAACAGAAGAGAAGTTATATGCGATACCTGGTACGCCTCCGGATTTATTGAATCCACCAAAAGGAGATGCCTTTGCGCTGCGTAGTGAATATGCGATGAAAATCGATATGGAACAAGTGCCGCCGTTATTTAAAGTAAGTGAAACGCATTATGCTGCAACATGGTTACTCCATCCGGATGCGCCGCAAGTGGAACCACCAGTAGCAGTTATCGAACGTATGAAGAGATTCCCGGGTAGCCGCTATTACGAAGGCAATGCAGGAGGTGTTCAGTAATGGCTGAAAAATTACTTGAAATTAAAAACTTAAAGCAGTATTTTAATGTCGGTAAAAAGAATGAAGTACGTGCAGTTGATGACATTACATTTGATATTTATAAAGGTGAAACACTTGGGCTTGTAGGAGAATCAGGCTGTGGAAAATCAACAACAGGTCGAACTATTATCCGTTTGTATAATGCGACGGGTGGGGAAGTTATTTACGACGGTGTTGATGTCCATACAAAGAAATCGAGAACAGAGCTAAAGGCGTTTAATCGGAAAATGCAAATGATTTTCCAAGATCCCTATGCATCATTGAACCCCCGCATGAAAGTGCTGGACATCATTGCAGAAGGGCTTGATATTCACGGCTTGGTGAAAAATCCAAAGGAGCGCACACAGCGTGTCCATGAGCTTCTAGAAACGGTAGGATTGAACCGTGAGCACGCCAATCGTTATCCACATGAGTTTTCGGGCGGTCAACGCCAACGTCTTGGAATTGCACGTGCATTAGCTGTTGAACCAGAATTCATCATTGCGGATGAGCCGATTTCCGCGTTAGATGTTTCCATTCAAGCGCAAGTCGTTAACTTGTTGAAAGAGCTCCAAGAGGAAAAAGGATTGACGTATTTATTCATCGCGCACGATTTGTCGATGGTCAAATATATCTCCGATCGAATCGGTGTGATGTATTACGGAAAACTTGTTGAGCTTGGTCCGGCTGAAACGTTATACACGGCACCGTTACATCCGTACACACAGTCCTTGCTATCCGCAATCCCGTTACCGGACCCTGACTACGAACGCAATCGGGTACGGAAAAGCTACGATCCAAAAGTGCATGAGTATAGTGAGGATGAAGAAGTGATCATGCGTGAAGTGACACCGGGACACTTTGTCCTTTGCTCACAACGCGAATTTGAAACGTTTAACTAAATTCAGCAGAAATAATCCACTTCTATAAGTGATGGGATAATGCTAGATATACCTTCAAATTTAGTGGGGGTTCAAACCCTAGCTGAATTAAGTTAAGCCTCCGGCGGATGTCACAAATTTTGAAGGGAGTTAATTGCGCAAGCGCAATTCAAAATTTGGACGCAATTACGCCGAGCCGTAATTGATTAAGAAATAAGCAGTAAGGCGGCCGGTTTTCGACAAGAGAACCGGTCTTTTCATGTTTTTCTCTATTATTCGTCTAGCTGCTTTGTTAGAATGAAAGAATAGGAAGGTCGGTGTGAATATGAAAATAGTCAAGTGGATGTCAGCCGTGCTTCTTACAGCTGGATTGGCAATTCCGATGGTGGCCACTGCTGAAGAGGATCAGCAGATGGAAGATTTTGCACAACGTACATATGGATTTGAAGTGATTGATGAGCAACTGATTGCTGCGTCTCCGCTATTCCGCTTTGATTCTGGACTGACATTTACGTATCCGGATGCTGTTCGTGGTGTTTACGTAACAGGGCACTCAGCAGGGGGACAGCGCTTTGCGTATTTGACAAATTTACTCGATACGACAGATCTGAATGCCATGGTTATAGATATTAAAGATGATTTTGGCAATATTACGTATAAACCTGCGGATGATTCTCCTTTAAAAGCATTGGACATTGGTAAGCCCTACATAAAAGACCCGTATGCAATGTTAAAAACACTTGAAGAAAAAGAGATTTATCCGATTGCACGAATTGTTGTTTTTAAAGATAGTGTACTTGCAGAAAAACGTCCTGAGCTGTCTTTCATGGATGGTAATGAAGTATGGAAAAATGGACGAGGTGAATCCTTCGTTAATCCATTTATGAAGGAAGTATGGGATCATAACATCGCCATAGCAATTGAAGCAGCCAAAATGGGCTTCCAAGAAATTCAGTTCGACTATGTGCGCTTTCCAGAAGGCTTTGAAAAGCGTCATGATGCTTTGAAGTATACATTTGAAACATATGAGGCATCTGAACTTGATGCTGTCCAAAGACGTGTGGAAGCCATTACAGACTTTGTTGCGTATGCTAGAGAGCAATTGCAACCATACGGAGTTAAAGTCTCTGTAGATATCTTCGGCTACGCAGCAACGCTCCCAGAGGCTCCAGGGATTGGTCAAAACTTCTTGAAGATTTCCGGAAATGTGGATGTCATTTCCTCAATGATTTACCCGAGCCACTGGACATCCTATTTTGGTATTGCGAAACCGGATCTTGAGCCATACAAACTTGTGTCAGAATATGCTAAGATTGAAAATGCAAAATTAGCTGAACTCGAAAATCCGCCTGTATCGCGGCCGTGGATTCAAGACTTTAGCGCACCTTGGCTTGGAAAAGGTAATTATTTGAACTATGGTAAAGCAGAAGTTGAAGCACAGATTAAAGGGCTAAAGGATAACGGCATTGATGAGTATTTATTGTGGAACGCAGGAAATCGCTATTCTGAAGGTGTTAATTATAAACCGTAAAAAGAAAGTCCAGAAAAATTCTGGACTTTTTTGAATATAGATGAAACCTTTGCCCATTGATAAACGTATTATATAAGTGTAGGCATCCTAATTATTTTCAATTAGTACTCACCTAAATGAGAAAAGTTTTTATTTGACAAATCAGATGTTTAAATATTCAACTCACTGGGTATAACAGTATAGAGCCGAAATAAGTACGAGATGAAATTGCGATAAAGCCACTAACTATTGTGGAATTGTGACAAACCTATATCGTTTAGCAAATATTTTTCAAAAAGTGTATTCATCAGTAATGAATATGTGTATAATAGGGTTTAGTAATAACCACATTAAAATTATTCTAATTTAATTGTACAAATATAATTTTTACCATTCAATCCTACTGAAAGGAAGTGTCAGCATATGATGGTTACATTATTTACATCTCCAAGCTGTACATCATGTAGAAAAGCCAAAGCATGGTTGGAGGAACATGATATTCCGTATACAGAACGAAATATTTTTTCGGAACCTTTGAATATTGACGAGATAAAAGAAATTCTTCGCATGACAGAAGATGGAACAGATGAGATTATTTCAACGCGTTCGAAGATTTTCCAAAAGCTTAATGTAGATGTAGAAAGCTTACCGCTACAACGTCTATATGAGTTAATCCAAGAACATCCTGGCTTATTGAGAAGACCAATCATTCTCGATGAAAAAAGATTACAGGTAGGATATAATGAAGATGAGATTCGTCGTTTCCTACCGAGAAAAGTTAGAGCCTATCAGCTGCTTGAAGCGCGGCGCATGGTAAACTAATCCGACAATAGTGAAAGCTGATGGGAACTGACATTGAAAAATGCCGTAAACCCGTCAGCTTTTTTATTTTTATTCAGCGGACGATTTAACACGAGCTGAATAAACATAAAGCCTCTGGCGAATGTTACAGATTTTAATCCCTCATTCCTGAAGGGCTCAAGCTCGATTCAAAATCTGGAAGCAATTTCGCCGGGCGTAAATGATTTCTCTTGCTTTCCCGGAGGATGTTTTCTACAATGCTATTACTATCAAAATTATTCATCCTGAGGCAGAACCCTTTCAAATTTGGCAGGATGGTCATATATTAAGTATAAGCATTGCAGGATTTTTACGAACATTGATTGAAGGGGACGGTCAGATCCTGTTTAACTTGAATCAGCAAATTCTTTTGCTGATTCAAGTTAAGCCTCCGGCGGATGTTAGGGATTTTGAGGAGAGTTAATTGTGCTGTGCACAATTCAAAATCCCAACGCAATTACGCAGAGGCGTAATTGATAGGAAGGGAGAGAATAAGAAATGGAAATAGAGCGCATTAACGAAAATACAGTTAAATTTTTTCTATCATATATTGACATTGAAGAACGCGGTTTTACGCGAGAAGAAGTTTGGTATAATCGCGACAAAAGTGAGGAACTTTTCTGGGAAATGATGGACGAAATCAATGACGAATCTGAGTTCGAAATTGAGGGACCACTGTGGATCCAGGTCCATGCGATGAGCGGTGGAATCGAAGTGACAGTAACTCGAGCGCAGATGTCCGATGATGGCGAAGCGTTAGACTCACCTTTCGGAATGGCTGATCCAAGAAAAATGTTTCCACATGAAAGTGAAATATTCGGCGAAGAGGAAGAAGTCATGCCGGATATGAGTGGTGGTACATTAGAATGGCTCGACAATGTATTTGTCTTCAAAGAATTTGATGACATCATTCCACTCGCTGAACGGATGAGTAGTTATAGCGTTGAGACTTCACTCTATTCATATGATGATCACTACTATTTGCATGTGGCATATGAGGATGAAACGATGGATGAAGGGCGTAAAACAGATTTATACAGTGTCGTATCTGAATTTGGAATGCCATCTAATCTAACAATCCATCGACTCAAGGAATACGGTAAAGTCGTCATGAATTCTGACGTATTTACTACCATTCAACATTATTTTGGAACGAAATAACAAACAAGCAGCTATCTAGGTGTAGGATAGCTGTTTTTTTCTTGCAATTAAATCGGAATATTTGTAAAATTGGGCAAAGGGAGGAGATTAACATACTAACAGCAAAATCGAAAAATGGAGAATTACTTATTCTAACGCCAGAGTTAACAAGGGATCAGTTAAGAAAATGGCGAAACTCACGTACATTCTTATGTCCCCAATGCAATGCACCCGTTAAATTAAAGGTAGGTGACATCGTCATTCCGCATTTTGCCCATAAAAAAGATACAGCCTGTTCGGCTACTTTTTCAGAAGGGGAAACGCCGGAGCATTTAATGGGAAAACAACAACTGTATGGATTGTTAAAAAAACGGGAAAAGCATGTAGAACTCGAACCTTTTTTGCGTATGTTATCACAGCGCCCCGACATTCTCGTGATTACAAAATCTGGTACGATACCTATCGAGTTTCAATGTAGTACGATTCCTATCTCGGAAATGGAGTCGAGATCTAATGGTTATCGAAGTATTGGCATGAAGCCGATTTGGATTTTGCATACCCCAACAAAATTCACTGGATTCGCTTACGGTGTCGGCCTGTTTCATTTTTCCAAGTACCACGAAAGTTTTTTTACCCACGTACACCCTGAAGGCTATACATTACTCACATATAAACCCCAAAAAGAACGCTTCTATTATTTTTCTAATCTTGTTCATGTTGCTGGTAAACGATATATTGGTATCCATCGTTCGTTATCAGTAGACAAGCAAGTATTTCCTTTTGCAAGGCCAAAAACACCAACTAAAGAAGAGCTTAAACAATATATATCTATCTATTTGGCAATGCGCAATGAATTTTTGCAATCTCGTATTTTATTGAGCAGAAGAGGTGTAAATGACCCTTTTTTAAGAATGTGTTATGAAATGCGTATGCACCCAACAAATCTTCCACAGTGGGTTGGGCTCCCAGTTGCTCATAGCGAGTCGTTTCGTGAACATGATTGTGAGTGGCAATTGAGTCTCATTTACTATATGAGACGTAAAGGGATGAGTTTCAAGGAGTTGACGGATGGCCACATTCGACACTTTATAAATAGAATGGAAATTCCAACTATGGGTAAAGAGAAAGCGTGCCAAGTATATCGCGATTTTCTAATCGCAGAAGGCATTGAGTCCTTTCAAAATCACCAAGTTATTGATGAAATGATTATTTTTAGGCTATTTTCTGAAAGATTGCTTGCAAAGCGGTATGAAAATTGAGAAAATAGAACTGATTCGCTTCCCGAAGTAACGGGAGAAGGGGGAATAAAGATGTCAGCAGAAACGAACAACAAAGTATTGACACGTGACGAGGTAATGGTGGAGGAAACTTGGCGTTTAGAGGATATTTTTGCATCAGATGAGGCATGGGAAAAAGCCTACACAGAAGTCGAGGAATTTTCCAACAAAGCAGCAAGTTTTAAAGGGACGCTGCATAATGGAGCAGATGCGCTCTATGCTGCTCTCACTTACCGTGATACGTTATCGGAAAGATTGCGCCGTCTTTATACGTATGCACATTTGAAGTCCGACCAAGATACGACAAACAGCTTCTATCAAGCGATGGATAGCCGTGTGAAAACTTTGTATGTAAAAGTGTCCACAGCCCTATCCTTCTTCTTACCGGAGCTATTGGCGATGGACGAAGCTCAATTGGACAGGCTAGTTGAATCGCATAAAGGATTGGGTCTGTATAAACAAGAATTTGAAGAAATTAATGCACAGAGGCCACATGTCTTGCCAGCTGAACAGGAGGCCCTTTTAGCGCAGCTATCAGAGGTGACTGGAAAATCTTCAGAAACGTTTAGCATGTTGAATAATGCAGATTTAACATTTCCGACAGTGAAAGACGAAAATGGTGAAGAAGTTGAATTATCACACGGTCGTTATATCCGATTTTTGGAAAGTGATGATGCTCGTGTTCGGGAGGATGCCTTCAAAGCAACGTACTCCAAATATGGAGAATTTCAAAATACGTTTGCATCGACATTATCGGGGAATGTGAAGCGTGATAACGTCAATGCAAGTATTCGCAATTATTCCTCAGCACGTCAATCAGCCATGTCGAATAATCATATTCCAGAACAGGTTTATGAAAATCTTGTATCGACCATTAATAAAAACGTGCATTTGCTTCAACGCTATGTAGCATTGCGTAAAAAAGTATTCGGCCTTGAAGAGCTTCATATGTGGGATATGTACGCGCCACTTGTCAAAGATGTGGATATGAAAATCCCGTATGAAGAAGCGGCTCAGACGATGCTTGCCAGCTTCCATCCGCTTGGTGCTGACTATGTTTCGATTGTTCAGGAAGGATTGGATAATCGTTGGGTCGATGTTCGTGAAAATAAAGGCAAACGCTCTGGTGCCTATTCTTCTGGCGCTTACGGTACAAATCCATATATTTTAATGAACTGGCAAGATAACGTCAGCAACTTGTTTACGTTAGCACATGAATTCGGACACAGTGTCCACAGCTATTACTCACGTAAAAGCCAGCCATTCGTTTACAGTGGATATTCCATATTCGTAGCAGAAGTAGCATCGACTGTGAATGAAGCTATTTTGAATGATCACCTGCTGAAAACGATTGACGATGAACAAAAACGTATTTATCTTCTGAACTATTGGTTGGATGGGTTCCGTGGGACGGTCTTCCGTCAAACGATGTTCGCTGAATTTGAGCATTTGATTCATCAGCTGGATCAGCAAGGTGTTGCCTTAACGGCTGACAAGCTAACAGAAGAGTATTATGCGCTAAATAAAAAATACTTTGGTGAAGATCTTGTCGTTGATAAGGAAATTGGTCTTGAATGGGCGCGAATTCCACACTTCTACTATAATTATTATGTCTATCAGTATGCGACAGGTTATAGTGCGGCAGTAGCGCTAAGCAATCAAATTTTGACGGAAGGTGAGCCAGCAGTCGAGCGTTATATTAATAACTTCTTGAAGGCAGGTTCTTCAGATTATCCGATTGAAGTGCTTAAAAAAGCGGGCGTCGACATGACAAGCGCTGCTCCAATTGAAGAAGCTTGTCGTGTCTTTGAAGAAAAGCTAAACGAATTAGAATCACTTCTTTTGAAAAAATAAACTGTTTTGTTTGCCTAGCCTCCTTGTCCTATTCAGTGGATGAGGAGGCTTTTTATTATTTCATAATAATTTTAGTGATCGTAATTGGTAAATTGGAATAGGCTGTTATATAGTAATGATATCTGTTGTATAACTATCAGTGATTGCTTCTTTCGAAAAATTAATTGTGACATTCATGTGAAATCGATTGTGAAAAGTTGCTGTTACTATTATTTTGTGATAAAGTAAGGATGTGAAATAGATCACATACCAAACATACACCCCTTTTGTTTGAACGTGAACATTTCTCCCATTCCCTTTGTAAAAGAGCATTCGCTTCCCCCCAGGAGCTGGATGCTCTTTTTTGTTTAAAGATTTATAAATCTGGTGTAGATAAATCATGCAGCTATTGTCAATTTCTATCCTTTTCAGTATAATTAAATAGAATTATCAGTTTACTAAAAGGAGATGAATCTCATAAGTACTACTATTCACAGAAAAAAACCTATTTTACTTCAAGAAATCCCTCGTTTGATTGCCCGGCTTCCCCCTGAACATCGAAAAGTCCAGTATTTGCAAAAACAACTTTATCGAATTGGTGCCGGCTACTCAGGAGAATGCAATGTCGATTCTTATATTGAACGAACTCAATTTCCACAGGTAATGAAGATCTTTACGGATGTCCATTTGTGTAATTCCCCAAAATTCACATTTCAGATTGATACTTTGATTATTACGGAGCGATACGTCCTAATTATAGAAGTGAAAACTCTGAAGGATTCAGTCCGATTTATACCCAATCCTCCTCACCTTGTGCAAGTACTTGAAACCGGCGACGAAGTGGTTCTCGATTGTCCGGTCTATCAAATTGAATCGAATAAGTCGAATCTCGATGAATGGCTTCGACGACGTGGAATTCATTTAAAAACACTTGGACTCCTTGTTCTCGCAAATCCAAATACAAAAGTGATAGATACCCCAAACGATTTCCCTATCATTTATAAAAAACAAATTCCTTTCTATCTGCAAAAGTTAAGATCGGCTGAAAGAATTCTCACAATTGGTAAAATAGAAGAGTTATCAGAGTTGCTCCACGCTGAACAACAGCAATTCAATCCGTTTCCTTTATGTTCCTATTATCATATTCAACCGGAAGATTTACGAAAAGGACTGTTATGTTCTAATTGTCATGGACAACTCCAACAGAAAAACAGAGAAACCTGGTATTGTCAGCGTTGTTCAAAGAAAGCCGAAGACCCTTATAACGATGGAATTCGGGATTGGTTTAAGCTTGTTAAAAATTCGATGACTAGCAGGGAATGTCGAAGTTTTTTGAATTTAAAAGATGGAAATGCAGCCTATTATATACTTTCAAAATCTACACTAATAAAACAAGGTAAATTCAAGTCTGCATTTTATATTGCGGATAGTCGAATAAATCGTCCGCGATAACAAGTTTAGGACCTTTCATTATTTTAGAAGGGTTCTTTTTAGTGTGGGAAAAAATAAAACTCCGTTATCGACATCGGGCAAAGGTGCTAGGTGAGAAATCTGGCAGGCAATTAGAGAAAGACGATAGACTTTAAGAGAAAGTAGGTAAACTGTAAGAGAAAACTTGCAAGCTGTCAGAGTAACTTGATGAACTATCAGTGAACGAGCGAATTGTAAGAGAAAGTAGGCAAACTCTAAGAGAAAACTTGCAAGCTGTCAGAGTAACTTGATGAACTATCAGTGAACGAGTGAATTGTAAGAGAAAACCGGCAAGCTGTCAGAGTAACTCGTTGAACTGTCAGTGAACAAGCGAACTGTAAGAGAAAGCGGACAAACTGTAAGAGAAAACCGGCAAGCTGTCAGAGTAACTCGTTGAACTGTCAGTGAACGAGCGGATTGTAAGAGAAAGTAGACAAACTCTAAGAGAAAGTAGACAAACTCTAAGAGAAAACTTGCAAGCTGTCAGAGTAACTTGATGAACTATCAGTGAACGAGCGAATTGTAAGAGAAAGTAGGTAAACTGTAAGAGAAAACTTGCAAGCTGTCAGAGTAACTTGATGAACTATCAGTGAACGAGCGAATTGTAAGAGAAAGTAGGTAAACTGTAAGAGAAAACTAGTAAACTGTCAGAGTAACTTGTTGAACTATCAGTGAACGAGCGAATTGTAAGGGAAAGTAGACAAACTGTAAGAGAAAACTTGCAAGCTGTCAGAGTAACTCGTTGAACTGTCAGAGAACGAGCGAATTGTAAGAGAAAGTAGACAAACTGTAAGAGAAAGCGGACAAACTGTAAGAGAAAACCGGCAAGCTGTCAGAGTAACTCGTTGAACTGTCAGTGAACAAGCGAACTGTAAGAGAAAGCGGACAAACTGCAAGAGAAAACCGACAAACTGTCAGAGAAACCCCTCCCCTTGTCATCTCTACTAAAAAAACACTCCATCGACCGGTGAGATTCCGGTAAATGGAGTGTTCATATAAGTTCATCAGTGTTGTTTTTTGCGCCATAGGGTAGTGTCTTGGAATGACAGTCGTTCAACATGTTGTTGAAGCAGGCGTTTTTTGAGCTCGCGTTCGGCTGACTTTTCCGAAATGCTATAAATATCGGCAATTTCGTTTGTGGTAAGAGTATCGAAGCGACGGAACAAATCTTCTAGTGGTGGAGGAATATCGGGCATGATCGTCATGCCGATTAATTCCTCTAAAATTTGTTCGTACACATCATAACTGTACAAGCCGCTTACTTTCAATCCTTCATCTTCAATATTTCCATTAAAGAATACGAATGTAGCGGGTTGATCGACTTCCATTTCTTTGGCCATATACAAATCAACCTGTAAGGAGCGTAAGACGTTCTTAGAAGAAAAATCTAGGATAAATTCATCTACGTCTAGCTCCAATTTTTCGGCAATTTCAACGAGTACTGAAAAAGAGGAGACATTTCGAGATTTTAAAAATGAGTACTCAAACAATTTGGACAGGAAGCGCATTCCTGCACGCTTACCTTGGAATTCGGCTGCTTTTACGGCGATACTTGGGAAAGTAGGATGTACTTTGCTACAAGCTAGATCGTCTACTTGTTTTTTTGTGCATTGTAAATTCATCGTTGGTAATGAAGTACGCAAAGCAACTCGCAGTGTGAAGTAACGATCATACTCTAGTTGCAATTTCCGTAGAACAGGCTGAAGGGACCAGCTATCCGCGCACAAAGGATCAATGAAAACATATAATTCGATGGGTCTTGTACATGTAGAAGGAATCACCGAATTTTCCATTAATGTTTGTCGATTCACAGATAATCCTCCCCGCTTCTGTTCACCATATGGTTCGCAGTTAAGGCGAGGCGATTGTAATAGATGTCCCGTAAGTTCCCTTCAAGTCCGACTTCGTCCATTGCTTGGGCCATGCAAGAAAGCCATGCTTCCGCTCGTACTGGTGTGATTGGAAAAGGATTATGACGAGCTTTCATCATTGGATGACCGTGTTCTTCTGTATATAAATTGGGACCGCCTAAATATTGTGTTTGAAATTGTTTCTGTTTACGTGCTGTTTCTGCCCAGTCACCCGGGAAAATAGGGTATAGATCTGGATGAACAGCCACTTTAGCATAAAATAAGTCGATAAGTTCCGACAACTTTTCAGCACCGATCTCCTCATAAGGGATCAAAGGTTTTCGCATCATTATGTCAATCTCCTTTGCTCTGACTGTACTGATATTCTACCAACCCGATGTAATTTTCTCAAATAAATCGTACCGAGCCACATCTCACTACAGTTGGAAACCTGTCATGCTCTAGCATAATCAAGCACTTTTTGAACATATTGCTGTGTTTCCTTGAAAGGTGGAATGCCGTCATATTTCTTTACATTTCCAGGGCCTGCATTATATGCAGCGAGGGCCAATTCAATATTTTCATCGAACTGATTCAGCATTTGTTTTAAATATTTGGCTCCGCCCATAATGTTTTGCACAGGATCAAAACTATCCTTCACGCCGAGGAACTTCGCTGTACCTGGCATTAATTGCATAAGTCCTTCAGCACCAGCGCGACTGACGACGCTATTGTTGAAGTTCGATTCTTGTCTAATGACAGCGTTGATTAAATTTTCAGGTAGTCCGTATTTTTCTGCTGCTTGTCTGACGATGTCACTATATTGCTGAGTATCCATTGAGCGGGCTTGAGACTCCGACTGCTGTGTTGAATTAAGTATGGTTGCTAGTGCGGAAGGCTCAAAAACACGATTATTGCCTGTATAGCGCAAGCTATCTATCTGATTTGTATTGCTGAGTAGTGATGAAGAAAAGGAAGATAAGGAATTGGTGACAGATGATTGGCCTCCTAACTCTTCTAACATTATTTGAAATAGAGAAGTAGAGGAGTTTTGTCCTGCAGTCGATTGAACAGAGCCAAAAGATTGTAAGGCATTGATCTCCATTAATGTACGGATTGCACGTGTATCCATCATGATCTTTCCTTTCTGCTAATAGGGCCGTCATTTTCGAAATAGCACTCTATTAACCAGTATACCAATACTCGAAAGAAAACGCATATTCCAAACTGCAAGGCCGCCCTCTGTATGGTAAACTGAACGTAATGACATATGAAGGGAAGACGAAGTTGTGAGCATACAAATTCAAATTGATAGCGGAATCCAAGACGCAGAAGAAGTCCGCTTTTTATTGGCTACAACGGCTGATGACCTACAAGGAATTCCGTCGGGTAAAATGATAACTGATTCTGAAAACTTATCTTTTGTCTATTTATTGGAAATTGAAGAAGGCTACCGGCAACTCCATTTTACGCAGCCAGTGTGGCCGCTTATGCTGGAAGTGCTGAAGCTGGATGTGGATCCAGTATTAGCATGGCAAGACAAGATTGTGTCACTGAAGGGATTCAAAGATGAACTAAAGATGCTTATTTATAATATTGAGGGAAATGATAACTATGGGGAAGCATTTTCCTTAGCAGTTGAACAAGCATTCTACGATATACTTCACGATGTAGACTAACAGCTGGGAGGGGTCCAGATGAGGCAATGGAAACAATTTCTTGAACCTTATAAGCAAGCGGTAGATGAATTGAAGATAAAATTTAAGGGGTTACGTGCCCAGTATGACTTGGAAGATATACATACACCTGTTGAATTTGTGACAGGTCGGGTGAAGCCACTTGCCAGTATTTATGATCGAACACTTGAAAAAGGGATTCCTTTTGAACCGTCGGCGGAGCTTGCGACGGAATTACCTGATATAGCGGGGCTTCGCATGATGTGCCAGTTTGTCGATGATATTGGTACCGTTGTCGAAACGTTACGCCAACGAAAAGACCTTGAAATCATTGAGGAACGTGACTATATCTCACATAAAAAACCAAGTGGTTATCGATCTTACCATATGATTATTAAATATCCTGTTCAGACCATTCATGGGGAGAAAACGATTTTGGCAGAAATCCAAATCCGCACATTGGCAATGAATTTTTGGGCTTCCATCGAGCACTCCTTGAATTATAAATATGAAGGGGAGATGCCGAATGAAATTCGTTTACGACTTGAAAGAGCAGCCGAGGCAGCCTTTCAATTGGATGAAGAAATGTCCCAAATCCGCGATGAGATTCAAGATGCACAACAGTATTTCAGCGCATTTAAAGAAACAGGGAGCTATGATGAAAAGGATCGAAGAAAGAGGTGAGGAATTTGAAATTTGCAATCCAATCACGCAATGATGAGTTATCGAATCGCCTAATGGAAGAGGCGAAGGGATATTTAACTGATTTCGGACTTGTATTTGATGAGGATGAGCCTGAAATTGTACTATCCATCGGTGGGGATGGGACGCTGCTACATGCATTTCACAAGTATCAGCATCGTTTGCAGGATACGGCTTTTGTTGGGATTCATACAGGGCATTTAGGTTTTTACGCAGACTGGAAACCGAAAGAAATGGAGAAGTTAGTGATTTCGATTGCGCGTACTGAATATGAAGTCATCGAATACCCATTGCTCGAGGTAACGATTAATTATCGTAATTTAGAAAAAAGTGCTACGTATTTGGCGTTAAATGAATCGACGATTAAATCATCTGAAGTAACGCTTGTCGTCGACGTTGAACTGAATGGCGAACATTTTGAACGCTTTAGAGGTGATGGTCTATGTATGTCAACACCATCTGGGTCTACTGCATATAATAAGGCATTGGGCGGGGCAATTATCCACCCTTCGCTTCCGGCTATGCAATTGACGGAAATGGCTTCTATCAACAATCGTGTATTCCGAACAGTTGGTGCACCACTTGTGTTACCCGACCATCATAAATGTATTCTGAAACCTGTGAAAGGTCCAGATTTTATGCTAACGATTGATCATTTGCAGTTATTGCATAAAGATGTCAAGTCGATTGAATATGTTGTCGCGAAGGAAAAAGTACGCTTTGCTAGGTTCCGTCAATTTCCGTTTTGGAAACGGGTGCATGATTCCTTCATCGATAGTGATATTTAATATGTTAAGTAAAGATTTACGTTTTCGACTCGTTTTTCTCGTAGAGGAAGAAGGGATTTTGCTACGCGAATTTCTTCATTCGAAAGGAATTTCGAAAAGAACGCTAACTGCGACGAAATATGAAGGTGGTCATATTACTGTCAATGGGAATGAAAAAAATGTTAGGCATCCCTTGGAAGTTGGGGATGAGGTTGCGATTATTTTTCCACCAGAACAGCCGAGTGAAGGATTACAGCCAGAAAATGGTGTACTTAATATTATTTATGAGGATGAAGCATTGCTTGTTTTGAATAAACCAGCAGGGCAAAGTACAATCCCCTCTCGCGATCATCCAGCAGGCACAGTGGCAAATTTCGTCGCTGGAAAGTTTGTCCGTAATGGTTTACCCGCAACAGTACACGTTGTGACGCGTCTAGACAAAGATACATCGGGCTTAATTTGTATTGCCAAAAATCGACATATTCATCATTTACTTAGTGAACAGATGATTGCTTCCGGTTTTCATCGTCAATATGTGGCAATTGTAGAAGGTTCGGTTCAGGAAGAAAGATTCACAATTGAACAACCGATTGGTAGAAAAGATGGCAGTATCATTGAGAGAATGGTGCGTGAGAATGGACAATTCGCTCGGACAGACGTAGAAGTGCAGCAGTATTTTGAAAAAGATGGACATGAACTCACAACGATTGCATTAGTGCTACATACAGGGCGAACCCACCAAATTCGTGTGCATTTGCAATGGGCAGGTTATCCACTCGCTGGTGACGATTTATACGGTGGCTCGAGGCGCTGGATAGGTCGTCAAGCGCTACATTGTGCGGTGCTTCGTTTCACACACCCGCTGACGGGGACTGATATGCAATTTACAAGTGATTTGCCAGCGGATATGCACCAAATTAGTCGAAAACCGTAAACTTTTCAGGAAGAAACGGTTGTTGTGAGGGTACAGATACAACATCCATTTCTGGGTAGCGTAATGCGGTGAGCTTGCCACCAAAAACACAACCTGTATCGACGTTTACGGTCTGCTGCAAGAAGCGGGCCTCCTTGACGGGTGTGTGGCCGTAAACGATGCAAGCCTGTCCGTTGTACTGCTTTGCCCAATCACGTCGTACTGGCTTACCATTCGGTAATGTTTCTCCTGTAATATCGCCATATAATACAAAAACACGTACTTTTTCTGAGTAAGGAATGCCTATGAGACGCTCGGGAATACCAGCATGTGCAATAAGTAATTTACCGTCATTTAAGGTCTGATATAAGGGTAACGCTTCATAGAATTGGCGGTATCTGTTAAGAAATTGCTTGCGCTGTACTTTGGATAATGCGTTAATTTCAGCCGCGGTCGTTTCCAGTCCATGTGTGACTTGCACATTGCTACCTTTCACAAATCTATAGAGTTTATTGCAATGATTTCCCGGGGAATAATGGAGGGCGTGAGCATCCTGCATATCAAATAATAGCTGCAAAGTCTTGAGTGAGTTGGGTCCCCTGTCCATTGCATCTCCGACAAATGCAAGCTGTCTTCCGTCTGGATGAACGGGAATATCGTTTTTCATTGAATAGCCAAGTTTTTGAATTAAAACAATGAGTTCATCAAAGCAGCCATGAATGTCTCCAATAATATCGAATTTCATCATTTTTACCACCCTTTTATACGAAATATATGCTATTATAATACCCTATTTAGAGGAATATACGCTGGAAAGGAAGGTGTAGCTATGAATGCACATGAAGAATACAAAGAAGAGGTAATTTTGAACAAAGAGAAATTGCTGGAAACGCTTGTTCAAGAAGATATTCAAGCTTTCCGAGATGAGTATCTTCTCCTACACCCTTATGACCGTGCGATTTTCTATGAGGAAGTCGGGATTGAACTTCGGAAGACTATGTACCAGTATTTATCTCCGAAGGAACTTGCCGAAATATTTGAGACAAGCGAAATTGATGAAAATGAATACAAACAGTTCCTTCAGGAGATGGACACGACGTATGCAGCGGACATGATTTCGTACATGTTTGTGGATAACGCGGTAGATGTCCTGAAGGAACTCGATAAATCACAGGCGGTTAGTTATTTAACATTAATGAACAAAATGGCAGCGACGGAAATTAAAGCACTGCTCCATTATGAAGAATATACGGCCGGCTCCATCATGACGACGGAATATGTCACGGTTCCTCAAAACTCGACAGTACGCTCGGCGATGACTATTTTACGTAACGAAGCACCAAAAGCGGAAACCATCTACTATGTATTTGTCGTGGATGATGATAATCGATTGACTGGCGTCGTGTCACTCCGAGATTTAATTATTGCGCATGAAGATACGCTAATTAGCTCCATTATGAGTGAACGCGTTGTCAGTGCTCTAGTGTCCGATGACCAGGAAGAAGTTGCGCGGACCATTAAGGATTATAATTTCCTTGCGATACCTGTCGTTGATTTTCAACAACATATACTGGGGATTATTACAGTCGATGATATTATCGATGTTCTTGATGAAGAAGCATCGGATGATTACGCTAAATTCGCCGGGGTTTCCAATATGGATACCTTTGACAAAAATTCTTTTTCTGCAATGAAGAAAAGATTGCCATGGCTCATTATTTTGCTTGTGCTAGGGATGCTTACTGCAAATTTGATTGATTTGTTTACAGAAACGATTTCGAAAGTGGCGCTTCTTGCAGCATTTATTCCCCTCATTGCGGGGACTGCTGGGAATAGTGGAACGCAAGCACTTGCAGTTGCAGTACGCGGTATTGCGACAGGTGATGTAGAGGATGAAAGTAAATTTAAGCTACTGCTGCGCGAAGCAGGAACAGGGCTTATGACAGGAGGAACTTGTGCAATATTTGTTGTTGGACTCATTTATGTTTGGAAGCATGAATTCCTCATTGGCCTACTGGTGGGGGTAGCGATTTTTGTATCCATTTTTGTCGCAACAATATCTGGCTCGTTCATTCCATTACTCATGCATAAGATGAAAATTGACCCTGCTGTTGCTTCTGGTCCTTTCATCACAACATTGAATGATGTAATTAGTGTAATTATTTATCTTGGTCTTGCAACGATGTTCATCAGCGAATTGTAAATTGCTGATGAACATCTTTTCTTTTTTGGATAAAATTTTCTAATGAACACCCATATTGTGGGCGCATATACTATAGAAAAAAGGATGTGCCAATCATGTTGAACAATGAGCCATTACTGTTTGTTCAGGGACCACCTGTCTATATTAAAGTGGTAAAGAGGCAAGAGGAGAGCACGTCAGTTTTTATATTAAGTGGAGAAGAGCCTGAAATGGTGAGTGCTGACGAGGAAGTTGAGATTGAAATAGAGCAAGAACAGCCGGCAGCTGTAAAAGTGGCGGAGCCTTCCTTAGTGCGGAAAATTATGTACTTAGGAACACCGTTTTCACGACAGGTTTATCGACCATTGCAGTTTGTATTAGAAGATGAAACGTTAACGGGGTCTATTGAAAAAATTGAAGGAGAGACGGTTTTGATTGGGGTCGGGGAGGATGCGAGTGAATTAGTGTCTGTAGAAATGGCAAAAATTGAAGAAATCCTTTGGCGAGGCGATCCTTTTGTTGAGGACTAAATGTTATTGGCAGGGCGGATATATCCGTGCTGCTTTTTTTGTTTAGTTCAAAACAGCTCACTGCTTAAATAAAGCCCGCCTTATCGGTATGAACCGATAGGGCAGGCTGGGCATTGCAGGTTAGTAAATCAATTACGCTCTGGCGTAATTACGTCCAAATTTTGAATTGTGCTTGCACAATTGAACTCCCTTCAAAATTTGTGACATCCACCGGAGGCTTGATTTACATCAGCAGGGGCTCCTGCTGATGTAAATCAATTAGTCTTCGTCGCAATCGATGAAGACGTCTCTTACACATTGAATTGCACAGAAGCACTTTAAGTCGACTGTGACACATGAACCAGTTGCCTCAAATCGTTCCACTTCACAAATTGCATCAAAATCAAGCTTACCGTGTTTGAATAAATTTACTCTTCTCCCGTTTCTGTTACGTGGTTCGAGAACTTGTAGCGTTGCACAGCAGTTGTCAAATACATTTTGTACCCTAAAGAAGACTGAGAAGCAGCTTTCGCAATCTCTTTCATTTGCTTGTTCATTTGTTAAATTTCTGTCGTTATCACGGCGTCTTCTTCTATGATTGAACATTGCTTTGAATGGATCACCTTCATCGTTCATTAGCATAAATACCCGAGTATTTGCCCGCTGGCGTGAAGGACTGACTAGGCTACCAAGCGGTGTTAAGAAACAATCAGTTCTGCAATCATCACAATCTATGTCATCACGAATATCCTGTATTCGTCGAATCGCACGAACGACCTCGCAAATACAGTTATCATCCCGGCGAATATCCGCCACATCATCATTTCTTCCACATCCCATTAATTCCACCTCCTTCTCTCAATTCTTTATACTTTATGCACTAAAGTCGGCTATGTTAGGGCGGACGAACCGGTTATGAATAAAGTTGAGATGAAAAAGGCATACTGTGAAAAAAATGGAGGGACGCGTATCCGGAAATTTGGCCTAATGATTATTGTGCTTACTCTACTAGCGGGTTGTTCAGAAAACGGAATCCGGATTCACAATGATTCAAGTGAGGATTCCACAAAGGTGGAACAAGTATTTAAGAAAGATCCGCATCTTACTGGGGCAGTTACCGTATTTCATGAAAATAATCTATTGATGGGAGTTACGCTTAAAACATTTTCAAGGTTCAAAAAAGAAAAAATCGAAAAAGACTTGAAAAAACAATTAGAAAAACAATACCCTGAGTTAGACGTTACGGTGTCAGCCGACGGAAAAATATGGATGGAAGCTAACAAGCTTATAAAATCGAGTCATACAAAAGACATGACGGAAAAAATCGATAAGCTAAAACTATTGTTAAAGGAAGAGACGTAATGGATGAAAAAAAATATGCACAATTAGAGCAGCAAACGTCCCCTAAAACACCTTTGCTCCGGAATGTCATATTTGCCTTTTTGACAGGTGGGACGATTTGTTTGATTGGTCAATTTGTCGCACTATTTTATATGGTGTTTTTTGATTTTACAGAACGGACGGCGAGTAATCCGACTGTCGCGACGATGGTGTTTTTCGCCATGCTTTTAACAGGATTTGGTTACTATAAGAATCTTGGTCAATTTGGCGGAGCAGGGAGTGCTGTGCCAATTACGGGGTTCGGCAACGCGGTTATTTCCGCGGCTATCGAGCATAAGTCTGAGGGCTATGTACTTGGAGTAGGAGGAAATATGTTTAAGCTAGCGGGGTCAGTCATACTTTTTGGTGTGTTTTCTGCATTTGCCGTTGCGCTAGTGAAAACGATTCTAGTTAAGTTAGGTATCGTATCATGGTAGCACGCGGTTTATTGACATTCAAAACGACTCCCTCTATTGCGGCTACAGGTGTAACGGCTGGGCCACTGGAAAGGAAAAGCCCCTTTGTTGATCAGTTTGATAAAGTGTACGACGATGAGCGGTGTGGCTTAAAGACCAATGAGCACGCCCATGCCAAGATGATTGAAGACGCCTGCATGATTGCGTTAAGTAAAATGGATCTTGTACCAAGTAATGCTGATTTTTTATTGATCGGCGATCTTGTGAATCAAATGACACCCTCCAATTTTAGTGCCTCTACTTTGGGTATACCATACATCGGTTTGTTTTCAGCATGTGCGACATCGGTGTCCTCTTTGCTGATGGCGGCATTGTTGACGGAAGCAGGTATGTCTACCTGTGCAATTGCTGGCGCGGCAAGCCAGCATAATGCGATTGAGCGACAATTTCGCTATCCTGTTGAGTACGGTGCGCAAAAGGCTGAAACGGCACAATGGACGGTTACAGCCGCAGGAGTGGCGGCTGTAACTCCTTATAAAAAAGGAGTTCCTTCTATTAAATGTGCAACGATCGGATGTGTCACGGATCTTGGCATGACAGACCCACTCAATATGGGAGCTGCAATGGCGCCAGCGGCAGCGGATACATTAACTCGTCATCTTTCAGGTCATGGGAGTAAGGCGAGTGATTATGATTGTATTATGACTGGTGATCTTGGTAAGACAGGATTTGAATTATACAAAATATTGATAGGTAATCAAGGAGTCGAGGTGACCGAAAAGTTCCGAGATGCAGGTGTGGAATTTTACAGTGATGATCCGACATTTTTATCTGGAGCGAGTGGAGCAGGTTGTTCTGCTACGGTTTATTTCACTGAAATTATCGGGAAAATGATGGCGGGTGAGTACAAGCGCGTTTTGCTTATTGCGACGGGTGCGTTGTTGTCGCCCATGTCGTACCAGCAAGGCGATACGATTCCATGCATAGCGCATGCAGTTGAATTAACGATGAAATGAGTGGGCATAATGATTTCAATTTTTATAACATCTTTTATTGTGGGTGGGTTAATTTGTGTCATAGGACAGCTATTATTTGATGTGGCGAAACTGACTCCCGCACATACGTTATGTATATTGGTCGTCGCAGGATCTGTATTAGATGGGTTTGGACTCTATGAGCCACTAATCGATTTTGCGGGTGCTGGTGCAACGATACCAATCACATCTTTTGGTAATTCGTTAACACATGGTGCCATGGCGGAAGCCGAAAAGCATGGTTTCATCGGCGTGCTGACAGGTATGTTTGAAGTGACGAGCTCGGGAATTAGCGCAGCTATTTTATTTGGTTTTATAGCTGCCTTCATTTTTAAAGCAAAGGGAAAAATGTAGGGACATTTTCCCCAACCCTTTCTTTCTTCTCCGCATAGGATATGTGGAAGGGAAGGAGGGGTTTTTCATGTATGGAGGATACAATCCTTATTATGGCGGATACGGCTGCGGTGGATTCGATGGAGGAAGAGGCTATAACTATGGCGGTTCGACATTTGTTTTAATTGTTGTTCTCTTCATCTTGCTCATTATCGTGGGCAAAAGTTTCTTATAGGAGGGGAGGATTATAGATGAATGATTCATTTTTCCGGAAAATCGAATCAAAAACGGGCGTCCCGATGGACGAAGTATTCGCCCTGGCTAATGCAATCCAATTCGCAGACTTCAATGATGAGCGGCAAGTGAGAAAAATTATTCAAAAGGTTGGAAAGCTGGCAAAACGCGAGGTACCTCAGCATACGGAAGATGAGCTCGTTCGGTCAATCATCAAGGATGGAAAGTCTGTTAATATACAAGATATCCAAAATATGATTGGCAGACAATAAAGAATTCAGTGAAGACTAGGTTTTATATACCGATAATAAGGGTATACTAGTAATAGAAGATAGGTATAAGTAGAGAGGGGTGTTAACAATGGGTTATCTATTGCCAATTCAACCAATTCAATCTCAGCAATATGCAAATCGGATGAATATGGAATCGTATAATTTTGCACATATCAATCGGGTGAACAAAGTTAAATTCAATTTCAATTTTTCCGAGGATTCGCATGGTGCATTTCAACAGGAACGGGATAACAAGGAAGAGGAGGTAAAGGATATTGCTCATGTTGCCTCACCATCTTTAGTAGCTAAAGGGTTTATTTACCCAAATCCTGCAAATCTATCACCCGCGATTTCACAAGCGGTTGGTAAAGGCCTTTCGGTTAATGCATATGTTTAACTTGATTCAAGTTAAGCCTCCGGCGGATGTTAGGGATTTTGAGGGGAGTTAATTGTGCTGTGCACAATTCAAAATCCTAACGCAATCACGCCGGAGCGCGATTGATTTAAATAAAAAGGTTCGCTGTGCTTGTATGCATAGCGAACCTTTTTTATTCAGTGATAATCTTTTCCATTGCACGATGAGGAATATCTGCATCCATAAATTCAGGTGATGTAATGACATATCCTAGCTTTTCATAGAAAGGAATCGCATAGCTTTGAGCATTTAAGATGATTTTATTCATCCCGGTCTCTTTGGCATGCTCTTCAAGTGCATTCATGATCAGATTCCCTAAATGCTGGCCTCGGCATTCGGCTAACACACAAACTCGCTCGACTTTACCGATACCTGTACTCGTTTCGCGCAGTCGACCTGCTCCAATTGGTGAAGTCATCGAATAGACAACAAAATGGGCCGCATCTTCATCGTAATCGTCTAGTTCGAGATGGAGTGGTACGCCTTGTTCTTCTACAAAAACTTTTCTTCTGACGGAAAATGCATCTTCCCGCTCGTGGTCAGAAGTGACAATTTTTACTGTAACCAATTGTTAGTTATCCTCGTCGAGGCGGAAAGTCTCGTACACTGTCCAAGAACCGTCCTCGAGCTGATAGAGAAGATGGAGGCGGTCAATTGTTTCTGTGTGGTCCACACCAACCATTTTCAGTTGACCAATAATGTCATCGTGTTCACCGGAAGTGAGCTTTTGTGCAATTGTCACGTGCGGAACAAATGCAAACTCGGGTTCATCGCCAGGAAAATTGTAGTTTAGGTCTTTATGCAATGCTTCTAAATCGTCGTTTAATTCTGCTTTGAAGTAAATGGTATTTGTAATAGGAGCAAATGAGCTGACCTTTGAAACGCTCAATTCAAAGGGTTTATGCTTATTTGTCACTTTTTTTATTGCTTTTGCCACTTCTGCGATTTCTTGATCGTTCGCTTCGAATACACCTTTTACTGTCATATGTGGAGTGATAAGTGCATAATGCGGATCGTATCTTTTACGGTAAGCATTTGCCAGGTCCTGAAGTTTCTTTGAAGGGAATGCAACAACGCCGTATTTCATAATGTTACCTCCTAGTAAGGGTGATTTGGTAAAGGCTTTTATTAGTATTGATTATACCAGAATGTTCGACAAATGTCCGTTTTGTCCGAAATCAATTAACTAAATTCAGCCAAAGTCCCCACGACTAAGGAGAAAGTTCCATTTCTTCTTAGTGATGGGATGAATGCTAGACATGCCTTCAAGCTTAGTGGGGTTCAAGCCCCAGCTGAATAATAGAACTCAGGCTTTAGAACGCCGCAAGTGCCTTGATTTCTGCAAATCTGGCTGCAATCAGTTTGACAAATTGTAAGTTTTTTGAATAGCACGTCGGACATCGGGCTGCCAATACTTCCAAGTATGGTCTCCTTCAAATTCTTCATAGAAGTACGGAAACCCTTTTCTTTCGATTAAATCTTTTAAAACGCGATTAGGAGTGAGAAAATCCCGAACACCGTCGACTGTCGTTTTCACTTCTGTTTCACCCTGTCCGATGACATGATAAATCGATAAATGTGAAGGGTTTTGTGCAGTTTCAACAGCTTCCAGTACGTGTTCATCGACAAGAGGTGAATGAAGGATGACTTGTCCGAAGCTGTTTGGATATTTTAGTGCGGTTAGTAAAGAAACGGTTGCTGCGAGAGAGTCGCCAATGAGTCCACGACCGGCACCAATCTGATAGGTCGGG
The DNA here is from genome assembly GCF_016820585.1 of Arthrobacter beigongshangensis. Classification (GTDB taxonomy): domain Bacteria; phylum Bacillota; class Bacilli; order Bacillales_A; family Planococcaceae; genus Sporosarcina; species Sporosarcina beigongshangi. The sequence goes on from NZ_JADHDX010000001.1 coordinate 246,509, forward strand.
TAATTATCATCCATATAAGGAACAAGCTCATGTGCTAGGAAGCGAATATAAGCCTCGAGGCGATCCCCCTCAGGATGGTACATGCGTCTCCGTTCCGAAACACTTTTATAAGGGACACCAACGACAATGACGTTTTCAATGTCTCCAGCATCCATTAGCTCATCGACAACGCGTCCAATTCGTCCGTACTGAAAATAATCTTTGCCGTCCGATGCGATAAGCACTGAGTATTTATATAAGGGAGAATAGTTATGCGGCAAGTGAATGAGTAGCTGCATCTCCTCGTCAAGTTCTTTACTGTAAATCGTGACATCTTCAATTTTCCCGTATTTCATTTTGAAAGACCTCCTAGAAGAGTATGTGTACTGAAAGTGTAACATATCGTTAACTATAGGTATAATGGTTATATTGCATTTTTAAAAATTTAAAAAAGGAGTTGAACGGAATTGTTTAATAACCAAAAGAGTGTCCATTCAAAAGTAGTGACGGAAGCGACGAAAGCAGCGCTGGAGAGACGCGGAGTAACAATAGAGGCGGTAGCTGAAATCGTTTTTGAATTACAACAACCATATAATAAAGGACTCGAAATGGCGCATTGCATTGAGTCCGTTGAAGGTGTGCTACGCAAACGAGAATTACAGCACGCAATATTGGTTGGTATTGAGTTAGATGAGCTTGCAGAGCAAGGGAAGCTATCAGCTCCGTTGCAGCAAATTGTGGATTCTGATGAGGGATTGTTTGGGGTGGATGAAACGATTGCACTTGGTGCTGTGTTTACATATGGCTCTATTGCGGTAACGACATTTGGTCATTTGGATAAAAATAAAACCGGTATCATTCATGAGCTTGATACGAAAGCGGGAAGCGGGGTCCATACATTCCTTGATGATCTTGTGGCAAGTATCGCGGCATGTGCGGCATCACGTATAGCGCATAGAACTCGTGACTTAGAAGAAGCAGGAGAAACGTTTGAAGATATTACACCGGATAATACGATGCCTGAAACGAAAGTGAAAGGCGCACAAATCTGAATCGAATGTAAGTATATATTGACACGAGCAGCGGAGGATTCTATTTCGGGCTGCTTTTTTTGTTATCAAAACAGTTGAATGCGCTTGCAAAAAACTGAGTAATCATAAAAGTGGTAGCTAAAGGTCTTGTATTCATGATAGAATGAGTTTTAAGTTTACTTTTAATCTAAAAAGGGGGAAGAAATGAAATGAAAAAGACAAAATTACGCTTACTAGGTTTTGTAACATTAATGGCGCTACTTGTACTTGCAGCATGTAATACTAGCGATTCAGGTAGCTCTGGGAAAGGTTCTGAATCTGGCAAGACAAAAGAGGATTACGATTTTTTAAGTATTTTAACAGGTGGGACGCAGGGGACGTACTACCCATTAGGTGGATCATTTGCAGATTTCATCACAGAAGCTACGGGCATTAAGACAACAGCGGAATCTTCACAAGCATCGGCTGCAAACATGACAGCTCTTCATGATGGAGATGCTGATATTGCTTTCGTTCAAACAGATATTGCTTATTATGCTTCAAAAGGTGAATTGATGTTTGACGGTGAAGTCATTGATGGTGTGTCTGCTATTGGTGCACTTTATCCTGAAACTGTTCAATTGATTACACTTGAGAAGAACGGAATTAAAACATATGCAGATTTGAAAGGGAAGAAAATTTCTGTTGGTGCACCTGGATCAGGAACATACGCAAATGCAGAGCAACTTCTTGAAATCCATGGATTGACAATGGATGATATTAAACCACAAAATCTCGATTTTGGTGAGTCACAAGAAAGCTTGCAGTCTGGTCAAATTGACGCTGCATTCATCACAGCAGGTACTCCGACGGGTGCTGTTGAAGGGTTGAACGCAGTTGCAAATGTCTACGTCGTTCCGGTTGAAGATGCAAAAGCTGATGAATTGATTAAAAAATATCCATATTATGCAAAAGAAATAATTCCGGCAGGAACTTATGGACTGGCTGAGGACACGCCAGCAGTTTCTGTAGGTGCTATGCTCGTTATTCAAAATGAGGTTCCCGAAGATTTGGGCTATGAAATTACGAAAGCGATTTACGATAATGCTTCAAAAATTCAGCATGCTAAAGGAAAACTAATCAAAGCTGAAACAGGACTTGATGGAATTGGAATTCCAGTTCACCCTGGAGCACAGAAATACTTTGATGAAGTAAATAAATAATACATTGTAATCTAAGCGGGGCGGTGAGGCGTTAGGCTTCGCCGCCCTATTCTTTTTTATTTTGGTTAGCTGAATGATTGTAAGGAAGGAAGAGGCGGATGAAATATAAAGTAATAGTTCCGCTTTTTCTTTTTGGTGTCGTGGTAATCTTTTTTCTACCTTTTAAACAAGCGTTTACGTTCACTGAGCATAGAACGGAAAATCCAAAGCTCTACTATCTTCCAATAAAAAGCGATAATAGCTTTCGAATTCGGTATGTCCATTCCATTCATCTAACTGATGTTATCGAGTCTTATGAAATAACCGCAGATCAAAAAATCCGACTCGTTTCAATGCAATATGAAGATTTGGCTATCGGTTTACCTGGCTATGCGGAAGAAGGAGAAACATTGTCGGTGAATGACGGTGTGTACACGCTTACATATGATGATAATGTCATTGACTCTTTTGTTATGCTAATTGGTAATGTAGATGCGGAATTAGCTTTTCAATATGTTGGAACTGAATTGAACTTAAAAAAGCAGCTAGTTAGGGGAAAGTCATACACATTTCACGTGAAAAAACTATCCGCCTATCAAATGCTGAAGGGGGTTAATATGAATGGGAAAAGAGATAAAGCAAAATGATTCAGAAGTTCTAGAATCAGAGCAAGAAGAGTTTAAAATGCTATCAGAAGAGGAACAGCTAGAAATACTTCAAAAATATGATCCTGAATCGAACACCCGAAATGTTACCGGGATTTTTAAGAAAATTGTCTTTTTTGGTTTACTTGCCTTTTCTATTTTCCAATTGTATACATCGATTGGTACGCCTTTCACCGCCTATATTCAACGCTCGATTCACTTAGGATTTGCACTGGCACTTATTTTTATCCTATTCCCCGCTAGAAAAAAAGTTGGCGTTAAAAGGAATAAAGTACCTTTTTACGATATAATCCTGTCACTTCTTGCAATAGGAGTTGGCTTGTATTGGCCATTACTTATTGACGAACTTGTGCTACGGGTTGGTCGTGTTTCGCCACTAGATATGGTTGTAGGTGTAATTGCTATTCTACTTACTTTGGAGGCAGCAAGGCGTGCGGTAGGATTACCGATTACAATTATTTCGGTGACGTTTTTAGTCTATGCATTTTTGGGACCCTATTTCCCTGGTTTTCTTGCACACCGTGGGCAAGATTTGAAAAGTGTTGTTCAACTGATGTTCTATACGACGGATGGAATTTTAGGTACACCGATTAGTGTATCGGCAACCTTTATTTTTGTGTTCTTGTTATTTGGAGCATTCCTAGTGAAGACAGGTGTTGGAGCTTATTTCAACGACCTTGCTGTGGTCTTGGCAGGACGATTAGTTGGGGGACCCGCAAAGGTCGCTATTTTCTCAAGTGCTTTACAAGGTACAATTTCAGGTAGCTCGGTAGCCAACGTTGTAGGCTCGGGCTCGTATACCATTCCAATGATGAAAAAGCTTGGCTATCGAAAAGAATTTGCAGGCGGTGTTGAGGCAGCTGCTTCGACGGGTGGTCAAATTATGCCACCGATTATGGGGGCAGCCGCATTTCTGATGGTTGAATTTATCGGCGGTGTTACGTACTGGCAAATTGCCAAAGCTGCAGCGATTCCGGCCCTTCTTTATTTCACAGGTGTTTGGATCATGACACATTTTGAAGCGAAGCGGGTAGGTTTACAGGGAATGGCTGAAGATCAGATTCCTGATCGAAAAGAAACATTAAAGAAAATCTACTTGCTGTTACCGATTATTGGAATTATTGTATTCTTATTAGCCGGTATTGCAACAATGAAAGCAGCTCTTCTCGGAATTGTTTTAACAATTGTTGTGAGTGCGTTCGACAAGTCGACACGTCTTGGATTGAAGGATATGATTCATGCACTCGTTGATGGTGCACGTACAGCTCTTGCCGTTGCCGCAGCAACAGCTTGTGCGGGTATTATAGTAGGGGTCGTTGTAAAGACTGGCCTAGGCTTGAGCCTTGCGACAGGACTTATTTCAGCCGCGGGAGGAAACATTTTCCTCACGTTATTCTTTACGATGCTCGCAGCTATCGTTTTGGGGATGGGTTCCCCGACGACTGCAAACTATGTCATAACATCGACAATCGCGGCTCCAGCGATTATTACGCTATTGATGCTGGATAATCCTGATGCAGCAGTTCCACTCGTTGTCGCTATTTCTGCGCATCTATTCGTGTTCTATTTTGGGATTATTGCAGATATAACACCTCCGGTTGCACTTGCTGCATTTGCAGCAGCTGGGATTTCAGGTGGAGATCCTATTAAAACCGGTGTTACATCAGCGAAGCTTGCCGTTGCAGCATTTATCATCCCATATATGTTTGTCTTCAATCCGGCTATGCTGATGATCGGTGCCTCGATTCCTGAAATTGTCTGGGTCGTTGCCACTGCAATTATTGGGATGATTGCCATTGGTGCAGGGATGATTGGTTATTGGTACCGGAAATGTAATTGGATTGAGCGTATTATTGCGATTGGTACAGGATTACTCCTTATTTATCCTGAAACAATAACGGATATTGTCGGTTTGGTTCTCTTCGCAGTAATGTTTGTAATTCAATGGTTGTCTAGGAATAAAGACGAGGACAATAATAAAGTTGCGGCTGTTTCTTAAATAAAATGATAGAACTCCTTTCGCTATTTTATAGTGGAGGAGTTCTAATTGTCTTGGGAGTTAATAAATCTTTTAATAAAGTAAATTAGCGTTAACGTGTAAGGAAGTTTGATTATCGTATTAGTCGAATACTTTTGAAAAAAATGTTTTAATATTCTATAAAGTTTGGTATGCTTCTAATATAATAAATCCCAGTTATGACTCTAGTCATATAGATTTCACATAAATTACCCTTTATTCACTTGCAATCAGACCGATATAAATATATAGTCGAGGTTCAGCGTGTAATACTTTAGACATAATGAAAGATGGGAAGAGGGATGGTAAATGCAGAAGAAGCAGAGAAAACCAAAGATGCAAAAGAAACCAAAGTTCCAAGCAAAGCAAAAAGAACAAAAGAGACAAAGTGCTGCAAGTAAAATTTCATTCAAATTATGGATGCTCACTGTCTTGTTAAACGCGATAATTGGTTCTGTAATCGGTATAACAAGCTACCAATTCGCTAAAAAGGACATAGTGCTGATTGGGAAATTTGATATAGTACTACTAATTTTGGTCGTAGTTGGTATTGGTTCTGCTATTTTCTATGGTGTCACAAGGAAAAAGATTGCCTTATTAAGTGAGATTTCACAAAACTCTTCGCTAATTGCGAATGGGGATTTAACAGTTAAGCAGCTCCCGGAATCGTCTGATGAGATTGGTAAAATTGGTGTATCCTTCAATCAAATGACGACTAATCTGCGCGCGTTACTGAAAGATGTACAAGCAACGAGTGAATTATTAGTGACTTCGGCCAGTGAGCTGTCTGCAGTGTCTGAAGAAACGTCTGCAAGTAGCGATGAGATTGGCGCTGCGATGCTGGAAATTACGACTGGTGCAGTCGGACAAGCGACTAATCTAGAGGATACAAATAAAAGCCTAGGTCTTTTAACGGCTTCAGTTGATAAAATGAACGATCAAAATCAGCATATTAAAGAAATTAGTGCGGTTTCTGAAGATGCAACAGCAAAAGGACAAGATATTGTTGCGGTTCTAAAAAAATCAAATGATGAATCGACGCTAGCAGCTGACCAAATCAGTGTCGGGATTACTAATCTGTATACGAAGTTAAAGGATATTTCGACGATTACAGATGCAATTACTAACGTATCTTCACAGACAAATTTATTGGCATTAAACGCTAGTATCGAAGCAGCGCGAGCAGGGGAGCACGGTAAGGGCTTTGCGGTTGTTGCTGAGGAAGTAAGAAAATTAGCTGAACAATCAAGTGTCTCAACGAACCAAATTCAACAAATGATCATTGGGATTGAAAAAGAGGTAGAAGACACTGTGATGGCAATGATGACAACAACAACTATTTCCAGTCAATTGAACACAGCTGTTAAGGATACAGAAGAAGAGTTCAATAAAATTGCAGCCTCAGTTCAAGAAACTTCAGCAGCAATGGAACAGTTGAATGTTGAAATTCAGCAAGTAACGGAACAGAGTAAAGTGATCACTGATGCTATTCAAAATGTTTCTGCAATTGCAGAACAAACTGCTGCATCGGCAGAAGAGGTAACAGCATCTGTGGATGAACAATCACAAGCAATTGGTAGTGTGACAATGCTTGCACAAGGGTTAACGGATCTAAGCGAAAAAGTCAGTGAAATCATTCGAAAATATCAGTTATAACAGGAATTGAAGTGCGATAATATCTCCTACTACCAGAAATGGGTGTGGGAGATATTTTTTTATGGTTATGTAGCATTGTCATAGGGGTTGTCTACGTTATGCCATATGCTACTAAACAAGGTGCTGTTACCCGTGCATGGTAATACGTGCATGGTAATAGGATCTTAGTAGGGAAGGTGGTGAAGCATATGGCATATACTGACATCAATCATTTTATTCCGACATCGCTCTATCCGCTCAAGGCGCCATACGTCATGACGCCGGAAACCATTACAATCCATAATACCGCCAACGATGCTACGGCCATTAACGAAATCGCCTATATGACGCGCAATAAGAATGCCACATCATTTCACGTCGCGATTGACGATAAGCACGCTGTACATGGAATTCCATTCAATCGTAATGGGTGGCATGCTGGGGATGGAAATGGGGACGGCAACCGCAAATCCATTGGGATTGAAATATGTTTCTCGAAATCAGGTAGTGCTGCCTATAAAGCTGCGGAAGCGAATGCCATTGAATACATTGCTCGTTTACTTAAACAATTTGGCTGGGACGTGAATCGAGTTAAATGGCATCGTGATTGGAGTGGTAAACAATGCCCGCACCGTATCATTGCGGAAGGTCGTATGACTACTGTTCATAATGCGATTGCAAAACGCTTGGCTGAATTGAACACAATTACATCTATAGGAGAAAAGGAGGGGGTGCGCATGTTTAGTCCAAGTTCTGCCACGTTGAAAATGGCCTTTGAGCAACACTTAGCCGAGGCGGTTAAGGATGGCTTATTGACGGAGAAATGGCTAACGGATTTTAAGGCTGGGAAGCTGTCACTCGATGATGCGCTAGCGTTGACAGTCATTATTGACCAGCGTGGGAAAAAAAGTTAATTGCTATTCAGTAAAAAATATATGCGTTTGAGAACATTTTAATTTACTAGTACTAAATACTGTTGTATACTCTTTTAATGATACTAATAGACTGTTTTATACGGAGTGGTAAAAATAGTCGTAAAGGAGCTTAAGCAATGGAGATACAAGAATTATTAGTTAAAATTAATCAGAGCATCGAAAAACTTGACCTCATCTCGGCAAGAACGTACATCGAAAAAAATATGGAACTATTACGCAAAAACAAACACCATCTTTCTAGAAATGCAAGAGAGTTACTTGATTTCCTTCAAAGTGAGTCGAACTCTACGACAAACAATTATAACCGCCGTGAACTCCACATGATTAACACCATCAACACTTATGCCACTCGATTTGATGTACGGGGCCTCAGACTATCAGTCAAAAACAATCCTGATTTACTGATGAAAAAAGACATTCGTCTCTATTTAAATGCAGATGCCAAGATTTTATTAGAGGGTATGAAAGTGATCCAGGTAAGCTAAGCATCCAATGTTACAATCAGAAGGCAGTATTGAAAAAGTGACCACTCCATGCGGAAGGTCACTTTTTTCTGTATATACTTTTTTGAACATAGTATTAATTTTCACTTTTTCAAGGTCTTTAAAATAAAGCTGACAATTAGAACAAAGATAATGGCGCCGATTAATGTAGGAATAACGAAAAAGCCGCCTATTTCTGGTCCCCATGAACCTAGCAGGATAGAACCTAACCATCCGCCAATCAAACCTGCAATAATGTTTCCAATAATTCCTCCGGGTATATCTCTACCGATAATCATTCCTGCGAACCACCCGAGTACACCGCCGACAATTAAAGTCCATAGTAAACTCATTTATTCATCACTCCCAATTTGTGTATATAACTCTATTCCCCGTATCCAATAATTAAAACAAAACAAGAGAATTTACTAGTTTTTGATATTACTTGGGAGATTAAGCTTAGCAAAGATCTATACATGGTATACTAAAAAATAACAAAAAAACCAATTTAGGGAGTAGTGATATCTAATGTGGGAATTGTGGAAGGAACCTTATATCATATTAGGGACATTTATAGGTTTTGAAGTAATCATGTCTTTTTCTTCTAAGGAAAAAAGATCATTAAAAAAGTCACTTCTAAATATTATTTTATCTAGTTTAATAGTTTTTCTGGTTTCTATCATAGGTTATACCATATTTAATTAACCACTTGTAAGCGTCAAGTAGAAATGAACACTGTTCGCTGCTTCATACGATGACTATACTCATCTATTTTGACAACCTCCACACGGTGAAGTAAACGATTGAATATGGCTGTTGTAATTCCTTCGTCACCCATCAATTCAGCCCTCTGATCCGGGCTTTTATTCGATGTAAGAATAATAGAGCTATGCTCGTAAAGATGAATTTAAAAATGAAACTGAAAATAATTCGGCACATTTTCGGCACACGAGGATATAAAAACAAAAAAACATCCTCCAATTTAGGAAGATGTTTTCTTGTAAACCATTGGTACATATGACGTTCTAAGTATGGTCCCAGACGGGCTCGAACCGCCGACCCCTACCTTGTCGAGGTAGTGCTCTCCCAGCTGAGCTATGGAACCTGGGAAGTTATCGTGTGCACTTGCTTACTGCACAAGTTCTATTATAGCTAATCTGTAAAAGAAGTCAACACCTTTTCTAAATAAACTATATCGGAGTATAATAAACGGTATGGGGGTGTTTCTAATCGAAAGACAAATGGAATTACCATTCGTTTATGATTTTGATCGTGCATTGGATAGACTTGCAACTAGTCCTGTCAATGCAGTTGATAGCGCGGAGCGACTAATCCGAATTCCGATGGATGAAGGGAATGTTGTGACGCTTCGAGGAACAGGGACAACAGTGAAACCTGCTTTCACAATGCAAGGATTACTCAATGATACCCAATTTGAAGAGGTTAAAGCGATTTTTCACTTCGACAGGCCGCTTGACGGTATCCAAGCGCATTTTGTCGGGACGGATTTGGAGCCGCTTTTTATGGAACATGCAGGGACACCACTCATAAAAAGCTTTTCATTATATGGAGACCTTATGACGAGTATTATTCATCAGCAGTTAAATCTATCATTTGCCCACACCTTGACACAGCGATTTGTAGAATCATACGGAGAACAAGTGGAGGGCGTTTGGCGCTATCCATCACCTGAACGTGTTGCCTTGCTGGATGTCTCGGAATTGCGTGATAGGCAGTTCAGCACGCGGAAGGCGGAATATATCATTGGTTTGTCGCAGTCGATTGCGGAAGGAACGCTGGACCTTGAGCAATTTAAGCGAATGGATGATGCGGAGGTAGTAGCTAGGCTCGTAGCATTTAGGGGTGTTGGACCTTGGACAGCTCAAAACTTTTTGATGTTTGGGCTAGGACGCCCGAATTTATTCCCATTGGCGGATATTGGCTTGCAAAATGCTTTGAAAAAACTATGGGGAATGGATCGTAAGCCGACTAAAGAGGAAATGCTAGACCGCTTTCCAGTTTGGTCGCCCTATTTAAGCTATGCTGCTTTATATCTATGGCGCAGCATTGAGTAAAGTTATACAGTTTCAATCAATTGCGCCTTGTGTAATTGCATCTGGATTCGGTGGGGGGTTTGATGCATTTAGATAAAAAAACAGCTTTCCCATTATCGTATGGAAAAGCTGTTTTAGGGTTCGCTTGAAGTGGGGGGCATCGGCAAAGTCCATTCGCTTACTATCAGTGTGGTAGCTCCTGTACTTGTTCTTCATCGTTAAAGTAAAGAAAATTTTCTTCCTCTAGTTCGCTGAGCCGCTCTTTATTAATACCTAATGACAGGTCGCCTTCAAAAATTGTTTCCCACCAAGTTTCAGTTGTTGTCATGTCTATTTCCTCCTTAATAGTCTTTGTTGTTTGAACATTCTTTTCCCTTGAATGGTATAATTTAAAACATAGAATGTGAAAAGGAATCGTAAGGCCTATCCTTTTCAACTTGATACAGCAGTGGTTCAAACCCCGGCTGTATCAAGTTGAAGCCTCTGGCGGATGTCACAGATTTTGAAGGGAGTTAATTGAGCAAGCTCAATTCAAAATCTGGACGCAAACACGCCTCGGCGTGTTTGATTTTAAATTGAAAAAGGGGTTAATTACGTGAAAAAAGTTACATTTGCCATTGTTGGCACGGGACTAGTTGGTGAACGTATCATTAAACAAGTAATACAAAATACCGAAGCGACGATTGTTGCTTTGTTTGATGAAAATGGGAAGCGTTTGCAAGAAATGGCGGATACATATGGACTGTATGCGGCATCCTCCTATGAGGAGGTCCTTGCGCTTCAACCGGACTGGGTCTACGTCGGAACGCCTCCAGTTTCTCATGCAATGCTCAGCGAAAAAGCGATTGCTCAAGGATTAAATATTCTTTGTGAGAAGCCGCTGGCACATGACGTGGCAGATGGATTGGTGATGTCTACGGCAGCTGCAAACAATAGCAATATCCAGACGGCGATGCATTTTCCACTCCTTTATAATCCGGCAGTTCGACATATGATGCAGCTTGTCGATGAAGGTACGATTGGAGAAATACTTCGAGTCGAACTACAAGCGTATTTCCCACATTGGCCGCGCGCCTGGCAACAAAATCCTTGGATTGCTTCACGTGAACAAGGCGGCTTCACGCGCGAAATTTTCCCACATTATTTTCAGCTTATGTACAGGATGTTCGGTCAATTGTCGATCACTTCCCATGAAACCGTTTATCCTGAAGATGAAACGCTTGCGGAAATGGGTGTCCTAGCAATCGGAAAAACAAAGAGTGACATTCCTTTCCTGGTAAACGGCATTACAGGAATTGGTCAACAAGAAGAACTGTCCTATACAGTATATGGAGTAGAAGGCGTTCTGAAACTGCGTAATTGGTCGGAACTTAGCAGCGCACAAAAAGACAGTCCTTTTGAAATATTGACTTCCTTCGATACTGTAAATTCGCTAACAGAAGAATGTGTTTTAGCTGTTAATGGTGAAAAAGCGCTACTTGTATCATTTGATGAAGGACTTGAAGTGCAAAGGTTGATCGATCAATTGTTAGATTAAATAGGAATGAGTGGAGGAAGCGACATGAATGTTACTGCACAAGATGTTGAGGTAATGATTGCGAGCCAACGAAACTTTTATTTTACAGGGGAAACGCGAAGTGTGGCCTTTCGAATTGCGATGCTGTCGAAGCTAAAGGAAGCAATTCAGTTACATGAGGCTGCAATTTTAGAAGCACTTCATTTAGATTTGCGAAAAAGTCCATTTGAATCGTATGTAACAGAAATAGGTTTTGTCCTCTCAAGCATATCGCATATGATTAAAAATCTGGAACAGTGGATGGAGCCGGAAGTGGTCAAGACGCCAATTCATTTGCAACCAGCGAAAAGTTTCATCGTGCGTGAGCCGTACGGATCTGTGCTTATTATTGGACCATTCAATTATCCATTTCAGCTAGTGATGGAGCCACTTGTCGGTGCGATTGCAGGAGGCAACTGTGCGATCGTCAAACCTTCTGAGACTACGATTCATACAGGTGCAATTGTGAAGGAGATTTTGACAGCTATCTTTCCGCCGGAGTTTGTTCGTGTTGTTGAAGGCGAGCAGAAGGAAACTTCGGCACTTATTCATGCATCTTTTGACTATATTTTCTTTACAGGAAGTGTAGCTGTTGGCAAAGTGGTCATGAAAGCAGCATCAGAACGCTTGACGCCGATTACGCTTGAGCTAGGTGGAAAAAGTCCAGCGCTTGTCGACCAGACAGCGGATATACCAAAAGCGGCTGAGCGAATTATATGGGGGAAATTCGTCAACAATGGACAGACCTGTGTTGCACCCGACTATGTACTGGTGCATCATACTGTAAAAGAAAAGCTCGTCAAAGCGATGTGTGTCGCGATTCGAAAGTTTTACGGAGAGAAGGCTTCGGAAAGCTTAGATTACGGTAGGATCGTCAATGATAAGCATTTTAGTCGTTTACTCACGATTCTTGAGAAGGATCGTTCACATATCGTTTACGGTGGTAATTTCAATCGTGAGGATTTATTTATTGAACCGACAATTCTTGACAATGTATCATGGAATAATGCTTCGATGGAAGATGAAATATTTGGCCCGATTTTGCCGATTTTGACATACGATAATCTTGGAGAAGCGGTGCATCGCATTCGACAACTTCCAAAGCCGCTTGCTGCTTATATGTTCACGGAAAACGAACAGGCCTCCGAATACTTTACCGACAATTTACCGTTTGGCGGCGGATGCATTAATGACACGATTACACATGTCGGCAATGGAAACCTACCGTTTGGCGGGATCGGCCCATCAGGGATGAATGCTTATCATGGAAAATATAGCTTTGAAGCATTTACACATGCCAAAGCGATGATGAAAAAAAGTACAACTTTCCCGATGAATATAGCTTTTCCTCCATATGGTCAAAAACTAAAAGTAGTAAAACCGCTTCTCCGTTAAGGATAGCGGTTTTACTTATATTATCGGTAACGTAATAACGGTTTCAGTACCTTCACCGACAATGCTGGAAACGGTCATTGTCCCACCTTGGTCAGCAATGATTTTTTTCGAAATCATCATACCAAGCCCAGTACCTTCAAGCTTCGTTGTAAAGAAGGGTTTGTAAAGATTATCCATTGTCATTTGATCCATACCAGGTCCATTATCCAGAATGGAGATTGAAATGCTGTCTATCTGACGAGTCAATGTGATGGTTATATCACCATTTTTGCCAATTGCCTCAGAGGAATTTTTCAATACGTTAATGAAAACTTGCTTCATCCCATCTTCATTGCTATTAATTGTTACAGTGTTGGCAGGAATATTAGGACTGCAAACAATGGACCGTTGCGTAAACTCAGGCTCGAACATAACGATGACATCCCGTAGTGTTTGCTCAATGAAAAACGCAGTGGATTTCTTCAAATTCGGTTTGGACAGCACTAGAAATTCACTAACAATCAAATCGATACGATTGATTTCACTATATATAACATCTGTGTACGTACGATAGGGGTTGGCAGAATCATTATTTATAATTTGAATAAAACCTGAAATTGACGTCAATGGATTGCGTACTTCATGGGCAACGCTTGCTGCAATTTCACCGATAGCTTTAACCTTTTCGGTATCAATTAATAGTTGTTCAGCTTGAAGTCTCAGTGTAATATCTCGTGAGATAAATGTCATGGCAACAATTTCGTGTTGCTTATTATAAACGGGGGTAATGGTCAGTTCTGCATCAAATACGACCCCGCCTTTTCGCATTTCTTTTGTGCGAAGTAGGTGAAAGCTTTGCCCTTGTAACACGTACTTCGTTCGTTCCTCGACCTTCGCATCTTCGGAGGGAGGAAATAATCTTGGTGATTGTCCAATGCATTCAATTTCTTTCCAACCATAGATTTTTTCAAATGCGGGATTGACTTTAATAATTTTTTGGTCTAATCCAAAGACGACAATGGCGTCTTCTGAATGCTCAAAAAAAAGATCGAGATAGCCTTCCTTTGACATTAGAATAGTATCCATTCTTTTGTTTTCGCTAAACATGTTATTCCATTGAGGGGAAATTTTAAAGGTATACAACAAGCAGAGAAACGCGATCATGATGCAAATGGATATAACATGAAAAATTCCTATTGCACCGCCACCAGAAAGATAGCTAGCGTGGTGGAAGGAAAAAAGAATACCTAGTTGTGCACAAGTAATAGCAGTTATAATTACGTTGATACGGGAAACGTTGTAGATGGTCGTTAGGAGCATTGGGAATATCAAGTAAAGTAAGTTCGATAAATCAGGTAAGAATAAGTTGATGAAAAAAATATATAAGTTGTAGGTAATAATAATGACTAGACGCAAGGATAGGGGATTCATGTCCAGGCGTTGCATGATTACGAGTGTAGCGATAGATGCAACACCGAATAGTGCTGTGCTTGTTTCGTAGAAATCGTGTAAAAAGGGTACAAAAATCATATGAATAATGACGCCAACAATGAAAAAAAGTATGATAAACTTGTTACGTGAATGGATGACGGTTGACTGTTCCATTGGGCACCTCGACTAAAATTCAATTCTTTATGCTAATATCATACACGATTTCGCGGCTACATAAAATGACAATCATTTGAAGTGGAGGAGAGGGAAAATGGAAATGATGATGAAATTGAATGAGAGACGTACGGTTGAACTACTGAAAGAACTGGTGGAGACACCTAGCCCGTCCGGTTACACGGAGAAAGTGATGGAACTTATTTCACGACAATTCGATGAAATTGGTATTGCCTATAAAAAAACGAATAAAGGGGCAATTATTGCTACGATTGAGGGAGGAGATACAGCGCGTCATCGCTTACTTACTGCCCATACAGATACATTAGGTGCGATGGTGAAAGAGATTAAGAGCGACGGTCGTTTGAAATTAACGATGGTAGGTGGCTTTAACTGGAATGCGGTAGAAGGGGAATATTGCCTCATTCATACGGCAACAGGAAAAGAGGTGCGTGGCACAATTTTAATGCACCAAACAACTGTCCATGTGTACAAAAATGCGGGAACCGCGGAACGTAACGCTGATAATATTGAAATTCGCATTGATGAGAGAGTGACAAATGCTGCTGGTACTCGCGCACTCGGTATTGAGGTGGGGGATTTCGTATCCTTTGACCCTCGTTTTGAAGTGACGGGAAGTGGGTTTATTAAATCTCGTCATTTGGATGATAAAGCGAGTACAGCACTGCTGCTAGAGCTTGTGCGTTCACTACAAGAGCAAGGCACTGTACTGCCACATACAACGCATTTCTATATTTCCAACAATGAAGAGATTGGTTATGGAGGCAACTCCAATATTCCAAAGGAAACGGTCGAGTATATCGCAGTTGATATGGGTGCGATTGGTGATGGACAAGCGTCGGATGAATATACGGTGTCGATTTGTGCCAAGGATTCGAGTGGACCGTATCATTATGCGCTGACGCAGCATTTGACGGGGCTTTGTAAAGTGGGCAATATTCCTTTTAAATTAGATATATATCCATACTACGGCTCGGATGCATCTGCCGCGATTCGGGCAGGCTTTGACGTGAAACATGCATTATTTGGACCTGGTATTGAATCGTCACATGCATTGGAGCGGACACATATTGATTCACTGACAGCGACTGCGCAATTGCTTCACGCATATGTTACTTCAGCGATGATGGACTGAACGGAGGTTTTTGGATGGATACAGCAACATTATTGTCAGTATTGACAGTTAAACAAGTGATGGGAGCAGTTCCATCGACGGTGACAGATATCGCGGTTGATTCGCGTGCAGTAAGTGCCGGAGGGGTTTTCGTTTGCATCGAAGGATTTACAGTCGACGGTCATGATTACGTTGGAAAAGCGATTGACAATGGTGCAAGGGTTATTGTGGCTTCTAAGCCAATCGCTGTCGATTTGGACAAAATCGCGGTTGTCACTGTCGACAATACATCACGAGCGATTGGTTTGTTAGCGGCTCGTTTTTACGGGTATCCCTCCAAGCGGATGACGATGATTGGTGTGACGGGGACAAATGGTAAGACGAGTGTTAGTGGAATTATTCAAGCTATTTTGCAGCTAGCGGATGAGAAGTCAGCTGCATCGGGAACCATCGGCTTTAATGTGGCAGGGATGTTGTATGATACGGAAAACACAACGCCAGATACACTGACGACACAGGGAATGATTGCACAGGCGGTAGCTGAGGGATGTACGACGATGACGATGGAAGTGTCCTCGCATGGGCTTGTGGAAGGGCGTTTAGCTGGCGTTGAATTTGATATTGCCATTTTCACCAACTTGACCCATGACCATCTTGATTTCCATGGAACGATGGAGGAATATGGACATGCCAAAGGATTGTTATTTTCTCAGCTCGGACAGGATTTGGACAAGCGTAAGTTTGCGATTGTTAACGCAGACGATGCGTGGAGTGCGAAGTTAAAGGAAATGACGTCGTATCCTATTTTGTCCTATGGGCTCCACAATGATGCAGTGTTCCGTGGGACAGATATAGTGTTGGCTTCTGATGAAACGTCGTTTACCCTGAATGCACCTGACGGAGAATTTAAAGTCGTCATGCAATTAATTGGTGAATTTAGTGTTTATAACGCATTGGCGGTCATCGCAGCACTATATGCAAAAGGTATGGCAACGGCGGATATCATCGGCTATCTTGCGCAAGTACCTGCTGTGAAAGGTCGTATGGAGCGGGTACAGACTGAGCTGCCGTTAACGATCTATGTCGATTATGCCCATTCACCTGATGCCATTGAAAAAGCCATTGCGGCTGTTCTTCCTTATAAGAAGGCTAGTAGTAAATTAATTTTTGTCATTGGCACGGGCGGCAACCGGGACCGCTTGAAGCGTCCGATCATGGCGGAGAAAGCATCTGTTGCAGATTACGTTATCCTGACAACTGATGACCCGCGTGACGAGCCGTACGAGTCGATTGTCGGAGAATTGGCGGCGGGGATGCAACATGACGCATATGCTTGCATCGGCGATCGTGCAGAGGCGGTACGCCATGCCGTTGCCGTTGCAGAACGCGGTGATATGATTATTTTCGCTGGTAAAGGGCATGAGGATTATCAAATCATCGGTTCAACGAAATACCCGCACTCTGATGCGGAAATTGCGTTGGCAGAGGCAGAGAAGAAATTTGGTACGGGTGTAGTGGAGAAGTAAATGAGGAGGAGTCAGATTAGTGGAGCGTTTTATTTTAAATTTAGCATTTTACTCCATGCCAAAGTCTTTGATATCCGACTCGGGTGAGGATTATATAATTTTCACCAATGAAGAAATCGACAAAACGTTAAGGACGCATAGTGCTTTCCATTTTAATCGTGATGATCTTAACTTTTTTAGTCAACACGGCAATGCAGCGTATTCGTACTGGTGTCAGTCCGTTTCTCTAACGAAAGAAGAAGTAGCATGGTGCAATGATAGTCATGATTTAGCGGTGGGCATTTTGTTCAATAAATTGAGATTAAATTTGCAAGAGGATGGCGTGACGGCAGGTAGAATAAAAAATATTGATCAGCAATTCGATTGTCGGTGTCAAATTGAGCTTTTTTTCCCTGATGATAATCGCGCTATTTTTAAGGTACAAAGGATTGATTTAAATTGGATGGCAGATATGCATCTTGATTTTGAGTTTAGAATGTTAAGTGATTCTTTACTGGAAGAATTGAAAAAACATAGTTTGTCTTGAACTAGAACGCTTATAAATAGGTATTCAACAGAAGGAACCCTCCATCAACCAAGAGTAGGTTGATGGGGTTCCTTTTTGTATGTTGAAAATTCTAATGAAAAATTGTTGAAATCCCCACGCAATGCGTCTATGCTAAGAAAAGCGAAACAGAAGGAGACAATATAAAATGGATAAACCTATACAGGAAGAAATTGCATCACGGCGCACATTTGCGATTATTTCTCACCCGGATGCTGGGAAAACAACGATTACGGAAAAACTGCTTTATTTCGGCGGTGCAATTCGTGATGCAGGTACAGTTAAAGGAAAGAAGACAGGGAAATTTGCTACATCTGACTGGATGGAAATCGAGAAACAACGTGGGATTTCGGTGACATCATCTGTTATGCAATTCGATTATGACGGCAAGCGTGTTAATATTCTCGACACACCTGGACACGAAGATTTCAGTGAAGACACGTACCGTACGTTAATGGCTGTCGATGCGGCCGTCATGATGGTCGACTCAGCCAAAGGGATTGAGCCACAAACGATTAAATTATTCAAAGTTTGTCGAATGCGTGGAATTCCTATCTTTACATTCATTAACAAAATGGACCGTCAAGGGAAAGAGCCACTTGAGCTGATGGAAGAATTAGAAGAAGTATTAGGCATTGAATCATATGCTATGAACTGGCCAATTGGGATGGGGAAAGAATTCCTCGGTATTTACGATCGTTTTAATAATCGGATTGAACAAGTGCGCGTGGAAGATGAAAAACGTTTTCTTACGTTGAATGAAGACGGTGGACTTGCTGAAGACCATCCGATGGCAGAAACATCTTATTATAAACAAGCACTCGAAGACGTTCTTTTACTAAACGAAGCAGGCAATGATTTTGATGAAGAGCGTGTGGCAAAAGGTGAACTAACACCAGTATTTTTCGGTAGTGCGTTGACAAATTTTGGTGTGCAAACATTTTTAGAAACATTTTTACAATTTGCACCAGCACCACAATCGCGTATGACAAAAGATGAAGCAGAAGTAAACCCGTACTCAGAAGAGTTCTCAGGTTTCATCTTCAAAATCCAGGCGAATATGAATCCAATGCACAGAGACCGTATCGCATTTGTGCGTATCGTTTCGGGCGCATTTGAACGTGGGATGACGGTGACAGTGCCGCGTATTTCGAAAACATTCAAACTGACACAGACGACTCAATTCTTGGCGGATGACCGCGAAACAGTGGATGAGGCTGTAGCTGGCGATATAATTGGTTTGCATGATACGGGGAACTATCAAATTGGGGATACAGTCATCGGTGGTAAATCGTCCTTCCAATTCGATGCATTGCCGCAGTTTACACCGGAGCTTTTCGTACGCGTAACGGCGAAAAACGTTATGAAATCGAAGCATTTCCATAAGGGGATTTTACAGCTTGTACAGGAGGGGGCTATTCAGTATTACCGAACGCTTCATACAGAAGAAGTATTGCTCGGAGCTGTTGGTCAACTACAATTTGAAGTGTTCGAGCACCGCATGAAAAACGAGTACAATGTTGAGGTACGTATGGAACACGTCGGCTCGAAAGTAGCGCGCTGGATTGAAAATGAAAGCGACGTTAAGGATTCCATGACGGGGCAGCGTGCAATGCTTGTGAAAGACCGCTACGATAATTTAGTGTTCTTGTTTGAAAATGACTTCGCAATGCGTTGGTTCCACGATAAATACCCGGATATCCGGCTGTATAGTTTGTTATGATGAAAAAAACCTAGTAAGGCGGTCTTATCCGTTTTGCTAGGTTTTTTCACGGGAGCATTTTCGGTCCGCTTTCGGCGAATTATTCATGGTAGTATTACTGGGGTAGTGGGTGTGGCTAGAAATGACTTCGTCATTCCTAGCCACATCCTTTTCGGTCATCTTATTGCGAATAATTGCCTGTCGCGTACCTACAATGTTCAAGTGAAAAATGCGGTTGCTTGGGAAGAAGGGAATAGATGACTTTTTATAGAGCATGTAAGTTCCCGAAGATACAATTTCGGGAACTCTTGCATTTTGTACAATATGTTCCTTTTTTACTTATAACAAAGAAAAAGAACCTAGTGCAGGTCCTTTTGCAGTATTTGTATTGAACTAAAGCACCCGTTGAACAAGAACATATTTACTCTTTAAATGTATCAGCAACTAAATTGCTGAATTCTCTTAAATAATGAAGGTAATTGTTACCCCCGTAGTTATATTGTTTATTGTACATTTTTGAGACAACAAGATTATATTTAGGAATAACTAATAAAGTCGGACCCGTTACACCTAATATTTGATAGGAATCTTTAGGCACTCTTTCTCCAATTTCGCTTCTTAACGATGGTGTATCATTCACATACCAAAACAATCCGTTCTGTGGTAAATCTTTATCTTTATAAGTTGGATTTTGTACTCGGGTAGCTAATTGAATTACTTCTTTTGGAACAACTTGTTTTCCATTTACTACTCCATTATTCAAATGAAGATTTCCCCATAAAGCAAATTCCCGAGCTGAGGTATGGAGGTTTGAGTCAAAGCCATCATTTGAACTACCTAATTTATATGTAGCAATATCGTTTGGATTATCAATTACTTGAACCAATTTTTCATTTGGTCTTGAATGCCAAGCAGTTTCTTTAAAACCTAATGGCAGGAATACCCTCTCTTTGAGTATTTCTGGGAAACTTTTACCGTAAAGTTTATTTATAAGTTCTGTCATCATTAAAATGTTAATTCCTCTGTAAGCCCATCCCTCACCTGGAGCAAATTCCCTAAAAATAATTCCGTCCTTTCTCTGGTTTAATCCGTGAGAGTGAGTAACTAAATGCCTTAAAGTTGTTCCTGCAAGGAGTTCCTTATTGAAACTGTCAAAGTAATCGAGTGCATAGTCATCCAGACTTTTAATTTTACCTTCATATAAAGCATAGGCTATCGCTAAACCTAAGTAACTTTTTCTTGCAGAAGCAACATTAAACTCTGAGGTTTCAGAAATGGGTATAGTATTTGAATTAGAATGAAATCCACTATAATGTTCTAATACAATACTACCGTCCTTTATTATAACTAATGAAGATGCACTGCTATTATTGCGTTCCTTTATATCATCTACATACGAAACTAATTTTTGATGAGCATTTACCATTCACTACATCCCCTTTAAATGCCTGATTAAGTCTATCTATACCGTAAATTCTTCAATCAGACAACGTAATCCTTCTTGAACTAACCTGCTCCTTTAGTTGAAGAAGAAAAAGCGATTTTTATTTATCGGTAATTACTATTTTTTTCGTCTTAAATTTAGAAGAGAAATGAAACATTAATAATATTATAAAGGCGATAATACAAGGATAGCCTATTAGAACAAATGGATTCATATGTTCGACTATGCTAAACTCCCCCCATTCAAGCCATAAACGCCATCCCATTCCTAAAGCACTAAATATCAAGCAGAGTATAAAAACCAATGATAGTCGTTCTTTAAATAACCCTTCAAATATATTCGCAACTACAAAATAGATCAAAAGTGTAGTAAATAAGATGTGCCATTTGAATCCTTTTAACCCAGGGATTACAAAAGTAAATGTGATACCAGTAAAAAATACAATTGCTATAATACTAAAAATCAAAAAGAATAATGGTTTCTTTTGTACCTGTTCATAAAAATTTTCACCTAACATTTACTTTAAGCCTCCTTTGACTTCCATACTCATAATTTTACCATTAATTTTATTCAACTAACCTGTTTCGTTAGTTGAATAAGAAATCACATTTTGGTAGATAAACCTATTCATTATAATCACTTAGGCATTCTTTCATTCTTTTTGCATCAAATGGTAAGTTTCTTTCTAAGAATGTCCATCCAACGAATTGGATTTGCATTGGTAGTTCAACAAGTCCTGTAATTGCATCCCTTGCATATTTCACTAACTAGCTGCCAAAACGCGTTGCTTTCTTTATTTTTCGGTCCAAGCCTATTACAATTTTCATATTGAGGCTTTGAATTCCTTTATTTTTTGTATCAAACCTAATAAATTTTTCAGAGGTAACTAATTATTATGTCGTTTGTTAACTTCAATCGTAATGAACTCCGGCAAATAGCTGGGAGTACATCCTTTTGCGACTATTTCATCTTTGTAAAGGCCCGTTTTCTCACCAATTTTAATACAACGTGCACGATTCTTTTCATCATAAACGCCTATCCAGCCTGCTGTGAAATTCATAGCCCATTGAACTTCCGGTTCTTCCTGCGTAATAGTAGCTTCTATTGCAGATAGCAAGTCTGCGGTGTTATCAGGCGGTGTTTGTCCAGTCCATCTCAATCGTCCTTGATAATACCAGAAAGCTCGCCTTTGAAGAGCAGAAGGACTATTTCCCCATGACTCCATCAATGCAATTTTCTTCTTGTCCTTGGTGAGCTGATTAGCCATTAACCAATCCATTAAGTTATTTCGCTCATCAAAAGTGTGAGTCTGCATATCCTTATCAAGCTTATTTAGCACATCTTCTGAAAGAAGTTTTTTGTCCATAATTAAGATTGCTAATAGTCTGGGCAAAAATTCTTCGGTTGACCAAAGTTCCATAGCAAGTTCGTGATCTTTTTTAATGTCCTTCGCGATTTTTCGTAAGTCGCCTAGCTTTGTTTTACTATTGATCTGAGAAAGAATGTTTTCAGCTGTTGAAGATTGTTTTATTTCCGTATCTTTCTTTTCATCCATTTTAAACAACTCCTTTTATTTATCTCACGGGATTAACTATCGTCCATTAATCTGCAACTAAGTCCTTCTGAAATGGAGGTGGAAATATCCTGTAACGCTTGTTGTTAAAGTCTTTAAACTCCCTAGCTCCGCGGATTCTGTTGCGGGTTTTGTTGCCACAAGCAAGGCAACAATCATCTTTTCTTTTCTACAACATCACCCTTATGACAATGGTATTGTTCGGAACACGAGGTTACTTCTTATCAGATAATAGCTGGATTTTGAAGATATTTGTAATGCCTGTGCGGTCGGTTAAAAGTGTGATTGAAACCAAATCACCTTCTGACAAATCAGAAAGCCCGATAACGGCATCCTCCCGATATATACTCACTTCTCCCCATACATCATATTGAAACTCACCTCGATAATTCTCATCATTGAGGGAAATACCTTCAACCAATATAGAATTCTCGCCAACTTCTTTTACTTCTGCATAGAATGTCTGAATATCAGAATGCGACATCACCCATGCATCTTCTTCGTAATCTTTATAGGCATTAACATATCCCGCAAAATAGCTGATTAATATGCCAATGAGTAAAACTATTATGGTCATAACAATAGCGACTCTATATGGAGAAACCATTGAAGTACGCTTGCCCTCGGTTGCTCCTATAGTCTTATTGATATGCCGTTTATAGACTATAATGGTAGCGACAAATATAATTATAATTGCAAACAGTGCAAGAAAATAAATAGGAAACCCCATGTAATTGCCTCCTTGTCGATTAAACGAATGATGGATTATTGATTTCTAAAATCAAATTTCTCTTTTGTTACATCCAATAAATGCCCATTAATCACTACTGTATCATTATCAGTCCAAGTGATATTGGCAGACTCCTCTCTGTAATTCCAATAAATATTTTTCGTTTTATTATTTCTTTGATTAAAGACCAACTCACCTCGAATAGCATATGACACTGTAGCTCCACCGTTGGTGACATATGCTTTTAGGGTGTACTTTCCATCAGGAGATATCTCCTCCGTGAGATATTCCCCTGTCGGTAACCTATTCATATCATAGAACGCCCAATAAACTCCGTAACCAATCAATGCAAAAAACACCTAACCGACTACTGCCAACATTTTTAAGATATTTTTATAAATTTTCTTTTTTTCGTCTTTAATATTCACTTCTTCTTTAGTTTCCAAAGAAATACTCCCCCTTCTAACATGTAAGTTAGTTGAACAGCAATCCTACTATTTGAAACGTTCTCAATGAGTTATAAGTTCCATTAATTATATTCCTAATAATTTTGTGAAATATCCATTCGTTGTAATCAAATAGAAACAGAGTTATTTAACATAGCCAAAATAAAAATAGAAAAGCCCATATTGAAAGCTTCAGCCCCCAAAATTGTATCTTTGGGGGTTCTTATCCATGTAGGAAGTCTTCTATTCATTCGTCAAAAAAAGCGTTAGTACTACGTGTACCTTTGCCTTTGGAGAGCGACGGATGAAAGACCACCATATTATTACCGAAAAAATGTATAGGGATGCGGCGAAGTCGCATCCCTATACATAAAAAACATCTCGGTAATAATATAGAAGTCGTTCAATCCAAAGCGATCCAAATATAACTGTACACGAAATGTATAGTATTTGATTTAAAAAAGAGGTTGTCGTTTGAAGTTGATCTGTTCTTTCAATATGATTAACGAAATGGATAATTGAAGAAAGGGTCGTGCGTATGAAAATTAGTGATTTCTCTATAAAAAGACCTGTATTTACGATCGTGACCATGTTTCTCGTTATTATTCTTGGAGCTGTGTCATTTTTTCGCATTCCAGTTACGCTCATTCCAGAGCTGAATCCACCAATTGCGGTCGTTGTGTCAAGCTATCCGGGAGCATCACCGGCAGAAGTTAGTGAGAAATTAACGAAGCCGCTTGAAAATAGTTTGTCGACTGCTCCCGGATTGAAGTCGATGCAATCCTCATCGCAGGAAGGCTCGAACTTCATTTTGCTGATGTTCGATTGGTCGACGAATATTGACGATGTGCAGCTTGATATTATGCAGCGCGTGGATCAAGTGCCTGTTCCAGAAGGAGCCAATAAACCACGGTTTATGAAATTTGATCCGTCTCAGTTTCCGGTCATTCAGTTGTCGTTACGGGCTACAACAGATGAAGCTGATATTCGGAAAATTGCTGAGCAGCTGGAAACCGAATTGCGACGAACAGAAGGTGTTGCAAGTGTTACTGTGTCGGGAAAATTAGTAGAAGAAGTACAAATTATTTTAGATCAACAAAAGCTGGAGTCTAATGGGCTAATACAATCGGATATTGTCCAAATGATTCAAGCGAATCATGTGTCAATGCCGGGTGAGCCGATTGAGACGCAAGATGGCAAACAGCTGACGACTCGTATATTGAGTACTTTAACGACACTATCCGATATTGAAAATGTCATTGTGAGTACGAATCCGTTAACGGGGGACAAAATAACGATTGGGGACGTCGCGGATATCGCTCTTGTGGAAGCGGATTCGGCTACCACAACGCGTGCCAATGATCAGCGAGCCGTTCTGATGTCTGTCCTACAAGAATCAGGCTCAAACACAGCGGATGTTTCAACAGCCTTCAAAGAGGCGCTAGACACGCTACTTAAAAAGGATGAGTTTCAAGATGTTGAATCAGATATTTTGTTTGACCAAGGTGATTACGTCAAGCTAGCCATCAACAATATCGGTCAGTCTCTCGTTTTGGGCGGTATTTTCGCCATGCTTATTTTGTTCTTGTTCCTACGGGGCATAAAAAGTCCAATTATTATCGGGATTGCCATTCCTTATTCCGTCATTGTGACATTTGTGTTGATGTATTTTGCAAATTTCTCCCTCAATATTATGACGCTTGGTGCGCTAGCACTTGGTATTGGGATGTTAGTCGATAATGCCATTGTGGTCATTGAAAATATTGAAAGGCATTTAGCGATGGGCAAGGAGCCGAAACAGGCTGCATTTGATGGGACGAAAGAGGTTGGCGGAGCAATCACGGCTTCGACCTTGACGACATTAGCTGTTTTTGTACCGGTCATTTTCATCAGCGGCTTGATTGGTCAAATTTTTACGGAGTTTGCCTTAACGATTTCGTTTAGCTTGTTTGCGTCGCTCGTCGTCGCTTTGACAGTTGTGCCGATGATGGCCGGTCATTTATTGAAGAAGCCAAGAGGCAACATTGAAGCGCGAAGACGTCGCTCGAAAACGTTAGGCACCTTTGAAAGGTCAGTAAGGTGGGCATTGAAATACCGATTCTCAGTGTTGTTTGTGACAGTGGTTCTGCTTGTACTAAGTGGCTTTGGTTTATTCAAAGTAGGAACTGAATTTTTACCGGCAACGGACGAAGGGTTTGTGAGTATATCGGTGAAATTGCCGAATGGTTCCTCGCCAACAGCGACAGATGATGTAGTGAAACGCATTGAAGCGCAACTGAAGGACGAACCGGATGTGGAAGTGTATGTGAGCCTTGTCGGTGGTACGCAGGAAGGTTTGGCACAAGGCTCTTCGAAGGCGAATGTAGCGGAGATCTATGTTAAGCTTGTGCCGTTAGCAAATCGAGAGCGTTCCATTTTTGAATTCGTCGATGCTGTGCAGCCAAAAGTGCAGAAGGTAGTGGGTGAGGACGCGGAAATTGGCTTTGCTATGCAAACAGCGGCAGGATCCAGTCCAAATACCTTGACATTTGCATTGAATGATACGGATGAAGCGCGGTTGAATGAAGCTGTAATAGAGTTAAATGATGCGCTTGTGACACTGGATGCTGTCATGGAAGTAAAAAATAACTTACAAAATACGGTGGATGAAATTCAAATTGAAGTGGACCGTGAAAAGGCTTCTACTAAAGGCTTAACAGCCTATCAAATTGCACAAACAGTGAATAGTGTGACACGGGGGTCATTTGCTACACAGATTATTGGCGAAAATGATGCGGTATTTGGGGTTTATGTGCAATATGATGAGAAATACCGGAATAGCGTGGAGCAGTTGAGAAAATTGAAGCTGCGTACTTCGATGGGGACATTTGTATCGCTTGGGGAAGTGGCGAAAATCCATATTGCAGAAGGACCGGTGTCCATTCAACGCGTCGATCAAGCGCATTCAGTAACCTTTAATGTGAAATATGAGTCGTCGCAGACGCTTGGGGATATGACGAAGAAAGTGAATGAAGTGATTGCAGGGCTTGAGATGCCGGAGGAAATTGAACTGACGTATAGTGGCGACAGAGAATTATTTGATAGTGCCATTGATGACATGCTGATGGCATTAGCGCTTGCGGTAGTGCTCGTTTATATTGTGATGGCGGCACAGTTTGAATCATTCAAGTATCCGTTTGTCATTATGTTTTCTGTTCCTTTAATGGTCATAGGAGTAGCTGCGGGCTTGTATATGACAAGTACGCCCATTAGTGTGACGGCGATTATCGGGATTCTTGTTCTTGTTGGAATTGTCGTTAACAACGGGATTGTTCTTGTGGATTATATTAATCAGCGCAAGGAGGCAGGGCTTAGCTCATATGATGCGATCATTGCTTCAGTAAGGGATCGGGTGCGTCCTATTTTGATGACGGCTTTGACGACGATTCTAGGCTTGCTACCGCTAGCGCTTGGACTAGGGGAAGGAACAGAAATGAATCAGCCGATGGGCATTGCCGTCATAGGTGGCTTATTAAGTTCAACATTGCTGACACTGTATGTAGTGCCGATTATGTATAGCTTGTTTGATCGTGAAACAAGAAGGCGTGCAGTCACGAATAAATGATGAAGGAGCTTCCTGCAATGGGAGGCTCTTTTTGAATCTGAATATTCTTCCAATTACGAAGCGCTATTGTTAAACTAATAAAACAAGGGGGCGATTATGTGCAAACTCATTTTTTTACAGGGTTTCCTGGTTTCATCGCAACGGAATTGATTAAAGAATTGGTGCGTGTTGGTCAAGTTGAGAAGTTATACGCGGTGGTGCAAGCAAGTCAAGAGCAACTAGCGAAGGATAAGGCAGCTTCGATGATGATGGAGATGAATGTTGAGATTCCTTTTGACATCATTGTTGGAGACATTACGCAAGTGAATCTGGGGTTGACCAAACAGACCGTCAAACAGTTGTACGAAGAAACGTTGACGGTGTGGCATTTGGCAGCGATTTACGATTTAGCTGTCAAAGCGGAAATTGCTTGGGACGTCAATGTAGAGGGAACAAGACAAGTCAATGAGTTTATACGTAATCATCCGTCTATCACACGTTATATGTACTTCAGCACAGCTTATGTGGCAGGAAAACGAGAAGGATTGTTGCTTGAAACGGAATTGATTCGTCCGGCTGCTTTTAAAAATCATTACGAGGAAACGAAGTTTGAGGCAGAATTACTTGTGGAGGAATTGAAATCCGATGTAGCTGTAACGATTATCCGGCCGGGAATTGTACGTGGGCATTCGAAAACAGGTAAGACCATTAAGTTTGATGGACCCTATTTTTTTATGAACATGATTGATCGTCTAAAATGGATGCCTGTCATCCCGTATGTAGGAAAGACAACTGCGTGTATAAATGTTGTGCCGATTGACTATATTATTCATGCAACAGTCTTTCTCGCGAGTAAAATAGAGGCAGCAGGACAAACCATCCATTTAACAGATCCATCACCCCACCCAATTGAGGAAATTTATAGGGCAATGGTTGTGGAGCTGACGGGGAAAAAGCCAAAGGGAAGAATGCCGCAAGTGCTAGCTAGAACGGGGCTGTCTTCGATTTGGCTACAGCGCAAACTAGGTGTTGAAGCAGAAACGATTGACTATTTAATGTGGAATGCCACATTTGATACAATGATTGCCCAAAAGCTACTTGAAGGAAGTGGCATCAGTTGTGCTGACTTTCTCCAATCCATTCCATCTATGACAGCATTCTATAAGGAAAATAAAGATAATCCTGATTTTCATATTAAAATCGGATAAGCTATTGTTTTACTTTTAGGATTGAGGTGGTATAATAAAACAAAAGTACCCAACAACTTAATAACTTTTGACATCATGTCAAGGGGGAGTAGCTTTAGGGAAACCTATTTCATAGTCGTCAATACATGGCTGACGCCATCGGTTATGATAGCTAGATTTTTGAAAATCAAAATTCTGACTTAGCGAGACCTTTGCCTTTTATTAGGTGAGGGTCTTTTTTGTTTGAAAAAAGTGTAGGAGGAATGGATTTGGAAGCAATATTATTGGAATACGCATGGGTACTCGTTGTACTGATTGTACTCGAGGGATTATTGGCAGCAGATAATGCGGTAGTTATGGCGGTTATGGTGAAGCATTTACCGCGTGAACAACAAAAGAAAGCCCTATTTTACGGATTATTAGGTGCATTTGTGTTCCGGTTTGCTGCGTTATTTATGATTACATTACTTGTAGATATTTGGCAAATACAGGCATTAGGAGCTGCATATCTGTTATTCATATCCATTAAAAGTCTTCTAGACCAGAGAAAGAATACAGATGAAGATCCTGAAAAAGATGAAAAATCTCGTAAAGGTTCTGGTTTCTGGATGACTGTATTGAAGGTAGAACTTGCAGATATCGCATTTGCATTAGACTCGATGCTAGCTGCGGTTGCGCTGGCAATCACACTTCCAGCGCTAGGTGATTTCGATATAGGTGGCATTAATGGCGGTCAATTTACCGTTATGCTATTGGGTGGTATTATCGGATTGATCATTATGCGTTTCGCAGCTCGTCAGTTCGTTGTCTTGTTAGAGAAATTCCCATCATTAGAAACAGCAGCCTTTTTGATTGTTGGTTGGGTAGGTATCAAATTGGTCGTTCTTACGTTAGCGCATCCAAAATTACAAATCATTGACGTAGGTTTTCCACATTCGACTGGATGGAAATTGACATTTTGGATTGTCCTTGTAGGAATTGTTATTGGTGGTTATTTGTTTGGTGTGAGGAATAGTCGTAAGGAAAATAAAAAATAATATACATGAAGAGGATGCCGTGAATCGTATACGGCATCTTTTTTTCTTTTTTTTTAGTTTCTACTATCATTTTTGCATCGACTTCTCTAAAATGGGTACAACAGCTTTGAATGGTTGAAAGGATAGGCGATACAGTTGAAATTCACACGTGAAAATTTTCGTAGATTCACACCAGCACAAATTATTGTTTTTTATTATTTTCTAGCTATTGCCTTTTCGGTTCTTTTGTTGAATTTACCAGGCGTTTATAAGCCGGGAGTCAAGGTTAGTTTCATTGATAGTCTTTTTACAGCCGTTAGTGCGGTTAGTGTTACGGGGCTAACGACGATTAACATTTGGGATACGTATACGGTTTTCGGGCTCTGTATGATTATAGTTGTACTTCAATTTGGTGGTATTGGCATTATGTCGATTGGCACATTTTTTTGGTTAATTGTTAAAAAGCGAATCGGTCTACGCGAACGTCAGTTGATTATGGTTGACCATAACCAATATAGCTTGGCGGGGGTTGTGCATCTTATAAGGGAAATCGTTAAGATTATCTTTTTGATTGAAATTATAGGTAGCTTAATTTTAACTGCTTATATGCTGCAGTTTTACGATACGTTTGGTGAAGCACTTCTGAATGGTACTTTTTTGGCGGTATCGGCAACTACTAATGCTGGATTTGATATTACGGGTGCATCACTTGTTCCTTATTTTAATGACTATTTTGTTCAATCGGTGACGATGATTTTGATTATGTTAGGTGCTATTGGCTTTCCTGTCTTAATCGAGGTGAAAAGTTATTTTTCGAAAAAGGTACCGAATTTCCGTTTTTCCTTATTTACTAAAATAACGACCGTGACATTTGGCCTCCTGCTAGTTTGGGGGACACTGATGATTTTTATATTGGAATCTTTTCATTCCTTCAAAGGGATGACGTGGCATGAAAAATTCTTTACGTCGTTATTTCACTCGGTGTCATCTAGGTCTGCTGGGTTGACAACGCATGATATCACGCACTTTAGTGAAGCAACGGACATTTTCATTAGTTCATTGATGTTTATCGGTGCATCGCCAAGCTCGGTCGGGGGTGGTATTCGGACGACAACTTTTGCGATAGCTATTCTATTTCTCGTTAACTTTGCACGGGGGCATGAAGTGATTAACGTGTTCAACAGGGAAATTAAGCTAATAGATGTGTTTCGTTCGTATGCGGTTATTATCGTTGCAGTTGTTATGGTCATGACTGCATTGCTAATTTTACTCATTACAGAACCGGGCGTCCCGGCGGTGGCATTATTATTTGAAATCACATCTGCCTTCGGTACATGCGGTATGTCACTCGGCATCACGTCGGATCTTTCGAGTACCGGGAAATTAATAATTATGGCATTAATGTTCATCGGGCGAGTGGGGCTCATCTCATTCCTCTATACACTAGGAGGGAAAACGAAAAAACCACATTATCGCTTCCCGAAAGAGCGTGTGATTATTGGCTGAAAAACAAGGCTGTCCCTTGGATTGGGAACAGCCTTGTTTTGTATTTTATTTATTTGACGAAACAGCTACGACATGATCAAAAAACAGAAACACAGGCTGCTCTCCATGCCTAAACACAGTCACAAGATAGCCAGACGTTTTTTCTACAATCCCGATTTCCGCATCCTTCGGGTTGACAGCGATCGGAGTGATAAATGTCTGTTTACGGATATTGCGGGCGGTTAAGTTGTAGGAAGCAAACGTTTCACCTAGGATATTTGGATTATTGAGCAATGATTGTTCGATTGCTACAAGCTCATCTGCCGGCATATCATCCTGCCACCACACTTTACGTGGTTGGAATTTATGATGCGCCAAGTAATCAAGTTTCATAAGACTCTGTGTGATGGTCATATCAGCTTGGCCATCTTCTTCTAAAAAATCGTTTAAACGGGTAAACAAATCTTCTAGCTGATGTCCGATTCTTGACCAGCCCTGCGTTTCCCAGTACGTCCCGAACTGTTGGAAGAAATCGAATGGTGTTTCAAAGACCTCGGATACGAGATATTCGACAGTGCGCGGTAAGCGATTGTCGTTCCAATACTTTTCGAGGACATCTTCTGTATGCTTGATGCGTATAATATCATCGAATGACAGCACATTGTTGGAGAATATCTCGTAAGGTGCTTCGTCGACAAATGTATAGCCATATTGCTCGGCTTGGATACGCAATCCAGTTCCACGTAGCAATTTTAAGAAGCCGAGCTGTAATTCCTCTGGTCGCATGGCGAAAACCTCATTGAATGTATTACGGAACGAAGCATAATCCTCTTCAGGCAATCCTGCGATTAAGTCTAAATGCTGGTCAATTTTCCCGCCTTCTTTGACCATTGTTACTGTACGGGACAATTTTTCAAAGTTTTGGCGTCGCTGAACAAGCTCATTCGTTAAATCGTTCGTAGACTGCACACCAATCTCAAAGCGGAATAATCCAGCAGGCGCATTTTCATTCAAAAAATGGATGACCTCCGGGCGCATAATATCTCCCGTAATTTCAAACTGGAAAACCGTACCTGGCACATGTTCATCAATTAAAAATTGAAACATTTCCATGGCGTAGCTTCTGCTAATATTGAATGTTCGATCGACAAACTTGATGGTTTTGGCACCATTCGCCATTAAATAGCGGATATCGTCTTTAATGGCATCCCGATTGAAGTAGCGAACGCCGACTTCGATGGAAGACAGACAAAACTGGCAAGAAAATGGACAGCCACGGCTTGTTTCGATATACGTTACGCGTTTGTTGAGTTCTGGTATATCTTCTGCAAAACGAAAAGGGCTAGGTAGCTCACGCAAATCCAGTTTAGGCCCAGGGGCTGTAATTTTTAATTGGTTATCCTTATGATAGGCAATCCCCTGAACAGTCGAAATATCTTCCTTTCCCGCATAGACATCCAACAACTGTTTGAAGGTTCTTTCTCCCTCTCCGATGACAATCACATCGATTTCTGGTACACGCTCTAACCAATAATCGTAGTCATACATGACTTCAGGACCACCTGCAATAATTTTGACATCTGGTTTTACTTTTTTGAGCATACGTATTACTTTAATCGTTTCTTCAATGTTCCAGATATATAGACTGAATCCGACAACGTCAGGTGTTTTTTGATATAAATCTGATACGATATTTATCGTAGGATCCTTAATTGTGTATTCAGCAAGCGTCGAATTATACTCCGGTAATGCATATGATTTCAAATAGCGGATAGCGATATTAGTATGAATGTATTTCGCATTTAACGTCGAAAGTATGATGTTCATTGTTTAAGTCCTCTTTTCTATTATAATCACTACTCTTTGTTCATTTTCTAAGTTGGGTAGAAAGGTCTATATCCAACGCATTAACAATATGGAATAATCAGAATTAGTGGCGTTTTGCATAATTTTGACCTTTCTGCATGAATCATTGCTATTTTTCATACTGTCTTGAAACAGGATCAGGAGGAATACACTTGAAATGTAAAAAGGAAAAAGTAATGAAGCATATACCTTTTTTATTGAATGATATAGAGAGACCCGGTGTAGTTTTTAATCTCGACGGTACATTGTTATTTGTGAATAATAAATTCGGTCAAGAATTTGGTGTTCAAGAATCGGAAAGTATTGAGCAGTTCATTGATAAACAATCTATAAAACAGTGGGATGAAGTTATCGGCTCCTTACATGAATGTGAAGAAAAAATAGTGGATATTAAAATCCAAACTGCATCTGGTAGTATACATGCTACAAAAGCACATCTAATGTATGTGGATGATGCTCATCAGATTGTTGCATTTTTTGACGTTCAGCACTATAACGATAATCTTGCTGGAAAAGCATATGTACATGCCTTTCATAATTCGGACAACTTCATGGTCGTTGTAGATCAGCAGGATATCATCCGTGAAGTCAACGATATGCACACTGCATTTTTTAATATGCCTAAAGATTATTTTGTGGGTAAGCATGCATCTGTACTTACAACATTATTTCAGAGTGACACCGAACTATTTCTTAAATATAAAAAAGACGTACACATATTTGGATATGTAGAAGAAACAAAAAGGTATGAGCAATCCGTTGACGATATAAGATACTATCATATATCTACCTTTTTCGATAGTAAAACAAAAATGTATTTGATACGCATGAATGATCGAACAGAGAAAGTGATTTTAGAGGAGCGCTTAGCACATTCCGGTTCACTGTCAACAGTAGGTGAATTGGCGGCTAGCATAGCCCATGAAATTAGAAACCCGATGACGACACTAAAAGGCTTCGTCCAATTACTAAAGCTATCTGCCGATGGCGATGCGATAAAATACCTTGCAGTTATTGAAGGTGAAGTCACAAGAATGGAATCGATATTGAGTGAGATGCTCATTCTTTCTAAGCCTGGCTTGAATAAAAAGACGTTACTTTCCCTTGAAGTGTTAGTAGCTGATATGGTTCAGATCATGCAGCCAAAAGCGATATTGGAAGGGATTTCCATCGAGCAAAAAGTGACATGCGTTCAAAATACATTGATGAATGCTGATGCTGACAAAATGAAGCAAGTACTACTTAACCTCTTTAAAAATGCTTTTGAAGCAATGTCCCCTGGCGGAATTTTAACGACTACCATCGAGTCGGATAATTCGCAGCAACTCATCCTAAGTATCTCGGACACCGGAAAAGGAATGAATAATAATCAAATCAATCAGGTATTCATGCCTTTCTTTACAAGTAAGCCGGAAGGGACAGGGCTAGGTTTGCCATTTGTTCTTAAAGTAATCGAAGAACATGGTGGGACCATTTCAGTTGAAAGTGAGCTAGGTCAGGGGACGACCTTTATCGTAACATTTCCGCTCGTCATTGCCCATATGAAGAGTCCGGTTCAGGATGATAAAAAGTTATTGTCTTCCTGAGAGAATCGTTTCTAAACTTGTTTCTCTTTTGACAGAAGGGTGTCCTTACCGTTATAATGGTGGCGACTCTTGAGTGGGAAACAAAAGGTGGAACAGAAAAATGAAAACAGATACAGAACGTGCCTTAAAGTTGTTTATTGTCCTTTCGAGGGCAAGTAAAGTAATTTTGGAAGAGGCCAATATAACGAATAACAAACACGGACTGAATCCGACTGAATTTGCAGTCCTTGAACTCCTTTACCATAAGGGGAAACAGCCGATTCAGAAAATCGGTCAGAAAATTTTGCTGCGAAGCGGCTCAATGACGTATGTTGTTGATAAGCTGGAACAGCGTGGATTACTGGAACGCGTATTTTGCAAGGAAGATAAGCGCATCACATATATGTCGATTACCTCTAAAGGAATTGAATTAATGACTGCGATATTTCCCGAACATGCGGAGAATATTGAGTCAATTATGTCTGCGTTGACAGTAGAAGAACAAGAGCAGGCAATTGGTTTAATCCGAAAGTTAGGTTTATCGGTGAAAGATTTATCATGAAGAACGACATCTCACTTCAAAGAGTGTCGTTTTTTATTATGAAAAAGCCGTATGGAGAATTTCTCCATACGGCTTTTCAATTCATTTATTTCGATTCAATCGTTTCACCCATGTGCAGGAAGTTTTGGAAATGCTCTTTATTTGGAGAATCGAAAATAGTTAGTCTCACAATCATGCTTCCACGCTCAAAGACGATACCTGTAACAGATCCGTTAGCAAAAACTGTTGCATTCTCAATCCGGTCCCCAGTAGGAATAGCAGCGCTATCAGTCAATTCAGTTGGCGTGCCTTCTTCATTTGCCGCTTCAAGGATAGCTTTCATGTTTTCAACGAGGTGGTCATATGTGCCTTGCTCATTTACCATCGTTTCGATGCGCATGAATTGCGAACCGTCTGCGTCAAAGAATAGGGAATCCTTGCCAGGTTCTTCGCTTGTCAATGTATAGTCGGGAAGGACAGAAATTGTGTAGTTTTGTTCATCACTAGCAGTTACAATTGCCTCCTCCATTTCGTTATTCGATGCATCAGGTGTTTCGGATGCATCAGGTTCTGCTGGTTCTTGTTCATCCTCAGTAACTTTATCTGTTTCTTCTACTGGATTTGCAGATCCATTTGTTTTGCCATCAGTATTCTCCTTGCCAGTATCTGTACCGCATGCCGTAAGTAGTAAAGCGGTCGCGATTGCTGCGTATAAAAATTTCCATTTGCTCTTCATCGAAAACCCCTCCTATACTAAGTTGGACGTATGTAATCGTCTAATGTTTCATTCCTTAATTTGGCCTTCACCATGAATGATAGTATAACGCTTATGGTTGATGACAGTTTTTTCTTCCAGCTCAAGCTCTTCAAAGTTTTCCATATATGTGAGGTCTACAATGACTGAGTTTTCATTTACTTTTTCTACAATCCCTTGTAGGCCGTCTTTGAATTCAATAATATTGCCAACCGCTGCGATTAACATTATATAACAACTCCTTTGTGACTAGTCTAGTTTTGGCGTCAAAATGGCTGATTATCACTTTGGATTAATCGTTTATAGTGTGCCTTAAAAATAGTGTAACGTAAAGTGTTTTCAATATCTATCGTTTTTGACTGATTGTAAATTTTTTTTTGGAGAGTTGTCAATAAGTTTCGTCGCTTTTTAGATGTGGATTCCTGTATAATAGGGTTGTAGCTATATGTTATTCCATGGATGGAGGGGTTGTCTTGGAGCCTAGCTTGGAAGAAGAGATTGAAATGTTGCGTGAAGCTATGATGGGGGCAGCCGATAAAGAAGGTCTAACTGCTGATGAAACGCTTGAGTTTAGTAGAAAACTCGACAGCCTCATGAACCAGTTTGATAGGAACAAGGACTTTTTTTAACAGGGAAATGCTATCGTTTTTTGATCGTTTGAAAAATAAAAAATAATTATTTATAAAAGATGTTTAATGTGTCGAAAAGTGGGGGAAATTACTAATGAACACAGCAACATTCTCATTTCCCCCTTTTGAGGACGGTCCTTGTATATGGACTGTCCTCCTTTTTTATTTGTACGAGTCATCGTCTCGTATAGATATCATGATGGAAAATAAAATATTCTCTGATAAAATTGAAAGAAGCTAGAAATTTTATGTAGGGGGTATTTTGGTGGGAAATCGTAAAATTGCATTTATTGGTACGGGTGTTATGGGCGCGAGTATTGTCAGACACTTGCTACGTGAGAACTATGAGGTTGTTGTATTTACAAGGACGAAAGCAAAGGCAGAGCCACTGGTGGAGGCAGGTGCAGTTTGGGCGAACACAGTAGGCCAAGCAGTGATTGGGGCTAACGTGGTACTGACAATGGTTGGCTATCCAACAGATGTGGAAGAGGTTTATTTTGGCGAAGGTGGTATTTTCGCCAACGGGAAGGAAGATCAGATTGTCATCGACATGACGACATCTAGTCCAGCGCTTGCTAAACGTATTGCGGAGCAAGCTAACAAGCTGAAAATGGCTTCGATTGATGCGCCAGTATCCGGAGGAGATGTAGGTGCAAAAAATGGAACATTGTCAATCATGTGTGGTGGAGAGAAGCGAGTATTCGATGAGGTTTTGCCGATGCTTTCGATTTTTGGGAAGCAAATTGTCTACCAAGGTGTGGCGGGTGCTGGACAGCATACAAAAATGTGTAACCAAATTGCCATTGCAACGAATATGATTGGTGTTTGTGAGGCAATTGCCTATGGACAGCATGCAGGGCTTGATGCTGAAACCGTGTTAGCTTCTATTTCATCGGGTGCTGCAGGTTCTTGGTCTTTATCGAATTTAGCACCTCGCATGTTACAGGGAGATTTTGAGCCAGGATTTTACGTGAAACACTTTTTAAAGGATATGAATATCGCATTAGCAGAAGCAGAGGCAATGCAATTAAAGCTCCCAGGTCTTCAGCTTGCACGTGAGATGTATGAGCAACTCGTAGAACAGGGGTTTAGTGATAAAGGAACGCAGGCTCTTTACAAAAAATATCAATGATTTTAGATTTGTCGATTATCCTGTTGTGCATCATCTCCTGCCGCAAACCTCCAATGCTGAAGTGGAAAGTGCAGGTACTGAGAAAGAAAAGAAGTGATAACATTGTTAAAGTGTGTAAGTTCCCGAAGATACAATTTCGGGAACTATTGCACATTGAACAAAGCATTTACTTCTTAATTTTGCGTAACTTTTCTAAGAAATTGATAGGATTTAAAATAAGAAAGGGAACCACTCCGGAATTCGGTATGTGGTTCTCTTTTGTCATTTGCCGTCTAAGTAAGAAGAACGGAAGCTGCGACTATTTTGCATCGAATGTATCGATTTCTTTTGTTTTTGTACGACCTTTGGTTGTTTTTCGACCGTAGTTTTCGTCTGAGGGGAATCGACATAGAGGGAGAGAAGTTCGCGTGCTAGTTTTAGACTCATCCGTTCTTGTGGATTACGAGAAGTAGGGTCTTGTTGTCCGAGATGTGGAAGCGTGTTGAAGTCTTCTTTTTCTGGGATTGTATGGAAGAGGAAGTTGTCACAACGGACGAGAACAGTGGAATGCTGCTTACTGAATTTAGGGTTATCAACAAAATGTAATCCGACTTTTTCAGCTTTGCCTAAACGGATCAGTTTGTCGATGGCTTTCTTCTTTAAAGAGTATAATTGTTTATTATCAGGTGCCGTTTTTGCATGGCGATTCACTGTATAAATAGCAATGGCCAATTGTTGGGTAGAAAGATCGTTTGTCAAAAATAAACCTCCTTTGAAAACATAAATGATTACATATGTTCTGATAATAACAAGAATGTGAAGGAATGTACATCTTCCGACAAAATATTTTGTTGGAAATAGTCCATTTTGTTGTAAAAAACAGTATACTAGTATGAGTTGCATCAATATAGTATTAATATTGATACATACTTACCAGTCATAGGTGCAGACTATTAAGTAATGTAACGGGCAATGTATTTATGCATTGCTATCAAGAAATGTTGTTAACATTAGGATATTTGCGCAACAAATGGAGGTACTTATGGGAAATATTATCGTAAAAGATCATTTTGAAGAAATTATTGAGTCCTATATATTTGGGCATTCGTTTAATATGTTTGTACTCGTTGGTAAAACAAATCAGAATGATTTTGATGTAATTTACGCAAATGTATTGGCGATTGAGTACTTTGCGAAGGAAGTCAACCAATCGGCATCTGATTTTTTCGGGGAATTTTGGAAACCCGTTCTACGCACTTTAAAAAAACTCCCTATGGGCTCTGCATATAAAACTGAAATTGAAGTACTAAAAGATAAAGAAAGTATATTATTTGAAGTAGATTTACAGCATTATACAGATGAAAGTGGACAAGAATTTATTTGTATAGGGCTATGCGAACGATCGGACATTGTTGCGGAAAGAGAAAGTTCATTAATATTGGAACAAAAATATACATCTGTCATTGACCATAATCTCGATCCGATTATTACGATTGACAAAAATTTGAAAATCGTGAACGCTAATCGTGCAGTTCATCAATTATTTGGCTATCGCTTCAAAGAGCTTTCTGACCGTTCAATTTTGAATTTAATCGGTGAGGATGAATTGGAAGAATTTGAATTGAATTTCCTACGGGCATTACGTGGGGAGTCTTTTGAAATGGAAGGTTCAACACTATTTCACAAAAATGGTTACTTAATACCGACACATTTGAAAGCAATACCAGTCGTCGTTGAAATGGATGTTAAAGAAATACATCTGATTTTGCGTGATACAACTATTCATCGTGAAAATGATGAAAAACTTCTTTATTTATCGTATCACGATCAGTTAACAGGTTTATGGAATCGCCGGGCGATGAAAGAGCAATTTGTTGAAGAGGCGAATTTTGCATTGAAAAACAGTGAGCATTTGGCTGTAATTCATATCGGATTGGACCGTTTTAAACTGATTAACGAATCTCTTGGTCAAAACGGCGGAGACGAAATTTTGAAAATGGTGGCCGATCGGCTGAAAATGATTTCCCCTCCGTTAGCTAGGTTATATCGAAACAGTAGTGATGAGTTCATCGTTATTATGAAAAATCATTCAGTTGCTATTACAGAAAACTTTTCGCAAAAAATATTAAATGATTTTGGGAAGCCGTTTTATTATGATCATCAGGAATATTTTATCTCAGTATCGATTGGAATCTCAGTATATCCGGAAGATGGTCGAACGCTTGAGAAACTATTAAGAAAGTCGGAGCAGGCATTAAGCTATGTCAAGGAGCGTGGGCGTGCGCATTATCGCTTTTATCGCGTGGAGATGAATTCAGTGTTCCCTGATGAAGTATTAATGGAATCTCATTTGCGACGAGCGATTGAGTTGGATGAACTGACTGTTCATTACCAGCCGCAGGTCGATTTAAAAACAGGTCATATTGGCAGCTTTGAAGCACTTCTTCGATGGAACAACCGTAAATTTGGCTTTGTGTCTCCTGCGCATTTCATCCCAATTGCGGAGGAGTCTGGTCTGATTCATAGTATTGGTGATTGGGTATTGGATCAGGTTTGTAGTCAATTGAAGGAATGGCAGAACAAGCAGTTTAAACCGGTCCGAATTGCTGTCAATATTTCTCCAAAGCAATTTAGGATGGAAGATTTTGTAGGGAAAGTGAAAGAGAAAATCTCGACTTATGGCATTCGGTCTTCGTCACTTGAAGTAGAAATTACGGAAAGTGCATTGGTAAATATAAATGAGACGCTAACCATTTTGAATGAGTTGAAGGAGATTGGCATAGTTATCTCTGTAGATGATTTTGGAACGGGTTATTCTTCTCTTAGTTATTTGAAGCAATATCCGATTGATATTATCAAGATTGATCGGTCATTCATACAGGATATAGAAATTGATGTGAAAAATGAAGCCATTGCGAAAACAATTATCAATCTAGCCCATAATCTTGGGATGGAGGTTATTGCAGAGGGTGTCGAAAAGGATTTGCAGGCAAGCATTTTACTTGGAGCAAACTGTCAGAAAGCACAGGGCTTTTTATATAGTAAAGCGATTCCGGTAGATGAACTCGTGGAAAAATATTTTGCCTATAGCCGATAATTCCTCTTACGGACAGTGAGTACGATTCACTGTCCGTATTTTTGTTCTCGTCATGTGCAAAAGAACATGATACAATTATGAGTGAACACTCATTCATGTTAAGGGGGCATTGGTATGTTTACTGATAAGGTTATCATTGTAACGGGTGGATCGAATGGTATGGGGAAATATATGGCAAAAAGGTTTGCATCAGAAGGTGCAGAGGTCGTCATTACAGGTAGGGATTTGGATCGTCTCAAGGCTGCACAAGAGGAGATTGGCGACAACGCACATCCGTTCCAGATGGATGTACGAAATGTTGAATCGATCGAAGCGCTGATTGCTTTTACGGATGAGAAATTTGGTCGCATTGATGGACTTATTAACAATGCAG
The DNA here is from genome assembly GCF_016820585.1 of Arthrobacter beigongshangensis. Taxonomy (GTDB): domain Bacteria; phylum Bacillota; class Bacilli; order Bacillales_A; family Planococcaceae; genus Sporosarcina; species Sporosarcina beigongshangi. The sequence goes on from NZ_JADHDX010000001.1 coordinate 287,329, forward strand.
CAGGGAATTTTATTGTACGGGCAGAGGAGTTGTCAGCGAATGGCTGGAAATCTGTCATTGATATTGTGTTAAATGGTACGTTTTACTGTTCAAGTGCAGTCGGCAAGTACTGGATTGACAAAGGGCAAAAGGGAGCGATTTTGAATATGCTCGCGACATATGCTTGGGATGCAGGCCCTGGTGTCGTACATTCTGCGGCTGCAAAAGCTGGTGTAATGTCGTTAACCCGCACACTAGCTGTTGAATGGGGTCGAAGTTATGGCATCCGTGTTAACGGGATTGCACCAGGCCCGATTGATCGTACGGGCGGAGCAGAGAAGCTGTGGGAGTCCGAGCAAGCGGCAAAACGTACAATTGCATCGATTCCACTTGGCCGATTAGGTCAGCCGGAAGAAATCGCCGAACTTGCTGCGTTTATCATGTCTGATAAGGCATCGTATATGAATGGTGAAATTGTCACATTAGATGGTGGACAATGGCTGAATCAATATCCATTTTGAATGAATCAATTGAATAGCTTTACTAATTAAGCACATCCTTCTCTTAAAAGGAGTGATGGCTGAATGGACATCTGGGTTGTGCCGATGATAATTGTTGTTTTGATTATTTGTCTAATTGGTTTAATGTCAGCACGCAAAACGAGACAGCCAAATACGGTAGCGAATGGTCAAGATAGCGCTATTCCAGAAGTAATTGAAAATCATCCATTTACATTGAACCCGATTATTTGGGTCATTCTCGTCGCGGCTAGTTTTATATTCATTGTCATATTTTATTATGCAGCCTCTTCTAATTAGAAGGGGTTTTTTCAACCTGAGAACGTCGTGCCCTAAAAGTGCTTTGATTTCTGCTAAGTGCACAGAAATTAAGGCTAATTGAACCCTTTGCTGTTCGATTGTCAATGCAAAATCTAGACGCAATCATGCATTGGTGTAATTGATTATAGGGTCTGCGTAGCTTTTTTATGATATGATAGATATGTAGCTTCTATCATGAACAACAGGGCTACAGAGGGAGCTGATTTACGTGATTTCTGTAAATAACAGGGATTTTCTCTTTACACCGATTGCAGATTACATTATTTCATCTGAGAAGGTAGCACATGTACAACTTGGTAATAATGCAGAGCATGCATTGCTTGTCCTAACGAAAACAGGGTACTCGGCGATGCCGGTCCTTGATGCGAAATATCATCTAAAGGGACTGCTTGGAATAGGGATGATTACGGATTCTATTTTAGGTATGGAGCGTATTGAATATGAACGTTTAGCCGATTTAAAAGTCGATACAATTATGCAGACTGATATTCCTTATATAAAGACGACTGATCGCTTCCAGAAAGGGTTAGATCTTCTGATCAATCACACTTTCCTTTGTGTAGTAGAGGAAGATGGAACGTTTGCAGGGATATTAACACGACGTGTTATTTTAAAGCAGTTTAAAAAATATATCTATTCTGTTGAATAAGTGTACAGAAGGAAATGAAAGGCTCCGTGGATGGAGCCTTTTTCTGATTGAGAGGAGCATAAGGAGCTGTGAGTAAAAGTAAAATAACAAATCGCCCATTGGTACTACTATCCGTTATGTTGGCAATGTTTGTAGGTGCTGTTGAGGCTACAATCGTAACGACAGCCATGCCAGTAATTGCGGCTGATTTAGGTGGTTTTTCAAGATATAGTTGGATATTCTCTGCTTATTTATTAATGAGTACGGTTACAGTCCTAATCTATGGAAAATTGGCGGATTTATTTGGCAGGAAACCGATACTTTTTATTGGTTTAACGATTTTTTTAATAGGTTCCATTCTTTGCGGTTTTGCTGTGTCAATGGAGCAATTAATTGTATTTCGATTGATTCAAGGTTTTGGTGCAGGTGCCGTTATGCCGATTGCCACGACGATTGTTGGTGATATTTATACAACCGAAGAGCGTGCGAAAGTTCAAGGTTATTTATCGAGTGTGTGGGGCATTTCTGCAGTGTCAGGTCCAGTCATTGGCGGGCTGATTGTGCAATATATGAATTGGAAATTCGTTTTCTGGGTCAATGTACCACTTGGTATTTTAGCAATGCTTGGTATTTTACTATTCCTTCATGAGCCGAAACGACAGCAAAAGGTATTTATTGATTATAAGGGGGCTGCACTGCTTACCTTGTCCATATCCGCTATTTTATTTTGGCTGAGTGAAGGGGGGCAGTCGTTTAGCTGGCTCTCCTTAACAAGCACCATCCTCATCATTGGAGGGCTTGTCTTATTCATGGTATTCATTAAGGTGGAAAAGCAGGCAGAAGATCCAATGATTCCATTTGCTATTTGGAAAAATCCTATTATTCTTTATGCAAATTTGGTGTCATTGACATCAGGTGTTATTTTGATAGGGATATCCTCTTACTTGCCAACCTTTGTTACAGGGGTGATGGAGCAGCCGGCGATTATCGCTGGCTTTACATTGACTGCAATGTCCATCGGCTGGCCAATTGCATCTTCTGTTGCAGGCCATTTGTTAATCCGTCATGGGACGTTTACAGTGTCATTTTTTGGCGGACTATCGCTCATCTTAGGTGCGTTGCTGTTTGTATTAATGGATGCTGGATCGGGTCCATGGTGGGCTGCTGGCGCAAGCTTTTTTGTCGGTATTGGCATGGGGTTGACGAGCACTTCATTCATTGTCACGATACAAGGCGCTGTTCCTCATGAACGTCGAGGATCTGCAACTGCTGCTAATATGTTCATGCGCAATTTTGGCAATACGATTGGGGCAGCACTTTTTGGTGCTGTCTTAAATGGTTCGCTGATGATTCGTTTTATGAATGAAAAATCAACTATGGGATTGGAAGATGTCAATCTGTTACTGACAGATGAAAATAGAGCAATGTTGTCAAAAGATCAGCTATTTATATTACAGGATGCATTGGATAATTCTTTACAATGGGTGTATATCGCGGTTGCGGCTTTTGCAGTCGTCAGTTTTCTGCTTATATTACGGATTCCACGTGGGAAGGGGTTATTACATGACAACGACAGAACTTGAAATTATAAAAGCACTTGCCGAGGAAGGCAATATGCGGAAAGCGGCGGAGCGCTTATTTTTATCCCAGCCAGCATTATCCCAACGCTTGCAAACGATTGAAAAAGAGTGGGGAACATTATTATTTATCCGTTCGCAAAAAGGGCTTGAGCCGACGCCAGCAGGAGAGTTAGTCATTGCGCATGCGCGGGAAACAATTTTGAAAAAGGAAGAAACGTTTGCGATGATTGCTTCGATGGCGGATAAGGTGCATGGGACATTGAAAATTGCCTGTGCGTCTATCATCGGACAAACGTGGCTGCCTCAAGTGTTAAAAGAATATGTTGAGATGTATCCTGACGCGAAAATTTCGCTGATGACAGGCTGGAGCTCTGAAATCGTTAAGGCTTTGTACGAAGGGGAAGCCCATGTTGGTATTGTACGTGGGCAAGTGGATTGGAAAAGTCATAAAACTTATTTGTTCCGCGACCATCTTTATCTTGTAGATCGCGAAATTACGTCTATTGACGAGTTAAAGGATACGGATCGACCATTTATCCAATTTAAGAGTGATTCAAATTATTTCATGGAAATCCAGCGCTGGTGGCAGCGCCATTTTCCGAAAAATCCAGGACGTCAAATTACCGTTGACCAAATAGAAACATGTAAGCAATTAGCGCTGAATGGGATTGGTTATGCTATTTTACCGTCTATAACATTGAGAGGCGATGAAGACGTCAATAAGATGCCGTTGCTGAATAGTGAAGAGGAGTTTGAATTGACACGTGATACGTGGCTAATTGGTTATGAGTCTTCATTTGCGTTAAAGCAGGTGGATGCCTTTGCTCAAATAGTTCAAACACATGCGGAAAGATTACGAAAGGATTACAAATAATACGAAAATACGGAACTTTGCTAGGTTTAGTTCGTACTAATAGAGAAGGAAGTAGGAATTGATAAACGGCTTAGATAGGGGGATATGACTATGTGGAAAAAGCTCATGCTGTTTATGTTGTTACTGATGGCAACGTTTTTTTTCATACCAACTGCGACTGCACTTGCGGCACCAGAATTGAAGGTCAGTGTGGCGTTTGGCCTTGATGGCAAAGCGAAGTATGGCAAAGGTGCGCCGGTCACTGTAACCATTGAAAATACAGGAACGGCTTTTAGTGGAGATATGGTGATCGATATGGAATATACTTACTCGATGGGAGCTGGAGAAGCGTTTCCACTGGAAATCGGTGCAGGTGAAACGAAGACGGTATCGTTTGTCAATGGAAAAATGAATGATAACGGTAATCCGTTTAATAGTCAATCAAGCAAAACAATCTTTTTCTATGAAGGTGGCTGGCAAAAAGGAAAAGAAATTAAGCACAAAGGTTCACAGCATATCCCGGCTATATTGCAAAATGCGGATAATACGTTTGCCGTTTTGTTTACCGACAATGTAGATCGGTTAACGGCATTGAAAAAGGTTAGACATGGCGCTTCAACGACATTGGTTTCGGTGGATGCTGCTAAAATTTCGGAGAAAACGAAGTTTCCAGAAGAGGCAGTAGGATGGGAAGCCGCCAATTATATCATCATTGATGAATATCCATTGGCAGATTTATCGTCGAAGCAACAACAGGCGCTGCTTGGATGGGTGCGTACAGGTGGAATTTTAATTATGGGTGGGTCTGATAATAGCCGGGCTGAAGCAGGTTTATTTGCCGAATATTTACCATTAAAGTTCAACGGTCAGAAGGAAATGAATGCTGCAGTTTTAAATAATTGGGCAGCAACAGAAGGTATTGAAGGAATAGTTGCTTCTTATGAAACGGAACTAACTGAGCATGCAAACTCATTGTTGGAGGATGAGGGTAATGTGTTAATTGCCTATAAGAGGCTTGGTGACGGTGTTATTATACAAACCCCATTTTCTGTAGGGGATAGTCCGTTGGCAGAAATGGAAGGGATGACTGCATTTTGGAATACATTATTTGTAGCTGGAGAACGTGTGGCACCTAAAAGTACTTCTTCAACAAACTATTATTCCGACGAGCCAATGGAGGCAATCGTTTATTCAGTTGGTGATGTGAATGAGTTATTTCCATCTTTTAGAGTGTCGGCTCCAGTTATCTTAGGTATTATTATTTTGTATATGGTCCTGATTATTCCTGTTCTTTATTTTATCTTGAGAAGGAAGGATAAGCGAGAGTATACGTGGTGGATAATTCCTGCAATTGCAGTACTTACTTCGATAGCTATTTTTGCTTACGGAGCGAAAGATCGAATTGCTCGGGCACAAATTCAGCATACAGCGATGTTGAATGTGGCGTTGGATGGCAGTATGACAGGGTATTATGCGGAGTCTTTGCTGACGAATAGGTCAGGGAATTTTACATTTACAACCGCAGCAGAAACAACCTTGTTTGCATCGAACCGCGGAGATGACCTATTTGGTTCATCAACTTCAATACCTGTCCATAAACGTACAATGCTTGAAAAGGATACAGAGGGTTCAAGGGTACATCTTCGCAACGCAGGCTATTGGGATGTTGCGACGATTTATGGTCAAACGACAGTGGAGAATGTGGGTACCTTCGGTAATCAGTTGAAGGTTGTCGATAAACAATTGACAGGTACTGTGACGAATGATTTTCCGTTTGCTTTAACAGATGTCGTCATTTGGTCAGGTGTACAGCAAATTGCGCTCGGTGATTTAGGACCGGGAGAAACGGTTCAAGTGAATGAAACGTTGAAAACAAGTACGCTGTTACCTAGGCGTTCAATATTCAATTCGTATTCAACTCCATATATGAATCCTCAGCAAGGGCAGACGAATAATTTAACAAAGATGAGAAGAGATAGCATGTTAGCCTTTTCAGGGGAACATATGAATAAGGTGGGGAAACCAGCGATTATTGGTTATACGGATACGCAGATTGTTCCGATAGAGCTTGTGAACGGTAAGCCAACTGTCTCATCAATGACAATGGTCGCCCAGCCAATTGAAGTAGATGTATTGTTTTCTAGCGCTGTGACGGTCGAGCCAGAAATGATGGAGATGTCGGTTGTGTCTGAAACGACTTTGCATCGAGCGGAACAAGCGGGTTATGCTACCCCCGATTATTATTTCAATGAACCTGCTTACCTACAAACTTGGAAAATACCGGAAAAACTGCTAGCAATGAAGTTGAAATGGACATCACTTGAAGTGTGGAAAGTTCAACAACAATTGTATGAGGTCAGTATTTTAAATAGTAAAACGGGCGAATTTGAGCCACAGGATACGAGTAAATTTACGTTCACTGATAAGCTAGATGATTATATATCTTCCGACGGGACAATTGTTCTTCATTTAGCCGTGAAAAACATACAGCAAGGAAACATGGGACGCGTTCCGGAGCTCAAATTGAATGGCGAGGTGGCAAAATGATTGAAATTAAGGGCCTGACAAAGAAATATGGCAAGTTTTGTGCACTCGATGATTTGAATTTGACGCTATCAGAGGGAACTGTCTTCGGCTTTGTTGGGGCAAATGGAGCAGGAAAATCGACGACATTTCTTATTTTGGCAACTTTGCTACAGCCAACTGTAGGGGATGTATTCATCAATGGCGTCAGCGTGCGGGAAAAACCTGCCGAAGTGCGCAAGATGATTGGCTATATGCCGGACTTTTTCGGTGTGTACGATCAGCTAAAGGCAGATGAGTATCTAGACTTTTACGGAGCTAGTTATGGTATTCCAGAAGCAGAACGAAAGGTTCTTATTCCGCAATTGTTAGAGTTAGTCAATCTGTCACATAAGCGCTATGACTATGTCGATTTACTATCTCGGGGTATGAAGCAAAGGCTATGCCTGGCGCGAAGTCTTATCCATGATCCAAAAGTGCTTATTCTTGATGAACCGGCATCGGGTCTTGATCCACGTGCGCGTGTTGAAATGAGAGATATTTTGAAAACGTTGAAAAAGATGGGCAAAACGATTTTGATTTCTTCTCACATTTTACCTGAACTTGCGGAGATGTGTGATGAGATTGGTGTGATTGATAATGGACGGCTCATTGCACACGGCTCTGTTGCTGAAATTCAAGATAAGTTGCGTGGTGAGCGAGTGATTACGGTTCGTTTGGCGGGTGCGATGGAGCAGGCGATTGCCTTTTTCGAGGAAGACCCATTCATCTCTTCTATACAGACGTTGGATGGAGGGGCTGGTCTAACATTTGTTTATAAAGGAGCAGAACAAGATCAGGCGGGTCTGTTAAAAAGAGCGATTCTCCATGATATTCCACTCCTTTCTTTCATGGAGCATGTCACGAATTTAGAAGATGTGTTCATGGAAATTACGAAAGGAGATGAATAAGGATGAAAATGAGTTTTCATAATCCAGTACTGTTCAAAGAATTGAAGCTACGGTTTCGATCACCGAAAAGTTTTGTAGGCATTTTCTTCTATTTAGCGGCTATGTGTGTGTTTGTCTTCGGCTTTATCTTCACGACGATGAGTTTAACGGGTGTTTCCTATTTTAGACCGACTGAAAGTATGCTGTTGTTTGCTTTCTTGGCATTTATCCAACTCGGCTTGGTGTTATTCATCACGCCGGGCTTGACGGCTGGGGCGATTAGTAGTGAAAGGGAGAAACAGACATTACCCATTTTGTTAACAACTTCTCAAAGTTCGTTTCAAATTATATTGGGTAAACTTCTGTCATCTGTAGCTTTTTTAATGTTGCTAACAGTGGCTGCATTACCAGTTTATAGTTTAGTTTTTTTATTCGGTGGGATTTCGCCGATGGATTTTGTTCGCATATTCTTTTTTCTGTTTGTGACGCTTTTAGCCATTGGTAGTATAGGGATTCTGTTTTCGACACTCATTCGTAGAACGATTGTGTCGATGATTGCGACGTATGGCATGATGCTATTTTTATCAGTCGTCACTGGTTTTTTACTTATTATCGTGTTACAGGTGACAAGGTTAAATTTCACTGGGGTTGGTCCGTTACCAACATCTATTGTCGGGCATGTTCTGGCGTCCATCAATCCAGCGGTGCTTTTTGCTACTATACTATCACCAGCGATGGGAGAAAGTATAGCGGAAATGACACAGGTGAAATTTCCCGTTTGGATTGGTTATCTCATTTTTTACTTATCCATTACCGTTATATCACTTTGGTTAGCAGTGAAAAAATTAAGGGTTAATATGAAGCGCTTCAAATGATAATAAGGGGGTAGGCGAATGGCTGGGAAATCACTACTAACAAAGTATGTCCGTAAAGCGTTGACACGACTTCGTTTTGAAAGGGCTGTCCATACGTTACAAACAGGTTTGTTTATGGCTGTATTGTTCGCCTTACTTGTTGTTGCGGCTTCTAGATTGTTCGTGCTACCTCATTATGGACGATTCGCTTGGATTGTCGCAGTGATTACTGTCGCGGCAACAATTATTTTTATCATTTACAAACGTCTACGAAAAAGTGATGCCGTTCACAGGCTTGATAGTTATATGCCGGACAATCTACTAATTACTGCATTGGATGATAAAATCGGTGAAACGCATCTAGCTTCGGCGCTTATTGTCGCAGCGGAGTCGAAAATCTACCCGGCATTCGAAGGCTTTAAAAAGAGAAATAAGCAGTATTTCAATGTGAAGATGCTTGCGGGTATCGCGGTCGCATCAGGTTGCCTGGCAGTTCTACTTATTTTCCCTTCTGAAGCACAACTAGAGGCGAAAGCCGTTGTTAAAGAAAAAGAAGTGATTGAGGAAGTAAAGAAGGAAATAAAGGAATTGGTCAAAAAAGAGCCACTTCCTGAGGTGAAAAAAGAATTGCAGGACCTTGCGGAAAAATTACTAACTGCAGAACTTACTGAAGATGTATTGAAAGAGCTTGTCAAAAAACAGAAGGAGTTGCGTCTGAAAGAACAACGCCTTGCTGAGAAAAAAGAAGCCGCCGACAAGTCTGATAATCCTGCTGATGCTTTAACCGAGGTGGAAGAGCAAGAACTTAAGGAGCTTGGCAAGTTAGTGGATCAACTAGCCCAAAATCTAGGAAAAGCTCATAGCGCATTGAATCAGGTAGGAAAAGCACCAACATTACCAGCACTAGCAGGTGCAAATGCATCACCGTCAGCGACAGATGGTAAAGCAGGTACTGCAAGTGGTGAAGGTACAGGCGAGGCAACTGGCGGAGGCGAGGGACAAAGTCAAGGTGAAGGACAAGGACAGAGCCAAGGTCAAGGTCAAGGTCAGGGACAAGGTCAAGGACAGGGACAAGGACAGGGACAGGGGCAAGGGCAAGGACAAGGACAAGGACAAGGACAAGGACAAGGACAAGGACAAGGACAAGGACAAGGACAGGGTCAAGGGCAAGGACAAGGCCAAGGGTCAGGAGGGCGCAATTTGTTATCGGTTCCTTACAATCGTATTGGCGAAAAAGGTGACCCTTCGGTTGTAGGTGGCAATCTAGGTGAAGGTGATTTCATCGAAGAGCGTGAAGCGCAAGGACCAGTAGAGAAAGGGACCATTCGTCCTTATCAAGAGGTAGTTGGTGACTATAAAGATTCTTACTTAAAAAGTTCTGAGAAGATGAAGCTACCGCCAGATTTACAGCATATTCTTTCAGATTATTTTTCTTCGATTGAATGAACGTGGGAAAGAATAATATAGAATGGGAGTGCACATATGCCATTTACACCTGAGCAGTTTGAAGAGATGAGCGGGAAACTTGAAACGGTGAAAGAGGAAATTGGAAAGTTTATTGTCGGGCAGAAAGAAGCGGTTGAGTTTTCTCTTTATTCGATACTAGCAGATGGGCATGCATTGTTGGAAGGGCTACCGGGGCTTGGGAAGACGATGCTTATTCGAACAATTTCAGAAGTACTCGACCTATCATTTTCGCGGATCCAATTCACGCCGGATTTAATGCCAGCGGATATTACAGGAACAAGTATTTTGGAGCGGAATGAGCAAGGAATGCAGCGCTTTGCTTTTAAAGAGGGACCGATATTTAGCCAGATGGTTCTAGCGGATGAAATTAACCGTGCGACACCAAAAACGCAAAGTGCTTTACTGGAGGCGATGGGTGAGCAAACGGTGACAGTGCTTGGTGAAACACGAAAAATGGCGAAACCATTTTTTGTTCTTGCTACCCAAAACCCGATTGAAATGGAAGGGACATATCCACTGCCAGAAGCACAAATGGACCGATTTTTGTGTAAGATTTTATTACCCTATCCAGAAAAATCAGAGCTGAAGGAAATCGTTTTACGCACAACAGGACCGACAATGACCGCTATTCAAAAAGTGATGGATGCGGAAACGATTGTGCTGGCGCAGCAGATGGTAAAAGAAATTGTCATTGCAGATGAAATGATTGATTATGCAGTGGATTTGGTTGCAGCGACTCATAAAAATGCTGCTAACTCCATTGAGGCGGCATCTAGCACAACTGGTTCTGCAGATGATTGGTCGAAATACGTTCAATATGGCAGTGGACCGCGGGGGCTGCAGTCGATTATAAGGCTAGCCAAAGCGCGGGCGTTAATGGCTGGGCGTTTTCATGTATCCATCGCAGATATTAAAACAGTTGCTAAACCAGCATTGCGTCACCGTATTCTCATTAATTATGAAGGAGAAGCAGAGGGTGTCGATGTTGATGGACTGATTACGAAATTGCTTGAAGAAGTACGACAAGGGGCTTCTGTGTAATGAGTGGCGAATTGTTTCCTGACAGACTAGCGAAAAGGCTCGGTGCATTATCTATCGTTTCTAGATCTGGACGACTCGGACATCATAAAGGTACACACCGATCACGCAAGACAGGTTCATCACTCGACTTTTCTGATTTCAGAGAATACCACCCGGGCGATGATTTGCGTCATATCGATTGGAATGTTTATGCACGAACGGACAAGCCGTTCATCAAGCAATTTCTTGACGAGCAGGAGATGCGTATCCATGTACTCCTCGATTCCACCAAGTCGATGGGCGTAGATGGCAAATGGGATTATGCCCGTCAACTAGCCATTGCACTCGGACATATTGCGTTGAAAAGTGGCGATACGATGTCATTTTCGACGTGGTCAGATGAACAGGATTATTTTTATAGAAGAAAAGGTTCTATGCATCGGTCTTCGTTGACTAAATTTATAGCTTCAATTGGTAGCCCCAGCTCGACCGACCATTTCACTGATCGTGCATTACGGCATATTCCAAAGGCAGTGACGGTGCTGTTTATTATTACGGATGGGCTGGAAGAAACGACTAAGTGGGAACATTTATTCCGCCGTTTACCGGGGATTTGTGGAGATATCCGTATTTTGACGGTTCATTCACAACCTGAAGAAGCTCCTTCTTATGAAGGTGATGTCCGGTTGATTGACAGTGAGAGTGGTACAGGCGTCGAGGTAACGATGACGAGACGTGCCGTACAGGATTATTTGGCTATTAAGTTAGCACATGAAGCACAGCTAACTGCTCTAGCGGGTAAATTTGGAATACACTTAGTTCGTGCCGAGGTAGCCGATGGGGTTATGGAGACGGTGACGAAAAAAATACGCCATGCAGGTTGGCTGCGATAGGGAGACGACCACATGGGATTGAATCATATTATTAATAGTTGGACGATTATTTTTCCGTTGGTCGTCTTACTGTACTATTTCTTTCGAAAAAAATATGAAGTGACAACAATTTCTTCGACATTATTTTGGCGGCAATCCATGCGGGAAACGAAAGTATCACCGTATTTAAAAAACTTACAGCGTAATGCATTATTTTATCTCCAAATGGCTGCGTTGTTGCTGTTGGTTTTCATTTTACTTGGCCCTTTTTTGCCGAAAGAACAGGAAGTTGGAGGGCATACTATCCTGATCGTGGATACGTCTGCGAGTATGCTGGCAGGTAAGGGGCAAACACCGTTATTTGCACTGCAGCAGGAGGCTATGAAGGAGCTTGTCGCCAGTCGTTCGGGTGAGCCAATAACGATTGTGACGACGGGCAAGGAGCCGGCAATTGTTGTGCGGGAGCAAACGGACGAGGAAGTGCTACTCGTAGCTATCGACAAATTAGCAGTGTCCTATGAGCATGAACATATGGAGCGAGCGTTGGAATTTGCGCGGTCGATTGCTTCGGCGGGTGGAGCGGATATTCATATTTTCACAGATTCGTTGGATCGGGCGGCTTTTGCCGAGGGCGATAGTGACATTGCTTGGACCATTCACGGTTCAGAGGAAGAGCTCGTCAATGTTTCCATCAATAAATTTGGTGCAGTGAAAACGCCGCAAGGAACGGAAGCGATTGTGAAGATAATCAATGCATCTGGGGTCGAGCAAACCGGAGATATACAACTCACGAATCCTCTAACAGGTGAAGTGTTACTCGAAGAGAAATTTACTGTCGAAGCCGAAAAAGAGGCGTTGTTATCGTTTAAAGAACTGCCAGATAGCCAAGCGTTGCAAGCTGAAATTAGTGTGGCTGATGAATATAAGGAGGATAATACAGCGGCAATTTTACTAGGTACTGAAGTATCAGAGGCAGTTGTCGATGCGCAACTACATGAGTTGGTAAAACGAGCCTTTGAAGCAGTCGGTTTAATGGTTTCAACTGGTTCTGCTAAAGAATTAGTAGATGCGCAGGATAGCGCTATAAGTGTAACGAATGATGTTTCTTTACTAAAAAAAGGATCGAAGCCTGTCATTATTATTGGGCGTAACGATAAATCGACTACGCCGGTAGCAGGGGCTGTACAGAGCACTGCTGATCCACTGTTTACGATTGCAAATATCGATGATGTTTATGTGAGTGCACTCTATCCACCTTTTACATCGTATACGACGATTGCATCGGTGGGGGATCAGCCTTTTATCCAACGATCGAAGCGCGGAGATATTGTTGTACTAGCCGATATTGAATTGACGGATTGGCCTCTACATCCCTCGTTCCCGCTATTCATCTGGAGTGCAGCTGAACAGCTGCGTTCTGACACAGATACGTTAGGACTATTCGTGCCAAATGAACGAAAAGCAGTGTTGTCAGGTGGCAAGGCAGAAGGACTAGAAATCTATACCCCGCGGGATGAGTATGTCACGACATTTATTGATGGCTCGAATTTCATCGCTCCAGCACAACCAGGGATTTACAAATCAAGAGATGGCGAAACAGAAAAGTTGTTAGCTGTTCAGCTCGAACAATCTGAGAAGGAGCTTGTCGCCGGTGCATCGTACCGGATCGGACAAACGGCAGATGTTGAAGAGGCAGAAGAAGGTAAGCAGATGATTGGCTGGCTATTCATCATACCGCTGCTCCTATTATTGCTGATTGAATGGGAGGTGCAACGACGACGTGGATATCCGAATTGAAGAGCCGTTATGGCTATTATTACTTATACCGATTGCCTTCTATATGGCTTATACGTGGAAATCATCTGCTATGCGTTTTTTTAGCAAAGGCACTATCCTATTTGCTTTACGTTGTATGGCGATTACGGCACTAGTCCTTGCACTGACTGCACCTTATCTTACATTGCGTGCTAATGAAGAACAGATTTTATTTGTTGTAGACCGTTCTGTTTCAATTGCAGGGGCGAAGGATTTAGCGAATGAGTGGCTAGCAACCAGTTTAAAAGAGCGTAAAGAAAATCAGTCTGTCGGTCTGTATTCATTTGCCGAAACATTTCGGACAGATGTGCAATTGACAGCTAATCCACTAACCGTTCCAGTCATCGAGGAAATGGAGACGAAGGATGAGACGGATATAGCTAAGGCGCTAGATTTAGCGGCTGCGATTGCTCAAGAGCAACTAGCTACTCGAATTGTGCTGTTATCAGACGGATTGGAGACGCTCGGCTCAGTTGAGGAGCTATTGCCAAAGTATAGCGGTGGGGGACGTGTCACGATTGATACGTTGCTACTCGAACGACCAGGAGCCGCGGATGCATCTATTTCGATTTTTGATACGCCACGTACTGCTTATGAAGGGGAGAAGCAACTATTGCAAGTGGAAGTGGAATCTTCCACAAGGTCGGCAGGCGAGCTGTTTATTTATCAGAACGATAAGGAAATTATTCGCGAAACGGTGCTACTTGAACCAGGGAAGAATGCGCTGTCATTCCGCGCTTCGGCAACGGGTAGCGGATTATTGAAATATGAGGCGAAGCTCATTGTGCCAGATGATAGTTTCCTTGAGAATAATCGGATGCTGTCAATTACGATGATGGAGCAATCTCCGCGTGTGCTCGTTGTTCGGACAGAGCGCAGTCCATCTGTTATACCAAATATTCTTGACCAAAGTGTCATGGCTGTAGATGTTGTCGATGCAGAGCAATTGCCAGAAACGTTATCAGGTTATCTAGGCTACGGTGCTATTATTTTTGATAATGTGCCGGGGCATATGGTTGGAGAACATAAAATGACACTCATTGAGCAGGCAGTGAAAAACTTTGGGACAGGCTTCATGATGGTTGGTGGCGATGAAAGCTTTGGACTCGGTGGTTATTTCAAGTCGCCCATTGAGCGTTTGTTGCCTGTGGAGATGGAAGTGACAGGTAAAGAACAGCTTCCTTCACTCGGTTTAGTTATTGTATTGGATCGATCTGGTAGTATGGGGGGCACGAAAATTGTTTTAGCAAGAGAAGCCGCAGCTCGCTCTGTTGAGCTACTCCGCGATGATGATACTTTCGGGTTTACTGCTTTTGATGATCAAATATGGGAAGTCATTCCTGTCGATAAGCTAGGAGATAAAAAAGAAGCTATTGAACAGATTCTCTCAGTTCCAGCGGCAGGCGGGACGAATATTTTTCCCGGTGTACAAAAAGCGTATGAGGATTTAGCAGACTTAAAATTGCAGCGCAAACATATTATTTTATTAACGGATGGTCAATCAGCAATGCCTCCCGGCTATGAGGATGTGCTGGAGGAAGGCAAAAAGAATAATATTACGTTAACGACGGTTGCAATTGGTACAGATGCGGATTGGTCGTTGTTAGAAGAGCTTGCGGAAACGGGTGGCGGTCGTTTTTACGACGTAGTTGATGAATCGACGGTACCTGCTATTTTATCGCGAGAAACGTCTATGCTAACACGGACTTATATTGAAGATAATCCGTTTTATATGACGTTAGGGAATGTGCCGGAATGGACTAGCTTGTTCCAAGACGGCGTACCGCAAATCAATGCTTATATTGCGACGACTGCTAAAAGTACTGCGACCATTGTCGGGGAAAGTCATAAGGATGATCCTGTCATTGCAGAATGGATGTATGGATTAGGAAGAACGGTTGCGTTTACCTCTGATTCGACGGGCAAGTGGACGGGTGATTTGGCAAGGTGGGAAGGGTATGCAAACTTCTGGAATACGGCAGCGGCAAGACTATTACCGGCCTATGAAGAAGTCCCTTATATCATTACGCATGAACGTGGTGGCACGTATACGGTGACGGATAGCTCACGTCAGGCGGCATTTCTCGATATTGCCATTGTCGACGAGGATGGACAAGAAGTACCCTTCATCTCAGAACCACTCGCTCCGGGCAAAGTACGTGTCACTGTCGATGCTAAACCGGGATTAGTATTTTTCGGTGTCTCGGATGATAAAGGCGGTTTATTTGAAGCTGGGGTATCAGTGCCTTATAGCGATGAATATAAACCTCTAGCACCGGATGCAGCATTGATGACGAAAATTGCAGAACGGACAGGTGGAAAAGTGCTTGAACAACCTGGGGAAGCCTTCCGTCCTCAGTTATTTCAAAGTGGTGAGAAGAAGCCAATTGCGGAATGGTTAATTTTATCGGCAATGATTCTATTTTTCATTGACATCACTTTACGACGTTTTGGTATGTTTAAAGGATTTGGTACGAAACGGATTCGGGAAGTGGTTGTGGAAGAAAGTCCGACAGCGCAGGATAGTATTTCTGAATTGCTGAGGGCGAAAAAGAAGAGATAAGTAAAATGCCCATCTACCGTTATTTTCGGTGATGGGCATTTTGCTATTTTGTTCGCGTTTCTGCTAGTAAACTTTGATTGCGTTTTGCCCATGCAGCCGCGATGACAAAGGAGACGAGGAGGATCACCATACCGAGAATATAAGGGTAGATAATATTCTCATCGAAGATAACACCTGCAATCGCAGGTCCAACCATATTGCCTAAGCTCATATAGGCATTCATCATCCCGGCGGCAAAGCCTTGTTCTTGACCGGCTAGCTTTGAAATGAGCGTGTTGACGGCTGGTCGAAGCAGCGAGGTCGCGGTCGAGAAAATAGTGGAAACGAGTAAAATCGACCAGAACATATCGACAAAAATAATGCCTATGAGTGAAAAGGCAGCAATCACTAGATTGACAAGAATGACGCGCATTTCACCATAGCGTTTAAACAACGGATTGATAACAAATGTTTGGACAATGACGCCAACAAAGCCCCCTACTGTAATAAGTATGGCAATATCTGTCGGGGTATAACCATATTTTTGATCGACATACAATGCGATTGTTGACTGGAAATTGGCTAGTCCAAATGAAAAGACAAACATAACGATGAGCACGACAAAATAGGATGTCTTAGTAGAACGAACCAATTGTTGAAATAGATTTTCGCGTTTTCTTTTTACCGATGGATCGCCTTCTAGTACAGGTTTAGGATTCGGTAAGATTAATATGGAAAGTAGCGCCGCAAAGAGTGCTGCTCCTGTCGCGAAATAAAAAGGAAACTCTAAACTAATCTTAGAAAGAAATCCGCCGATTGCTGGGCCGATCATGAAGCCGAGTGACATAGAAGCCCCAAGTAGTCCCATACCTTTACCTCTGTTTTCCACAGTCGTAATATCGGCAACAAAAGCCATCATCGGAGGCACGATGAATGCCGCACCAAAGCCAGAAAAGAAGCGTGCCAGATAAAGCATCCATAATTCATTAGACAGTCCAAAGGCCAATTGGGAAAGCCCGAATATAATGAGTCCAATAATAATGATTTTTTTACGCCCGTGCTTATCGGACAAATCACCAGCGAAGGGTGAGAATATAAATTGTGCAAAAGAGAAAATGGCAATCATGAAGCCGAGTGCCTGCCCCGCAACACCGAATGTCGCTAAATACTCGGGCATAATGGGAATGATCAGTCCAATTCCTGCCATGGCAATAAACATATTAAACATTAAAATATATAGAGCAAAATTATTTGATTTTACTGCCATTCCTATCCCAACTTTCCGAAATGTTTCGTGTTACTAAAGTATCGTACCATAAACTGTATATGAACACACCATTAATAGATTTAGGATTGTGGGGGAGTAGAATAACAAAAAGCAGTGGACACACGAAGGCGCCAGCTGCTTTCCATTAATTCATCACTTCTGTAGATTAACCGCTGAATTATAATTACACCTAGCCAGCAAGAAATATAAAATGGCCTGTTTACTAGGCATTTCCGGTTTACTTTCGGCAATAGATGGACGACAGAATAACCGCAAGAATCGTGTTCCAGCAATGACTCCGTCATTACTGGAGCACCGTTCTCGATTATCCTATTGTACATCAATGCCTATCACAAACCTCCAATGCTCAAGTGAAAAGTGCAGGTACTTAGGAAGAAAAGAATAGATGACATTGTTAAAGTGTGTAAGTTCCCGAAGATACAATTTCGGGAACTATTGCACATTGAACAAAGCAGTTACTTCTTAATTTTGCGTAACATTTCTAAGAAAGCTATCGAATTTAAAATAAGAATGGGAAACAGGATGGAGATAGCGGTAGCCGCCAAAATTGCATCTTTGGCGGCTTTTATAAAGTTAGAATTCCTCTATTCTTTTATGCCCGAAAGCATTGGTGTTTTATGAAGTATTTCCTTTGGAGAGCGACGGATGAACGGCTGTCATACGATTGCCGAAAAGTTGATTGGGGATGTGACGCAGTCACATCCCCAATCATAAAAATAGGTCGGTTATTGTATAGTGGCCGTTCATTCCAAAGCGTTCCAAAGGAATAAAATACAATAAGTCACAACTATTTTAAGTTATTTTTGGTTAATCAACAGACGTGTTATTTCATATCCATTTTGAATTCCAAAAATAATTCATTATACACACCGAGCATTTCAAGGCCTAAATTTCTGTAAACCTCTAAATGTCCCCTTGTTTCCTCATTAGGATAGAAGCGTTCATCCCCCGTAACTTCAGGATCCATCAAATCGAGTGCCGCCAAATTCGGGGTAGAATAGCCAACATAATCTGCATTTTGTGCAGCTACTTCTGCATCCAACATGAAATTAATGAAGGCGTGTGCACCGTCAATATTTTTGGATGTGCGCGGAATGACCATATTATCGAACCAAAGATTAGAACCTTCTTCCGGAACAACATAATCGATGTCTTCATTTTCATACATCATATCTGCCGCCTGACCAGACCATGTGAGGGAAACAGCCGCTTCACCATTAATCATTAATGGTGTTACTTCATCCCCAATAACGGCCTTAACATTTGGGCTAAGTGTCTTTAATTTATCCGTTGCTTGACGCAATTGTCCTAAATCAGTGGAGTTCAATGAAAAGCCAAGTGAATTTAACCCCATCCCAATCGTTTCCCTTGCGCTATCAACGAGAATGACATCCTGCTTGAGCGAAGGGTCCCACAAATCATCCCAGCTCTCAAATGTTTGTCCTTCCAGTAACGTTGGGTTATAGGCAATGCCAACTGTTCCCCAGAAGTAGGGAAGGGAGTATTCATTGTTAGGATCGAACGGTAAATCAAGGAAGTATGGGTCGATATTATGAACGTTCGGCACTTTACTATAATCAATCGGAAGAAGTAAATCTTTCTCCTTCATCATTTCAATCATGTACTCGGAAGGCATTGAAATATCATACGCCGTCCCGCCTTGTTCAACTTTGCCCATCATCCCTTCGTTCGAGTCAAACGTTTCATAGATGACTTTGATGCCGGTTTCCTGCGTAAATTGTTTTAGCAAATCGGGGTCAATGTATTCCCCCCAATTATAAACGGTAATAGAATCTTTCCCGCCACTACCTCCACCCTCACTCAATTTAGCATTGATAATGAGCAAAATAGCAGAAACAATTAGGATGACGGCTGTCCCACGTAGTATATCTTTCATTTTCGCACCCCCGCAAGTGGTGATTTGGTTTTGCGACTAATCATATAGTAGCCAATGACAAGTACGACGGTGACGAGGAAAATAAGTCCCGACAATGCATTAATCGTTAAAGTGATTCCAGCGCGGGCCATTGAATAAATTTCGACGGACAACGTCGAGAAGCCGTTACCTGTCACGAAAAATGTCACTGCAAAATCATCCAACGAATATGTTAATGCTAAAAAGAATCCAGCCAAAATACCTGGTTTGATGAAAGGAATAATGACGCGTGTTAATACGTCCCGTTTCGTCGCACCAAGATCCAGTGCCGCATCAATAAGCGTTGGACTCATTTCCTGTAACTTAGGCAACACCATAATAACAACAATTGGAATGCTGAAAGCAATATGTGAAATGAGCACAGACGCAAACCCAAGCTTAACCCCAATCAGTGTAAATAAAATAAGGAATGATGCCCCGATAATAACGTCCGGGCTGACGATTAAGATGTTGTTCAGTGACAAAACAGCATTGCGCATCGCTTTATTACGCATGAACAGGATAGCAACGGCACCGAGTACGCCTATGGCCGTTGATAAGAGTGCAGACAATAAGGCGACAACAATTGTATTGATTAAAATAACGAGCAGGCGAGTATCTTCAAAAACGGCTGCATAATGCTCCAGCGAGAACGACTCAAAATCCGACATTCCTCCGCCTGAGTTGAAGGAGTAGAAGATTAAATAGAAAATGGGTGCGTACAAAATAATGAAAACAACCGCCAAATAGATTTTAGGAAGCTTACTTAGTTTTTCCATTGTTGGACGCCCCCTTTTCTTTACCATTCGTAATTAACATAATGATGAACATGAATAAGATAAGGAATACGGCGATTGTCGAACCCATTCCCCAGTTTTGAGTTACTAAAAATTGCTGTTCGATCGCAGTTCCAAGTGTAATGACTTTATTTCCTGCAATAAGTCGCGTAATCATGAATAGCGACAAAGCTGGAATGAAGACGACCTGGATTCCTGACTTCACACCGTTCAATGTCAATGGCCAAATGACGCGGCTAAATGTCGTCCAAGCATTGGCTCCGAGATCACGTGACGCATCAATCAACGTAGGGTTTAATTTGTCGAGTGCGTTGAAAATCGGCAAAATCATAAACGGAATGAAAATATAAACAGACACGAATACAAAGCTAAAATCCGTGAATAAAATTTGTTGTTCACCAATACCCATTACTTCTAACAAGGCATTAATAGGACCGTAAAGCCCAAAAAGTCCGATGAATGCATATGTCTTGAGCAGTAGATTGATCCAAGATGGAATAATGATGAGCAATAACCAAAGGTGCTTATGCTTCGTTTTCGTTAAAAAATAAGCAGTCGGATACGCAAATAATAATGAGAAAAACGTAATTAAAAATGCATACCAAAACGAGCTAATTGTCAGTTTTAAATAGACGGACGAGAAAAAGTTTTTATAGTTGTCTATTGTGAAATTACCTGACAGGTCGAAAAATGAGTAATAAACAATAAGGGCGATAGGTGCGATGACGAATAAGAGTATCCAAGCTGCGTAAGGAATATTGTATAACGGACGTAATGGTTTATTGTTCATGATCCGGTACCCCGTAAGCCTCAAGTCTAGCGTCGAATTCCTCTTCCGTTTCATTCAACCGCATAACGTGGATTGCTTCTGGATCGAAGTCAAGACCTACAGTTACGCCAACTTCTGCTTTTTTCGTGGAATGTACAAGCCATTCATTACCATCCGCATCATACGTGGATAACTCATAGTGAACACCACGGAATAATTGCGTATCTACTGTTACATTCAGTTTGCCTTTATCGACAGACGTTAGTTCAAGGTCCTCAGGACGAATAACGATATCAACCTTTTCATTTGGATTAAGCCCCTGGTCGACACATTCGAATGTTCGTCCAGTAAATTGGACAACATAGTCTTCAATCATAACACCTGGTACAATATTGGATTCTCCAATGAAATCGGCAACGAAGCGATTAATCGGCTCATCATAAATGTCAAGTGGTGTACCAGATTGTTGAATTTGACCACCATCCATAACGAAAATTTCATCGGACATGGCGAGTGCTTCTTCTTGGTCATGTGTAACGAAAACAAATGTTTTACCGAGACGCTGTTGCAATTCGCGAAGCTCGTATTGCATTTCAGAGCGTAATTTTAAATCGAGTGCAGACAATGGCTCATCCAATAAAATAACTTCTGGATCATTAATAATGGCACGTGCAATGGCCACACGTTGACGTTGACCACCAGACATTTCGGAAATTTCTCGAGCTTCATAGCCTTCGAGATTGACGAATTTCAATGCTTCATGAACACGGCGCTCCACTTCGGCTTGTTTTACTTTTTTAATGCGTAGACCGAATGCAATATTTTCAAAAACATTCAAATGAGGGAACAATGCGTAATCTTGAAAGACCGTATTTACCTGGCGCTCATTCGCTGGGACGTCATTGATTTTTTTTCCATTGAAAAAGATAGTTCCCTCTGAAGCCTCAGTAAAACCGGCGATTAGGCGAAGGATGGTTGTTTTACCACAGCCAGATGGACCAAGTAGTGTGTAAAACTTACCACGTTCCATTTCAAAGGAAACACCGTTTAGGACAGTTGTATTTTCATCATATTTTTTTGTGACATTTTCAAAGCGAATAATTGGTTGAGTCATTAGGATAATCCCCCTTATAAATAAGATTCAGTAGCTACGAGTAATAATTCACTCGTTCCGGAATGTGCATTTGATAAACGATGATGCTCGGATGCATCATAGTAGACCGCATCACCTTTTGCTGCATTGTATTGCGTGTCGCCGATTTCAATCGTGACCTTTCCTCTCAGTACATAAATAAACGTTTCAGCGAGAGACGGTTCAAACCTTTTGAATTCCCCTTGCTGTTGGAAAGTAATATGAACGGGCTCCATTTCATTTTCGTTGGAGCGCGGTACGAGCCAGCGAATGCTATATTTGAGCTCATCATCAGAGTAAATCGTTTGGTCATCTGTAGAGTAGACAACGGTGACATTTTTTTTCGGTTCATCAAAAAATTCTTTTGGTGTTGTACCGAGAACCTCTAACAAGGCGAAAAGTGTTTCAATAGAAGGTGAGTTGAGATCACGTTCTAATTGTGAAATATGTCCTTTCGTCAAATCGGTCCGTTCACCAAGTTCTTCTTGGGTCAGTCCTTTTTTTAAACGCAGGCTTTTAATTTTACTACCTATCTCCACGGATTCCCCTCCTTATTAAATCTAAACCAATTAGGACTTTGCATAATTGTGCCGGTAAGAAGCCACCCTTTTTAAAATTGTGTTTTCGATCGGGAGCAACTTAATTAATCGTTTTGTTGAATTAAGCCCGAGTTTAGTATAAGTATACTTTAAGTTTACTAAAACCATTCTCAATTATACAAAATCCTAACTGAAAATCAAGCCTTTTTTAAGATTAAATAAATTGTATAAAGTGAAAAGCTTTGCGAGGTCAATCATATAGAAGGAAAGCGTGTAGCCCAGCGTTGAATTTCGCATAGATTATGGTATAATACAGCAAGTAAGGAGGGGCTACGATTGGGGAAAAAGAAAGTGTTTTATTTAGATCCAGACGAACGTCAATGGACAATGAAAGACCTGGGTTTTTCTTTTGATGAATTAGAAGACCAAAGGACAGAGAAGAAAGCAATTGAAGGAGTATTTCTCATGAAGAACGGTAAAATCCGGGATTTATTTGAGTTACCCAATCATTGTAAAGTTTGCCTCGATCGACTAGCCTATAATGATGAACACGATTCCGTTTACTGTCCAGCTTGTGATGAATGGCGAGAAACGTCTTGTGGTGATCCTGATTGTGAATATTGTCTCGCAAGACCGGCTAAACCTTCGCATTGTGAATAGTATTTAAATCTAATTGATATGTCTAAATATAGGCCTAGTGTTCCGTTAATTTGGATCACATGGATTGAACGACTAGCTAAGCATGAATGCGACTTCGCCGCATCCATGCTTATTTTGTTGGCTGAGGCTTTTACTATAGCCTTTTCATCCCTATAAAAAGTCATCATTTACTTTCTTCCCAAGTAACTGCATTTGCTCCAACGGTATGATGTCGTGAATAGTTAGCCAAAAGCGAACCGGACATAATTGAGTGAAAAGAGTAAATTAATAGATATATGTGAATAGTAATAACATTTGTCGTTATTTCGACAAATGTTAGTCAATGTATAGTATTTCCGAGGGACTCTGTTTGAAATTTCATCGCCTATTTGATATCCTAAAAAAGGATTAGTGTAGGACTGATGTTCTTGCACAAAGAAATTTTGGAGGGATCTCTAATGGTTGAACGTATGGTAGGAAAACAGGCTCCAGATTTTACAATGGAGGCAGTACTAGCAGATAAATCTTTCGGCAAAGTAAGCCTTGCTGAAAACATGAAAAATGATAAATGGACAGTATTGTTCTTTTACCCAATGGACTTCACTTTTGTTTGTCCAACGGAAATTACAGCAATGTCTGACCGTTACGATGAATTCGAAGACCTAGATGCAGAAATTATCGGTGTTTCTACGGACACAATTCATACGCATCTTGCATGGATCAATACAGACCGTAAAGATAATGGTCTTGAGCAATTGAAATACCCACTTGCTGCAGACACAAATCACCAAGTTTCACGAGACTACGGTGTGTTGATTGAAGAAGAAGGGATTGCATTGCGCGGCCTATACATCATCAACCCTGAAGGTGAACTGCAATACCAAACAGTATTCCACAACAATATTGGCCGTGATGTAGATGAAACATTACGTGTACTTCAAGCACTTCAAACAGGCGGACTATGTCCAGCTAACTGGAGACCAGGTCAGAAGACACTATAAGATGTATTTTAGTTTTACCAATCTAAATCCCCACGCATAATATAAGCCGTGGGGGTTTTTTATGAAAATGAAGGAGGACACTACGATGAAATTACGTGAACAAATGCCTGAACTTGATGGTGCAACGGCGTGGTTGAATGGGGAACAAACAAAAGCTCAATTGGTCGGAGAAAAACCGACGCTCATTCACTTCTGGTCAGTGAGCTGTCATCTTTGCAAGGAAGCAATGCCAGAGGTGAATGAATTCAGAGACAGGTTTAAAGAAGATTTAAACGTTGTTGCAGTCCATATGCCGCGTTCAGAAGACGACTTAGATATGGAACAGATTAAGGCAGTAGCAGCAGAGCATGATATCACACAACCGATTTTTGTAGACAGTGAAGTCACATTAACGGATAAATTCGATAACCAATATGTGCCCGCTTATTATGTATTCGACAAAGACGGTCAGCTACGTCACTTCCAAGCAGGTGGCGGAGGCATGAAAATGCTTGAAAAGCGTGTTAACCGTGTATTAGATGAAATGAAAAGAGACTAAATGTCTACCCGATTGCGCATTGCTTTGCGCAATCGGGTTTTCTGTTAGGCATTGGTGATGGAATTGTGCATTGAGAGGATTCACGCAGTGTGATACACTAATCGCATTCAGTAACCGGATAGGGGAGTTGTTTTGTGAAAAAAGAATTTGTAGTCATTGGACTGGGGCGTTTTGGCGGGAGTATCGTTAGAGAGTTGATAGAGCTTGATGCAGATGTGATGGCGATTGATATTTCACCTGAAAAGGTGGATGAGTTTGCACAGATTGCGACACAAGCAGTAGTAGCTGACACGACGGATGAATCGGTTCTGAAATCGTTAGGGATTCGGAATTTTGAGCATGTCGTGGTCGCAATTGGTGACAATATCCAAGCAAGTATTTTATCAACGCTTATGTTGAAAGAAATTGGAGTAAAGAAAATTACGGTCAAAGCACAAAATGATTATCATGAAAAGGTTTTGCGTAAAATTGGTGCTGACCAGGTCGTTCATCCAGAGCGTGATATGGGGATTCGGATAGCGAATAATATGGTGTCGAATAATATACTTGATTATCTTGAATTGTCGGATGAGCATTCGATTGCGGAAATAAAGGCTAATGATAAACTTGCTGGAGCCACGCTTATTGAGCTTAATATTCGTGCGAGATATGGTGTTAATATCGTCGCGATTAAACGCGGTAAGCATATTTTGGTATCACCTCAGGCGATTGAAAAAATTCAACATGAAGATATTTTAATTGTGATAGGATCTGACACGGATATCCACAAGTTTGAGAAGAAGGCGCTACATTAAAAAATCCCGCAATACACACCAAGATGTGTATTTGCGGGATTTTTGCTTATCTGCTAGGAATATAGTTCAACTTGATTCAGCAAATACATTTGCTGCTTCAAGTTAAGTCTCTGGACGCAATCATGCTTTAGCGTGATTGATTACACTTCCATAATAACTGGAAGTACCATCGGTTTGCGCTTTGTTTTGTCATATAAATAAGGACCAAGGACATCAGTGATTTCACTTTTTAGAGCAGCGATATCAGCCGGTGAGCTTGTAAGCTTGCGTTGCATTTGCTTCGATAGCATTTGCTGGGCTTCGTGTATCATTGTGCCGGATTCACGCATATAGACAAATCCTCTTGAAATGATATCAGGGCCAGAGACAATACGATTGCGTTTTGTATCGACTGTCGCTACAACGATGACTAGACCATCCTCAGATAGGATCCTACGATCGCGTAAAACGACGTTACCAATATCGCCGATTCCACTACCGTCAATATATACGTCACCAGAAGGAATGCGCCCTGCGAGACGTGCCGAGTCCTGCGTTAAGGCTAAAACATCTCCATTGCCCATAATGAAAGTGTTTTCCTGTGGAACATCACAATCAACTGCAAGATTTGTATGCATTTTCAACATCCGGTACTCACCATGGATAGGCATGAAGTACTTAGGTTTAATGAGTCTAAGCATAAGCTTTTGCTCTTCCTGCGAGCCGTGCCCGGATGTATGGATATTATTTAAAGAACCATGTACCACTTCAGCACCAGCGCGGAATAAGGCGTTAATAGCTTTATTGACACTCAATGTATTACCCGGAATTGGAGAAGAAGAGAAAATAACTGTATCTCCAGGGTGAATTTGAACTTGACGATGCGTGCCGTTGGCGATGCGTGATAATGCTGCCATCGGTTCGCCTTGGCTTCCTGTACAAAGTATCATTACTTCATTTGCGGGTAGCCTATTCAAAGATTGCGTATCAACAAATAATTCTTTCGGTGCAATGATATAGCCAAGCTCACGCCCGATTGTAATAGCATTATCCATACTACGACCGAAAACAGCGATTTTACGACCAAATTGCTGTGCAGCTTCAATAACCTGTTGTAGTCTGTGTATATTTGAAGCGAACGTAGCGAAAATGATACGGCCGTCAACTTTTCTGAAAATTTCATTCAGACTGTCGCCGACTTTGCGTTCAGACATCGTGAAATTAGGTACTTCAGCGTTCGTGCTGTCTGATAGTAGGCAAAGCACGCCTTCGCTACCGATTTTAGCCATTTTAGTCAGGTTTGCTGGTTCGCCAACAGGTGTGAAGTCGAATTTGAAGTCACCTGTATGGACGATGTTACCAGAAGGGGTCTTGACGACAACGCCGAATGCGTCTGGAATACTATGTGTCGTCCTGAAAAATGACACAGAAGTTTTGCGGAACTTAATGACATCATCTTCGTCGATGGCAATCATTTTTGTCGTCCGTAATAGACCGTGTTCTTCTAGCTTATTGCGTAATAGACCAAGTGCTAGTTTTCCGCCATAAACCGGAACATTGATCTTCCGTAGTAAATAAGGGATTCCTCCAATATGGTCTTCATGACCATGTGTGATGAATAGTCCTTTAATCTTGTCCACATTGCGTTCAAGATAGGTATAGTCGGGAATGACGTAGTCGATTCCGAGTAACTCATCATCTGGGAATTTAATCCCAGCGTCAATTAAAATAATTTCATCTTGGAATTGCACGCCATACGTGTTTTTACCGATTTCCCCTAGTCCGCCTAGAGCGAAAACAGCTGTTTCATTATTTTTGATAGCCTTCATTGTTAAACCTGCTCTAGCTCGAAATAGGGTGCAGCCTGTTCGTGTTCAAGATGTGCACCTTCAAGAAGTTGGACAAATTCAATGCTGTAATTACGGCTTTTCAATTTCTCACGGACAGACCTTTCCGAGTCCGCTTCGATGTACATGCTTTGTGTATTTTCGCGGACGGGTACTTGTAGCATGTTTTCTTGATAATAAACTTTATAAATCATCGTTTGCTCTCCTTTTTACGTTCGATTGAACTGATTCTCTTTATAGTAGCATGACACTTCCTTAAAATAAAGAAAAGCTCACCAATTTACATTGGCGAGCTCAGATATTAGGCGATTGTTTTTTTCCCGAGAATGCCATTCAGCCGCTTCAACAGTTTACGTTTCAGACGTTTGTACATGGCCATATCACTTCCTCAGTCTCATTATACAGTTGTCTGAACGTTCTGTCAAGAATGAGGAAGGATTTGTTTATTCGCGTTCAAAAGGAATAGCGTTTGGAATTTCTTTAAAAGGAGTGTCCTTATCAATATGATCGTAGAACATGATTCCGTTCAAATGATCGAGCTCATGTTGAAAAGCAATAGCAGCTAAACCTTTCAAACGTTTTTTGAATTCATTACCTTTTAAATCGAATGCTTTAATCGTAATTCGTGCATAGCGAGGAACGTAGCCTTCGACTTCACGATCGACAGAAAGGCAACCTTCTCCTGCAGTTAAATAAGTCTTTTCGACAGAATGGCTTACAATTTTAGGATTAATGGCGATGAGACTAAGCGGCTCGCGATCCTCTTCTGTAATATGGAGTGCAAAAATTCTTTTCGAAGCATCTACTTGTGGAGCGGCTAATCCAATCCCAGGACGCAATCCGTATTGCTCGCAAATATCATCATTTTGGCTATTTATGACGTAGTTTAATAAATCCACACTAAGTTGGTGATCCGCTTCTGATAGTGGGAAAGGTACTTCTTCCGCACGTTTGCGCAGAGTGGGGTGTCCCTCTCTAACGATATGTTCCATTAAAATCATCGTACAAACTTCCTTTCGGTTATACTATACGTACTAGTATAATCGAATAGGAAATTGGGGGAAAGGATTTCAACACGCTCTTGAATATAGAAATGAAAAAAGTTATAGTCTAGGGGAATCGGAGGGTTTAATTTGAAAAAAATAATTATGGTATTTCTGTTAGCGACTGTACTTGGTGGCTGTACGATTGGTCCATCTGTTGAACAGCAATTGGCAGACACGATGGCGGCGATGAACGATGCGGAACAAGATTATCGTGAGGCACAAGCTGAACTGACAAGTCTTGAGCAATCTGAACAACAACTATTCAATGAAACGATGAAATTGACACAACAGCAGCAAGAGGAACTAACGAACCAAGTGGCTGAACTTGAAGAGTCACTACAGGCACGTTTGAAGAAGTTGGAGCAAGAGGAAGCTTCAATAAATAAGGCAAAGGCTTCGGTAAATGATATGGATGAAATTGTTGAAAAAGTAGACGAGCAAGTAAAGGGTGATCTCGAAAAACTGCAAACAGCGATTAGCGACCGCTACGGGTCACATGCTGAATTTATCATTTCTTACAAAAAACTTGCGGAATTACAACAACAATTATATGAAATGCTACGTACTGAAGGAACTCAATTGACAGAGCTAACAAAGCAGGTCGATGAAGTGAATGCGCAAAATGAGACAGTTCAATCGACAGTCATTATATTTAATGATTTAACGGAACAAGTGAATCGGTTGAAAGATGATGTGTTTGCGAGCTTGCAGCAAGGGGAATGACAGGAAAGTAGGGCAAAAAGGCTCCGATTTATCATCTTTCACTTTATTTTGAAAGATGAATTAATTATTATTCTATTATAACACAGGTGTGATATTGTGCTAATACAGATTGGTGGATATTATCAATTCTGACATTGTAACTAGACTATGAGACATGCGATTCCTATGTTTGACCATTGCGTTTTGATTCAGTATACTGAGTAGGGAAGAGGTTGTACCAATCGATACACCATTGATTCATAATACAGTTATAAAGGAGAGTTGCCGAAATGGCTGCAAAAAAAGACAAGCAGTTCGATCCGGTGGAGACACTTCACGCGATTGAAGACAAGTTTGAAATGTTCCAGATTTTGAATGAAGAAGGCACGATCGTTAATGAGGATGCAAATCCAAATCTATCAGACGATGAACTCGTCGAATTAATGACACGCATGGTATATACACGGATTTTGGACCAACGTTCAATTTCATTGAATCGTCAAGGACGTTTAGGTTTTTATGCACCAACAGCAGGACAGGAAGCTTCCCAGCTTGCTTCTCACTTTGCGCTTGAAACAGAGGACTTTATCCTTCCAGGATATCGCGACGTGCCTCAAATGTTATTCCATGGTTTACCACTAGCTAAAGCATTCCTATGGTCACGTGGACATTACCAAGGGGGAGCAATTCCGGAAGGTGTCAATGTATTCCCGCCACAAATTATTATCGGTGCGCAATATATTCAGGCAGCAGGAATTGCACTTGGCTTCCAAAAACGCGGTACAAAAGCAGTTGCGATGACGTATACAGGCGATGGTGGAACATCACAAGGTGACTTCTATGAAGGCATCAACTTTGCCGGAGCGTACCGTTCACCTGCAATCTTCATTATTCAAAACAACCAATTTGCGATTTCGACACCACGTGAATTGCAAACAGCGGCGAAAACACTAGCTCAAAAAGGGATTGTGGCAGGTATTCCAAGCATTCTAGTTGATGGTATGGATCCTCTAGCGGTGTATGCGGTTACACGCGATGCACGTGAGCGCGCAGTAAATGGTGAAGGACCGACCCTTATTGAAACAATGTGTTACCGTTACGGACCACATACAATGGCGGGCGATGACCCAACACGTTACCGTACATCTGATACGGACAATGAGTGGGAAAAACGTGATCCACTTATCCGCTTCCGCATATATCTTGAAGCAAAAGGTATTTGGAGCGAAGAGAAAGAAAACGAAGTGATTGAACGTGCGAAAGAAGAAATTAAAGAGGCTATTAAAGAAGCAGATGCAGCACCTAAGCAAAAAGTAAGTGATTTCATTAATATTATGTACAAAGGTGAGCTACCATTTAACTTACAAGAGCAGCTTGCGATCTACACGGAAAAGGAGTCGAAGTAACCGATGGCACAAATGACGATGATTCAAGCGATAACCGACGCGATGCGCGTAGAGCTGAAAAATGATGAAAACGTTCTCGTCTTCGGTGAAGACGTTGGAAATAACGGCGGAGTATTCCGTGCAACAGAAGGGTTACAAAAAGAATTCGGTGAAGACCGTGTATTCGATACGCCACTTGCAGAATCTGGAATTGGTGGATTGGCGATTGGTCTTGCGTTTACAGGTTTCCGTCCAGTAATGGAAATTCAATTCTTTGGTTTTATCTTTGAAGTAATCGACTCTGTGAGTGGTCAATTGGCACGTATGCAATTCCGTAGTGCGGGTCGCTTCAATGCACCTGTTACGATTCGTTCACCGTTTGGTGGAGGTGTTGCAACACCTGAAATGCATGCTGATAGTCTTGAAGGACTTGTCGCTGCTCAGCCAGGGATTAAAGTGGTTATTCCATCTACACCATACGATGCAAAAGGGTTGTTAATCTCTGCAATTCGTGATGAAAACCCGGTTGTCTTCCTTGAGCATATGAAACTTTATCGTTCATTCAGACAGGAAGTTCCTGAAGAGGAATATACAATTCCTTTAGGGAAAGCAGATGTGAAGCGTGAAGGAACAGATTTAACGGTTGTCACATATGGGGCAATGGTTCACGAAAGCTTGAAAGCAGCTGAAGAGCTTGAAAAAGAAGGGATTTCACTTGAAGTAATCGACTTACGTACGATTCAACCACTTGATATTGAAACAATCATTGCATCTGTTGAAAAAACAAACCGTGCAATCGTTGTCCAAGAAGCACAAAAACAAGCTGGAATTGCTGCGAATGTTGTTGCTGAAATTACTGAACGCGCAATACTTAGCCTCGAAGCACCTGTACTACGCGTTACAGCGCCGGATACAATCTATCCATTTGCACAAGGTGAGAACGCATGGCTTCCAGGAGTGAAAGATATTGTCGAAACAGCTAAAAAAGTACTGACATTCTAATTAAGGAAGAATGGAGTTCAATTCTTCCTTAATTAGATCCTCCGGAGGATGTCACAGACTTTTTAGGGAAGCTTTTCGAGCTCGCTCGAAAAAAGTCTGGACGCAATACGCCGAGGCGTATTGATGAACAATAATTGTAAGTTTAGAAAGAAAAGAAAGGGTGAATCTTGTGGCATTTGAATTCCGTTTACCAGATATCGGAGAAGGAATCCATGAAGGTGAAATTGTTAAGTGGTTTGTTGCTAAAGGCGATAAAATCAATGAAGACGATACACTTCTTGAAATCCAGAACGATAAATCAGTCGTAGAAATACCTTCACCAGTGACAGGTACTGTTACAGAAATTTACGTTACAGAAGGTACAGTTTCAGTCGTAGGAGATTTATTGATTACTTTTGATGCACCGGGCTATGAAAATACAAGTAGTGGGCACGATGCTGAACCTGAGGCAGCTGTACAAGAAGCGGCACCAGCTCCAGCAGCTCCAGCAGCTCAACCAGCTGTAAAAGAAGAGGCGGTAGCTCCTTCGGCAAATGCTCAAGTACAGACAGATGTTGACCCGAATCGTCGAATTATTGCATTGCCATCTGTGCGTAAATTTGCACGGGAACAAGGTGCGGATATTCGTCTGATTGCGGGCACGGGTAAAAACGGCCGTGTCTTGAAAGAAGATATTGCAGCATTCCTAAACGGTGGACAAGCTGCAGCGCCAGCTGTCACTGAAGACGTTGAACAGACAGACAACGCAACACAAGCAACGGCAACATCAGCTCCAGTTAGTCTTGAAGGTGAATTCCCAGAAACACGCGAGAAGATGTCGGGGATGAGAAAAGCAATTGCTAAAGCAATGGTTAATTCGAAACACACGGCACCGCATGTTACGTTAATCGATGAAGTGGATGTAACGGAACTTGTTGCACACCGTAAAAAGTTCAAAGACATTGCAGCTGAAAGAGATATCAAGCTGACGTATTTACCATACGTTGTCAAAGCGCTTGTTTCTACATTGCGTGAATTCCCAGCATTGAACACATCACTTGATGATGCGACACAAGAAATTATTCAAAAACACTATTACAATATCGGAATTGCAGCTGATACAGAGCGCGGACTTCTTGTTCCAGTTGTGAAGCACGCAGACCGCAAATCAATCTTTGCGATTTCCGATGAAATTAATAGCCTTGCAGTGAAAGCGCGTGACGGTAAATTGTCAGCGGCAGAAATGAAAGGCGCATCATGCTCTATCACGAATATTGGTTCAGCAGGAGGTCAGTGGTTCACACCAATTATCAACCATCCTGAGGTGGCCATTTTGGGTATCGGTCGCATTGCAGAAAAACCAATTGTAAAAAATGGTGAAATTGTAGCGGCACCTATGTTAGCATTATCAATGGTGTTTGATCACCGAGTGATTGATGGTGCAACAGGTCAGCAAGCATTGAATCATCTGAAGAAATTGCTCGGCAATCCAGAATTATTATTAATGGAGGCGTGAACTAATGGTAGTAGGAGATTTTCCAATCGAAGTTGACACACTTGTCGTAGGATCAGGCCCTGGAGGTTATGTCGCTGCAATTCGCGCGGCGCAATTAGGTCAAAAAGTTACAATCGTTGAAAGAGAAACAATTGGTGGCGTGTGCTTAAATGTTGGATGTATTCCTTCTAAAGCATTGATTTCTGTTGGCCATCGTTATGTAAGTGCAAAAGGTTCTGATTCAATGGGAATCACGGTATCTGATGTGAAACTTGACTTTTCAAAAGCTCAAGCCTTCAAAGATAGCGTTGTTAAAAAATTGACTGGCGGAGTCGAAGGACTTCTAAAAGGTAACAAAGTTGATACAGTTTATGGTGAAGCATATTTCGTAGATAGTAATACAGTTCGTGTTATTACTGAAGATGCTGCACAAACATATAAATTTAAAAATGCGATTATCGCAACGGGCGCACGCCCAGTTGAAATCCCAACTTTTAAATATACAAAACGTGTGATCAATTCTACGGGTGCTTTGAATTTACAAGAAGTACCTGGTAAACTCGTCGTTATCGGCGGAGGTTATATCGGAACTGAGCTTGGATCTTCATATGCTAACCTTGGTTCTGAGGTAACAATTATCGAAGGCGGCAATGATATTCTTGCGGGCTTTGAGAAACAAATGACGCAAATTGTTAAAAAAGGCTTGAAAAACAAAGGTGTAGACATCGTTGTTAAAGCTTCTGCAAAAGGCGTTGAAGAAACAGACACTGGTGTTACGGTAACATACGAAGTTGGCGGAGAAGAGAAGAAAGTCGAAGCTGATTACGTACTTGTAACAGTAGGTCGTCGTCCAAATACGGATGAAATCGGTCTTGAAGAAATGGGTATTAAATTCCATGATCGCGGTATTATCGAAGTGGATAAACAATGCCGTACAAATATTCCGAACATCTATGCAATCGGTGATATCGTACCAGGACCACAGCTTGCGCATAAAGCTTCTTATGAAGCAAAAGTTGCTGCTGAGGCAATTTCAGGTGAGAAATCTGAAGTTGATTATTTAGCAATTCCGGCTGTATGCTTCACGGATCCAGAACTTGCGACTGTTGGCTTGAATGAGCAACAGGCAAAAGACGAAGGATACGAAGTTGTAGCAGGGAAATTCCCGTTTGCAGCGAACGGTCGCGCACTTGCACTAGATGCAACAGAAGGTTTCGTTAAACTTGTATCACGTAAAGAAGATGGACTTCTTCTAGGCGCACAAATTGTTGGGGAAAATGCTTCAGATATGATTTCTGAGCTTGGCCTTGCAATTGAAGCGGGCATGACGCTTGAAGATGTGGCGATGACAATTCACGCACATCCAACATTGGGAGAAATCTCAATGGAAGCGGCAGAAGTTGCATTAGGCAGACCTGTTCATATGCTTGTAAAATAAGTTAGCTATAAAACCGTTTACGGATTGCGAAAGCACTCTGTAGACGGTTTTTTATGTAGATAAAAGGTAGCTGGTGATACTTTTTATGGGGAGTTTGCGTGAGGTAGATCAGTTTAGGCCTCGTGTATTCCAGTTAGGCAAATAGGTAGGCGAGTTTCCTGTTTACGTAGTTCAGTTCAGTAAATAAGTATCGAATTTCAAGTTGTCGATACATTGTTATTTAAAATCATGCTACTATGTCAGTAGTGAAAGGATAGTGGTCTTGTGAAAAAAAGATTTTTGTACATACTAGTAATGCTGGTTTTATTCATAGTAGCGTGTTCGAATGAACAGAAGGCAGTAACCCCGAATGATGACAACGATGCAAAATTGCCGGATAGTGAAGTCGTGCCAGAGCCGGAAGAGGAAGAAATTATTGAAGAACAACCTATTGAAGAGGTTATCGAACCACTTTATGCACTGAACGCTGTATGGGCGTTTGAGCCGATTAGTGATGCTAATCCTAAAGCGGTACTCTTGACGATTGACGATGCACCCGATAAATATGCGTTGGAAATGGCTAAAACATTGAAGGAACTCGATGCACCCGCTATTTTCTTTGTAAACGGTCATTTTATTGATACTGAAGAAGAACAGGCTAGATTGAAGGAGATTTATGAGATGGGCTTTCCGATTGGCAATCATACGAAAACACATGCTAATCTTAAACAAATTTCTGAGCAGCAGCAAAAGGAAGAAATCCAGATGGTTAGCGATACAGTTGAGCAAATAACGGGAGAGCGTCCGAAGTTTTTCCGTGCACCTTATGGCGTCAATAGTGACTTTAGTAAAGCGTTTGTCGAAAATGACGGCATGCTACTGATGAACTGGACGTATGGCTATGATTGGGAAAAGCAGTATATGGATGCAACTGCATTAGCGGATATTATGGTTAATACAGAGCTGCTCCGTAGCGGCGCAAACCTGCTCATGCATGACCGTGAATGGACTGCAGATGCATTAAAAGATATCGTCGAAGGGTTACGTACAAAGGGGTATGAATTGATTGACCCGGCGACAATTCAAGGTGTAGAAGACTAATGATGATGGGGGGGGTTGAAGAATGGAATGGCAAACGAGAGTAACAAAGCTACTTGGTATTCAGTATCCCATCATTCAAGGGGGATTGGCTTACCTTGCATACGCTGAACTAGCGACTGCGGTATCAGAGGCAGGTGGACTTGGTCAAATTACGGCGATGAGTTTAGAGTCTCCAGATGCATTACGGGCAGAAATTCGTAAGGTAAAGGCTAAGACAAATAAACCCTTTGGTGTGAATTTTGCAATTGGGCAGCATGGACGCCCTTACAATCATATGGTGGAAGTCGCGCTGGAAGAAGGTGTTAAAGTGATGTCGGTGACAGGTGGGAACCCCGCGCCATTTTTCGAACAACTTGCACATACAGACGTTGTAAAGCTTGTACTTGTTGCGGCAAAACGGCAAGCGCAGAAGGCAGAGGAATTAGGTGCAGACGCTGTTATGGTCGTTGGGCAGGAAGGTGGCGGGCATCTTGGGCGTGATGATATCGGTACAATGGTGCTTGTTCCACAGGTGGTCGATGCCGTTTCGATTCCGGTCATTGCTTCTGGTGGGATTGGAGATGGCCGTGGCTGGATGGCTGCACATGCGCTCGGTGCAGAAGGTGTAGAGATGGGAACCCGATTCATCGCGACGAAGGAGTGCGTACACGCCTCCCAGGCATACAAGGATGCACTGTTAACTAGTGGCGAAATGGATACAACGGTCATTAAACGAACGCTAGGTGCTCCTGCACGTGCATTAACCGGTGTGTGGACGGAAAAAGTTATCGGGTTGGAAGCGAAGCAAGCGGATTACGAAGCATTAAAGGACTTTATTAGCGGAGCGGCGAATCGGCGCTTTATACATGATGGTGATATCGACAATGGTTTTGGCTGGGCAGGACAAGTGACGGGGCTTATCCAGGATGTTCCGACTGTAGAAGAACTTTTTGATCGAATGGTTAAGGAAGCTGAGGCGATTCGGTCTGGGTGGAATTTTGGGTAATGAAGGGAGTATTGACGAATGGATTATAATTATCCAATAAGGCACGATTGGTCAACTGCGGAAATGATTACAGTTGTGGCGTTTTTTGAGGCAGTAGAAAAAGCTTATGAAACAGGCATTGTGAAGGAACAGCTAATGGATGCTTATCGCGGATTTAAAAAAGTGGTCCCTTCTATGGCGGAAGAAAAGACGTTGGATAAGGAGTTTGAAGAAGCGAGCGGATATGTTAGCTTCCGTGTCGTGAAGGCAGCTAAAGGGGCCTTGGACGGTGAAATGATAAGAGGAGCGCGGCGCTAAGCCACACTCCTCTTATCATTTTTTCTTTTAACTTGATTCAGCAAATTCTTTTGTATTGAAAGCAAAGCGTCAGCTACAGAAGTCCCCCACTTCTATAGGGGAGAAATTAGCTCCATTTCTGCTTAGTGGTGGGATGAATGCCAGAAAAGCAATTCAATCAGAGGGAGTTCAAACTGCCTGCTGATTCAAGTTAAGCCTCCGGCGGATGTTAGGGATTTTGAGGGGAGTTAATTGTGCTGTGCACAATTCAAAATCCCAACGCAATTACGCCGAGGCGTAATTGATAAAATTATTTTCTTCCGATAACAATATCATAGATAGGAAGAAGATAATCGAACGTTTCCTCGGCAAAAGCCATAAACTGATCTGACGACATATCCGCCGCTTCTTCGCGTGATAGATGTCTTCCGACGAGGAATTCTGCTTTTTTGACGGTTTGTAGTCGCTCTAGTAGCCCTTGTAGGCCCGCTGATCCCGTTGCATCAATACTGACCACATCAGGCTTCATATGATCACCAGAGACGATATAACCCGCTGGCAACGAGGTCAAACTAGTAAGTTGGCCACTAAGACGTTCTGCAATTCCTTTTTTATCAGGATTTTCATAAATGACCGCTAAAATAATAAAAAGATGTGTTCCCCATAAGCCAATTTGAAAATGAGGTAAAGCCTTATAACCGCGTTTAGCGGGTGCAAATGCTACCCAGCTATCCTTCGGCGGATTGACGGTCCTTCTAGCGTGTCTGGCGACATGTGGAAAAAACTCGTCTGTTCCATGGGCAGAAAGGCGATCTGCAAAATGCCTGCCAAGTGTATTAAATTTAGGTTGGATTCTATTTTGTAGAGCATCCATTCTTTTTTCCAATCCCTCAATTAAAAATACATCAAAATCATCTTTTAGCCAAAAATGGTTGCCCAATCTGATTCCCTCCCAATCAATTGCACCTCGGTGTGACTGCGTCGGGATTTTGAAATGTGCCGGAGACTTACACGTGATAGGTCATGCAACCGTTTTAGGTTGTCGCACTTTTAGACTGCCGATCCTGTATCCTTTCAAAATCTCTAACATCCGCCGGAGGCGTAACTTGAAGCAGCAGGGAATTTGAATACCTTGCTGGTTCAAGTTACATATTCACGTTTATCTTAACAGAAAACGGGGAACAATCTATATAACAAGGCTTATAACTAAAGCAAAGCCGAAATGTAGCATATTGTAAGTGTAACTAATTGAAAATTTGGACTACATTCAAAAAAGGGGTGTTCATTATGAAACAGGTTGTCCACGTCATTCGAAAAGCAGATGTAGAGAGAGAGTATGTTAAGTTACTTAATCTTGAATTGGATTATGAATTGGCAACATTATTTGATGCTTTAGAAGAAAATGATGCTAAGCAGAAAATGAAAAGTAAGCATAGGCTCATGGAAATTCATCATGAGTTGGAGATACTAAATGGTTTCGTTTAATTATCATTTGTTAAACCAAGAAGATACCCCGTCACCTCTTCGAAAACGAAGAATGTGTAATGGGGTGTCTTTTTCGTTATACTAGATATCAATTACGCCTCGGCGTAATTGCGTCCGGATTTTTTTCGAGCGGGCTCGAAAAGCTTCCTTAAAAAATCCGTGACATCCGCCGGAGGCTTTATCTTCCTTCATCGCCCTAACTGTAGGGACGCTGAAGGAAGATAAAATAGAGATGAGAGTAGGGGAGATTACGCCATGAACTGGGACAATATTGATCGATATGCTAAATCATTAATAAAAGAGGCAGGTCATAAAATACGAAATTCTTTTTTTACACAGATTAACATTGACTCAAAAGCAGATGCCAATGACCTGGTGACGAATATCGATCGGGAAATTGAACAGTTTTTCATTAGTAGGATTAAGCGTGACTTTCCAGACCATAAAATAGTGGGGGAGGAAGGGTTCGGAGACAAAGTTGAAGTGTTAGATGGCGTCATCTGGATGCTAGATCCAATTGATGGGACGATGAATTTTGTCCATCAAAAACGCAATTTTGCTGTTTCGCTCGGTATATATATAGATGGTATCGGTATGCTCGGTTACATTTATGATGTGATGCGCGATGATTTTTATAGTGCTGCAAAAGGTAAGGGGGCCTATTTAAATGACGAACGGCTGCCACAGCTAGAAATAACGCCTTTGGAGCAGGCAGTTATCGGCATTAGTGCAAGCTGGATAGCTCCAAATCGCTATGCTGACCATGAAAAAATGATAGAACTCGTCCGACACTGTAGAGGAACAAGGTCCTATGGCTCCGCAGCAATTGAAATGGCATATGTAGCCTCCGGTAGAATCGATGCCTATATTTCAATGCGGTTATCGCCTTGGGATATTGCAGGGGGTATGGTCATCGCGCAGGAAGTCGGCGCAGTGACGACTAATATGAAAGGCGAAGCACCTCATTTACTTGGGCAAGAGACATTCGTTGTCGCGAGGCCAGGATTACATGAGGAGATGCTGACCAATTATATTCATTTGAAAGATTAAAAAAGAACTTTTCCAAGTTGTAAAACTGGAAAGTCCTTATTTGCAAGAAATTTAAAGAGTCCCTTGCTCGCGCATTCTTTTTTTTGTTTTGAAACCATTACCCATAATAAGGATAAGTGCGAGGATGGCAAGTAGTGCAATAGGTGTACTGCGCATAGCAACTGCGATACCAATTGCGGACATAGAAGCAACGGCAGCAATGGAATAAAATACGAAAATCCATTTGATGTTTTTCAAAAAAATCCCTCTATCCGTTTAAAATGTTTTTGTTATTGTGTCATCATGTGTTATGATAACACAGTTAATCACCTGAAAAAAGAATAATGGAGTGAAATCATGACTAAAACACGCAATGATTTACGTAACATAGCAATTATCGCCCACGTCGATCACGGAAAAACGACGCTTGTCGATCAACTATTGAAACAATCGGGTATCTTCCGTTCAAACGAACAAGTAGAAGACCGTGCCATGGACTCGAATGAAATTGAACGTGAACGCGGGATTACGATCCTTGCAAAGAATACAGCGATTGAATATAAAGATACAAAAATCAACATTTTGGATACACCAGGTCACGCTGACTTCGGTGGTGAAGTAGAACGTATTCTAAAAATGGTTGACGGCGTTATTCTTGTTGTCGATTCGTACGAAGGCTGTATGCCACAAACGCGTTTTGTTCTTAAAAAAGCGCTTGAAGAAAATATTAAACCAATCGTCGTCGTCAATAAAATCGACCGTGAATTTGCACGTCCAGAAGAAGTAGTCGATGAAGTTCTAGAGTTGTTCATCGAGCTTGATGCCAATGACGACCAATTGGACTTCCCTGTTGTCTATGCATCTGGATTTAACGGAACAGCGAGCTTATCTCCGGATCCAGCTTCACAAGAAGACACACTACGTGACCTTTATGATGCAATCATTGAGCATGTTCCAGCGCCAGTGGATAACAGTGAAGAGCCATTACAATTCCAAGTATCACTTTTAGACTACAGTGACTATGTTGGACGTATTGGTATTGGACGCGTTTTCCGCGGTACGATGAGGGTTGGCCAGCAGGTTTCTGTGTTGAAGCGTGATGGTTCTGTGAAGAACTTCCGTGTAACAAAAATGTCAGGGTTCCTTGGTTTAAAAAGAGTGGACATCGAAGAAGCTAAAGCGGGCGATTTGATCGCGGTATCTGGTATGGAAAATATCGACGTTGGTGAAACGATTTGCCCTGTAGATCATCCAGAGGCACTTCCTGAGCTATTCATCGATGAACCTACACTTCAAATGACATTCCTAGTAAATAACAGTCCGTTTGCTGGAAAAGAAGGTAAATGGGTCACTTCTAGAAAAATTGAAGAACGTCTTGAGTCGCAATTACAAACTGACGTATCACTTCGTGTAGATCCAACAGATTCGCCAGATGCGTGGACAGTTTCAGGTCGCGGTGAGCTTCACTTGTCAATTTTGATTGAAAACATGCGTCGTGAAGGATTCGAGCTACAAGTTTCGAAACCATCTGTTATCGTAAAAGAAATCGACGGTATTCGTTCAGAGCCAGTTGAGCGTGTGCAAATCGATATTCCAGAAGAGCATACAGGTTCAATCATCGAATCAATGGGTGAGCGTAAAGGTGAAATGATCGATATGGTTAACAATGGTAACGGTCAGGTCCGTCTTACTTTCAATGTGCCAGCTCGTGGATTGATTGGTTATTCAACTGAATTCCTAACATTGACAAGAGGGTACGGTATTTTGAATCACACATTCGATTCTTACCAACCGATGGCAAAAGGAAAAGTTGGAGGTCGTAGAAATGGTGTTCTCGTATCTATGGAGAATGGAACGGCTACGCCTTACAGTATTATGCAGCTAGAAGACCGTGGTACGATGTTTGTTGCTGCTGGAACTGATATCTATGCAGGAATGATTGTCGGCGAAAACACACGTGAAAGCGATTTGACAATCAACCTAACAAAAGCTAAACAAGCGACAAACGTTCGTTCAGCAACGAAAGATCAAACAGTGACGACGAAAAAACCACGTCTTATGTCACTTGAAGAAGCGTTACAATACTTGGATGATGATGAGTATTGCGAAATAACGCCGGTTTCAATTCGACTACGCAAAAAAATTCTTGATAAAAACGAGCGCGAGCGCATTCAGAAAAAGAAATAATAGGAATAACAAAACGAAGCTTGGTGCCTCTTGCAGGCACTGAGCTCGATTAGTATAGTTGAGAGAATGCATTTTTGAAGGGACTGTGGTGAATGAGTGATGCAGATGTACTGGACGCTATGTCAGGTATTGCAAGATTAGTTTATGAAGTGGTGCCTACCTACAAAGTTGCTGGCTACGTGCTTTTAGCCCTTGTCTTTCTTATGTCAGCAATTGTTTATAAACTCGGATTCGCTAAGAAACTACCACTTAGACAAAATATAATTATTTATATATTTTTGTTCTTAGGTTGTATTGTCTTAACGTTTCTAGCATTTTTCCTCCCAATTATGGAAGGGCTTATCGTGGCGGCTTTGATCTTAATCATCTATCGAGTGCGCAGAATGAATGAGCATAAAAAAGAAGACCCAGTTGCTTAATCGCAGCGGGGTCTTCTTTCTATCCATTTAACCCCATTCAAAATTCATGACATCTGCCTGAATCTAGTTAGAAGTTTTTTTCGATTGAGTGCGAGCTGCGATGGAAAACAAAATTACCTGTCGCGATACGGGCACTTGTTTTATCGGCAATTCGATCATTGCAAGTTGGACACATATACGTATGAATGGGACGATTTCTCAGCGTTTTAGCAAGTGGTGCATCGTCTGGGAGTTGTCCAATTTCATCGCAAATTACACATTTAACGCGCATTGGAAGGCCTCCTCTTTAATCGATTCTAATCGAGCTGATATCACGAATAGGTGAGTCGCTGTTCGAACCATCTTTGAACAGAACATGTACGAGACCATTATTAATGAGTGGTTTGCCATCTTCGCTAAATTTGAAAATGAAGTCATCGGCCTGTTCAATTGGGAAAGAATGGACCGTGCCATCCGTAATTTCAAGGGAAATAGTTGTAGCATCAGCAGTGGGTTCGGCAATTTTTAAAAAATGACTGAACAAAATGCCATAAGTGCCTGTTAACACTTTTGTCTTTTCAAATTTCTTTTCAGTTTTTAAAGTTGGTGGAAATGTTGCACCTTCCATAATTTCACGTGACCAGTGCTTACCCATTTCCTTTTTATATTCTTCCATTTCGTCTTTTTCAACATGACTTTCTGTAAAGAAAGTTTTTAAGTCAATCCGGCGATCATCGAAAATCCAAACACCTGGATCAAGTGTTATAGCGTACCGTACTTTACCTTTAATCGGAATGATTGCTTCCAAGTTTATATCCCCCTACTAATCAATTACGCCCGGTGTAAGTATATCCCGAGACTTTATCTGAATTCAGATAAATACCTATTACCCTTTAGTATAACGCTTTACTACCCTTTCGAAAAGTATTTCTCACTAGATGGGAGACATTAGAGGGGAAACACTTGCATTTTCTCCTTTCAAAAGATACAATTTACTCAGAATAACCATTAAGAAATAAAAGGTTGATGGGGGCGTCCTCATGGAGATAGACTTACAAGAAACCTATCAGGAAAAGGCGTTGAAGCAACTTCAGGCCGATGCTGATAAAATTGCACAACTTATCAAAGTCCAAATGGACCATTTGACGATGCCGCAGTGCCCACTATACGAGGAAGTACTGGATACACAAATGTATGGTTTGGCCCGTGAAATCGATTTTGCCGTAAAGTTAGGTTTGATTGATCGTCAGGGCGGGAATGAAATTCTTTCTCTGCTTGAGAAGGAAATGACAATTTTGCACGAATTATATACGAAAAAATAAGCTGAAAACTCAAACTGACATAAAGGTTTGAGTTTTTTGTTT
Organism: Arthrobacter beigongshangensis; assembly: GCF_016820585.1. Lineage (GTDB taxonomy): Bacteria > Bacillota > Bacilli > Bacillales_A > Planococcaceae > Sporosarcina > Sporosarcina beigongshangi. The sequence goes on from NZ_JADHDX010000001.1 coordinate 330,319, forward strand.
GAAAATGAGGTTGTCTGAATGAATACGTATGCTAAACGTTTTTTAAAAAACTTTGACTTTCCGCTATTTTTTACCTACTTAGTGCTATGTTTATTTGGACTTGTGATGATTTATAGTGCGAGTATGGGAGCTGCTGTTGAAAGATATAAAGCAGAACCGGATAACTTCTTCCAAAATCAGGTTTTAAATCTTGCGATTGCCTTTCCTGTCTTTTTCGTAGCATCTTTTTTCCCTTATAAAAACTTTAAACGAAAAAAAATAATGATTCTATCTGTATTAGGGATGTTTTTATTGTTGTTTCTTGTACATTTTATAGGCTGGGGAAAGGAAGAAGTGGGTGCGAGAAGTTGGCTTATAACACCATTTGGTAAGCTTCAACCATCGGAGGTTGCGAAGATTGTCATCATCATTTATTTCTCTAGTGTTTTTGCAAAAAAATACGAGTCTGGAACGATTGATAATATTAACCAATCCATCGCACCTCCTATTGCAATACTAATTGTAGCAGTTGGTTCGATTTTACTAGAAACAGATCTAGGTGGATCACTTATTATTGTCGTGGTCGCATTATCCGTTCTATTGGCAAGTGGGATTAAAAAACGAACCTTTCTTAAACTGAGTGGCATCATTTCGATTGGGGTGCTGTTCGCAGGCCTTATTTTATTTGTAAAGTGGAAAGATATTATGAACGACGGTAGACTAGGGCGTTTACTGTCCTTTACGAACCCGTTCGATTATGCACAAGGGTCTGGTTACCAAATATCGAATGGCTATATTGCAATCGGTACAGGTGGACTCAAAGGTCTTGGGCTGGGTAACTCCGTTCAAAAAATGGGTTATTTGCCTGAACCGCATACAGACGTTATTATGGCGGTCATTTCCGAAGAATTAGGATTAGTTGGAACGTTCATTGTCATCGGTGGACTTGGCTTCATCGTTATGCGCGCTCTATCGATTGCACTTCGAGCACAAGATCCGCAAGCAAGGATGCTAGCAGCAGGAATAGGAAGTCTTATCGGAATTCAAACATTCATCAATTTGGGCGGTCTAACGGGATTGATACCGCTTACAGGGGTAACCTTACCGTTTATTAGCTATGGCGGAACTTCAATTATTCTGTTATCTTTAGCTTTAGGAATATTAATGAACGTTTCCATGTTCGTTAAATATGAAAAAACAAATAGAAAAGGAAGTGCCTTGTGATGGAGAAAATTAAGAAAATCTTGGTTGCCAACCGCGGGGAAATTGCGATCCGTATTTTCCGTGCTTGTACCGAGTTGAATATCCCTACAGTGGGAATATATTCGACAGAAGACAGTGGGTCATTCCATCGCTACAAGGCAGATGAGTCTTATCTTGTGGGCAAAGGGAAAAAGCCAATAGATGCATACCTTGATATTGAAGGAATTATTGCACTGGCGAAAGACTCTGGTGCAAATGCTGTACACCCAGGTTATGGATTTCTTGCAGAAAACGTAGATTTTGCACGACGACTCGAGGAAGAAGGGATTATTTTCATCGGTCCTACTTCAAAGCACCTCGATATGTTTGGAGATAAAGTAAAAGCAAGAGATCAAGCTATCAAAGCAGGAATCCCTGTTATCCCAGGTACGGACGGTCCAGTAACATCTGTCGAAGAGGTTGCGACTTTTGGAGATACGAATGGCTATCCGATTATTATTAAAGCATCCCTAGGTGGTGGCGGACGTGGTATGCGAATTGTCAACGCTGCGGATGAAGTAGTGGAAGCCTACGAACGTGCTAGATCAGAGGCCAAGTCAGCATTTGGGTCCGACGAAGTATATGTTGAGAAGTATGTATTCCAACCGAAACATATAGAAGTACAAATACTTGGTGATATGCACGGCAATGTCGTCCATCTGTACGAACGAGACTGTTCGATTCAACGCCGTCATCAGAAAGTTGTAGAAATTGCACCTTCTATTTCACTCGAAGATGGCTTGCGGGAGCAGATTTGCGATGCCGCTGTAAAATTAGCCGAAAATGTTGGGTATATTAATGCGGGAACTATGGAATTCCTCGTAGCTGACGGCCGCTTTTATTTCATTGAAGTAAATCCTCGTATTCAGGTGGAGCATACCATCACTGAAATGGTAACAGGTATTGATATCGTTCATTCTCAAATTCATATTGCGGACGGAAAAAGTTTACATGAAGGTGAAGCAAGTATCCCGACGCAGGATAAGATTCCGTTATTTGGCTACGCGATTCAATCACGTGTTACGACGGAGGATCCGCTAAATGACTTTATGCCTGATACAGGTAAGCTGATGGTTTACCGGTCGGGTGGAGGATTTGGAGTCCGTCTAGACGCCGGTAATGGCTTCCAAGGCGCTGTTATTACGCCATACTATGATTCATTGCTAGTAAAAGTGTCTACATGGGGCATGACATTCCGCGAAGCTGCATCTAAAATGGACAGAAATTTACAAGAATTTAGAATTAGGGGAATTAAAACCAATATTCCATTTCTTGAAAATGTAGTGAAGCATAATAACTTCTTAACAGGGAATTATAATACGAGTTTTATTGATTCAACACCGGAATTATTCTTATTCCCGAATCGTAAAGACCGTGGAACAAAAATGCTGAATTATATTGGAAATGTCACGATTAATGGATTCCCAGGACTTGAGAAACAATCGAAGCCTGTATTCCATCCAGTTCGAAAGCCGGTAGTGGACTTACTGACAGCGCCTACGCCAGGAACAAAGCAAATCTTGGACGAGCGGGGAGCAGAAGGGCTTGTCAAGTGGATCAAAGAACAAGATGATGTGCTACTGACGGATACAACATTCCGGGATGCGCACCAATCGTTGTTGGCGACGCGCGTGAGAACTTCTGATATCACGGCCATTGCTTCTGAATCAGCAAGACTAATGCCAGACTTGTTTTCGTATGAAATGTGGGGCGGCGCAACATTCGACGTGTCCTATAGATTCTTGAAGGAAAGCCCATGGGATCGGTTATTGAAATTACGTGAACAAATTCCAAATGTGCTATTCCAAATGCTGTTCCGTGGTGCTAATGCGGTTGGCTACACGAATTATCCTGATAATGTTATCCGTGAATTTGTTAAAAAGTCAGCTGAAGCCGGAATTGACGTATTCCGAATTTTCGACAGCTTAAACTGGATCAAAGGTATGGAAGTTGCCATTGATGCGACGCGTGACGCAGGGAAAGTTGCGGAAGCGGCTATCTGTTACGCAGGGGATATTTTAGATGATTCTCGTGCGAAATACACGGTTAATTATTATAAAGAGATGGCGAAAGAGTTAGAGGCAGCAGGTGCCCATATTTTAGCGATTAAAGATATGGCTGGACTATTGAAGCCGGAAGCTGCTTACCGACTTATTTCAGAACTGAAAGCTACAGTAGATTTGCCAATTCATTTGCATTCACATGACACGAGTGGCAATGGTATTTACATGTATGCTAAAGCAATTGAGGCAGGCGTGGATATCGTGGACACGGCACTGGGAGCGATGGCGGGTCTTACTTCACAACCTTCAGCAGGCTCTCTTCATTATGCACTGCAAGGTGGGAAGCGCAATGTCCGAGCCAATGTGAAGTCGCTTGAAGACTTGTCCTACTATTGGGAAGATGTTCGAAAATACTACCAACACTTTGAAAGTGGCATGATGAGTCCGCATTCGGAGATTTATGTTCATGAAATGCCTGGCGGTCAATATTCAAACTTGCAACAACAGGCAAAGGCAGTAGGACTTGGCGAGCGTTGGGAAGAAGTTAAGGACATGTATTCTCGTGTCAACCTACTCTTTGGAGATGTTGTGAAAGTAACGCCTTCATCCAAAGTAGTCGGCGATATGGCCTTGTTTATGGTACAGAATGATCTTGATGAACAATCTGTCCTTGTTCGAGGGAAAACAATCGATTTCCCAGAATCAGTTATCGAATTTTTCGAAGGGTATATTGGTCAGCCTTATGGCGGATTCCCAGAAGAGCTTCAAAAAGTCATCTTGAAAGAGCGTGAAGCGATTACTGTACGCCCTGGTGAATTATTAGAAGATGTCGATTTTGAGAAATTAAGAAATGAATTGAACGAGAAGTTGGGTCGTCCAGTGACAAGCCATGAAATCCTTTCTTATGCGCTATACCCGAAGGTGTTCGATGAATATACGCAGACGAATAATCTATTTGGTGATGTATCTGTCATTGATACGCCTGAATTCTTGTATGGAATGCGCCTTGGTGAAGAAATTGAAGTAGAGATTGAAAAAGGTAAAACATTGATGGTTAAGCTCGTGTCTATTGGTGAGCCACAATCCGATGCAACAAGAGTCTTGTATTTTGAGATGAACGGTCAGCCACGTGAAGTGATTATTGAAGATATGAGCGTGGAATCTGTTACGATTCGCAAACAGAAGGCAGATCCTACAAACGAAGCGCATATTGCTGCGACAATGCCTGGCACAGTTCTAAAAGTGGCAGTTTCCAAAGGAGCAAAAGTGAAGAAGGGTGAACATCTCCTTATTACAGAGGCTATGAAAATGGAAACAACGATTCAAGCACCATTTGATGGTATCGTAAAAGATATTTACGTTTCAGCAGGAGAATCTATAGCTACTGGTGATTTGCTCATTGAATTGGAGCATTGATAGTAACACAACGACAGCACTCGGATAATAATTCCGAGTGCTTTTGTTATGTTGTAGGATAAATAGGGTATGGTGTTATGTATCAAGTAAAGGTGTGCACAATTCAAAATCCCAACGATCAATTATGCAGAGACGTAATTGATCGTTAAGGGAATAAAAAAGACTGTCTCTAAAAAAAGCAGACAGTCTTTAGCTAGTTATTTTTTTAGTCTACTTCTTGAAACAAGTAGTATCATATACGTTAATAAGCCAAATAATAACGTTATGAATAAAGAATGTAGTAAAGCGATATAAAGATTTAGTTTCGTCAGTACGACTAGCATCCCAGTTGTGGCTTGAAGAGCTACAATGATGAAGGCGATGATCCAACCCCAATAGATGACGCGCTGGTCTTTGTAATTGCGAATCGCGTGTACCATAATGATAGCTAACCAAATGATGATAATTGCTGCTGCAACTCGATGACTCATTTGTACCCACTCAAAAAGATTTCTGGGAAGTTCAAAGACATCATTACGGCAAAGTGGCCATTCTCCACACGCTAATCCAGATTCCGTATGGCGGACAAGTGCACCTGTATAAACAACAATATAGGAATACACGGATACGCCAATCGTATGCCATTTCATTTTCAGACCGATGTGCAACGTATCTGCATCGAATTTCTTGTCAACTTCAAAGATAAGAAGTGTTAGTAAAAGAACTGAGGCAAAGGAAATGAGTGAAATACCAAAATGCAGTGCCAGTATGAAATCGCCTTGTCCCCATAATACTTGAGCAGCTCCAATTAACGCTTGTAGAACAAGGAAAAACACGGCCATGGAAGCTAAAAATTTTGTTTCACGAATATGTCCCATTGCTTTCCAAGACCAAACCGCTAAAATTACAATAAATATACCGACGGCTCCCGTAACGAGTCGATGTGAAAATTCGATGAGTACTTCGGGAGTAATTTCATCAGGAATAAGTTGTCCGTTACAACCGGGCCAATGTCTACCGCAACCCATACCACTGTCGGTTTTTGTAACAAGTGCTCCACCTAATAGAATGAGTAGCATACCGACTGTTGAAGCAACTGCAAACCATTTTAAATACTTATTGTATCGCAAAAGAAAAACACCTTCTTTATAATTGTGACCATTGTACAAAAGGTCCCTGCTTTTCTGATGATAACGAAAATAGTGGGGAAAAACAATGACAAGCGATTAAAAATAGGTCAGTAGTCGCTCTTTTCACAAATTGTTCATAAAAAAGACGTTTTTACTTCACAAAAGGTATGTAGAAATGATTTACTATAGATAGAGTAAAGGAATACGTATGTAGTTATTCTGTAGGAGTAGAGCAAGAGTTTGTTTTTGCTATAGAAAAAGCACCTTCGTTTCGATATAGTTAGTTATAGTACTATTCACTAACACCTTTGAAAGGAGGGGAAATATGTCGAACAATAGAACTGTCTCTGCTGCTACTGAGTCGAATATTGCCACAACATCAGTATTAAAAGACTTTTTGGCGCTCATTAAAATTGGGATTGTCAATTCCAATATGATTACAACATTTACCGGTCTATTTTTAGCATTTCAATTCACAGGTAGAAACTTTCTTCACCATATAGATTTACTTGTATTTGCCCTCGGTGGATCGGGCTTAATTATTGCCGGTTCTGCTGCGCTCAATAACTTGATTGATCGGGATATCGATCCAATCATGACAAGAACTAAGTCTAGACCAACAGTTACTGGTCGATTCAAGGCATCTACCGTGTGGACACTTGCATTCACCTTTATCGTTTTAGGTGAAATTATGTTGTTTGCTGCGTCTCCAGCTGCCGCACTTTGGGGGCTTGCAGGGATATTTAGTTATGTTGTACTCTATTCGATGTGGTCGAAGCGTAGACACGTTAGTAATACCATTGTTGGTAGTATTTCAGGGGCCATTCCACCATTAATCGGCTGGGCGGCTGTAGAACCGTCACTTGGTGCAGGCGCATGGGCATTATTTTTAATTATGTTCATTTGGCAACCTCCACATTTTTATGCACTTGCGATGCGGAGGACGGAAGAATACCGTTCGGTGAATATCCCGATGCTACCTGTTGTGAAAGGCTTTACAAGAACAAAAAAATCCATGTTAGCATGGGTAGTATTTTTATTGCCATTACCGTTTCTACTCACGGAGCTCGGAATTGGTTTTCTCGTGCTTGCAACTGCGTTAAATCTCGGATGGCTTTATTTATCAGTTAGAGGATTCAAAGCGAAGGACGATTTGAAGTGGGCTTCTGCAATGTTTATTTATTCGCTGAATTACATGACAATCCTATTTGTCGCAATGATCATTTTTTCAATTTTCATCTAACATTTGGAATTCTTTCTTTTGACAGGAATTCATATAGAGAGGTCAACAGTCCTCAGTAATAGAAAAACATTTTTTAGAAAGAGAGGTATCATTAAGCTATGATGAAAGGACTCAAAAAGTGGCGTCTCTTTTCTCTATTGGCAGCTCTTACCGTGTTCTTGGCAGGGTGTGGTCAAGAAGAGCTATCTACGCTTCTGCCGGCTGGCGAAGTCGGACAGGATCAATTTAATTTACTGATGTTAACGGTAATAATCATGTCTGTGGTAATTCTTGTAGTAGTACTCATCTATGTAATTGCAATTGTCCGTTTTAGACGTTCAAAGCTAGGTGAAAAACATATTCCTGAACAAGTAGAAGGAAGTCATACATTGGAATTAGTTTGGACAATTATTCCGGTTATTCTAGTAATAATTCTCGCAGTTCCAACTGTTTATTACGCATATAAACTAGGGGATGTATCGGCAATGGATGCTGTTGACGAGGAAGGTGTTGCAGAGAACCTCGTCGTTGATGTAACAGCGAAGCTTTACTGGTGGGAGTTTGAATACCCAAGTCTAGGAATCGTAACTGCACAAGAATTAGTTGTACCAACAGATGAGAAAGTATACTTTAACCTGCTTGCTGCAGATGTAAAACACTCATTCTGGATTCCGGCAGTTGGTGGAAAGATGGATAATAACGTCGAAAACGTTAATAAGTTTTACCTCGTATTTGAAAAAGAGTCGAAAGATCTAAAAGATGGCGTGTTCTATGGTAAATGTGCTGAGCTTTGTGGCCCATCGCATGCACTTATGGACTTTAAAGTGAAGTCTTTACCACGTGCTGAATTTGATCAGTGGGTAACGGCTATGCAGGCGACAGATGATCGTGTTGCAGATGTAGCTACTAGCGAAGGTGAAGAGCTATTCAAAAACAACAGCTGTATTGGATGTCATGCAACTTCTGCTGTCGGTGAAACGGGAGCACAGGGGCCTAACTTAGCAACATTTGGCGACCGTAATCGAGTAGCTGGATTTATGGATCATACGACAGAAAGCTTGAAAAAGTGGATTGTCGATCCACAGCAATACAAACCGGGTAATCTTATGCCGGCAACGACTCACTTTTCTGATCAAGAACTCGACGCTCTTGCGGAGTATTTGATGGGACTTACTGTTGAAAAATAATTATTAAATGTTGTTAATGTGATTTTGAAGGGGAGGTAAACAAATTGAGTTCAGTTGCTCAAAAGAAAGGCTTTGGCGCAACGCTATGGGAATGGATGACGACGGTTGACCATAAGAAGATTGGTATCCTTTATCTCCTTGGTGGAGGATTCTTCTTCGTAGTCGGCGGTATTGAAGCCATGATCATACGTATCCAGCTTCTAAAGCCTAACAATGATTTCATCAGTGCAGGACTTTTTAATGAAGTAATTACGATGCACGGAACAACGATGATATTCCTGGCAGCCATGCCAATATTAATCGGTTTTATGAACGTTGTCATGCCGCTTCAAATTGGAGCACGTGACGTAGCATTCCCATTCCTTAACTCATTAGGTTTTTGGATGTTCTTCTTCGGTGGATTATTCTTGAACATTTCTTGGTTCTTCGGAGCTCCTGATGCAGGTTGGACATCTTACGCTTCACTGTCTCTCGCATCTGAAGGACATGGCGTTGACTTTTACGCCATTGGTTTACAAATAGCCGGTGGTGGTACGTTAATGGGGGGGATTAACTTCCTCGTAACCATCATTAATATGCGTGCACCAGGGATGACATACATGCGTATGCCACTCTTTACATGGACTACGTTTGTTGCATCAGCAATGATTTTATTTGCATTTCCACCACTTACGGTTGGACTGTTCTTCCTAACATTCGATAGAATGTTTGGTGGTAACTTCTTTGACCATACGATGGGTGGTAACACAATTATTTGGGAGCATATCTTCTGGATATTTGGTCACCCTGAAGTATATATCTTAATTTTACCGGCCTTCGGTATTTTCTCAGAGATCTTCTCTATTTTCTCTAGAAAACGTCTATTTGGTTATTCGGCAATGGTATTTGCCACTGTTTTAATTGGTTTCCTTGGATTCATGGTTTGGGCTCACCATATGTTTACAGTAGGTCTTGGGCCAACAGCAAACGCAATCTTCTCGGTAGCTACAATGACCATAGCGATTCCAACAGGTGTGAAAATCTTTAACTGGCTGCTTACCATTTGGGGCGGGAGTATCAAGGTTACAACGCCTATGCTGTATGCACTAGGCTTCATCCCATCGTTTGTAATGGGTGGAGTAACAGGTGTTCAAGCTGGAACAGCACCACTTGATTATCAGTTACACGATACGTACTTTATCGTCGCTCACTTCCACTATGTAATTGTTGGTGGGGTTGTCCTTGGTATTTTAGCTGGTGTTCATCTATGGTGGCCAAAAATGTTTGGAACAAAGTTGAATGACCTGTTAGGTAAAATTGAATTCTGGTTTTTCTTCATTGGTTTCCATATGACATTCCTTATTCAGCACTGGTTAGGACTTTGGGGGATGCCGCGACGCGTTTGGACATATATGGACGGTCAAGGTTATCAATTATCTAACGTAATCAGTTCGCTTGGAGCGTTATTCATGGCAATTGGTGTCACTACACTTGTTATAAATATCATTATTACAACGAAGAAAAATGTGCGTGTTGGTAATGACCCGTGGGGAGATGGACGTACACTGGAGTGGGCGATTTCATCACCACCACCGTTTTATAACTTTGCACAAACGCCATTGGTACGTGGACTAGATACGTATTGGATTGAAAAAATGGAAGGTAATAAATCAGGTATAACACCGGCTGAGCCTGTCTCTGACATTCACATGCCACATGGTTCGATTATTCCATTCTTCATGAGTTTAGGATTATTCATTGCTGGATTTGGTGCAATGTTCCGTACGGAATATGCATGGGGTCTACCAGTTCTTATTTTTGGTTTACTTTGGACATTCATCGCAATGTCACTCCGTTCTGTGAAGGACGACTTGGGTTACCATGTTAAAAAAGAAGATATTTTAAAGGACTTAAAACGTAAAGGGGGTCAAAACTAATGGATTTAAACAAAAAATTCACCCCTGAGACGTGGCCGGATCATCCGGAAAGAGCAACTTTGGAAGCAAAGAATAAGTTTGTTGGTTTCTGGCTTTTCCTTGGTGGAGAGACAATTCTATTCGCTACATTGTTTGCAACATACTTGGCATTGAAAAATAAAGGACCAAGTGGTTTTGATTTTTCAACCGAAAAACTTTTTGAATTACCACTTGTATTAGTGATGACAATGCTTCTTTTAACATCTTCTTTGACAAGTGTTTATGCGATGTATCATATGAAGAACTATGATTTCAAGAAAATGCAGCTTTGGCTTGCTATCACTGCATTACTTGGATTAGGGTTCTTAATGCTTGAAGTGTATGAGTTCGTTCATTATGTTGGACTGGGCTTCACTTTCGACAATAGTGCATTCAGTTCTGCATTCTATACGCTTGTTGGGACTCACGGTTTCCACGTAGCTATCGGGCTTGTCTGGATTACACTTCTCATTTTCCGTAATTCGAAGCGCGGATTGAACTTGTATAATGCGACGAAGTATTATACATTCTCACTATACTGGCACTTCATTGACGTTGTTTGGGTATTCATCTTCACTGTAGTCTATTTGATGGGAGTGATAGGTTAATATGGCGGACATTCAAGTTTACAAAAAGTCACCAGCTGAATTTGAGTTGGGGCGAAAACGTGCTAAGAGCGCAATGCGTAATCAGATTATGATGTTTTCTCTTATGATTTTCCTAACGCTTGTCTCATTTACAATGGTTACAGCATTTGAATTTGAAGTTGCAGGATTCTCGAAGTTCTTCATTATTCCAACGCTTCTACTGTTTGCAGCAGTTCAAGTCGCGTTACAATTGTATTACTTCATGCATATGAACGAAAAAGGGCATGGAGTTCCTCAAATGTTTATGTTTACGGGTGCGTTGCTAGCGTTCACATTTGTATTGACATTTGTTACAATCGTTTGGTGGTAATCAACAGTCACAAAAGCCTGTGGAGATTTTATCTTCTACAGGCTTTTCCTGTTTTAACTTGATTCAGACGGAGTTCAAGTCGAGCCTCTGGCGCAATTACGCGGCGGCGTAATTGATGTAGTAACAATTGTCATAGTTCGTACATTGAGTTACGGTGTTATTCGTTTTATAATGGAGAGAGACTAAACGAAGGGAGTCAACTACAATGATGCCTTTAAGCATATTTGGATTTCGTGCATTATGGAGCCCATGGTTTTTACTCATCGTTATACTGGGCATCGCATTGTATCTTTTTCTTGCTACAAAAATGCGTCATCGATTCGAAGGAACAGAATCACTAACACGCAAGCAGCTTGTGTCTTTTATTTTATCAATGATCTTACTCTATATCGTTAAAGGATCACCAGTCGATTTATTAGGGCATATTTTATTTACGATGCATATGGTGCAAATGGCACTACTTTTACTATTAGTTGCCCCGTTACTGATTATCGGAATTCCTAATTGGATGTGGAAAAAAGTATTTGACGTAAAAATGCTTAACAGGGTCATTAGTATTTTCACAAAACCGATTATTAGCGTTATTGTATTCGTTGGTATGTTTTCGATTTATCATATTCCAATTATTTTGGACAATGTAAAACTAAGTGCCCCATTACACACCGGTTTTACGGTTACATTATTTTTGGCAGCAATGCTGTTTTGGTGGCCGGTTTTGAATACATTAAAAGGACAACCACAGCTTCATGGGCTAAAAAAAATTGGTTATATTATTTTAAGTGCGATTTTAATCACGCCGGCCTGTTCACTGATTATCTTTGTAGACGTGCCTGTCTATGAAACCTATCAAAGTGGGGAATCATGGCTTAAAGCGATGGCGTTATGTGTGCCAGCGGGTACGCTTGCTGGGCTTTCAGGGTTAGGTATGTCAGGTCCAGAGATGTTTACGAATATGGCGACATTGACTGACCAGCAACTAGGTGGCATTCTTATGAAGGTTATTCAAGAGATTATTTATGTTGTTGTTCTAGGTAGCATTTTTATAAAATGGTATAAGGAAGAACAAGATAATGCAGAGGAAATTACGAAAAAAGCTTTGTCAGACCTTGAAGAACAACGATTAGCGATGCAACAACATTGAGCTAAATAGAGAATACGTGTAAGAAAAGGGGAACAGAACAAATGACTGTACCATTACTGCCAACAATTAGTACATTTTTGATTGTCCTTTCTGCGGTTTTGGTAGCAGTTGGATGGAGCCTTATTCGAAAAAAAAGAATAGAAGCGCATAAAAAAATGATGTTAGCAGCGGCAGCCTCAGCGATTCTTTTTTTAATTATTTACTTGTCTCGTAGTATTATTATTGGAAATACATCATTTGCAGGTCCAGATCATTTGAAAATCTACTATACGATTTTCCTCGTCTTCCATATTATTTTAGCGACCACAGGTGCTGTATTAGGGGCAATGATGATTTCTTGGGGCTTGAAAAATAATTTGGCAAAACATCGAAAAATGGGACCAATAGCAAGTATTATCTGGTTCTTTACTGCGATTACGGGCGTCGCTGTCTATTTACTCCTTTATGTTATTTATAAAGGTGGAGAGACGACATCAGTTTTTAGAGCAATTTTTGGTATATAAAAAACGCAGTCACAATATAAATGTGGCTGCGTCTTTTAATCAATTACGCCTCAGCGTAATTGCGTTGGGATTTTGAATTGTGCACAGCACAATTGACTCCCCTTAAAATCCCTAACATCCGCAGGAGGCTTAACTTGAATCAGCAAAAGAATTTGCCGATTCAAGTTAAATTCTAAAGTTCATTTTAATTATCCCTGCTTCACGAGCAGTCATTAGCAGTATCATGATAAAGGGACCGATGAATAAGCCGAAAATGCCAAATAGCTTTAGTCCCACGAACATCGTAACAAGTGTTGGTAGTGGAGATAGTCCAATTTGAGAACCCATTACTTTTGGTTCGACGGTTCGACGAATGATGAGTAAAATGACTGCAAGAATCGTTAACTTCGTTGCTGTACCAATATCTCCACTCATGTATAAATAAATTGCCCAAGGTGCCAAGATGATGATAGAGCCGAGAATTGGAATAATGTCGATAAACCAAATAACAAGCGTCATAATAATGGCGTATTTCGGGACAATGAGCAAGAGTCCAATGAATGTGACAATAAGGATAATGAAGCTAACAAGTAGCTGTGCTTTCAAGAAACCCAAAATGACGGAGTTAAGTTTGCTAATCATATAGCGAACTTTTTCAGCAGTCGAGGTAGTTAAATGCCTAAATAGCATTTTTTTTAACTCGGGTAGTTCGAGCATAAGAAGGAACAAGGCAACTAAAAAAACGATAAAGCTAACTAAGAAATTTGGGATTTCGGTCAGGAGCATTAGCATTTTGTCGTAATTGAATAAATTTAATATGGACTCCCTCATGGACTCAAAGATGTCCTTGAATTCTTTGCGAATGGGCTTGACAACCTCGTCGGGGAATATAGATGTAAATTGAAATAATTTACTTTGACTATCTATCCATAGCCCAGCTAATGAATTTAAATAATCAGGTACCATCTTTGTCACCTTAATCATTTTGCCGATGAGTTGTGTAACCGTGTAATAAAGGAGGAGACTAAAAGCGGTTACTATAAAAATAAAGACAGAAGTAACTGAGATTTTCCGTTTCCATTTCCATTTCTTTTGTACAAATTGAACAAGTGGTTCAATGAGTATTGCCATAAGGAGTGCGGAAATAAGGGGAAGAGAAACTGGAATAATAAAAATGACAATAAGAATTGCAATGATTATACCTATCATTAAGATGAAATTACGTTTTGTAAGCCATTTTGCCAACAGTCATTCCCCCAAAGTATCCGACATATCTCGTACAATCATGCCCAATTTGTAAGAATTTCATTAGCTCAGCTTATAAATAAAAAACCGAAGACAATAAAGTCTCCGGCATGTCGTTTATCAATTATTTCTTTAGATTATGAGGTAGTAACTCAGCGTGTACAGCTTTCAAAGTTGCAACGCAATCTTTGACAAGACTTTCAGGGAAATATTCGTCTTCGCCGTATTCTACACCATGCGGGTAGTAATGCTTGCCAATGACTGGTTTTTTAAGAATCATATCAGCGTGACGTGAATCAACATTACCATCAATTGTGTAACTGAAAACACGCAAATAATAAGTTCCTTCTTTAATTACATATTTTTTATCAAATGTTGCTCTTTCGTAGTCCCACTGACCTCCACGGATCAGATTGTGTTTTAGCATAATGTCATCAACGATTGCTAGGTCGGCAACAATATTTTCGATGCCTGTATCTTCAATATACATAGTTCGTATCCTCCTTATATATCGTTCAGCCACTTCCCTATACCTATTAATAATAGAACAAATCGCCAGTAGTTGCAATGACAACATTGTGTCATCATTTTAATTTACTTCAACGAAGTTCTCGATTTCTATATTTGGATGGATGAATGTCGGAAATGTATTTCATTCAGTGAGATTCAAAGCTCGGCCGAATCAAATTACGCCGGAGTGTAATTGTTTTGTTAAGAATAAGTCAAAGCTCAACATTTTTATTGCTTTGACGAAGTATAATAAAAGAAGGAATCATTTTGAGGATGAACTAGTGGTGAATGAATTAAACTACCTATTGTTGAAAGTGGTGCGGAAAAATGAAAGTACTTTGGAAAATAGCGCTGCTACTCATTGTTGTGTTAGCGCTTTTTTATAGCATGGATAATCGGATGAAGGAAAATAAACCATTGGAGTCACCAGTGAAGCATGGAGTAGCCATACCAGTACCAGGTACGAATAATGGCCAATTACCAGTGCAAGAAGCGAGACCGGATGCTGGCTTATCCTTATTTATTGGACTATCAACAGAGGAGCTTATTAGTGAAAAGGGGAAACCAGACAGGATTGAGCCATCTGAATATGGCTATGACTGGTGGATTTATAACAGAGACCTACGCTTCATGGTTGGGGTAGTTGATGGACATGTGAACCAAGTGTACACGGCAGATATCGATTCCGATGTCGTTCCTTTTAAAATTGGGCAGGAAGCGCAAGATATTTATCGCGTGACAATTGTAGAAACGGAAGTAGTTACAGCGATAGATGACAATGTGTATACATTCACATTGAATGGAGATGACGTAAAAACTCGGTTGCTCATCGAGTATGAGGGAGTCTATGCGCAATTGTATATTGATAGCGTCGATGAAACACTTGAGGCAGTGCGTTTTATCGATCCGATAACACTTGTTCTCCACCAGCCCTATGATATGTCGTATATGGGTGAAATTGTAACACCCTCCCGTCCTTCAGCGAATATGCAAATAGAGGTAGATCGTTCTATGGAGCGTCAAATTTTTGAGCTAACGAATGTGTATCGTAAAAAACATAATGCGAATGAAGTGTTTAGCGATTACTATTTAGGAGAGGTAGCTCGGAAGCATAGTGAAGATATGGCCCTACAAAATTATTTGTCGCATGAATCACCTGAAGCAGGTAATTTAGCAAATCGTTTAAAGGAGGCAAAAATTGAGCAGCGCAAAGCAGGAGAGAATATTGCTGCTAACTATGTAGATGCAATAGAAGCTGTCCATGGTTGGCTAAATTCCGCTGCGCATCGTGATGTTTTGCTCGATAAGGATTTTACGCATCTTGGGACGGGGGTATATAGCAAATACTACACACAAAATTTCGTTCGGATGGCAAATGAAGAAAAAAGGCAGCGGTAAACGTCGCTGCCTAAGGCATAACCCACGTGCCTGACTCTAAACTAGCGATACCTCGTATGTAAAGAGGTGTCGCTGTTTTTATTGCATGAAGTGCTGCACGTCTTTGAATAATTGGTCTGTCGCAGTCAAGCAGTACGAGAAATTCGTCCATAGTTAATTGATCTAGCTTGTGGTAATTTTCGACTTCACGGGGATCATGTGTCATGACGCCTGGTACATCTTTGAAGAACTCGACATGTGAGGCTTGGAGTGCGCCAGCTAGTGCAATAGCAGTCAAGTCACTGCCACCTCTGCCAAGTGTCATGACATGACCTTCTTTGTCCATGCCTTGAAACCCTGGGATGATGATGCAGTGCGTCTGTTCAAGACTTTCAATGATTGCAGAAGTGTCGATATGACTAATGGTGCCGTCCCCGAAATTCCCAGCTGTCCATATTCCGGCCTTAACGCCATGCAGGATGGTATTTGCGACACCCGCCTGAGCTAATTCTGCGGATAATACTGCAGCCGCAATTAGTTCGCCACAGGAGGCAACAAGGTCGCTTGCAGCTGTAGAGGCTGAGAATGCTTCCGTAAGTTGTAACAGGCTGTCTGTTGAATAAGGATCGCCGTAGCGACCAATTGCAGAAACAACAATGACAACTTCTCCAAACTTCTGAAGTCCTTCTTTTATATGGTCTATGCAATTCGATCTCATCATTTCATCTTTCATCGCAACTCCACCAAATTTCTGGATAATCATAAAGGCTCCCAACTTTCTTCGTGACGTTCATTGCGTTTAATTCATACGATAAAGTATGTTCGCTCTCAATATATTCGCAGTCGTAGAAAATGTTCGGGAAGGGGAGAGTGGTGCTGCTTTTAACGGAGCTTTTAAAAGACTGGCCTTGCACGATAAATGGAGGCAATATTAGAACACGAGTCACGGGGATTACCGAAAATTCGCAACGTATAAAAAAAGGGTTTGTTTTTGTAGCTAGGAAAGGGGGGCATGATGACGGAGCACTTCATATTCAACAAGCAATTGAGCAAGGAGCTGCTGTGATTGTTATTGATCGGACAGATTTGACAAAATTACCGATTGACGTCCCAGTTGTCATCGTGCCAGATTGTAAGTTGTTCATAGCGCATGCGAGCGCCCGTCTTGCTGGTTATCCGGCTAGACGTATGAAAGTGATTGCGGTTACTGGAACGAACGGTAAAACGACAGTGACTCATTTTATCGGTCAATTATTGAAATGCTTTGGCAATCGTCCAGCGGTTATTGGAACGACTGGTGTTTTTATGGATGGCATTAAACTAGAAATCGACAGTCCGCAAATGACGACGTTACCCGCTGAATACCTTCATCCTTTATTGGAAAAATGTGAGGAAGCAGGGGTTACACATATTGTACTAGAAGCCTCGTCGATTGGATTGGTCACTAATCGCCTGGCATATTGCGAAATTGATGTCGGTATTTTGTTGAATATCGGTACGGATCATTATGAAGAGCATGGTGGTAAGCTTGCTTATATACAAGCGAAAAAGCGACTTAGCGAGATGGTAGCAACTATGATTGTCAATCGGGAGGATGAGCAATGTCTGCAGATGGTGCAGGATGCGATAGTTCCAGTCGTTTCCTTTGGGATGACGCCGTTTGCAGATATTTATGTACCGGATTTATATAAATATTTTGTGATCAGGGGGCATTATAATTATTTGAATGCACTTGCGGCAATTAGTGCACTTACCGTCTTTGGCTACAAATTGGAGGATATTGTCCAGCATTGTCAGCAGCTCCAGCTTCCAGAAGGAAGATTACAGCAGTTGGAACGAGATGGTGTGAAGGTTTATATCGACTACGCGCATACGCCAGATGCACTCCAAGCGGTGTTATGTACACTTTCAACTTCTTGCTACGGTAAATTGATAACGGTCTTTGGCTGTGGCGGTGAGCGCGATAAAGGGAAGAGGGCGGAAATGGGGGAGCTTGCCGTCCTCTATTCGGCAAATGTAATTGTAACATCCGATAATCCGAGAAATGAAGACCCGCTCGCCATTATTACAGATATATTGGAAGGGTTCGGGGGAGATTGTTCAGCTGTTGAGGTGATGCTCGATCGAAAACATGCTATTCGCAAGGCGATTTTTAGTGCGGCACCGGGGGATACTGTGCTTATTGCTGGTAAGGGACATGAAAAAACGCAGCACACAGCAGATGGACTGCTGCCGTTTTCCGATTTTGAAGAAGCGAGGCTCGCCCTTTTTGAGAAAACTTTTTTAGATTTTAACTGAATTCAATCATCCGTAGGTGCATATTGGCTTGCCCATCTGTTATGATAATCTGTGATGGGAGGGATCATTATATGATGATGACCGGCGAGTGGATGACCATCATTGAGCAGGCTGAAGGGCTAGCTGAGATGTTGCTTTCTTCAGATGTGGTAGCAGAGTACCGCAAGGCTTATGATGATGTTTATTCAGATGCTGCACTAGCCGCAGAAATACAGGCATTTACAGAAATGAAGGAACGATATGAGGAAGTTCAGCGATTCGGAAGATATCATCCGGATTATAATATAGTAATGAAAAGTATTCGTGTTCAAAAACGTGATCTCGATATGAACGAACAGGTTGCTGCACTCCGATTGGCAGAAAATGATGTCCAATATCTATTCGATCAAGTCGGTTCAATTGTTGCGAAATCAGTGTCGGATACGGTGAAAGTGCCAGTGGAAAGTGCATTCTATTCAGGGTCATCTTGTGGGGATGGTTGTGGTACGGGGGGCAGCTGTTCGTGTTCTGCTTAACAATAAACAACTTTGTTTGATTTTGTGTTCTATTACTTTGGAACGCATTGGATTGAATGACTGCTGTACAATGACCGTTTTTTTAAGTAGGGAGGAATGTGACTACGTCGCATTCCTCCCTACTTTTCGGTAATCGTTTGGCTGACATTCATACACTGCTCTCCAAAGGAAATGCGACACAAAGTGCTAATGCTTTTTAGGAATAAGAGAACAGAGTAATTCTAACTACGTAAAAGCGGCCAAAAATACAATTTTGGCCGCTGTCGTTTTTATTAATGGCTTTTTCCATTGTTATTTAAGGAAATATTTATTACAGCCAATGAAATATACAATTTTTTACATGTTTTTCACAGCAGAATGATAAACTGTTTACTTTTTCAAACCTTCTAGATGACCAAAGATAAGAAATTATATTTTTTGAATATAAAAGCGTTATACTCGTTGTACAATTTTGATTAGTTTCAGGAAACAATTTACTGCAATTGGGTCAATTTGTTGCAATTATGGAACTATTCACTATCTCATTCCGTCTTAATTAATAAGAATTTTTAGTGTGAATGGAGGTATAATTGTGTGGTTAATATTAGGACTTATTGCAATAATAGCAACTTGTATAAATCTTTATATGTATGGAACAGGCAAAGATTATAAATTGGCAATGGCAATGGGATTATCATTTACAGCACTAACACTTGTTGCGGAATACAGTATGGTGTCCGATTGGGTAAATGTGGAAGACTGGTCTGCTTTATTAGATGTAGTGCCCGCGATGGAAACAGCGTTATGGGTTTTAACGATTATATCGATTTTATTAAATATTACTCCTATACTTTTAGAGCTGAAAAATAAAAAATAATTACTTATTGTCGCATCATTTATATAATGTGCAATTATTGTGTAAATCTTTACGTATAGCTAACGGGCGCGTTTGTTTTATAACTTTGTGCTGCAATCGGGCTATTATATGTAGTATACCAGTGAGGAGAAATCATATGAGTCCAAGTGAACTGATCTACTTTTTTGTGATTGGAGTTGCAGTAGTAATTGCAATAATAATTTTGTGGTTTATTTTTAGAAGGAAAAGAAGAGTAGGAATTGTGTTAACTAGCATCCTAGTCTTAGGATTTATCGGATACGTTCTCTATTTTCCTACGTTGAAAACGAATAAGCATTCTGAGGCGTATGAAATCGTAAGTGATTATCTAGATAAAAACTATCCCAATAGGGTATTCACGGTTGTACCGGAACATTATGAAGCTGGATATACGGTTGGTAATTTCGATGTAAATGATATAGAGACGCCAACAATCGGTGTGATCTTGCGAGTCGATAAAGATGAAGTAACAGAAATAGGAACTTGGTCAAATCTCGAATATCCGACACAGCAAGAGCTTTGGCGAGAAATCCAATCGTATTATGAAAGTCCTTATTCGTTAAATAAAGACCTTGCGGAAATAACTAAAATAGATGAATGGATTGATGGTGAGCTGACAGCCTTTGCATTAACTATTGATGATATGCCTGCCATTGCCCTATTTAATTACTCAAAAGCAGGCTATGGCTTATTGGAATTACAGGAAGGAGAGCGTGAAGGTTACGTTATTATTGAAAAAGAGGGTTATGTATTTATCTATGCAGATGAACGCTATCAAGGAAAAACAGTTTCAGCAAATTTGGTAAATAGTAAGGAATTCACATTGAACGTGGACCAGAAAAAAGTCGATTAATTGTTGAGAAACAGAAGTAATCATTATCTTGATCCTCCGCAATCGGGCGCGATTGTTGTAGATCATAAGCATAATTCCTCTCTGGAAATACGGATTCATTAGGCTTTTTCACCTTTTAAAATCTTAACATTAACGATGTAATTCCCCTTTTTGGCGTTACCACATTGTTAAATGTGTTGGTGGCAAGGGGGAATTTCATGATAATCGCTGGAAAACAACATGGCAGAAGTGGTATATCTCTAATCAAGTGTAACTTTTCATTAACTTTACGAGAATTTAAGAATCGAATACTTTTTTCAACGTGCTATAGTTCCCGAAATTTCATCTTCGGGAACTTACTCACTATACACAAATAAATCTGTTCCCTTCTTCCCAAGAAACAGTATTTTTCACTTGGTTATTGTAGGTATGCGACAGGCAATGATGTACAACAAGATGACCGAAAAAGATGTGTCTAGAAATGACGAAGTCATTTCTAGACACATCTTTTTCACGTTTATTCTGTCGTCCATCAATTGCCGAAAGCGAACTGGAAATGATCCAGTGAAAAAGGTTGCCTGTATATCGGACAGTCGATATGCAGGCAACCTTTTTGTTTTATTCACCGATATGCTCCTGAATAATTTCCATGACCATAGTTGGTCGATCTGTGATGAAACCGCTTGCGCCTATAGATAATAACTTAATGAATGAATCTCTATCAGTAACATCCTCGAAATAAACGCGGACGTTTAATTGTTTCAGGAAATGGATAAAACCTTCTGTGCCGAGTGGAAAAATACCTAATTTTTCAGAAACCCTAAACAAATCGGCACGTGGACTATATAAATGACCTAATTTACTTGTAAAAGCTGCATAGGCTTTTTTTACTTCTCCATCTCCCGCCCCCGTAGCCACTCGGTTTTGAGCGTATAAATTGAATCGGTCTATTTGCTCGTCATAAGATCCCGTTACAGTCACACGATCCTCAACACCAAGCTCATTGAGAAGCCTCCACAGTTTAGATGGCATTAAACTTCCTTCATATGTGTCGGGCGAATCTTTTAGATTAATGGCGATTAACATGTGCGGGAATTGTTCTAATAGCTCGCGTAAGGTGACAATACTTTCACCTAGCCCGCGATAAGGATAATGACCAGCATCATCTTCAAAACGATAGCCTGCATCTGCTTTTTTTAATTCGCTTAGTGTGTAATCGGTAATTCTTCCAGAGAAATCTGTAGTCCGATCGGCAAATTCATCATGAAAGACAATAATTTCTTCATCTTTTGTTAAACGAATATCAACGGCAAATCCATGCACGCCAAGTTCAGCTGCTTTGGAAAAAGCAGCTAGTGTATTTTCTGGTGCTTCTGAACGTCCACCCTGATGAGCGAGAACGACTGGTTTGTCGAAGTCGAGTGCTTCTTTTCCTTCACGTGGAATAGGTTTTGCGACCACTTTAGAAGCGGCCCAAGCAGCGACGCTTGCCGCACCTACCGTGAGAGCTACTTTTGTTTTTCTACCCATTAAGGATCCCCCTCGTTTACATATACTTTTTTATTATAAGGCATAAGAATGATGCTGTCAGCAATGTAATATGAGGATACAGTGAACTTATTGCCTAGTTTCGTATTCCTATGGTATTGTATGGGATAAGGAAAGAGGGGAAATCTATGGTCGAACGACAAGGAATTATTGTCTATCTTCAACATTTAAAACAGGCAAAATCATTTCGGAAATATGGGCATGTCCATTATATATCTCGTAAGATGAAGTACGTTGTCCTTTATTGCAATATGGAGGATGTCGATACTGTCATGAGCAAAATAGAACGTCTTCCTTCAGTGAAAAAAGTGCTACCATCCTATCGACCTTTCGTGAAAACAGAATATGAAAATGCCAAGCCGGATAAGGCGAAGGAATACGACTATAAAGCTGGATTGTAAAATTTAACGTAAAGGCGGAAGAAGGTTGTTAAGCCGCAAAATACCTGTTACATATTGAAAGAACAGCGTACGTTCTTCGAATGCTGATGAATGCTTCAATTCAATGTAAACGGGTGTACTGCCTGCTTTTTCAGCAGCTTCTTCAAACAGCAATCTACGTTTCGATTTTTGACTATCCTGTTGGATGATTCCCTCTCTGCAAATATAGACAGGCATAAAAAATCCTTCATTTGCAGGCGCGAAGGCAACCGCCAATGATAGTGCATGGCCGGATGGCGTGGGGGAAGCTAGGATGAAAGTCTTATGTAAACGACTGCTGTTTGTATGGATAAGCTCACATAATTCGTAAACGTCTCCAAAACCTTCTCCAAGCTCTATAAATTGTTGATTTAATATCATACATAACACTACCTTTCTAAATTACGCCAATTATAACATGCATAGGAGTGTAGAACTTGAAATTTATCGGACGGACAGTTGCCCTTCTTCTCATTGTCAATACACTGCTTGTCTATATGCATTATAAACAAGCGGGAGATGTCATTGCAAAGGACTCAAGCGCGCTAACATATCAGCAGGAAATTGAAGTGATGAATCGTTCAGACGCTTTATATATTCGCCACCATTTTAATGGCTTATCGGAGGGGCGCCATGAAATTATTTGGCCGGAAGTAAGTACGGAGCGTTCGTGCTACGCCTTTGATGCCATTTCTTGTGGACGTTTAGATGCTAGCTTAACAGCATTTGTGGATGGCGATAATAAAAAACAATCTATTTCATATAAAATACTTAAAGAAGGTTCCAAACAACAAGCATTGCTATATCATGAACCGTTTGTAACACTTCAAGGTGCGACAGTTTCTTCAACATTATTTCATATTACTGATGAAACAAGAAGTGGTGGTATGTGGGTAAACGGTTTGGAGCAAGTTGGTTCAAAACAAATGGATCTGATTGATTATACATTTTTCCAGGGCTCGGGAGGAGTCCAGGATTTGTATTGGCAGCAAAATAGCTTGCCGCTTGTCTTTGAAGGACAAAAGTTAGCTGTCTATGGAACTACAAGCAATACTGAGCAGTTCCAAGCGGTTGATGCGGCACTAGAAACGATTGGAGCCGATCACTCGGCTTTCATCATTGACCAAACGAGTGTAGCTGTTCAATCACAGCGATTTATTGTTTCAGGCAATGCGGATATTAATAAAGCATCAGATTTATTTTTAACAGCTGCTATGGATGCACGTTTTTCAATTCCACAGCAGGAACGGTTGCTGGTAGAGGTACTAGCTTCTATTTTGGGAGATACAGCAATAGGCACGGAGCAATCCCGACGAGCCTATGACAAGCTAATTGTTGCACTTACTCCTGAAGAGCTTGCACATTTAAAAGAAGCTGTGAATAGCAAGGCAGGACAAGTGATGAATGCATCTGTAATGGATGATTTAATTAAAGAAGTGACGGGCTTTAAGACATCTTACTTTAAGACAGCGATTCAAAAAGACACGGCAGATCATCTATTCCTTTTTGAAGATACGCGAGAAGTACGAGTGGATGGTACAAGCTATGCAGATATCGGTATTGTTTTGAAGGATGGTAAATCGCTGTATCCTGCAAAGTCTATTTTAAATCATCTAGGCTATACCGTTACGGCAAACGAACAATCCCTGTACATTGAAAAAGAAGGTAGAAAGTTTAGATTTCCAAGAAAAGAGCCGTTTTATGTATATAATGAACGGAAATTTGATGTTAGAACGTCTCCGTTTGAGGTGCTATCAGGTGAAGTTTACTTTGAAGAAAGTTGGTTTAGGCGCTTATTCCTTCTAACGATTGATAAAACGGCAGAGACAATTGATATCGTTAATTTATCAACGGTACTAGAGGAGGTCATTGAGTGAGGGTTGTTGCAGGAACACGAAAAGGTATTCCTCTGAAATCATTAGCGGGGACAGAAACACGCCCAACATCCGATAAAGTGAAGGAATCCATTTTCAATAGAATAGGTCCATACTTTGACGGGGGAGTAGCTGTGGAGTTGTTTGGTGGTAGTGGCTCATTGTCTCTTGAGGCGTTATCAAGAGGTGTGGATGAGGCGTTTGTATTCGAAAAAAATGCAAAGGCGTGCGCCATCATTACGGCGAATGCGGAAAAATGTCGTTTTACAGAGCAAATACATATCCAACGAGCAGATGCGCGGAGCTCAGTTGCAGTTTTACAAGCAACGACTAAGAAGGCAAAGTTATTGTTTATTGACCCGCCTTATGCAGAAGTAGCATTTTATGATTTAGCAAGGGACTTTGTTGAAGCAGACTTACTGACGGATAATGCCGCTATTATTTGTGAGCATGATAAGCAATTGGTATTACCAGAATCATACGGTTCTTATCACAAAATAAAAAGTTCAGTGTATGGAAATAGCGCTGTATCTATTTATGAGAAATGAGGTTTCACTATTGTCTAAAATAGCGGTTGTGCCGGGAAGTTTCGATCCATTGACAAATGGGCATCTTGATATTATCAAGCGTGCGGCACGGGTTTTTGGCCAAGTTAATGTCGTCGTTATGAACAATTCAGCAAAGAATTCGCTTTTCACTGCTGAAGAGCGAGTGGAACTGATTCGCGTTGTAACAGCTACAATTCCGAATGTGAAAGTAGAGGCATCTGCAGGGTTGATGATTGATTATGCAAAAAATGTTGGCGCGACGGCGGTTGTCCGTGGTCTACGGGCAGTTACAGATTTTGAATACGAAATGCAAATTACCTCGATGAACCGAGTGCTTGACGAAACGATTGAAACGTTTTTCATCATGACGAACAATCAGTACTCCTTCCTTAGCTCAAGCATTGTGAAAGAAGTGGCTAAGTATGGCGGTGCTATTTCTGAGCTCGTACCGAAGCAAGTCGAAGAGGCTTTGAAAAAGAAATTTGAAGCGTAAAGAATGGTTATGGTGAAAGTAGCTTTTCGCCATAACCGTTTTTTATTTAAAAAATTAAAAAAAAGATGAGTGGAACAAGGATGACACTCCATATTCTTCCGACAACATAAGGAAGCATGGAGATGTTACAGGTTTTAGCTATAACGTACACCTGCATATGAATGCTAAGTCCGTTGAGTGAAATGATTGCGGCGATGAGAAATGGAAAGAAGGGCTGACCATAGAAGTGGTCGGTTGCAGATTTAACGCCAGACGTCATTTCCAAAAAGGATAGGGTGACTGTTTTTGCGATACCTGTATCGACTGAAAATGTAGAGGTCCCAATTGTTGATAGCACCATTCCGAGAGATGAAAAGAAAATAACAGTCGTTGCGACAAGAATAATGACTGTTGAACTTTCCTTAATAGCATCAAGTAATGGTATGTTATTATTGTTTTTTATAGGCTGAATTGGGCGAGAGTCTAAGTCATTTGTACGAAGCAGAAGCAATAGGGATATTAAAAAAAATAAAATATTGGCGATGTGGATGGCCATAAGTAATTTCCAGCCCGCGCTAATGTTACCGAAAAGCTCTGTGCCAACGAAGCCGATGATAAACATCGGTCCGGGCGCATGGCAGGCAGCAAGCAGTAAACTGCTTTGTCGCTGTGATAATTCACCGTTTTTCATCATTTCGGTTACCGTGACTGCCCCGACTGGGAATCCCCCAAATGATCCAAGTAAGTAGGCTTTAACATAGCGGTGCCATTTAGCTCTTTGTGGTGCGTGACTTGGTATTTTTAATAGCCATTGTGTCAAAATGATATAAGGAAGTAAATAAGGGAGTAATGCATGGACGAAAAGTTGTGTACCGGACACAGCTCCATCGTGTGCGATGCTAGGTTGCCAAATGAAAAGGATAATGAATCCCCAGACGACGGCAATATTTATCGTATTTGTTAGGCGAGCGGGTACTCTGTTTTCCAAGCATTCAACTCCTCTCGAGTGTAAATTCTACATGATATAATTGATGAAATTATATTCTTTTTTCACTGTTACACTTATATATATGATAAGAAAGTACAGGCTATTAACGGAGGTGCATATAAATTGGCAAAGAAAAAACTTGGCGTAATGGGCGTAGTGCTTGTCATTTTAGCAATTTTACTTGTTTACCCGTTGGATACTTATATATCCCAACCGGGTGGCGCATATAGTTTGGAGCCGTTTGTTGAAGTAAGTGACGGGGATCGCGATGACGAAGGGACATTTAGTCTCATGACAATATCCGTCGCTAAAGCAACTCCTTTTTCCTATACGTTAGCAAAGTTTTCGGATGAGAAAAAAATTCTACCGGCTAATAAAGTGAGAAAAGACGGAGAAGATGATAGGGAATACAATATACGGCAGAAAAGAATGATGTCAGGCTCACAGTTTAGCGCTATTACTGTTGCCTATGACAAGGCGAAATTACCTGTCGAAATCCAATTTAACGGAATTTTTGTCATGCTGGTGCTTAAGGATGGTGCGGCAGCCGGTTTGTTAGAGGCAGGAGATCGAATCCATGCAGTGGACGGATTTCTCCTTGAAAAATCGGGTCAGTTTTTTGAACAAATGTCCGACAAGAAAATGGGTGACAAGGTTTTACTTTCTGTAGAAAGAGACGATAAGCTGCGGGATGTACCCATTACTTTAAAAGAAATTCCGGGCAGTGAAGGGCGTCCAGGACTTGGTGTCCAATTTGAAGAGGATCGAGTGCCCATCACAGACCCTAAGGTGGAATTCCAAACATCCAATATCGGTGGTCCTTCTGCCGGACTGATGTTCACACTTGAAATTATGAACCAACTACTCGATGAAGACTTGACAAAAGGCTATAATATCGCCGGAACGGGAGAAATGCTGGAGGATGGTACTGTCGGACGAATTGGTGGGGCTGATTTCAAGGTTATCGCTGCAGCCCGTAAAAACATTGACATTTTCTTTGCACCTGACGATGATTTGCCAGATGAAGTGAGGGAGCGAAATCCAGGTATTCAGACGAATTATGAAGAAGCGGTAGAAATGGCTGAAAAGATAGGTACGAAGATGAAAATCGTACCCGTGAAAACAATCGATGATGCACTGGATTATTTGGCTGGATTAGAAGAAAAATAAAAATAATGACGCATTATAGGGAAATGCCTACAATGCGTCATTATCGTTTAAACGATAATGGGATGTCTATTGTAATCGACACCGATGCGGGAATCGTCAGTCCCGTTACCGATGCCGAGTGCATACATATTAGCAGTATGGATATCTACCGCTAAGGACGGATTTGAAAAGGCGGCTGCTCTGCTTACAATAGGCAGCTTAAGCTTTTTTTTATGTTCATTCAAATATAGTCTTCCTGTCTGTGTCATGCCGAGCAGTCGTAAATAGGATGGATCAGATATGTCGCGACGCATGGCATAAGTAAAGCCGGTAAAAATATGAGTCAACATGCGCTGAATCCGCGTCCACGTATATCTTTTGGATTTTACTTCGCGCATGAACCCGTCGAATGTTCCATGGTTGGTAGCTGCTCGATACAACAGGTTCTCAATACCTTCTGTAATGTCAGCAATCGCTCTAAGACGCTCGGGTCCTTCCCGCAAAATGGTGAAACGAAGTTGTGGATAAAAGGACTGCCAATTGCCGAATGTCTGCTGTGTAGCCTGCCAATCAAGGAGACCTTGCCGTGTCGTTTGTGGAATGTAATCTGTCACCGTAGACAAATTATCTGATTCGAAAAACGATTTTCGGATTCCGGTAGCACTTGCGATTCGATTGCCCATAATTACATCATCATGGTATTGCGCAACGATGCGTGGGATTGTTGTAGCTGTCATCGTTGATTGGATATCTAAAGCCGATTGCATATAATGAAAGCCCAATATATTATTGGGTTTTGATAAGTCAGCTAGTGTGCCTTGTGTATTGGAGGAGTGGGCAGCTGCTTTATAGGCTTCATTTAAAGCTTTTGGATAACTAAGTCCTCGTTTTGTCGCTTCTTTTACGGCTTGATCGTAGAGTGTTCCTGCTTGTTGGATAAGGTGAAGACTTCTTTCAAGCGGTTCAATTTCACCGTCCTCACTGCCGAAGCAAAAAGAACTGCACTGTGAGGCGTCTAGCAGCTGAATAGCGCCCTTCGCGAAGATTGGAGCATTAGCGGTAGCAAATGCGTAAGGAAGCTCAAAAACAATGTCGACGCCATTAGACAGTGCCATTTTAGTACGCGTCCATTTATCGACGAATGCAGGCTCTCCTCGTTGCAGGAAATTACCACTCATGACAGCAATGACAATATCTGCTCCAGTTATCTCTTTACTTTGCAATGCATGATAGGCATGTCCATTATGAAATGGATTATATTCAACAACAATCCCCGTTGCTTTCAAATTGGTTCCCCCTTTGTTACAATGTATTGTAATTATACCTATGCGGCTGATGAAGTGACAAGAAAATATCTTGACATCCCTTTTCTCCCATTATATAATCAACATTGTTGTCTTGAGGTGATAGACATGAAATGGTCAATCCATCAATTACAGAAATACAGGCAAGGTGCGATGCCGCTTGACGAAGCTGTCGACCTTGAATCCGTCAAGAAACGGAATCCGGAAATCCGGAATATTACGCCTGTCCGAGTGACCGGAAGTTGTACAATCGGTTCTAAGAAATTGACCTGCCGATTCCGGCTTGAAGGTACAATGATATTGCCTTGTTCCCGTACATGGGAAGATGTAGAGTTACCGTTTATAATCGATGCTGATGAACAATTCAGCTGGGATGAAACGATTCTTGCAGCAGACGATGAGATTCACCCCGTTGTGGGCGAAACCGTCGATCTAACCCCTGTCTTTGAGGAGCTCGTCCTCCTGGAAGTGCCGCTTCAAATATTTAGCCCTAATGCTGATAATATGAAGCAAGCAAAAGGACAAGGCTGGTCATATACAACCGACGAGGAGTACACCGCCAAGCTCCGTGAGGAAAAGGCGAAGAAAGTGGATCCTAGACTTGCTGATTTGGCAAAGTTCTTTGAATCCAAGGACGAATAAGGCGAACGTAAGGAGGTGCCCCAGATGGCTGTACCAAAAAGAAGAACATCCAAAACAGTTAAAAACAAGCGCCGTACGCATTATAAATTGCAAGTACCGGGAATGACTACTTGTGATAACTGTGGCGAAATCAAATTGGCTCACCGCATTTGTAAATCATGCGGACATTACAAAGGAAAAGAAGTAGTAGGCGAATAATAAGATTGGCCTATGAAGGTCACCGTGAGACCATGGCTCACGGTGACCTTTTTCTGTACATAGAAATGCGGAGACGACCGTTTAGATACGGCAGGCATAAGACAGACTGGCGATGCGGCGCTCTTTGTGGCAACGACTGTGTAACCCACATCTTGTGGACCTCCAAACATCTGAAGACGAAGCTAGACATAAAAAATGAAATGTGAGGGAATGGACATGTCTTATAACATTCATATTGAAAACAATATCGCTACGTTTACGATTGACCGACCCGAAATGCGCAATGCGGTGAATGGGGCCGTTATGGAAGGGCTCGAACAATTTCTAAATCAAATTGAGGACAATCCAGCTGTTGCTTTTGCGGTCATAACGGGTGCGGGGAATCGGGCTTTTTGTTCGGGTGGCGACCTAGCTGAATTTCATGGTTTGCAGACTGCGGATGATGCATTTCCGATGTTGAGTAAAATGGCGGTTTTATTGTATCGAGTCGCAACACTACCAATGCCTGTAATTGCAGTCGTTAACGGTGCGGCTGTCGGTGGTGGCTGTGAGATTGCGACCGCCTGTGATTACAGATTGGTTTCATCACACACGAAGGCTGGATTTATCCAGGGGACGTTGGCGATTACGACGGGTTGGGGTGGCGCAACATTACTATTCGAAAAGGACGGAAAGCATGACCGGGTATTCCGTTTGCTGTCAGAGGCAGAAATTCATACAGCAGATCAGCTGTTGGATGCTGGATGGGCGACGGAGTTATATAAGGGGAGTGCTGAGGAGGGGCTCACAAGTTTCTTAACTAAAATGTCCAACATCCATCCGTCTGTCCATCGCGCATATAAGACAATTGCTATACGTAAGTGGACAGCTGATTTCATGCGTGATCGTATGCTTGAGGAAGCACGTCAATGCTCATTGCTATGGGAAAGTAAAGCGCACCATGAGGCGGTAGAACGATTTTTATTAAAAAGATAATTGACTCGCTCGAGACTATAAAAAAATGTTTTTTTACGACAAGGGTTGAAAACGGTTTCATTTATCGTTTACACTAAAGAAGGAATGGAAGTTCATGTTCAAAAGTTAGGGGGATGATTATGCAAAAGGTGTTGATTGCGAATCGTGGGGAAATCGCTCTTAGAATCATCAAAACTTGTCAGCGTCTTGGCATTAAAACGGTTGCTGTTTATTCGGAAGCAGATGCGGAAATGCCATTCGTTAAAGAAGCAGATGAGTCGTTTTTGCTCGGACCTGCACAAGTTCAACAATCCTATTTAAAAGCGGACGATATAATCGATATTGCAATTCGCGCAGGGGCGGAAGCCATCCATCCAGGTTATGGATTACTATCGGAAAATGCTGAATTTGTACGTAAAATTCAACAGGCAGGTATGCTATTCATCGGACCTGACGCGGATACGATTGATAAAATGGGTGACAAAATTGGTTCGCGTGGGACGATGCAAGCGGCTGGGGTGCCGGTTGTGCCGGGAACTGATGAAGGAGTTGCCTCGCTAGAGGAAGCGGTGCAAGCAGCAGCAGACATCGGATATCCAGTCATGCTGAAAGCGAGCGCAGGAGGCGGAGGAATCGGTATGATTCGGTGTGAAAATGAGCAAGCGCTCAGTCAACATTTTCAATCGATCAAAACCCGCGCTAAAGCTTATTTTGGTGATGATGTTGTATTTCTAGAAAAGTTTGTCACTAATGCCCGTCATATTGAAGTGCAAATTTTTGGGGACCATCAAGGGAATATCGTTCATCTGTTTGAGCGAAATTGTTCTGTGCAGCGTCGCAATCAAAAAGTGATTGAGGAATCACCTTCTCCTCATCTACCAGAAGAAGCAAGACGGCGATTGTTACAAGCTGCGGTCGATGCGGCGAAAGCGGTAGGTTATAAAAATGCGGGGACTGTCGAATTTATTGTCGATGATAACAACCAATTTTATTTTCTCGAAATGAATACAAGGCTACAAGTTGAACACCCCGTCACAGAATTAGTAACGGGCTATGATCTTGTTAACTGGCAACTTGAAGTTGCTAAAGGTAATGAGCTACCAGTGAAAGATCAAGAGGCTATTCAGTTAACAGGTCATGCCATTGAGTTTCGTGTCTATGCAGAAGATCCTGTTTCATTTATGCCCTCTCCAGGAACGATTACAAAACTCAACTGGGGAAATGTAGCGGGCGTCCGCATTGATGCTGGTTACGTTGAAGGGGACAAAGTGACGCCGTTTTATGATCCATTAATTGCAAAAGTCGTCGTGCATGCAGCAACTCGCAATGAAGCAATTCAGCAATCGCAAACATTTCTTACACAAGTAGACATTGCCGGTTTAAAAACGAATCTCTCTTTATTTAACGAATTCCTGAAATCAGAGGAATTCCTAACCGGTGATTATTCAACAGCAGTACTACCAGCTTGGCTGGAACGACAAAAGGAGGAACAATGATGACACAAGTAATAGCGACAATGGCAGGAACAGTATTTACAGTAAATGTAGCAGTTGGGGAAGAAGTGGCGGCGGGACAGGTGGTACTTGTACTAGAATCTATGAAAATGGAAATTCCGATTGAAGCAGAATCGGCAGGTAAAGTGACAGCTATCAACGTGCAAGTTGGCGATTTCGTGAATGAAGAAGATGTCCTACTGACAATCGAAGCCTAAAGGGAATAGGGAGGGTGTTTGGAATGACTGGGTACAATGAAAGGCTTGAAGCAAAGCTCCAGGGGATTTTTGCGGGAGGCCATCCGAAATATCATGACAAATTGAAGGAGCAGCACAAGCTTTTTGTCCGAGATCGATTAGCATTACTGTTTGATGATGGCCATTATACGGAAGATGGACGTTTTGCTAACTGTGAAGCAGGGGATTTACCTGCTGATGGCGTCGTCACTGCAATGGGGAAAGTAGACGGTCAGACCGTTTGTGTTATGGCAAATGATTCGACAGTAAAAGCAGGTTCTTGGGGAGCGCGTACTGTTGAAAAAATTATTCGTATCCAGGAGATCGCAGAGAAAAATCGTGTGCCAATGCTCTATCTTGTTGATTCTGCTGGGGCACGTATTACAGATCAGTTAGATATGTTCCCGAATCGACGTGGCGCAGGAAAAATCTTTCATAATCAGGTGAGATTATCTGGATTTATACCGCAGATTTGTATTTTATTCGGACCTTCAGCTGCAGGTGGTGCGTATATTCCGGCTTTTTGCGATGTTGTCATTATGGTGGACGGTAATGCATCGATGTACTTAGGCTCACCACGTATGGCTGAGAAAGTGATTGGGGAAAAAGTGACACTTGAGGAAATGGGCGGTGCACGGATGCATTGTTCGGTAAGTGGCTGCGGAGATGTGTTGGCGGCAAATGAAGAAGAGGCTATTGCTGAAGCTCGTCGTTATTTAACGTACTTCCCGTCGAACTTTACAGAGAAGCCTGCACTTCGAGATATTGTGGAGGCGAAAGCCGGTAGGACACTAGAAGCAATCATTCCAGAAAATCAAAATGCACCATTCGATATGTATGAAGCGATTGACGCATTGATTGACGAGGGCAGTTTTTTTGATATTAAAAAGCTGTTCGCGCCTGAATTGATTACTGGTTTTGCACGTATCGAAGGGCAGCCTGTCGGCATTGTAGCAAACCAACCTAAAGTTAAAGGTGGCGTGTTATTCGTTGATTCTGCAGACAAGGCAACAAAATTTATTACGCTTTGTGATGCGTTTTCGATTCCACTATTGTTCCTTGCTGATGTACCAGGCTTTATGATTGGTACGAAAGTGGAGCGTGCAGGGATTATCCGTCATGGTGCCAAACTAATTATGGCGATGAGCTCTGCAACGGTACCAAAAATATCTGTTATTGTTCGAAAAGCCTACGGTGCAGGTCTTTATGCGATGGCTGGACCAGCATTTGAGCCAGATGTTTGTATTGCGCTTCCAACTGCTCAAATTGCTGTCATGGGACCAGAGGCGGCCGTCAATGCCGTTTACTCAAATAAAATCGAAGCGATTGAAGATCCAAAAGAGCGGCTGGCATTTGTACAAGAAAAACATCAGGAATACAAAGTGGAAATTGATATTTATAAATTAGCCTCTGAATTGATTATTGATGAAATCGTTGCGCCCTCTAGTTTGAGAAATGTGTTGGCAGAGCGATTCCGTTTCTATAGTTCAAAAGATATTGCACAGCCACCGAGAAAACACCCGGTATATCCTGTATAATTGAATCAAAGTAAAAAGGTCCGCCGTCTTAGGTGGACCTTTTTAACTTCATTCAGCCTCCGGCTGAATAAAGTTAAAGCCTCCGGCGGATGCCACAGATTTTGAAGGGAGATAATGAAGGCAGTCTAAGTTCGCGACGTCCTGTCGCAACAAAGAGGGATGTAGTTCAATCCCTCTCGACTGCATAACCTACGTCCTGTAGGCCTCAAGCTCAATTCAAAATCTGGGCGCAATTACGCAGAGGCGTAATTGATAAGGGGGGCTGTCGAATGAACATAGTCATTGCAGGTGCAGGCTCAATTGGTCTGCTACTAGGATCGTTTTTGGCTGAAGCGGGAATGGCAGTAACATTTTATGTAAGAAGGGAAGAGCAAGCGCAACTTATTCGAGACGAGGGGATTCAACGCATCAACCAGGATGGAACAGCGAGTGTTTTCGATGTAAGGGCAACGACGGACATCCGCCTGCTGGTGTCGCCTGCATTGTGGATTGTAGCTGTCAAATATGCAGGTATTCCTGATCTCCTTGCTGAACTGCAGCAAGTGGAAGTAAAAAACCCTATATTATTTGTTCAAAATGGCATCGGTCATATGACGTTAGTAGAGAAAACCAATTTACCGCATATCGCTTTCGCCACGGTGGAGCATGGAGCGCGCAGGGTGGATAATCGAACGGTTAATCATAATGGGGTGGGAATGCTAACAATTGCTCCTTTTAGAGGGGGGAGGCAGTTATTTGATAGCGTTGGACAAGCGCATTCCGCAACGTTTCCCATTCGTTATGAAATAAATGCCGAACAAATAATGATGCGCAAAGTACTTATCAACTGTATGATTAATCCATTGACAGCTATTTTAAAAGTGAAAAATGGTGAATTGCTCACAAATGACTACTGTCGGCAGTTGTTCGATACTTTGTTTGATGAACTAATCAATGCGTTTCCAGAAATAGCAGAGGTTCTATCATACGAAGACGTGGTAGAGGTGTGCAGAAAGACATCGCGTAATCAGTCGTCAATGCTAGCAGATTGTTTGGCAGCCCGTCCGATGGAAATTGAAACAATTGTCACAGCTGTCCTTCGAAAAGCACAAGAACGTCATCAATCATTACCTTTATTGACAATGCTTGAAACGATGCTTTATGCCTTAAATCAGCGAGGGGAGGGAATGTGAATGGGGATTATTTCAACGATATTTGGAGGATTATTGTTATTCCCGTATGTCGTTACGCTCATCTTCCTTATTATTATGAGAAAGAGAGGGAGGGCGCCTTCATCGGTTATCGGACTTGCCGCTGACATAACAACTCCTTTTCTATTCATAACCGTGTATATCATTTTTCGGACGATTATCGGAGAAGGGGCAGGTGTCTATATAATAGGAGTTGCTTTGCTTCTTGCAATCGTTAGTGTCATTCTGGAACGAATAAAAGTAAAAGAGTTTCAAATCACTCGTTTACTACGAAAAACATGGCGCTTATATTTTCTCGTTTTAACAGTAAGCTATGTCCTTTTGCTATTTGTTGGTATTATCATGAAGGTCATCGAGTATTTGACTTGAATATGCGTGGTCTAAGCGTTTATTTTTCAATCCTGTAGCTTAGAATGCTATACTCTTTTCATACTTAAAGTCACAAAGGGGCATGAATGATGAAACTGGAAGTTTTGGCATTACAAGGAAATAACAAAATAATGCAGGCATATAATAATGATGAGGAATTTTTACATACTTTTTTTGATTATAATCACATGGAAGAAAGCTCGTATGTTGACAGACTGGCGGAGCTTGCCGATCGTCCTTTTGAAAGACGACAATTAGCAGAGACAGTACGTGCATTCATGGAGCCTTTTGGTATATCTGCCAATGCAGACAAACATTTAAAAGAGCTTGCGGAAAATGCAGTGACCGTTATTGGTGGTCAACAGGCTGGCCTTTTGACGGGTCCACTTTACTCTGTTCACAAGGCAATTACTGTCATTTTACTTGCGAAGAAGCAACGCGCTACACTAGGTATTCCTGTCGTTCCGGTCTTTTGGGTCGCAGGTGAAGACCATGATTTGAATGAAATTAACCATACGTATACGGAATTGAACGGGCGTGCAGTGAAGCAGCAATACGGTGAAAAGTTTGTCCTCAAGCTCATGGCATCGGATGCTACGTATGACAGTGTGCAAATGACCTCTTTTGTTAAGGGGATCTTTGGTAAATTCGGCGAAACCTCGTATACAAAAGACTTATTGGATGAAGTGCTGGAGGCAGTGCAGCAAGAAAAGACTTTCACGCAGTTTTTTGTACGACTTATGAATGGGTTGTTTCAAGAGGAAGGTTTATTATTCATCGATTCGGCATATAAACCGTTACGACAGCTGGAGACGAATTATTTTGTTCAATTGATTGAACAATCCGAGCAACTTGCGGAAAAAATCACGCAAAAGGAAGAAATATATACAGCACAAGGATTTGAAGCTCCAATTGGTGCAGAAAAAGATGCAGCAAATATATTTTATGTCCATGAGACAGGACGTGTTCTACTATCAAGAAAAGATGGTTATTTTGTCAATGACAGCACAGGTCTACGATTTACGACGACAGACATGCTTGAAATTGCGCAAGAACAACCTTGGCTACTGAGTAATAATGTCGCAACGAGGCCGATTATGCAGGATTTGGTGTTCCCGGTTCTTGCTTTTGTAGGTGGTCCAGGGGAAATCGCTTATTGGGCAGTGTTAAAAGAAGCATTTCATCATCTAGGTTTGAAAATGCCGATTATCGTTCCAAGGATGTCTATCACACTTGTAAGTTCACAAGTGAAGCAGGTGTTAGACAAAAAATCCTTCACAGTTGAAGATGCTATGTCCGGACAGGTGTTTACTGCAAGGGAGCAATTTATCGAGTCGTTGCGTGATGAAAATTTCAATTCGTCATTGGATGATACAGAGAAGATGCTGGAAAGTCAGTATGAACAAATTGCGCAGCTGTCAGCGGAGCAAGGGACAATGATGCATAAGCTCGTACAAAAAAATCTACAGTTCCATAAGAAACAATTGAAGTATTTGAAAGATAAAGCTGAAGATGCATTACTGTTAAAACATGCTATCGCTGTTCGGCAATTCGATATAGTGGAGGGCGAATTATTCCCAGAAGGATCATTGCAGGAGCGTCTCTACACACCCTATTCGTATTTGAATAGCTATGGACCAACACTGATCGAGGATCTTCTACAATTGCCTTTCGAAATGGATGGCAAGCATAAAATCGTCTATCTTTGAAAAAACTCTTACTCACATTTGTTTTGTGGGTAAGAGTTTTTTTAGGTTAAAAGTTTGCTTCGTGTATGTGTCATTCTATCTATAAAGCAGTTGTAATACACTTGATGTCTGAATAATCTCATTGAAACAAGTACTATTGACACATTTTTAGCGTTTAAGTGATGAATGTTAGAAAATAGGTGGAGGAATGTGGGGGGATGTGGTACATTAATTTCATATAGTGGGGTGAAGAGTATGTTCATGGGCGAATATCAGCATACTATTGATACAAAAGGACGTCTGATTGTTCCTTCAAAGTTTCGGGAACATCTTGGCGACGGTTTTGTGTTGACTCGTGGCTTGGATAATTGTCTCTTCGGTTACCCTATGGATGAATGGCATCGTCTTGAAGAGAAATTGAAGGCAATGCCTGTTACGAAAAAGGATGCACGTGCATTTACTCGTTTTTTCTTTTCTGGTGCGACGGAAGTTGAGTTGGACAAGCAAGGGCGCATTAATATCCCGTCATCGTTATTGAACTATGCGAAAGTTGAAAAGGACTGTGTCGTCCTAGGAGTTTCAGGAAGAATTGAAATCTGGTCAAAACCGTTATGGGATGCCTATTACGATGAATCTGAACAATCCTTCAATGACATCGCAGAAAACATTATTGACTTTGATTTCTAAATAAAACAGGTTATGAAACAACAATCTAAGAAAGTGGGCGGTTTCTATGTTTAACCACACTACAGTATTACTTCACGAAGCCGTCGAAGGTTTGGATATAAAAAGCGATGGAATTTACGTGGATTGTACGCTCGGAGGAGCAGGTCATAGTAAGGAAATCGCGAAAAAATTATCAGCACAAGGTAGACTGATTTGTTTCGATCAGGATACGACAGCAATTGAAGTAGCAAAAGAGCGTTTGAAAGATTATCTTCCACAGGTGACGTTTGTCCACTCAAATTTCAGAAACTTGAAATCGGAATTGGCTAAAATTGGCGTCACATCTGTCGATGGAATACTGTATGATTTAGGCGTATCATCACCACAGCTCGATACACCAGAACGTGGATTTAGTTATAATCATGATGCTCCACTTGATATGCGCATGAATATGGAGGCATCATTAACAGCGTATGACGTTGTTAATGACTGGGCATTTGAAGATCTTGTGCGCATCTTCTTCCGTTATGGCGAAGAGAAGTTTTCGAAAAGTATCGTGCGGAAAATAGAGGCGGCGCGTGAGCAATCTCCAATTCGTACAACTGCTGAGCTTGCTGAACTAATTAAAGCAGGCATTCCGGCAGCTAAGAGGCGGACAGGTGGTCACCCAG
This sequence comes from Arthrobacter beigongshangensis, assembly GCF_016820585.1. Lineage (GTDB taxonomy): Bacteria > Bacillota > Bacilli > Bacillales_A > Planococcaceae > Sporosarcina > Sporosarcina beigongshangi. Next base: position 368,589 of record NZ_JADHDX010000001.1, read on the forward strand.
CAAAAAGGGTATTCCAAGCAATCCGTATTGCCGTCAATGATGAACTTGGTGCGGCTGAGGAGTCATTAGTCGATGCCATTACATTATTAAATCCAGGTGGACGCATAAGTGTCATTACGTTTCATTCACTGGAGGATCGTTTATGTAAAACGATTTTTAAAGAGGCATCCTCATACCCGGATTTACCGCCGAACTTGCCGGTTATTCCAGAGGGAATGGAACCGATGTTGAAACTGGTGACAAGGAAGCCGATTGTGCCAAATGATCAAGAGATAGAAGCTAATAAACGGGCTAGATCTGCTAAGTTAAGGATTGCTGAAAAAAAGTAAAGGGGGAAGTTAGTAAATGGCATTAGAGCAAAGAAGATTTCAAACGTCATATGTACGTGAGCTTGACGTACCAGAAGTACCGAAAAAGCAACCGCAAATACGTCCTGCGCGAAAAGTCTTTTCTGTAGGAGAAAAATTCTTATTCGTGCTGTTTGCAACATCTCTCGTCCTTTTTTCGACGATGATTTTACATACGCAAGCCCAAATCAATGAGACAAACAAGGAAGTACAGGTAATTGGCAAAGATATTGCGGAAATATCCAAGCAAAACACGGAACTGGCCATTCTAATAAAGGAAAGATCTACATATGACCGAATATGGAAGAAAGCGAAGGAGCTCGGTTTGAATCCAAACGACAATAACGTAAAGGTCGTGTCAGGACAATGAAAAAGAAAAAAAAGTTTCGATTTCAATGGGGAGCCTTTCTGATGTTTTTTCTTTACGGAGGGCTCTTTTTCCTTTTGTTTGGAAGAATGGTCTTTATTCAAGCGACGGGACAGGCTGAAGGAAGAGTTATGGCGACGCTTGCGGAAGCGAAATATGCAAGGGAATCTATATTGAAAGCAGATCGAGGAACGATTGTTGATCGCAATGGAGCCTTGATTGCTGCAGATACGCTGAGCTATAAAATGCTTATCATATTGGATGAAAAGGCCAGTAAGGGGACTAAAAAACCGCGACATGTTTTGAAAGAAAACTTTGGAGCTACTGCTGAAGTATTGGCTAATTATATCCCGCTTGAGAAAGAGGAAATTTTGGCTAAGCTAAATGAGTACTCTGACTGGGAAAGATACCAATTGGAATTAGGAAAAGCAGGGCGTGACATTAGTCACGAAACGGTTCTTGCAATTCGAGAGGAGCTCGAGGAAAAGGAACTATCGGGTATTCTTTTCCTAGAGGATCAAAAAAGATTTTATCCGAACGGTGTTTTTGCCTCTTACCTCATAGGCTTTGCCATGCGCGAAGAAGATGCTGATGGGAATTTATCGACAGTCGGGAAAATGGGGCTTGAGTCAACGTATGATAAAGAGTTGACAGGTACAGACGGGAAATTGAACTTTCAGTCAGATGGTTGGGGCAATAAATTACCGAAGGCGGAAGAAATCATAACACCGGCTCAGGATGGCTATGATATTCAGCTCACAATTGATAAGACGATACAAAGTTTTGTAGAAGATGCAATGACCCGAGTTGAAAGTGAATATTCACCGGAAAAGATGCTTGTCGTCGTGGCGGACCCAAAAACGGGTGAAATACTCGCAATGAGTCAACGTCCTTCATTCCACCCTGCTACACGGGAGGGATTAAAGGAAAACTGGTTGAATGACGCACTTGAAACAACAATTGAACCAGGTTCAACATTGAAAATGTTTACATTGGCCGCTGCTATTGAAGAGGGGAAATGGGATCCGAATGCCTCGTTCCAATCGGGGCAATATACGATTTATGATAAAACCATCCGTGATGTTAATCGTAAGGGATGGGGAACGATTAGTTATTTAGAAGGTTTCCAAAGATCATCTAACGTTTCTATGGCTTATTTATTGGAGCGGTTAGGTGATAGAACATTCATAGAATATATTCGGAAATTTGGTTTTGGAGAAAAAACTGGAATTGATTTGCCGAATGAAGCGTCAGGTGTGGTTTTGGATAGGTATCCGGCTGAAAGACTGACAACCTCCTATGGACAAGGTTCTACTGTGACGGCGATGCAAATGATTCAAGCAGCGACGTCCATTGCAAATAATGGTGTTATGATGAAGCCATATGTCATTGATAAAATAACTAACCCGAATACGGGTGAAATTGTCAAAGAACAAGATCCAGAAGTGCATGATAGTCCGATATCAGCATCTACGGCTAAGCAAGTGAGAGAAGTGCTTGCTTCAACGGTTACTGGAGAAAAAGGGACAGCTAAAAAATTTGCACTCAATGGTTATACAACTGGAGGCAAAACAGGTACTGCTGAAATACCAAATCCAAACGGGAGAGGCTATTTAAGTGGGGATGGCAATTACCTTTATTCATTCCTCGGAATGGCACCTATTGAAGATCCGAAGCTCATTACGTATGTTATTGTACAGCAACCGATATTGCCAAAAGGGAAGACGGGTTCAGATCCAGTAGCGGAACTATTTACCTCAGTGATGGAGAGCAGTTTAAGATATATGAATATCGTGCCAAATGGCGATGATATTATCGAGGCAACAGTTGTAGGGAAAACGGTTGGTATGGATTCAGCCGAAATGATGGCGCAGCTTAAGCAAGATGGCTTTAATCCTGTAGTCGTTGGTGAGGGAGGACGGATTGAGCACCAATACCCTCAAGCGGGCACTAAACTTACAGAAGGGGCTGTCATTCTATTAAAGACAGCAGGCGCAACTTCACTACCTGATTTTACAGGTTGGTCGAAAAAAATGGTGCTCAGTTTTAAAATGTTGTCCGGGCTAGATATTCGTATGAACGGAGACGGATACGTAATGGAACAAAGCCTGTCCAAAGGGACGGTTATTGGCCAGCATGAACCGGTAGTCCTCCAGCTGAAGCTGCCTGTTGATATTTATAAACCAGTAGAAGAGACGACCGAAGAAGAGAGTATAGTTGGCGGTTAACGAATAGCCATCCGTACTGCATCATACGTTGATAGAAAAACGTGAGGTGTAGATGCTGCGGAATTTTATAAGTTTACAATCTAAAAAGAGATTGCGAGCAACTTTTGTGATATTTGTGATTTTGCTCGCACTAGTCATTGGTAAGTTGTTTCATGTACAAATTATTAGGCATGAATTATTGAAAGATCGTGCTGAAGAGAACTGGGATCGCGAAATTCCATTTGGCGGTATGCGTGGAGACATTGTGGATCGCAATGGAAGTTTGATTGTCGGGAGTAGGCTAGCTCCCACTTTATATTTTATGCCTTCTCAAAATCACGAAATAGCGAGTGCAGCAACAACACTTGCAGCTATTCTCAAAGTAGATGCAGGTAAACTAACGGAAAAAATGTCAGAAAAAGCGTATATGGTTAAATTGGCAAAAAACATTACAAATGAGCAGGCGGATGAAATCGCACGGTTGCAGATTGACGGATTGTATACCGGGGTCGATTTTGTTAGGGATTATCCGAATGGCGAGTTGTTATCGAGATTGCTTGGCTTTACAGGCTATGATCATGATGGATTGGCCGGTATAGAGTATGCCTATGATCAAATTTTGCAAGGAACGGGCGATAAAATCCGTTTGTATACAGACGCGAAAGGAATACCCTTACCGCATGTTGACGATGGCTTCAAGATAGGTAACAAAGGCGCTAATATTGGACTAACGATTAATATCGATATGCAGAAGGTTGTTGAACGCGAGCTGTTGCAGGCGATGGAGAAATTCGATGCAACGCAAGCATTGGCGATCGTGATGAATCCTAAAACGGGTGAGTTATTGTCATTGGCCTCTGCGCCGACTTTCGATCCATCAAAATACCAGGACGTAGATCCGAGTATTTATAATCGGAATTTACCTGTTTGGATGACATTCGAGCCAGGATCTACCTTTAAAATTATAACTTTGGCTGCAGGACTTGAGGAAAAAGTGATTGATCTTGAACATGACCAATTTTACGATCCCGGTTATGTGATGGTCGCTAATGCCAGATTACGCTGTTGGAAACGAGCAGGACATAAAGATCAAACCTTTTTAGAAGTTGTTGAAAACTCTTGTAACCCTGGATTTGTAGAAATCGGCCAACGTTTAGGGCCAGAAAAATTAAATAAATATATACGTGACTTTGGCTTTGGGCAAACAACAGGATCAGGTATTGCAGGAGAAGCGAAGGGAATTCTTTTTTCAGAAAAAAATTTCGGTCCCGTTGAACAAGCGACAACTGCATTTGGTCAAGGAATTTCAGTAACGCCTATTCAACAAGTGCAAGCTGTCGCAGCTGCGATAAATGGTGGTTATCTATATCGTCCGTATATTGTCAAGGAAATAACAGATGATAAAGGCAAGTTATTGCAATCATTTTCTCCAGACATGCAAAGGCGTGTTTTAAGTAAAGACACCTCTGAGCAAGTGAGAAAAGCTTTGGAGTCAGTTGTTGCCAATGGCTCTGGTGGAAAAGCATTTGTTGATGGACTTCGAGTAGGGGGAAAAACGGGGACTGCACAAAAAGTCGTTGATGGTCATTATAAAGATGGTGATTATATCGTGTCATTCATTGGCTTTGCGCCGGCAGATGATCCTGAACTACTCGTATATGTTGCAATAGACAGCCCGAAAAACTCTGTCCAATTTGGCGGTGTAATTGCGGCACCGATTGTTGGTCGAATTATGGAAGAAATTGCTCCACTTGCAGGTATTGAGAAGCGACAAGACCAAATTGATAAGAAATACAAATGGGGCGATGAAATGACACATCGGGTCCCGGATTTGATTGGTATGACAAAAAAGGAAATTACGGGGTCATTGTATACGTACCGTCTTGAATGGCATGGTGGTGGTGAGCAAGTGAAATCTCAATTACCGGTCGCTGACACATTAATAGCAGTCGACGATGTCATCCATTTATATACGGAATAACATATTTGAAACAGCAGATGTGAATGAAGAGTCTGGAGTTGTTCATAAGAAGTGGCTGCTTCAGAGGATAGAAGGAGAAAAAGATCATGACACTCGTCACAATATTAACGGCCATTGCCGTTGCATTCATAATTTCAGCACTATTGGGGTACTTTATCATCCCAGCCCTCAGAAGATTGAAGTTTGGGCAAAGCATTCGAGAGGAAGGACCTAAAACCCATTTTAAAAAGGCAGGTACGCCAACAATGGGTGGACTGATATTTATCGGCTCGATCATATTGTCGACGTTAATACTTTCATACATAAACGATGTTTTGACGACACAAACGATAGTTCTGTTACTCGTGTTCGTTGGCTTTGGTATCATTGGCTTTCTAGATGATTTCATTATCGTTGTGTTGAAAAGGAATCTTGGATTGACCTCTATTCAAAAGTTAATCGGTCAAATCATTGTTGCAGTCATTGCATTCTTCCTTCTGAAGCTTGGTCCTTTTGAAACGATAGTTCAAATTCCATTTACAAATTATGAAATGGAGCTTGGCATATTTTATGTAGCATTTCTAATCTTCTGGCTTGTTGGGTTTTCCAATGCCGTGAATTTATCGGATGGATTAGATGGACTTGTTGCGGGCTCATCTTCCATTGCCTTTGGAGCATTTGGTGTTTTAGCGCTGATTTTTGGACAGCAGGATATCGCATTGTTTGCTTTTGTTGTAACGGGCGCAATGCTTGGCTTCCTCATTTTTAACGTTAAACCGGCTAAAATATTTATGGGTGATACGGGGTCATTGGCACTTGGTGGAGCACTTGCTATGTTGTCGGTATTGATCAAGCAAGAGTTCTTGCTGCTTGTCATTGGAGTTGTCTACGTCATTGAAACGTTGTCAGTCATTATTCAAGTCATTAGCTTTAAAACGACAGGGAAGCGAGTTTTCAAAATGAGTCCGATTCATCATCATTTTGAATTATCAGGCTGGTCTGAGTGGAAGATTGTTCTTGTGTTTTGGGGAATTTCTTTATTAGCCGCTATCATTCCTGTCTTGTTGGAGGTGATGTAAGTGAAAAATGTAGAACAATTTCATGGCCTGAGAGTACTTGTGCTTGGCCTTGCTAAAAGTGGTTCGGCCGCTGCCCAACTACTGCATTCGCTCGGGGCGATTGTTACGGTGAATGATGCTTCGCCAGATGAAGGCAATGAAGAGGTAGCTATACTACGCTCGAAGGGCATTCAAGTAATATGCGGCGGTCATCCAATAGGGATTCTTGACAAAGGCTTTGATGTCGTCGTAAAAAATCCAGGCATTCCTTATAGTAATCGGGTTGTAGTAGAAGCATTAGCGAAAGAAATTTCTGTTTGGACAGAAATCGAGCTGACATCGAGAATTAGTGAAGCACCAATTATTGCTATTACGGGCTCTAATGGCAAAACGACGACAACTACTTTACTCTACCATATGCTGAATATTGGGGAACAGCAGCCACTCATCGCTGGTAATATTGGAACAGTGTCGTGCTCGGTTGCTGAAAAGGCCAAAGAAGAACAAGTCATTGTTTTAGAAGCCTCGTCATTTCAATTAATGGGGACAGAAACATTCCGTCCACATATTGCCGTTTGGACGAATTTGTATGATGCGCATCTCGATTATCACGGGTCGTCCGAAGCTTATGCTTTTGCAAAGTCGGCAATCACGACGAACCAAACACAAGAGGATTACGTCATTTATAATGCTGATCAGCCAGGGCTTCTCCCTTATGTAATGGATTCATTAGCTGTGAAGATTCCATTTTCCCTTCTTGGTAGGAGGGAGCAGGGAATATCAGCGGATGATGAACAAATTTATTGGAACGGGGAACCTTATGTAAAGCGTTCTATCATTAAATTGCCAGGTCAGCATAATCTTGAAAATATACTGGCGGCTACCGCTGCTGCGATTCTTTCTGGATGTGATAAAACAGCTATTGAAAATGTACTTAGCTCCTTTACAGGTGTCCGGCATCGAATGCAGTTTGTCAAAGAATTGCATGGTCGTAAATTTTACAATGATTCGAAAGCAACGAATACACTGGCGACGAAAAGCGCATTAGCAGCATTTCATGCGCCGATGATTTTATTAGCAGGTGGATTGGATCGCGGACAGTCATTTGAAGATTTACGTCCTTACATGGAGACAGTTAAAGCTGTTGTCGCTTTAGGAGAAACTGCCGGGCGTTTCGCTGTTTTTGCCGCCTCCTGTGGCATTAAAGAAATTATTCATGCTGAAAATGTCAAGGATGCCGTGCAAAAGTCCTATCCATTGACTGAAGTAGGGGATATTATTTTGTTATCGCCGGCGTGTGCAAGTTGGGATCAGTACGAAAGCTTTGAAGTACGTGGTGATGAATTTATAGAGGCGGTCATGCAGCTACAATGATTGAGTAATTTTGCGGAAGGATGCGTTCACTGGAAGGTAAGTTGAAAACGTTATTTATCGTTTCGGCCGTGGCGCTGTCATTCATAGGGCTGGTTTTCGTTCACTCGGCGGGCTCGTATTGGGGAGCTGTTCATTATGGAGATTCTTCGCCATTCATTGTAAAACAAGCTATTTATATGGCGGTATCCATTGGAATTGCGATTGTCATAATGAAAAGTCCATTAACTTCCAGCCCGAAAATATGGACGGCATTTTATGTTGTTATGATTATACTACTTGTTGCTGTCCTTATCCCTGGTATTGGGGCAGTAAGAAATGGCTCTCAAAGCTGGATTGCCTTTGGACCATTTAGTATACAACCTGCGGAATTCATTAAAGTTGCACTTATCGGCAAGCTAGCTTGTAGTCTGAATGATACGAAGGGGAAAGGTATTTTCCGTTTAAGTCATTTCGGGTTAATTCTTCTACCAGCAGGTCTTATTATGCTTCAACCGGATCTTGGTTCGGCGGTCATTATGATTGTTTCAGCTTTTGTCATTTTATTCATCGCTGGCTACCCACTAAAGTTTTTTGCGTTTCTTGGCGCAGGAGGAATTGCTGCCTTTGTCGCTTTAATTGCGGCAGCACCGTATCGTTTAGACCGTATCAAGTCATATATCGATCCTTGGAGTGATCCGCGTGGAACGGGCTTTCAAGGGATTCAGTCGTTATTTGCTATCGCTCCCGGCGGATTGGTTGGGCATGGCTATGGCAATAGTCGTCAGAAGTATTTATATTTGCCAGAGCCACAAAACGATTTCATCTTTTCGATTATTGCGGAAGAAACGGGATTCATCGGTGCGACAGTGGTGTTATTGCTATTTGCCATGCTATTGGTGACAGCGTTTGGCATCGCTATCCGAACGGAGGGGCGTTATGCATTTCTGATGGTCGCTGGAATGGGTTCAATGATCCTTTTTCAAACCTTTTTGAATGTCGGTGTCGTCTCGGGATTACTTCCTGTAACAGGTGTTACACTGCCATTCATCAGTTACGGGGGCTCTTCCTTAATGACGACTTGGATGGCAGCTGGAACTATTATGCATTTTACAAATAAAAAGAAGCCAGTGTGAGAGAGGAGGAGCCGACATGGATAAAGTCATTGATATTGAAGAGCGAATCCCTTCTATGCGTGAGAAGCGTCGTAGAAAGACAAATAAGAAATTCTTGTTCATGTTAATAATATTTGTTGTTGCGCTCCTCGCAATTCTCTATTTCCAATCAGACTTAAGTAAAATCGGTGACATTCATGTTAAAGGAGCAGGGCTCCATGAGTCATCGTTTTATGAAGAACAGAGCGGACTAACGATGGACAACCCTTTATGGAGTTTTAACATTTCGAATGTGGAAAATCGATTGATGGACATTAAGGGTGTTGAGGAAGTAGTAGTCTCTCGAAAATGGCTGCGAAATATCGAAATTGTTATTACTGAATGGAACACGGTTGCTTATCTTGAAGAGAATGGGCAATATAGCTTGTTGCTTGAAAATGGCGATACATTCCCGACGGGGGTGTTATTGCGAGAAGCAGAGGCACCTATCCTTAATAACTTTACGAATGAGGATAGCCTAAAGCGAATGTCTGCTCAATTGTTGAAAATGGAAAGTGATGTATACCATCTCATTTCTGAAATCATTTTCGATGGGGCGGCGGAAGATGAGGATAGTATTACTGTTTACATGGTTGATGGATTTGAAGTTCGCGCTATCATTTCAACATTTGCAGAAAAGATGGCATTCTATCCGGAAGTCACTGCACAATTGAAGGACTATGAAAAAGGTGTTATAGATATGGAAGTGGGCACGTTCTTTGTGCCATTCACGAAAATGTATGGACTTCCAGATGAAGAAGAGGAGGTGGATCCCGTTGACGAAGAAGACGAATGATGAATATAAGAAAAGAGGGAGACATATTCTTTTTTCTGTCGTCTTTCTTGTTCTTGGTTTCATCCTAGCCTTTTCCTATCGAACACTTGGCACGCATGATGAAACTGACAATATTCAATCTGCATCCTTCCTCAATGAAGAAAAATATCGGGAAGATTTGATAAGTCAACAAGAACGTAACAAGGAGTTAACTGATGAAATCGCCGCTAAGCAGGAAGAGATTCGTGAGTATGAGCGTTCCTTTTCTACAAGGGAGGAAGATCATGCCGGTCTCGTTGAAGAGGCACAGGATCTTCGCTTGCTGCTTGGTGTAATACCAGCTGTTGGACAAGGTATCAAAATCACACTAAAAGATGCTGATTATGATCCAGTTGAACAAAATCCGAATGATTATATTGTTCATGAAAGCCATATTTTTCGGGTCATCAATGAACTTAAAATTTCGGGGGCACAAGGATTAGCGATAAATGGACAAAGAATTACGTCAAATTCTTATATTAAATGTACAGGACCTGTCATTACGATTGATGGACGAACTTTTCCTGCTCCATTTGTAATCGAAGCGATCGGAGATATGGATGTACTATCTGCCTCATTGCATTTAAAGGGCGGTGTCATAGATAGTCTCATTCATGATAATATCGTTGTAACAATGGAGCAATTAAAGGAAATCCAATTATCTGCATTGAGGACTGAAAGTTGAAGGTAGGAGGAGGTTGGACGGGTGAAAAAAGTGATACATTGGAGATTCACATTAATCTTGCTAATCGTTGGGTTTATGATAGCCGTCCAATACAGTTCGATGAAAAGTCCAAAGGAGCGCGATACACGAGATATTTGGACAATTCGCAATGAGTTGTCCACAGAAAAACAGCTACACTCCGAATTGCTATCAGAAATCCGGGAGTTGGATAGGACCATTTATACCTATAGATCTTTAAGTGATGAAAATACGGGGAAAGCACTTACCGAAACAGTTGACAAGTTGTATCGGCAGGCAGGTATGACGGATGTGGAAGGACCGGGTATTCTTATCGAGGTGCGACCATCGGCAGAAAGCATTGCATTCGGAACACCAATTCGGGATATTTCTCCAGACTTACTAACCCGCTTTGTCAATGAAGTGAGTCGTTATAAAGGATTTACTCTTGAAATTGATGGTAAACGATTTACAACATTAAGTTCAATCAGAGATATCAATGGTGTGACGACAGTGAACGGATTGAATGTGTCAACCCCACCGTTTTCAATAAAAATCATTTCACCGTCGCTGAAGGAAAGTGAAAAAATGTACAATTATTTAGCAGCCTCACCCATTCACGATGATTTTTATCTGGATAATCTTCTGTTGGATATCGGAAAACCAGTAGAACAATTGGAAATCCGTGGCTTTCCAGAAAAATTCGACAACCAATTTTTGAAGGAAACGCCGAAAGGGGAATGACTATGTGGTTACCTTTGCTCGGATTAATTCTTGGAATTTCACTTGGTTTATTATCAGACATACAAATTCCACAAATTTATAGCAACTACTTATCGATTGCAGTGCTTGCTGCGCTCGATACGTTATTTGGAGGCATCAGGGCCTATTTACAGCAGGTGTACGATGATAAGGTGTTTGTGTCGGGGTTCTTCTTCAACATTGCTCTTGCGGCGATTCTAGCATTTCTAGGGGTGCATTTAGGAGTCGATTTGTATTTAGCGGCAGTTTTTGCTTTTGGTGTACGGTTATTCCAAAATATCGCCGTCATTAGGAGGATTATGCTCACAAAATGGACGGAGCGGGGCAAGCATTCTTCAACAAATGCTTCGGAATAAAAGGATTTGGACAAGAGATGTCGAAAATATTTAGACAATGTACCTGTAATACAATAGAATAAGATATGTATATAATATTAGTGTTTAGAAAGAGTTGCTATGGGAGGTGCTAGTTTGAGCCAATCAGAATTATATGTATCACTTGATATAGGTTCTTCAACAGTTAAAGTATTAATAGGCGAAGTAGATGGCGGGGCTTTACATGTCATTGGAGTAGGTAATGTCCAATCTGCTGGAATCCGCAAAGGGACAATTATCGACATTGACGCAACCGTTCAATCCATCCGTAAGGCGGTTGATCAAGCGGAACGAATGATTGGAATGCAAATTCGCGAAGTCATTCTTGGTATTCCAGCAAACGGGATTTTATTGCAGGATGTTAAAGGTGTTGTAGCTGTGAACTCGGAAAACCGGGAAATTACAGACGATGACTTGGAACGAGTGATGAAATCGGCACAAGTGATGTCCGTTCCGCCTGAACGGGAAATTGTTAATATTATTCCGAAGCAGTTCATAGTGGATGATTATGATGAAATTACAGATCCTCGTGGAATGATCGGTGTACGTCTTGAAATGGATGGTACACTCATTACGACCTCTAAAACGCTTGTTCATAATATATTGCGTTGTGTCGAGCGGGCCGGCCTAGTCATTCGTGAAATTTACTTGCAACCGTTAGCCGCAGGAACGTTTGCATTGACGGATGATGAGAAAAATCACGGAACTGCCTTTATTGATATCGGCGGAGGTTCTACAACAATTGCGATATTCGGAGAAAATCGTTTTATGGCGACGGCAGTTATCCCGGTAGGCGGCGACCATATTACAAAAGATTTATCGATTATTTTAAAAACACCGACGGAACAGGCTAGGAAAATTAAACACCAATATGGTCATGCCTTTTCGGATGATGCTTCCGATGATGAATTATTTGAAGTACCTGTCATTGGAGCAGATTCAAAAGATCAATATAGCCAACGATACATATCGGAAATTATAGGTGTCCGACTGGAAGAGCTCTTTGAACTCATTCTGGACGAGTTTTATCGGATGGGCATACGCGACTTACCGGGCGGTGTCGTACTAACTGGTGGGATTACGAAGCTCGATGGTATTTTACAGCTTGCTAGACATGTGTTGAAAACAAGAGTTCGAATTCATACACCAGAATATATCGGTGTAAGAGAGCCGATGTATACGACGGCAGTAGGGTTAATACGTTATGCACATATGCAAGACACCTATTTTGGTCATGAATCGACTACGGAGACGGTGACAGGGACAGATCATCATGTACCCGCTCCGAGTAACAAGAACAAGCCGGTAGAACGCAACAAAGAAAAGAAGCCGGGTATTTTGGATAAAGCAAAAAAAGTTTTTGACAATTTCTTTGAATAAGTAGATGAGGAGGAGAGACGATGCTAGAATTTGATACGAATATCGACGCGCTTGCGGTTATCAAGGTAATCGGTGTTGGCGGCGGTGGGAATAATGCTGTAAATCGAATGATTGAACATGGTGTACGAGGTGTGGAGTTCATAGCAGTGAACACGGATGCACAAGCTCTCAACCTTTCAAGTGCGGAAGTGAAATTACAAATAGGCGGTAAACTAACACGAGGGCTTGGAGCAGGTGCAAATCCGGAGGTTGGTAAAAAGGCTGCTGAAGAAAGTAAAGAACAGTTAGAGGAAGCGTTACGCGGTGCAGATATGGTATTTGTCACAGCTGGTATGGGCGGCGGAACAGGGACGGGTGCTGCTCCTGTTATCGCACAAATTGCCAAGGATCTTGGCGCACTGACAGTTGGTGTGGTTACAAGACCGTTTACATTTGAGGGACGCAAGCGTTCTACTCAAGCAATTGGTGGCATTACTGCGATGAAGGAATCTGTCGATACGCTCATCGTTATTCCGAACGATAAATTACTAGAAATAGTTGATAAAAATACACCGATGCTAGAAGCATTCCGCGAAGCGGATAATGTTCTACGTCAAGGGGTACAAGGGATCTCGGATTTAATCGCTGTACCGGGTCTTATTAACCTCGACTTTGCGGATGTGAAAACAATTATGTCCAATAAAGGCTCAGCGCTAATGGGAATCGGGATGTCAACGGGTGAAAACCGGGCGGCAGAAGCGGCAAAGAAAGCTATTTCAAGCCCATTGCTCGAAACGTCTATTGACGGTGCAAAAGGCGTTTTGATGAATATTACGGGTGGTTCGAACTTGAGTCTATTTGAAGTGCAAGAAGCCGCAGATATTGTAGCCTCTGCATCAGATGAGGATGTCAATATGATTTTCGGATCTGTCATCAACGATGATTTAAAAGATGAAATTATCGTTACAGTTATTGCAACTGGATTTAATGAAGCGCAACTAATGCAAGCGCGTCCTGCAAGAAGCGCAGGCTTCGGAACGGGTCGTCAACAGGCTGAACAATCAGCAACAACACAACAGCCGCTCACTCGTGAGCGTAGAGAAGAAGCGCCGCAGTTCCAACAACCAGAGCCAACGCGCCAGCAACAGAGCAGTCAGCAGGATGACACGCTCGATATCCCAACATTTTTACGCAATCGTCGTCGATAAAAAAAGAGAAGCTACGTCCTTGTCAATTTTGATGAGGACGTAGCTTTTTTATTTGAAAAAAAGATGCAGAAAAAGTGCAATATATGTCGGTTATTTCATAGGATTTCCTCCTTGTTCCGACAAACATTTTAGCTTTTAAATGCTATCGTTGTTTGCAGGGAGGGCGGTCTATGTACGGGGAAATCATTATTGGCGTGAATATGCTGTTCAATTATGCCATCCTGTCATTTGCGAACAAAGTAGGTAACGCTCATGCGACTCGAAGACGTCTCCTGCTCGCTTCCTTTGTAGGTGCACTACCTGTCACCATTTTTTCGTCATCCGCTGTCGCTGTTGTACTGTCTTTTATCGGCATGACCTATTGTGCTTTTGGCAAGGCTTTTGAGCCGTGGAAGAAATCTGCAACGATAGTGTTGATTGGAGCGGTATTTGCTGGTGGGTTATTAACAGCTTTCCATTTTCGCATCGAGACAGTGAATTCTTCGTTGAATGTCCTTGCTTATGCAATCGTTGCCTATGCAGCTCTCTATGTCATGCATAAGAAATGGCTAGCTGTCAGGATAGCACGACATGTATCAGAATTGAAATCATTGTCAGTGCTTCATATATGGGGACAGGATATTCCGCTAACTGTGTTTGTCGATTCGGGAAATGGTTGTACGGAGCCACTGACTGGCGCGCCTGTCCATTTTGTTGCCCTAAAATCAGTCGATGCTTATTTACCTGAGGATTTGAAAGAGGCATTGTTGGCGTGGGATGCTCAAAATGGGTCTTCGCTAGCGGCGTTCCCAGATAGACATCAAAAATCACTGCGGCTAATTCGACTTGTAACGATTCAAGGACGTTCGTGGGCGGTAGGATTAAAATTTGAGCACTGGACAATTGAAAGCGGGAATTTGCTACAACCTGGCTATATCGTACTTACGGTAAATGATCGTCGGTACCCAGATGGTGCCCAAGCCATTTTACACGTATCTGCAATGGAATCATTAAAAGGAGGAACTGTAGATGTTGCATGAAATGAAAAAGTGGATGTCGGTAATTGCCAGCTTTTTTAAACGAAAAAACGGCGTATACTACATCGGAGGACATGAATCATTACCTAAACCATTAACACGTGAGGAGGAAGCAAAAGCAATTCATGCATTTATGGAGGGCGATATGAATGCAAGAGACACACTCATTGAAAAAAATCTTCGTCTCGTCGTGTACATTGCTCGTCGTTTTGATAATACCAATACGCATATCGAAGATCTCATTAGTATTGGAGCGATTGGACTTATCAAAGCGATTGAGACATTTAAAATTGATAAAAATATAAAATTAGCAACGTATGCATCGCGCTGTATTGAAAATGAAATTCTCATGCATTTACGGAAAACGAATCGAACGCGCTCTGAAATCTCGTTTGACGAACCACTTAATTCAGATGCGGATGGTAATGAACTACTTCTTTCAGATATTCTTGGCACAGATGAGCATATTATTACTGATGATGTTGAAAAGAAAATTGAACGTCAGCACATGATTGAGGCGATTGGAACGCTTGACGAACGAGAACGTTATATTATGGAATGTCGATTTGGTTTGACTGGACAAGTGGAGATGACGCAAAAGGAAGTAGCAGAATTGCTTGGAATTTCCCAGTCCTATATTTCACGGCTTGAAAAGAAAATTATTATGGATTTACGCGAGAGGCTAAATCATTCCATCGTATGATGGTTGAAATTGGAGATGTGATTCCCCGCATATTCTGGATGACTGCGGACAGACTACTGTTACAGTCATCTACAGAATACGGAGGAAGAGCGAATGGTGCGTACAAGAGTAGAAATATGTGGAATCGATACGTCCGAATTGCCATTACTCACGAATGAAGTGATGAAAGCAACGTTTATTAGGCTACAAAGCGGCGATCATTCCGCAAGGGAAGAGCTAGTCATCGGTAATTTGCGACTTGTTCTTAGTTTAGTTCAGCGTTTTGCGTATAGAGGCGAGCAAGCGGATGATTTATTTCAAGTCGGCTGCATTGGCTTACTAAAATCAATTGACAACTTCGACTTGAAACATAATGTACGATTCTCAACGTATGCAGTGCCAATGATTGTTGGAGAGATTAAACGACATTTGCGGGATCATCATTCTATTCGAGTTTCAAGATCACTGCGCGACATTGCGTATAAAGCAATTCGTGCGAAGGAACAATTTATCAATGATAACCAAAAGGAACCGCGCATTTCCGATTTGTCGGAAGCGACGGGAATACCCGCGGATGATATTTTGTTTGCACTCGATGCAATTCAAGATCCGATGTCACTCCATGAGCCAATTAATAGTGACGGCGGAGATCCCGTCTATATGATGGATCAGCTACAGGATAAAACGGTCTCAGAAGAACGCTGGTTGACGTATGTCGCTGTAAAAGAGACGGTATCTGAAATGGATGAGCGGCAGCAGACGATTCTTTCCAAGCGATTTTATTTAGGACAGACGCAGACGGAGATTGCAAAGGAATTAGGTATTTCGCAAGCGCAAATTTCAAGATTGGAAAAAAATGCAGTGAAAATTATTCGGGATGGCATGGACCAGAAAATATAATTGTTAAAAACGAGATGCCAAAATGGTATCTCGTTTTTAATCATATAGTCATTCTAAGGAGGGGTTCATGATGAGATTTTCAGAAATTCAAAAAAAAGAAGTTATTGATGCAACGAAAGGTTCATTCCTTGGGTTTGTACAGGATGCGACGATTGACAGCAAGAATGGGAAAGTGGAGTCATTGCATGTAGGCGGTGGGGATCGAGGTTTGTTTTTCGAAGCTAAAGATAAGAATACAAAACGGGTTAGACTCGAGGATATTATGACAATCGGAAAAGATATTGTATTAGTTGGTAAAAAAGACAACGAAAAATGACTTATTATTGATATGTAGGCGCCCACTTGTTACAATGTAGTGTAAGAACTATGAAAAGTAGTGATAATGGTGAGTAGTTTACAACAAAGAATTGAAAAAATTGAAATTGATATACAGGATGCTTGTGACCGATCAGGTCGAAAGCGCTCAGAAATTACAGTTGTTGCTGTGACGAAAGAAGTGTCTGCGGCAAGAGCTTCAGATGTGATTGAAGCGGGTTTTGCCAATCTTGGTGAAAACCGTCCTGAAGTTTTACTTGAAAAACAGGAAGCGATTCAGAACGGGGCGACCTGGCATTTCATCGGTAATGTTCAAAGCCGAAAAGTGAAAGATATTATCAATCGAATTGATTACTTACATTCTGTTGATCGATTGAGCCTAGCAAAAGAAGTTCAAAAGCGTGCAGAGCAACCTGTTGACTGCTTCATCCAAGTGAACGTATCGGGTGAGGTGAGTAAATCGGGGGTTACGCCAGCTGAACTACCTGCTTTTATCGAACAGATGAGAGCTTACGATAAAATCCGTGTCATTGGTTTAATGACGATGGCACCATTCACGGAGGATATGGATATAGTTCGAGCGGTTTTCCGTTCGTTGCGGGAGCTTCGTGACGGCATAGCAGCTCAAGGATTGTCATATGCACCGTGCACACAATTGTCTATGGGAATGTCCAATGACTTCATAATCGCAATCGAGGAAGGTGCAACTCATGTCAGAATCGGGACTGCACTTGTCGGAGCAGAAAGCGGGGAGGACGCATGAGTATTAAAAATAAATTCGAAAAATGGTTTTACTTAGACGATGAAGAGGATGTTAGTCAAGAACAACAGCCAGGTCATGAGGAGCCACGCGCTTCCCAAGAACCACCACCGCAGCGTAAGGCGCAGCCACGAAGACAGAAACAGCCAATGGGCGAAGCACAACAAGCTGCGACAGTCGTCAGCCTGCAAAGCGTTCAGAAATCGTCTAAAGTGATACTTATCGAACCACGTGTTTATGCAGAAGCGCAAGATATTTCGGAGCATTTGAAAAACAAACGGGCAGTTGTCGTCAACTTACAGCGGATTGAACGTGACCAAGGTATTCGCATTGTGGATTTCCTAAGTGGAACGGTCTATGCGTTAAGTGGAGATATTCAACGCATCGGAACGGATATATTCCTTTGCACGCCTGAAAATGTAGAAGTTGCTGGAGCGATCTCTGACTACTTTGAACGATAGAAATCAATCACGCCAAGGCGTGATTGCGTCCGGATTTTTTCGAGCTTGCTCGAAAAGTACCTTTGAAAATCCGTGACATCCGCCGGAGGCTAAACTTAAATCAGCATGGAGATTGAACACCCACTGATTTGAAATACAACACAGCGCCTATCCTGCCATCTATGGAAGTGGAGGACTTTTGCTGAATTAAGTTGAATGAGGTGTATGAATTAGTATGGTAGTTTTACTTTATAACGGTGTATATTGGGCATTTCAAATTTATACAATAGCGCTAGTTATTTATATTTTGATGTCATGGGTACCATCCACACGCGAAACAAAAATTGGTCAATTTCTTGCGGTTATTGTAGAGCCGTATTTGAGTTTCTTCAGGAAATTCATCCCGCCACTAGGCATGATTGACATATCGCCAATTGTTGCGCTGTTTGCGCTAAGCTTAATTCGTGCGGGTGTTATTTCAATATTGAATATTGTTTTCTTCTAAAATATCATGCAAATCCTCACCTAGGTGAGGATTTTTGTATAAGAGAGGTAAAATCATGGAAACGATTTTGCAGCATTTTCGTAAGGACGAGCAGCCGTTCATTGAGATGGCGGTTGGCTGGATACGTGAGGTTGAGGATAGCTATGCCCCTAAATTGACGGGATTTCTAGACCCGAGACAGCAGTTTATTGTTGAATCACTAGCACGTAACTCTATGTTGTTGGTTGGCTCGTACGGGGCATTTGCCGAGGCAGAGCGACAGCGGATTTTAATCTATCCTGATTATTATGTGCCCGAAACGGAGGATTATCAAATTGCGATATTCAATGTGAAATACGCTACGAAATTTTTGCAGCTGGAGCATAAAGACATTCTTGGATCGATGATGTCGCTGGGCATTGACCGTTCAAAATTTGGTGATATTCGTGTAGGAGAGGATGAAGTACAATTTTCAGTTGCTGATGAGCTGAAGGATTATATGACGGCTAATTTTGTTTCTATCGGCAAAGCGAAGGTGACGGTCGAGGAAAGTAATCAACCGGAAGACTGGATTACTTCGGCAGATAGCTGGACGGAAGAAATGCATATTGTCAGTTCCTTACGACTTGATACAGTTATTGCAGCGCTGGCAAATGTCTCAAGACAAAAAGCGGCATCTCTTATTCATGGAGACAAAGTAAAAGTGAACTGGGCAGTAAGAGATCAGCCTGCGTTTGAACTCCAAGAGTCGGATATGTTATCTATAAGAGGTTCCGGCAGATTTAAAGTGATGGCGATTGAAGGAAGAACACGAAAAGACAAAATTCGCCTCGTCATTGGAAAGTTAGAATGATTTTTCAGATAATAGTTTTCGAAAAATGCTGTTTTCTAACACTTTAGCATGTATAATAGAATGTAAATGATGTTGTAGGGGGATGCGTTGAATGGCTCTATCACCAATCGATATACATAATAAAGAATTCACAAGTAAATTCCGCGGCTATGATGAGGATGAGGTCAACGAATTTCTAGAGCAAATCATGAAAGATTTTGAAAATCTTCTTGAA
Source organism: Arthrobacter beigongshangensis (assembly GCF_016820585.1). Taxonomy (GTDB): domain Bacteria; phylum Bacillota; class Bacilli; order Bacillales_A; family Planococcaceae; genus Sporosarcina; species Sporosarcina beigongshangi. The sequence goes on from NZ_JADHDX010000001.1 coordinate 387,895, forward strand.
GAAAATAAAACATTGAAAAATAGCTTGAAGCAATCGACTGAACAAGTTACTCATTTCAATTCGATTGAACAAACGCTACAAAAGTCTATCCTAGTTGCACAGGAGGCGGCAGAGGATGTTCGTCGTAACTCCATGAAAGAATCTAAGTTAATTGTGAAAGAAGCAGAAAAAAATGCAGATCGAATTGTCAATGAAGCACTCACACGTGCCCGTCGAATTTCGGTGGAAATTGAAGATTTGAAAAAGCAATCAAAAGTATTCCGTACTCGTTTCAAAATGCTGATTGAAGCACAGCTGGACTTGATTCAATCTGATGATTGGGATAGTCTAATGGAGTACGAAATTGATACAGAACGGTTAGAAATGGTAGCGGATAACGAGTAAGCTTGACATTTATCTAATTGTACACTTATAATTGTCTCCATATATTTAGAATGGCATTGACAGAGATAGTAATTTTCAAATTTGTGCAAAGCGAGTCGGGGATGGTGAGAGCCCGGTCAACAAATTGGAAATGAAGATCACTCCTGAGCCGGATTGCGGAAAGTATACACAATCCCGGAAACACCCCGTTACGGTGTCTGAGTGGTAGCAAATTCGTTTGCTGCAAGTAGGGTGGTAACGCGAGAATAATTCTTCGTCCCTTTTAGGGGCGGGGGATTTTTTTATGTTCGCAAGTTTCGATTCTCTCTATATGTTGAATGAATGATCCTATATAATCTCTAGCGAAGGCGCCTTACTGGGGTAGCCGAAGCAATAATTTTTTTAACTCAGCTACCATTTTACAGGGGGATTGCTCCGGCATGCCTTGTATAATTTCTGCAAAGGACGCAGAAATTATACAAACCGAACCCTTCGCTGTTCGATTGACAGTGATCTTCTGTCTGGCTTATTGCGGGAGGCATCCCCAAGCGCCAAGCGTTGTTAGTAAGATTTTATTTATCAGCATATAGCAATTTTTCAACATTAAAAGGAGGAATACAAGATGGAATACAAAGATACACTACTAATGCCGAAAACAGGTTTCCCAATGCGTGGAGGTTTACCGACAAATGAGCCTAAAATGCAAGAAAAATGGGGAGAGATGGATATTTATAAATTAGTGCAAGAACGGACAGCGGGTCGCCCGTTCTTCATTCTGCATGACGGACCTCCATACGCGAATGGCGATCTTCATATGGGTCACGCTCTTAACAAAGTGCTAAAAGATATGATTGTCCGCCATAAATCAATGACTGGCTTCCATGCACCATACGTTCCCGGTTGGGATACACACGGTCTGCCAATCGAGCAGGCGCTCGTCAATAAAGGTGTCAAACGCAAAGAACACTCACTTGCTGAATTCCGTAAAATGTGTGAAGACTATGCGTACAGTCAAATCGATAGCCAGCGTTCACAATTTAAACGGATTGGTGTTCGTGGCGATTGGGATAATCCATACATTACGCTGAAACCTGAATTCGAAGCTCGTCAAATCAAAGTATTTGGTGATATGGCGAAAAAAGGTTATATCTACAAAGGTTTGAAACCTGTTTACTGGTCACCTTCAAGTGAATCAGCACTTGCAGAAGCAGAAATTGAATATCAGGATAAAAAATCAGCATCGATTTACGTTGGTTTCCCTGTTAAAGACGGTTTAGGTGTACTTGATACAGACGTACAATTCCTAATTTGGACGACGACTCCATGGACGATTCCTGCCAATCTTGGGATTTCGGTTCACCCAGAGTTCACATACGTAATTGTTAAAGTAGGAGAAGAGAAATTCCTGATTGCGAAAGATCTTCTTGCTTTCGTAGCAACAGAAATCGGTTGGGAAGATTATGTCGTTGAACGTGAATTGAAAGGCTCTGAATTGGATCGCGTTGTTGCGAAACATCCATTGTATGACCGCGATTCACTCGTTATGCTTGGTGAACACGTTACAGCAGAAGCGGGTACTGGATGTGTCCATACAGCACCTGGTCACGGGGAAGATGACTTCTACATCTCGAAAGCTTACGGCATTGATGCATTATCGCCAATTGATGATCGTGGTGTGATGACAGACGAAGCACCTGGCTTTGCAGGATTGTTTTATGAAGATGCGAATAAAGCAATTACAGAAGCGCTCGACAAAGTAGGCGCACTGAAGAAGTTATCATTTATTACACACTCGTACCCACATGATTGGCGCACGAAAAAACCGGTTATTTACCGGGCGACGGCACAATGGTTCGCTTCCATCGAATCATTCCGTACAGAATTGCTAGATGCCATCAACAATACGAAATTCACGCCGGCTTGGGGGGAAACACGTCTGTATAATATGGTTCGTGACCGCGGTGACTGGTGTATTTCACGTCAACGTGTGTGGGGTGTTCCAATTCCTGTGTTCTACGCGGAAAATGGCGAGCCAATTATTACAGATGAAACGATTGATCATGTTGCACAATTATTCCGCGAGCACGGTTCAAATGTTTGGTTTGAACGTGAAGCGAAGGATCTTCTGCCAGCAGGCTTTACGCATGAAGGAAGTCCAAATGGAGAATTTACAAAAGAAACGGACATTATGGACGTTTGGTTTGACTCAGGTACAACGCATCAAGGCGTACTCGTCGAAAGAGATGACCTTGTCTACCCAGCTGATTTGTATTTAGAAGGATCTGACCAATACCGTGGTTGGTTTAACTCGTCTCTAACGACAAGTGTTGCCATCAATGGCCATGCACCTTATAAGGGCTTGCTAAGCCACGGTTTCACACTGGATGGCGAAGGACGTAAAATGAGTAAATCAATCGGTAATGTAATCGTACCTGCAAAAGTGATGAACCAGCTTGGAGCTGACATTCTTCGTCTATGGGTTTCTTCTGTTGATTACACGGCGGATGTGCGGGTTTCGGATTCGAACTTCAAGCAAGTATCTGAAGTATATCGTAAAATCCGTAATACACTGCGCTTCTTGCATGGTAATACGTCTGACTTCAATCCTGCAACAGATGCAGTTGCGTTCGCAGATATGCGCCCTGTAGATCAATTTGTCTATGTGAAATTACAGGATTTGATCAAAGAAGTTCGCGAAGCATATGACAATTATGAATTCGCAACGGTTTACCATGCAGTGAACAACTTCTGTACAGGTGAATTGAGCTCGTTCTACTTGGATATTGCCAAGGATGTTGTCTATATCGAAGGTGCTGACCATCCACATCGTCGTGCGATGCAAACGGTCATGTATGACACATTGATGGCATTGTTGAAATTGTTGACACCAATCGTGCCACATACAACTGATGAAATGTGGGCGTATATCGAGCATAAGGATGAAGTGAGTATCCAGCTAACAGATATGCCGGAAGCGCAAGATCTTGGAGAACAAGCACAGGCACTGCGTGAACGTTTTGCAACGCTAATGCTTGTACGTGATGATGTCTTGAAAGCGCTGGAGGAAGCTCGTAATAGCAAAGTTATTGGTAAATCACTTGAAGCAAAAGTGACGGTTGCAGTTCCTGAAAACTTACAAGGTGTCTTTGCAGCAGAGGATATCGACTTTGCTCAATTCTTTATCGTATCGAAATTTGCTGAGGGCGATGTTACAAACATGCCTGAAGGAACATTGAAACTGGATACAGTCAGCGTTCTTGTTGAACCAGCAGATGGTGAGAAATGTGAGCGTTGTTGGACAATTTCTGAAACAGTTGGTCAGGATGATACACACGCAACGCTATGTGTACGTTGTGCGGATGTTGTGAAAACATACTACGCTTAATTTTTCGGAAAAGAAGCGGCTGCGGCAGTCTAATTGGAAGACTTGCCGTGGCCGTTTTTTTGTTTTATCTAATCTCGAGCGGCAGTCATCCCAAAGCGTTGTTAAAAAGAATCTCAACGTCAGCCTACTAGTTAGTGACACCCTAGCCTCTTAATGTGGTAAAATAATACGTAATCTGTTGGACGGGGGTATCGGGATTGTTTATTTATTATGGATTGGCAGCATTCGTCATTATTTTGGATCAGTTGACGAAATGGCTCGTCGTTACAAACATGGAACTTCGTGAAAGAATCAGTATTGTAGATCCCTATTTAGGCCTACTTTCTCATCGTAATAGAGGAGCGGCATGGGGAATGCTTGAAGGACAAATGTGGTTATTTTATATCGTCACAGTTCTTGTCGTGGCAGGCATCATCTACTTCTTCCATAAAGAAGCGAAAGGCTCTGCCTTATTCGGGTTTAGTTTAATGTTCCTTCTCGGTGGAGCGATTGGCAACTTTATCGATCGTCTATGGCGCAAGGAAGTCGTCGATTTTGTCGATGTCATCATCCCGGTTATCAATTACGATTTCCCGATTTTCAATGTTGCCGATGCCGCATTGACCGTTGGTGTAGTCATGATCATCATCCATGTCATTTTGGATGAAAAAAAGAATAAGAAAAAGGTGTCCTAATGGATCAATTTGAAATTGTAATAACGGAAGAGCAAGCAAATAGTCGTATTGATAAAGCTTTGACAACAGTGAACCCTGACTGGTCACGAACGCAAGTCCAGCAATGGCTGAAGGACGGCTTAGTGCTAGTAGGCGGTGTTCAAGTTAAACCTAATTATAAAGTGAAGCAAGGCGATACAATTATTGTAAATGAACCGGTGCCAGAGGAACTCGACGTCATTGCAGAGGATTTAAATCTTGATATTATTTATGAAGATAAAGACGTCCTCGTTGTCAATAAACCACGCGGTATGGTTGTCCATCCAGCACCAGGACATTCGACAGGAACAGTCGTCAATGGACTAATGTATCACTGCAAGGACTTGTCGGGTATTAACGGCGTGCTTCGCCCTGGAATTGTTCATCGAACAGATAAAGATACATCAGGACTTCTAATGGTAGCCAAAAATGATCAGGCTCATGTGTCGTTGGTGGATCAGCTTGTTGCTAAATCGGTCACACGCGTTTACTGGGCACTTGTTCATGGGCATATTCCACATGATAATGGTACGATTGATGCGCCGATTGGTCGTGATCAACGCGATCGCCAAAGTATGGCCATTGTCGATAAAGGAAAGCATGCAGTGACTCATTTTAAAGTGCTCGAGCGCTTCGGAAATTATACGCTTGTTGAATGCCGATTAGAAACTGGAAGAACGCATCAAATTCGTGTTCATATGAAGTATATCGGTTATCCACTTGTGGGAGATCCGAAATATGGCCCGAAAAAAACGCTTGAATTTGGCGGACAAGTACTGCATGCGGGAACACTCGGATTTAACCATCCGACAACAGGGGAATACATGGAGTTTTCAAGTCCTCTGCCAGAAGATTTTCAAGCTTTGATTGACAAACTTCGAAAAGGCGTTGACAAATCAGAAGAGTGAAGTCTATACTAAACAAAGAAATTGAATAGCGATACCTTTAACATCAGTCCAGAGAGGCTGGGAAGGTTGCACGGAAGTACAACAGAGCTGCTGCGCGCAGTTTCTTTGTACAGTTTTTTCTGCACATATACCCTCCCGCCGTCTAAGGCAGGAGGGTTTTTAATTTGAATTAGTGGGGAGTTCAAACCCCTTACTGATTCTAGCCTTAGACTTAAATTGGAGAAATGGAGGATAGGTCAATGACGGAAAAGGCAAATATTTTAGATGAACAGGCAATTGGCAGGGCAGTCACACGAATTGCTCATGAAATTATTGAACGCAACAAAGGAATTGACGATTGCATTCTTGTTGGCATTAAAACAAGAGGTGCTTATCTCGCCAAAAGACTTGCTGAAAAAATCGAGCAAATCGAAGGCAAGGCTATCAAAACAGGAGAACTCGATATTACGTTGTATCGTGATGATCTTATGCCGAAACATGACAACGAAGAGCCCCTTGTCCAACAAGTGGACATTAAACACGATGTGTCAGACAAGAAAGTAGTTCTTGTCGATGATGTGCTCTACACAGGTAGAACTGTACGTGCGGCGATGGATGCTGTTGTGGATTTAGGTAGACCCGCATCCATACAGTTGGCAGTGCTCGTTGACAGAGGGCACAGAGAATTACCGATTCGTCCTGATTATGTTGGAAAGAACATTCCGACATCGAGCGAAGAACGTGTCGTCGTTAGTGTACAAGAGACAGATGGTAAGGATAGTGTTTCTATCCATTCCATGTAATCAGATCAAATCTAGCAGGGATTTAAACCCCTATAAAATGAAGAAATAGATTCGGGGGAAATTAACAATGACTGAAAAAGTATTAGATGTACATGAAAAGCCTAGGGTAGACAGATGGCTGATCCTTAGCTTACAGCATATGTTCGCCATGTTTGGTGCAACGATTTTAGTTCCACAGCTTGTTGGATTAAGCCCAGCAATTGCGCTACTCACAAGTGGAATTGCAACGATTGTTTTCATAGTTGTAACACGCTTCCAAGTGCCGGCGTACCTAGGCTCATCCTTCGCCTTCATCATTCCAATCCAAGTAGCCACTGAAGCAGGTGGTGTTGGTAGTGCGATGATTGGCAGCATGTTCGTTGCACTCGTTTACGGAATCGTTTCCTTAGTTATTTGGAAAACTGGTCATAGCTGGATTATGAAAGTGTTACCACCGATTGTTGTAGCACCTGTCATTATCGTCATCGGCTTAGCTTTATCGCCAACAGCAATAGGCATGGCAAGCACAATCCAAGTTGGTGAAGAATCAGTATACAGTCTGTTGCATTTCTCAGCGGCACTGGTGACGCTAGCGACTGCGATTATTTGTCTGATGTTTTTCAAAGGCATGATTAGCTTAATGCCAATCTTAATAGGAATTATCGTCGGCTATATCTACTCAGCATTCATCGGCATTCTTGATTTTACAAAAGTACTGGAAGCCAAGTGGTTTGAGTTTCCGAAAATGCTAATTCCGGGTATCGATTATGACTTTGTTGTTACACCTACGCTGCTCATGGTTATGGTACCTATCGCGATTGTCACGATTTCCGAACATATCGGTCATCAACTCGTCTTGGGGCGAATTGTGGAACGAGATTACATAGAAAGTCCTGGTTTACATCGATCACTTCTCGGTGATGGACTAGGTACACTCATTAGTGGGTTTGTCGGTGGACCACCGAAAACAACCTACGGTGAGAATATAGGCGTACTAGCATTGACACGTGTTTACAGCATTTATGTCATTTTAGGGGCGGCAGTCTTTGCCATAGCTTTCTCATTTTTAGGAAAAGTCATGGCAGTCATTGCAACGATTCCGACTGCGGTACTCGGAGGTGTGTCGATTCTTTTATTCGGGATTATCGCATCATCTGGATTACGTATGCTCGTCGATCATAAAATCGATTTTGGTCAACAGCGAAACCTTGTCATCGCATCCGTGATTTTGGTTATTGGAATCGGTGGTGCTACCATCAAGTTCAGCGAGACATTCCAAATCGAAGGAATGGCATTAGCCGCCATCGTTGGTGTTTTACTCAATCTAGTCCTGCCAGGAAAAACAAATAAATCTTTAGCTGACGAAACAAAATAATGACCTTTTAAGATTGTCCAGAGAGGCAATGAAAGGTTCGTTTGACTCCGTTCTTTACAACTAGTAAAGAACGTGGATTGTCATGTGAAACGAGCCTTTCCGCCTGTCGGGAAGGCTCGTTTAAGTTGAATCAGCAAAAGTACCTGCTGATTCAACTTAAGCCTCCGGCGGATGTCACAAATTTTGAGGGGAGTTAATTGCGCAAGCGCAATTCAAAATTAGGACGCAATTACGCCGAGGCGTAATTGATTACTGTATACAAGCACTAGGCACATCAAAGGAGGCAACATAATGGATCACCTAGTATCGATGAAGCAATTATCGGAAGAAGAAATTATGGCACTTCTTGAACGGGCGGAGACATTTAAAAAATTAGGTGTGCGAGAATTTCCCGGGAAATATACAATAAGCAATTTGTTTTTCGAACCAAGCACTCGAACGAAAATGAGCTTTGAAATGGCTGAACGACAACTTGGCCTTGACGTATTACCATTCGAATCTAGTTTCTCTAGCACGCTAAAAGGGGAAACCTTATATGATACGGTGAAAACACTAGAGGCAATCGGTGTAGATGCACTCGTTATCCGGCATCCTGAAGATGGTTATTATGAGGAGCTCATAGGTCGGACAAGCATATCCATTATTAACGGTGGGGATGGTTCAGGCCAGCATCCGACACAGTCAATGTTAGATTTATTTACGATACGAGAAGAATTTGGCTCATTCAAAGGGCTGAATGTCTTAATTGCAGGAGATATTGTACATAGCCGTGTGGCGCGATCCAATGCGGATGCATTAGAAAAACTAGGCGCCAACGTAACATTTCTTTGTCCAGCTGAATGGGCAGGAGAATTCAACAGCATCAGCTCATGGGATGAAGTAATTGAAACAAGTGATGTTGTCATGCTCCTACGTGTCCAGCATGAAAGACATGGAGGAGAAGAGCTCTTTACGAAAGAAAGTTATCACGAACAATATGGATTAACAGAACAACGTGCAAAACAAATGAAAGAACATGCAATCATTATGCATCCAGGTCCTTTTAACCGAGGTGTTGAAATAGCAGACAGTCTAATAGAATGTAAGCAATCACGAATTTTTAAACAGATGGAGAATGGTGTATTCATACGGGCAGCCGTATTAGAAGCGATTTTGAAAGGGAGGAATTAACATGGAGAAATTGATTCAAGGCGTACAAATGTTAAACGAAGCAGGCGAATTAATCACGGGGGATGTCAAAATTACAGGTGATAAAATTTCGGAAATTGGTAACGGGCTTGACAAGGGTAATGCGGAAACGATTGACGGTAAAGGCCTATTCTTAGCGCCAGGATTCATTGATGTACATGTGCATTTGCGTGAGCCAGGCGGCGAACATAAGGAAACCATTGCAAGTGGAACGCATGCAGCCGCTAAAGGTGGTTACACAACAATTTGTGCGATGCCGAATACACGCCCTGTGCCTGATACGAAAGAAAATTTAACAGTTGTCAATGAATTGATCGAAAAAAATGCACGCATCCGTGTCCTTCCTTACGCATCTATTACGATTCGAGAAGCAGGGAAAGAGCGTACAAACTTGACTGAATTAAAAGAACATGGCGCATTCGCCTTTACAGATGATGGCGTTGGTGTGCAAGAGGCGGGCATGATGTACGAAGCGATGCAAGATGCAGCTACAATTGGAATGCCGATTGTGGCGCACTGTGAAGATAATACGCTAATTTACGGCGGTGCCATGCATGAAGGCAAGAAAAACAAAGAGCTTGGTCTGCCAGGTATTCCTTCGATAGCAGAATCGGTTCATATCGCACGTGATATTTTACTTGCGGAAGCTGCAGGAGCGCATTACCATGTGTGTCACGTTAGTACGAAGGAATCGGTTCGTGTCATTCGCGATGCGAAACGGGCGGGTATTCACGTAACAGGGGAAGTGAGTCCGCACCATCTTCTACTTTGTGAAGATGATATTCCCGGTGATGATGCCGATTGGAAAATGAATCCGCCACTTCGTGGACAAGAGGATCTTGAGGCGCTACGTGAGGGTTTACTTGATGGAACTCTTGATTTCATTGCAACAGACCATGCTCCACATACAGCAGAAGAAAAAGCAAATGGCATGAAAAAAGCACCATTCGGTATTACAGGATTTGAAACAGCGTTCCCACTGCTCTATACGAACTTTGTTCAAAAAGGGACATGGACGTTGAAGCAACTGATTGATTGGATGACGCAAAAACCAGCGGATGTCTTCGGAATGCCTTACGGTAAACTCGAAGTTGGTGCAACAGCGGATTTGGTATTAATTGATTTAAATAAAGAACAAAAAATTGACCGTGCAACATTCGTATCACAAGGGAAGAATACACCGTTTGACGGTTGGACGTGCACGGGCTGGCCGGTAACAACAATTTTCGGCGGACAAGTCGTTTGGGAGGATGGACAATGATGAAAAAACGCATGCTCATTTTAGAAGATGGTACGATTTTTGAAGGAATCGCATTTGGTTCTGACGCTGCTTCAATTGGTGAAACGATCTTTACAACAGGTATGACGGGCTATCAGGAAACCATTTCGAATCCATCAGGGTGCGGACAAATTATTGTTATGACTTACCCGCTAATTGGGAACTACGGCATTAACCGCGATGACTACGAATCCATCGAGCCTGTGGCGAGTGGTGTTGTTGTCCGTGAATTGGAAGACGAGCCATCTAACTTCCGTAGTGGAATGACGCTTTGTGAACTGTTGACTTTAAAAGGGATTCCGGGTATTCAGGGCATTGATACAAGAAAGCTGACGCGTCTATTGCGTGACAAAGGACCACTAAAAGGCATCCTGACAGCAGCTGGAGAAGAAGTAGATGTTGAAGCGACGATTGCTGAGGTAGCTAGCTATGTATTGCCAACTGATCTTGTCGCACGAGTATCTACGAAAAAATCGTATGCAAGTCCAGGCAGTGAAGAACGTGTTGTTCTCATTGATTACGGAATGAAGCATGGTATTTTACGCGAATTAAATAAACGTAACTGTGACGTCATCGTTGTTCCTTATAATACATCTACGAAAGACATTCTGTCATTATTCCCAGATGGCATTGTACTCTCCAACGGACCAGGTAACCCTGAAGATGTTGAAGGCGCGGTAGCAACGATCAAAGCATTACTAGGCAAAGCACCGATTTTTGGAATTGGACTTGGTCATCAGTTACTTGCGCTAGCTTGCGGCGCACGTACAGTTAAGTTGAAAAATGGTCACTATGGCGGCAATCATCCCGTCAAAGACTTGCTAACGGGGCGTACTGAATTGACTTCTCAAGGTCATAGCTATGCGGTCGTTGAAGCATCACTTGAAGGAACGAATTTAGAAGTAACGCACAAAGCACTTAACGATAGTTCGGTTGAAGGAATCAAGAGCACAGAATACGAAGCATTTTCTGTCCAATTCCATCCAGAGGCTTCACCTGGACCAGAGGATTCGAATCACTTGTTTGACCGCTTCACAGCTATCATGAAAACGAGCAGCCGAAAGGAGAATTTCAATGCCTAAACGTCAAGATATTGAAACTATACTAGTAATCGGATCAGGTCCAATCGTTATTGGACAGGCGGCAGAGTTTGACTATGCTGGGACACAAGCTTGTCTGTCCTTAAAAGAAGAGGGTTACCGTGTTATTCTCATTAACTCAAACCCTGCAACGATTATGACAGATACAGAAGTGGCCGATAAAGTCTACATTGAGCCAATCACACTTGAATTTGTCAGCCGTATCATTCGCAAAGAACGTCCTGATGCATTACTACCGACGCTCGGTGGGCAAACGGGACTAAACATGGCGATTGAATTGCATGAATCAGGTATTTTAGACGAACTTAACATTGAAATTCTAGGAACAAAGCTCAATGCGATTCATCAAGCTGAGGACCGTGATTTATTCCGCACGCTGATGAATGAACTAGGTGAGCCTGTGCCAGAAAGTGATATTATTCATAACCTTGAAGAGGCATATGCATTCGTTGAAAGAATTGGCTATCCAGTCATTGTTCGCCCTGCATTTACGCTTGGTGGTACAGGTGGAGGGATTTGTCATGACAATAAAGAACTTGAAGAAATCGTCGCAAGTGGCTTGAAATATAGCCCGGTGACACAATGTCTACTGGAAAAATCAATTGCGGGCTTTAAAGAAATCGAATACGAAGTCATGCGTGACTCAGCAGACAACGCGATTGTTGTTTGTAATATGGAAAACGTCGATGCAGTCGGTATCCATACAGGTGACTCCATCGTTGCGGCACCAAGCCAAACGATGACAGACCGTGAAAATCAAATGCTACGCAATGTATCATTGAAAATTATTCGTGCGCTTGGTATCGAAGGTGGATGTAACGTCCAGCTGGCACTTGATCCGCACAGTTTCGATTATTACATCATTGAGGTAAACCCACGTGTTAGCCGATCATCTGCACTGGCATCGAAAGCAACAGGCTACCCAATTGCAAAATTGGCTGCGAAAATTGCGGTAGGTTTAACGTTAGATGAAATGATGAACCCTGTCACAGGCACAACATACGCTTGTTTCGAACCAGCACTCGATTATATTGTGACAAAAATTCCACGCTGGCCATTCGATAAATTCGAATCAGCAAAACGAAATTTAGGTACACAAATGAAAGCGACAGGCGAAGTAATGGCGATTGGCCGCACATTTGAAGAGTCTATCTTGAAAGCTGTGCGCTCACTTGAAACAGGGCAATTCGGTTTATCCTTGAAAAACGGCGCGGATATGACAGATGAATGGATTGAAAAACGCATCCGTCGTGCTGGTGATGAGCGACTCTTCTTCATTGGTGAAGCATTCCGTAGAGGTGTAACGGTTGCGACGATTCATGAATGGAGTCAAATCGACGTCTTCTTCCTACGCAAGTTAGAGAAAATCGTTCAGTTTGAAGCGGTTCTACAAGCAAGACCTTTCGACCTTGTAACATTGCGGACTGCAAAACGTATGGGCTTCTCCGACGTAACAGTTGCAGAACTGTGGAATACGAATGAGCGTGCTATCTATGATTGGCGTAAAGAGCAAGGACTTATTCCCGTCTATAAGAAAGTCGATACTTGCGCAGGTGAATTTGAATCGGATACACCATATTTCTATGGCACATATGAAGATGAAAATGAATCGGTTAAATCAGAGAAGAAAAGTGTCATCGTTTTAGGTTCAGGTCCAATTCGAATCGGACAAGGTGTTGAGTTTGACTACGCGACAGTACACTCTGTTTGGGCAATTCAGCAGGCGGGTTACGAGGCAATCATCATCAACAACAACCCAGAAACGGTGTCAACGGACTTCTCGATATCCGATAAATTATACTTTGAGCCACTAACAATTGAAGATGTGATGCACATCATCGATTTGGAGCAGCCAGAAGGCGTTATCGTTCAGTTTGGTGGACAGACAGCTATCAATCTGGCGGATGGACTGGAAGCACGTGGCGTGAAAATTCTAGGCACATCCCTTGAGGACATCGATCGTGCAGAAAATCGAGATAAGTTCGAGAGTGCATTACGTGAAATCGGCATTCCCCAACCACTTGGCAAGACAGCTATGTCAGTAGAAGAAGCAGTCGTCATTGCCAATGAAATCGGTTATCCAGTACTCGTTAGACCTTCCTATGTACTTGGAGGGCGTGCAATGGAAATCGTCTACCGCGAAGAAGAGCTACTTCATTATATGGAGCATGCAGTAGAAACAAGCCCTGACCATCCAATTCTTGTTGACCGTTATTTAACAGGAATCGAAATTGAAGTTGATGGTATTTGTGACGGAGAAAACGTCTTAATTCCAGGCATCATGGAGCATATCGAACGTGCTGGAGTTCACTCAGGTGATTCGATTGCTGTTTATCCGCCACAAAGCTTGTCGGCTTCTCAAATGGAAACCATCACGGATTATACGACACGCCTGGCAAAAGGCTTGAAAATCGTCGGTTTGCTTAACATTCAGTTCGTTATTTCAGAAGGGCAAGTGTACGTCATCGAAGTGAATCCACGTTCGAGCCGAACAGTGCCGTTCCTAAGTAAAATTACAGATATCCCGATGGCGAACATCGCAACAAAAGCGATTCTCGGACAGTCAATCCTTGAACAGGGCTATAAAAATGGATTGGCAGAAGCACCTGCTGGCGTTTACGTCAAAGTACCTGTGTTTTCATTCGCGAAATTGCGTCGGGTTGACATTACACTCGGACCTGAAATGAAATCGACTGGTGAGGTTATGGGGAAAGATACAACGCTTGAAAAAGCATTGTATAAAGGCCTCGTAGCAGCGGGTATGGAAATTAAAGAATACGGCTCCGTGCTCATGACTGTATCGGATAAAGATAAAGAAGAAATGGTTGGCATTGCAAAACGTTTTACAGCAATCGGCTATCGTATTTTGGCAACAGAAGGTACGGCAAAAGTATTGAGAAATCTAGATATCCCAGTGAAAGTTGTCGATAAAATCGGTTCTGAAGGACCAACTCTTCTCGACGTGATTCAAAAAGGAGAGGCGCAAGTCGTCATCAATACGTTGACAAAAGGGAAACAACCAGAGCGTGACGGCTTTAGAATTCGCCGAGAATCGGTTGAAAATGGCGTTCCTTGCTTCACTTCTCTTGATACAGCAGATGCGATGCTACGGGTTATTGAATCAATGACGTTCCAAACGGAGGAAATGGGGATACAACAATGATTATTCAGGATCGTATGAAGGTCACGTCGCAACGGCAAATTGCCCATCACATTTTTGAAATGACATTGGCTGGCAATCTGGTCGGGGAAATATCTTCCCCTGGCCAGTTCGTCCACATCCGGGTAGCTGATTCATTTGAACCTTTATTAAGACGTCCGATTTCCATTGCATCGATTGATCAGGAAGCGGGAGAAATGACCATCATTTACCGTGCAGAAGGGCGAGGGACAGCACTTCTATCTCAAAAACGTGCAGGTGATGAAGTCGATGTACTCGGTCCACTAGGCAATGGCTTCCCAGTGGAAGAAACAGCATCGGGGGAGACAGCAATCTTAATTGGTGGGGGCATTGGTGTACCTCCGCTTTATGAACTGTCAAAGCAATTGACGACTCAAGGTGTTACGTGTATCCATGTGCTTGGCTTCCAATCGGATAATGTTGTATTTTATGAAGAAAAATTTGCGGCACTTGGTGATACACATATCGTGACGGTCGATGGAACAGCAGGGACAGCTGGATTTGTTACAACTGTAATGGAGACACTAGGTACGGATTTCGCAACGTATTATAGCTGTGGACCTATGCCGATGTTGAATGCCGTGGAAAAAATGTATGCGGGTAAAAAGGGCTTCCTATCATTCGAACAACGAATGGGCTGCGGTATTGGTGCTTGCTTCGCATGTGTTTGTCAAACAACGGAAGGCAACGATAAAGCGTACATTAAAGTATGCTCGGACGGTCCAGTCTTCCCAGCAGGGGTGGTGGCCATATGAATAGATTAGCGATTGAACTGCCTGGCTTGCAATTGAAAAACCCGATTATGCCAGCGTCTGGTTGTTTCGGATTTGGTAAAGAATACGGCGGGTTATACGATTTATCGTTGCTTGGTGCGATTATGATTAAAGCAACAACGTTGGAAACAAGACTAGGCAATCCGACACCACGTGTGGCAGAAACTGCTTCTGGAATGCTCAATGCAATTGGTTTGCAAAATCCAGGGCTACAAGGCGTATTGGAAGGCGAGTTACCATGGCTTGAACAGTTTGATGTGCCGATTATCGCCAACGTTGCGGGTACAGAAACAGCGGACTATGTAGAAGTAGCGAAAGAAGTATCCAAAGCACCAAACGTGAAAGCATTAGAATTGAATATCTCTTGCCCAAACGTAAAAGCGGGCGGTATTACTTTCGGAACAGATCCTGAGGTGGCAAGAGAGCTTACAAGAGCTGTGAAGGAAGTTTCTCAAGTACCGGTTTATGTGAAACTATCTCCAAACGTTACGGATATCGTATCCATTGCCCAAGCGGTAGAGGCTGGCGGAGCAGACGGTATTACGATGATTAATACGCTAGTTGGTATGCGCTTAGATCAAAAAACAGGACGCCCTGTTATCGCCAATGGTACAGGCGGTTTATCTGGACCAGCCGTCAAGCCAGTGGCAATTCGGATGGTCTATGAAGTAAGCAAAGCGGTTAATATTCCGATTATCGGTATGGGCGGCGTATCAGAAACAGCCGATGTCATTGATTTCCTATCTGCGGGCGCAAGTGCTGTCGCAGTAGGCACAGCAAACTTCGTCAACCCGTTTATTTGCCCACAAATCATTGAGGAATTACCAGCGAAGCTGGACGAGCTTGGAGTCAACCGTATTTCTGAACTAATTGGAAGGAGCCATCGTCTATGAAAACATCTCCGATTATTGCACTCGATTTTGATTCAGCTAAAAAGGCGTTCGACTTCCTCCGTGCGTTTGATGGAGATATCAACGTCAAAGTCGGTATGCAGCTTTATTACAAAGAAGGACCAGCCATTATCGCTCGTTTGAAAGAGCTTGGCTATGACATCTTCCTTGATTTGAAATTGCATGATATTCCAAACACAGTGAAATCAGCGATGGAAGTGCTCGCAGGTTTCGGCGTTGACCTCGTCAATGTCCATGCTGCGGGTAACAAAACGATGATGGAGGCGGCACTTGAAGGATTGGATAAAGGCACACCGTCCGGTATCGCACGTCCTTCAATCATTGCGGTTACACAATTGACATCGACAGACGAGCGCCAAGTTCGAGAAGAGCAGCTAATCGGGGCTTCTTTACAGGAATCTGTCATTCAATATGCGAAGTTGACGAAAGAAGCAGGACTAGACGGAGTGGTTTGTTCTGTCCATGAATCGGCAGTCATTGCAGAAGTGTGTGGAAAAGAATTTTTCAAAGTCACACCAGGCATTCGTCTGGCAGATGGTGGCGCGCATGACCAAAAACGCATTGCGACGCCAGTAGAAGCACGCCTGGCAGGCTCCACACATATCGTTGTGGGACGCGCGATTACAGGTGCAACAGATCCGCGGGCAGCTTATGAACAGATCAATGCATTGTGGAAGGGGACAGAATGATGACGCAGAAAAAAGACATCGCCAAAATCCTATTAAACTTAGGGGCAGTTGAATTAAGCCCACATGAGCCATTCACATGGGCATCAGGCATCGAATCACCGATTTACTGCGATAACCGTTTAACAATGTCTGATCCAGTTGGACGCAAACAAATCGCACAAGGACTTGCGGATATCATTCGTGAAAAGTACCCAGAGACAACAGTGATTGCTGGAACAGCGACAGCGGGCATTCCGCATGCCGCTTGGGTAGCGGACATTCTTGAATTACCAATGGTCTACATCCGTTCAAAAGCAAAAGGACACGGACGTAGCCGTCAAATCGAGGGTAAAATTGATGTCGCTGATAAAGCAATCATCATTGAAGATTTGATTTCCACTGGCGGTAGTAGCTTGAATGCAGCGGAAGCACTTCGTTCTGAAGGTATTGCGGTGACAGGAGTTGTTTCGATCTTTACATATGAACTCCAAAGCGCTGACGAAACATTCGCATCTGCAGGACTGACGTATACAAGCTTGACCGATTTTGGTGCACTCGCTGAAGCGGCACAGGAAAGCGGTGCGATTAGTGAAGAGTCGATCGGCAGTTTGTTGGAGTGGCATGGGAAATTGAAGGCTGGTTTGTTGAAGTAAAGAGAAAAGCTATTCCACGGGTGTTTGACCTGTAGAATAGCTTTTCTAATTGGCACTCGGAAATAATTACTTTTTTAAATCCTCAATGGAATTAACGTCTTCCATATAGGTAGGTACAGCCAATCCTTGTTTAACACCGACCATATTCACTCCGATATCGTCCAATTGTCCATCGAACTTTTCTACATATGTTTTATGGGTATTCGGTAACCAAGCGGCAAATGTTGCATCTGCACTTCCATCAGCAACAGCTGAAAACATTGGACCTGGTTCAACCATTGCTAATTGAACAGTGTAACCCATATCTTCGAGGACGATTTTCATCATATTATGGCTCGCAAGTTCACTGTCCCATGGCGCATAGGCAAGCTTGATTGTATCTCCGTCCACGGTAGCAACTCCATCCGTCCATTCTGCTACTTTTTCTGGATTGTCATCAATCCATGTTTGTGCAGCTTCTTCAGGCTTGACACCATCTTCAATGGCAATCATAATCTGAGCCATGTCATCCATATCCCACTCGAAACGCTCGAAAATCGCATAGGCTTCAGGGAGATCTTCTTTCAACCCAATACGACCAATAGAATGGATTTCTTCAGCATCCCCGTAGATTAGTTTTGGATCATCCAAATACTTTAAATCGAATTTTGAAAACTTCCAATGTGGACTCCAAGCAGTTATGATAATGGGTTCTTCTTTATCATAGGCCCTTTTCAAAGCGGCTGTCATAGTGGCACCAGATCCCGAAGTTACATTCCAATCTGGCAGATCGTATTCTTGAAGTACTTTCGCCGTTAATTCCATATGACCTGATCCAGGGTCAATCCCTACGATTGTATGGTCTACGGATTCACCGACTGCTGCATTTGTGCCTGTCGTTTTATCCTCATTGCTGTCACTACTACAAGCTGCAAGCCCTAACGCCAACAACGCAGCAGTTCCAATCCCAGTTACCTTTTTTAAAAGTGTCATGTTCTTATTTCCTCCTTAATTTTTCCATATATGATATGGATTAAAAATTAATCGGGTATAAGTAAGCGCAATAGGTGTAAATAGAAATTACCAGAAGAGGGGGGGTTGAAACCCTCCATTAAAGAAGAATGACAAAGAAGGCAATTCTTTATAGCCTTATCGGATAAAGAATTTGCTGTAGTATGGGGAGTTTCTCTAGCGAAGAATGATTGTACATTCGCCTTTTCGTGCATCCATACAAATGGTTGACAATTCCCTTTTTTATTTCCAACAAAACAATAGCCTCTTCCATGTTGAGCGGCGTGCATTTTATAGTAAGTTATCTATTATCGATACTAGCCCCCTTATGATAATGATATGTGTTCAACAAACCGCAAATTAACTACATGTAAATCCCTTAATGATCTGGACTGTTCACCATCAGCCATTCATTACCCAACAACAGCTTAACATACTTTTGGTCGTCTTTCTTTTTACATTATTTGAATACTCGCTTTTAATAGTTCTTTATACTTATTCTTTAAAAGGGGGATACTTGGTGATAGTGAAGATAAAGGATTCCTATACCTAGTGTAGTCAAGCGATGTAAGAGGTGTCTGAAACCTTAATATAATTTGACGGTTTAAATAAAATGGAACAGGATTTAATTTTAATAAAAAAGTACTTTTTCACTAATAATAAAAGGGGTGCCTCGTGTGAGACAGCCCTTTGCTTTTAGTTCATGTTCTACTGGAGTGTCATAATGAATATGAAGGATTGGTCAATTTCTCCAATCGCTTCGTCAATCGTTCCCGCCAATCTTCAGCCAGATCCTGAACCGCCAACACTTGTTGGATTCCCTTAATATCCTTCGGACGGTGGAAATAAAGTTGATTGGCAAACAGGATGGACACTTGTTGAGGATGGGATTCGACTAATGTAATGGTCGAATCTTCGCGAACAATGCCTTCTTTTAGCACACGACATAAATAACCTGTAAATCCTGTATCGACCATCCCTTTCATAAGGGGAGGAAGTTCAGTTCTTTTGGTAATTGTGCTACAGGGAATGCGTCCTTGAGTCACTTGAATAACCGCTTCCCCAAGGCGGAAAACATCTCCAATATGAACGTCTTGTTCGAGCATATGGCTCACAGTTATATTTTCCCCGAAAGCTGCGGGTGGTAGAGGCTTGTTAAACTTCTGCTCCCAAAGCGCGTAGTGCTCATATGGATAGACACAAACAGCGCGGTCAAGCCCGCCATGATGTTGTAAATCTGCTACACCATCACCCCGAAAGCCATCTTTTGCTAGAAAGACTTCCTCTACTGTTTCTTTACAAATAGCTGTTTCAAGCTCTTTGTCCGTACCATACTTCATTTTTTTCGGCAATCCGATTGATAAGTTTTTTAATTCAATGATGGTTGTCATATTATGTACCTGCTTTCCGCCAAGTTCAACTTTTCTTATAATTAAACCACAGCGGAACGACGTTATCAAAATAATTTAAGGCACCTGTAAATTGTGTTGAATGAGAGTATGACAATTTTAGATGAAAGACTTGGTACGAAGTGAAATGGATATGATAGTAGAAAGAGGAGGGAACTGTAGATTAGGAAGAGAGATTTAAAGCATGCGAGGAGTTAAAAATTATGAAAGAGTTTAAAATAACTTATTTTTTCAGTGAAAATCATTACATCAGAAGATTTATTCATATGGAATCTTTTGGAAGTGCGGAAGAGCTAATCCGAGGTGAGCGAGATCAATATATATCGTTTCAGGATAGCAGGGGAATCTATCATGAATTGAATACAAAAGGTGTTCGGGTTGTTCAACTATCCGAGTATTTTAGAGTTGATAGAAGTAACGGAGTTAAACAAGAAGGCGAACGTATAGAAAAATAAAAACGACCGTTGATTCCATGCAAATGGAATCAACGGCCGCTTTTCATTTTCGAAGCTTCATTACAACATCTTCATCAGGCGTGACAAACATTGTCTTCTGCTCGAAATAAATGACAAATCCAGGCTTCGATCCATTCGGCTTTTTCACATGCCGCACTTCCGTGTAGTCGACAGGTACGGAAGAAGAACCGCGTGCTTTGCTGAAATAAGCAGATAATGTCGCTGCTTCTCTAATCGTTTCTTCATCGGGATTCGTATCGTGAATGACGACGTGCGATCCAGGAATGTCTTTTGTGTGGAGCCAGACATTATCGCGTGCAGCCATCTTGAACGTCAAATAGTCATTTTGTTTATTGTTTTTACCGACTGAAATTTTGACTCCAGCAGAAGATACATAGGTTTCCGGTGCTGGTTTCTTCGGTTTAATCTTCTTTTTTAGCTTGCGTGCTTTCAGAAAACCGAGTTCCGCAAGTTCTTCGCGTATTTCTTCGATGTCTTCAGGGGAGGCTTGCATGACCTGCTGTTTAATCATTTCAAAGTAGGCAATGTCCTCGGCTGCTTTTTCTAGTTGTTCCGCAATCATTATGAGAGCTGTTTTCGCTTTTACATAGCGTGAATAATAACGCTGAGCATTGTCAATTGGCGTTTTACGAGGATCGAGTGGAATGGATACCGTCGTACCTTCCTCATAATAATTATCTACAACTGCCTCTGTCATCCCTTTTTGCAACGCATAGCTATTGGCGGTCAGTAACTCACCGTACAGCTGAAATGTATCTAACTTCCCAGCAGCATCTTGTTCCTTCGAAAGTTTTTTCACTTTTAAATTTAACTTGGCAATTTCGTTGTCGAGCCAGCGTTCCAAATCCGCTGCCTGTGATTTGACGCGCTCTCTTTCTGCCCGTGCAAAATAGACCTTATCCAATAAATTACCAAGTGTCTCGTATGAGGCAACCGTTTTATCCGCATGTGATAACATAGCTGCGGAAAATACCGTTTTCGTCCCGATTTCTGCAATATTTGGTGTACTAGCTATTCCTTTAAATGAAGCGAGAAATGCTGCAAATAAAGCGAATGTTTCATTCGCAGGGACGCCCCTCATTCTAAATAATAATTCTTCCGCATTAATGGGTGAGAAGCCTGAAAAGGCTCCAACAACGTCCCGAGCACTTTCGAACTGTGGGAACAATGAATTGAATTGTTGCTCGGTTACACTAAATGGATCTGTTTTGTCTTGTGGCGGCGCGGGTATGAAAGGCTGCCCTGGTAACACTGTTCGGTAACTGTTCACAGAAGGTGGTAAATGTTTCATACTATCAATGATCATGTCGCGCTCCGGATCGACGATTAACAAGTTACTGTGCCGGCCCATAATTTCAATATACAATCTTCGACTAATGTCATCCCCGATTTCATTTTTCGCCTGAATATCGAACGTAATAATTCTGTCTGTGCCGAATTGATCGACAGCTGTAATCGTTCCGCCTTCTAGATGTTTGCGCAATACCATACAAAACATCGGAGGTTCAGAAGGGTTTGTAATTGCCTCTTCTGTTAACTGGACGCGTGAATAAGATGAATGGATAGAGATAAGAAGTTTATGATTTTTGCCGCCTGAACGGATAAGAAATACGACTTCTTGTGTGTTGGGCTGATGAATTTTGGAAATGCGTCCGTTTTTCAGAACCTGCAATTCCTGCACCATCGCCGTAGTGAATAAACCGTCAAATGCCATGCTGATTCCTCTTTCAATTCGTTTTGTCCCATTTTACCACTCTATGCGTGTGGTATGGTATAATAAGTGTAGATTGTTTTGATTGAACAACAATAATAGAGCTACCCCATAAGGGTTTTGCTTTAGCGTCAAGTAGACTAGATAAGAAGAGGGATTGCATGTACAAAAAACGTGGGCTTTTGATTGTTCTGTCCGGCCCTTCTGGTGTAGGGAAAGGGACAGTACGAAAAGAGCTTTTTTCTCAACCTGATACGAATTATGAATATTCAATCTCGATGACGACAAGAAGTCCACGAGAAGGTGAAGTGGACGGATCCGATTATTTTTTTAAATCGAGAGCTGAATTTGAACAACTCATTGAGGAAGGCAAACTTCTAGAGTATGCTGAATATGTAGGTAATTATTATGGTACACCACTCGACTATGTCAATGCTACATTGGATGCAGGGAGAGATGTTTTCCTTGAAATCGAAGTTGTTGGAGCGGCACAGGTCCGGGCAAAAGTTCCAGACGGATTATTTATTTTCTTAGCCCCACCAAGCTTGTCGGAGCTGGAAGATCGCCTCGTTGGTAGAGGAACAGAGGCGCCAGACGTCATTGCAACGCGCATTGCAAAAGCGAGAGAAGAACTTGAAATGATGAACTTGTACGATTATGTCGTCGAAAATGACGAAGTTTCAAATGCCTGTGATCGAGTCAATGCGATTGTTTTAGCAGAGCATTGCCGTAGAGAACGTGTAGAAAAACGCTATTTACTTATGCTGGAAGGGGAATAAACGATGTTAACACCAACACTGGATTCATTAAAAGAGAAAGTCGATTCTAAATATACACTAGTCACTCTTGCCTCAAAACGAGCACGTCAAATGCAGGAGGAAGGTACGAAGCTCTTAACTTCGTACAGATCACATAAAAATGTTGGAAAAGCACTTGAGGAAGTCGCAGCAGGCGTTTTATCAAAAGAAAAACAAGATGATTCTATCATTTACGAAGACGAAGTGTAAGTTTAAACCATCAATCAATTACGCCTCGGCGTAATTGCGTCCAAATTTTGAATTGCGCTTGCGCAATTGACTCCCTTCAAAATTTGTGACATCCGCCGGAGGCTTAACTTAAATCAGCCGGGGCTTGAACTTTCACTGAATTTGAAGGTATATCTAGCATTCATCCCACCACTTATAGAAGTGAAGGATTTCTGCTGAATTTAGTTAAAATAAGCATACGCCATACTCCCTTAGAAACGAATTTTCTTTGGGAGTTTGTCATTTTAGAAAGGATGAGAACTATGTTAGTGAACAAAAAAATCCTCCTTTGTGTTACCGGTGGAATCGCAGTCTATAAAGCGGTTGCACTCGTTAGTAAGCTTTCGCAGGCTGGGGCGGATGTGAAGGTCATGATGACGGAGTCGGCACAGCAATTTGTCACACCGTTAACTTTCCAAGCGATGTCTCGAAACGATGTTTTTTATGATACGTTTGACGAAAAAGATTCTCGAGTTATTGCGCATATTGACTTGGCAGATTGGGCTGATCTTGTTGTTGTTGCACCTGCAACAGCAAATGTCATTGGTAAACTGGCAAATGGCATTGCAGATAATATGGTGACGACGACATTACTTGCGACGACAGCTAAGGTGTGGATAGCTCCAGCAATGAATGTTCATATGTATGAAAATAAAGCCGTTATTCGCAATATCAATACGTTGCATGCCGATGGCTATCAGTTTATCGAGCCGTCCGAGGGCTTCTTGGCATGTGGTTACGTAGGGAAAGGTCGCTTAGAAGAACCAGAAAAAATTGTGGAATTGATTAGGGAGCACTTTACGACGCAAAAAAATCTTCCGTTAGTGGGGAAGAAAGTGGTCATTACAGCGGGCCCAACGCGTGAACGAATCGATCCAGTGCGCTATGTGTCAAACTTCTCGAGCGGAAAAATGGGCTATGCAATGGCAGAAGCGGCAGCTGCGCTAGGAGCAGAAACAGTTCTTATTTCTGGGCCTGTTGGGCTGGATAAGCCGACTGGCATGACAGTTATTGATGTTGAAAGTGCGGCTGACATGCTGGAGGCTGTGCAAGCGCAATTCGCTGATGCACATATTGTCGTCAAATCGGCAGCTGTCGCGGACTACCGCCCAAAGCATATTCATCCAGAAAAGATGAAAAAACAAGTGGGTGATTCGGTTATTGAACTCGAACGAACGACAGATATATTAAAAACAATGGGTGATGGAAAGACCCGTCAAATACTTGTAGGCTTTGCTGCGGAAACGAATAATGCTGTTGAGTACGGTAAGGACAAGCTTGCGAGAAAAAATCTAGATTATATTATCGTCAATGATGTTACGGATCCAGATGCAGGATTTGGAAAAGATACGAATGTTGTTACACTACTATCCAAGCGTGGGACACATCAGCATTTCGAAGCAATGGCAAAAAAAGAATTAGCGAAGGTATTATTTGAAGCTATTTTACAAGAGGAAAGTGAACAACGCAATGATCGCTGAAGTCATTGTAGATGTATCGGCTTATCCGATTGACAGGCCTTTCGATTATCTTGTGCCTGACACGATGGCTGCCGTCATTGAAGTGGGTATTCGCGTGAAGGTACCGTTTGGACCACGAAAAGTACTCGGATATGTAACAGCTTTAAAAGAGGAAAGTGGACTGGATGTAGCCAAATTGAAGCCGATTGATGAGTTGATTGATTTGGAGCCGGTCATTTCGAAAGAACTACTAGCATTATCTGGTTGGCTGGCGAGGCAAACATTGGCTTATGAAATTGATGCACTTCAAGTGATGCTACCAGCTGCGATGCGTGCAAAATATGAAAAATTCATCGTTGTGGAACAAGCAGAAAGCATTAAAGATGAGGATTTTCTTCACCTCCTGGCAGGAAGACAACGGGTTGCGTTAAAAGAAGCGGAAACGCTGGAGATGTTGAAGACAGTGAAACGCTATGCTGAACAAGGCATTGTGACTGTCGATACAGCTATTAACCAGAAAACAGCTGTCAAAAAAGTGCGCATGATTCAAATAGCCAGCGCTGAAATGCTACTAGCAGTCCTCAATGGTGTACATACCAATGCGAAAAAACAAATTGAATTGCTACACTGGATGCAAGAACATGCTGGTCAATTGATACTTGCGAAACAACTGATGGAGCAATCAGGCATTCAGCCTGCCGTGTTAAAAGCGGTGATCGAAAGAGGAGCGGCTACAGAAGAATATACAGAAGTGTACAGAGAGCCTCAAGCACCGGGGTTAAAGGATACAGCGATACCTGTTAACTTGACTGACGAACAATGTATTGCACTTGAGAAGGTCAAAAATTCCGCGGATCAGCAAAAAGCAGAGACATTTCTTCTCCATGGTATTACTGGAAGTGGAAAAACGGAAATCTATTTGCAGGCTATTAAACATGTACTAGACAAAGGGCAGGAAGCGATTGTTCTCGTGCCCGAAATTTCATTGACACCGCAAATGACATTACGATTTAAAGAACGTTTCGGTCCACTCGTTGCGGTGATGCACAGTGGATTATCGGCAGGAGAGAAATACGATGAGTGGCGCAAGATTCAACGAGGTGAAGTCAAGGTTGTTGTTGGCGCAAGATCAGCGATATTTGCCCCGTTTGAAAATATCGGTATCATCATTCTCGATGAAGAACATGAATCGACCTATAAGCAGGAGGATACACCACGCTATCACGCGCGGGATGTTGCCATTAAACGATCTGAATATTATGGCTGTCCGGTTATTTTAGGAAGCGCAACACCCTCATTGGAATCCTACGCGCGAGCATCTAAAGGGGTCTACACATTGCTGACGTTGACAAGACGAGCAAAAGACCAGGAACTTCCTACGGTAACGGTCGTCGATATGCGAGATGAATTAAAAAATGGTAACCGTTCGATGTTTTCATTGCCGTTGGCGGAAGCGGTTCGTTTACGATTGGCGAGAGGGGAACAGACGGTTTTATTCCTCAATAAACGTGGGTTTTCTTCTTTTGTATTGTGTAGGGATTGTGGAACGGTAGTGGAATGTCCGAACTGTGATATTTCACTGACCTATCATCGTGCCAACGAAAGGCTGAAATGTCATTATTGCGGTCACGAGGAACATGTACCTCTTCAATGTCCACAATGTGAAAGTGACTATATCCGATTCTTTGGGACGGGGACTCAAAAAGCGCAGGAAGAAATTGCGAAACTGTTTCCAGAAGCACGTGTCATACGAATGGATGTCGATACGACACGACAAAAAGGGTCTCATGAACGGCTATTAAGGCAGTTCAGTGAAGGGCAAGCGGATATTTTACTTGGAACGCAAATGATTGCGAAGGGACTCGACTTTCCAAATATTACTCTTGTCGGCGTACTTGCCGCGGATACGACATTGCATCTTGCAGATTTCCGTGCCGCAGAAAAAACATTTCAACTGATGACACAAGTGAGCGGACGAGCTGGCCGCCATGAGTTGCCGGGGGAAGTATTCATCCAAACCTATTCTCCTGAACACTACGCCATCGACTTGGCGAAAGCGCAACATTACGAACCATTTTATAATTTAGAGATGGCGGCCAGAAGACAATATGGCTACCCACCATTTTATTTTGTGGCACTCGTCCAGTTTACGCATGAGGATTTGCTAAAAGTAGCCGACTTTGCGGAAAAAGGGGCTAGGTTTTTAAAAGGGAACCTATCGCCCGATACCGTCATCATCGGTCCAACTGCGGCTGCCATTAGCCGTGTGAATAATAGATATCGTTACCAATGTTTGATAAAATACAAAAAAGAGCCGAAGTTGACAGAGGCGCTTCAACAGCTCATTAAGTACTACAGGACAGACTGGATTAAAGCAGGCCTAACGATGACGGTTGATCTGGAGCCAGTGTCCATTTATTAAATTCGGTGATAGTACTGCCATTATTCAAAGGGCGGTACTATCACCTTAACTAGATAGAAAAGAGGAATTGGATTGGCAATACGTAAAATTGTGGAGCACCCAGCACCGGTGCTACGACAAATGTGTAAAGAAGTAGTGAAATTTGATAAGAAGCTTGCGAAGCTTTTGGATGATATGTATGACACGATGGTTGCGGCGGATGGTGTAGGCCTTGCAGCACCACAAATTGGTGAAGCGATACGTGTCGCTATTGTTGATATGGGAGAGGGACAGGACGTAATTGAAATGGTCAACCCTGTTGTGACAGCTATCGGAGGCTCTGAAGTTGAAATTGAAGGCTGTCTTAGTTTCCCAGGTCTATACGGTGAAGTAGAGAGACCATTTTTTGTCCGTGTAGAAGCACAGGAACGGGATGGTTCCTTGTACCAAATTGAAGCTGAGGATTATGAAGCACGCGCTATTCTTCATGAAATCGATCATTTAAATGGTGTGCTGTTTGATTCGAAAATCATTCGAGTGGTCGATCCATCTGAATTTGAAGAAATGGACGAGGAAGAGGAGGCAAGTGAACATGACTAATATCGTATTTATGGGCACGCCAGAATTTTCGGTATCAGTCCTCACAATGCTGCATGAGGAAGGGCATACAATTTCGGCAGTCGTCACGCAACCCGATCGACCGGTTGGACGCAAACGTGTTTTAACGCCGCCACCTGTAAAAGTAGAGGCGCTACGACTCGGCTTACCGATTATTCAGCCTGAAAAACTAACAGGCTCTAGTGAATTAGCGGAAATTATTGCACTCAAACCAGATCTCATTGTAACTGCAGCCTTCGGTCAAATTTTACCGAAAGAATTGCTGGAAGTTCCAAGGCTGGGTTGCATTAATGTCCATGCTTCTTTATTGCCAAAATACCGTGGCGGCGCGCCAATCCATCAGTCTATTATGGACGGGGAAACGGAAACAGGCGTGACGATTATGTATATGGTTGAAAAATTAGATGCAGGCGATATTATTTCACAAGTGGTTGTGCCGATTGCTGACACAGACCATACGGGATTGCTCTTTGATTCATTGTCTGTGGCGGGAACAAAGTTATTGAAGGAAACACTTCCTTCTATAATAGATGGTACAAATAATAAAACGGTCCAAGATGAATCACTTGTGACATTTGCGCGTAATATCTCACGTGAACAAGAGCGGATTGATTGGTCCCAAGGCGGAAAAGCCATCTATGATCAAGTTCGTGGACTCCATCCTTGGCCGGTTGCCTACACGACGATGCAAGGTGAAAACGTCAAGGTTTGGTGGAGTGAAAAGGTTGCAACGCAGTTAGATGCTGAACCGGGTACAATTCTTAAAATTGAACCAGATCGAATTATTGTTAAAGCAGGCGATGATGTCGCTGTCGCGATAACGGATCTCCAACCAGCCGGAAAAAACCGGATGCCAGCGGATGTATTTGTTCGTGGAACCGGATCGAAGTGGAACGAAGGGGACCGATTTGTATGAATACTAGACCGAAAAAGAAAATCTGGAACGGCAATGTCCGGGACGCGGCATTATCTATTTTAATGGAAATTAATAATAACCAAGCATACAGTAATTTATTGCTACACCGAACAATTGAAAAATATGGTATCGAAACGAAAGACCGTGGGCTATTGACGGAATTGACATATGGTACATTACAACATCGCATGGCACTCGATTATTATTTGGAACCTTTTGTTCGTGGGAAACTGGACGGCTGGGTGCGAGAATTGCTTAGAATGTCAATTTATCAAATTGTCTACCTAACGAAAATTCCGCCACATGCGGTTGTCCATGAAGCGGTTGAAATTGCGAAAAGACGTGGTCATAAACGCATTGCGCCAACAGTCAACGGTATTCTTCGTTCGGTCTTACGCAAAGGTGTTCGTTCGTTGGATGATATGGCGGATGGCATCGCAAAAACAGCGATTGAAACGAGCCATCCTGAATGGCTTATTAAGCGCTGGAGTGAACAGTTTGGCGAGGAAGAAGCTGCGATTATGGCGCACGAAAACAATAATCCACCTGCAATGACAGTTCGTGTCAATACAGCTAAAACAACAGTAGCCGAAGCGATTGCATCACTTGAAGCAGAAGGTATTGAAGTCAGAATAGGTGAAGTGGTCCCAGAATGTATCGTTTCCGTCACTAGCAATCCAGCGAATACAGAAGCCTATAAAAAGGGTTGGATTACCATTCAAGACGAAAGCTCCATGCTGCCTGTACTAGCATTAGACGCACAACCTGGCATGAAAGTGCTTGACATGTGTGCAGCGCCAGGTGGGAAAACGACTCATATTGCTGAGAAGATGAAAGATACAGGCGAAGTGTTCGCACATGATATTCATGAACATAAATTGGCTTTGATTGAAGCGAATGCTTCACGACTTGGTTTAACATCCATTCAAGCAAAAAGTGGGGATAGCCGAAAGTTGACGGAAATATACGCTGCATCCTCTTTCGATCGTATCCTTGTTGACGCACCATGCAGTGGACTAGGAGTCATTCGGAGAAAGCCTGAAATTAAGTACAATAAGACAGAAGCTGATTTCAATGGACTCGTACAAATCCAATCTGACCTACTCGATACAGCCCGCGAACTGATTAAACCGGACGGCATCATCGTCTATAGTACATGTACAGTAGAGCATATGGAAAACCGTGGCATGGTGGAACATTTCTTAGCGCGCCATTCAGACATGGAAAAAGTTCCATTAACTCAGTTAAATGACATCGACAAATTAGCAATCGAAGACGATACACTCCAAGTCCTACCACAGCACTTCGGCAGCGACGGATTCTTCGTCACCGTATTCCGTAAAAAACAGCAATAAGTATTTGAGCTACTGACTTTATTTATTCTCTAGCGAAGGCGCCTTACTGGGGTAGCTGAAGCGATAAGACCGAGGGTGGTTTTCCGTCAGGCTTATCGTGGGAAGCATCCCCAAGCGCCGAGCGAATTTCAATGGGATCACTTAATTTCACAGAGAACTCGAAACAAACAAGGGGGGATGGACGTTGCAATTCGAAATCTTATCAGACGTAGGTAGGAAAAGAACCGTTAACGAAGATCGCGCAGCCGTGTACACATTGCCAAACGGCATCATTCTGGCGGTGATAGCAGATGGAATGGGTGGTCACCAGGGCGGAGATTATGCCAGCTCAACAGCTATCCAACTAATTGGCGAGCAATTTATGAAGCTGGATAGTACCAGCTTTGAAGAGGACCAGCATTGGGTAGAATGGCTTCGCGAAGCCGTCAATCATGTCAACAGAGTAATTTATAATTATGCCAATGATAATGAGAACCTGAAAGGAATGGGGACAACATTAGAGGCGGCGCTTATTCGTGGGCGTAGCTGTCTTGTTTCCCATACAGGCGATAGTCGCGTTTATGCTATTAATGATAACGGGATTTGTCAGGTGACACGTGATCATTCCTACGTCAATGTGCTACTTGATAGTGGTGAAATAACGGAGGCGGAGGCGGCTGTCCATCCCCAAAAAAATTGGATTATGAAGGCAATCGGTTCTGAAAAGACGATTGAACCTGATCATTATTCAATTGAATTGGATGAAAAAACTTATTTGCTCCTATGTACAGACGGTTTGAGTAATAAAGTCGATCAACAGCTTATGCGTGAAGTGGTCCTTTCGGATGCTACGCTACATGATAAAGCAAAAAAACTTGTAGATTTAGCAAATGAAATGGGTGGAGAGGATAATATCTCAGTCATTTTGGTTGATTCTACCAAGTCGGAGGTGAATAATCCATGATTGGAAGTAGAATCGGAGAACGTTATGAAATACTTAAAAGTATTGGTGACGGAGGGATGTCGAAGGTTTACTTAGCACATGACATCATTTTAAACCGAGATGTAGCTATTAAAGTTTTGAACTATGATTTCGCGAATGAAGAAGAATTGAAGCGCAGGTTCCAGCGAGAGGCATTGTCTGCTACAAGCTTAACGCATCCACATATTGTCGATATTTTTGATGTGGGTGAGGAGGGAGAACTACTCTATCTTGTAATGGAGTATGTAGAAGGCCAGACGCTGAAAAAATTCATTCAAACAAATGGTCCATTATCTCCTAAACAGGCATTGCCAATTATGCGACAGCTCGTTTCCGCTATATCAAATGCCCATCATAATGGTATTGTGCACCGTGATATTAAGCCGCAAAATATTTTGATGGATGCAGAGGGAAATTTGAAAATTACAGACTTTGGTATTGCGATGGCGCTCAGTGCAACTGCCCATACGAAAACCAATTCGGTAGTTGGTACAGTCCATTATTTATCACCTGAGCAAGCACGTGGTGGGATGGCAACAAAAAAATCTGATATTTATTCACTGGGTATTGTTTTTTATGAATTATTAACAGGCGAACTTCCGTTTTCAGCAGAAACGGCTGTTGCGATTGCACTAAAGCATTTACAGGAGGAAACGCCTTCTGTTCGTGCCTTATTCCCAGCCATTCCACAAAGTGTAGAAAATATCATTCTGAAAGCAACAACGAAAGATGCTGCACATCGTTATCGGTCGGCTGATGAAATGTATGACGATTTACTGACGGCATTGTCATCGGAGCGAGCTGCAGAGCCGAAATTTGTTGTACCATTTGACGACGATCGGACGCATGCGATTCCGGTTGTTACAGAGGCATCCAAGTTTGAAGTGCTGGAAATGACAAAAAAAGTGGAGCCAGTTATCGTAGTTGATCCTCCGCAAATCCCTGTTAAAAAGCGGAAAAAGTGGCCACTCATTGTCGGCGGAATTGCTGGTGCATTTGTGATAGTCCTCCTATTGCTGCTATTACCAGGCTTATTAGGACCTAAAAAAGAATTCATTCCAGAAGTTGCTGGAAAAACGGAAGCTGAAGCAATTGATATTTTATTGGAGGCAGGCTTTAAGTTGGAGGAAACACTGAAACAGCCATCTGAAGAGTTTGAAGAAGGGCAAATTATCCGTACCATCCCGGAAGAAGGAAAGAAGCGGGATGTCGGTTCTGCAGTTACTTTGTATATGAGCACAGGGAAAGATAAGGTGGAGTTTGAGGATTATACAGATCAGGACTATGAACGAGTAGCAGATTTCCTAACAAAGAAAGGCTACAAAGTAGACTCTAAAGAAGCTTTTTCGGATAAAGAGCCAGGTACTATTTTAGAGCAGGATCCGGTAGAGGGGACAGCTGTAGTGCCAGAAGATACAGATGTAGTCTTTACGATAAGTAAGGGAAAAAAACTTCAAAAACTTGAGGATCTCAGAGGGTATGATAAACAAGCGTTGAATGACTATGCGAAGACATCAGGGCTTGCGATTACTGTAGTGGGGGAAGAATATTCACCTACAGTGCCAGCAGGACATGTCATTTGGCAAACACCTAAACAAGGGACGGACATGAAAGATGGGGATAAGGTAGAGGTTGCCCTCTCGAAAGGTGAAGAGAAGAAACCGGATAAGGTCATTGTTCACAACGTGACGATTGAATATTTACCAGAGGAGATTGATGTCGGCGACGGAGAAGTAGATGAGGATGGCAATTGGGTACCGCCCGCACCACCTGTTCTAGTTCCGCAAGAGATTAAGATTTATGTGCAAGATAAGACCAATAATATGGCTAAGCCTGTAGAGGTTTTCACGATTATGGAAAATACTAAGAAGAAGATTAGTGTTGAATTAGAAGAAGGTCAACGCGGGGCTTATATGATTACACGCGATGGCAAAATT
This sequence comes from Arthrobacter beigongshangensis, assembly GCF_016820585.1. Taxonomy (GTDB): domain Bacteria; phylum Bacillota; class Bacilli; order Bacillales_A; family Planococcaceae; genus Sporosarcina; species Sporosarcina beigongshangi. The sequence goes on from NZ_JADHDX010000001.1 coordinate 420,391, forward strand.
ATCGTTGAGCAGGCTGTTGATTATAATGAAAAATAGAAAGAAGGTATTGGATGCCGGAAGGACAAATTAGAAAAGCGATTAGTGGGTTTTATTATGTAGAGCAGGATGGGCAATTGATACAGTGTAAGAGTCGTGGGGTGTTTAGAAATCGTGGGATTCATCCACTTGTGGGAGATCATGTAACGTTTGTGCCTGATGGGGATAATGATGCGCTTATTACCGCTGTCCACGAGCGCCGCAATGAGCTCGTACGCCCACCGATTTCTAATATCGATCAAGCCTTGCTTGTGTTTTCGATGGTAGAACCGGCTTTTAGCCCGCACCTGCTGGATCGATTTTTGGTTGTCGTCGAATCGTTTGACGTGCAGCCTGTCATTTGTTTGACGAAAAAGGATTTAGCGGATGGTGAGGAGCTTAAGAAAGTTGCAGAAGCGGCAGCTTATTACAAAAAAATTGGATATGACGTTATTGAAACCTTTATTGATGATGAGTCTCTTTCTGCTACGCTAGAACCTTATTTAAAAGGAAAGACAACCGTTTTAGCAGGGCAGTCTGGTGTTGGAAAGTCGACTTTATTGAATACAGTGTTACCGATCCTTGCGTTGAAAACAGGTGAAATTTCAGAAGCACTTGGTCGGGGGAAACACACGACTCGACATGTAGAGTTACTTGAGATTGCAGGAGGACTTGTTGCAGATACACCGGGCTTCAGTTCACTCGATTTTGATCATATTGAAAAGGAACAATTATCCCATTACTTTGTTGATATGGATGAACTGTCCACGATGTGTAAATTTCGGGGATGCTTACACTTAAAGGAACCAAAGTGTGCCGTGAAAGAGCAGGTAGAGGCTGGCGGAATGCCACGCCATCGGTATGAAAACTACTTGCAATTTATGCAAGAAATATTAGACAGGAAGCCGAGGTACGACAAACATGATTAAAATAGCACCTTCTATTTTAGCAGCTGATTTTTCAAAACTTGCCGACGAGGTAAGAGAAGTAGAAGCAGCAGGGGCAGAGTTGATTCATATCGATGTAATGGATGGTCATTTTGTTCCTAATATTACGATGGGACCAATTGTTGTGGAGGCACTAAGACCAGTGACAAAGCTACCGTTAGATGTCCATTTGATGATTAGCAATCCTGATGCGTATATTGAGCAATTTGCAAAAGCAGGAGCAGACTATATCACGGTTCATGTGGAAGCATGCCCGCATTTGCATCGCACTTTACAGCTCATTAAATCACTCGGTGTAAAATCAGGTGTCGTCTTGAATCCGCATACACCGATTGAAACGATTCAACATGTTCTGGAGGAAGTTGACATGGTGCTGTTTATGACGGTGAATCCTGGATTCGGGGGTCAGAAATTCATCCATTCAGTACTTCCAAAAGTGAAGCAATTGGCGGATATCATCCGCAATCGTAACTTGCCAATTGAAATTGAAATTGACGGCGGTGTCAACGAAGAAACGATTATACCTTGTGTAGAAGCGGGAGCAACAATCCTTGTTGCCGGATCGGCTGTTTTTAATGCATCGGACCGCGCGGCAGCATTACAGCGCATCAAGCTTGCAGGTGAAGGTGCGTTAATAAAATGACAATTGCCGTCGTTTGCGCGGGTGGCCCTCATTCAGAAATTGTAGATATGATGGAATTTCGGTGTGAGGACACAGTTTTCATCGGGGCGGATAGAGGTGCATTACACTTATTGCAACAAGGTATTATTCCACATGAAGCTGTCGGTGATTTCGATTCGGTGTCGATTGATGAATATAATCAAATTGTGGCAGCTGTTCATAAAGTTGGGCGGTTCCGTTCGGAAAAGAATGAAACTGACACGGAACTAGCCGTCGACTGTGCACTCTCGTATAATCCAAACCATGTTATTTTGACAGGTGTTACAGGTGGCAGGCTGGATCATATGGAGTCCGCCCTTCACCTGTTGTACCGTCTTCAGATGAAACATAAAGAAATTCGTTTTTCAATACGCAATACAACGAATGAGTTGTCTATCCTACTGACAGGTCAACATGAATGCGCACGTGATGACCGTTTTCCATACGTTTCTTTCTTCCCTTTTGGCGGGGATGTGGTTGGTCTTACATTATCGGGTTTTAAATACGAGACGCAAGATGAGAGACTCGAAACCGGCATGACTAAATTTACGAGTAACGAACCCGCGGCAGAAGTCTGTACTATCTCATTCCATCGGGGCATATGCTTAATGGTAAGGAGTTCAGATTCCTGAAAGGAGTGGGGAATTGCGCGTTTATACATTTACGATGCCGAAAGTTGTGAGTGGTTTCGTCCGGAAGTGCTTGGTTGTTTTTCAAAAAGAGGATCCGCCAAAGGTTACTGCTAGTAATAAATCTAGAAAAAAGAAAAGAGAAAAAACACCAGGCTGAAGGAATTCAGCCTGGTGTTTTATTTCCGTTCATGTTTAATTTTACGGCGTTAGCCTATAAAATTAAACGCGTTGAACTTTACCTGATTTAAGGGCTCTTGCAGAGACCCATACACGTTTAGGTTTACCGTTAACGAGAATACGGACTTTTTGAAGGTTCGCACCCCAAGTACGTCTGTTAGAGTTCATCGCGTGTGAACGAGAGTTTCCCGCACGGGCTTTGCGTCCTGAAATAACACATTCTTTAGCCATAGTTAGTACCTCCTTGCGAATGATGATTAAGCGATTTACTTGTTATTCGCATACCATAATAATGTATCATATGACAAACGGTGTTGCAACCTTTTTTACGACATCTTTCAAGGTGAATGCCTTTACAGACTTTTTTAGTCCGAAAAATAATAAAGTTGTGCACTCTGTGTATAGTTATTTTGGAACGCCTTAGATTGAACAAATTCTATACGATTATCGTGATGTGTTTTATATACAGGGATGCGGCATCGCCGCATTTCTACACATTTATTCTCGCGGTAATTTTGTCGTGGATAATTCGCCGAAAAGCGAACCGAAAATGATCCAGTGGAAAATGATGCCTTTATTCAGAATACGAATGCTTTCTTTTATTATGATTGTAGATATAGTACAATAGGGGCAAGTGAGAAAAGATGCAGGAGGGACCTAACCATGTCAGTTGAAGTGAAAAATGAATACGGCAAAATCGATATTACAAACGACGTCATTGCTCAAGTAGTTGGCGAAGCGACGATTGAATGTTACGGCATTGTTGGAATGGCTTCAAGGCATCAGATTCGAGATGGATTGACAGAGATACTTCGTAAAGAAAGCTTTGCGCGGGGAGTCATCGTCCGTAACGTTGGAGATGATACGCATATTGATATGTACGTCATTGTTGGATATGGTACTAAAATTTCCGAAGTTGCCTACCAAGTCCAATCGAAAGTAAAGTATACATTGCAAAAAACAATTGGTATGACTGTTAAATCGGTAAATATTTTTGTCCAGGGAGTCCGAGTGACTAACCTGTAGAAGGAGGAAGTAATTTTAATGAAGTCCATAGATGGTTTAAAGTTTGCAGAAATGATAAAGATGGGTGCTCATCACCTCTATCAAAATGCGGACTATGTCGATTCACTTAACGTTTTTCCAGTGCCAGACGGTGATACGGGTACAAATATGAATTTGTCCATGTCATCAGGGGCAAAAGAAACAGAGGTAAACGCTGTTGCCCACCTAGGAGAAACCGCAAATGCATTATCAAAAGGTTTACTTATGGGTGCACGCGGAAATTCGGGTGTCATTTTGTCACAATTATTCCGTGGCTTTGGAAAGTCAGTTGAGAATGAAGCGACTTTAGATGGCGAGAAATTTTCAGTTGCCTTGAAATATGGTGTTGAAACTGCCTATAAAGCAGTGATGAAGCCAGTAGAAGGAACGATTTTGACGGTTGCCAAGGATGCTGCAAATGTTGGTGTAGAAAAAGCGAAAGCAACTGAGGATATCATCGCAGTGATGGAAGCAATCGTGGAGGAAGCGAAAGCATCGCTAGAGCGGACGCCGGATTTATTGCCCGTTTTAAAGGAAGTTGGCGTCGTAGATAGCGGCGGTCAAGGTCTCGTTTATGTATACGAGGGCTTTTTAGCATGTCTAAAAGGCGAAGAACTTCCAGAAAGAACAGTTGTTGGATCGATGGATGACCTAGTGAATGCTGAGCACCATCGTAGTGTTCAAGGCTTCATGAATACGGAAGATATCGAATTTGGCTATTGTACAGAATTTATGGTGAAATTTGCAGCGGATAAATTAGCAACAAATCCGTATGATGAATCTGAATTCCGCCAAGCATTAAGTGAGTTTGGTGATTCACTGCTTGTCATTTCTGATGAGGAAGTTGCCAAAGTACATATTCATACAGAAGAACCAGGCGACGCCCTTAATTATGGACAAAAATTCGGTTCGCTAATCAAAATTAAAATTGAAAACATGCGTGAACAACATATGGAGATTGTCGGTGAGAACTATTCAGCACAAACTCCAACAAAAAAACAGGCGGTCAAACATCCATATGCAGTTGTGACAGTTGCGATGGGGTCTGGTATTGCTGATTTACTGAGAAGTGTAGGGGCATCTGCCGTTATTGAAGGTGGACAAACAATGAACCCATCAACGGAGGATATTGTTAAGGCGATTCAAGAAGTAGGCGCAGAGCGTGTTCTTATTTTACCGAACAATAAAAACATCATTATGGCAGCTGAACAAGCGGCAGAAGTAATCGGTATTGAAGCGGCTGTTGTACCTACAAAAACAGTGCCAGAAGGTCTTGCAGCTATTTTAGCTTTCAATCCGGAAGTAGAAGTGACTGCGAATGCGAATGTGATGAAGGAAGCTGCATCATTTGTCAAAACAGGACAAGTCACATACGCTGTACGCGACACGTCAATAGATGGTGTCGATATTAAAAAAGATGACTTCATGGGTATTGCAGGTGGAAAAATTATTATTTCAACACCTTCACTTGAAGAAGTGATGAAGGCGTTACTCGCTTCACTCGTTGAAGAAGACGATGAAATTGTCACGATTTTATATGGTGAAGATGTTAGTGAAGAACAAGCAGCCGCGATGGTAGATTATGTAGAGAATAACTTTAGTCATACGGAAGTTGAGTTGTATGATGGAAAGCAGCCGCTATATCCGTATATCATTTCAGTGGAATAAGGTTTAAAGGAGCAGTGCACCGTATTTGTGGTGTACTGCTCCTTTAATGATATTATCTAAAAACAATATTTTTTGTTTTAAACCATTTATTCATGTAAAATGAACAGAGTACTATTTCATTTAAAAGGGGATAATATAAGATGAAATTTAGATCCGTTTTTGAAATTATTGGTCCGGTCATGATTGGTCCGTCTTCTTCACATACTGCTGGTGCCGCAAGGATTGGTCGTGTTGCACGGACACTTTTTGGTCGTCAACCTGAGTGGGCAAGAATCCATCTGTATGGTTCGTTCGCACAAACGTATAAAGGTCACGGAACGGATGTAGCAATTATTGGGGGATTGTTAGATTACGATACGTTTGACGAACGCATTAAAACAGCGTTTGAAGAAGCTGCGCAATTGGGGATGACATTTGAATTCATCGCTGAAGAGGAAGAGGCTGACCATCCAAACACAGCACGACTTGTCATTGGCGATAGTAAAGGGACGATGGAGTTAACGGGCATTTCGATTGGCGGGGGAACGATGGAAGTTGTCGATTTGAATGGTTTTCCGTTACGTTTATCAGGACATTATCCAGCGCTTCTTGTTGTTCACGATGATCGTTCTGGTGTCATTGCAAGCGTTTCCAATGTTATTGCGAAGCAGGGCATGAATATCGCTCATATGGAAGTGGGCCGCAAGGAAAAAGGGGAAATGGCTCTTATGGTCATTGAGGTAGATCAGATGATTGACGATACACTATTGAACGAGCTACAGGCCTTGCCGAATGTCACACAAGTTTCAACGTTAGCGAACTAAGGAGGAGAACATATATGGAGATTTTATTTGGTACGGTTAAAGAGCTAGTGGCACTTGCGGAAACGCAACAAAAACCGATTTCAGAAATTATGATTGAACAAGAAATGCTAGTAACGAAACGATCACGTCAAGATATTATTGCACAAATGGATAACAACTTGACTGTAATGGAAAATGCGATTGAAAGAGGGCTTCAGGGCGTGCAATCGACATCTGGTTTAACGGGTGGAGATGCGGTTCTTATGCAAAATTATATCGCGACAGGTAAAGGCTTATCAGGTGATTTGCTATTGGATGCAGTTAGTAAAGCGGTCGCCACAAATGAAGTGAATGCTGCGATGGGCACGATTTGTGCGACACCAACTGCTGGTGCAGCCGGTATTGTACCAGGAACATTATTTGCCGTGAAAAATAAGTTGAATCCAACACGAGAGCAAATGATTAACTATCTCTTTACGACAGGTGCATTCGGTTTTATCGTCGCGAATAATGCCTCGATTTCAGGTGCAGCTGGTGGCTGTCAGGCTGAAACCGGTTCAGCAGGTTCTATGGCAGCAGCTGCTATTGTGGAAATGGCTGGAGGGACACCTCAACAAAGTGCAGAAGCCTTTTCGATTGTGATGAAAAACATGCTTGGACTTGTTTGTGACCCAGTAGCAGGTTTGGTAGAAGTGCCTTGTGTGAAACGCAATGCGATGGGAGCGGCTAAAGCACTTGTTGGAGCAGATATGGCGCTTGCAGGTATCGTTAGTCGTATTCCAACAGATGAAGTCATTGAAGCGATGCATAAAATCGGTCAGTCTATGCCTTCTGCACTACGGGAAACAGCAAAAGGTGGTTTAGCTGCAACACCGACAGGAAAAGCGCTAGAGGCAAAAATATTCGGGAAGGATAATGCTAACAGTGACCTCGTCAATTCATGATGCCGTTACGACAATCAAGGGTGTCGGAAAATCGACAGGTGAACAATTAGAAGCACTTGGGATATCCACAATTTACGACTTTGTCATGACATTCCCGTACCGCCATGAAGATTTTAGATTGAAGGATTTGACTGAAACACCACATAACGAACGGGTGACGATTGAAGGAAGGGTCGAAAGCGAGCCTTCCGTTCTTTTTTTAGGCAAAAATAGGTCGCGTCTACAAATCCGTCTTCTTGCTGGCAGTCATCTCGTGAAGGCGGTCTTTTTCAATCAGCATTATTTAAAGGATCGTTTAGTACCTGGCATGATTGTGACTGTTACAGGCAAGTGGGACCGTGGCAGGCAAGTCATCAATGTGAGCAATTTTAAAGATGGACCAAAGACCGAGCAAGCTGACTTTGAGCCTGTCTATAGCTTAAAGGGCATCATGCATCAAAAGACATTTCGCCGTTTTATGCGCAATGCATTGGATGCCGCTGTTGGGCAATATGAAGAAGCGCTTCCTTTTGATATTCGCGAGGCTTATCGCTTACCTGAAATCGGGCAGGCACTTGAAATGGTTCATTTCCCCACAAGTCCTGAAGATGTTAAGCATGGAAGAAGACGTTTTGTCTATGAGGAATTGCTGCTATTCCAACTAAAAATGCTAGGCATGAAAAAGGCGCGAAAAGAAGCAGAGCAAGGCGTCGCCATTGACTATGATTTGACGAAAGTAAAAGCCTTTATTGCGAGCTTGCCCTTTGAATTGACAGGTGCCCAAAAGCGAGTCGTAAATGAGTTATGCTCAGAATTGAAAAGTCCAATTCGCATGAATCGTCTATTACAAGGTGATGTTGGATCGGGGAAGACAGTTGTGGCGGCTATCGCCCTATACGCGGCTATTACAGCGGGCTTTCAAGGGGCACTGATGGCGCCAACAGAAATCCTGGCCGAGCAACATGCGGCATCACTTGCCGAATGGCTGGAGCCGCATGGTGTTACGGTGGCGTTTTTAGCAGGATCGACGAAGGCGAAGGCGAGAAAAGCTTTGCTAGAACAGCTAGAGTCAGGTGGAATTGATTTGCTAATCGGTACACATGCACTAATCCAACCGGACGTTGTTTTTAGTAATCCTGGATTAGTCATCACGGATGAACAGCATCGTTTCGGTGTCGAGCAACGTCGTATTTTGAGGGATAAAGGATTAAATCCAGACGTCCTATTCATGACGGCGACGCCGATTCCAAGGACGCTGGCTATTACCGCGTTTGGTGAAATGGATGTGTCGATTTTGGATGAATTACCTGCTGGGCGGAAGAAAATCGAAACGCATTGGTTGAAAGAGGATTCACTATTGCCTGTATTACGCAAGATGGAAACAGAGCTGAGCGCAGGACGTCAGGCCTATGTGATTTGCCCTTTGATTGAGGAATCCGATAAGCTGGATGTTCAAAATGCGGTAGATGTGCACGGCCAACTGGCGACTCATTTTGCCGGGAAATATAATGTTGGCCTCATGCACGGTCGTCTTCATGCGGACGATAAGGATGCCATTATGCGTGAATTTAGCGATGGGGACATTCACATATTGGTTTCGACGACAGTCGTAGAAGTTGGGGTGAACGTCCCGAATGCGACGTTTATGCTTATCTATGATGCGACACGCTTTGGACTTGCGCAACTCCATCAATTAAGGGGGCGAGTAGGTCGTGGAGCTGATCAGTCCTATTGTGTTTTGCTAGCCGATCCGAAAACGGAGGAAGGCAAGGAGCGGATGCAAATTATGACGGAGACGAATGATGGCTTTGTTTTAGCAGAAAAGGATTTAGAATTAAGAGGAGCAGGAGATTTCTTCGGAAGAAAGCAAAGTGGGATGCCTGAGTTTAAAGTGGCAGATCCTGTACATGACTATCGAGCACTCGAAACAGCTAGGAAAGATGCAGAACGATTATTGGGCTCCACTCAGTTTTGGGAAAATCCCGAATATGCTGTTCTTCAATCACAACTGGAGCAATCTGGCGCGCTTAGTATGGAAAGGCTGGATTAAGAGATGTGAGTCAAGCGGGAAGCTTATTGGATAAAGGCTAAATTCCTTTAAACGGCGCCTTCCGCATTTCTATACTTGCATTCTCTTTTCCGTCTTTATATACTACTATTAGTACCAAGTGCTAATCCGGAAGGTGAAACGATTGAGAATGCCTAAAAAGGAACGGCAACGACAGCTTGGATTGTTGCTTGAAGAAAACCCGTTTTTAACAGATGGGGAATTAGCGGAGCATTTTACAGTGAGTGTACAGACGATTCGATTGGATCGACTTGAGGGCGGTATCCCAGAGCTAAGGGAACGATTAAAGACTGTTGCTACACGTACGATGCAAGAAGAAGTGAAGTCACTTCATTCCGACGAAATTATTGGAGATATTATAGATATTGAACTTGATAAAAGGGCTTTGTCCATTTTCGATGTGACGCAGGATCATGTTTTCCAACGCAATGGTATTGCGCGCGGGCATCACCTTTTCGCTCAAGCTAATTCATTGGCAGTTGCGGTGATGGATGATGATTTGGCATTGACCGTCAAATCGTCTATTCACTTTTTAAAGCCCGTGAAAGCAGGTGAGCGCGTTGTCGCGCGCGCTGAAGTGAAGAAAGAAAGCTTAGTAGAAAAAAGGACGCTCGTTGAGGTTGTTTCAACAGTTGGTGATGAAACAGTGTTCACGGGAGAGTTTTATATGTACCGGACGACGGATAGGAAGCAGGTAGAAATCATATGATTATAGCGCTAGATGGAATGGGCGGGGATCATGCACCTGGTGAAATTATTGCGGGTGCATTGGAAAGTCTCGCTGCATTTGATGACATACACATACATATTTATGGTGATGAGCAAGCTATGTCGCCATTCTTACAACAACATGAGCGTTTGAAGGTTATCCACTGTACAGAAAAAATTGAGGCGGATGACGAACCAGTTCGAGCAATCCGTCGGAAAAAAGATGCATCTATGGTTAGAATGGCGCAAGCCGTGAAAGATGGCGAAGCGGCGGCATGTGTATCCGCAGGCAATACAGGAGCACTAATGGCCGCAGGCTTGTTTGTCGTTGGACGAATTGACGGTATTGAACGTCCTGCGCTTGCCCCGACACTTCCAACTGTGGATGGCAAAGGCTTCGTTATGCTAGACCTTGGTGCTAATGCAGATGCAAAGCCGTCCCAGCTTGGGCAATATGCGGTAATGGGAAGTATTTACGCAGAAAAAGTGCGAGGCATTGACAATCCGCGTGTAGGTTTACTGAATATAGGCACAGAAGAAGGTAAAGGCAATGAACTGACGAAAGCTGCTTTTGGTGTTCTAACAGAAGCGCCGATTAATTTTATCGGTAATGTGGAGGCGCGTGATTTATTGACCGGTGTAGCGGATGTTGTGGTGACGGATGGTTTTACAGGGAATGTTGTGTTAAAGACCATTGAAGGAACCGCGGGTGCATTCTTCTCGATGCTAAAAGAAGTTTATGGTAGTTCAGTGAAAACGAAATTGTCTGCTGCACTTGTAAAAAATGACTTGCGTGGCTTGAAAAATAAAATGGATTATACAGAATATGGCGGAGCCGGGTTATTTGGCTTAAATTCTCCCGTTATTAAAGCACATGGCTCGTCCAATGCCAATGCTATTTTGAATGCCATCCGACAAGCAAGAACAATGGTGCAATACGATGTTACTGGAACTATTCGCGAAACAGTAAGGAAGGTGGACATTCAATGACGAAAGTAGCATTCATATTCCCAGGACAAGGCTCACAAGCAGTAGGGATGGGAACAGAATTGGCAGCAACCTATGCCGATAGTAAGCAATTTTTTAAGCAAGCTGATGAGGTCCTTGGATTTCAACTAAGTCAGCTTCTTACAGAAGGACCTCAAGCTGAATTGACACTCACTTACAACGCACAGCCGGCGCTTTTAACAGTCGGTTCAATGATTGCCGCACGATTAGTAGAAGCTGGTATCACACCGGATTATACGGCAGGACATAGTCTAGGCGAGTATACAGCGCTTGTTGCTTCAGGCGTTCTGACATTTGCGGATGGTGTGTCTATCGTTCATCAGCGTGGATTATTTATGAACGAAGCTGTTCCGGCAGGTGAAGGGGCAATGGCAGCCATTTTAGGACTGGATGGTGACAAGCTAAAGGCCGTTACTGATGCAATTACGGCAGAGGGCTTTGCCGTTCAACCCGCCAATTTAAATTGTCCGGGACAAATTGTCATTTCCGGCACGAAGGCAGGCGTCGAGAAAGCTTGTGTAGCGTTGAAAGAAGCAGGCGCTAAAAGAGCGATTCCACTCGATGTAAGCGGACCATTCCATTCATCATTGATGGAACCTGCGGCGCAAAAGTTACGTGCGGCGTTGGACGAAGTAACAATGTCAGATGCCACGATTCCGGTCATTGCTAATGTGAATGCATCAGTAGTTACTCATTCGAATGACATCAAAGGCTTCCTTGTTGAACAGCTTTATTCACCTGTTCTGTGGGAGGATTCGGTTCGCACATTGCTGGAGCAAGGCGTTACGCATTTCATCGAATGTGGGCCAGGGAAAGTATTGAGTGGGCTTGTCAAAAAAATAGACCGTAGTGCCACTGTCCTGCCGGTTTATGATGAAGAAACGTTACAAGCTGTCATCGAAGCTTCGAAAGGGTGGTCGTAATGGGGAGATTTGCAGGGAAAACAGCGATTGTTACAGGAGCTTCACGGGGAATTGGACGTGAAATTGCATTGCTTTTAGCTAAGGAAGGCGCGCGTGTAGCGGTTAATTATAGTGGAAGTAAAGGCAAAGCCGATGAAGTCGTTCAATTGATCACGGAGTCTGGTGGAGAGGCATTTGCAATCCAAGCAGACGTTTCAAATGCAGACAGTGTGAAGGTGATGGTCGATCAAACGCTAGAGACTTTTGGTTCGATTGATATTCTCGTTAACAATGCAGGCATTACAAGAGATAATTTGCTAATGCGAATGAAGGATGATGAATGGGATGATGTTATCAACATCAACCTAAAAGGTGTTTTCCTGTGCACGAAAGGTGTTACACGCCAAATGATGAGACAGCGTGCTGGTAAAATTGTCAACGTTGCATCAATCGTTGGCGTATCAGGAAATCCGGGTCAAGCAAACTATGTAGCTGCAAAAGCGGGAGTTATTGGTTTCACGAAAACCGCCGCTAAAGAGCTTGCGTCACGTAATATCAATGTCAATGCTGTAGCTCCAGGCTTTATTACGACGGACATGACCGATGCGTTGAATGAAGAAGTGACAAAACAAATGCTAACAGCAATTCCACTCGGCAAGTTGGGAAGTCCAGCAGATGTAGCGAAAACCGTCCTGTTTTTATTATCAGACGATGCCGCTTATATCACAGGACAGACTATCCATGTTGACGGTGGAATGGTAATGTAATAAAGGTGTATTGCAACAGATGTGTGGTGATTGTTTGTTCGGTTGTGCGCACATTTTAAGTTTTACTCTTGTTGATTGTAGCGTAAGGCGGCGACTCCAGCGGGAATAGCTTGAGCTGAAGACCCTGGACTGAGCGTGGCGAGGGAAGCGGCTGAAGCCAAGCCCGCGGAAAGCGTCCGCCTGAAGCGGAAATCAACCTTGTTCGGATTATGACATTGAGAGGAGGTGACAAATTTGTCAACAGTACTTGAACGTGTAACGAAAGTAATCGTCGATCGCCTTGGTGTCGATGAAAGTGAAGTTAAATTAGAAGCTTCTTTCCGTGACGATCTAGGCGCAGATTCATTGGACGTCGTAGAACTTGTTATGGAATTAGAAGATGAATTCGAAATGGAAATTTCTGATGATGATGCTGAAAAGGTGACGACTGTAGGAGATACAGTTTCGTATATCGAATCAAAAATCAACTAATAGTTATGCCGATTGAGACTCCTTCATCCTTTCTATAAAGGGTGAAGGAGTCTCTTTTCAATTTTTTACGAATCTTTTTTGCACAAAGGCATCGAAAAGGGTAAAATTAAATCATTATGTTTTGAAAGGCAGAATCGGTTATGAACACTAGACGAACTAACGGAAAAACTATCACTGCGACACTCCCAGTTGCGACTCGTACTAAATTTGACGAGCTACAACAAAGATTGGATATTCAATTTAAAAATCATGCACTATTGTACAATGCGTTTACGCATTCATCTTATGTGAATGAGCACCGAAGAAAAAACTTCACTGATAATGAAAGGCTTGAATTTTTAGGAGATGCAGTGCTTGAACTCGGGGTTTCTCAGTTCCTGTATGCAACTGAGCCTGGTATGAGCGAAGGAGAGCTGACGAAATTAAGGGCAGCTATTGTTTGTGAGCCTTCCCTCGTTAAGTTTTCAAACGAACTCCATTTTGGTGATTATATTCTTCTAGGAAAAGGCGAAGAACAAACAGGTGGACGGATGCGACCGGCTCTTCTAGCAGACGTATTTGAAGCGTTTATCGGAGCGCTATACATAGACCAAGGAATGGAAGCAGTCGTGCCGTTTCTTGAGAAAGTCGTCTTTCCTAAAATCAGTATCGGTGCTTTTTCGCATGTGATGGATTATAAAAGTCGTCTACAGGAAATTGTTCAGCAAAAAAATAATGGTCAACTCCAATATGAAATTATTGAAGAGAAAGGTCCGGCTCATGCTAAAAAATTCGTCACTGTTGTTCGTCTCGGGGATGTAGAGCTTGGAACAGGTCTCGGGAAATCGAAAAAAGAAGCTGAACAGGAAGCAGCCCGTCATGCGATTCAAGAACTTAAGAGTCGACAGGCCGAAGGGGAGAGCTAATTGTGTTTCTGAAAAGACTTGAAATTATGGGGTTTAAATCGTTTGCCGAGCGTGTGGGCGTCGATTTTGTGCCGGGCGTGACAGCGGTTGTCGGTCCAAATGGTAGTGGCAAAAGTAATATTACAGATGCCATTCGTTGGGTTCTTGGGGAGCAGTCTGCTAAATCACTTCGGGGTGCGAAGATGGAGGATGTAATTTTCGCAGGGAGTGATTCCCGAAAACCACTTAACTTTGCAGAGGTAACACTTATTTTGGACAATAGCAAAGGGCTATTTCCGCTCGATTATACGGAAATTAGTGTTAGCAGACGGGTGTTTCGTTCTGGGGAAAGTGCGTACTTACTAAATGGTCAGCAATGTCGATTGAAAGACGTCAATGATGTCTTTATGGATTCAGGGCTTGGCAAAGAAGCGTTCTCCATTATATCCCAAGGTCGTGTTGATGAAATTCTCAATAGTCGACCGGAAGATCGCCGGAGTATTTTCGATGAAGCAGCCGGGGTTTTGAAATATAAAACGAGAAAAAAGAAAGCGGAGCACAAGTTATTTGAAACCGAAGATAACTTAGATCGTATTCTTGATATTTTGAAGGAGCTCGATTCGAGAATAGGTCCGCTACAAGAAAGCGCGGAAGCGGCTAAAACACATAGCATACTTACAGAAGAAATGCGTGAGGCAGATGTGAGCTTACTCAACTTCGATGCCAAAAATCTAAGCGATGCCATCATTGCAAAATCAGAGGAAGCTGAAAAGTTTAAGCAAAGTAAAGAGCAGCTAGAATCTGAAGTGGGAAGTGCGGAGCAGCAGTCGGTTGCATTGACTCAACAGTTGAATGCGATAGATGAACAGCTGGATACTTTACAAAAAAAGCTTGTGGAAGCGAGCGCAGAGGCGGAAAAATGGGAAGGTAGACGTTTGCTGTCCTTGGAAAAACGCCGAAACACTGACCAGCAGCTCGAAAGGATTCAGCAGGAGCTTGTTGTGCATGAAGAGGAAAAGCTAGTCCTAGCAGAAAAACTACTATCGGCTCGTGAGAAATTGGCATTGACGGAGACGGATTATGGCGTGATTTCTGTTGAAATGGATGGTATTTCTCAAATTTTGAAACGCTCTGTTAAAGAGACGGAGCAGCAAATTGAAGAGTTAAAGTCGACTTATATTGATTTACTCAATGAGGAAGCGACAATCCGTAATGATTTGAAGCATATAGACGAACGTCTTGAAGGCGAAAAAACTTCATCGGAAAAAATTACACAGCAGACAACGATTCTGAAGGAGAGATTTCAAGAACTCACGAAAGAAAAGGCTGTAAAAGTTGCTGCGTTAGCAGAATTGAAACGACGATTGACAGAGGCTGATGTAGCTTATCGTGAAGTATCGAAGGCTTTGCGGGAAAAAGAAGATGATCTCAATGCCCAGCAGGAGCTTGTGCAAACAGCGTTGAATAAGCAACATGAAATGCGTGGTCGGTTACATGCTTTGGAAAGTATGGAAGCAGATTTTTCTGGCTTTTATTCTGGCGTCAAAGAAGTATTGATTGCGAAAAAATCCGGTAAATTACTCGGTATCGATGGTGCAGTCGCTGAATTGATTTCCGTGGATACTGGCTTTATTAAAGCAGTGGAAACAGCACTTGGTGGTGCCATGCAGCATATTATTACTGCGACCGAGCTGGAAGCGCGAAAAGCCATTGCTTATTTAAAGGCTAAAAATGCTGGGAGAGCTACATTTTTACCAAGAGATGTCATGAAATCGCGGAAGATTCAACCGTCTGCATTGCGTGCCGTGGAGCAACATCCGGAATTTATAGGTACTGCGGATCGTCTTGTGCAAACCGATGAGGCGTATGCGATCATTACTGAAAATCTACTAGGTAATACAATTGTTGCTAAAACACTTGCCGGTGCTTCGGCAATTGCAAAAGCACTTAACTATCGTTTCCGTGTCGTTACGATTGATGGAGATATTGTCAATGCGGGCGGTTCATTAACTGGAGGCGGTGTCAAAGGCCAGGCCTCAGTATTTACGCGGAAAGCCGAGCTTGAAACATTGCAGGTGCAGCTTGCACGGATGGCGGAGTCCATCCAGAATGCTACTGCAAAAATCGGTAACACAAAAATGGATGTAGCGAAAAAACTACATGAAGCAGATCAGTTCCGTAAATTAACCGATAGTCTGCAAATTAGAGTCGCAACGGGTGAGTCAAGCGTTCGTGAGTCAACCATCGCCATTCAAGCCGTGGAAGCAGAAATTGCTTCGACTGATATAGGAAGACGCGGTGCCGAGCATACTGGCTCTGAGCTATTAGATAGGAAATCGTCACTACTGAAAAGCCATGCATATGTTAAAACCAAGTTGACTACGATTCAGACAGAGGTGACCACGCTCGAACGTCTTGCTACCAATTGGCGAAACGAAGAAGCGACGTTAACAAGTCGCTACAATGAGCTACGTGAGCAGGTGGCCGTTTTACGTGAGCAAAAGGTGCATCAGCAATCATCTATTACTGAAATGGAACGTGCAACGGGTCAAGTGGAGCATAAAATCGTTTCATTGCAGGAGCAATTGCAATACTTTACAGGCAATGAAGACGGTCGTGAAATGACGGCTGAGGAAATTGGTGAACAAATTGTTAAGGCGACAGCGGATCGAGCTCTCATTGAAACAGCGATTACGACAGGCAGAGAAGGTCGCGCAAAGCTATCTGACCAATTGGAAGGGCAAAGCGCATTGCTTCGACAACTGAGGGAAAGTTCGGGGAAAGCGATTGCTACACTGAACACCTTGTCTGTCGATGTTTCACGACTCGAAGTGAAGTATGAGGCGGTCACACAACGATTGCTGGATGACTATGGATTATATCCAAATGGCATTATCCCAGCCGATTTTGATGAGCTCCAAATGCGGTCAAGAGTGGAAGAGTTGAAGCGGCAGTTGTCGATTCTTGGCCCAGTCAACCCCGGTGCTATTGAGGAGTTTGCTGAAGTATCCGAGCGACATACGTTTTTAACTGAGCAACGTAATGACTTAGTTGAAGCAAAAAATACATTACGTGAGGCAATGTCTGAAATGGATGCAGAAATGACAATGCGTTTCTCGACGACATTTAATGCAGTTCAAAGCCGTTTTCGTCAAGTGTTTAAAGAGATGTTTGGCGGTGGGGATGCAGATTTAATCCTGACACAACCTGATAATTTACTGGAAACGGGTGTCGAAATTGTCGCACGACCTCCGGGGAAAAAGCTGCAAAATTTGAGCTTATTGTCGGGTGGCGAACGTTCATTGACGGCAATTGCTTTACTGTTTTCCATCATCGAAGTACGACCTGTACCATTTTGTATTCTCGACGAAGTGGAAGCTGCACTCGATGAGGCAAATGTCATCCGATATAGTAAATATTTGAAAAAGACCTCAGACAAGACGCAATTCATCGTCATCACACATCGTAAAGGAACGATGGAGGGCGCTGACGTGCTGTACGGAATTACGATGCAGGAATCAGGGGTTTCCAGACTTATTTCGGTCAAACTATCTGAGGTGCCTGAAGAAGCTATTATGTAAGGGAGCGGATCATCATGTCCTTTTTTAAGAAAATAAAAGAGAAAATCACGGGTACAAATGAAGCTGTAACAGAGAAGTTTAAGGATGGTTTGACGAAAACAAGAGATACATTCACCTCGAAAGTAAATGACCTAGTTGCACGTTTTCGTGAAGTCGATGAGGAGTTCTTCGAGGAACTAGAAGAATTGCTGTTGCAGGCAGACGTAGGCTTTGAAACGGTTATGGAACTCATTGATCAATTAAAGCTAGAAGTACAGCGGAAAAATATTAAAGATACAGCTGGTATTCAATCCGTTATTTCGGAAAAACTCGTTGAAATTTATCAAGCAGGAGAAGAAGTAGATAGTAGCTTAAACATTCAAGAAAATGAACTGACTGTTGTGTTATTAGTCGGGGTGAATGGTGTCGGTAAGACCACGACGATTGGGAAGTTGGCTGCACGACTAATGGCTGAAGGTAAAACAGTGATGCTAGCGGCTGGCGACACATTCCGAGCAGGGGCGATTGACCAACTCGTTGTGTGGGGCGAGCGTGCAGGCGTCGAAGTAATCCGTCAATCAGAAGGTTCTGATCCAGCTGCTGTTATGTACGATGCCATCCGCGCTGCGAAAAATCGCAATGTCGATGTTTTAATTTGTGATACAGCTGGAAGGCTCCAAAACAAAGTGAACTTAATGAATGAGCTGGAAAAAGTACATCGGGTCATTAGTAAGGAAGTAGCAGGTGCGCCGCATGAAGTACTGCTCGCGCTCGATGCGACAACAGGGCAAAATGCATTGGTGCAGGCACAGACATTTAAAGAAGCAACAAACGTCACAGGCATCGTTTTAACGAAGCTTGACGGAACGGCGAAGGGCGGAATTGTCCTTGCCATTCGCAATAAATTGAATATCCCTGTAAAATTTGTCGGCCTTGGTGAAGGAGTAGACGATTTACAGCCATTTGATCCTGAAAAGTATGTCTATGGTCTATTTGCAGATGGACTCGAATTGGAACAGCAGGCAGATGAAACAGACAAGTAATTTTGCTTGACAGTCCATAAACAACATACTATGATGGCATAGGAAGAAACAAGCGGAGGAGGCAAGACTTATCGTGCTTGCAAAAACAACACGCATTAACTTCCTCTTTGATTTTTATCAGTCGCTTTTGACGGATAAACAGAGACTGTATATGCAATTGTATTATTTAGAAGACCTTTCGCTCGGTGAGATTGCAGGGGAATACGGAGTATCACGACAAGCTGTCTATGATAATGTGCGTAGAACGGAAGCAATGCTCGAAGACTATGAAACGAAGTTAAACTTATTTTCGAAGTTTCAACAACGGTTAGAAATTGTGGACCGGTTGGAACAGCTCATAACCGATACAGACGAACAATCGACAACAGTCAGAGAGTTGTTGGTTGAACTAAAAGATCATGAGTAGGGGAGGCTCTGTGCATGGCATTTGAAGGTTTAGCCCAGCGCCTGCAAGGGACGCTACAGAAAATAACGGGCAAGGGTAAGATTAGCGAGGCTGACGTTAAAGAAATGATGCGTGAAGTACGCTTTGCGCTTATTGAGGCAGACGTCAATTTAAAAGTTGTCAAAGAGTTTGTTAAAACAGTAAGTGAACGGGCTGTCGGCCAAGACGTCATGAAGAGTTTGACACCTGGTCAACAAGTCGTCAAAATCGTCAAGGACGAACTGACAAACTTAATGGGCGGCGAACAAAATCCAATCCAATTTGCGAGGAAATCTCCGACAGTCATTATGATGGTTGGTTTGCAAGGGGCGGGGAAAACAACTACCTCTGGGAAACTGGCAACTGTTTTGCGTAAGCGACACAACAAAAAGCCACTTCTTGTGGCGGCAGACGTTTATAGACCCGCTGCCATTCAGCAATTGGAAACACTCGGCAAGCAGTTAACTGTACCGGTTTTTGCGCTTGGCACGGATGTATCTCCGGTTGAAATCGTGCGTCAAGCATTGGCGGAGGCAGAAAAAGAACATCATGATGTTGTCATCATTGACACGGCGGGACGACTTCATGTCGACGAAGTACTGATGCAGGAGCTACAAGACATCCAAGAACTTAGTAAACCGGATGAAGTATTCCTCGTTGTCGATGCAATGACGGGGCAGGATGCTGTTAACGTCGCGCAAAATTTCAATGAAACAGTTGGAATCACAGGTGTTGTCCTAACGAAATTGGACGGAGACACTCGGGGTGGTGCGGCACTTTCCATACGTTCAGTGACTGACAAGCCGATTAAATTTGTCGGGATGGGCGAGAAAATGGATGCGCTGGAACCTTTTCATCCAGAGCGCATGGCTTCAAGAATT
Organism: Arthrobacter beigongshangensis; assembly: GCF_016820585.1. GTDB lineage: Bacteria > Bacillota > Bacilli > Bacillales_A > Planococcaceae > Sporosarcina > Sporosarcina beigongshangi. The sequence continues at coordinate 439,956 of NZ_JADHDX010000001.1, forward strand.
CTTGGAATGGGCGACGTCATGTCACTCATTGAAAAAGCCCAAGAGAATGTCGATGAAGAAAAGGCAAAAGAACTTGAACAAAAGTTCCGAACACAGTCCTTTACACTCGACGACTTCCTTGATCAGCTCCAGCAAGTGAAAAAAATGGGTCCAATTGACGAGTTATTGAAAATGATGCCCGGTGCTAATAAAATCAAAGGGCTCGAAAATGCCAAAGTTGACGAAGGTCAAATGGGGCGTGTCGAAGCGGTCATTCAGTCCATGACGATTTCAGAGCGCAATACGCCTGAAATTATTAATGCCAACCGGCGTAAGCGAATTGCTAAAGGGTCCGGAACGACGATTCAAGATGTCAACCGATTGCTTAAACAGTTCGAAGATATGAAGAAGATGATGAAACAAATGACGGGCATGCAACAAAAAGGTAAAAAGAAAAATAAAATGCCTGGATTTGACACGTTATTTAAATAAAGCTAGAAGTTCTCAAACTCTGCTGAATTTATTTAAAGTGTGGACGCAATTATGCCTCGGCGTAATTAATAAAAACCCTGTTTTTAAAAAGAATTTCAAGGTGTTAAGAAAAAACACTTTACAAACATTAAAAAGCTTGATAATATACTATCTTGTGTGAAACTATTCGGAGGTGCAAGTAAAAATGTCAGTAAAAATTCGTCTTAAACGTATGGGAGCAAAGAAAACTCCTTTCTATCGTATTGTTGTAGCAGATTCACGTTCACCACGTGATGGTCGTCAAATCGAAACAGTTGGTACTTACAACCCGCTTACAAAACCAGCGGAAGTAAAAATCAATGAAGAGCTAGCGCTCAAATGGCTTCAGAATGGTGCGAAACCATCTGATACAGTCCGTAACCTGTTTTCTGACCAAGGTATCATGGAGAAATTCCATAACGCTAAACACGGTAAATAATCAGGAGGGGTGCACATGAAGCAGCTGATTGAAACAATCGTCAAACCGTTAGTCGATTATCCCGGTGATGTCCGGGTTGCAATGGATGAGCATGATAATCGTGTCATCTACAAACTATCCGTAAATCCTGATGATATGGGAAAAATAATCGGAAAGCAGGGGCGTGTTGCGAAAGCGATACGAACTATTGTTTATTCAGCAGCAGGCAGTCACCACGGCAAAAAAGTCTATATCGATATTATAGATTGATATGAAAAGGGAAGGAGCCTATGTTCCTTTCCTTTTTTGTCTAAGCAATTCCTTTAATAATGCTTTCGTTATATATCAGTGTTAATTATAGTGAGTTCCGTTGATTGGAGCGGAAAGCGTCCGCCTGAAGCGTAAATCAACAGTATTATTTTAAATAAAGGACGGTGTACGTATGCAATGGTTTAACGTAGGGACAATCGTCAATACACATGGAATTCGTGGAGAGGTTCGTGTGATTTCTCGCACGCATTTTCCCGAAGAACGCTACACAGTAGGCAACAAGCTTGCCCTGTTTATGCCTGATAGTAAAACACCTATTTACTTAGTCGTAGCAAGCCATCGCCAACATAAAAACTTTGACTTATTAACGTTCGAAAATCATTTTAATGTCAATGACGTTGAAAAATACCGAAACGGCATCTTCAAAATTGCAGAAAGCGAACTAGGCGAGCTAGATGAAAACGAATTTTACTATCATGAAATCGTCGGTTGCACAGTTGTAACAACGGAAGGTGTCGACATTGGGAAAGTGACGGAAATTCTTGAAACAGGCGCCAATGATGTATGGACGGTAACGCCAGAAAAAGGAAAGCCGCATTATATTCCATATATCGAAGACATCGTTTTAGAAATTGATATCGACAATAAAAAAATCATTATCGATCCAATGGAAGGCTTGCTGTCATGATGAAAATTGATGTCTTGTCATTGTTTCCGGAAATGTTTGAAGGAGTTCTTCATTCATCCATTATGAAAAAAGCGCAGGCGAATGACGCGGTAGCTTTTGAAGTGACGGACTTCCGCGATTATTCCACAGACAAGCACCATAAGGTTGATGATTACCCGTATGGCGGTGGGGCAGGCATGGTGCTTAAGCCAGAGCCACTCTTTGCGGCAGTAGAAGCGTTAGCTGAGGGGTTAGAAAAACGACCGCGTGTCATTCTCATGTGCCCTCAGGGGGAACGATTTACGCAAAAGAAAGCAGAAGAGCTATCGGATGAAGAACATATCATTTTCATTTGTGGTCATTACGAAGGTTATGATGAACGCATTCGCCAATATTTAGTGACAGACGAGCTATCCATTGGTGATTTTGTTTTGACTGGTGGAGAAATTGCAGCAATGGCTGTTATCGACAGTGTTGTTAGACTGTTACCGAACGTCCTGGGCAATGCTGACTCACCTGTACTAGACTCGTTTTCAACGGGCTTGCTGGAACACCCACAATATACAAGACCGGCTTCGTTCAATGGTCTAGAGGTGCCAGAGATATTATTATCTGGTAACCATGGCAAGATCGAACAATGGCGCCAAGAACAATCACTTCTCCGAACATTCGAACGGAGAAAGGATTTGCTCGAAGACGCGCCACTTACCGACCATCAGCGCAAGCTGCTCCAACAATTAAATCATCAACAAAAATAAACAACTCGCCTTGCACCAGCTTGCACTTTGTGATATTATCTACTATGTACTTCTATAGGGAGTGCATATTGACTGATGTTCCGCTGCAAAGGCAAGAGGTGCATGAGCGTCTGTGGAGAAGGAGAGAAAAAATATGCAACAACTAATTGCAGATATTACAAAAGATCAGCTTCGTGCAGATCACCCAACATTCCGTGCGGGAGACACAGTTCGTTTGCACGTAAAAATCGTTGAGGGAACGCGTGAGCGTATCCAGCTATTTGAAGGTGTCGTCATTAAACGTCGTGGTGGCGGAATCAGTGAAACATTCACAGTCCGTAAAATCTCTAACGGTGTAGGCGTTGAACGTACATTCCCTGTACACACACCAAAAATTACACTACTTGAAGTGGTTCGTCGTGGTAAAGTACGTCGTGCGAAATTGTACTACCTTCGCAGTCTACGCGGAAAAGCTGCACGTATCAAAGAACTTCGATAAAACAAAGATGCAGGAGGCCAACAAAACGGCCTCCTTTCTTTTTGCCTAGAAAATGAATAGACTGTACAATAAGGATAGAAGTATGCGGGAGGCTTTGTCGATGAATGAAGAGAAGAAGAAAAATGAAACATGGGAATGGACGAAGGCGCTATTAATCGCATTCGGTCTTGCAGCGATTATTCGTGTGTTTCTTTTTACACCAATTGTTGTCGATGGAGAATCCATGATGCCGACATTGGAAAACGGTGACCGAATGATTGTGAACAAAATTGGTTATACGATTGGTAAGCCGGATCGTTTTGATATCGTTGTATTCCATGCGCCTGAACAGAAGGACTACATCAAGCGGGTCATTGGGCTTCCTGGCGATACAGTTGAATACCGAGATGACATTTTGTATATTAATGGAAAGTCCCGAAAAGAGCCATATCTCGATCAATATAAGGCGGAAGTGGTTGACAGTCCGTTAACGGAAGATTTCACGCTTGAACAAAAAATTCAAAGCACTACAGTTCCGGAGGGACATGTGTTTGTCCTTGGGGATAATAGACGGAAAAGTAAAGACTCCAGACATATCGGGGCAGTAGCAATTGATGAAATCATTGGCAACACGAACATTGTATTTTGGCCAATCAAAGATTTCGGTTTTGTTAAATAAGAAAGGTGATCACAGTATGACGATTCAATGGTTCCCAGGGCATATGGCGAAAGCACGCCGTGAAGTAACCGAGCAGCTAAAGCTTGTCGATATCGTTTTTGAATTAATCGACGCAAGACTTCCATTATCATCTAGAAATCCGATGATTGACGAGGTGATCCATCAGAAGCCAAGACTTCTTATTTTAAATAAAATGGATCTTGCAGATGAAACGGAAACGGCACGTTGGATTCGCTATTTTGAAATGCAAGGTGATCGTGCAGTTGCCATTAATTCATTCGAAGGAAAAGGTCTTCAGACAGTTATTAAGGCAGCGAAAGAGATTTTGGAGCCGAAGTTAGAACGAATGCGCAAAAGAGGTATTCGCCCAGGTGCAATCCGTGCAATGATTGTAGGGATTCCAAATGTCGGAAAATCTACGCTGATCAATAGACTTGCGAAGAAAAATATTGCGAGAACAGGAAACACACCAGGGGTTACGAAAGCTCAGCAATGGATCAAATTTGAAAAAGAATTAGAGTTGCTTGATACACCAGGGATTCTTTGGCCAAAATTTGAAGACAAAGAGGCGGGTTACAAACTAGCACTTACAGGTGCTATTAAAGATTCCATTGTGAATATGGAGGACCTAGCTGTTTACGGTTTGCGTTTTCTTGAAGCGCATTATCCGAGTCGCTTGTCAGAACGCTACGGTTTGACAACGGTTGGCGAAGACATCCTTCAAGTTTTCAATCAAATTGGCTCACTGCGTAAAGTTTATACAACTGGTGGAGAGGTCGAATACGATAAAGTAGCAGAGCTAATCGTGCGTGATATTCGTAGCGAATATCTTGGTAAGCTAACCTTTGACTTCACAGCTGATCAAATTCAAAATGACTAGGCCGATGCCGATACGGGATTTATTCCCGAGGCTATCGGCTTTTTCTATTATCTGGATTCAACGGAAGACCCCTACTGAATCCAGATAAAGCCTTCGGACGCAACTACGCCTCGCTGTAATTGATAGATGGGTAGAAAAACGCTGTGAATAGCCGATATATGTAGTAAAGTGATTAGGAAATTGAGTTGCGGAAGGTGAGTACACTGACAACGATTAAAGAAATTGTGGAAAAATTACGGACGACAGAAGAGCCCGCACCGTGGATGGAAGAGCTCGCACAAGATTCAAGAGCTGGCGTAAAAACTGCATTGGCAAGATGGCAACGTAACTACAACAAGAAAGAAATCATTCTCCAAGAGCATAGCGCTAAAAGGGCTTTTGACGAGTCGTTTGCGCCATTTGAAGGTGCAAGGGTTGCTGGGGTTGATGAAGCGGGTAGAGGGCCGTTAGCAGGTCCTGTAGTGACGGCAGCAGTCATTTTGCCGCAGGAAGTCCCGGAATTAGTCGGACTCGATGATTCGAAGACCATCTCAAGGGCGGAGCGTCAACGGCTCGCCGCGCTAATCCGCGACGTCGCCATCAGTTATTCGACACATGTCCAAGCGTCACAACGTATTGATGAATTAAATATTTACGCCGCAACAAAAGATTCAATGGAGCAAGCCGTACAATCGCTCGCGGTTAGACCGGACTTTGTCATTGTCGATGCAATGGCACTTCACATAGATTGTCCAACTGCATCTGTTATAAAAGGTGATGCCAAGAGCCTAGCCGTTGCTGCAGCCTCTATTCTCGCGAAGACGACAAGGGATGCGATTATGGATCAGCTGCATATTGATTATCCTGTGTATCATTTCGAGAAAAATGCAGGGTATGGAACAGCGGAACATGTTGAGGCACTAGAAATACACGGTCCATGCGAACATCATCGCGCAACTTTTGAACCAGTCAAATCAATGCTAGCAAAAGGGGGCATGACCAAATGAGCTTTCCAACGATGGCGCCGATAACAAATCCGGTAACGACAGCTGCTACCCAAACGAAACCGCTTGTCTTGAACGAAGGACAGATGTTCCACGGGCAAATTAAGCAACTGTTCCCTGGGCAAATGGCAGAAGTGCAAATTGGTAATCACAAGTTAATTGCCAAGCTAGAAGTACCTTTGAAAGCTGGCGATTCCTACTATTTTCAAGTGAATGCCGTTAAACCAGAACTGCAATTGAAAATCATATCAGGTCCTACACAGACGACGGAAGGGCAAGCTCCTAAATTGGGTGGGCTAATGGACGCGATGCAATTGCCAAAGACACCTGAAATGCAAGCCTTACTCACCTTTGTGATGAAAAATAAAATTCCGATGACAAGGGAGAATTTACTTGAAGCGGAAGCGATGCTCAAAAGTGTACCAGCCGCCGCGCGGAACGAAGCGCTCGCCTCTATCCAAAAGATAATTGAATTGAAATTACCTTTGACGGAAACGAATTTTCGCTCCTTATTAGGTGTCGAGACAAAGGAAGGACTGCACACTGTCCTTGCCTCGCTCAAAAATAGTTTGTTAGCTGATACTGCTGTTAGCTCACAAGCGAAAGATGCTATTCTTGCGGCACTTGACAAGATGGCGAAGCCGTTAATGCAGGCGACAGGAGGAGCACTTCTCGGTCAAGCGTTAGTCACATTACTTAGTAGTACAGAAAGTCCAGAAAACCGGTTTTCTACTTTGCAAATGCTAAAAAGCGCTGGAGTTTTGCCGCCACAAACTTCGCTAGCAAACTTGCAGCAAGTGCTCACTTCGCTACTAACAACAGCGGAAGATGGAGCACGTCCGCAAGCTCCACTGAATGGTGACATAGCACAGCGAGTGAGCGCTCAAACAACGCAGGCCCTTCCGCAGTCTGCACAAGGGCTACAAGAATTAGTAACGCTCCTCAAACAATTGGGCAATGCATCTTCGGAGCAAATGAAAGCCCCTATAGAGGCGTTAAAAGTATTATTAGCGGCTGAACCGACGCTAACGAATGGACAAAAGACGGAGTTGTTGGCAATTCTCAATCGTCCTCTTGGTACACCTCCTGCTGCTGACGTGGCAACGAAGCTTGTCCAGGAATTTAGTCAGGCGCTAATTCGGGGGACGGCTGAGAATGCAGTTGCAACACCGCTTCAGATGCACACGCCGTTCCAAGGCGTGAAAGAACAATTGCTTAACTTACTCGGTCAGCAATTACCGCAACAAGGGGCAGAAAAGCTAGCTGCACTTGTGCAAGCAGCAGAACGCTCCGACAATGGTGCCATTCAAAAAGCACTTCAAACGGCTGAAACGGTAGTTGCCGCCGCTGTCGACGGTAAAACAGTGAAAGAGGCATTGCAAACGGTTATTCGCTCAATGGGTTTCAATTACGAGGCTGGCTTACTAAGTAAGGATGCCGATGTTGGGCGTCTTGCCGAGTCATTAAAGCCGCAATTGCTAGCGTTAATGCAGGACTTAACCGTATCTCCCGCACTACGTGAGGCGGCAGAAACGGTCGTTATGCGGATGAATGGTCCGCTTCTTCAATCTGGAGAAAATGGAGTTCAGCATCAGCTCGTTATGCAAGTGCCACTGGAGTTTTTCGGCAAACGAATTGATGCGACATTGCAGTGGAATGGTCGCATGAAAGCTGATGGTAAAATTGATCCCGATTTTGCCCGGATTCTCTTTTATCTCGACCTCGGTTCCATTAAACAGACAGTCATAGACATGCAAGTACAAAACCGTGTCATTTCAGTGACTGTCTTCAATGCAGATGAATCGCTCAAAGCGCTTGGAGCGCCACTGCAGCAAAGGCTGAGAGAAGGGTTAGAAGCAGTCGGTTACAAATTATCAGCCGTCTTTTTCAAAAACTTTGCTGAGGAAGAACAAAATATGCCCAAAAAGAAGCAAAGTATCGTGACCGATGGACAAGGAGTTGATTTTCGTATATGACGACTGAGAGACATGTCCGAAAAGAGGCGGTTGCACTTTCCTATGACCCGAACTCGAGCAGTGCACCAAAAGTAGTAGCGTCGGGAAAAGGGAAAATTGCTGAAAACATTGTAGAAAAAGCAAAGGAGCATGCTATACCGATTCAAGAAGATCCGAGTCTTGTGGAAATTTTAGGGCAATTGAATATCAATGAATCGATACCAGAAGAGTTATATAAAGCGGTTTCTGAGGTTTTTGCTTACATTTACCAAGTAGATCGTGAGCACGGCTTAATAAAGAAGCAAAAACTCTAAAATCAATCGCGCCTCGGCGTGATTGCGTCCGGAGGCTTTAACTTAATTCAGCAAATGTATCTGTACTGAAAGCAAAGCGTCAGCTATAGGGGGTTGAACCCCTACTGAATTGAATGCTAGATAAAGTTAAATACAACAAATGCCTAGATTCGACATTCAGTTGTGGACATTGTTTGACATGTTTACTACAATGGTTAAGGCAAGTAAATTATGAGATACAAGTTCGATTGGAGGATGTAAGATGAATATCCATGAATATCAAGGTAAACAGTTGCTAAGAGAATATGGTGTAGCTGTTTCAAAAGGCCTTGTTGCTTTCTCTCCTGAAGAGGCAGTTAAAGCGGCAAAAGAGCTAGGTACGGACGTCATCGTTGTCAAAGCACAAATCCACGCGGGTGGACGTGGGAAAGCGGGCGGCGTTAAGATTGCCAAAAATCTTGACGAAGTGCGTGCTTACGCAAAAGAATTGATCGGTAAAACGCTTGTGACGCACCAAACAGGTCCAGAAGGTAAAGAAGTGAAACGTCTTCTTATCGAAGAAGGTTCCGACATTAAAAAAGAATACTATCTTGGACTTGTTCTAGATAGTGCAACAGACCGTGTTACACTAATGGGTTCTGAAGAAGGCGGAATGGACATCGAGGAAGTTGCGGAAGCAACACCTGAAAAGATTTTCAAAGAAGTCATCGACCCAGTAGTAGGATTGACTGGCTTCCAAGCACGTCGTATGGCATTCAACATGAATATTCCTGCACATCTTGTAAACAAAGCAGCGAAATTCATGCTTGGTTTGTACCAAGTATTCGTTGAAAAAGACGCATCTATCGTTGAAATTAACCCACTAGTTGTAACAGGTGGGGACGACGTACTTGCGCTTGATGCGAAGTTCAACTTCGATGACAGTGCACTTTTCCGTCATAAAGACATTCAAGAGCTTCGTGACTTCGATGAAGAAGATCCGAAAGAAATTGAAGCTTCTAAGTATGACCTAAGCTATATTTCCCTAGACGGTAGCGTTGGTTGTATGGTAAACGGTGCAGGTCTTGCAATGGCTACAATGGACACGATTAACTACTTCGGTGGTTCACCTGCTAACTTCCTTGACGTTGGTGGTAGTGCAACGGCTGAAAAAGTAACAGAAGCATTCAAAATCATTCTTTCAGATCCGAATGTTAAAGGCATTTTCGTTAACATTTTCGGTGGTATCATGAAGTGTGACGTTATTGCTGAAGGTGTTATCACTGCATCAAAAGAAGTAGGGCTTCAAGTGCCACTAGTTGTTCGTTTGGAAGGTACAAATGTTGACAAAGGTAAAGCGCTATTGAACGAATCAGGCTTGAACATCATCGCTGCTGATACAATGGCAGACGGTGCTAAAAAGATTGTTGAACTCGTAGGTTAAGAAAGGCAGGGACAAACGATGAGTATTTTTATTAACAAAGATACAAAAGTAATCGTACAAGGAATTACAGGTGCTACAGCACTTTTCCATACACAACAAATGCTTGAATATGGCACGAAAATCGTCGGTGGAGTTACGCCAGGAAAAGGCGGAACAGAAGCAGCGGGTGTACCTGTTTTCAATACAGTTGAAGAAGCTGTTAAAGCAACAGGCGCAAACGTTTCAGTTATTTATGTACCAGCTCCATTTGCAGCAGATGCAATTTTGGAAGCAGTAGATGCAGACCTTGATATGACAATCTGTATTACAGAACATATTCCAGTCTTAGACATGGTAAAAGTGAAGCGCTACATGGAAGGCAAGAAAACACGTCTTGTCGGCCCGAACTGCCCAGGTGTTATTACGGCAGACGAATGTAAAATCGGTATCATGCCTGGTTACATTCATACAAAAGGTCATGTTGGCGTCGTTTCACGCTCAGGTACATTGACGTATGAAGCTACTCACCAATTGAGCCAAGCAGGAATCGGTCAAACGACTGCTGTTGGTATCGGTGGAGACCCAGTAAATGGGACAAACTTTATCGACGTACTAAAAGAATTCAACGAAGACCCTGAAACATATGCGGTTGTCATGATCGGTGAAATCGGTGGAACTGGTGAAGAAGAAGCCGCTGCATGGATCAAAGAAAACATGACGAAGCCTGTCGTTGGCTTTATCGGTGGACAAACAGCTCCTGAAGGAAAACGTATGGGCCATGCTGGTGCCATCATTTCTGGCGGTAAAGGGACTGCTGCTGAAAAAATCAAAGCACTTAACGCTGCTGGCGTTGAAGTTGCAGACACACCATCTGTTATTGGTGAAACGCTTATTAAAGTTATCAAAGAAAAAGGTCTGTACGAAAAGTGTAAAACACATTAATATAAAGGATGTAGCGTATATTTTATGCGCTGCATCTTTTTTATCTTCATTCAGCAAAATATTTTGTACTGAAAGCGAAGCGTCAGCTACAGAAGACTCCCACCTCTATAGGTGGCGAGATGAATGCGGTTTTGTTTTTTCTGTTCAGCGAGTGTTCAAATGCCTGCTGAACGAAGATAAAGCCTCCGGCGGATGTCACAGATTTTGAAAGGAGTCAATCGAGCAAGCTCGATTCAAAATCTGGACGCAATTACGCCAAGTCGTAATTGATATACAAAAAAGTATAAAAAGGAGGAGTTTAATGGAGCTAACGAACGTAGAAAAGCGACTACTAGCGCTGCATTATGTATTTCCGGTACCGTTGAACAGATTGAACAGACTTTATGAGACCGACCCCACTCTCGAAAAGTTGTATACGTACCGACCGATGGAGCTCGTTCACCTACTCGGCATTTCACTGGAGAAGGCCATTCAATTGAAGGAAAGTTTACAGCAAAATAGCATGACTCCGTATGATAAATTATATGAGCGCCATGCCATTACCCCGATCCCATTCTCACATCCCCACTACCCTGAGCAATTACGTGTACTTATTGATCCACCGACCGTTTTGTATACGAAAGGTAATCAGAAAATACTACAAAAACCCTTAAAAATCGCTATTATCGGCTCACGGAAAGCTACTATTTATTCCAAACGAGCCATGTCGCTTATTGTGCCTCCCCTTGTAAAAAATGAAGTTGTCATTGTTTCTGGGCTAGCTAGAGGTGCTGATACGATGGCGCATGAGGCGGCGATTGAATTTGGTGGACAAACGATTGCAGTTCTTGGCCATGGTTTATTTCACCTCTATCCAAAAGAGAATCGGTTGCTTGCTGAGGAAATGGCGAAGCATCAGCTGTTACTAACGGAATATCCGCCTTATGTAAAACCGAAGCGTTGGACATTTCCGATGCGCAATCGAATTATTAGTGGCCTGTCTGATGCTGTCGTTGTAACAGAATCGACTGACAAAAGCGGTACGATGAGTACAGTTGAGCACGCACTCGATCATGGCAAAGATATTTTTACAGTTCCAGGACCTATCACATCGCGGTTGTCTATTGGCCCAAATAAGCTACTAGATGAAGGTGCAAAGCCGATTTGGAATGGTTTTCAAATCGTTGAATCGCTTGTTTCAAATCGTTAAATATATCGTCTTCTTATTGAAAAGGTTGCTTTATTCTTAAATCTGTTATACATTTTGCAACAGATATTCTTTTATCTTCGTTCAGCGGAAAACCTGCTGGATAAAGATAAAGCCTCCGGCGGATGTCGCAGATTTTTTAGGGTGCTTAGGAAGGCAGACTAAGTGCGCGACGTCCTGAAAAGTGTCTTAATTTCTGCAAAGAACGCAGAAATACGGCAAATCGAACCCTTCGCTGTTCGATTCGCAATTACGCCGAGGTATAATTGATAGAATAAATACGGAACCTCTTTAAGGAGGCACATAAATAATGGCAGATTACTTAGTAATCGTGGAATCCCCTGCAAAGGCGAAAACGATTGAACGCTATCTTGGGAAAAAATATAAAGTACGTGCATCACTCGGTCATTTGCGCGATCTTCCGCGCAGTCAAATGGGTGTCGATACTGAAAATAATTATGAACCGAAGTATATTACCATTCGTGGTAAAGGCCCCATTCTTCAAGATTTGAAAAAAGAAGCGAAAAAAGCAAAAAAAATCTTTCTCGCGGCTGACCCCGACAGAGAAGGGGAAGCGATTGCGTGGCATCTAGCACATCAGCTTGGTGTTGACATCGATTCGGATTGTCGTGTCGTCTTCAATGAGATTACGAAAGAGGCAATTAAGGAATCGTTTAAAAATCCAAGGCCGATTGACATGGACCTAGTGGACGCTCAACAAGCGCGCCGCATACTAGATAGACTTGTAGGCTATAACATTAGCCCGATTTTATGGAAGAAAGTTAAAAAAGGTCTTTCAGCTGGACGTGTTCAGTCTGTTGCACTTCGCTTAATCATCGACCGGGAAAATGAAATTCAGACGTTTGTTCCTGAAGAATATTGGAGCATTACGAGCCAATTTAAAAAAGGTAATAAGGAATTTGAAGCTGTATTTTATGGTGATACAAAGAAAAAAGTGAAGCTTGTAAACAAAGAGCAAGTCGATGCAATCATTGGTCAGCTGGACAAAGGTGACTTTGAAATTGCAAACGTCGTGAAAAAAGAACGGAAGCGCAATCCTGCATTACCATTCACTACGTCATCCTTACAGCAAGAGGCTGCCCGTAAGTTGAACTTCCGAGCAAGGAAAACGATGATGCTTGCTCAACAGCTTTATGAGGGGATTAACCTCGGTAAAGAAGGCAGCGTCGGTCTGATCACTTATATGAGAACGGATTCAACGCGAATCGCTGATAGTGCGAAAGAAGAAGCGAAGTCATTTATCGAAACAATGTATGGAAAAGAATTCGTGACGGCAACAAAGCCAGTTAAAAAAGATTCTACTAAAACGCAGGATGCGCACGAGGCGGTTCGACCTACATCTGTTATGCGCCCTCCGGCTGCTATGAAAACAGTGTTATCACGTGATCAATTGCGACTATACAAGCTTATTTGGGAACGTTTCGTCGCGAGCCAGATGGCCCCTGCCATCCTGGATACGGTTACAGTCGATCTTGTGAACAATGATGTTCGCTTTAGAGCGAACGGCTCACAGGTCAAATTCCAAGGGTTTATGAAGGTGTATGTAGAAGGCGATGACGATAAGGAAGAAGAAAAGGATCGTATTTTGCCACCGCTAGAAGAAGGCGAGCATTTGAAATATAGTGATATCGATCCGAAGCAGCACTTTACACAACCACCGCCAAGGTACTCGGAAGCGAGATTAGTCAAAACATTGGAAGAGTTAGGCATAGGTCGTCCTTCCACTTTTGCACCGACGCTTGATACGATTCAAAAGCGCGGCTATGTGACGTTGGATGCCAAGCGCTTTATCCCGACGGAGCTTGGTGAAATTGTCCATCAAGCAGTCAATCAATATTTTCCTGATATTATCGATGTAGAATTTACGGCGCAAATGGAGCAGGGACTTGATAATGTCGAGGAAGGTAACATTAAATGGGTTGAAGTCATTGATTTGTTCTATCGCGATTTTGAAAAGCATGTTCAAGTAGCTGATGCTGAGATGGAAAAAATTGAAATTAAAGATGAGCCTGCTGGTGAGGATTGCGAAAAATGTGGTTTACCAATGGTGTTTAAGCTAGGTCGTTACGGTAAGTTCATGGCTTGCTCTGGTTTTCCAGATTGTCGCAATACGAAGGCGATTATTAAGCCGATTGGCGTCACTTGTCCGACTTGTAAAGAGGGGCAAGTGGTTGAGCGAAAAAGTAAGACGAAGCGGATTTTCTACGGCTGCGACCGTTACCCAGAATGTGAATATGTATCATGGGACAAGCCGGTTGCTAGACCTTGTCCAAAATGTGAGCATACGCTAGTTGAGAAGAAATTGAAAAAAGGTGTACAAATTCAATGTACGGAATGTGATTATAAAGAGGATACACAGCAATAAAGTTGATTTCACTGAATCCGCTACGGTGCTCGGGGTGCCTCCCGCCATAAGCCAGGTAGCTTCGCCACCAGTCTTATGGCTTCGGCGACCCCTTTTAAGGTGCCTTCGCTTGGTTCACAAATCCAACCTTATTAATAAGTATTGTGGAAAGTAGGTAATGGAATGACACCCACCGTAAATGTTATAGGTGCTGGACTTGCTGGAAGTGAGGCTGCGTGGCAAATTGCGAGCCGGGGAGTGAATGTGCGTCTATTTGAAATGAGACCAGTCAAACAGACACCTGCGCATCACACGGACAAATTTGCTGAACTGGTGTGTAGTAACTCATTGCGTGCCAACAACTTAACGAATGCAGTCGGCGTCATCAAAGAAGAGATGAGAAAACTTGATTCGCTCATTATTCGTGCGGCGGATGCCTGTGCAGTTCCGGCCGGAGGAGCGTTAGCTGTTGACCGCCATGAGTTTGCGGGCAATGTAACAGAGACAATTCGAAACCATTCACTCATCGAAATTGTGAATGAGGAAGTAACAGAACTTCCAGAGGGAATTACGATTATTGCGACAGGTCCACTTACATCACCGGCACTTGCGGAGCAAATTCTTAAATTGACAGGTGAGGAATATCTTTATTTCTATGATGCGGCAGCGCCAATCATTGAAAAAGATTCGATTGATATGGACAAGGTTTATTTAAAATCTCGTTATGATAAAGGCGAAGCGGCTTATCTGAACTGTCCGATGAATGAAGAGGAATTCGAACGGTTTCACAACGCTCTCGTTGCAGCGGAAGTAGTTCCTTTAAAAGAATTTGAAAAAGAAATTTACTTTGAAGGCTGTATGCCTGTAGAAGTGCTTGCTCAACGCGGTGAAAAAACCTTGCTATTCGGAGCACTTAAACCAGTAGGCTTAGAGCATCCTGAGACAGGAAAGCGTCCGAAAGCAGTTGTGCAGCTGCGTCAAGATGACGCTGCAGGTACTTTGTACAATATCGTCGGGTTCCAAACGCATATGAAATGGGGAGCGCAAAAAGAAGTTATTAATCTTATTCCGGGGCTGGAAAACGTTGAAATTGTACGCTATGGTGTGATGCATCGAAATACATTTGTCAACTCACCCCGGGTACTAGACGCGACTTATCAATTGAAAGCAAATCCGAATATTTTCTTTGCCGGTCAGATGACAGGTGTTGAAGGATATGTAGAATCAGCTGGTTCAGGTCTAATAGCTGGCATCAATGCGGCAAATTTGGCGCTAGGAAAAGAACCAATCCTCTTCCCACATGAAACGGCATTGGGAAGCATGGCGCGCTATATTACGGAAGCAGACCCCAAAAACTTTCAACCGATGAATATTAATTTCGGATTGTTCCCAGAGCTTGGCGAACGTGTGAAGTCCAAGGTTGAACGTGCAGAAAAACATGCGGAACGTGCATTGAAGACTATACTAGAATTTCAACCAACCGTATCGACTAATTAATAAATGACGAAAAGAAGTAGTTCTGGGAGAAAATCCTAGTCTTCTTCTTTTTTTTACGTTAAAGTACTTAATTGATGTGGCGTAATTTTCAGATATGAACAAATTGTGTCAGGAAAACGAACAAATCAAAAGAGGTCTGACTTCTTATGAAAAGAAAGTTGCTCGATGTTCATCATATAATGTATAGTGAATCGTGGATGACTTTTGAATAAGCGAATTAATCGCCATTTTCTAGTCACTTTGTACGTCAGAGCGCTACTATACTTCGTAAAATGTGTTTTACTATTCAAACGACTCGTAATTTTGTTATAATACCAGAGGCTTTTCATTCTAAGGGGTGAATTATATGGCTCTACAACCATCTCATATTCGGGATGAATACATTACTTATGTCCGCTTGGAAAAAAACTACTCATTTTATACCGTATTAGAATATGAAAAAGATGTCGATGCATTTCTGGAATTTCTAGAGGTCGAAGGAATAACCGATTTGAATGATGTCGCATATTCTGAAGCGAGGCTTTACGTGACAGGCCTGTATGATAAAGGATTGGCAAGAGCGTCGATTTCTAGAAAGATTTCTTCAGTTCGTTCTTTTTTTAAGTTTGCGAATGCTCGCTATGACATCAATGATATTGCATTCCGATCGCTGCATCATCCGAAAAAGGAAGAACGGCTTCCGGCTTTTTTTTATGAAGAGGAACTGGAATTGTTATTTTCGTCTTGTAAAGGGGAAGATAAGAAATCATTACGTGATTATGCCATCCTCGAGTTACTTTATGCAACGGGCATACGTGTAAGTGAGTTGCTATCCATACGAATGAAGGATATTGATGACCATCTAGGCATTGTCCTCATCATGGGGAAGGGTCGTAAAGAACGTTATGTGCCTTTTGGCAGTTATGCACAATCTGCATTGGATGCTTACCGTGAAAACAGTAGGCTGGATTTGATGAAACAGAAAGAGCATGATATGTTATTTGTCAATTTACGTGGTGATCCGCTAACCGATAGAGGGGTGCGTCATATACTAAGCAAGATGATGGAACAGGCATCACTACACTCGAAAATATATCCGCATATGATTCGCCATTCTTTTGCAACGCATCTGCTAGCAGGTGGTGCTGATATGAGAACTGTTCAAGAGTTACTTGGCCATAGTCATTTATCTTCAACGCAAGTGTATACCCATATTACGAAAGAGCATTTACGGAAAACGTATATGAATACGCATCCGCGAGCATAGGAGGAAGATAGGATGGAGTTCCATGCAACGACGATTTTTGCGATTCGCCATGAGGGGTCTTGTGCTATGTCAGGCGATGGGCAGGTAACGGTAGGAAATGCAGTCGTGATGAAGCGTACAGCGAAAAAAGTGCGTAGAATCTTCGGTGGAAAAGTATTGGCAGGATTTGCAGGATCGGTGGCAGACGCCTTCACATTATTTGAATTATTCGAGGCGAAGCTAACGGAGTACAATGGAAATCTTGAACGTGCCTCTGTTGAATTGGCAAAGGAATGGCGTGGAGATCGAATTCTTCGGAAACTTGAAGCGATGTTACTCGTCATGGATAGTGAACGTTTATTACTTGTATCGGGAACAGGAGAGGTTATCGAACCCGATGATGGCATTTTGGCTATTGGTTCGGGCGGCAACTATGCGCTCGCTGCTGGCCGGGCATTGAAAAAGTATAGCGGTCATTCGCTGACTGCGCCGGAAATTGCGAAAGCGGCTTTGGAAACGGCTGCTGAAATTTGTGTCTACACGAATGACAACATTATTGTGGAGGTCCTCGAATGACTAACAGACAGGAACTGACGCCAAAGGAATTGACTGCGCATCTTGACCGTTTTATTATCGGCCAAAACGATGCTAAACGAGCCGTTGCTGTTGCGATTCGTAATCGGTATAGAAGAAGTCGATTACCAGACGAAGAAAAAAGTGAAATCATTCCGAAAAACATTCTAATGATTGGTCCGACTGGTGTTGGGAAGACTGAAATTGCAAGAAGGATTGCTAAGCTAGTCAATGCGCCATTCATTAAAGTCGAAGCGACAAAGTTTACTGAAGTAGGCTATGTCGGACGTGATGTCGAGTCGATGGTAAGAGATCTAACTGAAGTCGGGGTGCGTATTGTTCGGCAAGAACAGCGTGAAGCTGTAAAAGCGCATGCAACTGTCCTAGCTGAGGAACGATTGGTCGAGCTGCTTGTTCCTGAAAAAAAGAAAATGGGTGGCGGTATGCAAAATCCATTTGAAATGCTGTTTGGACAAAAGGCGGAGCCAGAAGAAACCGATTATGCAGAGATTGCCGAAGTGAAGAGCAAACGCTCGACCGTCGCGGCGGGCTTAAAAGCGGGGCAGCTGGAAGAGCAAATGGTCACAATTGAAGTGACTGCTCAGCAACCATCTATGTTTGATGCGCTACAAGGTTCGGGTATGGAACAAATGGGTGCCAATATGCAAGACGCCCTCTCTTCCTTCATGCCGAAAAAATCAGTGAAACGTAAGATGAAAGTAAAGGATGCCCGTAAAGCCCTCGAAGCTGAGGAAGCTGACAAACTGATTGACCATGATGAAATTGCAAGGCGGGCAATTGAATTAACGGAGCAATCGGGCATTATCTTCATTGACGAAATGGACAAAATTGCTAGTCGTAACGGTGGAGGTTCTTCAGCGGATGTTTCGCGAGAAGGTGTTCAGCGAGATATTTTACCGATTGTTGAAGGGTCAACAATTTCGACGAAGTATGGAGCGGTGAAGACAGACTTCATTTTGTTCATTGCAGCGGGTGCCTTTCACACAGCGAAGCCTTCGGATATTATTCCCGAGCTTCAAGGTCGTTTCCCGATTCGTGTTGAACTGGAGAAGCTGTCGAAGGATGATTTTGAACGCATTTTGAAAGAGCCGGACTTCTCGCTAATTCGTCAATATGAAAAATTATTAGCGACTGAAGATGTTGTATTGGATTTTACAGACGAGGCAATTAGCAAACTCGCGGAAATTGCATTTGACGTGAATGATCATACAGAAAATATTGGTGCAAGACGACTTCATACAATTTTGGAGAAGCTACTCGAGGAATTATCATTTGAGGCGGCTGATATTGGACCTACAACAATTAAAATAACACCGGCTTATGTCGATGAAAAGTTAAAAAACATTGCTAAAAACAAAGATTTGTCACAATTTATACTATAATTGAAACGTTTTAGTTTATTTAATGATTGAAAACCTTTAGAATATTCATTAAACACAATAACAAATATATTAACAACTATCCCAAGGAGGAAACAACAAATGTCATTATTAGTAAGAACACGTGAAATCAATGCTATGCTACAAAGATCAGCAGGTAAACCGGTAAACTTTAAAGAAATGGCGGAGAAGTTAAGTTCGGTTATTGAATGTAATGCTTTTATCGTCAGCAGAAAAGGTAAATTACTTGGTCTTGAAATTCACCATCAAATTGAAAACGATCGTATGAAAAAAATGTTTGAAGAACGTAAATTCCCAGAAGAGTACACAAACAGACTGTTTG
Organism: Arthrobacter beigongshangensis; assembly: GCF_016820585.1. Taxonomy (GTDB): domain Bacteria; phylum Bacillota; class Bacilli; order Bacillales_A; family Planococcaceae; genus Sporosarcina; species Sporosarcina beigongshangi. Next base: position 458,738 of record NZ_JADHDX010000001.1, read on the forward strand.
AAGTAAGAGAAACTTCTTCAAACCTAGATGTTGATAGCATTCATACGGTATTCCCAGTTGAAAACCGTGAGCTGTTCAAAGAAGGCTTGACAACGATTGTTCCAATTATCGGTGGTGGGGAGCGTCTTGGTACGCTAATTTTGGCAAGACTGAAAGAAGATTTCCAAGAAGATGATCTAATTCTTGCTGAGTATGGTGCAACAGTTGTTGGTATGGAAATTTTACGTGAAAAATCAGAGCAAATTGAAACAGAAGCTCGCAGTAAAGCGGTCGTTCAAATGGCTATCAATTCGCTATCTTATAGTGAGCATGAAGCGATTGAGCATATTTTCAATGAGCTTGATGGTAACGAAGGCTTGCTAGTTGCATCTAAAATTGCAGACCGTGTAGGCATTACACGTTCAGTAATCGTCAACGCGCTACGTAAGCTTGAAAGTGCTGGCGTTATCGAATCTCGTTCGTTAGGTATGAAAGGTACTTATATCAAAGTGCTAAATGGTAAATTCCTTGAGGAACTTGAAAAACAAAAATCATAATAAGTTAGTCTAAAAGACGCCTCTTCTGAAATCAGAAGAGGTATTTTTTATGCAATTGAAAGTGTTTTATTGGAAAAAATGTATAGGACTTACGGTTAAATACGCACTTTAGATATAAGTATAATAGACCTATTGGGTTAATTGTAAAAAATTATCTATTGATAAAACGGTTGTTTAGGACTAAGAGATATTCACTGTATTTAATAGACAAGATTCGCTAACATCCGCTACAATAGGAGTATATGTTGAAAAGAGTAGTTTGGTAGCAATCAAAAATGTGATCTTGATATTAAGAAAGGCTGTTTGAATTGTACAACTAAGGGAATATGAGGTGAATAGATGAATATTTTTGGAGGAACAATTTCAGATTTGGAACGCGGTTTGGATTTCTCCGCTACGAAGGGAAAGGCGATTTCACAAAATATTGCAAATGTCGACACTCCGAATTACAAAGCGAAAAACGTTAGTTTTAAAGAAGTGTTTGCAGATGTTAGGGCAAACTCACTAGAAGCCTATCGGACAGATGCCCGTCACATCGCATTCAAATCAAATGGAACGCAGCCGGGTGTATTTAACTATTCGAACTTACGCTATCGCCACAATGGCAACGGAGTAGATATGGATAAGGAACAGGCTGATCTTGCAGCAAACCAAATTTACTACAATGCACTTGTCGATCGAATTAACGGAAAGTTCAATACGCTACAAAATGTGATTAAAGGAGGCCGTTGATATTGACGATTTTTCATAGTTTGAACACATCAGCATCTGCCCTAACTGCACAACGTATGCGTATGGATGTTATTTCATCCAATATGGCAAATATTGATACAACGCGCGGTAAAATGGTCGATGGAGAATGGCAGCCTTATCGCCGTAAAACGGTGACGCTTCAACCACGCGAAGGACAATTTTCATCTATGCTAAATGCTTCGATGGGTAGACAAATAAAAGGCTCTGTAGGTAATGGTGTGACGGTTTCAAGAATTCAGGAGGATACCGAAACGCCATTTAAGCTTGTCTTCGACCCTAGTCATCCAGATGCAAATGATGAGGGCTACGTTGAAATGCCGAATGTGGACCCACTAAGGGAAATGATTGACCTGATGTCGGCAACACGGTCCTATGAGGCGAATATCACTGTGTTAAATGCCAACAAATCAATGCTGATGAAAGCACTTGAAATCGGAAAATAACTGATTTGAAAAGGAGATAACATAATGGCGATACAATCTATTTTAAGTACTGCACCATCTACGGGATTGCTGAAAATGGACACGCAGGTGAAACCAACACCCTATGAATCGCAACAAAATTTCGGTAGCTTACTAAAAAATGCGATTGAAGGCGTCAATACGAAGCAGTATGAATCAGATCTAATGACACAAAAATTGGTCATGGGTGAAAATGTCGAACTTCACGACGTTATGATTACGGCTCAAAAAGCATCAATTGCTTTAAACGCTACAATGGAAGTTCGTAACAAAGTGATTGAAGCATACCAAGAAATTATTAGGATGCCTGTCTAATTGAGTGCATTAAGTGATTGGAAAATGATAATTGAATTACGTATGCTGACCGGGGGATTACAATGAATGAAAGATTGACGAAAATCAGAACGGATGCAAAAGAGTTCTGGTCGGGTCGCACAAAAAAACAAAAAATTACATATGTAGGTTCTACTGTGGCTGTCATTTTAATTGCTGCCTTTCTGACGTTTTATTTGTCTAAGACAAATTATGTGACACTCTATTCGGATGTATCCCGGGCGGAAATTGGACGCATTAAAGAACAGTTAGATAGTCAAGGTGTATCGAATAAAATTGCACCAGGCGGCACATCGATACTTGTACCGCAAGAGCGAGTGGATGACTTACTAGTATCCCTGGCAGCAGAAGGGTTTCCAACTTCAGGTACGCCTGGCTATGCCTTTTTCTTTGAAAATGCCGGCTTCGGAACAACGGACAATGAATTCGATATGATTAAGTTAGGAGCAACGCAAACGGAACTTGCCAACTTACTTAAGGGAATCGAAGGCGTGCAAGATGCAAATGTTGTTATCACGTTGCCGAAACAAGGTGTTTTCCTAAATGATACTACGCAGAAAGCAACTGCTGCTGTCATGTTAAAAACAAATCCAGGGCATCAGTTCACTGAACCGCAAATTAACGCACTTTATAATTTAGTAGCGAATGGTGTGTCGAATCTATCGACAGATGATATTACAATTGTCAATCAGTACTCGGAGTCATTTGATTATGGGACTACTACTAATTCATATGGAACTAATATCACTGACCAGATGTCGGTTAAAAAGACAATTGAACGTGATTTACAACGTCAAATCCAAATGATGCTTGGCACGATGATGGGGCAGGATAAAGTGGTTGTATCCGTAACGACGGATATTGACTTTAAGCTCGAAAATCGAGAAGAGAACATTGTGTTGCCAGTAGATGAGGAAAGTATGGAAGGAATCGCGCTTAGCGTCCAACGTATTACGGAAACATTTACGGGGAACGGAGCGCTCGCGGGTGGTTTAACAGAGGGAGCAGATCCTACTGATAACAGGACAACATTGCAAGAAGGCACAATGTCTAACGGTGACTACGAGCGACTCGAAGAAACAGTAAATAACGAAGTGAACCGTATACGTAAAGAGATTGTTGAAAGTCCATACAAAATTAGAGATATCGGGATCCAAGTAATGCTAGATGGCAATGCAGATACGATACCAGTGGAGATGAGGGGCGAAATCGAAAATATTCTTAAAACGATTGCTCGTACATCGGTAGATAAAGTGGCGGCTGGCGTCGATTTTGAGGATACATTGGATAATAAAATTATCGTATCGGTTCAACCATTCAGCGGGAATACAGATCCATTTGCTGTAACGCAGGCTGTTATTCCGTTATGGGCTTATATTGTAGGAGTTGCATTACTTCTCATTATTGGAATTCTTATCTTTATGTTCTTGCGTAGCAAGCGCAAAGCGCGTGAATTGGAAGAAGAAACGATTATTGAGGAACAACTTGCAACATTTAATGTAGACGATATCAATGATGAGCTTGAAACGGAAGGAACTGTCCGCAGGAAGCAGCTTGAGAAGATGGCGAAAGATAAGCCGGAAGAGTTTGCGAAGTTGCTACGTACATGGATTGCCGACGAATGACGGAGGGATGAATTTTGGTTAAGAAAGAAAAAGGAATGACTGGTAAACAAAAAGCGGCACTCCTGCTCATTTCCCTCGGTCCGGAAGTGTCGGCGGCGGTATATAAGCATTTGAGTGAAGATGAAATTGAACGTTTAACACTTGAAATTTCAGGTGTGAAAAAAGTCGAATCGTCTATAAAAGAAGAGATTATCGAAGAGTTTCATAATATTGCATTAGCACAGGATTATATCTCGCAGGGTGGGATTGGCTATGCGAAAACGGTTCTTGAAAAAGCATTAGGTAAAGATCATGCACAAGCGATTATTAATCGCTTGACATCATCCTTACAAGTAAGACCATTTGATTTTGCGAGACGAGCTGATCCTTCACAAATTTTGAATTTTATACAAAATGAGCATCCACAAACGATTGCGCTGATTTTGTCCTACTTAGAGTCAGAGCAGGCGGGAATGATTTTATCATCATTACCGCAAGAGGTGCAGGCAGATATTGCAAGAAGGATTGCGATGATGGACTCAACTTCACCAGAGGTTATCAGTGAAGTTGAAGCGGTTCTTGAACGTAAACTATCTTCAACAGTGACTCAGGACTTCACGGAGACGGGTGGCGTCGATGCGGTAGTCGAAGTACTGAATGGTGTAGACCGAGCGACAGAGAAAACAATCCTCGATGCGCTTGAAATTCAAGACCCAGAGCTGGCAGAAGAGATCCGCAAGCGGATGTTTGTCTTCGAAGATATTGTTACTTTGGACAATCGTTCAATTCAACGAATTGTACGTGATTGTGAGAACGAAGACTTGATTCTGTCATTAAAAGTTTCTAGTGAGGAAGTAAAAGAAGTTTTGTTCCGCAATATGTCCCAGCGGATGGCGGAATCCTTCAAAGAAGAAATGGATGTTATGGGACCTGTGCGCTTACGTGATGTGGAGGAAGCTCAAGCTCGTATTGTAAGTATTATTAGAAGACTTGAAGATTCTGGTGAAATCATCATCGCGCGTGGCGGAGGAGATGATATCATTGTCTAACGTATTCCGTTCGTTCAATACGATATCTCAACAAGGGCAAATGAGAGAAATCTCAATCCGTAGTTTAGCGATTCCCCAGGAGCTCGATGTAACGGAAGAGTTAACATTAGAGGATGTACTTGCAGAACGTGATCGTCTATTGAAAGCCGCAAAGCATGAAATTGAACAAGAGAAAGCAGAAATCGAACAGATGCGACAAATTGCGACAGAGGATATTTCGGCTATGCAGGAAGCTTGGCAGGATGAAAAAACTGTTCTGCAACAGCAGGCTTACGACGAGGGATTCCAAGTCGGCTTTGAAGAAGGGCATAATAAAGCAGTGTCCGAAATGACTAATGCCGTCCGAATTGCCAATGAAGCAACAGAACAATCCCATAAAAACGCACAGCAATATTTAGATAGTCAAGAGCGAGTAATTCTTGAATTAGGTATGCGTACAGCGGAACGCATCATGGGGCAATCGTTAGAGGATGATGAAACGAATTATATCGCAGTTGTGAAAAGGGCATTGAAGGAAGCACGAGAAATGAAAGAGATTAAGCTATATGTTTCACTCGATTATTTTGAATTAGTTTCTGACAATCGCGCGGAGCTTGCAGCTATTTTTCCACCAGATGTTCCATTTCTAATTTTTGCCAATGAAGAGTTTGAAGCGACGCAATGTTATATCGAAACAAATCACGGTCGAATTGTAGTCAGCATCGATGAACAGCTGAACGAATTAAGAGAAGGGCTCGTTGAAATCATGGAAGGCGGGAATTGACGATGAAAAAAGCGGAGGAGCTAACCGACTTTATACCAAAAGTGAAGACTTTTAAAAAGTTTGGTCGTGTTGCCCGCGTTGTCGGTCTCATGATTGAGTCACAGGGCCCGGAGAGCTCTATCGGAGACGTCTGCCTAATCCATTTGAATACATCTAGCAAGGGTGATTCAATCATTAAGGCAGAGGTCGTAGGCTTTCGGGAAGAAATTGTTATCCTAATGCCTTATATGAATGTTCGCGATATTTCAAGTGGCTGCCTCGTCGAAGGTACAGGCAAACCGCTTGAAGTGAAGGTCGGTATGAATCTAATTGGGAAAGTGCTAGATTCAATGGGGAACCTCATTGACAAAAGCCCACTACCAAAAGGTTTGACGACTGTACGAACAGAACAGGATCCTCCGAATGCGTTAACGCGCCCACCGATTGACGAAAAGCTATCAGTTGGTGTGAAAGCAATAGATGGTATGCTTACGGTCGGAAATGGTCAGCGTGTGGGGATTTTTGCTGGATCGGGTGTCGGGAAAAGTACTTTACTCGGTATGATTGCACGCAATACAACCGCAGATATAAATATTATCGCGCTTATCGGAGAACGGGGCCGTGAAGTTCGTGAATTTATCGAACGCGATCTTGGACCTGAGGGCATGAAAAAGACCATTGTCGTTGCTGCAACTTCAGACCAACCTGCCCTTATGCGCATTAAGGGAGCATACACAGCGACTGCGATTGCGGAGTATTTTAGAGACAAAGGGATGAACGTCATGCTCATGATGGACTCTGTCACCCGAATTGCTATGGCGCAGCGTGAAATTGGATTAGCTGTTGGAGAGCCACCCGCTACCCGTGGCTATACACCATCTGTTTTTGCGATACTTCCTAAAATACTGGAGCGTACCGGTACGAATGAACATGGTGCGATTACAGCGTTCTACACTGTTCTCGTTGATGGTGATGATATGAATGAGCCGATTGCTGATGCAGTCCGAGGGATTTTAGACGGTCATATCGTCTTAGACCGGACGCTGGCAAATAGGGGACAATATCCCGCAATCAACGTTTTGAAAAGTGTCAGTCGGTTAATGAACCATATTGCTGATCCAGAGCATGTAAAAGCGGCGGAAAGATTACGTGATTTGTATTATACGTATAGTAAATCTGAAGACCTCATTAATATAGGCGCTTATAAACGAGGCACGTCGAAAGAAATCGATCAGGCTATTGAATACGAGCCGCTTATTACAAACTATTTGAAGCAAGGCTTTAGGGATAACATTTCAATGGCTGATAGTATAGAAGAACTTATATCACTCGGTATAGGAGGCGGTGCAACGTGAAGGCCTACCAGTATCGCTTTGAAAAAGTGTTGATGTACCGTGAACAAGAAAAAACAGAAACCGAAATCGAGTACAAAGAAGCGGTTCAAGCATTTGAAATTGTGGCCACTCAGCTTTATGACCTGCTGAAAAAGAAGGAAGATACGCTTTTAGAGCAAGTAGAAAAGATGGAAGTTGGTTTTTCAGTTAATGAGATTCATCACTATGTTCGCTTCCTTGAAACCCTTGAAAAAAGGATTGCGGTGGCACAACAGCAAGTTATGCAAGCCCGTTCAAAAATGACTTGGTTCGAGGGGAAGCTGCTGGAAAGAACGCTTGAAGTGCGTAAGTTTGAAAAAATGAAAGAAAAAGATCATGAAAATCATCGTACTGAAATGGAACAGCTGGAAGCAATCCAGCTTGATGAATTAGCAACGTTGAAGTTCCGTAGAAGAGAAAACGGGTGGTAATGTGGTGAAAAAATCAAAAGAAATAAATACAATACCCGAAGAGACGAGTGAAAAAAAGGCTGGGATATTCCAAATTCTTTTGCTTTGGATATTCATCCCGCTGCTCTTTATATCGGCTGTCCTACTCATCCTTGCAAAGTTTGCAGATATCAATGTATTTGACAAGGCAAAAGAATGGACCGAGACACTTCCTTTCGTAAGTGAGAAAAAAGAGGAAGATACGGGTGCTGATAATCTTGTCTTGGAAGAACGCGTTGTGTCGTTACAAGCGGAAATTAAAGAAAAAGAAGCTGAACTGTTCAAGCTGCAAAGTGATTTTGACAAATCAACCGATGAGCAGGATAAGTTGTTAGTTGAACAGCAGAGGCTAGTCGATGAAATTGCCCGACTGACTAACGAACAGGATGATACTAAAAAAGAATTTAAAAGTATCATTACAACTTATGAGCAAATGTCTGCAAAATCGGTAGCGCCAGTCATTACAGAAATGGCAGATACGGAAGCCATTCGTATTTTAGCAAACTTAAAACCGGACATTTTAGCTGCGGTACTTGAGAAGATGGCACCGGAAGACGCTGCCAAGTATACGACATTAATGACAGGTGAGCAATAACGTATTTACCTAAACTTGAAGGGAGGTGAAAGAGTGAATATCGCAGCAATACAAGCTATGCCAGGTCAAAATCTACAAACACCATCGAATGGTGTGCAAAGTGGTCAAGCATCAGCCGGAACGTTTGGTTCAGTTTTCGGAAGTGCAGTTGCAGCTGGAAATGCTGTTATTGTTCCAGTTGAACAGCAGCCCACTGCACAGGTTTCTAATGACTCTATACAAGCTATCTTAAATGCGCAGTCAGTTGAAGAACTGGAAGTGGCTTTAAAAGAACTAGGTAGTGATGGAGTATTAGTTTCCATGCTCAATGTAGGTAGCTTGGAAGAGGTAGCAGGTTTATTAAACATTGAGCCAAAGCAATTGATGGACAGCATTTTATCACTGTTGGAGAAGGCGGGACTTAGTCAAGAGGAGCTCACGGAAGTGGCTTACTCAACTGATTTTTGGACTGTGTTGAATGCAGTTGATAAAGTAGCACCACAGTTTTTTGCTCAATTGTCTGACGAACTGGCAGGCAAGGGGGAACTATCGAAACAACAGGCAGTTGACTTGTTAACAATATTGAAAACAGTCTCGTTAATTGCACCTAAAACTGACTTATTAGTGAAACAAGAGCAACAGGTTTTTTCATTGCAAAGTTATCTTGTTGCAGCAGCAGGACAATTCGAAGAAACGCTTAATGCTAACAGCACGACCAAGCTAGATATGCTACAGTTCATGGATTCGAAGTCGGCAGTCCGTTTTGTCATTCAAACAAATCCAGGGCAATCACAGACAGATGATGAATCGGCTAACAAAAATGCTGAGCCATCTCAGCAAGTTTCAACAAATGTGGCTAATGCAGTAACAGTGCCTAAAGGCGAATTTACGATTACTGAAGCAGAAAATCGTAACAATGCCGCACGTAACGAGGCGTTAGTTCGTGAAATGCAAACTGTCTTCAAACGAGCTAATTTTGGTCAAACTGGCGGAACGAATCGTTTACTCATTAAATTGTACCCAGAACATTTGGGACAAGTTCGTATTGAATTGCTGCAAGTGAACGGTATTATGACCGCGAGAATACTTGCATCCACGGCATTAGGAAAAGAAATGCTCGATAGTCAGCTAAATCAGCTTCGACAAGCGTTCCTACAGCAAAACTTACCAGTAGAACGAATCGATGTTTCTCAAACATTGCAAGATACAGCAAGAAATGATCGCGAGCAGGGCTTCAATCAGCAGTTTAAACAGGATGGTCAAGAAACTAACGATCGGCAAGAGCAAAACGATGAAGAACAATTAACATTCCAGGAATACATGATTGAGTTGGAGGTGTAAAAATGGCCATAGAAGGACAAAAGCCGATTAGTAGCAACGATTATCTTATCAACAAACAGCGCGATGAGCGTAAAACAGGCGATGGAACGTTGGGAAAAGATGACTTTATGAAGCTACTCATCACTCAATTACAGAACCAGGACCCTACGAATCCGATGAAGGATAATGAGTTTATTGCCCAAATGGCGCAGTTTTCAGCACTTGAACAGACGATGAACCTATCTAAGTCATTCGAAAAGTTCGCTGAAGCACAAACGCAAGCACAAATGATTCAGTATACGAGCTTTGTTGGGAAAAATGTTACTTGGCATGAGTTAAAGCTAGATGATCAAGGCAATCCCATTAAAGGCGAAGATGGTAAGCTAGAAGTTGAAGAAGGTACGAATCAAATTGTGTCTATCAAGTATGAAAATGGCGATGTCAAATTCATCTTAGACAATGATAAAGTGATAACACCAGGTAACATCTCAGAAGTGAAGACGGATGGTGCAGGTGGAACAAATAGCCTTGTTGAAGCTAGTGCGCTAATAGGTAAGACAGTAGGGTATATGGACGGTGAAGAAGAAAAAACGGGTAAAGTTATTTCGGTTTCAAAAAAAGGTGGAAAACTGGAGTACATCTTAGAAGGGGACATCCGTGTTGAAGGCAAAAACTTCACTTCAATAAGTGAATAACTAAGAACGGAGCGATTGTATGGACAAACTGAATTTCCATCGCATTCCATCGCAACCGCTTATTCGCCCGGGGCAGCCACAAGTAGCAGCAGCATCTAGCCCTAAGCAGTCATTTATCGAGCATTTAAACAATGCACTACAGCCAGCAACGCTTAAAATAAGCAAACATGCAGCTGACAGGTTAATGGAACGCAATATCCACATATCAGATGCCGAATGGGCACATGTGACGGATAAGGTGAATGAGGCAAAATCCAAAGGAATAAGAGAATCGCTTGTATTGATGGACCAAGCAGCACTAATTGTGAGTGCAAAGAATTCAACGGTTATAACAGCGATGGATCGCGCAGAAGCAAAGGACCAATTATTTACGAATATCGACGGCACAATTGTGCTCAGCTAACATTTTGGCAGGACCGTAAAGGATGCCAACGAGCCGCGGACTGATTGAAGCGGCTACACTCAAAACCGAGAGGGGAAAATTATTTTATGTTACGCTCAATGTACTCAGGTATCTCAGGTCTACGAAACTTCCAAACAAAACTAGACGTTATCGGGAACAACATTGCCAACGTTAATACTTATGGATTTAAAAAAGGACGAGTTATCTTTAAAGATTTGATTTCGCAGACAGTTGCGGGGGCTTCAGGAGGTAATGATTCTCGCGGTGGGGTCAACCCAAAACAAGTAGGGCTTGGATCACAAATATCTGCAATTGATACGATTCATACAGGTGGTTCAACTCAATTTACAGGAAATACACTTGACCTTGCGATTGCAGGAGATGGTTTTTTCCAAGTCGGTGAGATGGATGGTACTGGTGTTGGTGCTACCCTCGGCAATATTCAATATACAAGAGCCGGAAACTTTTATATGGATAAGAGCGGATATTTAGTAGATGCAAGTGGGAAGTATTTAGTGGGTGTTGAGGGGTCAGGAACTTATGCTTCGGCGACGGCGGATGATACAATTGCTCCACCAACAATAGCGGATCCACCAGTGTATACACAAATTTTGATTCCAACAACTGCACAAAGTATGAGCGTTGCACAAGATGGCGCGGTATCATTTGTTGATGAAGATGGTTTTCTAAGATATGCCGGACATCTTGTCATGGCGAAGTTTCCAAATCCAGGTGGGATGCAAAAGGTGGGTGGTAACTACTTCCAACAATCTCCGAACTCGGGAGAGAAGGTAGTGAATATCCCAACCCAAGGTGGTATCGGGGACGTCGAATCCGGTTTCCTAGAAATGTCCAACGTTGACCTTGCAGAAGAATTCACTGAAATGATCGTTGCACAACGTGGTTTCCAAGCGAATACACGTATTATCACAACATCTGATGAAATTCTACAAGAGCTTGTGAACTTGAAACGATAACTAGATTAGTTGAATAGATGAATATCAAAAGTAACTAAGCAAAGGCGCCTTAAAGGGGGAGCTGAAGTGGATTCAATGGTATTCTTTATTTCAAAATATGACAATTAAACTACCATAGCTGTTACTAGAAAAGGAGGGTCGGGCCGGCTCTTGAAGCCCGGCCCCTTACATATGATTCAGGTTACACGCTTGAATGGCAGTACGTTCACCTTGAACGCGCTGTACATAGAGAAAATTGAGTCGTTCCCTGATACGACCATCACGCTTACAACAGGCTCCAAATATGTAGTCCTCGATAAGGCTGAACTTGTTAACAGCCGGATTATCGAATTTTATAAATCGGTTCAGTTGCTATCAAATCCGTTTATCCGAGGTGAAGAAGATGAAGAATAAAGTATTGACAATTGCGCTTATCATTCTAGTATCTATTACACTAATTGGTGTCATTGCACTCATTCTCGTTATGCAGTTGAACAAAGGTGATGCAGGTCCATCAGAACCGACAATTGAAGAAATTATCGAGAACTCGGTGGACATTGAAGAAATTACAACAAATTTAGTTGGTAAACAATTTATCCGTATTTCCTTAAAAATCCAAACGGATAACGTAAAGGCAGCGGATGAATTGTCGAAAAGAGATTTTCAGGTGAAAAATATTTTGATTCAAGAACTATCTGAAATGACGCCGCAGGATTTAGAAGGCAAAGCCGGTAAACAAGCACTAGAAGATTCGATAAAATCACAATTGAACCCACTTATGCAGCAGGGTGAAATTCAAAAGGTCTATATCGTTTCACACATCATTCAATAACGAAAAAAGCACATTGTACGAACCCTAATGCGAGGAGGTGACCATATGGCCGGCGATATTTTATCCCAAAATGAGATAGATGCACTTTTGTCCGCATTATCGACAGGAGAAATGTCTGCAGAAGACATGAAAAAAGATGATGAACCCAGGAAGGTTAAGGTGTATGATTTTAAGCGTGCCCTCCGATTTTCCAAAGATCAGATTCGAAGTTTAACACGAATTCATGAAAACTTTGCGCGACTGTTAACGACCTATTTTTCAGCGCAGCTGCGGACATACGTTCAGATTAATGTCGCATCAGTCGACCAAATTCCATTCGAGGAATTCATTCGGTCGATTCCTAATATGACGCTCATTAATATTTTCGAAGTACCGCCACTAGATGGTAACATCCTAATGGAGGTTAACCCGAATATTGCTTACTCGATGCTCGACCGCCTTATGGGAGGTGTCGGGACAAGTCCGGGGAAAGCTGATAACCTAACTGAAATTGAAACGAAAATCATGACGAACTTATTTGAAAGATCCTTTGATAACTTACGCGAAGCATGGTCTGGTATTATTGACATTGATCCGTTCCTAACGGAGATGGAAGTCAATCCACAGTTTCTTCAAATGATATCGCCAAACGAAACGGTGGTCGTTATTTCGTTCAATATCATGATTGGTGAATCGAGTGGGATGATTAATATTTGTATTCCACACGTTGTGTTAGAGCCGATTGTTCCTAATTTGTCGGTCCGCTATTGGATGCAGTCAAATAAGAAAGAGCCGACGCCTGAACAAAGTGTTGTGCTTGAAAAACGTTTGAAAAAAGCACCTTTACCTGTCGTTGCTGAGCTCGGAAACGGTCAGCTGACGATTGAAGATTTCTTGTATTTACAACTTGGGGATGTCATTCCACTTGATCGTAAAATTGACGCGCCGCTCGTCGTAAAAGTCGGCGATATACCAAAATTCATAGCGCAACCAGGACATCTAGGGAACAGAATGGCTGTGCAGATAATTGACACAATGATAGGAGGGGATGAAGATGATGAGTGATAATATCCTTTCGCAGGAAGAAATCGAAGCATTACTGCGAGGTGAGCCTATTGAGGCTGAAGATTCCACCGTCTCGTCCACCGAGAGTATGGTGACAGCTGATTATTTGGATGAGATAGAGCAGGATACACTAGGTGAAATCGGTAATATTTCCTTCGGAAGCTCGGCAACGGCATTGTCTGCATTGCTCGGACAAAAAGTCGAAATTACAACACCAACAATTTCGGTTGTTCACAAAGAAGAGTTGGAAGCTGAATTTATCCATCCGTATGTAGCTGTTAAAGTGGAATATACAGCAGGTTTAAGCGGTATGAACTTGTTTGTTATTAAGCAAAATGATGCGGCTATCATTGCAGACCTTATGCTCGGTGGAGATGGAACAGAACCGGATATGAATCTTGGGGAAATCCATTTAAGCGCAGTACAAGAAGCGATGAATCAAATGATGGGTTCGGCGGCAACTTCTATGTCGACGATGTTCAATACAAAAGTGGATATATCTCCACCAACTATTGATTTATTAGATATAGAATCTGACCGTGGAAGAGAATTAATCCCACAGGATGAGTTATCCATTAAAGTGTCATTTGCATTAAAAGTCGGCGAGCTGATTGATTCTAATATTATGCAGCTACTGCCGTTAACATTTGGTAAAAACTTAGTCAATACTTTACTGAGTGGGGGAGCTGAAGAAGAAGCCGCAGCCGTCGCTGAAATGGCACCGCCAATTGCACAGCCGGAGCCTACTATGCAACAACCTGTACAACAACCGGCTATGCAGCAGCCTGCTTATGATAATACGCAACAACAATATGCACAGCCTGCACCACAGCAACAGATGCGTATGCAGCAGCCACAAGTAAATGTTCAACAGGCACAGTTTGCTAGCTTTGAAAGTCCTTCGCTGAATCCTTCAGAAACGAATAACTTGAATATGCTTCTTGATATTCCGTTACAAGTGACTGTTGAGTTGGGGAGAACAAAACGTTCCGTTAAGGAAATTTTAGAAATGTCTAGTGGTTCAATTATTGAATTAGACAAGCTTGCAGGTGAACCAGTTGATATACTTGTTAACAATCGCCATATTGCCAAAGGCGAAGTAGTTGTCATTGATGAGAACTTTGGTGTTCGGATCACTGATATTGTAAGCCAAGTAGACCGTTTAAATAATTTACGATGAAATCGGGAGGTAATTGGGAATGAGTAAACGTATTTTAATAGTGGATGACGCTGCATTTATGCGCATGATGATTAAGGATATTTTGACAAAAAACAATTTTGAAGTAGTGGGAGAAGCAGCAGATGGTGCACAGGCTGTTGAGAAATATGAAGAATTAAAGCCTGATCTTGTCACAATGGATATTACAATGCCTGAAATGGATGGTATTGCTGCACTAAAAGCGATTAAAGAAAAAAATCCTTCAGCCACAATCATTATGTGTTCTGCAATGGGGCAACAAGCGATGGTTATCGATGCGATTCAAGCAGGTGCAAAAGACTTTATCGTTAAGCCTTTCCAAGCAGATCGCGTGATTGAAGCTATTGAAAAAGCATTAGGATAATTGACGATGATAGTTACAACTGCAAAAAAGTATTTGTCAGCATTCCTTTTGACAATTCTTCTCGTACCACAACTCGTCATCATACCTGTCCAAGCACAAGAAGATCCGAACAAATCTGTCTCGGACTACTGGGATACGGATAAGGAAAGTAATACAGAAAAAGAAAATGACACAGAAATAAATCTTGAACCCGATACCGATGAGCCAATTGCCGACCCAGCATCTCAAGGGGAGGCAGTTGGTTCGTCAGCGGGTGACTACATAAAAGTAATGGTAGCATTGCTATTCGTTGTCGGCTTATTATACGGACTACTTAAATTGGTCAATCGAAAAAATCGCTTATATGATAAAAATCGTTTCATGAAAAATATGGGTGGAATTTCACTTGGACAACATAAATCAATTCAGCTCGTTATTATCGGAGATTCGTACTATTTAGTAGGAGTCGGAGATGATATTCGTCTGTTGAAAGAAATTACAGACCCTGCCGAGATTAGTAAACTCGTCGAATTTTACAAAGGTGACGATATGGAATTACCAGTAGGAATGCTGAGCCGATTACTAGGAAAGCTGCCAGGTATATCGTCGAAGGACTCAACGACTCAAACGAAGGAGTCAGCTGATTTTGGTGATCTATTCAAAACTAAACTCGATGAGATGAAAGAGGAGAGGAAACGGCATATTAGCCGCTTGACAGAAAAGGAGCGAAACGAAGATGAATGATTTCGTTCAGTTTTTTTCGGACAGTGATGCGGCGAACGTATCGACATCTATTAAAATGATGCTCCTTTTGACAGTCTTATCGCTTGCACCAGCCATTCTTATTTTAATGACTTCCTTTGCACGCATTGTCATTGTTCTATCTTTTGTTAGAACGGCTTTGGCGACACAGCAAATGCCGCCAAACCAAGTACTTGTCGGACTAGCACTTTTTCTAACTTTTTTCATCATGGCTCCGACCTTTCAGCAGGTCAATGAGCAAGCGCTAACTCCATTGTTTGCAGATGAAATAACACTCGAAGAGGCTTATGAAAATGCAAGTATGCCTTTGAAGGAGTTTATGAGTAAGCATACGAGACAAAAGGATTTGGAACTATTTTTACGCTACAACCAGGCAGAGGTTCCTGAGTCGCTTGAAGATTTGCCACTGACGATGTTAGTGCCAGCATTCGCCCTCAGTGAAATTAAGACTGCATTCCAAATGGGCTTCATGATTTTCATTCCGTTTTTAGTCATCGATATGATTGTTGCGAGTATTCTAATGTCGATGGGGATGATGATGTTACCACCGGTCATGATTTCATTACCATTTAAAATTTTGTTGTTTGTACTTGTTGATGGTTGGTATCTTATTATTAAATCATTGTTACAAAGTTTCTAGGAGGGGTTAATATGACGATGGAAACAGTTATAGGGTTAGCTGAGAATGCGGTTTGGGTCATCCTTTTGACATCGGGCCCCCTCCTTATCATTGCATTGGGAACAGGTCTTTCCGTCAGTATTTTCCAGGCGACAACGCAAATTCAGGAACAAACACTTGCATTCGTACCTAAAATTATTGCTGTTCTTGTCGGAGTTGTTCTTTTTGGTCCGTGGATGCTAACGAAGGTAACGACATTTGCAGGTGATATTTTTGAAAATCTTATTAGGTATATCGGATGAATAAATGGAAGAGTTAGTTCCTTCATTCGCCGCATATTTACTTATTTTAACGCGTGTTACTGCATTTTTTGTTACAGTTCCATTGTTCTCTTATCGTGCAATTCCTACAACGCAACGAATTATTTTTGGTGCTTTACTAGCATGGGCACTCGTCTACTCAATTGATATTCCTGTGTTAGAAATAGATGGAGTGTTCATTTTGCTTGTCATCAAAGAAGCGGTGACAGGTTTAGCGATAGGGATTATCGCATTTATCATTATGGCAGCGATTCAAGTTGCAGGAGGCTTTATCGACTTTCAAATGGGATTCGCCATTGCGAACGTCATTGATCCACAAACAGGAGCGCAATCGCCGCTACTCGGTCAATTTTTCAACTCACTGGCCATTCTTTTA
Organism: Arthrobacter beigongshangensis; assembly: GCF_016820585.1. Taxonomy (GTDB): domain Bacteria; phylum Bacillota; class Bacilli; order Bacillales_A; family Planococcaceae; genus Sporosarcina; species Sporosarcina beigongshangi. The sequence continues at coordinate 475,480 of NZ_JADHDX010000001.1, forward strand.
TTGCTCGCATTGAATGGACATCATATGTTGTTAGACGGTATATTTTATAGCTATCAATTCATTCCGATGGATCAGTTATGGCCCGCTTTAGGTGAGGAACGTTTGGCGGAATTTGTTGTACGAACATTTGCGAACTCATTTTTAATTGCCTTCCAAATGTCGATTCCAATTGTGGCGACCTTGTTCCTTGTCGATTTAGCACTTGGAATTACCGCTAGGGCAGTGCCGCAAATGAATATTTTCGTCATCGGATTTCCTATCAAGATTGGCGTCAGTTTTTTGGTGCTAGTCATTATGATGGGTGTTATGGTGCAGATGATGAAAAAGTTATTTGAAGTGATGATTATCGCTATGAGGGACTTGATGATACTAATTGGAGGTGGCTAACATGATGTTACGGCTTGATCTGCAGTTCTTTGCAGGGGAAAAGACCGAAAAAGCCACTCCTAAAAAACGTCAAGATTCTCGGAAAAAAGGACAGGTACTAAAAAGTCAGGATGTTACAAGTGCAATTGTTCTTCTCACTGTGTTTCTTTTTTTGTTTTTTATCGCAGGATTCATGAGGGACCGTTTTTTTATATTTTTCAAGCAGGCATTTATCGAGTATGTGCCACTCGCTCACCTTGATGCGGATAAGGCAATGCTCATTTACGCTGAAGTGCTCGTTCAAATGGCCTTTATATTATTACCTATTATGATTGCTGCAGTTGTTGCAGGCTTAGCGGGAAATTTATTTCAAATCGGCTTATTGTTTACGACAGAGCCGCTAAAATTCGATTTAAAGAAAATTGACCCTATTAAAGGGCTCAAACGTATTTTTTCTATAAGAGCAATTATTGAATTAATGAAATCGGTATTAAAAATATCATTTATCGGTGCAACAACAGTGCTTATTCTATTGGCGAATATTGATAAAGTACTGGCGCTTGCATTTAAAAGCCCTTGGGATGTGATGACAACTGTCGCGCAGTTAGCAGCTCTCATGGGAATTACTGCGGCATTCGTTTTGTTATTCATTTCAATACTCGATTTTTTCTATCAGAAATATGACTATGAAAAAAATCTCCGAATGTCCAAACAGGATATTAAGGATGAACATAAGAACGTTGAAGGAGATCCAATTATTAAATCTCGCATTAAACAACGTCAGCGTGAGATGGCGATGCGACGCATGATGCAGGAAGTTCCACATGCGGATGTTGTCATTACGAACCCGACGCATTACGCAATTGCTTTAAAGTACGATGATGAAAATATGGATGCGCCAATCGTAGTCGCAAAGGGTGTCGATTTTGTTGCCCAAAAGATAAAAATCATTGCAAAAGAACATGAGATTATGATGGTTGAAAATCGACCGTTGGCAAGAGCGATGTATGATGAAGTGGAGATTGGGGGACGTATCCCTGAAGAATTTTTTAAAGCCGTTGCAGAAATATTGGCGTATGTCTATCGCATACAACGTAAAATTTGATTTAGCCAACAAGGAAGGATGTAGTTCAATCCTTCCTACCAGTTGGCTAAAAGCCTCCGGCGGATGTCACAGATTTTGAAAGGAGTGAATTGAGCATGCTCAATTCAAAATCTGGACGCAAATACGCCAAGGCGTATTTGATTAATATAAAAAGGTGGGGATGACATGAAATTAAGAGAAATAGGCGTGCTCGCTGCGGTTATAATGATTGTCGCGATGCTTGTCATCCCGCTTCCAACTTGGCTACTGAGCTTCCTGATTATTATTAATATTACATTAGGTTTAATGGTTTTAATGACATCTATGAATATGAAGGAAGCATTGGAGTTTTCTATATTCCCAACGCTTGTGCTTCTTCTAACATTATTTCGCTTAGGATTGAACGTTTCTACAACGAGAGCAATTCTATCAAATGGTGATGCGGGTGGTGTTGTTGAAACGTTCGGGACGTTTGTAACTGGTGGGAACGTTGTTGTTGGTCTTGTCGTTTTCTCAATCCTCGTCATCATTCAGTTCATCGTTATTACAAAAGGGGCGGAGCGGGTATCGGAAGTTGCAGCTCGATTTACCCTAGATGCCATGCCAGGTAAACAAATGAGTATTGACGCCGACTTGAACGCGGGGATGATTTCCGAAGTAGAGGCACGGACTCGTCGTGAAAAAGTAAGTAACGAAGCCGACTTTTATGGTGCGATGGATGGGGCAACGAAATTCGTTAAAGGGGATGCCATTGCTGGTATTATCATCGTCATCATTAACTTGATTGTCGGAATGATTATCGGAGTAGTCCAAATGGGACTTCCTTTCGGTGAAGCTGCCTTACTCTTTTCGCAGTTAACAGTAGGTGATGGAATCGTTTCTCAAATCCCAGCCCTTTTGATTTCAACAGCAACAGGGATTGTCGTTACACGGGCAACATCAGAAGGGAATCTTGGTTCAGATATTACGAATCAGCTTCTTGGACAAACGAAGTTACTCTACGTAGGTGCTGTAACTGTTCTGTTACTTGGACTTGCGACACCTATCAATGACATGCTAACGATTCCAATTGCGGCTGCACTTGCCATAGGGGCATTTGTTATGTCACGTCAATCTGAGGAAGATCCAAAGGAATTGCTAGAGATGGAAGAGGATACTGAAACAGAAGGAATGAAGAGCCCTGAGAATGTCGTCAATCTTCTCAATGTCGATCCTATCGAATTTGAGTTTGGCTATGGGCTAATACCGCTCGTCGATGCGACGCAAGGCGGGGATTTGCTCGATCGGGTCGTCATGATACGAAGGCAGCTAGCTATCGAATTAGGTCTCGTTATCCCGGTTGTTCGTATTCGAGATAATATTCAATTACAGCCAAATGAGTACAGAATCAAAATAAAGGGAAGTGAGTTAGCAAGGGGAGAACTTCTTCTTGACCATTATCTAGCCATGAGCCCTGGTGGCGATGACTCAATCGAAGGAATTGATACAATTGAGCCGTCATTCGGGTTACCTGCTAAATGGATTGCGGAGGATGTTAAAGAAGATGCAGAAATCCTAGGGTATACTGTTGTCGATCCGCCAAGTGTTGTGTCGACACATTTAACTGAAGTGATTCGTGCCAATGCAGCAGATTTGATTGGGCGTCAGGAAACAAAGCAACTCGTCGATCATGTGCGTGAAACCTTCCCAATTCTTGTCGACGAGTTGACACCGACTCCGTTGTCAATTGGAGAAATCCAAAAAGTATTGGCGAAATTGCTGAACGAACATGTGTCGGTTCGAAATTTACCGATTATCTTTGAAACACTTGCGGATTATTCGAAATATACATCAGATATTGATGTATTGACGGAGTATGTCAGACAAGCGCTTGCAAGGCAAATTACCAATCAGTATGCAGCGTCTGGTCAATCACTCAAAGTGTTAACAGTATCTGGGAAGATTGAGAAAATGATTGCGGATAATATTCAGCAAACCGAGCAAGGAAACTATTTGTCTATCGACCCAGGACATTCGCAAGAAATTTTAGAATCGATCGCGGGTGAAGTAGAGCGTGTTGCGTTGATGGATCAATCACCAGTTGTTCTTTGCTCGCCAGCAATCCGAATGTATTTAAGACAAATAACAGAGCGGTATTTCCCGCAAATTCCAGTATTGTCGTATAATGAGCTTGAAGCAACGATTGAAGTTCAAAGCGTCGGGGTGGTGGATATCTGATGAAAATGAAAAAATATAGTGCAGAAACAATGGTCGAGGCTATGAAAAAAGTACGTACTGATTTTGGTGAAGACGCCATTATTCTTAGTTCTACTGTTGTCAATTCGAAAGGATTTCTTGGTCTTTTTAAAAAGAAGTCTGTAGAAGTTGTTGCAGGCTTTGATGAACCGGCTCCGAAAATGGAAGAACCGGTTCTTCCATTTAGTTCGCCACAAATTGTCAGTGCCGATAAAACCTCGGTGGAATTGAAAAAAGAAATGAATGAAATGAAAAAAATGCTAAAGGATATGCAGCAGTCAGCTAGTCACTCTCGTTTACCTGATGAACTAAAGCCAGTACTGTTTCATCTTGAGGAGCAAGGCTTATCTTCGAGTCTTATTACACAAATTGGTGAAGATATATATAATCGGATGAAGGCTGAGAAAAAAGACTTCACATACGAAGAGCAGTTACATATGATCAAAGAGTTTTTAGAAAGGGAAATCAGTGACCTGCCGTTTGGGGGTATCTCTTTCGACAAAAGATTCATAAATGTACTCGGTCCTACAGGAGTTGGAAAAACAACGACTATTGCTAAGATTGCTGCGAGGGCTCTTTTAGAAAATAAGAAAAAAATCGGATTTATAACAACAGATACTTATCGAATTGCGGCAATAGAGCAGCTTCGTACATATGCGAACTTATTACAAGCGCCGGTTGAGGTTGCCTATAATAGCGAGGACTTCGAAAAAGCAATTGCAAAACTTGCTGATCGTGATGTTATCTTCATCGATACCGCGGGCCGAAATTATAAAGAAGTAAAATTTGTAGAAGATTTAACAAGGCTTATTGACTTTTCATTAGATATGGAATCGTTCCTCGTTCTTTCGATGACATCAAAAGAACAGGATATGAAAATAATTATTGAACAGTTCAATCAATTTGCGGTTGAAAAGTTTATTTTCACGAAAATGGATGAAACGAGCTCAATTGGACCACTGTTTAATTTGATGAAAGACTATCGTATTGGCACTGCTTATTATACAGATGGTCAGGAAGTACCTGAGGATATTACCGAAGCGGACAGCGATAAGTTGATTTCTTTACTGCTGAAGGGTGCCTATGATGCGTGATCAGGCAGAAACACTAAGACTCAAAATGTTAAAGTCCAAAGGTGAGCTTTCTAGGTCGATTGCTATTGTCAGTGGAAAAGGGGGCGTTGGAAAATCAAACTTTTCAACGAATTTCGCCCACTCACTTCTTGCAAAAGGTAAGAAGGTTATCATTGTCGATATGGATATCGGGATGGGCAATATTCACATCCTTCTTGGAATGGCCCCACGCTATAGTTTGAAAGATTATTTACTTGGTCAAGAACAACTAATTGAAATTATTAACGAGACACCAGAAGGACTGCACTTCATCTCTGGAGGCTCAGGACTTGAGAATGTATTGGAATGGTCCGAGAGTATGTTCGAACTTTTAATTCAAGCATTTGAGTTTTTACAACAAAGATATGACTTCATTTTATTCGATATGGGAGCAGGGGCAACACAACGTTCGATTGAATTGATTGTGGCGGTCGATGAAATCATTGTCATTTCGACGACAGAGCCAACTTCTATTACAGACGCTTACTCTATGATGAAGTTTATATGTTTGCAAGATCCTGATAAAAAATTGCATATGGTCAGCAACCGTGTTTCGAGGGATGAGGAAGAAAATGAAGCTGTCGTTCGATTACAGTACGCAATGCGGAAGTTTTTGGGGAAGGAGACGACAATTCTTGGTTTTCTTCCAGAAGATCCGGTTGTCCATAAGGCGGTTGTTGCACAAAAACCATTTTTACTTCTATTTCCGAGTGCACCTATTTCGAAGCGAATGAAAATAATCGCAGAAAATTTTGTTGGAGCAAGTTTGGATGAAACGTCCAAACGTGGAGAAGGATTTCTCGGGAAATTGAGAAGCATATTTACGAAAGGACGTGGATGATTTGGGTACAGGCAATCGGAAGAAAGCGCTTGTTGTGGATGATTCAGCGTTTATGCGTAAGCTTATTTCAGATTTTCTTTCGGGGCATCCCGACATCGAGGTAATCGGGACTGCACGTAATGGTCAAGAAGCTGTTGAAAAAGTACGAACTTTAAAACCAGATGTTGTCACTATGGACGTTGAGATGCCTATTATGAATGGCCTTGAAGCCTTGAAGGAAATTATGGACAAACATCCAGTTCCAATTGTCATGCTATCCAGTACAACAAAAATAGGTGCGGAAAATACGATTCTTGCAATGGAATATGGAGCCGTTGACTTTGTCGCGAAGCCAGGCGGAGCAATCTCCTTAAATCTTCATGAGGTGCAAGGAGAGATAGTAGAAAAAGTCATTGCTGCCTTAGGAGTTCGGATGTCGACGCTTACACAAAAGATGCCTAGCCAGCGATTGTCGGCATCGGTTGTACCTAAAGTTGCAAGTAAACAAGTAGAACCGCAAGTGAAAATGCCCTCCTCAGAGAGCCCATCAAGTCCGGTGAAGAGTAGATCGAAGATTAAGATTTCCAAAATGGGTAAGATGTTTGTTATAATAGGCACATCGACAGGGGGACCTCGGGCACTACAGGAAGTTTTGACAGGTCTACCGGCTTCGATTGGCGTTCCAATCCTTATAGTTCAGCATATGCCGCCTGGGTTTACAAAATCGCTTGCGGATAGGTTGGATGGTCTGTGTAATATTCACGTAAAAGAAGCAGAAGATGGTGAACTCCTTGAAAATGGAACGGCATATATCGCGCCGGGGGGAAAGCATTTAAAGATGGAAAAGAAAGGCATGAACTATTTTGTGAAGCTAGATGCCATCGATCCACCCCGTATGGGTCATCGCCCATCCGTTGATGTTCTACTCGAATCAGCAGCAGAAAACACGGATGTGAACTATCTGACCGTCATTATGACAGGGATGGGCTATGACGGGAAAGTCGGGATGGAAGTACTACGCAAAAACGGTCGAACAGTGACAATTGCTGAATCGGCAAAGACATCTGTCGTTTACGGAATGCCAAAAGCCGTAAAGGAAGCTGGACTTACCGATGAAGTGGTGGACTTGCACAATATATCAGAAACAATTTTGGAAATCATAAAGTCTTAGAGGGGGCGTCACGATGGATACAAATCAATATTTAGAAATGTTCATTGATGAGAGTAAGGAACATCTTCAATCTTGTAACGAGCATTTGTTAGAACTGGAGAAAAACCCGCAAGATTTAGCAATTGTCAATGAAATATTCCGATCTGCGCATACGCTAAAAGGAATGTCAGCCACAATGGGCTATGAAGATATAGCCGACTTAACACATATGATGGAAAATGTTTTGGATGCAATTCGTAACTCGAAAATTCCAGTCACAACTGAGATTTTTGATGTTGTTCTTCAGGCAGTTGATTATCTGGAAGAGATGGTTATGGACATCGCATCCGGTGGGACTGGTAAAAAGGATGTTCGTGAGCTCGTAGAGTCACTGAATCGTATTGAGGCAGGCGGTGCTTCTGTTGCTGCTGCAGTTGTTGAAACAGCAGTAACTGTAGTAGAAGAAAAAGTTGCTCTAAGCTATGACGATTATGAAATGACTGTCATTAGCCAATCATTTGAGCAAGGCTTTAACGCACTTGAAATAACTGTTGAATTACGGGAAGATTGTGTGCTAAAGGCAGCAAGGGTCTTCATGGTGTTTGGCATACTTGAAAAAGTCGGTGAAATTGTTAAATCTGAGCCGAAAGTTGAACAACTTGAAAATGAAGAGTTTGCCGAAACCTTTACTGTGGCTTTGATCACAAAAGAAACTCCGGATGTTTTGCGTGGGAAAGTGATGAAAGTATCTGAAGTGGAATCTGTGACAGTTACTGAACTCACAAATGATTACTTAAAAGATGGTAAGCGTGCGAAGGATAATGAGGCAGTGAAAGCTATCGAAACGGGTGTCGCTGTTCAACAAGGGACAGAAGTGAAGAAAGAACCAGCTGGTCAAAAAGGAAAACGAAATACAGGCGTACAATCAGGGAATAAGACAATTCGTGTCAATATTGATCGTCTCGATATTTTAATGAACTTATTCGAAGAGCTTGTCATTGATCGTGGAAGGCTCCAGTCTATTGCAAGTGAGCTGCAGAATCCGGAATTGAATGAAACTGTTGAACGAATGACACGGGTATCAGGTGATTTGCAAAGCATCATCTTGAATATGCGTATGATTCCAGTTGAAACAGTCTTCAATCGTTTCCCGAAAATGGTTAGGCAGCTGGCAAGAGACTTAGATAAAAAAGTGAATCTTGAAATCATTGGTGCTGAAACGGAACTAGACCGTACAGTCATTGACGAAATCGGTGATCCGCTCGTTCACTTAATCCGTAATGCACTTGATCACGGCGTGGAAAGCCCAGCGCAGCGTCTCGCAAAAGGGAAGCCAGAAGAGGGAACTGTTACGCTACGTGCTTATCACTCTGGAAATCACGTATTCATAGAGCTTGAGGATGATGGAGCTGGCGTCAGCCGCGAGCGTGTTGTTGCCAAGGCGATTGCAAATGGCATTGTGACAGAAGAAATTGCGAAAGCAATGACGGATCGACAAGTGGCAGAACTCATTTTAGCATCAGGCTTCTCAACAGCCGAGAAAATTTCGGATGTATCTGGACGCGGAGTTGGTCTGGATGTCGTGAAAAATACGATTGAATCACTTGGAGGTTATATCTCCATAGAGTCGACAGAAGGACAAGGTTCCCTATTCCAAGTTCAATTGCCATTAACATTGACAATTATTTCAGTAATGCTTGTAGAGCTCGAGAAAGAAATATACGCAATTCCATTATCATCGATCATTGAAACGGCAATCATTCAGACTTCAGATATTCTGAGTGCTCATAATCAAAAAGTCATTGATTTCCGTGGCAATATCATACCACTTGTATACTTGAAAGAAATTTTCGAAATGCCAGGACTTGACGAATCTGAGAGCTTCCAGTCAGTCGTAATCGTTCGTAAAGGTGAAAAACTAGCGGGATTAGTTGTTGATTCATTCATTGGTCAACAAGAGATTGTTTTGAAATCTCTTGGTAATTACTTGCAAAGTGTTTTTGCAATATCTGGTGCAACAATTCTTGGAAATGGACAAGTTGCACTGATTGTCGATTGCAACTCATTGATCAAATAGGCGGGAGTGAAAAGTTATGACTGAGATGCTTAATCAGAATGAAATGAAAGTTATTGTTTTCGAACTAATGGACAAAGAATATGCAATTAGTGTGGATGTTGTTCAGTCCATCGAGAAGATGCTGTCCATTTCACGCGTTCCGAAAACCCCGTCTTATGTGAAAGGGGTTCTCAATCTTAGAGGTGTCGTTACACCAATCGTCGATTTACGAGAGCGGTTCGGTCTTGATACGAAAGAGATGGATGAAAGTACAAGAATCATTATTGTTACTTTAGAGGATTATGATGTAGGGCTAATTGTCGACGCGGCGAATGATGTACTTGACATTCCAGCAGAATCAATAGAGCCACAGCCAGAGGTCGTTGGTTCGGTTGAGGTGGACTTTATCTCTGGTGTAGCTAAAGTTGATAAACGACTGCTTGTCATGTTGAATCTGGATAAAGTGTTAGAGCCTATTAAGAGGGTGACTTCAGATGACCTCTGAAAGCCCCATCACGGATATGCATCTTGATGTTCTAAAGGAAATTGGGAATATCGGTGCGGCGCATGCGGCAACGTCTTTGTCACAGCTACTGGATCGCAAAATCGATATGCATGTACCAAATGTGAAGCTCGTATCATTTGATGAAATGTTTGATCTTGCAGGAGGGGCAGAAGCGACTGTAGCAGGTATTTTCCTTCGCATTGAGGGAGATTTATCAGGTAGCATGTTCTTCGTTCTGTCCCTAGAGTCGGCCAATCACTTCATTAGAAGTTTGATAGATGACGAGTCGTTTGATTTTGGAGCCTCCACTCTTCCTGATATAGGTGTGTCCGCTATGCAGGAACTAGGTAATATTCTTTCAGGTTCTTATTTGTCTGCGTTGTCCGACTTCACAGGCTTGAAAATCTATCCGACAGTCCCTTCATTGAGCGTGGATATGGTTGGAGCTATCGTTAGTTTTGGACTGATTGAGGTGTCTCATTATAGCGATGAAGTGATTGTCATTGACACACAGATTCGTGAAGAAGGAGAGAGCGGCAGTACAAGTGTTGACGGTCACTTTTTCTTGCTTCCGGATCCTTCATCCTACATTACGATTTTTAAGTCACTGGGTGTGATGTAGGATGATGGTATTAAAAGAGGTTGTTAGAGTCGGGATTGCAGATATGAATATTGTTAAAGCACCAATGACAATCCGTACATCTGGACTTGGCTCTTGTGTCGGTGTCGTTTTATATGATGAAACGAAGAAAGTTGCAGGTTTGTTACATATTATGCTTCCAGATTCTACTCTCGGCAAATCAAGTCAGCTGAATGTAGCCAAGTTTGCTGATACCGGTATTTATGCATTGATGGAAATGCTAAAAGTAGAAGGTGTCAGGCCGATGTCCCTTAAGGCGAAAATTGCCGGTGGTTCTCAAATGTTCCAATTCGGTTCAAGTGATACGATTCGTATCGGGCCGCGAAATGTGGAAGCAGTAAAAGAGGAATTGAAGCGATTATCTATTCCTATCTTAGCTGAAGATACTGGTGGATCTAGTGGCCGCACGATTGAGTTTGATCCGGCAACAGCGATTCTTAGTGTACGGACAGTTAACCAAGGAACGAAAGAACTTTGAGTAAGTACAGGTTTTACTGTCTTGTTACTGGGGTCTAGACAAAGAAAGTCGGCGGCTGATCGGTTCAGTCGCCTTTTTTCATGCTTATTTGCTATAATAGTAAGTAACTAGAATCATCATTGAGAGTGAGGGATTCGATGTCGAAACAGGATTTGATGGAGGAAGATACAAGTTGGGACCTGTGGATTCGTACTCGCGATCCTGAGGCGGGGGATATCCTTGTTCAAAGATATACTCCACTTGTCACTTACCATGTGCAACGGATTAGCTCAGGATTGCCACGCAATGTTTCGCGAGATGATATTATGAGTCTTGGACTTCATGGCTTATTCGACGCGTTGACAAAATTCGATCCGAGTCGAGATTTGAAATTCGACACGTATGCTTCCTTCCGGATTCGCGGAACAATCATTGATGGCTTACGAAAAGAGGATTGGCTACCACGTTCCTCAAGAGAAAAGTCAAAAAAACTTGAAGATGAAATTACAAAACTCGAACAGAAATTACTACGACATGCAACACCTGAAGAAATCGCCAGTCATATGGGAATGAGCGTCGATGATGTTTATCAAACTGTTCATGAACATTATTTTTCAAACGTCTTATCGATAGATGAAAAAGTCAATGATGATGACGATGAAGGGCTGAAATCATTTGTGATTAAGGATCAGGAGACGAAAACACCTGAACAACGCACATTGATGACTGAGTTAGTTGGCGATTTGATAACTAAAATTAATGAATTAAATAAAAACGAACAACTTGTACTCAATCTTTTCTATACAGAAGAAATGACGCTGACGGAAATTGGTGAAATTTTAAGCTTATCTACTTCTCGAATATCTCAAATTCACTCAAAGGCACTATTTAAACTTCGTAAGCTATTAGCATCTGAAATAGTAGATGGAGGGATTTTATGAGTTTAAAAGGGATTGAATTGCAAATTGCAATACCAAAGACGTTCGATGCGGGGAAGGTCGCAGAGCAGAAGCATCAGCAGACACAATTGAACCAGGATCAGGCTACAGCTCGTATGGAACAGCAAATGATTAAAAATAGCGAAACAGTTTTAGAATCAGAGAAATATGCTAAAACGGATGCCGATGCTGATCAGCGTGAAAGAGAACGTGCTGAGAAAGAAGAACGGCAACGGCTACAAAAAGAAGAGGAGAGGAAGAACACGGTGCATCCTTATAAAGGATCATTCGTTGATTTCTCAGGGTAATTAAAATGATTGTATGGTTAGTTTTGGGTCTATTGTTTATTGTACAAATCATGAGTTTTTATTTTTTAGCATTGCTGTATACAAAGGTGTCGAAGTTTGACGACCTTGAAAAGAAGCAACGCAAACTCATGATTGAAATGGATGATTCTATTGGTGCCTATTTATCGGAATTGAAGGATGAGAATGAGCGATTAATCGAACAACTTGTCGAGCGTGATAACAAGCCCTTTGCTAAAAAAGTAGTGGACAGTATTTTGACTAACGGGCAAGAGCATACAGTTACAGTGGAACAAGCCCAGCCGGTGTTACGTGTCAGTAAGCCTACGATACCTGTCAATGTTGCGCTCAAGTCCTATAATGCCGTGACGACAAACCAACAAGGGCCAACAATCGTAGTGGATGATGATCGCACACAAGCTATAAAATTATTTGACGCGGGAAAATCCATCGAGGAAATTGCTAAGGCATTAGGCAAAGGTAAAACAGAAATAGAACTCATTTTGAAATTCAGATGAATGTGGTTGCAAACATAATAGCGCTATGGTATATTATCTAGTGGTATTACTACGCACGTGCACGGACGATAGAGAGGGTGCCGAAAGGTCGCTCTACCGGATGAAGCGCACGGAGGAATCTAACCAAACAGGAGGAATAACAAATGTCAGTAATCTCAATGAAACAACTGCTTGAAGCAGGGGTACACTTCGGACACCAAACACGTCGTTGGAACCCAAAAATGAAGAAATTTATCTTCGTAGAACGTAACGGTATCTACATCATCGATCTACAAAAAACAGTAAAAAAACTTGAAGAAGCATATGCATTTATGCGTCAAGTTGGTGCTGATGGTGGAAAAGTCCTATTCGTAGGAACGAAAAAACAAGCACAAGAAGCAATTAAAGAAGAAGCTGAACGCGCTGGAATGTACTACATCAACCAACGCTGGCTCGGCGGAACGCTAACAAACTTCGGCACGATTCAAAAACGTGTTGCTCGTATGAAACAAATCGAGAAAATGGAAGAAGACGGTACATTCGACGTACTTCCTAAAAAAGAAGTTGGACAGCTTAAAAAAGAACATGAACGCCTCGTTAAATTCCTTGGCGGAATCCGTGATATGAAAGCAATTCCTGACGTTATGTTCGTTGTTGACCCACGCAAAGAACGTATCGCAGTTGCAGAAGCAATTAAATTAAACATTCCACTAGTCGGAATCGTTGATACAAACTGTGATCCGGACGAAATCGACTACATCATTCCAGCGAACGATGATGCGATTCGTGCAGTACGTCTTTTAACTGGTAAAATGGCTGACGCTTTGCTTGAATCAAGACAAGGCGAAGACGAAGAGACGACTGAAGAGGAAGCAGTAGCTGCAGAGTAAATTCAGTAAACAACGAGACGATAAGCGGCTTATACCCTTATCGTCTTTTTTAGGAATTACGTACTATTTTAGGAGGAATTATAAAATGGCGATTACAGCTCAAATGGTAAAAGAACTACGTGAAAAAACAGGTGCAGGTATGATGGACTGCAAAAAAGCACTAACTGAAGTAAACGGTGATATGGAAGCAGCAATTGACTTCCTTCGTGAAAAAGGACTTTCTAGCGCAGCTAAAAAGGCTGACCGTATTGCAGCGGAAGGTTCAACATCTATCTATGTGAACGGAAACGAAGCAATCCTTCTAGAAGTGAATGCTGAAACAGATTTCGTTGCTAAAAACGAAGGATTCCAAGTACTTGTGCAAGAGCTTGCAGAGCATCTTCTTGCTACAAAGCCAGCTTCAATCGAAGAAGCACATGATTCTAAAATGTCAAATGGTCTATCAGTTGCCGACCACATTTCAAATGCTGTTGCGAAAATCGGTGAGAAATTAACACTTCGTCGCTTCGAAATTCGTACAAAAACAGATGCAGACGCATTCGGTCCATATCTTCACATGGGTGGTCGTATTGGTGTTCTTACAATCCTTGAAGGTTCAACTGATGCAGACGCAGCGAAAGATGTTGCGATGCACGTTGCAGCTTTGAACCCGAAATATGTATCACGTGACCAAGTTTCTGAAGAAGAAGTTGAGCGTGAGCGTAAAGTTCTAACAGAGCAAGCGTTGAATGAAGGAAAACCTGAGAATATTGTAGCGAAAATGGTCGAAGGCCGTATCGGTAAATATTTCGAAGAGATTTGTGTATTAGATCAAGCGTTCGTTAAAAACTCTGATCAAAAAGTTCGTGACTTCGTAAAATCAACTGGCGGTACATTAGTAGAGTTTATTCGCTATGCTGTTGGTGAAGGTATCGAAAAACGTGAAGATAACTTTGCTGAAGAAGTTATGAACCAAGTTAAAGGTAACTAATTTATCTTTGTTCGATTTATCATAAGAATATCTAATGGGGAACACATGCGTGTGTTCCCTATTTTTCAAGAAAACGAAGTAGATGGAGGGTATACATGAGCGTCCCAGAATATAAACGAATCGTCTTAAAGTTAAGCGGTGAAGCACTTGCTGGTGATAAAGGTTTTGGGCTATCACCCGAAATCATTAAAACAGTTGCGGAACAAGTAAAAGAAGTAGTAGATCTAGATGTCGAAGTAGCAGTCGTTGTCGGAGGCGGCAATATCTGGCGTGGTAAGATTGGTAGCGAAATGGGCATGGACCGCGCAACGGCAGATTATATGGGAATGCTTGCAACCGTAATGAACTCACTTGCTTTGCAAGATTCACTTGAAAAGCTCGGTGTTGAAACTCGTGTATCTTCTTCGATTGAAATGAGGCAAGTCGCGGAACCATACATACGTCGTAAAGCAATCCGACACCTTGAAAAGAAGCGGGTTGTCATTTTTGCGGCAGGTACCGGAAATCCATATTTTTCGACAGATACGACAGCAGCGCTTCGAGCAGCAGAAATTGAAGCAGATGTAATTTTAATGGCGAAAAATAATGTGGACGGCGTCTATTCTGCCGACCCGTTGAAAGATAAAAATGCAGTTAAATTTAAAGAATTGGCTTATCTAGATGTCATCAGTCAAGGTCTTGAAGTGATGGATTCTACTGCTTCAACCCTTTGTATGGACAATGACATCCCACTCGTAGTATTCTCAATTATGGAAACTGGAAATATAAAAAGAGCCGTTCTCGGTGAACCGATTGGGACGGTTGTTAGGAGGAATTTATAATGCCAACAGCAGTGATGGACCAAGCGAAAGATCGTATGGAAAAAGCAATAGGTGCGTATACAAGAGAGCTTGCATCGATTCGTGCAGGACGCGCAAATGCTTCTTTATTAGACAGAATTTCTGTCGAGTATTACGGAGCGCCTACGCCTCTTAGTCAAATGGCAGCAATTTCAGTACCAGAAGCTCGTCTTCTTGTCATCCAACCATATGACAAAACGACGATTGGTGATATTGAAAAAGCGATTATGAAATCGGATATTGGGATTACACCATCAAGTGATGGGACACTTATTCGACTAGCAATTCCTTTATTGACAGAAGATCGTCGTAAAGAGCTTGTTAAATTAGTGAAAAAAGAAGCAGAAGATGCAAAAATTGCGATTCGTAACATTCGTCGTGATGCAAATGATGATTTCAAAAAACTTGAAAAAAGTAGCGATATTACTGAAGATGAATTACGTCGTAATGGTGAAGAAATCCAAAAGTTGACGGATTCAACAATTGTAAAGGTCGATGCAATTGCTAAAGACAAAGAAAACGAAATCATGGAAATCTGATAGAAGAACCTTCTATATTCCGGGACGTCCTAATTCCAGGACGTCTTTTTTTCTTATAAAATGAAATTTATCGTCTAATTTGTTACGATAGAGTATGTACTTGCTCTGAAAAGTAGCTGAGTGGAGGAAACAACATGCTTGAAAAACTCTTGCGAAAAAAAATAGCGGTATCCGATACCGCAATAACGGACAGGATTGCAATTGTCAAAAGCAAGCCAATCCCTGCTCATGTGGCGATTATAATGGATGGAAACGGCAGATGGGCGAAGCAACGCAGCTTGCCGCGAATAGCCGGTCATCATGAAGGGATGAAAACGGTTCGTAAAATTACGCGTATCGCAAATGAACTCGGCATTAAGGTGCTTACACTGTATGCTTTCTCGACGGAGAATTGGAAACGCCCGAAATTAGAAATAGATTTTTTGATGAAGTTACCCGGAGAATTTCTCAGTACATATCTCCCTGAACTGGTCGAACAAAATGTCAAAGTTGAAATGATAGGAAACTTCGACATGTTACCGAATCATACAAAAGAGGCTATTCAGAAAGCGATGGTCGCAACTGCCCATAATGATGGACTAACATTAAACTTTGCTATGAATTACGGAAGCAGACTAGAACTCGTCGAGTCGGTAAAAGAAATTGCAGCACTCGTCGCAGACGGGAAAATAGCACTCGAGGATATTAATGAGTCGCTCATTGGATCCCATTTGATGACTGCCCATTTACCGGAGCC
Organism: Arthrobacter beigongshangensis; assembly: GCF_016820585.1. Taxonomy (GTDB): domain Bacteria; phylum Bacillota; class Bacilli; order Bacillales_A; family Planococcaceae; genus Sporosarcina; species Sporosarcina beigongshangi. The sequence continues at coordinate 491,619 of NZ_JADHDX010000001.1, forward strand.
GGATTTGCTTATTCGCACAAGCGGTGAAGTTAGACTCTCCAATTTCATGCTCTGGCAGCTTGCTTATGCTGAATTTTCATTTACAGATGTATTATGGCCAGATTTTAATGCGACATGCATGTTGAACGCTATTGAGGAATTCCAATTACGAAATCGACGTTTTGGAAGCGTGGAAGGAGAAGGGGACGTTTGAAACAAAGAATACTGACGGCAATCATAGCGGCTGCCGTATTCGTTCCGCTTGTCATTGTAGGAGGCTTACCTTTTACATTGGCTGTGTATGTCATTGCGTCAATCGGTTTATTTGAACTATTACGCATGAGAGAAATAAAATTATTATCAGTGGAAGGCTTGTTGACCTGGGCTGCACTTGCCGTGTTACTCATGCCAACTGCGTGGGAATATACCGTTTTTCAAGCATTGAACTATACGAAAATTGAAATGGCATTTGCTATTGTACTTATTTTACTGACGCATACAGTCGTCGTGAAAAATCGTTTTACGTTCGATCATGCTGCCTTTTCCGTTTTAGGTGCCCTTTATGTAGGGATTGGTTTTTATTATTTAATTGAAACTAGACTGTATGGTATTGAATTTGTTGTGTATGCGCTGATGGTCATTTGGACGACAGATTCAGGAGCTTATTTCATTGGTCGGAAAATGGGTAAACGTAAGCTGTGGCCTGAAATATCACCGAATAAAACGGTAGAAGGATTTGTCGGTGGTATTGTTTGTGCTGTTGTTGTTGCATTTGTCTTTCAGTATTTTTATCCAATTGCTTCTACGTACACAATACTAGTCGCTGTGACGGTTATTGCATCGATTGTTGGGCAAATGGGTGATCTTGTTGAATCAGCGCTTAAAAGGCATTATGCAGTTAAGGATTCAGGTAAGCTGTTGCCGGGGCATGGTGGTATTTTAGATAGATTCGACAGCCTATTATTTGTATTGCCATTACTTCATTTTCTACATTTTGTAGGTTAAGGAAAGATAGGTGTCACAATGTCAAAGAAAATTAGTCTGCTCGGAGCAACTGGCTCGATTGGAATTCAGACACTGGATATTATCGAGTCCAATCCGGATAAATTTAAACTCGTATCTTTTTCAGCCGGTATGAATATCGATAAGGTGAGGGAAATTGCTCTTAAGCATCAGCCGCAAACGGTCTCCGTCATTAGGAGTGAGGATGCAAATCGATTGCAAGCGGAATTTCCATCCATTCGTTTTCTCTACGGGGAAGAAGGACTAATTGAGGTAGCCGCACATTCGAGGGCTGACGTCTTAGTTAATGCTGTAATCGGTAGTGTTGGGCTTAAACCGACGCTCGAGGCAATCCGTGCAGGTATCACAATTGCCATCTCGAACAAGGAAACGCTTGTCGCGGCAGGGGATATTGTCATGTCTGAGGCGCGTAAGTATGACGTACCATTGTTGCCTGTTGATAGTGAGCACTCTGCATTGTTTCAAGCGTTAAATGGAGAAAATCCAAAACGTATTTCCAGACTGATTTTAACTGCGTCTGGTGGTAGCTTTAGGGATTTATCCCGTGAGGAACTATCCAATGTGACACTTGAACAGGCACTTGCACATCCGAATTGGTCGATGGGCAATAAGCTGACGATTGATTCTGCAACGATGATGAACAAAGGGCTCGAGGTCATAGAAGCACATCATCTATTTGCCATGCCTTATGATCAAATCGATTGCTTGCTACATAAAGAAAGTATTATTCACTCGATGGTGGAGTTTGAGGATACGAGCGTGATGGCACAGCTAGGTTCACCTGATATGCGTGTTCCTATCCAATATGCGCTGACGTATCCAGATCGAATTGCGATGCAAAATGCGAAGCCACTGCGTCTAGAGGAAGTTGGTAAGCTGCATTTCGAAAAAATGGACCTTGTGCGTTTTAAGGCGTTAGCGTTAGCCTATGCTGCTGGTAGAGAAGGTGGCACGATGCCAACAGCGATGAATGCGGCGAATGAAGTAGCCGTAGCTCTATTCATGCAGGGACGTATTCCGTTTATTCAAATTGAGGATATAATTGAGCGTGTCATGGATACACATCGAACAAGTGCCGTTCCAGATTTAGAAACAATTTTGGAGGCAGATTCACTTGCCCGAAAAATGGTGTATGCTATGGTAGAGTGAATTATTTAATTTGAGCCAGAGGGGGTTTAAACTCCCTCTGACTCAAAAACGCCGTGGCGTATTTGATAATCAGAAACGACCAAAATGGTCAGTGAAGGGGTTTTTCATGGAAACCGTTATTGCGTTTATTATCATATTCGGTTCTCTCGTTTTTTTTCATGAACTAGGGCATTTCCTGTTTGCGAAAAAGGCCGGGATTATGGTTCGCGAATTTGCGATTGGATTTGGGCCGAAAATTATTGGTATTCAAAAAGGTGAAACATTATATACAATCCGCCTGTTACCACTTGGTGGTTATGTCAGGATGGCAGGAGAAGATTTTGATAAGGTTGAATTGCAGCCAGGGTATCGTGTGGGTTTGCTCATCAATGCTTCGGATGAAATTGAAAAAGTGTATTTGAATCGTAATGTTGCCAATCCAGATGTACTATTTTTGGAGGTAGAGACATCTGACTTGGAAAGAAAGCTGTTTATCGAGGGCTATGATGATGAAGGGCAATTAGTGCGCTTCAATGTATCTAGAAAAGCAGTTATTTATGAAAAAGGTCAGAAAACGCTTATTGCGCCGTATGACCGACAGTTTGAATCGAAATCTGTAGGTAGTCGAGCGATGGCTATTTTCGCAGGTCCTTTATTTAACTTTATTCTTTCATTCTTCATCTTCCTGGCACTTGGACTTTTACAAGGAGTTCCGGTGAAGGAGGCGGTTATTGCTGATGTGCAAAGTGATAGCGTTGCTTTTGAATCAGGGGCAGAAGCTGGAGATATTGTGAAAGAAATTGATGGTCAGTCGATTAGCACTTGGAATGAATTTGTGGAGGTCGTCCAAGCTAGCCCGGGTATACCGCTACAATTTGTTGTGGAACGTAATGGTGCGCCGGTGAAGCTGGATATTACTCCGACGACGATAAAAGATAAATCAGGCAAAGAATACGGGCAACTTGGTGTTACTAGACCGATGGAAAAAAATCCACTGAAGGCCGTTGTATATGGCGCGGATCAAACGATAAGTTGGATTGTGAAAATATTTGAATTACTAGGTTTGTTAGTAACAGGTAATTTCTCGATTGACGATTTATCAGGACCTGTAGGGATCTATAAGGCGACTGAGGAGGTCGCACAGTATGGGATTTATAATCTCATGAACTGGGCTGCGGTGCTAAGCATTAACCTAGGGATTATGAACTTATTGCCATTGCCTGCATTGGACGGCGGAAGATTATTGTTTTTCCTTTTTGAGGCAGTGCGTGGTAAGCCTGTTGATAAGCAAAAAGAAGGAATGGTCCATTTTGTAGGGATTGTCCTGTTAATGGTCTTAATGTTAGTCGTTACTTGGAATGATATTCAACGCTTTTTCTTTCCGTAACGTTTAACTTCAGTCAGCCGGGGTTCAAAACCGAGCTAGCCACAATTACGCCTAGGCATAATTGATTAAAATTACTTAAGGTGGGAATTTAATGAAACAATCACGAACATTCATACCAACAATGCGTGAAGTACCTGCTGATGCAGATATTAAATCCCATCAGTTGTTGTTACGTGCAGGGTTTATCCGACAAAATACGAGTGGAATTTATTCCTACCTTCCTCTTGGCAAGAGAGTTCTTCAGAAAATCGAGACGATTATTCGTGAGGAAATGGAAGCGATCGATGCGATGGAAGTGTTCATGCCCGCTATGCAACAGGCAGAACTTTGGCAGGAAACGGGAAGATGGAGTACATACGGTCCTGAATTATTCAGATTGAAGGATCGGCATAATCGAGAGTTTGCACTTGGCGCGACACATGAAGAAGTTATTACTTCACTTGTTCGTGATGAAGTGAAATCGTATAAAAAGTTGCCGCTGACGATGTACCAAATTCAGACGAAGTTCAGAGATGAGCAACGTCCACGTTTTGGTTTGCTCCGCGGACGTGAGTTCATCATGAAAGATGCGTATTCCTTCCATGCAACGGAAGATAGCTTGCATGACAAGTATATGGATATGATGCAGGCGTATACGAATATTTTTACGAGGCTTGGTCTAGATTTCCGTGCGGTCATTGCGGACGGTGGTTCGATTGGTGGGACAGGGACGCATGAATTTATGGCCTTGTCAGATATCGGTGAGGATACGATTGCTTATAGTGATTCCTCTTCTTATGCGGCCAATATTGAAATGGCAGAAGTGAAAGTGGACTATGACAAGCGAGATGGGTTATTGAAAGAAGTAACCAAAGTCGCAACACCTAATCAACGAACGATTGACGAGGTTGTGTCATTTCTTGAAGTGGATGTAGAGCGTTTGATTAAGACACTCATATTCAAAGTGGATGATGAACTAATCGTAGTTTTAAGTCGTGGAAATCATGAAATTAATGATATTAAGCTAAAAAATGCGCTTGGTGCGACAGAGGTTGAATTAGCGCATGAGGCAGATGTGTTAGAGCTTCTGTCCTGTGAAGTGGGGTCGGTTGGTCCTATTAAGTTGCCCATCGGTTTAAAAGTAATTGCAGATCATGCAGTTGCATCTGTAGTTAATGGTGTTTGTGGTGCGAATGAAGACGGCTTCCATTTGACAAATGTCAATCCGGAGCGTGACTTTGCGATTGATCGTTATGAAGATCTTCGTTTTATCCGCGAGGGAGATGCTTCACCGGACGGCAATGGAACGATTCGGTTTGCTAAAGGGATTGAAGTCGGTCATATCTTTAAGTTAGGCACTACGTATAGCGAGTCGATGGAAGCAACGTTCTTGGATGACAACGGTAAAGCACAGCCGTTTATCATGGGATGCTATGGCATTGGTGTATCACGGATTCTTGCAGCTGTCGCAGAGCAATATAATGATGATGGCGGTTTGAAATGGCCGGCGAAGCTTGCACCTTTCGATATCCATCTGGTTACGGTAAATGTCAAGGATGACAGTCAAGTAGGCTTGTCCGAGGAATTGTATACGATTTTGAAATCGTATCGTTATGATGTCCTTTATGACGATCGTCCGGAGCGTGCAGGTGTGAAATTTGCTGATTCAGATTTGATTGGTTTGCCAGTTCGGATAACTGTTGGGAAAAAAGCAGTAGATGGTATTGTTGAAGTGAAGTTTAGACAAAGTGGAGAATCATTTGAGTGGCGAAAAGAAGAAATTACTGAGAAACTACAAGCATTTTTCGGTGAGTAACATAAAAGATAATGAGAAGGGAAGGCCGTCTGTCGGTACTTCCCTTCTCGCTTGCTTCTACTGAAGCAAGTTGGCCTCCGGCGGATGTCACAAATTTTGAAGGGAGTTAAAGAAGGCAACCTAAGTTCGCCGCGTCCTGCGGCACGGTTGCATACCCGCATCCTGCGGGCACAATTCAAAATTTGGACGCAATTACGCCAAGGCGTAATTGATCTAAAAGGTAGGGGTGAGAGATTTATGGATGCGATGAACAAGCTGTATATTTTGTTACAACAAATTGGTATGACGGATGACCAATTTGCAATCCACTTTGAACAAGCCGAGCTGAATCGGGTGAATATCCATCGAAAATCACGACTTTGGCAATTTAACCTGACATTGAAGCAGCCGTTACCAGCAGCTGTTTACCGTGAATTTAGCAAACGCGTCAATGAGGCTTTTTCTGTGATTGCAACGGTACGATTGGAAATAACATGTCACAAGACTGAAGTCGATGAGACGATGCTGACGGATTATTGGCCATTTATTATTGAAGAGCTAAGTGATATGTCACCTCCAATTCGGGAGCGGCTAATGAGTCAAAAGCCAGTCATATCGGGCGGGAAGCTAATGCTACATTGTACAAATGATTTGGAGCTACAAACCTTGAAGGGCAAGTATGTGGATTTGATTGCTGATGTCTACCGTTCCTTCGGCTTCGCACGACCATTTATCGAATTCAAATTAACAGAGGCAGATAGTGGTGCAGAAGCGGAACGGTTGGCGTTTCTGGCGCAGCGAACCGCTGAAGAAGAGGCGCTTGGTCAAAAAGCACTTGCCGATATGGTCCAACGAGAATCATCCAAGAAGGAAAGTGGCGGTACTGTATCTGGACCTTTCCGGTTAGGTACACCGATTAAAGCAGATGAACCAATCATGGAGATTCAGCATATTCAGGACGAAGAACGCCGTGTAACTATTGAAGGATTCGTCTTTGATACAGAGGTGCGTGAATTACGCAGTGGTCGATCACTCTTAACAATCAAAGTGACGGATTATACCGATTCTATTTTGGTGAAGATGTTCTCGCGAGATAATGAGGATGCAGAAATGATGAAGACATTGAAAAAAGGGGCGTGGGTGCGCGCGCGTGGAGGGATTCAAAACGATACCTTCGTTCGGGACCTCATTATGATGGCACAAGATGTGCTGGAAGTGTCAGCTATCATCCGTCAAGATAAGGCACCAGCGGATCGCAAGCGAATTGAGTTACACGCCCATACGACGATGAGCCAGATGGATGCAGTCGTATCTGCGTCTAAGCTCGTCAGTCAGGCGGCAAAATGGGGGCATCCAGCCATTGCCATTACAGACCATGCTAACGTGCAGTCATTCCCAGAAGCCTATGCGGAAGGGAAAAAGCAAGGCGTTAAAGTTATTTTTGGGCTGGAAGCGAATTTAGTCGATGATGGCGTGCCGATTGTTTTTGATGAACAGCATCGCAAGCTGGAGGATGACAGCTTTGTCGTCTTTGACGTGGAGACAACGGGTCTTTCGGCAGTATACGATACAATTATTGAGCTAGCCGCGGTACGATTAAAAAATGGTGAAATTGTGGAGACGTTTGAACGCTTTGCCAATCCGCATCACCCACTATCCTCAACGACAACTGAACTAACGGGTATTACGGATGATATGGTGAAGGATGCACCTGAGGTAGCGGACGTCGTGAAAGATTTCAGTGACTTTATCGGTGATTCGATCTTGGTTGCCCATAATGCTAAATTCGATATGGGGTTCTTTTATGAAGCTTCCAAGAAGGCTGGATTACCAGCTATTGCCTATCCCGTAATTGATACGTTGGAGCTGGCACGCTTCATTCACCCGGAAATGAGAAATCACCGACTGAATACATTGGCCAAAAAGTATAATATCGAACTGACGCAGCATCACCGTGCGATTTACGATACGGAAGCAACAGCTCATTTGTTCCTTCGATTAATGAAAGAGTCGGAAGAAAAAGGGATTGTGTACCTCGATGACTTCAACCGTCATATAGGGGAAGGAGATGCCTATAAGCGTTCACGTCCTTCGCATTGTACACTACTGGCGGTGGATGATGAAGGATTGAAAAATCTGTTTAAACTTGTATCCTATTCGCATATGGATTATTTTTATCGGGTTCCTCGTATTCCACGTTCATTGCTCGTTAAACATCGAAAAGGATTACTTGTCGGTTCCGGCTGCGATAAGGGAGAAGTGTTTGAGGGGCTTATGCAAAAGTCTTTAGATGAAGTAGAGGAAATTGCGAAGTTTTATGATTACCTTGAGGTTCATCCGAAACCTGTCTACTCTCATCTTATTGAGCTTGAATTAATTCGCGATGAGTGGAATTTGGAAGATATTATGCGCAAGATGGTCAAGCTTGGGAAAAAAGTCGGGCTACCTGTTTGTGCAACGGGGAATGTCCATTATATTGACGAAACAGATGCGACATTCCGGAAAGTGCTAGTTCGATCACAGGGCGGCGCTAATCCAATGAACCGTTACACACTACCGGCGGTTCATTTCCGGACGACCGATGAAATGCTAGAGGAATTCTCATTCCTCGGAGAGCAAGTAGCAGAAGAAATCGTCATTGATAACCCACATGCGATATTGGAGAGAATCGGTGAAGTCAAGCCGATTAAAGACGATTTGTATACGCCGAAGATTGAAGGAGCAGATGAAGAGGTAAGGGAATTGACCTACTCCATGGCGAACCAGATTTATGGTGAGCAATTGCCGGAGATTATTGAGGCGCGGATTGAAAAAGAATTGAAGTCCATTATCGGTCATGGTTTCGCCGTTATTTATCTAATTTCGCATAAACTCGTTAAGCGGTCGTTGGATGATGGCTATCTCGTTGGTTCGCGAGGTTCGGTAGGCTCGTCACTCGTTGCGACGATGATGGAAATTACCGAGGTCAATCCATTACCGCCCCATTATGTCTGTCCGAAGTGCAAAACAACAGAGTTTTTCGATGATGGATCCGTTAGCTCAGGCTATGACTTGCCGGATAAGGATTGTCCTTCTTGCGAAGCGAAATTCAAAAAAGATGGACAAGATATTCCGTTTGAAACATTTTTAGGTTTCAAAGGGGATAAGGTTCCAGATATCGACCTCAACTTCAGTGGTGATTACCAAGCGCATGCGCATAATTATACGAAAGATTTGTTTGGTGAAGATTATGTGTATCGGGCGGGAACAATTGGTACGGTTGCGGAGAAGACTGCATACGGTTATGTTCGTGGATATATGAATGACAACGGATTTACTTTCCGTGGAGCCGAAATAGATCGCCTTGTACAAGGTTGCTCGGGCGTTAAACGAAATACGGGACAGCATCCCGGGGGTATTATCGTAGTGCCTGATCATATGGAGATATTTGATTTTACGCCGATTCAGTTTCCGGCGGATGATACGAATTCGAGTTGGAAGACGACGCATTTTGACTTCCATTCCATCGATAATAACTTATTGAAGCTTGATATTCTTGGACATGATGATCCGACAATGATTAAAATGCTGCAAGATCTTTCAGGCATAGACCCATTGACGATTCCACCAGATGACGAAGGCGTCATGGCGCTATTTAGTGGTACATCCTCACTAGGTGTGACGGAAGAGCAAATTGGCTGTAAGACGGGAACGCTCGGTGTACCGGAGTTTGGGACACGCTTTGTTCGACAGATGCTTGAGGAGACGAAGCCGTCGACGTTTTCAGAACTCATCCAGATTTCGGGATTATCCCACGGAACAGACGTTTGGCTCGGCAACGCACAGGAATTGATTCAAAATAAAACGTGTGAGTTATCCGATGTAATCGGCTGTCGTGATGATATTATGGTGTACTTGATTTATCAAGGATTAGACCCTTCCATGGCATTTAAAATTATGGAATCTGTTCGGAAAGGGAAAGGATTGACACCGGAATTTGAAACGGAAATGAAAGCGCAAGGTGTGCCGAATTGGTACATCGAATCTTGTAAAAAAATTAAATACATGTTCCCGAAGGCGCACGCAGCTGCTTATGTTCTGATGGCGCTTCGGATTGCATATTTTAAAGTACATCATCCGATTTTATATTATGCGACGTATTTTTCAGTACGGGCAACGGATTATGATTTGCTAACGATGACAAAAGGATCAGCATCCATGCGTGCACAAATTAAAGAAATCAACGCCAAGGGCCTGGATGCATTACCGAAGGAAAAGAGTTTATTGACTGTACTAGAGATAGCTTTGGAGATGAGTGAGCGCGGCTTTTCAATTGTGAAGCCAGACTTGTACAAATCAGATGCAACTACGTTTCTAATTGATGGTGACACACTTATCCCGCCATTCAACTCAATTCCATCCCTAGGGACAAACGTTGCGAATTCGATTGTAGAAGCAAGAAAAGACGGAGAGTTTTTATCGAAGGAAGACCTTCAGCAGCGTGGCCGTGTATCGAAAACGGTTGTGGAGTATATGACAACACTTGGCTGTCTAGAGGGTATGCCAGAAGCCAATCAGCTATCGTTGTTCTAGCACATTATTTGCGTGCCTTTGTAACGTATGGTATGATGGGAACAACTTTTGTAATAGTATTGCGCAAAAAGAGTGGGATTTCCCGCTCTTTTCTGTTGTTCTGTGCTATTTTTTACCAATTCAACGGGCTTCTTAACATGCCCTTGCTTCCGGCACAAATGCGCCGAGGCGTATTTGATTAAGATTTTTGGAGGGATAAGATGAGTAAAATTACAGAAGAAATAGAGAAACTCGTCAGTCCAATTGTGGAAGAGTTAAAATTGGAACTTGTCGATATTGAGTTTCTGAAGGAAGGTAGAGACTGGTTTCTTAGGGTCTATATTGATAATCCAGAGGGAAGTATTGATATAGATCAGTGCGCTCAAGTAAGTGAGAAATTGAGTGAAGAATTGGATCGAACAGATCCAATTACGCAAAACTATTTCCTTGAAGTATCTTCACCTGGTGCAGAACGCCCGTTGAAGAAGGAAGAGGATTACCAAAAAGCGGTTGGCCAGTTTGTATTCATTAAGACGTATGAAGCTATCGACGGGTTGAAGGAATTCGAAGGCTATTTATTGGCAAACGAAGCGGAGACTGTAGAAGTAGAAATGCGTATTAAGACGAGAAAAGTGACTGTTGTGATTGACAAGGAAAAAATCGCACTTGCCCGTTTGGCGATCGACTTTTCCGCATAATTGAATGTAGGAGTGATTAACATGAGTAGTGATCTACTCGATGCATTGACAGCCCTCGAAAAGCAAAAAGGGATTTCTAGGGACGTCTTAGTAGAAGCAATCGAAGCGGCACTTGTAACTGCCTATAAACGAAATTTCAATCAAGCGCAAAACGTGCGAGTTGATTTGAATCTCGATAAAGGAACGATGAAAGTCTATTCTCGCAAAGATGTCGTCGAGGAGGTTGAGGATGATCGTTTGTCTATCTCACTCGAAGATGCACAAAAGATTAATCCAGCTTATGAACTCGCAGATATCGTCGAGCAGGAAGTGACACCACGTGATTTTGGACGTATTGCAGCGCAAACGGCTAAGCAAGTTGTGACGCAACGCGTAAGGGAAGCGGAACGAGGTATTATTTACGAAGAGTATGTCGACAGAGAAGATGATATCGTCAATGGGATTATTGAGCGTCTCGACGCACGTAATTTGTATGTTGGACTTGGCAAGGTTGAAGCTGTTTTGCCGGTAGGCGAACAAATTCCAACTGAATCCTATCAACCGCATGACCGTATCAAAGTGTATATTACAAAAGTTGAACGAACATCACGCGGTCCGCAAGTGTTCGTCTCACGTACACATCCCGGACTTCTACGCAGGTTATTTGAAGTCGAAGTGCCTGAAATCTATGAAGGCATCGTCGAAATCAAATCGATTGCACGTGAAGCGGGAGACCGTTCGAAAATTTCAGTACACACGAATAATGAAGAAGTGGATCCGGTCGGCTCTTGTGTAGGTGCGCGTGGTGCGCGTGTTCAGTCGATTTCGAATGAATTGAATGGTGAGAAAGTCGATATTGTTGAATGGTCTGAAGATCCAGCTATTTTTGTAGCAAATGCGCTTAGCCCTTCAAAAGTAATCGATGTCCAAGTCAATGAAGAAGAAAGATCGACAAGAGTTGTCGTACCGGATTATCAATTATCACTGGCGATTGGGAAACGTGGACAAAACGCAAGACTGGCCGCTAAATTAACAGGCTGGAAGATAGACATTAAAAGTGAAACAGATGCCCGCGAACTAGGTATCTATCCACCTGTCTTCGATGAGTCAGTTGCAGAAGCTCAACTAGAGGAACCTTCAAATACAAATGATCCTTATTTCGTTGAAGAAGAAGTGGCAGATGAGTTGGATCACACATCCATCGATCTGTATTCGGACAACGAAGACTGAGAAGAAAGGATGATTACACATGGCAAACATGAAAAAAGTTCCTTTGCGTAAATGTGCGGCAACAGGTGAAATGTTTCCCAAAAAGGAAATGATTCGTATTGTTCGCCCGAAAGAGGGAGAAGTTTCAGTGGATCTCACAGGTAAGAAATCAGGCCGTGGGACATATGTGTCAAAATCCGAAGAGGCAGTTGAGGCAGCGCGCCGTAACCGAGCCATTGAAAGTCAACTTGGAACTGCAGTGCCTGAACAGGTATATGATGACCTTCTCCATGCGATTCGTCGAGAGGCATTGAAATGAGCGAGTCTAAAAAGATTTTTCAATTGCTAGGAATGGCTGCTCGAGCAAGAATGATCATCACAGGCGAGGAACTAGTCATACGTGAAGTTCGTAATGGCAGTGCGCATCTCGTAATTGTTTCCGAAGATGCATCTAACAATACAATGAAAAAACTAACTGATAAATGTATGTATTACAACGTTGAGAAGCATGATTTTGGGAGTCGAGAAGATCTCGGTCATGCAATCGGAAAAGAGTCGCGAGTTGTACTCGCGCTAACGGACGTCGGGTTTGCCCGTAAATTGTCCGGGCTCCTCAACGAATATAACCGGGGGTGGGCTAATGACGAAAATACGTGTACACGAATACGCGAAACAGGTGAATCGGTCGAGTAAGGAAGTTATCGATGAGCTTGGGAAAATTAATGTGAGTGTATCAAACCATATGTCAACAATTGATAAAGAGGCGGTTGCGAAGCTGAATAGTAAATTTGGTGGCAGTAAAAATAACCAACAAGCACCAAAAACAGATGTGAAAAATAGTGGTCAAAAAGATGCGACAGCATCTGTACGTCCAGCAAGTAAGTCAACATCTGATCAGAAAACGACACAACAAAGCGGCCAAAGTCGTCCAGCACAAGGGACACAAGGCAATCGTCCAGCACAGGGCGGCCAAAACCGTCCGGCTCAAGGAGCACAAGGCAATCGCCCAGCACAGGGTGGTCAAAACCGTCCAGCTCAAGGAGCGCAAGGCAATCGTCCAGCACAGGGCGGCCAAAACCGTCCAGCTCAAGGAGCGCAAGGCAATCGTCCAGCACAGGGCGGCCAAAACCGTCCAGCTCAAGGAGCGCAAGGCAATCGTCCAGCACAGGGCAGTCAAAACCGTCCAGCTCAAGGAGCACAAGGCAATCGCCCTGCACAAGGAACAACGCCAGCTGGCAACCGTCCAGCACAAGGTGGTCAAAATCGTCCTGCGGGTGGCGGTGGTCCGGGTCGTCCAGGCGGTGGTCGCGGTGGACGTCCACCAGCACGTGGTATTAACCAAGGACGTAGAAGATACCGCCCAGCTCCACAACCAAAAGTGGAATTGCCATTACCAGAAAAAATTACATTCTACGAATCACTTTCTGTAGCGGAACTTGGACAGAAGTTACATCGTGAGCCATCTGAAATTATCAAGAAATTATTCATGTTGGGTGTCATGGCGACTATCAACCAAGAATTGGATAAGGATGCAATCGAACTAATCTGTGCAGATTATGAAGTAGAAGTTGAAGAAGAAATTCGCGTCGATGTGACAGATCTTGAAATTTATTTCGAAGAATCTGAAGAAGTAGCATCTGAACCAATTGAACGTCCGGCAGTTGTCACAATCATGGGACACGTTGACCATGGTAAAACAACACTTCTGGACTCGATTCGAAATACAAAAGTAACACAAGGTGAAGCGGGTGGAATCACTCAGCATATCGGTGCTTACCAAATTCAAGAAAAAGGCAAAAAAATTACGTTTTTGGATACACCAGGTCACGCAGCATTCACAACGATGCGGGCGCGTGGAGCGAAAGTAACAGACCTTACGATTCTTGTTGTTGCAGCAGACGATGGCGTCATGCCACAAACGATTGAAGCAATTAACCACGCGAAAGCAGCGGAAGTTCCAATCATTGTTGCGGTCAACAAGATGGATAAACCATCAGCAAACCCTGACCGTGTTATGCAAGAATTGACAGAGCACGGACTTGTAGCAGAGGCATGGGGCGGCGACGCAATCTTCGTACCTATCTCGGCGTTAAATGGTGATGGAATTGACCAATTGCTTGAAATGGTTCTACTTGTTGCAGAAGTTGGTGAATTGAAAGCTGATCCTAACATTCGTGCACGTGGAACTGTTATCGAGGCCCAATTGGACCGTGGTCGCGGTTCAGTCGCAACACTTCTTGTTCAAGATGGAACACTTCATGTAGGTGATCCAATCGTTGTTGGTAACACATTCGGACGCGTACGTGCGATGATTAATGATGTAGGTCGTCGTGTCAAAGAAGCAGGTCCATCGACACCGGTTGAAATTACTGGTTTAAGTGATGTACCACAAGCGGGAGATCGCTTTGTTGTCTTCGAAGATGAGAAAACGGCACGTCAAATTGGTGAGTCAAGAGCGAGTGAAGCGCAGCAAGAGCAACGTGTTGAGAAAACACGCGTGACACTTGATAACTTGTTTGATCAAATGAAACAAGGCGAAATGAAAGAATTGAACCTAATTGTAAAAGCAGACGTACAAGGTACGGTTGAAGCGATGGCAGCCTCATTGATGAAAATTGAAGTCGAAGGCGTTAACGTGAAAATTATCCATACGGGTGCGGGTGCGATCAATGAATCTGATATCTCTCTTGCTTCTGCATCTAATGCGATTGTTATTGGTTTCAACGTTCGTCCAGATACAAATGCGAAACGTGCGGCTGACGAAGAGGGTGTTGATATTCGACAACACCGTGTCATCTATAAAGTGATTGAAGAAATCGAGTTGGCGATGAAGGGTATGCTAGATCCTGAATTCGAAGAAAAAGTTATCGGTCAAGCTGAAGTACGTGCGACAATTAAAGTGTCTAAAATTGGTACGATTGCGGGAAGCTATGTAACAGAAGGTAAAATTACGCGTGATTCAAGCGTCCGCATCCTACGTGATAACATCGTTATCTTCGAAGGTGAATTGGATACGTTGAAACGCTTCAAAGACGATGCAAAAGAAGTTGCAAAAGGCTATGAATGTGGGATTACCATTAAAAAGTTCGATGATATTCATGAAGGTGATGTTATCGAAGCTTACATCATGGAAGAAATTAAACGAGTATGATCGTTTACGCGGAATGTTGTTTCTTCATCTCAGAGGCGGCCTCTTTGAAAGACAAGCGGTCCGTTTTAAAACGGATGACAGACCGGGTGAAAAATGCCTACAACGTCTCCATTGCGGAAATCGATCATCAGGACTTGTGGCAACGAACGACTATCGCGGTCGTTGCCGTGGCCTCATCAAAAGATGCGGCTGAGCGTGAAGTAAGAAGGGCAATCCGATTTCTGGAGTCTAATCCAGAATGGGAAATGTCTGAGTTGACGCTCGACTATTACTGATACGGAATTGGGGTGACCATCCATGTCAATGCGTGCTAACCGTGTCGCAGAACAGATGAAAAAAGAACTTGGTGATATCATCGGTAACAAAGTAAAAGATCCACGAATTGGTTTCCTTACGATAACCGATGTCGAGGTAACTGGTGACCTTCAACAAGCAACGATTTTTATCTCTGTTCTCGGAAAAGAGCGGGAAAAGGAAGATACGTTAAAAGGTCTCAACAAAGCGAAGGGTTTTATTCGCACAGAGATTGGTCAGCGAATCAGACTCCGCATCACACCTGAGATTAAATTCGAATTTGATGAATCCGTTGCATACGGCAATCGAATCGATTCACTTCTTAGACAAGTGAAAGACGGACAGGATGAATAAGAAGAAATTCAGCTAATAAAAATGGAGGAAGTCGGTGTCCACAAGGACTTTCCGGCTTCCTCTCTTTACATATAAAGGAGGTTGCATCATGAACGGAATACTTCCTCTTTGGAAAGAAAAAGGGATGACCTCGCATGATTGTGTTTTTAAATTGCGTAAAATTTTAGGGACAAAAAAAGTAGGTCATACAGGCACACTCGATCCAAGTGTAGAAGGTGTGTTACCCATTTGTATTGGACAAGCAACGAAAGTGGCAGAGTATGTAACGGATTCCGGTAAGGAGTATGTGGCGGTCGTATCGATTGGAAAGGCAACTGAAACCGAAGATGCAGATGGCGAGGTTGTTGCTTCTGATTTAACGCTCAAACAAATTACACAAAGTCAAATAGAAGAAGCGCTTGCTCAATTGACCGGCAAAATTACGCAAATTCCACCGATGTATTCTGCGGTGAAAGTAAATGGTCGTAGACTCTATGAGTATGCGCGCAAAGGAATTGAAGTCGAACGTCCGATGCGTAAGGTCTTGATTCATGACATTGAACTGCTTGACCCTGTACAATTGTACGAAGGGGAAGAAGTTCAGTTCCGTATTCGGGTTGCTTGTGGTAAAGGGACATATATCCGGACGCTTGCGGTGCAGATTGGTGAACTACTTGGTTACCCTGCGCATATGGCGTCACTCGTTAGGACTGCGTCAGGGACATATAGACAGTTAGATTGCCGCACGTTGGATGAAGTAAGGCAATTGCAAGAAGAGGGCAGAATCGCAGCGATACTACGTCCTCTTGAAGATGCTTTAGCTGGCTTTCCGAGTGTTGAAATTAGTGAAGATCTGTATGATAAAGTTATGAACGGTCAAGTATTGCCAGAGCATCCATTGCTACAAGCTAATGAATTTATTGTCTTTACGGCGAAGGACAAGGCAATTGCGGTATATATGAAACATCCTACTAAACCGGGCCAAATGAAGCCGGAAAAGATGTTTCCACTGAACGTGTAGTAATAGGTAAGGAGGAACAACAATGGATATTTACAAATTGCATTATCCGGGAACGATTGACATAGATAGTACCGAACAATACTCGCTTGCCATTGGCTTTTTTGACGGCTTACATAAAGGACATCAGACGGTCATTGCTGAAGCAAAAAAGAAAGCGGCAGAACTCGGTATTCGTTCAGCTGTGATGACATTTGACCCGCATCCATCGCATTTATTCGGTGACGGTGACAATAAGGTAGGTTATATTACACAATACCCTGAGAAAGCACGATTACTTGAAACGATGGGGATTGATGCATTATTTATCGTGACATTTGATTGGGCTCTAGCATCACTATCGCCAAAGCAGTTTGTGGATATTTTCATGAAAGGGCTTCCGATTAAACACGTCACAGCCGGATTTGACTATACATTTGGCTCAAAGGGTGCCGGCACGATGGAACAGATGGCGGCACTGGCGGACGGGGCTTTTGGCACGACGGTCATTGAGAAGGTAACGGACCAAGAAGAGAAGATTTCATCGACGCGCATTCGTCAGCTACTGGCAGTGGGGAATGTTGAGGAGACGGCATTACTACTCGGCAGACCGTTCCGGACGGTTGGTGTCGTTGTCCATGGTGAAAAACGTGGGCGCCTGCTTGGTTTTCCAACGGCGAATGTTTCGCCAGAGAACCACACGGTGTTACCTGCTAACGGGGTCTATGCCGTGCGCTTCACAACAGATGGCATCACGCGTAATGGCGTATGCAGTGTCGGTGTAAAGCCAACCTTCCACGAATCGGGAATCCCGCCTATAGTGGAAGTGAATGTTCTCGACTTTGATGGCGATTTATATGGCAAAGAAGCCGCTGTTGATTGGATCAAATATTTAAGACCTGAGGAAAAGTTTGATTCAGTAGATGCATTAATTGAACAAATGGTTATAGATAAAGAACAAGCAAGAGACATATTAACTTGAGTCAAGCCTCCGGCGGATGTCACAAATTTTGAAGGGAAGGCAGTCTAAGAACGCGACGTCCTGAAAGTGCCTTGATTTCTGCATAGAACGCAGAAATACGGCAAATCGAACCCTTCGCTGTTCGATTCGCAACGACTGCATACCCGTATCCTGCGGGCACAATTCAAAATTTGGACGTAATTACGCCGAGGCGTAATTGATTAGAGTAGTATGACTGTTGCAATTCAAAAATCGTCATGGTATTATAAATGAGTGCCAATGTGCACGAACCATTCCTTGGCAACACGAATCACCAACGTTTGCTCGGGAACCGGGGATATTTCATTATTTGGAGGTGAAAAGGATGGCTATTACACAAGAGCGTAAACATGAATTGATCAACGAATTCAAAATTCACGACAACGATACTGGATCAGCAGATGTTCAGATCGCTGTCCTTACAGAAGAGATCAATAACTTAACAGAGCACCTTAAAACTCATAAGAAAGACCACCACTCACGTCGTGGACTTTTGAAAATGATTGGTACTCGTCGTAGACTTCTTCGTTTCCTACGTGAAACAGAAGTACAACGTTACCGTGATCTTATTGCTAAACTCGGCCTACGCCGTTAATAAGACAACCTGAAAAGCGAGCCTAGTGCTCGCTTTTTTGTGTGTATTTAGCGATTTGCCCCTGCATTCAACCGGCAAATCCTTCGACGTATTTGATTTTGATTTCCCTACAATAAATCAAAACCTCATTAATTATGCCTATCCTATATTAGAATCCACAAAAAAGTGGTATACTGTACAAATGTGCCATGGTGTCGGTTAATGATGATAAAAACTTGTATTCACTGAGCGCTATCACTTACACTACTATTAATACATATAACGTATACAGTTCAGGCTGGAATATGGAGAGGAGTTCTATAATGACAGAGAAAAAAGTCTATACACTTGATTGGGCGGGTCGTCCGTTAACAATTGAAACGGGTCAACTTGCGAAACAGGCGAACGGAGCAGTACTCGTTCGTTACGGAGATACAACAGTACTTTCGACAGCAACAACTTCAAAAAATTCACGGGGGTTGGATTTCTTCCCACTTACGGTGAACTATGAAGAGCGTATGTACGCGGTTGGGAAAATTCCGGGGGGCTTCTTGAAACGTGAAGGACGTCCATCTGATAAGGCTGTTTTAACAAGCCGCCTCATTGACCGTCCAATCCGTCCTTTATTCGCAGACGGCTTCCGTAATGACGTTCAGGTCATTTCTCTTGTGATGTCAGTCGACCAGGACTGCTCATCTGAGATGGCTGCAATGCTTGGTTCTTCACTAGCATTGTCTGTATCGGATATTCCGTTTGAAGGTCCAATTGCGGGCGTTCAAGTAGGACGTATCGACGGGAAGTTCATTGTCAACCCAACACCTGCACAACTAGATAAGAGTGATCTTGACCTTGTCGTTGCGGGAACGAAAGATGCCATTAATATGGTTGAGGCAGGCGCGAAGGAAGTTGCGGAAGACGTAGTTCTTGAAGCAATTATGTTCGGGCATGAAGAAATCATTAAACTTATCGAATTCCAAGAGAAAATTGTCGCGGAAATCGGTAAAGCAAAACTTGATATTCCATTGTTCCAATTGGATGAAACAATTTTAGCTAATATTAAAGCTAGCTGCGAAGCAGATCTTGTAAGTGCAATCCAAACACAGGAAAAGCACGCGCGTGAAGAAGCGATCAATGCGGTACGTAACACAGTCATTGAACGCTATGAGGCGGAAGAAGCTGACGAAGCAACGATGAAACAAGTGAAGAATGTCTTGGAGCATCTTGTGAAAGAAGAAGTACGTCGTTTGATTACGGATGAAAAAATCCGTCCGGATGGCCGCGGCTTGGATGAAATCCGCCCACTTGCTTCTGAAGTTGGCATTTTGCCACGTACGCATGGTTCAGGTCTCTTTACACGCGGACAAACACAGGCGTTAAGCATTTGTACACTAGGAGCATTAGGTGAAGTACAAATCATCGATGGTCTTGGCATTGAAGAATCCAAACGCTTCATGCACCATTATAATTTCCCGAACTTCAGTGTTGGGGAAACAGGTCCAATCCGTGGACCAGGTCGTCGTGAAATCGGTCACGGAGCACTTGGAGAACGCGCATTGTCGGCTGTTCTGCCAAATGAAACAGATTTCCCATACACAATGCGTTTAGTTGCAGAAGTTCTTGAATCCAACGGTTCATCTTCACAGGCTTCTATTTGTGCGTCAACAATGGCAATGATGGATGCGGGTGTTCCGTTGAAAGCACCGGTTGCTGGTATTGCAATGGGTCTTGTGAAAAAAGGGGACAACTACTCTGTACTTTCCGATATTCAAGGGATGGAAGACCATCTTGGCGATATGGACTTCAAAGTGGCTGGAACTGAACAAGGCATTACAGCACTTCAAATGGACATTAAAATCGACGGACTGTCTCGTCAAATTTTAGAAGAAGCATTGGCGCAAGCTAAAGTGGGCCGTTTGAAAATATTGAATCATATGATGACTGCAATTAGTACACCACGCACTGAGCTTTCGGAATTTGCTCCGAAAATCATCATGATCAAAATTAACCCAGACAAAATCCGCGATGTTATTGGACCTGGTGGAAAAGTCATTAACAAAATTATTGAAGAGACGAATGTTAAAATCGATACAGAGCAAGATGGTACGATTTACATTTCTTCTCCGAATAACGATATGAACAATAAAGCCAAAGCCATGATTGAAAATATTGTTCGCGAAGCAAAAGTTGGCGAATATTACATGGCGAAAGTAAAACGCGTTGAGAAATTTGGTGCTTTCCTAGAGTTATTCCCAGGTAAAGACGGGCTACTTCACGTATCTGAAATTGCAGAAGAACGTACAAAAGTAGTAGAAGACGTCTTGAAGCTTGGTGACGAGTTGTTTGTCAAGGTAACTGAAATTGATAACCAAGGACGCGTCAATTTGTCTAGAAAAGCTGTTATTCTTGAAGAAAAAGAAGCGGCGGGCAAAGAGAAAAACTGAATTTGTACAAGCGATAGAATGGAAAGCCCCTCTTCATTATGAAGGTGGAGGCTTTTTGTTCTTACCTATATAAGTAAGCTTATTGAGGGGGATTCATATGATAGAAAAATATATTTGCCCAAATGGCGTGCGAATTGTTCATGAAAAAATGCCTTATGTACGCTCTGTAGCACTTGGAATTTGGGTTGGTGCAGGTTCAGGGGATGAGCAGGAGTCAGAGGCGGGCATTGCGCATTTCATTGAGCATATGTTATTTAAAGGGACAGCGACGAGAAGCGCACGAGCAATTGCGGAGGAATTTGACCGCATCGGTGGCGATGTCAACGCGTTTACGTCGAAGGAAATGACCTGCTATTATACGACGGTGCTTGGACATCATGCACCTCGTGCTTTAACGGTTTTAGCGGATATGTTTTTCAATTCGGCGTTTGACTCAGCTGAAATTGCAAAAGAAAAGTCGATTGTCCTCGATGAAATCGCAGCTGTTGAAGACACGCCGGATGATGATGTCGATGAGCGTCTATGGAGCGAAATGTACCCGGATGATGCGATGGGGAAGCCTGTCTTGGGTAATGAACAGACGATAAACACCTTTGATAAGCTGATGATTGAGCAATTTATGGAGCGCATGTATAGACCTGAACAAATTGTGATTTCTATTGCTGGAAATTTCGATGATCGCCTCATTCAACTTATTAAGGTGCAATTTGGTTCATTTAAGCGACAGGCGAAGATTGAACAGCCGGTAGCTACCCAAGCCCCTGCATTCCATGCAGGAATGACTGTTAAAGCGAAAGATATTGAGCAAGCACATATTTGTATCGGCTATCCGGGACTGACGGTAAAAGATGCACGCATTCATGATCTTATTATTTTAGACAGTATACTGGGTGGCACGATGTCTTCACGTTTATTTCAAGAAGTTCGCGAAGAGCGTGGTTTGGCTTACTCTATCTACTCTTATTATTCGGCATACAAGTCGACTGGGGTATTTGCTGTTTACGGGGGAACATCGCCGGAAAATTTGGGTCTATTAACTGATACGATAGACGAGGTTATCGCGTCGATTTTACAGAACGGCATTACGGAGAATGAATTGCATAATGCCAAGGAACAATTAAAAGGCGGATTTTTATTAGGTTTAGAAAGCTCGGAATCTAGAATGCATCGTAATGGGAAGAATGAATTGATTTTACAGGAGCATAGGACGATTGATGAAGTTGTTGAGCTGATTGATGGAGTTCAAGTGGCCAATGTATACAGAATGGCCAATGAAATTTTTACACACCAGCGAGCGATATCCATCATTGCCCCTGAAGATACTGTCAAGGCATTTGAAATTTAGCAGTCAGCTTTTCCGCTTTTCATTCATATAATGGATGGAATGTAGGAGAGGAGAATGGCGATGCTATTATCAGAGCTTGCACAGAAAGAGCTAATTCAAGTTGAGGACGGGGTCCGCTATGGTTTTTTGGCGGATACCGACCTTATTTTTAATGGCAAAACAGGGGATATTATTGGATTTGAAATTAAGAAGAAACTTGGACGTTTTTCATTGAAGAATCGTCAGGACCAGTCGGATGAGTTTATCCCGTGGAGTGAAATTGTGTTGATTGGAGAACATCGAATCCTTTTTGGTAAAACGCATAGCATGGATGGGGTGAATCTGGATGAAAGATAACGAATGGATCGTAATAGGGGAAGATCCAAGACTTGCAACCTGTTGCACCATGCTAGAAGAGAGAGGCTATAATTGTCACCATATCGCGACAAATCAGTATACAGAGCAAGTAGGCGAAAGCATTATACGCCTGTCCCCGAAGCATGTCATTTTCCCGATTTTACAACTAACAGGGACGCTTCCAGTAGCCTTATTTGCCGAAGGAACACGGTTGTATACAGGTGTTACATCGGAGGAGTGGCGCAAGCCTTTTGAGGATGCGGGACTACGGGTCCATTCATATGTGAAAGATGAATCGTTTATCTGGCAAAATGCAAAATTGACGGCGGAAGCTTTTGTCCATGAATATTATGCACGCGTCAAACGTCAAATGGCGGGAAATCACTTTAAAGTGGCGGGTTTTGGAAAGGTAGGGAAAATGACTGCGCATGTACTGGCTGCGCTTGGCGCGCATGTAACCGTTGTAGCAAGGTCAATCACGCAATTAAGTGAAGCTGCTGCTTTAGGCTATGAAATAGAGCTGCTAACAGCTGATTTTGACCTCGTGGCAGGTAATCTCGTTAACACCATTCCTGCACAATGGCTTGCTATCAATACGAATCCAGAGCTGCATATTTTTGATCTCGCTTCGGCACCCGGTTGCCTAAAGGAACCTCTTTCGTCCGAATACTATACAGTACTCCTCGGATTGCCAGGAAAACATTTTCCGATTGATGCGGCAGCCATTTTGACGGATACCGTCGAGGGGATGTCTAGAAAATGAAAGGGGATCTCGATGCTACAAGGGAAGAGAATTGGCCTTGGCATTACGGCGTCACATTGTACGTATGATGCGATACTACCTGTTATCGATTCGCTTAAGGATGCGGGAGCAACGGTTGTTCCGATTATTACGCATTCTGTATTGACGGCTGCAACGCGTTTTGGCACGGGGGAAGAGTGGATTGCACGTATTGAGAAAGCAACGGGTGAAAAAGTAATTTCGACAATTGTCGGTGCAGAGCCATTTGGTCCGTCGACACCTGTTGATTGTATGATTATAGCGCCGATGACTGGCAATTCAATTAGCAGATTTGCTAATGCGGCGACAGATTCACCCGTCCTAATGGCGGCCAAAGCAACATTACGCAATGGGAGTCCAGTTGTTCTCGGTATTTCAACGAATGACGCACTTGGTTTGAATGCGATGAATATTATGAAGCTGTTAAATATGAAAAACGTCTTTTTTATTCCGTTTGGACAGGACGATCCGTTTCGTAAACCGAATTCTCTCATCTCCGATTTTACGCTGATGGTACCTACTGCGGCAGCAGCGCTTGACAATCGTCAACTCCAACCTTTATTAATTATTCATGATAAAATATAAAAATACAGCACAGAATATTCGTAGATATGATATAATTCCACCAATGAACTGCTAACGGTGTAAAGGACTAAAGTTTTTCTGCGAAGCATGTTACATGTTGCAACAATGTGGAGGACTGCGTAGGTCTTACTATTAACACATCCGTAAAAGCTGAAAGGGAGATAGAGATGAATAAAGTGAATGTTGCAATCGTCGGTGCTACAGGAGCTGTCGGTACAAAAATTCTTGAGAAACTAATTGAAAGAGATTTTCCGGCTCAATCAATTAAACTGCTTGCATCCAAACGATCTGCCGGAACTGAAATTACGGCAGGTGGTTTTACTTATATTGTGGAAGAAACGGTACCAGAATCATTTGAAGGAGTTGACATCGCATTTTTTAGTGCGGGTGGATCTATTTCAGAAAAATTTGCACCAGAAGCTGTTAAAAGAGGTGCGGTCGTCATTGATAATACGAGTGCATTCCGTATGGTGGAAAATATTCCACTCGTCGTTCCAGAAGTGAATGCGCAAGCTTTGAATAATCATGCAGGCATCATTGCCAATCCGAATTGTTCAACAATTCAAATGGTAACAGCGCTTCAGCCTGTCAAAGAAAAATTCGGTGTCAATCGTATTATCGTGTCAACGTATCAAGCTGTTTCTGGAGCGGGTGCAGAAGCGATTGACGAACTAAGTAGCCAAAGCCAGAAATTCGAAGGGCGCGTAACGAATGAGGCGGAAATTTTACCATCTGCGTCAGCAGCGAAACATTATCCAATCGCATTCAATGCCATCCCTCAAATTGATGCCTTTGATGCATCAGGTTATACACTTGAAGAATTGAAAATGATGAATGAGACGAAAAAGATTTTTGGAGACAAAGAGATGTCCGTTGTGGCAACTTGTGTACGACTTCCGGTTGTGACAGGACATTCAGAGTCCGTTTATATTGAAGTTAACCAAGAGGGCGTGACAGTGGAAGACATCCGTGCGAGCATGGACGGTGCTCCAGGGGTTGTTATCCAAGATAATCCGGAGCAACAATTGTACCCAATGCCGTTATTTGCAGAAGGAAAAGACGAAGTGTTTGTTGGTCGTATCCGTAAAGACCCGAATCATGCAGGAGGATTCCATATGTGGATCGTCTCGGACAATTTGCTTAAAGGAGCCGCGTTGAACTCGGTGCAAATTGCAGAACAGCTCATTCGACAATAATACGGTAAAGGATGGATCACATTGAATCTTGGACAGATAGGCACGGCAATGGTAACTCCATTTTCAGAAACAGGGACCATCGATTACAAAAGAGTTGAAAAGTTGATTGAGCATTTAATTGCAAACGGTACAGATACATTGGTTGTCAATGGGACGACTGGTGAGTCACCAACTGTGACAGCACAGGAAAAAAGAGCATTATTGTCGTTTACAGTGAAGCAAGTTAACAAACGAATTCCTGTCATTGCAGGTACAGGTACAAATAGTACAGCGGAATCCGTCTTGCTTACACAGCAGGCGGAAAAGCTCGGTGCAGATGGCATCATGTTGGTAACACCCTATTATAATAAGCCAGACCAAAGAGGCATGTACGCGCATTTTGCACATATTGCAGGAGAAACGAAGTTACCAGTCCTGCTCTATAATATTCCAGGACGGTCTGTTGTCAATATGCAACCTGAAACAGTTATCGAGCTTTCGAAAATTAAAAATATCCGTGCTGTGAAAGAGGCAAGTGGTAGTCTTGAACAAATGTCGACTATCATTGAAGGAACAGATGACGGATTTTCTGTATACAGCGGTGATGACGCGTTAACATTACCACTACTAGCAATCGGTGGTAGTGGTGTCATTTCAGTCGCAGCACATGTAGTCGGCAAAGAAATGCAGCAGATGATTAACGCATTTAAAAATGGGCAAATAGCGCAAGCAGCCGCGATGCATCGTACGCTGTTACCTATATTTAATGCGATCTTCTCCGCACCGAATCCAGTACCAATAAAATATGCACTCGAAAAAATCGGTATCGAAATAGGTGGTGTCAGACTACCATTAGTCGATTTCGATGAGGGGCAAATATCTTTCGATCAAGTATGGGAAAACTATCAAAAAAACCAACTTATTTTTAAATAATTAAATCATACAACACCAGCAAAGGCGCCTTAACAGGGGTCGCCGAAGCCATAAGACTAGCGGCGATAGCTGCTCGGCTTATGGCGGGAGGCATCCCCGAGCGCCGAAGCGAGTTTAGTGGAATAACCCATTTAATTAAAGCCGGTAGTAATAACCGGCTTTTTTTGTTTGTACAGAAAGGTTCTGTCCCGTATAATGAAACATAGTCGTGATGGACGGGAATGAGTAATAGGAGGAAAAAATGTGGTAAAAACTAAAAATGAACTAATAAGAATCATCCCTCTCGGTGGAGTAGGGGAAATTGGGAAAGCAATGTACGTCGTCGAAATTGATGAGGAGCTATTCATCGTCGATGCGGGACTCATGTTCCCAGAAGGAGAAATGCTTGGGATTGACATTGTTATTCCAGATATTTCTTATATTGAAGAAAACAAAGAACGTGTCAAAGGTGTTTTTCTCACACACGGACACGAAGATGCAATTGGTTCAATCGCATATTTACTACAAAAAGTACAAGCACCTGTCTATGGATCGAAATTGACAATTGCACTTGCAAAAGAACATTTAAAGGAAATGCCTGCATCACCAAACGTTAAGTTCTTTGAAGTGACAAACAAAAGTCGTATGAATTTCAAAAGCACGCATGTTACGTTTTTCCATACAACACATAGTATTCCAGATTCACTTGGAATTGTGTTCCATACGAGTGAAGGTGCAATTGTGCATACAGGTGAATTCAAATTTGATCAGTCTGCACAAGGGAAGTATCGTCCAGACATTTCGAAGATGGCGGCACTCGGAGAAGAAGGTGTCTTCATCCTTATGTCAGATTCATCTGAAGCGGAGCGTCCTGGTTATACCACTTCTGAATCAGTCATCGAAAACAGCCTGTCCAAAACATTTCACGGAGCAGAAGGACGAATTCTTGTTGCGCTTTACGCATCGAACTTTATTCGAATCCAGCAAGTGTTTGACAAAGCCTTTGAAAATGGCAAAAAAGTAGCGGTTGTTGGTAAAAGTTTAGAAAGCTACTTTGAAGTTGGTGTCAAATTAGGTTATTTGACGATTAAAGATGATGTTGTCATCCCTGTAAAAGAAATTGATAAATATGATGATAGCCAAGTCGTCATTATCGTAACAGGTAATAAAGGTGAGCCGCTGGATGCACTTGAACGAATTGTGCGTAAGCATCATAAAGACATCCGCATTAAAGAAACAGATACAGTGTTAATTACGTTCACGCCATCACCGGGTATGGAAGTGTCCATGTACCAAACGATGAATGATCTTGCCAAAGCAGGCGCAACTGTATTGACAGCGAGTAAAAATGTCCACGTATCGGGTCATGGTAGCCAGGAAGATTTGAAGCTCATGCTGAACCTAATGCAGCCAAAGTATTTCATCCCGATTCAAGGCGAATACCGGATGCTTATCGCACACTCCAAGCTTGCGCAGGAGACAGGTCTTCAAAAATCACAGGTTTTCATTGCTGATAAAGGTGATATCGTTGAATATAAGAACGATAAAATGCGCATGAGTGGACGCGTTCAGGCAGGCAATATCCTCATTGACGGAATTGGCGTAGGGGATGTAGGTAATATCGTGCTTCGTGACCGTAAATTGTTGTCGCAGGACGGTATTTTCACAGTCGTTGTAACGCTAAATCGTAAACAAAAACGCATTGCAGCTGGACCGGAAATTGTGTCCCGAGGATTTGTGTATGTCCGTGAATCAGAAGAGTTATTCGAAGAATCAACAAAACTCGTAACAAAAATAGTTGAGAAGTATGTGAATAAAGAGACGTTTGAATGGACAAACATTAAACAAGAGATTCGCGATACTCTAAGTTCATATTTATATCAACAAACGAAAAGAAGACCAATGATCATTCCAATTATTATGGAATACTAATACGTAACAATTTATAAGACCGATCCGAAGGATTTCTTGCCGTCTGAGCGGCGGGAAATCCTTTTTTTATCCAATTCGAAAAATGCACAGTCTATACCGATGTCAGTAACTGGCACGTTCAATGTAGAAAGGAGGAGGGAAATGGCTAGGAAAAAGAAAAAATCGGCTGCAAAGAAAAAGAAGCCGTCGAGCTTAAATCCGTTAGTATACGAAGTAATTGGCCTCGCGATGATGGGGCTTGCTGTCATTATTATTTTTGAATTTGGTATTGTTGGCAGAGGTTTATCCTCAGTTTCTCGTTTTATATTAGGAAATTGGCATAGTGCGATTCCACTGCTACTCATTGTGCAGGCGTTAATGTTTATGATTAAACGCAAAGCGGGTGGTTGGAAAAATCGTATTGTCGGGGGGAGTTTATTCATCCTAGCAAGTTTGGTGCTGTTCAGTCATGTCTACTTATTTAAAGAATTGCACGCAAGTCGAGTGCTGTTGACGGATTCTGCACTGAAAGAAACGTGGAAAGTACTCATCACAAATGGTGGTATCGTATCCAGAAGTGGTGCGCTAGGCGGCGGAATGGTGGGAGCTATCCTATTTGCATTGTTCCATTCACTGTTTGATTCAGCAGGGGCGATGGTTGCGGGAGTTTTATTATTGTTAATTGGCCTTGTTTTAATTACCGGAAAAGCATTTGTGCCCTATTTAGTTGATTACTTCCCAAAACTAGTGGAGTCATTGACGAATATATTTGCAAAAAAAGATAAACCTACACCAAAAGCTGCGACTGAGTCGAGAGTAACTCGTTCGAAGAAATCGGCAAGGTCCACAGCTGTCGAGACGTTAGCTGTTCCAGAAGTGGAGATGGAAGAAGTTGTGTCACAGCCGATTATATCTGCCTTTAGTGAGCGCATTGACAAGCCTGTGAGCGATGAGCAAGCGAAGGTCGCAGAGCTGTCGCAAGCGAAAGTGGAGGGGGGAGCCTCATCACCATCATCAACAAAACAGCCAGAGACGGACGAGATTGTGCCGTATGCAGCTGTGGCAGGTGAGGAAGAAAACGAGTCCTATATATTACCTCCCGCCTCCTTGCTGACGCAAACGCCACTCGTTGATCAGTCGGAGGAATATGATTCTATTCAAGCAAATGCCCAAAAGCTAGAGCGAACATTTTTAAGCTTTGGTGTTAAAGCGAAAGTGACGCAGGTGCATCTTGGTCCTGCTGTAACAAAGTATGAGGTATTGCCAGATGTAGGTGTAAAGGTGAGCCGGATTGTCAGCCTCGCAGATGATATTGCACTGGCACTTGCTGCAAATGGTATTCGAATTGAGGCACCGATTCCAGGTAAGTCTGCTATTGGTATCGAGGTGCCGAATAGTTCGATTGCTGTTGTTAGCCTTCGTGAAGTCATCGAGGCAAAGGAAAATAATCGACCAGATTCAAAACTAATGATTTCACTTGGGCGCGACGTGACGGGGCAGGCGATGCTAGCCGAGTTGAATAAAATGCCACATGTACTTATTGCGGGTTCGACGGGTAGTGGGAAAAGTGTCTGCATCAATGGTATTATCGTTAGTATTTTAATGCGTGCTAAGCCGCATGAAGTAAAAATGATGATGATTGACCCCAAGATGGTGGAACTGAATGTCTATAATGGTGTACCACATTTACTAGCGCCCGTCGTTACGGACCCACGAAAAGCATCTCAAGCGCTACAAAAAGTCGTTTCTGAAATGGAGCGGCGTTATGAATTATTTTCGCATACGGGTACGCGAAATATTGAGGGCTATAACGATCATATTGAGGTATGGAATGAGGAGAATGAAGAGAAGCATCCGCGTATGCCGTATATCGTCGTTATTGTCGATGAATTGGCAGACCTGATGATGGTCGCGTCCAGTGACGTGGAAGATTCAATTACGCGATTAGCACAAATGGCTCGTGCGGCAGGAATTCATCTCATCATTGCGACGCAACGTCCAAGTGTCGATGTTATCACAGGGATCATCAAAGCCAACATTCCATCACGCATAGCATTTGCCGTATCGTCTGCAATTGACTCGCGAACAATTTTGGATAGTGGAGGGGCGGAAAAATTGTTAGGTAGAGGGGATATGCTATTTCTACCAGCAGGTGCTTCCAAACCAGTACGTATTCAAGGCGCGTTCGTTTCAGACAGCGAGGTGGAAGCCATTGTTGACTTTGTAATTGAACAACAAAAGGCACAGTATCAAGAAGAAATGATTCCGCAAGATATTGAAGAAGTACCAGCCTATGAAGAAACAGACGAGCTGTATGACGATGCTGTACAACTCGTTACAGAAATGCAGACCGCCTCGGTATCGATGCTTCAACGCCGTTTTCGGGTCGGTTATTCGAGAGCAGCACGCATTGTGGATCAGATGGAGCTACGTGGAGTAGTTGGGCCGCCTGAGGGGAGTAAGCCACGTCAAGTCTTAATTGGCAGAGGGGAAATAGACGATTTTTGATCTGAATGTAGATCAAGCCTTCAGCGGATATCACAGATTTTCTAGGGGAGCTAAGAAGAAGGCAACTTAAGTTCGCCGCACCCTGATTCACTGTTCAATTGACAACAGTTACCTGATTTGCATCGCGCTGGCCCTTAGCTCGAAAAATTCGGACGTAATTCCACCTCGGTGTGATTGATAAGTAGTATGGCAAAATAGGTACAATACAGCACATAATACGAACGTATTAATAATTTTTTTAAGATGTTGTTTATTTTGCATGACGAAAGTGATATAGTATGGATGATTAGTAGTGACGTTTAACATCAGAGGTCTGACCTCGTTGAGAGGGGAGAGATGAAATGATGGTAAAGGCGGATCAAAGACATCTTTATGTTCAAGTCATTGAACGATTGAAGAACGACATCGAATTAGGCATTTTCAAAGAGAATGCAAGGTTCCCTTCAGAATTTGAACTAGCTCGGACGTTAGGCGTCAGCCGTGCAACACTTCGGGAAGCGCTACGTGTGCTAGAAGAGGAAAAAGTGATTGTGCGAAAGCACGGTGTCGGCACATTTGTGAATCCCAAACCGTTATTTTCTTCAGGGATTGAACACTTATCCAGTGTATCTTCTATGATCCGTGCTGCAGGTATGGAACCAGGAACGATTTTTTTGGATGTAACAGAAACAGATTCATGTGAAGATAACATGGAAAAGTTCAACTGTAGCGTAGGTGATCCTCTCGTGACCATAAAAAGAGTAAGAACGGCCGATCAAGAACCGGTTGTCTATTGTATTGATCAAGTACTTTCAAAAAATATTCCGTTAAGAACGGATGAGTTATTGAATGAATCCATTTTCGATGCCATTGAAAAATCGGGTACTATTCGTATTGCACAAGCGGTCGCTCATATAGAACCGGTTGGTTATGACGATGAAGTTTCTTCTATTTTGAGATGTGGTGTGGATGTTCCATTACTTGTTCTTTTACAGCATCATTACAGTGAGGAAGGCGAAATGGTCCTTTACTCAAAGAACTATTTCAGGGCTGATAAATTCAGCTTTCATGTTGTGCGAAAAAGGGTATAAGACGTTAACACGTCATACTATAAAAAGAAAAATAGGGAGGGTCAACAATGAGCAAACGCAAATTTGGTCTTGCTTTGTCAATGGTTCTAGCTGCCGGTACAATTCTTGGCGCATGTGGAACGGATAAAGCGAAAGATA
This sequence comes from Arthrobacter beigongshangensis, assembly GCF_016820585.1. GTDB lineage: Bacteria > Bacillota > Bacilli > Bacillales_A > Planococcaceae > Sporosarcina > Sporosarcina beigongshangi. The sequence goes on from NZ_JADHDX010000001.1 coordinate 522,898, forward strand.
ATGAAGGTTCAGGAGCTACAGACACACCGAAAGAGGATACTTTTTCGATTGCAATGGTAACAGATACAGGTGGGGTTGACGACAAATCGTTCAACACATCAGCTTGGGAAGGTATTAAAGCATATGGTGCAGAAAATAATCTTACAAAAGGTGACGGTGGTTTCGACTACCTTCAGTCAAAAGAAGAATCGGAATACCCATCGAACATAAACAAACTTGTTCAACGTGATTTCGATTTAATTTTCGGAATTGGTTTCTTGCTAAAAGATGCACTTGAAGAAGTTGCTACACAACGTCCAGACAATAACTTTGCACTTGTAGATGAAGTGTCTGACCTACCGAACATTGCAAGCTTAATGTTTAAAGAGCAAGAGGGAGCATTCCTTGCGGGTGTTGCTGCTGCTCGTATGACGAAATCTGATAAAATCGGTTTTGTTGGTGGTATGGAAATTCCAGTAATCGATCGTTTTGAAGCAGGATTTGTTGCAGGTGTTGCAGCAGTAAGACCTGATATTAAAGTTGATATTCAGTACACAGGCGACTTTGCAAAAGCGGAACTTGGTAAAATGGCTGCAAACCGTATGTATTCTTCAGGCGTAGATATTATTTTCCACGCTGCTGGTGGTTCAGGTAATGGTGTATTTGCGGAAGCAAAAGAGCGTAAAAAAGCAGATCCAGATGCATATGTATGGGTAATCGGTGTAGACTCAGACCAATATGACGAAGGTCAAGTAGATGCTGATACAAACATAACGTTGACTTCAATGCTTAAACGTGTTGACATTGCAGTTAAAAACACAGCAGAGCTTGCTGCTAAAGGTGATTTCCCAGGTGGAGTAGTAACAACTTTCGGTCTTGCTGACGAAGGGATTGCACTTGCTGACTCACATGGTGCAATTCCAGAAGATGTTCTAGCTGAGATTGAAGAGTTCACGAAAAAAATCGCAGCTGGTGAAATCGAAGTACCAGAATTCAAATAATTATAAGTAAAGTATTGTGAGATCATGAAGGTCGATGTCAAATGGCCTTCATGATTTCCCTTTTAATTAACAGAAGAAAGGATTCCGATCAATCACGCCTCGGCGTGATTGTGCCGAGATTTTGAATTGAGCTTGCTCAATTAACTCCATTCAAAATCTGTGGCATCCGGGAAGGATTGAACTGAATCCTTCCTTGGAGGCCTTAACTACATTCAGTGGGTTTCTCCACTGAATGTAGTTAAGGGATTCTTTTCTTGTGTTAATTTAAAAATAACTGTAACGTACATATACGAATACAAGGGAGTGAACCGAGTGGAACATGTAATTGAAATGCTGAACATTCGCAAAGAATTCGGTAATTTCGTTGCGAATGATAATATTACGCTTCAATTGGAAAAAGGCGAAATTCATGCATTGCTAGGCGAGAATGGTGCCGGAAAGTCGACGCTAATGAACGTGCTATTTGGACTGTATCAGCCTGATGGCGGGGAAATTAAAGTGCGCGGCAAGGTCGAAACAATTACAGATCCGAACGTCGCTAATAATCTGGGCATTGGTATGGTTCACCAACACTTTATGCTCGTTGAAAATTTGACGGTAACTGAAAATATCATTCTTGGCAATGAACCTAAAAAAAGGGGCATGATCAACATTAAGGATGCAGCGAAAAAAGTAGCTGAAATTTCGAAGTTATATGGCCTCGAAGTGGATCCTTATGCGAAGATAGAAGATATTTCGGTTGGAATGCAGCAGCGGGTTGAGATTTTGAAAACGCTTTATCGGGGAGCAGAAATTCTTATTTTTGATGAACCGACGGCTTCATTAACACCACAAGAAATCAATGAGCTCATTTCAATTATGCGTAAATTGATTGATGAAGGAAAGTCGATTATTATCATTACGCACAAGCTACAAGAAATTATGGACGTCTCTGATCGTGTGACAGTTATTCGTAAAGGACAAGGAATTGGTACAGTTATTACGGCTGAAACGAATCCTGAAGAGCTTGCGACATTGATGGTCGGGCGTCAGGTAACATTTAAAACAGAAAAAGGGCCAGCTTATCCAAAAGAGGAAGTCCTTCGCGTCGAAAATCTTGTTGTTGATGATTACAGGGGTATTCCAAAGGTGAAGGGATTGAATCTTTCAGTACGTAAAGGAGAGATTGTTGGGATTGCAGGAATCGACGGCAATGGACAGTCAGAGCTAATCGAAGCCATCACCGGTCTTCGTAAAGTGAAGAGTGGTAAGATTTCTATTAACCAGCAGGATGTGACGGGGAAAAATCCTCGCGACATTACAGAAACGGGTATTGGTCATATTCCACAGGACCGCCATAAGCACGGTTTAGTGTTAGACTTTTCTGTTGGTTATAATGCGGCATTGCAAACCTATTACAAAGCGCCCCTATCTAAAAATGGCATTATTGACTATAAGAAGATTTCTGAAAAAGCGAATACGATCATTGAAACATTTGATGTACGAACGCAGGGAGAACACGAGCTTGCACGTGCGCTATCCGGTGGTAACCAGCAGAAGCTGATTATCGGGCGTGAAGTAGATCGTAATCCGGACCTACTCATTGCTGCGTTGCCGACGCGTGGTCTGGATGTTGGGGCCATTGAGTTTATTCATAAAAGATTGATTGAACAACGTGATAATGGGAAAGCTGTATTGCTCATTTCGTTTGAATTGGATGAAGTGATGAATGTGTCCGATCGTATTGCAGTTATTTATGATGGGACGATTGTCGATACAGTAATTCCATCAGAAACTAACGAACAGGAACTAGGGCTTTTGATGGCGGGACATACGAAAGATGAAGTTGTACTGAAAGAAGGTGGAGAGCACGATGTCCAATAGAGTTATCAAACTATTAGTACCGATTATTTCTATTATTTTGGGTCTACTCGTAGGCGCAGTTGTCATGCTGTTAAGTGGTCATGATCCGGTTGCAGGGTATATTGCGCTCTGGAAAGGGATTTTTGGTAGTCCGTATTCTATCGGCGAAACGATTCGTCAAATCAGCCCATATATTTTAGCGGGTCTTGCGGTCGCTTTTGCCTTCCGCACAGGTTTATTCAATATTGGAGTAGAGGGCCAGCTAATTGTCGGTTGGTTTGCAGCCGCTTATGTGGGTATGGCATTTGAATTGCCTAAGATTATTCATTTACCATTGGCACTTCTTGCCGCAGCTGTAGCAGGAGCACTATGGGGATTCATACCAGGAATTTTGAAGGCAAGATTGCATGTACACGAAGTTATCGTAACGATTATGATGAACTATATTGCACTTCATACTGTCAACGCGCTTGTTAAAACGGTTTCAGGTGGTGGCTATAAGACTGATAAAATTCATCCGACAGCATCACTCCGTTCGGAATTCTTATCCAATCTGACTGATTTTTCTACTTTGCATTACGGAATCATTGTCGCATTGATAATGGTCGTCGTCATGTGGTTCATGTTAGAGAAAACCAAAATGGGCTATGAGCTGAAATCGGTTGGATTTAATGAGCACGCCTCACAATATGCAGGAATGAACGTTAAGAAAAATATTGTCCTATCTATGGTTATATCGGGTGCTTTCGCTGGGCTTGCAGGGGCAATGGAGGCACTTGGGACATTCGGTAATATTGTATCGCGTGGTGCGTTTACCGGAATAGGATTTGACGGAATTGCCGTCGCATTACTCGGTGCTAATACGCCACTTGGAGTTATTTTTGGAGCTACTCTTTTCGGTTCGTTAAAATATGGTGCAAATAATATGCCGAATGAAGCTGGCGTGCCGATTGAAATTGTTTCCATCGTTATTGCACTTATTATCTTCTTTGTTGCTTCAGGCTATATCATCCGTGTATTACTAAGCAAAATGAAGAAGAAAAAGGAGGCGAAGTGATATGAGTTTTCTTGACGTACTTTATTTTGTCATTCCGTTAACAATTTCATACGCTGCTCCTCTTATTTTCACAGCAATTGGTGGTTTGTTCTCTGAGCGTTCGGGTGTTGTTAATATTGGACTGGAAGGGCTTATGGTTATGGGGGCCTTCATCGGTATTCTCTTCAACCTATTTTTCGCAGAGACATTCGGTGCTTGGACTCCATGGCTGGCATTGATTGCAGCGATGATTGTGGCAGCCATCTTCTCGATTATGCACGCGGTAGCGTCGATTTCATTCCGTGCTGATCAGGTTGTATCTGGGGTTGCTATCAATATGCTCGGTGTTGCGATTGCACTATTTTCAGTGAAATTGATTTTTGATAAAGGACAAACAGACTTTATCACACATAGTATTCCACGTTTCAACGTTCCTTTCTTACATGAGATTCCGTTTATAGGACCTTTGTTCTTTAAAGGTGTTTACGGATCATCGTTTTTAGCAATAGGGCTAGCATTCTTAGCTTGGTTTATTATTTATAAAACGCCATTTGGACTGCGTTTACGGTCGGTTGGGGAACACCCAATGGCAGCTGATACAATGGGAATCAATGTGACGAAAATTCGCTATTTTGCAGTTATTATTTCGGGTGGACTTGCCGGTATCGGTGGAGCAATCTATTCGCAAACAATGACGAACGATTTTAGCCACTCAACGATTAATGGTCAAGGGTTCATGGCATTGGCCGCGCTCATATTCGGGAAATGGCATCCGATTGGCGCGATGGGTGCTGCCTTATTCTTCGGATTTGCACAGGCACTCGCCATTAGTGCATCCGGTATTGAACTGTTAGAAAATGTACCTTCTGTCTACTTGCATATTTTGCCATACGTCTTGACGATTCTTGCACTTGCAGGGTTTATCGGAAAAGCGAATGCACCAAAAGCAAATGGCCAACCTTATATTAAAGGGCAAAGGTAACAATTGAGCTGCCACGAAATCTTGCTTTTGTAGATTTCGGGCAGCTTTTTAGGTGTAAAGACGAGCTTTTGTACATATCCTATAGTTCCCCCTACAGTTTATTTGCATATTTCGACAAACGGAATGTATAGTGAAGTGAGGATTCCGCATATTAACGAAAACAAGAGGTGTTTATATGTTTAAAAAAGTTGAGCTTCAAGAAGGCGTTACATTATATATTCGCCAATCTGACCAATTTAAAACGGTCAATTTCTCCGTGAAATGGAAAACAGCTCTTGACGAAAAAAAATCAGCACAACGCACTGTGTTGTCCAATGTTTTGCAAGATTCCAATGGTCGTTATCGAACGCAGACTGCGCTTCGCAACGCATTGGACGAATTATATGGCACAGTCCTATATACGGATGTTGCCAAACGCGGCGAATCCCATATTTTTTCGCTGTACGCTGAATGTGTGAATGAGGAATATTTGTCTGAAAGCGGCGTTCTAGACGAAGTACTTGGACTTATTCAAACAACAATTTTCAATCCGAATTTAGTGGACGGCCAGTTTGATGAAGCGATTGTCAATCGTGAAAAACGTTCAGTCATCGAAAGGATTCGTTCTGTATATGATGATAAAACACGGTATGCCCAAAAACGTATGCTTGAATTGATACGCCCAAATAGCGCGGCATCTGCCTCATCGTATGGGACTGAAGCAGACGTAGGTGCGCTGACATCTGCTGACCTATTTGCAGCCTACAACGATATGATAAACAATGACGAAGTCGTTATTTACATCGTGGGGGATATTGATATCGCCGATATGATTGAAAAAGTTACTGCTGCATTTACTCTTAATGCCCGTCAACGTCAAGCAACTCCTCAACCAATTGTCAACGAACCAGTGGCCGTTCAACATATTGGTGAACAGCAGGATATGAAGCAAGGGAAATTACATCTTGGCTTTAGTACACCCGTGACATTCCACCATCCCGATTACGCAAAAATGCAAGTGACCAATGGTGTTTTCGGTGGTTTTGCGCATAGTAAGTTGTTTATGAATGTGCGTGAAAAGGAAAGTATGGCGTATTATGCATCGAGTGCTTATGCTTCGCATTATGGCTTACTTTACGTTATGGCAGGCATTGATGCAGAGCTGGAAGATAAGGCAGTTACTCTCATTAAAGAACAATTAGTGGCACTCCAACAAGGTGATATTACTGATTTAGAATTGGACCAAACGAAGGCCTTACTTGCTAACGGTATTAAAAGTGCTTTTGACTCGGCAAGAGGACAGATTGAAGTGTTCGATCAGTACAAAGAACAAGACGAGCATTTTACGGCGGAAAAACTCATTACAGGCTGGCAAGCTGTAACAAAAGAGGACGTCCAACAGATGGCTTCTGAAATTACGCTTGAAATCGTCTATCTGTTATCTGGCAAGGAGGCTAAATAATATGAAGAAAATCCATTTTGATACCTTACAGGAAACTTTATATAATGAAAAACTGTCGAACGGGCTTGATGTCTATATTTTGCCGAAACGAGGATTTTCAAAAACATTTGTGACGTTTACAACGAAATATGGCTCCGTTGATAGGACATTCATCCCGCGGGGCAAAAAAGAAGAAGTAACAGTTCCAGACGGGATTGCTCATTTTTTAGAGCATAAAATGTTCGAAAAAGAAGATGGCGATGTGTTTCAAAAGTTTAGTGTCAACGGGGCATCTGCTAATGCGTTCACGTCGTTTACGCGAACGGCTTATTTATTCTCTGCGACAGATAAGCTTTACGACAATACGGAAATCCTTCTCGACTTCGTACAAGAGCCGTATTTTACAGAAAAGACGGTAGACAAGGAAAAGGGCATTATTGCCCAGGAAATAACGATGTATGACGATGAACCCGATTGGCGGCTCTATTTTGGGACCATTGAAAACTTATATCATGAGCATCCTGTGAAAATTGACATCGCGGGAACAGTTGAATCGATTCAAGATATTACAGCAGAGCATTTATATGAATGCTATGAAACGTTTTATCATCCGTCTAATATGGTGCTATTTGTTGTAGGTGCGGTTGATCCTGAAGAGATGATGGCTTTTATCAAACAGAATCAGGATGCGAAAACCTTTGACGAACCGGCAGAAATTGTTCGCGTTTTCCCGACGGAAGGTGATGAGGTTGCCAGTACTGAGCGCACATTGGCGATGGATATTTCAAAACCGAAATTTAATATGGGTATGAAATGTAACAAAACAAATTTGGCTGGGGAAGAGATGCTTGTTCACGAGCTGTCGGCGGGCCTTGTATTGGATTTATTATTCGGTCGAACGTCGACATTTTATACTGCAGCCTATAATGAGGGGCTTATTGATGAGTCATTTTCCTATGATTTCACACTTGAAAACGGTTTTGGCTTTGCGATGGTTGGTTCGGATACAGATCAGCCACAGGAGCTGGAACATGCAGTTCGTAAAACAGTGCAGGATGCAGTGGATCATTGGCCGATTACAGCGACGGAATTGGATCGGATGCGTAAGAAGAAGATTGGGCAATTCATGCGTTCATTGAATTCACCGGAATTTATCGCGAACCAGTTTACGCGTTATGCATTTAATGAAATGAATTTATTCGATGTTGTGCCGACGTTAGAAAAATTGACAATCGACGACTTACAAGAGGCTTTCCAAACATTTTCTAATAGTAGTGGGCATTCGGTGTTTACGGTTGTACCTGCTAATAAAGCTGAATGATGATGGAGCAGAAGTACTGTGTTGTACTCGGAGCATCAGGTGGAATTGGCGAGGCGATTTGTCACGAGTTAGCCTCTGCTGGTTGGTCACTGTATCTTCATTATTATGAAAATGCTTTGCAAGCGGATAAATTGCAGGAGAAATTATGCGCAGCCTATCCGGAGGCGGATTTTCAAGTTGTGCAGGCAGATTTTGGTTCAGAAGACGGTGCAGAAGTGCTAGCGAAGCAAGTTCGACAAATTGCTGCTGTTGTTGTTGCGAATGGGCAGTCTATGTTGAAGCTGCTGACAGAAACGACTATAGAGGACATGGATGCATTATGGAAAGTCCATGTTCGAAATCCAGCAAGATTTATTGGCTTAGTATCCGCCCAGCTACGTCAGCTGGACACCTCGTATGTTGTGTTCATCGGTTCGATTTGGGGTGATACGGGTGCGGCTGGTGAAGTCATGTACTCTGCCGTAAAAGGGGCGCAGCACGCATTTGTTAAAGCCTATGCAAAAGAGGCTGCATTAGCAGGAACACGTGTCAATGCAGTAGCACCAGGATGGATTGAAACCCGTATGAATGATGCTATTCCAACAGATGAACGGCAGATGGTCATCGACGAAATACCGTTGATGACGACAGGTTCACCTAATCATGTCGCGGAAGCTGTCCAATTTTTACTAAGTGGCAAAGCAGATTATATTACGGGTGACATCATAAAAGTAAATGGCGGTTGGTATATGTGAAGAAACGAAGGGAGGGGCAGTAGAACTCAGACTAAGTTCGCCGCGTCCTGCGGCAACAAGGAGGGATGCAGTTCAATCCCTCCCCTCTGAGTAACCAACGGGGAAGGATGTAGTTCAATCCTTCCTCCCTGTTGGCCCAATTCTCCCTTTTTCTTTTTTCCTTTTCTTAATGAACTATATCCGTTAATATAGAACTATATTGCTTATTGTGCGTCCTACTAACAAAAGGGGTGTTTCGGATGGGTGAATGGTATCTTGAATACGAAGTCCAAGTAAACCGTCCTGGTCTTCTTGGCGACATTTCTTCGCTACTGGGAATGTTGCGTGTCAATATTGTCACGATTAATGGTGTGGATGGTGGCCATCGCGGAATGTTATTACGAACAGATAATGATGACCAGATTGAACGTTTTGCGCAAATTGCTTCGACGATGGATACGATTCAGGTAAAGAAAATCCGAGAGCCAAAGTTACGTGATATTTTAGCGGTTCGGCATGGTCGCTATATTCAACGTGATATAGATGAAAGGAAGACATTTCGCTTTCTTCGTAGCGAGCTGGGGATTTTGGTTGATTTCATGGCGGAAATATTTAAACAAGACGGCCATAAGCTGATTGGTATTCGTGGGATGCCACGTGTTGGGAAAACGGAATCGGTTGTTGCGGCAAGTGTCTGTGCGAATAAGAAATGGATTTTTCTATCCTCTACAATGATTAAGCAAACGGTCCGGAATAATTTGATGGGTGACGAGTTTTCTGAGGATAATATTTTTATTTTGGATGGTATTGTGACACGTCGGGCGGAGGACGAGCGTCATATGCAACTTGTTCGGGAGATGATGCGAATGCCTACCATAAAAGTGGTGGAACACCCAGACATGTTTGTACAGCATTCCGAATATGATATTGAAGATTTTGACTATATTATTGAACTAAGGACCGACCCAGATCAGGAAATTACATATGATATGATGGAAAAAAACCATATGATGTCCGACCAAGGGACAATGGGTGGTTCGGGCTTATTTAACTTCTGACAGGTAGGTGTTTTTAGTGACAGGATTAGGTGATCGTCTCAGAGAGGCGAGAATAGCAAAAGGATTTACATTGGACGATTTACAGTCCATAACCAAAATACAAAAACGGTACCTTTCAGGTATCGAAAACGAAGAATATAGTATGATGCCAGGGGCTTTCTACGTCCGTGCTTTTATTAAGCAGTACGCAGAGGCAGTCGGATTGAATGCCGATGAAATGCTAGCGTTGTATAAGGACAGCTCTCCTTCGACTATTTTGGAAGAGGAGAAGCCACAAATTTCCTCGCCTACAATGACGCGGAAAAGGGGCTTGAAAAGCAGTAACCGATTAAATGAAGCGATGCCAAAAGTGATTGTTGCATTATTTATTATTGTCATATTTGTTGCTTTTTGGTTCCTTTATCAACAAGGTGCGGATAAAAATAAACAGAACTTCAACGTTGAACAAGAAGAACCACCGGTAACGGTTGAAAAGAAACCAACTTCTACAAAGCCAGATCCCGATAATGCTGCTGATGATGATGAGGTGGATCCGATTGATGAAGAACCAGATCCGGAGATTGAAAAACCGCAGCAGTCGCTCGTTTATGAAAGTACAAATGGAGAAACGTCAACATATGCATTGACAGGAGCAGAGACGTTCATCCTTGAAATTAAAACGTCTGGAGATTCTTGGATTGGTGTATTAGATAGTGCCAAGAAAGAACGGATGGTACCGAAAGCCGACATTATGAGGGCTGGAGGAACGGTAGAAATGGACGTTTCCGATACAGAATCTGTGCGAATTCGTGTAGGACGCACACAGTCTACCGAAATTTTCGTCAATGGGGAACTGTTGAAATATGAAACGGACCTTGTAACACAAAATATTATTATTGAATACAAGAAAGAATTATAGTCATCTATCCAAGATGACTATTTTCTTTGAAAGGATAGGTGTTTTGAATGAATTTACCAAATAAAATTACAGTATCTCGAGTGCTACTTATTCCAGTCTTTATGGTGTTCATGCTTGTGGATTTCGGTTTTGGCACTGTCAAAGTAGCAGGCACTGAAATGCTGACAGGCCATTTGATTGGCGGACTTATTTTTATTGTGGCATCTATAACAGATTGGTTGGACGGCTATATTGCAAGGAAACATGGATTGGTCACGAATATGGGGAAATTTCTAGACCCATTGGCCGACAAATTATTAGTATCAGCTGCATTGATTATTCTTGTAGAGCTGGGAACAGTGTCTTCATGGATTGTCATTATCATTATAAGTCGCGAATTTGCGGTGACAGGACTGCGACTGATCCTTGCTGGTGGCGGTGAAGTAGTAGCAGCGAACCAGTTAGGTAAGATTAAGACAACTGCACAAATACTTGCCATCGTTTCACTGTTATTGAATAACATCTTTTTCGAATCGATCGGAGTGCCATTCGGCATGATTATGCTTTATATTGCGCTTCTATTTACAATTTGGTCAGGTTTTGATTATTTCTATAAAAATAGACGTGTATTGCTTGAGTCAATGTAAGGGGATGTCTATTCATGAAAGCCGAAATTATTGCGGTTGGATCTGAGCTTTTGCTCGGTCAAATTACAAATACGAACGCTAAATTCATTTCATCTAAGCTTGCAGAAATTGGCATCGATGTTTATTATCAAACGGTTGTTGGTGATAATCCTGCTCGACTAGATGAAGTCATTGATATTGCAAGGAAACGTGCGGATATATTAATCTTTACGGGTGGGCTTGGGCCAACGAAGGATGACATGACGAAAGAGACAATCGCCAAGCATATTGATACGACATTAGTGAGTGATGAGGAAGCACTTCGCTATATTCAACAGTATTTTGAACGTAGTGGACGTGTGATGACGGACAATAATAAGAAGCAGGCACTTGTTTTAAAAGGGGCTACCGTGTTAGCCAACCGTAAGGGAATGGCTCCTGGAATGGTGGTAGAACATAATGGTGTTCGTTATATTTTATTGCCTGGCCCACCGCATGAAATGAAGCCGATGTTTACGGATGAAGCGATTCCATATTTGTTGGGGGCTACCGGAAATAAGGATGTCATTACGTCACGCGTTTTGAAATTTTACGGTATTGGAGAAGCGGAGCTTGAATTTCGCTTACATGCTATTTTGGAGAAGCAGACCAACCCAACAATCGCGCCATTGGCAACAGCTGATGCGGTGACATTACGCTTAACTGCAAAAGCGCAGTCGACAGACGAGGCTTTACAATTAATTGCGCCAGTGGAGGAAGAAATTCGGGCGGTTGTCGGAGAATTCATCTTCGGAGTAGATGATGAAACACTATCGTCTAAAGCTGCGAAATTGCTCATTCAAAATGGTTGGACGATTGCGGCTGCAGAAAGTTTGACAGCTGGCTTGTTCATGGCGGAATTAGCCGATGAGCCAGGAATAGGCTCGTCACTAGCGGGTGGAATTGTCGTTTACAATGAGCAAATGAAAATATCTCAGCTCGGTGTCGATCCGACATTGCTCGATGAATTTGGCATTGTGAGTGAAGAATGTGCAGCAGCACTTGCACTCAATATCCAACGTAAGTTTGGAACGGATATCGGTATTGGTCTTACAGGCGCAGCGGGTCCTTCGCCGCATGATGGAGAGCCAGCCGGCACTGTCTGGATTGGTATTCGCTTCAAAGAAGAAGAACCTGTAACCTATAAATTATTCCTATCAGGCTCCAGAAATACCAATCGTCTAAGAGCCGCAAGATTTGCGCTCTATTATCTCATTCAACAGCTAGATGAAAATAAAGGTCAAAATTAAATTTTGCCTCCTATTCTCAATTAAAAATCAAATATGCGCTCTATTCTCATTTAAAACGTAGATTTATAAAAAGTTTTCGAATAAATGTTCGCTTTTTAGTTGAATGTTTTTGAATAACGGAGTATAGTAGAGAAAGTAAGAAAAGCGCAGGGCATCTGCAATATACTTAAAAACAGAACATCATTTTGAGGGAGGAAATAAATTGAGCGATCGTAAAGCCGCTTTAGACATGGCGTTAAAACAAATTGAAAAGCAATTCGGTAAAGGGTCTGTTATGAAACTTGGAGAAAGGACTAATCTAGAAGTTTCAACATCTTCATCAGGGTCTCTTGCACTCGATGCAGCACTTGGTGTAGGTGGATATCCACGGGGTCGTGTTATCGAAATCTATGGACCTGAAAGCTCTGGTAAAACGACAGTTTCCCTTCATGCGATTGCAGAAGTACAAGCAAATGGCGGAACAGCAGCATTTATCGATGCAGAGCATGCACTGGATCCGATTTATGCGCGTAAATTAGGTGTGAATATTGATGATTTAATTCTTTCACAGCCAGATACGGGTGAGCAGGCGCTCGAAATTGCTGAAGCACTTGTCCGAAGTGGTGCTGTTGATATTATTGTTGTCGACTCCGTTGCTGCACTTGTACCAAAAGCGGAAATTGAAGGAGAGATGGGTGACTCACACATTGGGTTGCAAGCTCGTCTTATGTCACAAGCCTTACGTAAACTTTCTGGAGCGATTAACAAGTCTAATACACTCGCCGTATTTATCAACCAGATCCGTGAAAAAGTAGGCGTAATGTTCGGAAGCCCCGAAGTAACACCAGGTGGACGTGCACTGAAATTCTATTCTTCCGTTCGAATCGATGTACGCCGGGGTGAAGCGATTAAACAGGGCAACGATATTGTTGGAAACAAGACGCGAATTAAAGTCGTAAAAAATAAAGTGGCACCACCGTTCCGTACAGCAGAAGTTGATATTATGTATGGAGAAGGGATTTCTAGAGAAGGTGAGATTATCGATCTTGGTGTCGAACTCGAAGTTGTCCAGAAGAGTGGTTCATGGTTTTCATATGAAGGAGAAAGACTTGGACAAGGACGCGAGAATTCAAAACAATTTTTGAAGGAAAATCCTGCGATTCGTGCGGAAATCTCCAACAAAATTCGTGAATCTTATGGTCTTGCAAATGCAAACTATGTTATTGCGGGACATGACGAAGACGACGAAGATGAAGAACTAGAACTACTTCTTGGTGAAAAAGAATAAGTCAAAGCCAAAGCAAAAGTCAATCATCCTTTTTATAAAGGGAAGATTGACTTTTGCTTTGTGTAATAATGCATACCGATGACCTGTGAAACCTTGACATGTCATTTTTACACGGATACAATTAGAATTGTATAATTGAATACCCTTAAACTGATTTTGGCAGTATGTTGCATGTGGATATACGAGCCGACTGAAAATGAAAGAAAGACAGGAGGAGGTGACCTAAATGTTAGTAGAAATTATCATCTCCGTTTTGGTCGGTCTGCTTGTCGGTGCTGGTGTTAGCTATTTTGTTATTAAGAACGTGAATGATTCAAAAGTGACGGGTGCCAAAAATACTGCGGAGCAAATCGTCGAAGAGGCGAAGCGTGAAGCGGAGGCTATGAAAAAAGAGGCACTTCTAGAAGCGAAGGATGAAACTCACAAACTGAGAATTGAAGCGGAATCAGAGGTCCGTGTACGAAGGTCGGAACTGCAAAAACAGGAAAACCGCCTTTTACAACGGGAAGAAAATCATGACCGCAAGGATGATGCTCTAAACAAAAGAGAAGCAGGTCTGGAGCGTAAAGAAGAAACGCTAACCGGAAGACAACAGCATATCGAGCAGATGGAACGCAAGGCGGAAGAACTTGTTGCCGTTCAAAAAACGGAACTTGAAAGAGTATCATCCCTCACAAGAGATGAAGCGAAAAGGCTTATCCTGAGTGAAGTGGAGCAAGAACTTGCTACAGATATCGCTGTTATGACGAAAGAATCAGAACAACGTGCGAAGGAAGAATCGGATAAGAAATCACGTGAAATCCTTTCACTCGCATTGCAACGTTTCGCAGCGGATCATGTTGCTGAAACAACCGTGTCGGTTGTCAACTTACCGAACGATGAAATGAAAGGTCGCATTATCGGGCGTGAAGGACGTAATATCCGCACACTTGAGACCTTAACCGGCATTGATTTAATTATTGATGATACGCCAGAAGCAGTTATTTTATCAGGCTTCGACCCAGTACGTCGTGAAACGGCACGTCTCGCATTAGAAAAACTTGTGCAAGATGGACGTATTCACCCAGCTCGAATTGAAGAAATGGTTGATAAGTCTAGGCGTGAAGTGGATGAACTTATCCGTGAAACGGGAGAGCAAACATCATTTGATGTCGGCGTCCATAATTTACACCCAGATCTTATCAAAATTTTAGGTAGACTACGTTTCCGTACAAGCTATGGTCAAAATGTTTTGAAGCATTCAACAGAGGTCGCTTACCTTGCAGGATTGTTAGCTGCCGAGCTTGGTGAGGATGTAACACTCGCAAGACGAGCAGGACTTCTACATGATATCGGAAAAGCGATTGACCATGAAGTTGAAGGTAGCCATGTTGAAATTGGCGTGGAGCTAGCAACGAAATACAAAGAACATCCGGTTGTCATTAATAGTATCGCATCCCATCATGGGGATACAGAAGCGACATCGGTTATTGCGGTACTTGTCGCAGCGGCAGATGCTTTATCAGCTGCAAGACCAGGTGCACGTAGTGAAACACTGGAAAACTACATTCGTAGATTACAGAAACTTGAAGAGATTTCAGAATCGTATGACGGCGTAGAGAAATCATTTGCAATTCAGGCAGGACGTGAAGTTCGAATTATCGTTCGACCAGATCAGATTGATGATATTACGGCGCACCGTCTTGCGAGAGATATCCGCAAGCGAATTGAAGAAGAACTCGATTATCCAGGACATATTAAAGTAACGGTCATTCGTGAAACACGAGCGGTCGAATACGCAAAATAAATATACAAAAGCGTAGGACGCCGTCTAGCTCCGACAGGCATAAGACGGTTTGCGAGGATGGCGTACTTCAGCCATCACAACAAAATGACTTTCAAGGGACACAGTCTAAATTCGCCGCGTCCTGCGGCAACGACTGTGTAACTCACATCCTGTGAGCCTCCGAGGAGTTGGCGCCTGGAGTCTAGACGAAAATATAAAAAAGGGGGCTTCCGTGCACTTCGGTCCGGAAGTCTCTTTTTATCTTCATTTTGCAAAGAATCCCGTCTCTATAAGAGGTGGGGGAATATATATTATACTTCTCGTTTTGTGGGTGTTCGTACCCCTACAAAACGAAGATAAAGCCTCCGGCGGATGTCGCCGAGGTGTAATTGATTGGGAGAGAACAGTGCATGAAAGTATTATTTATAGGAGACATCGTAGGTTCACCAGGAAGGGATATGTTATTCGATTATTTGCCACGTCTAAAGCGCAAATATAGCCCGGATGTCATCATTGCAAATGGTGAAAACGCAGCGTCGGGTAGAGGGATTACGAAAGCAATCTTTGATGATTTACTGCGTGCTGGGGTAGATGTTGTCACAATGGGTAATCATACTTGGGACCAAAAAGAGATTTATGATTTTATCGATGGAACGGATTATTTAATTCGTCCGGCGAATTTTTCGGATGAAGCACCAGGTAGAGGGATGACGACGGTTTCGCGCAATGGTGTGACATTATCCGTTATTAATTTACACGGACGGACATTTTTGCCGCCACATGGTGATCCATTTGAAAAAGCAAATGAGCTAGTGGCCGAAGCAAAGGAGATTTCACCGCTTATATTCGTCGATTTTCATGCTGAAGCGACGAGTGAGAAAATTGCGATGGGCTGGCATTTAGATGGCAAGGCATCGGTCGTCGTAGGAACGCATACACACGTCCAAACAGCGGACGAACGCATTTTGCCGGGTGGAACAGCCTATTTGACGGATGCCGGCATGACGGGCCCTTACGATGAAATTTTAGGGATGAAAAAGGAAGATGTTATTTACCGCTTCCGCACCAATATGCCTGTCCGCTTTGAGGTACCTAAAAATGGACGTACCCAGTTGAATGGTCTTTTCGTTGAACTGGACAATCAAACAGGAAAAGCATTAACGGTCGAGCGTGTGAGCATTAATGATGACCGTCCGTTCAAAGGATGATTCGCGTCTAAACACCACCTCCGATTCATAGGATAGTTTATGGAGATATCCATTCCATAGACATCGGACAATAAGGAGGAATAATGGTGAATCCATTGAAGGTATCATCTCGCTCGAATCCAAATTCAGTTGCAGGAGCACTTGTCGCAGTTATCCGGGACCAGGGATATGCAGAAATGCAGGCGGTTGGCGCAGGTGCTTTGAATCAGGCGGTAAAGGCAATTGCCATTGCACGTGGATTCGTAGCACCAAGTGGTGGAGATCTCGTCTGCGCACCGGCTTTTACTGATATCGAGATTAACGGTGAGGGACGTACAGCATTGAAATTACTCGTTGAAAAACGTACACGCTAATGAAGTGAAATTCAAGAATAGAGACCACGGAGAGCAAATTTTACCGTGGTCTTTTATAATTGAAAAAATCTGAACCTGTGACAAACAACCGACAAAGGAAGCTTATCTTGTACAGTCTGTCTACAATTCAGTATAATGAAAGCATATGTTTATCTGCGTTCGGCTACAGAAACTCCCGGCGGAATTCAGATAAAGCCTCCGACGGATGCAATCACGCCTTAGCGTAATTGATCACATTCCTAAGGAATCGTAGGAAAGGGGACTTTTTTTATGAATGAAGAACAGCGTTTAAATGCGGTACCAGTAAAACCAGAAGTAAAGGAAAAGGATTATAGTCAATATTTCCAAACAGTCTATACACCACCTTCGTTGAAAGATGCGAAAAAGCGTGGAAAAGAAGAAATCGCTTATCATGATGATTTCCAAATCGACGAACGCTTTCGCGATATGGGAATAGGTCGGAAATTTTATATACGTACATACGGCTGTCAGATGAATGAACATGATACAGAAGTGATGGCGGGGATTTTTACAGGTCTGGGCTATGAAATAACCGACACTGTTGAAGATGCCAATGTTATTTTACTTAATACTTGTGCGATTCGTGAAAACGCGGAGAATAAAGTATTTGGAGAACTAGGGCATTTGAAATCACTCAAGCGACGAAATCCTGATGTGCTTATCGGAGTATGTGGTTGTATGTCTCAAGAAGAATCGGTTGTTAATAAAATCTTGAAGACTTATGACCAAGTGGATATGATTTTTGGTACACATAATATCCATAGGTTGCCTCATATTTTGCATGAAGCGTATCTTTCCAAAGAAATGGTTATTGAGGTGTGGTCAAAAGAAGGGGATATTATTGAAAACCTTCCAAAAGTGCGCCACGGGAACATTAAAGCATGGGTCAATATTATGTATGGCTGCGATAAATTTTGCACGTATTGCATCGTGCCGTATACACGTGGAAAAGAGCGCAGCAGACGACCTGAGGATATTATCCAGGAAGTACGCCAATTGGCAGCGCAGGGCTACCGAGAAATTACTGTACTAGGTCAAAACGTCAATGCGTATGGTAAGGATTTTGAGGATGTGGACTACCGATTTGGCGATTTGATGAATGATTTAAGAAAAATTGATATTGCTAGGATCCGTTTTACAACGAGTCATCCACGTGATTTCGATGACCATTTGATTGAAGTACTTGCAAAAGGCGGTAATCTGGTGGATCATATTCATCTACCAGTGCAATCAGGTTCAAGTGATATTTTGAAAATTATGTCTAGAAAGTATACACGTGAGCATTATTTAGAACTAGTACGCAAAATAAAACAAGCGATTCCGAGTGTTACATTGACGACGGATATAATTGTCGGCTTCCCAAATGAAACGGACGAGCAGTTTGAAGAGACGATGTCATTATATGAAGAAGTCGGCTTCGACATTGCGTACACATATATTTACTCACCGCGTGAAGGAACACCAGCTGCCAAAATGGTGGACAATGTGCCGATGGACGTGAAAAAAGAACGATTGCAGCGACTGAATAAGCTTGTAAATGATGGGTCAGCAGAAGCGATGAAGCTTTACAAAGATCAAATCGTTGAAGTGCTCGTCGAAGGGGAAAGCAAAAAGAATTCAGAAGTACTTGCAGGGTACACGGCAAAAAATAAATTGGTCAATTTTAAAGCACCACAATCAGTCATTGGGAAACTAGTGAATGTCAAAATAACAGAGGCCAAAACATGGTCACTCGACGGTGAATTTATCGGTGTCGTAGAAAAGGATAAGGTGATGAGCTAATGGAAAAGTTATATACAAAAGATGAGATTGTCGCAAAAGCGAATGAAATTGCAATGATGATCGCAAATACGGAAGAAGTCGAATTTTACAAACGTGCAGAGGCGCAAATCAATGAAAATTCGAAAGTACGTGAAAATATTGCGAGCTTGAAATCTTTACAAAAACAAGCGGTCAATTTCCAACAGTACGGCAAAGAAAAAGCAATGAATATTATTGAAGGTAAAATTGATAAAATCCAAACTGAAATTGATGAAGTACCGATTGTTCAGGAATTCAAGCAATCACAGATGGACGTTAATGATTTGTTACAGCTCGTATCGAGTGCGATTGCCAACGGTGTAACGGATGAAATTATGAGAGCAACTGGTGGCGATGTAACACGCGGTGAAACAGGCTCTTATATCAAAAATACAACATATGATAAGCTATAACTTTAAGAAGTAAGTGCATATTTCAGCGAACAAATCGGCAGAGAAAATTTTCTGCCGATTTTTTTCACTCTCTGGGCTTCTGTTGCATAAGATGGATTGAAGCGAATGGAGGAGGAGTTAAGCTGAAAAATTTACGCCAGATTGTAGCGAGGACGATTATTGCAAAAGGGAAGCAGCGGACTGAAATGAAAGTGACGTTAAAGCCGCCACATAGTCCAACAAGTATATTAGGATGTTGGGTCATCAACCATACGCACCAGGCAAAAAAGGTTGGTAAATACATTGAAGTGACGGGTAAATTCGATGTCAACGTTTGGTATTCTCACCAAGATCATTCCAAAACATCCGTTTTCACAGAATGTGTAACATACAAAGAGCGGATTCGTCTACATTATCGTGATGAGCCAACATCCAACCATGAAGAAATCATCATAAACGTCATTCAGCATCCGAATTGTACAGAAGCGATTATTTCGGATAACGGTGAAAATTTCATCATTACTGTTGAACGTGAATTAATCGCGGAGGTTATCGGGGAAACGAAAATTTGCGTCCTGGTCCATGAGCAGCATAATTTTGAAGAGGAATGGCCTTATCGTGATGAATCGTCATCAATTCACCATGAGAACAATCATAATCATAGCGATCGGAAGGAAAAACGAGAGGACTCTAGACAGGAAGGTAGACCTGGCCACGGTCCCGGACATGATCACCCGAGAGGGAAAGATGCACCATCCTTTTAAGAGCCGGCAAACACTCCGGCTTTTTTTTGCTGAGATTTCTGCAAAGAGCGCAAAAATCTCGCAAAAGCGAACTCTTCGCTGTTCGGTTTTGGTATACTAAAAGAAAAAGTAACTGTAGTGAGGGTATATAAATGACAGCACATACACCAATGATTCAGCAATATTTACAAGTAAAAGCACAGCATGAAGACGCATTTTTATTTTTTAGGCTTGGCGATTTTTATGAACTATTTTTTACGGATGCCACAGAAGCATCTCAAATTCTTGAAATTACGTTAACGAGCCGCGATGCCTCAGGGGGGCGTGAGCGTATTCCAATGTGTGGCGTGCCGTATCATTCGGCTGCCGGTTATATTGAAACGCTCGTCCGCAAAGGGCATAAAGTAGCGATTTGTGAACAAACAGAGGACCCGAAAACGGCAGTAGGCATTGTGAAAAGAGAAGTCGTAAGAATTATTACACCCGGTACAATGACAGAAGGGAAAATGATTGACGCGAACACAAATCATTTCATCGGTGCCGTAGATAGTTTAGATGACGACCATTACGCGCTTGCTTATCTTGACCTCGCAACAGGAGAAGGTAAGGTGGAACGCGTTGAAGGGGATGAACGGTCGTTAATCGCGGAAATCGAGGCGCTCGGGATGAGGGAGATTGTTGTCGGTGAAAGGCTACATATCACACTTAGCGATAGTATGGCGAAGCGTAATATTGTGCTATCCATTGAACATAGCGATGAACAGAGCGAGACGTCGGAGTTGTTTGGCAATATCCCTGCGATTGTAACGGAAGCGTGTACGATGCTCGTATCCTACATTAAAAGGACGCAGAAAACGGCACTCGACCACATCCGACCTTTTGAATTTATCGAAAAGCAGGAGAAACTTTCCATCGACGCCAACTCCATGCGCAATCTTGAATTAATCCAATCCATCCGAAATGATGGAAAGGAAGGCACGCTTTATTGGCTGTTGGATGAAACCGTGACAGCGATGGGTGCGCGTAAGCTGAAAATGTGGATTCACCAGCCACTTGCACAGCAAACAGCTATTGAAAATCGTCAGGATACCGTCACTGAGCTAATGGAGGAATTTTTCCTCAGTGATGAGCTGAAAACGAATTTGAAGGAAGTTTATGATTTGGAACGATTGGCTGGGCGTATTTCGATGGGAAGCGCCAGTGGTAGGGATTTGGCGCAATTGCGAAACTCCTTGCGCCGTGTACCAGAGGTCAAGCGCTTATTGCAGGAGGCACAGCGACCATTATTGAATAATTTCGCACAACGTATTGATGTTTGTGAGGAAGCGTTGACAATGCTCGAAGCAGCGATAGCCGAAAATCCACCGTTATCTGTAAAAGAAGGCGGCGTTATTAAAGATGGCTATGATGCCAAACTTGACCAATATCGAGATGCTTCGAAAAATGGGAAGGTATGGCTGGCGGAACTTGAGCGAGAAGAGCGTGAGCGGACAGGTATTAAAACGTTGAAAATTGGTTATAATCGGGTATTTGGTTATTTTATCGAAATTACGAAATCCAATATTCACCTTGCTGACTTAGAGCGTTATGAACGCAAGCAAACGCTCGCCAATGCAGAACGTTACATAACACCTGAATTGAAGGTTAAGGAAGATTTAATTCTCAATGCAGAGGCGGAAGGGCAGGAGTTAGAATACCGCCTGTTTAGTACCGTCCGTGATGCTATGAAAACGCATATTCGAAAAATTCAACACCTTGCAAGTGTTCTCAGTGAACTGGATGTGCTGTTATCCTTCGCGGCAGTGTCGGAAAAACGTAATTATGTGAAGCCGATATTTCATGAAGACATTGCTTTGGAAATTAAAAACGGACGTCACCCCGTTGTTGAAAAAATGATGGATCATTCACTTTATGTACCAAATAGCTGTAAATTAACGGAGCAAGCGAATATGCTACTTATTACGGGGCCAAATATGTCTGGTAAAAGTACGTATATGCGCCAAGTAGCCCTAACAGTTGTTATGGCACAAATTGGCTGTTATGTGCCTTGTGAACATGCATTATTGCCTGTAACTGATCAGATCTTTACCCGCATCGGGGCCGCAGATGACCTAGCCTCGGGTCAAAGTACATTCATGATGGAAATGATGGAGTCGCAACATGCAATTGCCAATGCAACGGAGAAAAGTCTTTTATTGTTCGATGAAATCGGACGTGGGACATCAACCTACGATGGCATGGCACTTGCACAGGCTATGATGGAGTATATTCATCATGAAATTGGGGCCAATACATTATTCTCAACACATTATCATGAACTAACGAATTTGGATCAAGAGCTAAGTCGTTTGGAAAATGTGCATGTCGCCGCAATGGAGCAGGATGGTAAAGTAGTGTTTCTTCACAAAGTAATGGCGGGTCCGGCTGATAAAAGTTATGGAATCTACGTTGCTGAACTTGCAGGTCTTCCAATACCGTTGCTGGAACGGGCAAAAAATTTACTCTCTACATTTGAAAGCACAGACAAAGTAGTCTCAGAAGCCACAGAACCGCAGCAACTTGCCTTTTTTGATTTATCAAGTGAAGAGCTGCCGGTGCAAACACACTCAGCAGTAGAGCAGCAAGTGCTCGAAGCTTTGGAGAGTTATGATGTACTGAATATGACGCCACTTCAAGCATTCCAATATATTTATGAAATGAAAGAAAAGCTTAGTTCATCTGAATCCAGCGGAAGATCCCGTATCAATAAGTGATGAGATGAATGTAAGGGAATTTCATTCAGTAGTAGTTCAACGCTGCTGAATTCAGATGAAGCCTCCGGCGGATGTCACGGATTTTTAATGGAGATTTTCGAGCAAGCTCGAAAAAATCCGGACACAATTACGCCAAGGCGTAATTGATAGAAAGGGTGAGTCGGATGGATATCATCAAAGTGATGGATGATACGTTGTCGAATAAAATTGCGGCAGGTGAAGTCGTTGAACGTCCAGCATCCATTGTCAAAGAACTTGTTGAAAATGCGATAGATGCGGACAGTACAGTCATCGAAATTGCACTCGAAGAAGCCGGTTTAACATCCATCCGCGTGACTGATAATGGGAAAGGGATGTCAAGGCAGGATGCAGTCCAATCCTTTGAACGCCATGCAACGAGTAAAATTACCAATGATCATGATTTGTTTCGCATCCGCACACTCGGTTTTCGAGGAGAAGCACTCGCCAGTATCGCTTCCGTCTCTAAAATTAGTATGTGGACGTCGGATGGAGAAACGTCTGGAACAGAAGTCCAGTTAGATGGCGGGCGTTTAACGAAGCATGATAACGCAGCGTTTCGTAAAGGGACGGACATCACTGTATCTCAATTATTTTTCAATACACCTGCACGTTTAAAATATATGAAGACCATCCAAACGGAGCTAGGCCATACGATTGACCTCGTCAACCGACTCGCCCTTAGCCATCCGTCGATTGCCTTCAAGCTCTCGCATCAGAGTCAGGTATTGCTACAAACCTCTGGAAATGGCGATCAACGCCGCGTGCTATCTGATATATACGGCATTGCAGTCGCCAAGAAAATGGTCCCGTTTTCAGGTGCTAATGCAGATTACAGCGTACATGGCTATGTGACATTACCAGAAATGACTCGCGCATCGAAAAATTATATGACGTTAATTGTTAATGGTAGATGGGTGAAGAGTCATGCAGTGAATCATATCGTGTTGGATGCTTTTCACACTTATTTACCAATTGGACGTGCCCCAGTCGCCGTCATAAATGTTGAAGGGGACCCTTTTTTAACGGATGTTAACGTTCATCCTTCCAAACAGCATATTCGTATGAGTAAGGAAGGTGAGCTGTTGACGCTCATTAAAGAAGCGGTGCGAGAAGCCATTAAGAAAACGGTTATTGTGCCAGATGCGATTAAAAAAGAACCCATCAAAAAGAACCAGTCAGAGCAAGTGAATATGTGGGATTCATTCCAACCAGTTAAATCGTTGCCAGTGCAAGAGAACCCACCGATGATCGAGACAGAGTCAGTGCCACCCACTGTCTATCACCCCTATGAAACGTTGGAAACGGAGGTTGAGAGTGAACAACCCCTTTGGACGGTCAATGAAGCACCGCCTACTACTGAACGACCGGTAAGCGAACCGAAAAAAGCGTTTCCCTCACTCGTTCCAGTGGGGCAGGTGCACGGGACGTATATTGTGGCACAAAACGAAGATGGTTTCTTTATGATTGACCAACATGCTGCACAAGAACGGATAAAATATGAGTTTTTTAGAGATAAATTAGCGAAGCCGGATCATGAAGAACGCCAGCTGTTATTGCTGCCAATGATGTTTCATTATTCGGCAGATGATAAGACGAAAATCGAGGAAAACGCCACGCTTCTTCACGATGTTGGTATTTTTCTTGAGGAGTTCGGATCAGCCTCTTATGCGGTAAAGGAATATCCATCCTGGTTTCCTGAAGGACAAGAAACGGAGATTATTGAAGAACTCATTGAACAAGTATTGGAAAAACGTAAAATAGATGTTGGCAAACTTCGCGAGGAAGCTGCGATTATGATGAGTTGTAAACGCTCCATTAAGGCTAATCATTATTTGACAGTTGCGGATATGGAAAGGCTGTTGCATGATTTAGAGGAATGTGAAAATCCATTCACTTGTCCACATGGACGACCTGTACTCATTCATTTCACCACATACGAACTTGAGAAAATGTTTAAACGTGTCATGTGAAGACGATAGGACGGAGGATGATTATGAAGGACTTGACAATGGAAATGTCGGACGGTTTTGCAATCCATGCGTTCATCTTACAGCCGGCTGGTGTGCCAAAAGGGCATATCCATTTGTTGCATGGGATGGCTGAACATATTGGTAGATACGCAGAGTTTGCACATTTTCTATCGGAACAGGGCTACATCGTCTCTGGGCATGACCACCGCGGACATGGGAGAACAGTTGAATTGAATGGCACACTCGGGCACTTTGCAGATCAAGGCGGCTTTGAGCGGGTTGTACAAGATGTTTATGAAATTATAACAGCGCTGCGTGCACAACATCCGTCAAATCGTTTTATATTATTCGGACATAGTATGGGCTCGTTTGTAGCACGTAGATTTGTGCAATTGCATGGCGAAGAAGTGGATCTTACGGTATTTTCGGGTACAGGTGGAAACCCAGGTGTGAGTCGTTTGGCAGGGCAGCTCGCAGCTTATGTTAATGGCAAGAAAAATGGTTTCGACCAACCAGATCATTTTTTGAATAAGCTATTGTTTGGCGGCTTCAATAAATCCGTTCAAAACCGGAAAACGCCATTCGACTGGTTATCGAATAATCCGGAGGCTGTTGCACAATATGAAGCGGATCCTGCCTGCGGTTTTGTCCCAACGACGCGATTTTTCGCAGATTTGTTTGAAGGGGTCGGGAAAGTTCACGCTTCCGATGAAATTAACAATATTCCTAAAGATTTGCCGATATTATTGTTTTCAGGAATTGAGGACCCCGTGGGTAATCATGGAAAAGGGGTTTGGAATGCAGCGCAGCATTATGATCGTGCGGGTATTGAAGATGTGACGGTGATGTTATTTGAAGGTGGTAGACATGAAATGCTCAATGAAAACAATCGTCAGGATGTGTTTGAGGCGGTGGTCAATTGGATGGAAAAACGATGAGCAAGAGGCCAGAAGTCATTGCCATCGTCGGACCGACAGCGTCGGGGAAAACCGCTTTAAGCGTAGAGCTTGCCAAGGCTATTGGTGGGGAAGTCATTAATGGCGATGCGATGCAAGTGTATAAGAAGCTGGATATTGGCACCGCAAAAATTACAGTCGAGGAAATGGATGGCGTACCGCATCATTTATTTGATGTGAAAGAACCGGACGAGCCCTTTTCGGTAGCTGAATATCAAACCGCTGTACGTCATTGGATAAAGGATATTCAGGACCGTGGGAAAACGCCGATAATTGCAGGGGGAACAGGCTTGTATGTGCAATCCGTGCTGTATGATTTCCGTTTTACAGAAGAGGCGGCGAATCTTGCGGTGAGGGAACGATTGGAGCAGGAATTGGCGGAGCAAGGTGCTGATGCACTCTATGCGAAACTATTGTCTGTCGATCCAGCAGGTGCTGAAAAAATTCATCCTAATAATCATCGCCGACTTGTACGCGCACTTGAAATTATTGAAGTGACAGGTAAAACAAAAGGAGCCCACGAAGAGAATGCAGGTCATGCGCCTCTTTACAATCATCTGCTCATCGGGCTTGAGATGGACCGGGACGTGCTGTACGAGCGAATTGATCGCCGCGTGGACATCATGATGGACAATGGATTGTTCGCTGAAGCGAAGGGCTTATGGGATGTAGGCATACGGAATGTGCAATCTGTTCAAGCAATTGGTTATAAAGAACTTCATCAAACAATCGAAGGAAAACTGTTGCTCGAAGAGGCTATTGAATTAATCAAAAAAAATACACGTCATTATGCCAAACGCCAAATGACTTATTTTCGTAACAAGCTAGAGGTGGATTGGTTCGATGCACAATTGGGGACTACAGAAATTATTCGGGGTATTTTGACAATTGTGCAGGATTTTGAGCATGGAAAGCGAATAAGGTAAGGGGAGCAGGAGAAATATAAGCACACCAACAGGAGGATTCTGCGTATGGCACAGGGGAATATGCAAGAAACATTTTTAAACTCGTTACGAAAGAATAACACATTTGTAACGGTATTTTTACTCAATGGATTTCAATTGAAAGGACTTATTAAATCGTATGACAATTATACTGTCTTACTTGAAACAGACGGCAAACAGCAATTGATTTACAAACATGCGATTTCAACTTACGTCCCAGCGAAACCAGTGATTTTGAAAGACCAAGAGTAATGCGAGAAAGCAGAATTAGGAGCGAGCCTCCTGGTTCTGCTTTTTTACTTTATTCAGCATCCATTCAGTGGGGGCGGTAAAGCCTCCGGACGCAATCACGCCGAGGCTCGATTGCTTTGTGAGTTCTGGCATCAGCATTCTACCGAATGGGGTTAATTGATTACTAAAACATCCTTAATCGTTGACCTACACGGACAGACTGATAAGATAATGAAGTGACTATTTTACGGAATGAGGAATTAACATGATGTTGGAAGAACAAGATGAGTTTCTGTTTGCAAAAGCGGAAGAAATTGAAGAAAAGCTAACTCCGTTTTTTAAAGAAGTTGAAAAAATAGCCTTTTACAATCAACGGAAAGTGCTTGCGGCGTTCCGTAAAAATATGGTAAGTGATTTTCATCTTACTGGCTCTACGGGTTATGGCTACGATGATAGCGGTCGTGATGTGCTGGAACAGGTTTATGCTGATGTTTTCGGAGCAGAGGCTTGCCTTGTGCGCAATCAAATTATTTCAGGTACACATGCGATTTCTATCAGTCTCTTCGGCATTTTGCGCCCAGGAGATGAACTGCTGTATATTACAGGGAAACCGTATGATACATTGGAATCTATCGTAGCAGGTAAAGGGAAAGATACTGGTTCTCTACAAGATTATGGCATTACGTATAAGCATATTGATTTGAATAAAGATGGCTCTGTTGATTTTGATGCAGTTGCTAAAAATATGCATAGTAAAACAAAAATGATTGGAATTCAGCGGTCGAAAGGTTATTCAGATCGACCGTCCTTTTTGGTGGATGAAATCAGTGAAATGGTACGTAAAGTAAAGGCGATTAATCCTGATGTTGTTGTGTTCGTCGATAATTGTTATGGGGAATTCGTCGAGGACAAAGAGCCGATGCAAGTAGGTGCTGATTTAATGGCGGGGTCGCTTATTAAAAACCCCGGTGGTGGACTTGTGCGAACAGGTGGATACATAGCTGGGCGTGCCGATCTCGTTGAGCAATGCGCTTACCGCATGACGTCCCCAGGACTAGGGGCAGAAGCTGGGGCATCGCTAGATACGCTGTTAGAGATGTACCAAGGCTTTTTCCTTGCACCACACGTTGTTAGCCAAGCCGTGAAGGGTGCTTTATTTACGGCGGCTCTTCTCGAAGACTTCGGTCTGACGACATCGCCACATTATACAGAGAAAAGAACGGATTTAATCCAATCTGTATCCTTTGCCAATGCCGACCAAATGATTGCTTTCTGTCGTACTATTCAAGCTAACTCGCCCATCAATGCGCATTATGCACCAGAGCCGTCGTATATGCCTGGTTACACGGACGATGTCATTATGGCGGCGGGAACGTTTATCCAAGGCTCCAGCATCGAGCTGACAGCTGATGGTCCGATTAGACCGCCGTATACAGCCTATGTGCAAGGTGGATTGACCTATGAGCATGTAAAGGCAGCGGTGCTGTCCTCCGTCGAGAAGCTAGTAATAGAAGGATTGATTGAACGGTAAATTGAACAAACTATCATTATAATACTCAACAAAACAAAAGAAAGAGCTGCTCCCATGTAAAGGGAGCAGCTTTTTACGTTTAGTGGATATAACGATAGACACCAACTACTTTTCCCAAAATAGATACATTGTCAACGATGATTGGGTCCATTGAAGAGTTTTCAGGTTGAAGACGGAAATAATCTTTTTCTTTGAAGAAACGCTTCACCGTTGCTTCTTCCTCTTCAGTCATCGCCACAACGATTTCTCCATTTTGCGCAGTTTGTTGCTGCTTGACGATTACATGGTCACCGTTTAAAATACCGGCTTCAATCATGCTGTTACCGACAATTTCAAGCATGAAGAGTTTGTCCTCAGTTGTCCCAAATGATTCTGGTAATGGGAAGTACTCCTCAATATTTTCAATTGCAGTAATTGGCAAACCAGCCGTCACCTTACCGACTAGTGGAACGTTGAGAACACCTGGTTTCATCGCTTCTAGGCCTTCCGGGTCAAGAATTTCGATAGCCCTTGGTTTTGTAGGATCTCGTCTAATGAAACCTTTACTTTCTAATCGTGCAAGATGCCCATGGACAGTCGAACTAGATGCTAGACCAACAGCCTCGCCAATTTCTCTTACGGATGGCGGATAACCTTTTTTCTTTACTTCAGCTTTTATGAAGGACAAAATATCTTCCTGCCTCTTCGAAATTTTTTTCATTCCGTTCACCTCTCAGCTCATATTCTACTCATTTTTGAAAGACGTGAAGCGAGTCACGATCAGTCGTCTTATTTCAATATGTTCAGTATATCAGCATTGCGAACAAATGGCAAACACAGGTTCTGAAAAAGTATTGACATTTGTTTTTTTATTTTCTATACTAAGAACAAGTATTCCGAACAAACATTCTAGAGGAGGATTATCATGACTTTTATTAAAAATAACAGCTATATTTTACTTCTTATCTTTTTATGTATGGGATTTGCAATTATAGGCGCTACGAAATCTGTAAAAGAACACACGATAACTGAAATTACTGTGATGGAGGGTGATACGCTTTGGGGACTCGCGCTTCATCATGCAGAAAATATATCCAAGGATCAATGGATGAAAGAAGTAATGCGGTTAAATGACCTTCCTACTGTGACAATCAAAACCGGAGAAGAGTTGGTATTGCCGATCTTTGAAACAGTGGAGGACCTTCAACCGATAACACAGCTAGCGGGTGATGGTCGGTGATTAAACAACAGAAATGTGTGCTCTATTGTCGCGTCAGTACGGAAAAAGATACACAAGAAGTATCACTAGTACGGCAAGAGGAAGAGCTCGACAAGTTAGCAGCTGAACTTGGTCTGTATGTGCTAGACGTATTTAAGGACAAACATAGTGGCTTTGACATTGAGCGTGAAGGGTTACTTAGTTTATTAGATTTTATTCGCGATGAAGAGGTTGATGCGGTTTTAATACAGGATGAAACGAGACTGGGGCGTGGAAATGCTCGGATGGCTGTACTGCATCTGCTAGCGAAAACGAATACGGCTATTTATTCCCGGAATGATAACGGCCCCATTGCGTTGAACGAAATGGACACAATGTTGCTTGAAATATTAGCGATTGTCGAGGAATATCAACGCAAATTACATAATGCCAAAATTAGGCGAGGAATGAAACGCGCAGTGCGAGAAGGCTATCGACCAGAGCGTAACTTGAGAAATAGGGGTAACGCAGAAGGTCGTGAACGTTTGGAGGTACCTGTCCAAGAAATTGTAGCGCTTCGGGCGAAAGGACTCACCTATGAAGAAATTACAGATGTGTTAAAAGGACTTGGGCACGACATTAGTAAAGCAACTGTCCATCGTCGTTTTAAAGAATATGAATTGGAGCAGAAAGGCTGATTGGTTGCACTTTCTGCTCTTTTTGTATACGTTTTATGTATTCACGAAATAAAATGGAGGAAGTCAAATGCTATTATCGGAAAAAATGAACCGTATTAACGAACTTTCAAAAAAATCAAAAACGACTGGCTTAACAATAGAAGAAGCCAAGGAGCAAACGCTTCTGCGCAAGGAATACTTGGAAACATTCAGGTCGTCTATGCGTGGTACAATTGAACAGGTGAAAATAATCGATCCTGATGGCAATGATGTGACACCGGAAAAGGTGAAACAAGCTCGCAATAGCAAATACTTAAACTGACCTTTGCAATCATTGCGCAAATTGTCTAAACTAGGAGTTGTAGAAAAATAGATTTTACGGGAGAGGAAGTATACAATGACTCAACAGATTGATCAGTTAGCTATTAATACAATCCGTACACTATCCATTGATGCAATTGAAAAAGCAAATTCGGGGCATCCAGGATTACCGATGGGCGCAGCACCAATGGCTTATACACTATGGACAAAACATATGCATCACAATCCTTCAAATCCGCAGTGGTTCAACCGTGATCGCTTTATCCTCTCGGCAGGGCATGGTTCAGCACTTCTTTATAGCCTGCTTCACCTAGGTGGCTATGGTCTTCCAATGGAAGAGCTTAAAAAGTTTAGACAATGGGGCTCTTTAACGCCTGGTCACCCAGAATATCGCCACACAGTTGGTGTTGAAGCGACTACGGGCCCACTTGGGCAAGGAATTGGTATGGCAGTCGGTGTAGCGATGGCAGAAAAACATCTTGCTGCTACATACAATAAACCGAACTTCGACGTTGTTGACCACTTTACGTATGCACTTTGTGGTGATGGTGATTTAATGGAAGGTGTTGCGGCAGAGGCTATTTCTCTTGCAGGACACTTACAATTGGATAAATTAATTGTTCTTTATGATAGTAATGATATTTCACTTGATGGCGATCTTGACATGTCATTCTCTGAAAATACACGTAAGCGTTTTGAATCATATGGCTGGAATTATATTCGTGTAGCTGACGGTAACGACGTTGCTGAGGTTTCACAAGCGATTGAAGCAGCAAAAGGAAACACAGGTGGTCCAACAATTATCGAAGTGAAAACGGTTATTGGTTATGGTTCACCAAATAGAGCTGGAAAATCAGATGCACATGGTATGCCTCTTGGCTCGGAAGAAGCGAAACTGACAAAAGAAAACTACAAATGGACATTTGAGGAAGATTTCCATGTGCCAGAAGGTGTTTACGAGACGTTCCAACAAGCAGCTGAAACACTTGGCGCTCAAAAAGAACAACAATGGACAGAGCTATTCACACAGTATGAGGCAGAGCACGGAGAGCTTGCGCAGCAGTTGAAAGATGCGATTGACCGCAAACTACCAGCAGACTTTGAAAAATCATTGCCGAAGTATGAAGTAGGTACATCACATGCATCGCGTTCTGCATCTGGTGATGCTATCAATGCGATTGCCAAAATGCTACCATCATTCTTTGGAGGAAGCGCAGACCTTGCTGGTTCTAACAAGACAACAATCAATGGTGCAGGTGATTTTCTTCCAACGGATTACTCAGGTCGTAATATCTGGTTCGGTGTACGTGAATTTGCAATGGGGACAGCGTTAAACGGTATGGCGCTTCACGGTGGTTTACATGTATTCGGTGGTACGTTCTTCGTATTCAGTGACTACGTGCGCCCGGCAATCAGACTATCATCACTTATGGGTGTTCCTGTCACATACGTGTTCACACACGACAGTGTAGCGGTTGGAGAAGATGGTCCGACACATGAGCCAGTGGAGCACCTAGCATCACTTCGTGCGATGCCAGGTCTATCGGTAATTCGTCCAGCAGATGCGAATGAAACAGCGGCTGCATGGAATATCGCAGTGTCATCAGAAAGCACACCAACTGCACTCGTTCTATCACGTCAAAACTTGCCTACACTACCAAAATCGGGTGAATTGGCAATGGAAGGCGTTAAAAAAGGTGCTTACACGGTTTCACCTGCTATGAAAGAACAAGCGGATGCAATTTTGATTGCTACTGGTTCTGAAGTAGGATTAGCTGTTGCTGCACAAACGAAATTAGCCGCTGATGGTATCGACGTAGCAGTTGTTTCTATGCCTTCTTGGGATCTCTTCGAGAAGCAGGACGAAGCTTACAAACAAAGCGTTCTACCAAAAGCAGTGAAAAAACGTCTTGGAATTGAAATGGCTGTTTCATTCGGCTGGCATAAATATGTGGGTGACGAAGGTGCAATCATCGCCATCGATACATTTGGTGCAAGTGCGCCTGGCGAAACAGTTATTAAAGAATTTGGCTTCACTGAAGAAAATGTCATTGCACAAGTAAAAGCGCTGTTCAATAACTAACTTACTTCAGCAGAAAACCTTTGCTGAAGTAAGTTAGCAGTCCCCTGGAGGATGTCACAAATTTTGAGGGGAGTTTTAAGAGGGCAGTCTAAGTCCGCGACGTCCTGAAAGGCAAGTGCCTTAATTTCTGCAAAGAACGCAGAAATACGGCAAATCGAACCCTGCGTTGTTCGATTCGCAACGACTGCATGACCTACATTCTGTAGGCCTCAAGCGCAATTCAAAATTTGGACGCAATTACGCCAAGGTGTAATTGATTAAATTATCAAAGTTCCATTGGCTGTAAATTTGACAGCCGATGGAACTTTTTTTGTAGGATTTTAACTTATCTATCTTTTCCGACAATAATAGTGCTGTTCCATTCCGCAATATGACAGCCTTTTCATTCCAAACGATGTACCTTAGTAATAGGGGGTGGCGAAATTGCGATCATACGGAATTTATAAAGTGAAAGAAATGTACCAGCCATTCGTTATTGGGCGCGAGCGACTATTGTATGACCTTTTGAAAGAAGATGGGCAGCATCATGATTGTATGCGAGAAGTAGATTACTTATGTGACCGGCTGGAAGAAGAGTTAATCAACGAAGCGATAGTGACGAATCTCGGTAAAGGCTTTACTTCCATTGAGTGCCGAAACGGGGAATATAAGCTGACACATCCTGTCAAGGGGTCTATCCTCGTCTCTCACTCATCGTATTCACTGAATGTGTTCTGTGATGGTTCCCGTATGCTGGACCTTGATCTGTTCGTTGCCTTATCTGGTGCTGGCGACCGTTTCTTTGCTGTAATGGATGGACATGGGGAGTGGGGCTGGTTGAAGCCGGTCAAATATGCGGATCTTCGCATGAGGGAAGAAAATGTATTTTTATGAACAGAAATAGAGCCACGTAAAAAAGGTCTGCTTGCGTGTTAGCGGGCCTCTTTTACATGGCTCTTGTGTTATTCATGGACATGCATGTCACTATTTTTTTTCAACTTATAGATTTCCAATTCATTTCGAGTCGTTTTTTGATACGTGAAATCCAAAATATCTTTTATTTCTGCTACTTCGCCATGCAGTTTGTGGACATCCATTGTTAAGTTTTCTAACTTGGCGTCTGTTTCTTCTTGTCTGTCAAAGATGGCGCGTGTCAGCTGTGTATTTTCATCAAGCTGTGCTTTCATGCTTTGTTGTTCAGTCTTAAATCCTTGCATTTCGGTTTTAAACTCTTGCATTTCAGTTCTCATTTCTTTAAATTCACCCAAAATTTGTTGCAAAAGCTGTTCGCTCATCGCTAACATCCTTTCCTATATTTTCTTTCAGAAAAATATTTCGATATTACCAGTATATCATGAAAGGAATTTTTCATGTAGGACCATTGCCATTCACTACCGCTATACTGTATAATCCATCATGGTGGAGTACACTCGAATGATGGAAGTGAAGGAGGTAATTAACGATGGGAACAATTTGGTGGATTATAATTGTCATCGTTGCGCTAGCAGCAGGTGTGGCACTTGGATTTTTCATTGCACGTCAATATATGATGAAATATTTGAAAGATAACCCGCCGATTAATGAAGAAATGTTACGCATGATGATGATGCAAATGGGACAAAAACCGTCACAAAAGAAAATCAATCAAATGATGGCACAAATGAACAAAGCTAGTGAAAAAGGTATGAAAAAGAAATAAAAAAAACGTTGATATGATGCGGTTTGTGAGTAGTTTTGAAGTGTGGAAGTGCCGAGTAATTTATTTCTCAGCTTAACCTTTCATGTAGATTTTTATAAAACTATTTAAGCCAATATAAAAGATCACTTTCCTGATGATAAATTAATCAGTGGAGGTGGTCTTTTTGTTGTTGTTAAGCGATTTGATAGAAGAATATATCTACCATGGACAAGCGGAAAACCTAACCAAGAAGACAATTATCAATAAACGTCAAGAGTTAAAGCAATTAAAAAAGTATTTAGAGGAAAAAAGGTCAATTACAGAAATCGAATTAATCACTGTGCATGATTTACGTGCATATTACCGACAAAAACAAACGAAGGGACTGCAACCGCAAAGTATCGTTAGTATGATGAAGTCAGTCAATGCATTTTTCAATTGGTGTGTTCATGAAGATTATCTAACGGAGAATCCAATGAAAAAGGTGGAAAGACCAAAAGTGCCTAAAAAAGTATTGGAGGGCTTTACAGCAGAGGAAGTTGTAAAAATGATTGGAGTTTTTAGCTACAAGAATTATTTGGAGACAAGAAACAAAGCGATTATTGCAATGTTGGCGGATTGTGGTTTGCGAAGTATCGAAATAAGGGGGTTACTATCAGGGAATGTAAGGGATACAACAATTTTGGTAAATGGCAAAGGGAATAAAGAAAGAAATGTATTTATCAGCCCAACTTTAAAAAAGATATTAATCCGCTACGAACGAATGAAGCAACAGTATTTTGAGGATAAAATTGTTAAGTCGGATGCCTATTTTCTGTCTTATCAAGGCGATGCACTTAGTCATCCGGGACTATACAATGCAGTAAAACTTGCTGGTGAACGTGCAGGCATTGAAGGGAAAAGGGTATCTCCGCATACTTTTCGCCACTTTTACAGTGTTCAAACTTTAAACAGTGGAAATATTGACGTTTACAGTCTTTCTCGTTTGCTTGGGCATAGTGAAATATCGACAACGCAGAGATATCTCAGTAGTATGACGGACAGCCAGCTTAAAGATAAGGCTATTTTATCGAGTCCGTTAACGAATTTACACAAAAAATGAACAACAAAAAAGAAGGTAAGTGTCTGCAAACACGAACCTTCTCTAACTAAATATCGAATACCCACAGTATTCAACCTATCCTTACTTTATCGAAAAAAATCCGATATTGCAAGGCTTCTTAACTAATGTCATTTTTGTGGGTATTCACGATGAGCAGCCGTTAAGCATCGTTAAAAAACACGTCAGGACTTGATCCCACCACTGCATAAAAAAGGGAGATATATCACACTAATGGGTTTCCTCGTTTGCCTAGTGATGAAGGGTGAGAGCGACCTTTAACGGCTTGGGATGGAAGCATTGACTAGTTACGGCTAGTGCGATTGTATTCATGGCTAGAAGGCTTGTATGAGCTTCCTAGGCACATGTGGGGCAATGGAAACATGAGAATACAACAGTGGAAACACTGGAACTAAACGAGGACAACAAGAAACCTCAGTCATCTCTATGACGCTGTACGTAGTTTACGCCTACTTTTCAAACTTTATGATTCTATTACTACTTTCATATTGGTTGAAAAATAGGCAAAAACTTTCACAATCAATTTCCTAGTTCAAGCTGCTATTCTGCTGTGAAAGTGCAGTTCAAAGTCAAGTACAAAACACCTCATAGCAAAATAATTATTCAGCCAGTGGGGGGAATCAGATGGGGAGAAAAATAAAAAGCCGACATAATGTCAGCCTTCACTTGTCAAGATCTCACTGAAATCAGTAATATCCAATGCCTTCATAACAATAGCTAGATGTTCTTTATTGATTGTTGTGCCGGTATCTCGATACATAGCACTCAAAGTATTGGGACGCATTTCAACACCGGTCTTTGATTTTATGAGCTTTAAGAGTTCTGCTTGAGTACTGACACCTTTACTTTCAGCTGCTTTTTTAAGCGTTAATTTAATACTCATATTAGATCACTTCCTTCACTTTTGATTATACGTTATATATCTGTTGACATTCAATATATTATACCTTATAGTCGGTATATCGGTAAGTAGTTATAACGATAAAGAGAAATGGAAGGGGTGAAGGTGATTAATAAAATCTACATGCCAATCAGAAACTATTTTTTCCTAGAAGATGACGAGGATTTTCATCCTTCAGATATATCCATCTTGATAGCTATGCAGGTGATTACTGTGGCTAGTCTGCTAGTCTGTTTCATTACTACAGCAGGAAATTGAAGGGAGGTGTTTGCAATGGCTAAAAGATTAACAGTAGATATTACTGAACAGCAATACAAAGAATTGGAAAATTTTGCACAAAGGCGTAATGTAACAATTGCTCAAATTCTTGGCAATTATGTTGGAGACTTAATAGGGATTGAAGAGAATGGGTCAGATGAGCGTATTTTTGCAAGACAATATTTTGATCGTACTCACTTATCTTGGATGTATCTAGAGTGATTACGAGCCTTGAAAGTGTTCAACGAAAGAGGGGGATGTTGTAATAATTGGGAGGCGTTTAAATATATGGTAAAAAATGTAAGGTGTGATAATATAATTATATCACCATGAAATAAATAAGTCAATATTTAATGAGTAAATAATTTGCTTTAGCCTTTTTGGGTGTATATACTAACAATTAAGCAAACTTCCGGAATTGCGAGTTATTGCTTCACTATAAAAAACTAGGAGGAATAAACATGACGAACACATCAATTGAAACGCCAGAAATCTACAAGGAGTACCAGGAATTTCTTCCGTCCTTCACAACTTTGATGCACAGGGTATTTACTGAACTCGTACCAGTTTACAAGTCTTACACTGAGAAAAATGGATTGATTCCAGATGATGGTGAAACTGCTGTATATGAATTTTTGCGTAAATATAACGGGGGGAAATTCTACGATGGAAGCCCGAAAAAGTATGAAGATACGGTAATGTCGATCATTAGCAATGTTCTTATTGACTCTAAAGCTTGTCATCTCGATGAAGCATTTACAGAAAGGATATTTAAGGGGTGCAATGATCTTGGTTGGGAACCGTGGGAGGATCAAGCTGAGATTTTTGTGCAAATGCTAGATGATGTAGTTCTGGAAATCCATGAGGCTGTAGCAGAGGAAATTGGGCTTATTGATATTTGCGACTTAAATAGGTTGGTAGCAGCGTAATTAAATAAAATATATTTCAAGGACTTCACTTGGCATCCTTGAAATATATTTTTAAGTACATTGCAGTTTTCGTGTTTCTTCTCTACAATTATAGTGAGGGGCTGAAATGTGGTAACGCAAATAAATTCCGAATCCGTGTATGGAGAATCAGAAAATATCGAGGTGGTGTTAATTTTATGAGATTAAGGGTGTCATGACATCTATAAATGTCTCGTCTGCTTGTGTATGTATTGTATTTTTATTATATCACCGTGTCGCTCAACATGCAACATCTAATCTTAAAATAGAATGGAGAAGATTAAAATGGGTAAGCAAATCACACAAGAGGAATTTATTACACTATTCAACGAGAACTCAAGCTATCCGCTATTCCCGGAACTAGAAGGAGTTCAACTATCACGATGCAAGAACGCTTACTTTGAGACAATCTATCTGTTGGCGGTCGATGAAACAAGACACTATTCAGATGGCGAGTTACTATACTTCATCATTTCAGCAGAAGAAGCAAATAATCTTTTGGTAGATTATATCCAACAACTAGAATCTGACGATACTTCTCATTTTATGGATGCTGTTCGATATATCACAGACGAGGAGGAATATTTGATAGATGACCTAGAGGATGAAGAGGAGGAGTTAGTGGAAGAATAAAGCGACTTCCTTCTATAGTAGATAGTTTTATAGAATACAAAACTAAAAATTGAAATGGGGACGATGACAAATGACGAACAAACAAATTAGCAAACAAGAATGGATCAACGGATTTAATGATTATACAAAGGTAGCATTTGAAACAGAGGCAGGTATCCGGTTAACGAGCACAGAAGCTTTCGGAATGACCTTCTACTATCTT
The DNA here is from genome assembly GCF_016820585.1 of Arthrobacter beigongshangensis. Lineage (GTDB taxonomy): Bacteria > Bacillota > Bacilli > Bacillales_A > Planococcaceae > Sporosarcina > Sporosarcina beigongshangi. The sequence goes on from NZ_JADHDX010000001.1 coordinate 560,973, forward strand.
GCTGGAGATGGCTATTATTTCAGACTGGATGCCGATACGAGCTTTGACTTGCTTGCTTATTACCACGAAGCTTACGCAAATAACATGTATGAGCATTTTAATGATAAAGTCAGCGGTATCGTATTGGGAATCATTGGAAACCAACATGCTCCAGCGCCAGCGACTCTAGTTGGTCTCGAAGGCTTGTTCTGATGTCAAAGTCAGGCCTCAATTAATCTATCACTATTAAACTAAACTTAAAGGAGAAGATGAAAAATGACGAATAACGAAAAAATAATAAATTTTTTAAATGAAGAAGGATGGGGATTATTTAATTCGGAAAAAGCATTTTTAGAATTCCTAGTTATAAAATATGGAGCAGATAAAGCCATGAATCTAGTACATGGTACTGATGGTATTGGAATTAATGCAACATCTAGTATGTTTAGAGGTTTCATGAAGCCTAAAAAAATGTTGATAGCCTTCAATGAGAGTAATGAGAAAAATAGTATTAATCATACGGGTGATTACAAGCAACTTCTTTATAATGCAGGATACAAAACAGAGTTTGGGCTACTAGAAGTGGAGAATTGGGAAGAAGCCTTTAGAACTTATGAAATTAATGGTAGAAATGAGAAATTTTCAATGGGGGATTAAAATGATGTTCGTGTTTGGCTAAAGTGGGACAAGCAACAACAATTTCCCATGTCCGTATCACCACTAAACCCTAGTTTTCCCATAGAATCAGAAGGTTATTTACTAAATTTATATACAGCTCACTATGTATATATAGAAGGCAATGGGAAGCGGAAACTCTTCATTGCTGAAATTTTATCTAAGTTTACTTTTGCAACCTTAACCAGTTGCTACCATTTCAATTTTTAGTCACATCTTGTGACAATGCAGGCTGGCAGGTTTTTAAAACACTCTCCTAAGTAGTTTTACTGTCAGCTTGCATCCCATTTTTTTGACTATTGACTACAATAAGCACTGTATTTCATAGAAAGGAGTTGATAAATATGAACACTAGAGCAACGGATCGGCGACAACGGAACAAATTGGCACGACAACAAATCATCTATGTGGTTGATGAATACGGTTTGCGCTGGAACTATGTAGCTAAAAAAATGAATATGGATTCTTCAAATTTGGCACATTGGCGAAAAGAGCGCTTTGAGTTTTCCTTTAGCCGATTAAAGCAACTTGAAGATTTTATTGATGGCTATTTGGATAAGGTAGGCTGAATTGAATTAAGTTGCTACTATGATAACACTGAAATAAGGTTATAAAGTATTCCACCATTCTTCAATATTTTCTCTTTTCTTTTTATCTTCTGTTTTAGATATTTCACTGTTGATTTCTCGACCAACCTTAATTAATTCAACAAATTCTTTGCTCAGGGTACACAACTTATCTGAAAACGATATGCTATAACCATATTTTACTTCCCCTTCTCTACTCTCTTGTTTCCAGTCATTGGAGCTATGTGAAATCAGCTCATATTTAATTAAAATTTTACCAAATTCTCCTAAGATAAGTCTTGTAGGATCATTGAGTTCTGGAAGAGCTTGAACATTAGAAAAGTGATAACTTCTATTTGTTTCATATTCATGCCACCAGAATTCTTTCTTGTCAGCATGTTTCGCAACTTGTTCAGAAACATTGTCTTCAAGTGCTGCTATTTCTTCTTTTAATTTCCTTGCCTTGTCTTCTCCCATTGCAAGAAGTTTGTCAGGAGACTCTTTAACTGTGTACATGGTGGTAGTCTTGAACCATTTTTTTGAGAATACCGCTAACTCGCTTAATATTTCACCTTTTTTAGCTTCCATTTTTTCAACTAGAATCTTTTTCTCTTCTCTCTTATCTTCAATCATTGTATCAAAATCCATAATATCTCCTCCTTTGCAGTATTACTTCCATACTAGCATACGGTAGGACTTATTCTGCAACATAATAGTCTTTAGTTCAGAAGATTCATTCTTGAGTAAGGTGTCAAATGGATAGATAAAGGAATCAACAAGAATAGCGGTTGTGTGAAATAGGTCTTTGAACGTTCCGGAGAGTTAGACGAATTATTGAAGCGATATAAAGAAGGAAGTTTGTATATGCACATTGACGACAAAATATTAGAGCTAAGGAGGAGGTTTCAAAACTATGATGGTGACGGATTTAGTCACAATTGACGAGATTAACAAGTGGAAACAAGGAGACATAATCACCATTGCAGCAGGAACTGGTAAAGGTAAGTCCTATTTCATTAAAAATATTCTTTATGCAATTGCCAAACGTGACAATAAAAGAATCTTGATGTTAATCCACAGACGTAATTGCACAGAACAGTTTCGAATGGAATTAGAGGAAGCGGATAAATTAGATGTAATAGACATTAAAACGTATCAATCTATTGAAGCTGTTGAAAGAAGTGGGGTTATATACGAGCTTTCACAATACGATTACATTGTTTGTGATGAATTCCACTACTTTATGTCAGATGCTGCTTTTAACAAGTATACGGATATTTCTCTCAATACGATACTTGAGCAGTCTAGAGCTATTAGGATTTTCACGAGCGCAACAGGTGATTATGTAAAACATTATCTTAATGATGAGAAGCATAAAGGAATTTCTACCATTGACTATAATATTCCGATTAACTTTGATTTCATAAGACATCTTGAGTTTTACCATAAAGATGAGACGCTTGAAACGTATATTGAACAAGCGATTGCACAGAACAAGAAAGCTATATTCTTTATTCAGTCTGTTAAAAAGGCGTATGAGTTGCATGAGAGATATAAAGAGCATTCTCTTTTCAATTGCAGTAAGAACAACAAAGATGGCTATTACCAGTATGTAGATGAAGAAAAAATTACATCAATGCTTAAAAATGAACGATTTGAAGAACTAATTCTCATTACAACTACTGTTATGGATGCTGGTGTAAATATTGTAGATGATGAATTGAACCATATTGTAGCCGATGTGAACGACACCGGGACGCTTATCCAATGTATAGGGAGAAAACGGCTGAAGAATAAGAAGGATCATATTATCCTCCATTTAAAAGCGATAAGTAATATGCAACTTGGGGGTATGGAAACACAGGCAAGAAAAAGGTTAGATATGGCTTTATATTTCCGTGAGTATGGAGAAAAGAAGTTTGTTAGAGAATATTATCGGGAAGTTGATAACAGCCATATTGTCTATGATGAAGTCACTGAAGAGGGAATTGAAAAACGGCTAAACGAAATGATGTTTTTTAAGAATATAGCGCATGTGAATGAGATTAACGAAATTAAAAAGTTTAAGAAAAGCGGGTATATTAAGTACATTGCGAAGTTATTTAGAGTTTATAGATACAGTGTTTATGAGGAAGAGGAAAAGAAAGATGATTTGGAAAGCTATCTTAATAGTATTGTAGGCAAGAAGTTATTTAAAGAAGGTCAAAAAGAATTGATTGAGAAGGTCAGACTTAAAGATGGAAGAGGACGTATTCAAAAAGGAATATCTCTACTGAACGCTTACTTTAAAGAGAATAAAATGTGTTTTATGATTAAATCTAAACGTTCTATTGAAATAGTAAATGATAAAGAGAAAAGGGTAGGTTACTGGGAGGTGGAGGGAGATATTAAGCATGACTGAAAAGCCGAAAATATGGAGTAGGCTTATATAGAGCCTTATCCATAAAAGTGTCATAGAAATTAATATCCAATTCGACAGACCGAGCGCATTTCTCGGGATGGCACGTAGTTGAACAATTGAGCTTTAGCGGTTTCAATTGTTTGACGGAGACAGAAGTAGAAAGACAAATTCAAAACCTTAGTCCCGACAATTTCTCTCACTACGTTCAGTCCAATTGCGGTACAGCATTGTTCTTTTATTTTTTATCATTATAAACATATTTAATAGTAGATTTCTACAAATATCATTTTACAGGATGAATACAGAAACGTCAAGGATTAATTAAGGGGGACAAAAATGTCCGTCATTAAAAATTAGATATAGAAATGGGAGAAATTATAAATGGTGGCAAAGAAAATTGAAGAAGAAAATTTTAAAAATAGCAATAAGAAACAAGTTTTCCTGAACAATATGAAGGCTGACATTGTGCAGATACATCAAGAAGGATGGCTCAACAAAGTAGAAATCATAGATTTAAAAATGGAGTTTTTAGATGACTATTTTACAGTGGAATTTGTTGATTATGGTTCGGCAAACAGTCGGACATATGGCAAGTCATTTGATTTCGTTCATGCAGCCAAAACTAAAGAGTCTAAATCAGTCATCAAGGGGCTATGGGGTCGCTATAAGCATCATTTTGAAGGTGATTATGAAGCGTTCTTTTGTGAGATTATGGCTTGTGTTAGTTCAGCGGTTATTCAATTTAACGAGTCGCAAAGCACATATTCTTATTCTCACATGAATGAAAAAGGATCATCTGAAAATTTAAGGTTACATGCTTATATTGTCAAGCCGGGAAAAACAGGAATCAGCGTGCTGGAGAGTTTGCTTCAAAAGTATACCAACTTTATACAATGGAAAGAGCGTTCTGGTGACAATATAAATGAGTTTAATATTACTAGTTTCGATGCTGTGACTGAGAATGAAGATGGCGATGAAATAACACTTGGTGAGACATTGGGTGAAGATTCGGGGTTGTATTATTACGAGGATAGTTGGAGGAAGGATGAAGAGGATTCAGAGGAAATTGTTTATCATTCCAATTACCATAAGCCTCATTTCATTGTCTATTTTTATCAGTGGTTCGATGAGCAGAAGCGATTGCGAGCTAGTAAAGATAGAGATGATCATTCAAAAGCTGAATTGACGGCAACGCAAATCACCTATTTTGACGAATGGAAAGAGGTATTTTTGGGTGAGCTTGCTTACGGTATTCCTAAATTTGATGATGAATATGCAATCAAGTTAGCTGACAGGAAGAAAAAGAAGCAGCGTATTTATTCCAATGATGAGAGTTCCAAGTTTAACAAGGAAATCAGGGAGCGTTATGAAAAACATTATGATAGTAAATTTCCTAATGGAGTGAGCTTTTTGAGAATGAAATTAATGGAAGATAAAGAAGTGCTGGATGAAGCGGTAAATATCATAAATCAAGAACCTGTGCATAATCCGAAACTGGGGAAGATACAGAAAAAAAGCAAGAGTGATTTAGCTAGAGAAGAAGAGTTAAGCAAATGGATTCTTGCTAATTTTAAAAATGAGGGTGTTGTCCGAGATATTATATATTCCCTTTCTGGTGAACATTTAGGTGACGTTATAGAGGCTCAAATGACCAGGACAGTTATTAAGAAAGAGGCTTTGTACAGCTTCATCAATGCTGTTGGCGACAGGTTAGATGAGATTGAAGATGTGGATGCGCTCAAATATGAAAAGTGGTACGAGCGTGATGAGAAGCCTAAGCAGATGAAGCGTGAGGATACTATGAATAGCGATGTGAGAGTTTACCAGAATGGTGAATTGGTTGAGGTTATTGAGCAGAAGGATATTAAGCAGAAAGAGAAAAACTACAAAATGAAGAGAACCATGCCTAATGGACTTAAGGTTGAGCTTGGTGACAATGATTTTTGATGACTAGTAAAAAGTGAATAGATTTATAAATAGGTGTGAAGGGGGAAACTGATTTGAAAGGAAACACACGTGCAGCAAAGTTGACAATCGAGTCGGTTGTTCTCATTAAACAACACTTGATGAAAAAGGATTTGAAACAGAAGGAGATAGCTCTGAAATTTGGAGTTGTCCCATCTGTAATTTCCAAAATAAAGAATGGACAGCGATTTAGTGAAGTTAGGATTGATGAACATGGCAACTATGTCAGGCCTGAAGTGGTGGAAATCCTTCCTGAACATTTCCCTATTCCTTCTATTAATGAAGACGAGGATAAACCGCTCAAAGGTATTGAGGATGGAACTACGAAACATAGGGTTGAATTCATTGAGAAGTATTTCAGAAGGAAAGAGCCAGAAGCCGATCCTTACGATGATAAAGCTACTCACATTCATTATGAACCAGTAGGGAAGAAGAGTAGACGTTTCATTTTTGGACTCTATAAACAATATGGTTGGCTATTTAATCGGGAATGGAACGATTTTATTTCTGAGGTTATGTTGAGTGTCACTAAGAAAGTGATGACATTTATTCCGAATGATAAAGATTTTGATTGGTCAAAGGTAATGACTGATGGGACAAAGGAAAGCTCCATACTTCATGCCAATATAAATAAAGCTATCAGAACAGATATTCGAGAATATGCCAATCAGATAAATGACTCTATTCAAGTGCAGCAAGATGGTGTTGTTGGGTGGTCTAAGCCTGATATGAGTTCATTAGATAAGCTTGTACAGATAAAAGAAGGTACGGAATCTTTAAGTGATAGCGCAGGTGTAACATCATCCTTCTGGAAAATGAAAGAAGATTATGCAGGTAGTCAGTTTCTCGACTGGTTCAGTGGAAATCATGAGCAGTTGCTAACAGAAGGACAAGTTATCTACTTAAATACTATGAAGTATTTCCAGCGTGATGAGAATGATGATTACACAGTACCTTATTCAGAAATTCCAGAAGCATATAAACCATTCAGCCAACAATCTGTTGAGCATAATCGAAGACGTATCAGGGAGCGTGTTGAAATTGCATATGAGTCTGTTAAGCCAGTTACATTGAGGCAACTAGGGCATGATAAGGAGATTCAATTCTGGAGTAGCTACATGGATTTAGTGGAAATAGATGATGACCGTATAGATGAGCAGGGACGGTTATTGAGTGGGTGGATTTTGCAACGGATTGATTATAAACCGATGATAGAGATGTTTTGGCAGCTTGATGCTGTTGATGTGTTGGCAATTCATGGCTCAGGTAGCGAGATTTCTAATAATATTCTTTATAAGATTACGGATTATGTTGAGCAGCGTATTCTTTACTTGGAAGAGTTAAAGAAGAAAAGTGAGAAGGTTGTTCCATTTAAAAGGGTAAAAAGTGAATATGGTGGATTGACTCAAGAGGAATATAGGAAGCGTGAGAATCAAAGAAAAGCAGATGAATTGAAGGCTAAACAGACTGGTAGAAATGAAACTGTTAGATTCAGAAGTACACCAAATGGGATTTATTTGATAGAAGATTGACCAACAAAAAAGGGGCTGATTTTTATGAGTAAGCAGAATGAAATTGTTGTGATGACTAAGTGGGAATTAGAAGAAATGATTGAACGTGCATGTTACAAGGCAGCTAACAAGGCTACAAGTTCGCTATTTAACGGATTGGCTCAGAGATTCTTTTTTCAGCAAGAGGAAAACATAGGGAAGATACTTTATGAAATCGAGGAGATGAACCATTGATGCTGCTAGTTTACCAGATTCTGCTTATAGTGATTGTCGTGTTATTCGGCTTATTAGCCATGGGCGCAGATGATGACAAAATGAAAGAAAGATGTGCCAAGATATGCGGATTGGGGATTGTTAGTTTGTTGGTGACGTTTTGGTTGATTTAGGAGTCATGCTCAAAAATGGGCAACCAATAATATAAAACACATAATGAAATGGAGAAGATAAAATGATGAATACTATTGAAAAATTATACAGTGAAATGATTGAGGCAGCAGAGAAAATTGAAGAGTTAAATGAATTTGTGGAGCAGGGTAGAGCTTATATTGAGATTGTAACGAAAGTAGAAGAATTGAATGAGCTGGTGGAAGACTATGTTGGGAAGTATGGTGAACCAGCTTAATATAAATATAATTCATCCGATACTATCTGTATAATAAATAGTTAGGGTGAAATTAATGAATGCTGAAGAGTTAGCAAGGTCACTTAATGAGAAAAAGGATAAAGATTTAATTAAATATATTAGAGATAATTTTGAGCAAGATGGTTCAAAGAATCAAAGATTTATTAATAATAACATTTCTACATTGAGGGAACTGGATGATATACCAGTTAGTTTGGGTAAAGCGAGAATGAAATCAATAAAAGAAAAAGAGAATTTCTTTAAAGTTATTTCTACAATGGGTGGTTTTATGTTAGCTTTAATAGCCATATACCCTCAAGTTATGAAAGAGTTGGAAGTTCCAGCAATAATGTATTCAATTTTTACTTTTCTATTATTGGGTTTATTTGTGTCAGGTGTAGGATGGCGTTTAAATAAATCAGTTGGCATTATGGCTACTGTCGATTATTTTAGCAGCTTGCTAGAAGATAGATTGAATAATTAAATTAATGAGCATTTAAGTCACATTCATTCGAGTGTGACTATTTTGTCTGGAGAAATTCCAGTATCTTAAGGTGACATGATCCCACTATTATCAAGACTTAAATAAAGCTCTTCAAAGAAATGGGAGATTATATCCAGATAGTTTGTGTTAAAAGTCTTTTCCAAAGCCTCTACTTTATACTCGCTTTTTGCGTCAAGAAATTTATATTCATAAAAAGTAACGCCAGCCAAGGATTTTAATTTCTCATATTGTCTGGAGGTTATATCAGTATCGTTGCTGTGAACAAAATAATTTCTTAATTCGTTGTAGTTTTTGAATGCACTTCTAATTTCGGGGGTTATATTAATCTCGATGTTATTAACCTTTTCTAGGTAAAATAAATATCTGAGAATGCCCCTATGATTTAAGTCGTTCAATTTAATATTAGTCAAGTTTTTATTTTCAATTATGGTGGACAATCGCTTAAGTTCAGTTTCCATGAAGGAATATAGAGTGATAAATAATGATTTTCTTAGTATTAAGTTATAAGTCCGATCAAGTGATTGATAATCATCTAAATAGGCATGTTCAAAGAATTCTTGAGCAGTATCTTCGTCGTAACCATATTCTTTTACTTGAGATTCAAAGCGAACTAACATTTCACTTTTATGCTTCTCAATGCTTTCTTCCATTAGGTCGATGTAATTTATATAGTCTTCAATTTGAAAATCAGTAGATAATTTATACCAATTGACTCTTCCTGTTTTCATGAATGATAACCCCTTGGTATTTAAATTAGTTTGTATATTAAATCATAGCTCGTTTAAGTAAAATGGTCAAATTAGTTAGCGAGTTAGCTAAATTGGTAGGTGAGAAATAAATGAGTAATACGGAAAGTGACAACCGTGATAACAAAAGGAAGACAAGAATAGACAGTATAGAGTTGAATCCTAGGCAAAAGATGTTTGTTGAGAATTACCTATTTAACGGGAATAACGGTACAAAAGCTTACATGGTAGCGTATGAAAATGATAATGAGAGAAGTAGTGCGGTTAGAGCTAGTGAGTTGTTGAAGAGAGAGAAGATAAGTAAGGAAATTGACAGACGACAAGCCGAAATAAAAGAGCATAATCTTACGTATATAGCAACTGGTGAAGAAATCCTTCAATTCTATACGCAAGTCATGATTAATCCTGATAATAAATTAGATCATCGTATGAAAGCAGGTGAATATTTAGGCAAGTCAATGGGGCTGTTCATCGAACGTCATGAGGTTAATCAAACAACAGACTTCCAGATCAATTTAGGATTTGATGCAGCGGATGACAGGAAGATTATTGAACATCAGGCGACTGAGTTTATTGACCATGAAGATGAATGAATCAGACACAATGTAATTAAGTCTGATTGGATAAAATGACTTTAACGTTGATGCTATGCGGTTTATGACGAATTCTATTTCGTGACGCTATTATAGTTGATTTCGAATCATGCATAATATATAATTATATTAAGTTAAGTATGATTTGAGATGTGAAACAGGAGGCGTTGGAAATGGAATTTGTTGAACCTATTAGAGACAGAAAAAAGATTGAAGCGATGAAAAGGCAACTCCATAAAAGTAAACGAGACACTTTGTTATTCATCCTTGGAATTAATACAGCGTTCAGGGTTAGTGACTTATTATCCTTACAGTATAAAGATTTGATTGATGACAAATTGAAACCACTGGATCACGTTACATTGATTGAAACTAAGACGGGCAAGAATAATAAGGTGGCTCTTACTAAAGGAGTTAAGAAGGCTATAGTTGACTATGTGGAGGAAGCATTCAAAGGAGATATGAATGGCTATGTATTCGCTTCACGTAAAGGTGATAAGCCTATTCAACGACAACAAGCATGGCAGATAATCAAAGATGCAGCTAATGTAGTAGGGGTGAAAGGAATTGGAACGCATTCATTAAGAAAAACGTTCGGATTCCATCAGTATCAAGCAGGTACAGACATTACACTGTTAATGGATATGCTCAACCATTCGTCTCCTGCTGTTACATTGAGATATATCGGTATCACTCAGGATCAGAAGGATAGAGCAGTATTGGCATTGGATTTATAATGAAAGACAATGAACGCCAAACATTCATAATCCGCTTAAAGGAGCTATATTCCTACTTTGAAGAGGATTTGAAGGCATCGGATATTGCAAAGGTTCAGGAAGAGATTGACCGGATAGAGAAATATTATGAAGTAACATTAGATGACAACTAAATAAGCACCAGCCTCAAAGCTATCTCATTAACTTGGGATGGCTTTTTTGTGTTCCATAAATGTAAAGCAAATAAAAGGAGAGCAATAATATGAACAACAATCTATGGAAATTTTCACCTAGCGAATATGCACTTTATATCAGCAATAAGGAAACAATGTACTCAATCAATCGCTACTATATAATCAAAGGATTCCGTGAGATGGCAACCTATGAGAAGAATGGCAAGGTTATAGCTAGGCAGTATCTAGTTCCCATCAAATATCTCAGGACAGCTAAAAGGTTGGCAACAGTGGGGAATAGTTGATTGGGCTATATGGTTCATTCTGATAAACTACAGCACATTCTAGACATGTAGATATTTAGAGGTATAAACACATCAGATGCTTCTTACACAAGCTAGAATGAATCACTAAGTTACAGATACGACCATATGCACAATGAAATAAGTAGGCAGAGGAATATTACAACAACATAGGTGATACAGCGGATNGCAGAGGAATATTACAACAACATAGGTGATACAGCGGATTCATTGCATATGCAGTGGGTCTTTTTTGTCGTTGCTAAATATTAGGAAGGAGCATTAAATGAGCGAACAGAAGCAAAAGAAACAACCAATACAAATGAATATTGGACGAGATTTTTTCAATGAAAAGTACATTCCATATCTACAATCGAACAATAGGTATCAAGTTTACTATGGGGGATCATCTTCAGGTAAATCACATTTCATTGCTACTAAGCTAGTGATTGATTTATTACAGCAACAGAAGAAACTCTTAGTTGTCAGACAAACGTTTGCAACTATACGTGAATCAGTGTTCGCTGAAATTATTGACGCATTAGCAAGAATGAAAATACTTCACCTAGTAAAGATTTCACAGACTACACTCAAGATGGAGTTTCCCAACGGCTCAGAAATCATATTCCGTGGAGCTGATGACAACGGGAGCAAGCTACTTTCTATTAAAGGTATTGATACCTGTTGGATTGAAGAAGCATCGGAAATCACACAAGATATGTTCCATACACTTGAAACACGTCTAAGGGGTATCGGGCATAAGAAACAATTCTATCTGTCATTCAATCCTATATCAGCTTCACATTGGCTTAAATCCGAGTTTTTTGATATGCCTAAAGAGGATTCAGTCATATGTCACAGCACTTATCTTGATAATCGTTTCCTAGATGAAGCAACCATCAAGAATCTCCTTGATATGAAAGAACGGAATCCGGTATTTTATGATGTGTATGCGCTTGGTAAATGGGGAACGACAGGCAAGAAAGTATTCAGCAATTGGAAGGTAGAAGATTTTGAGCTTCATGAGCTAGTCAAAGCTAACAATGATATGAAGACAGCAATCGGAGCAGACTTTGGATTTATTAATGATCCATCTACTCTAATTTGTTCACTTGTTGACATTCCAAATCGTAAACTCTACATCTTCGATGAGCTTTATGAGAAGGGGCTACTTAATGATGAATTTGCTCAACGTATTATTGAAATGGGATATGCTAGACAGGTAATCATAGCGGATTCAGCAGAACAGAAATCTATTGAAGAAATGCGACAGTATGGGATTTCCCGTATTAAGCCAGCAAGAAAAGGCGGAGGGTCAATCAATGCAGGTATCCAATTCATTCAACAGTTTGATGTTATCGTTCATCCTAAATGTGTCCATACAATTGATGAGCTAGAAAACTACTCCTACAAGAAGGACAAGGTATCTGGCAACTATCTAAATCAGCCTATTGACAACTTTAACCATTTGCTTGATGCACTCAGATATAGCTTAGAATCATTCAACAGTGGAGGAAATAAAGTGACTTTTCTTCCTAAATCAGCATTAGGTGTCTACTGATAAACAACATTCTGATTACTTTTTGATTGGGAAATGATAACATGTCATTTAGAGGTGATTTGTTATTATGGACAATTTGAAATGGTATCAGAAAAAAGAAAATCTGTGGATAATGACAGGTTCGCTTATAGCTTTATTTGCATTGGCAACACCTTTAATTATTATGAGATTGACTAATTCCGGTTTTAATCTATCGGATTTTCGGTCTATTAGTCCAATCGCAGACTATTTAGGTGGAACAACAGTAGGTTTCTTGTCACTTGCTAGTATGTTTTTTGTAATTGCAGCAATTGTAATGCAGAAAGAAGAACTTAGATTGCAACGTGAGGAGCTTCAACTTACAAGAACAGAATTAGAAAAAACACGAGAAGAACATGCTATGACTAATAAGACAATGAAATTACAACAATTTGAAACTACGTTATTTAATATGATGAATCTTTATACTGAGATTTTGAATGAATTATATTATGCAGAATCGTCTGGTAGAGTTGCTTTGGAAGAAGTTTATGAAAAAATTAATAATGATTATTTAAGACATACTATAGTTGACTTTACTTTTGAATTTATGAATAATGATTCACTCCCTCTTGACATAAGGCTACGAGAATATTCAGAGGTTGTTTATAATATACGGATAAATAACAAACCTATATGGCGTTTTTTAAAAATTCCTCATTCAAGAGATGAAGAGCCCACAATTGATTTTGTGTGTGAAAGTATAAGTGGTTTTTCAGAAGAGGAAAGAGAACACGGCTATAGATATATTCTTTATAAAGAATATAAATCACTTACTCAGGTAATTCCTGAAAATATATTGGTGAAAAAGTTTGTAACTTCGTATATCGGAGAGGATTATTATACAAAAAAATCTTTTAACACAGTAGTTAGTGGTAACAAACATATGCTTAATAATTATTTAAAAGTAGTAAAAATGATTCTTAATCTAATTGACGGTAATGAAGATGCACTTTTTAACTCATTATCAGAAGAGGAAAAGAAAAAATATTTTAAGATATTCTTTTCACAGCTTTCAGCTCACGAGATAATGATTCTTCATTACTATATGAAACTTGGGACAGATCATGTTTTAAAATACTTTCAAGACGAATACTCGATAATAAAATCAGATGATATATTAAATGATTCAATTATCTAATAATCAAATGAGTATCTACTAAACACTTCAGCCATTACAGGTTGAGGTGTTTTTTCATGCTCATTTTTAACAAGAAATCATCAAATTTGTGCATATGGTCACTTTTATTAATTTAAAGCTCATTTTATTCGTTCTAATATTTTCATGAACATTCATACTAGAAATCTTTTAAGAAGCACCAGAATGAACGCCATGACTAACTTTCTACCATATGCCCTACAAAATAACAGACAAACAGGAAGAGGTATCACACATTGGAAAAATATAAAATCAATTCGTTAGAAGATTTAACACCAGCACTAATTTTAGCACTCATTCAACGCTTCAAACTAAATGAGCTACCAAGAATTACAAAGCTATTTAAGTATTATAATTCCGAACAAGACATTTTGAATCGCACTATGAAAGATCCACTGAAGCCGAATAATAGAGTTGTATCCCCTTGGGGCAGGCATATCAGTAATACAGCACAATCCTACTTTATAGGCGTTCCCGTTTCTTATCAATCGTCAGATGAAATATTAATGGAAACACTACAGGGTATCTTTAATTCTAATTACGAGCAGTCACAAAATGCAAAATTATCAAGAGATGCATCGGTTGCAGGTGTTGGGTATGAATTACTTTACATTGATGAAAGTGGAGAAGTTAAGTTTGATGTATTGAATCCGAATGAAACTTTCATGATTTATGATTCTACTATTAAAGGGAATCCATTAGCAGGAATACGTTTCTATGAGTCTTATGATTATGTTACTGAAGAAACGCAAATGTTTGTTGAAGTCTATACAGATGAAAATATCTTCTATTATAAGCAGGTAGATGATGATTTAAGGCTACAAGATGAACAGCAGCATTATTTCAAGAGTGTTCCAGTCATCCCTTACTACAATAATCTTGAAATCATTGGCGATTTTCAGCCTGTGATGCATTTAATTGATGCATATGACATCTTAGTATCTGACTCCCTCAATAATATGGAATCATTTGCAGATGCTTATATGCTCATTAAAAATATGGACATGACGAAAGAGCAAGTTTATGAGATGAAAGAGAATCGGGTTATTTTGCTACAGGGTGAGGGAGATGCCAAATGGTTAACCAAAGGTTCGCAACCAGAAGAAATTGAGAAGGATAAGACTAGACTAGTAGATGATATTCATCGACTTTCAGGTATTCCCGATTTATCAGCACAACGTTTCTCGGGTGCAGAGTCAAGTGGGGCGGCATTGCGCTATAAAATTATGAGCTTAGAAAATCTTACAGCAATCAAGGAGCGATACTTTAAACATTCACTGGAGAGACGTATCAAGCTAATTTGCAACTTTTTAAATGTGAAGGGTCATTCTTATGATTACACGGATGTTGCTATGCAGTTCAGTAGAAATCTAGCGGCAGACGTTGAAGGAATAACGAAGATAGTCAAAGAGATGAGAGGCATTGTCCCAGACAAAACATTGCTTTCATTACTTCCATTTGTTGATGATGTTGAATTTGAGTTAGAGCTACTACGACAGCAATCAGAGGATTCACTTGATGGATATACGGAAATATTCAATCCAATTGAAAATACAAAGGCAGAAGGTGTTGAGTGATTAATTTCATTCAGCATCTATTTCTAATGGGAGCAGGTGAACAATATAGCTACAGGAAAATATAGAAATCTTGATAATCAAGAGTATTGGCAACAGCGATCCCTTGAAGTTGTAAATACTAAATGGAATGATATTAAAGTTGTCGAGAAGGAACTCAAAAAACAGTATCGTTTAGCGGTCAATGATATACAGAATGAGCTACAGGCATTTTACCAACGTTATGCAGATGAAAATAATCTCACATATTCACAAGCCATGCAGCAACTCAACAGCCGTGAAATTGGTGATTATGCTTCACGAATGCAAAGACTTCAGCAACAGATGACAGCAACCAATAATCCATTTGCAATTAGTGAAATGCAGCAGTTAGTTAAACAGGGACAATTGCAACGATTGTCATCATTGTTAGCTGAGATTGATGGAAGATTATTATTGCTAGGACATAGTGAGCAAATGGAAATGTTTACATGGCTCAATGATGTGTATGAATCCACTTATTATCAAACAGGATTCAATACGGCTAGAGGTACAGGGTTAGGTCTGAGTTTCACCAGACTCAATGAACGGGCAATAGTTGAAGCTATAACATACCCATGGAGTGGCATGATGTTCAGTGAGCGCATTTGGAATAACAGAAGAAAGTTATCCTTTGAATTGAAACAAACGATTACAAATGGACTCATTAGGGGTTCGAGCGTGCAAAGAATGTCACGTGAGCTTAGTGACAAAATGGATAGTAGTTACAAGAATAGTTTGCGTCTAATTCGCACAGAAACCGCTGAAGTGTTAACATCTGCATCGTCCAAATCATATGAAGAATATAGACTAGATGAATATCAGTTCATGGCAACTTTAGATAAAAAGACATCTTCAGTCTGTAAAGGCTTGGACGGACAAGTGTTCAAGCTAAAGGATAAACAAGCAGGAGTGAACGCTTCTCCTATGCACGCAAATTGTAGATCATGCATAGTTCCATATTTTGATGGTATGAAAATAGAGAAAAGATGGTCTAAACTTCCAGATGGTGAGAAGCGCTATGTTGATGGAAATATTAGCTATGATGAATGGCATGATACTTATGTAAATTAGTGCTTCAATGGCAACTATTTACCAATTAGTTATATACCCTCATATGTATATTGAAGAGGAAGTAAATTTTATTTTTTATTATCCTCGTCTCCTTTTCTTCCTTCATCTATAAACGGTGAAGGAGTTTTAATTTTAAAATAATATCAAAATATATTTGAACTAGTTGGGCTTAGATGAACAGTTAGGGCGAAAGGAAGATATAAAAATGACAGTAGAAAACAATCAAGAAGCAGAAAATGAAGAGGTTGAACAACAAGAGGAAGTTAAAACGTTTACACAGGAAGAGGTAGATAAACTACTTCAATCTGAATCAGATCGTAGAGTTTCAACAGCAATTCAGAAAAAAGAAGCAGAGTGGAAAGAGCAATATAAAGCTCAACTTGATGCTGAAAAATCTGAGGCTGAGAAATTGGCTGCTATGTCATCTGAGGAGCGTTATAAAGCTGAGTTACAGAAAGAGCGTGAAGCATTCGAATCTGAGCGAAAAGCTTTTCAGCGTGAACGACTTGAAGCGGCGACTATCAAGGAATTATCTCAAAGTGGGCTACCTACTGAATTTGCTGAATATCTAAAGGCAGATGATGCTGAATCCATCAAGACGAATATTGATATATTCAAGTCACAATGGATTGCGGCTATCGAAAAAGCAGTAGATGAACGCTTGAAGGGTTCTACTCCAAGAGACTCAAATGTAGTTAGTTCAACAATGACGAAACAGGAATTTGCAAAACTTGACTATCATAAGCGAGCAAAGTTAATGGAAGAGAATCCTGACTTAGTGAATCAACTACTCAAAAAGTAACAACAGAATACAAATTATTGGCATCCATTCGTGGGTGTCTTTTTTGATGCGTAAATACAGGCATCTACCAACAAAAATAAAACAGACAAACAGAAAGAGGTAATTTATTTATGGCGAACAACGTATTTATTCCAGAACTATTGGCATTAGGGGTTACAGAAAAACTAGGTAAGGCGATCAAACTTTACAATATCGTAAACGTTGATAATCTAGGCGAGAAAACTGAAGGGGATACGGTGACATTTGTTTCTACGGAATACATTGGAGATTCAACTGAAGTTCTAGCAGGTGCACCAATCCCGACAGCAGACTTTACAGATTCAACTAAATCAGCACCGGTAAAGAAGTATGGTCGAGGCTATACATTCACTGAAGAAGAAATCATGAATGGTCATGGCGATGTTCAAGGACGTGCTGAAAATCAGATTGCTAAATCAGTAGGCGCTGGTGTAGAGAATGCACTATTTGCAGAACTGAAAGCAATTACTGGAGCTATGCTACATGCTTCTCTAAAAACTGAATTAGACGTTGAAGAAATTGGACAGGCACTAGTGAAATTTGGTGAAGATTTGGATGGTGAAAAATATCTATTAGTTAGCCCTGCTGAGTTTGCTAATCTACGAAAAGATTCTAATTTTGTTGTTAAAACTAATGACAAGGTTGATTCAGTGGGTGAAATTTATGGTTGTACAGTAGTTGTTTCAGCACGTGTTGGTGTTAAAGAAGCATTCATCATCAAACCTGATGCATTGACAGTAGCATTGAAACAAGATGTGAAAATCAAAGTACAGGAAGAAGCAAATGATGACACAGTTCTTGTAAATGGTCGTACACATGCAGCGGTTGCACTTACTGATGATTCAGGCGCAATTAAAATCACACTTGCATAATTAACATTGGGGATGTGCTTTTGTACATCCTCTTTCTATTTGTATTGTGGCAGTAAAGGGAGTGACAATATGCCTTATAAATATCGAGAGTATAGAAAAAAGCAACAAGAAGCCAAGAAGATGGCTGAAGCTAATCCAGATAGTGGGAATACAGTTGCTATCTCTGAGCCGAAACCTGAAAAGAAGACGGCTAAAAAAGTAGCACCAGCGAAGAAAACAGTTAAGAAGTCAGGTGATTGACTATGTTGATATACGAAATTCTAGCACGAATCAAACGGATTCTTTCAATTGTAGATGTTGCGAATGATGACGTTTTAACTGATTTCATTGAGATGTATGACAAGGCTATTTGCCTCCATACAGGAACTACTGAGACACCTACAGCTTTAGAATTCATTCTAACTGAAGCAGTCATTGCAAGATGGCAACGCATGGGGTCAGAAGGTATGAAATCAGAGAAGATTGACATTGTAACTCAACAGTTTACGGATGAAGTTTTAGATTCATATTTGCCATATATCCAACAATGGAAAGCAGCAAATCAACCTGATGGCGGTTCATCGTTGAAAAGGATTCAGTTTCTATGAGACAAGATTCTAAGTTTACATTTCAAGTTGAGGAACGGGTCAGCAATGGTATGGGTGGCTGGAAAGTTGATTATAAAGATGGTCAATCCTTCATGGCTCACACTTCACCAGTTAAGGCTGAAATTGCACTCAAGGAATATGGGATTGTTTCAACATCCGCTAGGCGATTAATCACAAAAGAAAAGATTAATCTACCACTGGAATCATTCATATTAAAATCATCTGATGACACAAAATATAAGATTCTTCAACACTTGGATTACAAAATAAACATCCTCTTAATTGAGGTGATTTTATGAGTAATCGGATTGAAGGATTAGATAGATTCATGGCATGGGCAACGAATGCACCTAGAGAGTTAAATGATGCGGCTAGACAAGCGGTTAAGAATCGGACTCTAGAAATGGAAGCTAATGCCAAGGCGCAAGCGCCAGTTGATACAGGAACCTTGAGGCGGAGCATTAATTCACAAATAAGTGAAACGAGCGGCTCAATTACGGGTGAAGTCTCAACTAATTTGGAATATGCGACGCATGTTGAATATGGTACTTCTAAGCAAGTAGCACAGCCATATATGACACCTGCATATGTAAATGCTTCCAGACAACTAGAAGAAGATTTGAGACAAGCAATGAGGGAGGTAAGTAACTGATGAATGTATCTATTGAGCTTCAAAAGGCTATCTATCAACAGTTGGCGCTTGGAAGCTATGACGTAACAGAAATCAAACAAACTTCACCTGTTTTCCCTTTCATTGAAATTGGACAAGAGATACAGCGAGATGTGAACGTAAAATCGCATAATCGGACGTTTCATCATGTTACTATTCACACGTTTTCCAAAGGTAGTGATTCATCTGTTAGCAAAGTTATGAATCAATTTGTAAAAGATAGCATTCTAAACTTGAAACAAGTGGACAGCTTCCAAGTAGATTTTGTGAGATTAGACAACCTATTAACACTTACTGAGACAGAAATAGATACAACAATTTGGCACGGAATACTTCAATTTGAAATTGAATTAACAGGAAGGAAGATATGAATATGGCAGCTACATTAGGTATGGATTTTGTTCTCTATTTTGATAAGGGAACGCTAGGGATAGAAGATTGGGTAATGATTGCAGGTCAGCGTAATGCAACACTCAATCAGTCTACAGAAACGCATGATATTGGAGTTAAAGGTGCTAATGGTTGGAAGGATTACATTGCAGGAGCAAGAGAGTGGTCAATTGATTGTGACGGACTCTATTATCTTGATGATGATGCTTTCACAGCTTTTAATGATGCTTATTTAGCACGTAAGAAGTTGAAAGTTGAAGTGAGGCTTCCAAATGACAAGCGATATGAGGGGCTTGTCTTAATAGAAAATCTTGACTTGGATATGAACTATGATGACACAGTAACCTATGGTACAACCCTTAAAGGTTGCGGTGAGCTTCAATTAGTAGATGTTCCACCAATTCCATAATTTAAGCAATTCAGGTGAAATGGCACAACTTGACGGTTCAGCGCATTACATCTTTTTTTATGCTTAAAAATACTACAAAAAAGGAGAGCAATATAAATGAAAACTATTGAAATCAGCGGTAAAACATATGAACTCAAATTCGGATTTAATGCACTGGCAGATATGGAGCAAGCACTAGGAAAACCTATTGATAAAATTGGTGAAATTGGTGGGCTTACACTAGTTCGTACAATGTTTCTATTCGGCTTAAAACATCAGCATCCTAAACTATCTGAGCGTAAAGCAGGGGATTTATTAGATGAATTCATGTCTGAAGGCGGCAAGATTGAAGACTTGTCTGTAGCAATCAAAGTTGCTATGGAGGGCTTCACTGGTGGCGCTGCTATGCCCTCAGACGAGTGAAGGCTACATTAACATTGATGAGGTCTTCACAATGATTGTTGGCACTCTAAAACGTCCTATTGAGGATGTAGATAAGTTAACAATGAAGCAACTTTCATTATTGCTATCTAATCACTTTGATGACAGAAAAGATCACTATGAAATGATTGCTTATGCCTTCAGAGCAGGTTATACATCGGCACACAGTGGAAAGAAAGTTTCATTGTTTGAGGATGCTAACAAACAAAAGCGAGTCACACAGAAACAGCGTGAAGATGAGCTTAGAGCACTTAATGAGATATTCAATAATTAAATCTGACGGGGGAAAGTTGCCATTAAATTTGGTGACTTTCCCCCGTTTTTTTGTTTCAAAAAATGGAGAAAGAAGTTGGTGAGAGTATGGATATGATTGCAAGATTAGGTGCAGATATTAGTGGGTTTACTTCTCAAATGCAAATTGTACAGCAGCAGATGAGTGGGGTTGGAGATAGCTTCAGAAATCTAGGTCAGCAAATTAGTAACCTAGATGGGAGTGGACTTCAAAAAATAGGCGGAAGTATTACAGATGTTGGAAAGAAGATGTCACTAGTTTCCCTTCCATTAGCCGCATTTGGAGGATATGCAGCTAAGGCATCTGTGGATTTTGAGTCAGCATTTGCGGGGGTCAAGAAGACGATTGATGGTACGGATGAGGATTTCAAAATGCTTGAAGATGGAATTAGAGGAATGGCTAAGGTTCTTCCTACATCAGCAGCAGAGATTGCGGGAGTTGCTGAAGCGGCTGGACAATTAGGCATAAAAACAGAAAATGTTTTGTCGTTTACTCAAACAATGGTTGACCTCGGAGAAGCAACAAATATGACGGCAGAAACCGCTTCCACAAGTTTTGCTCAATTTGCTAATGTGGTAGGAATGCCACAAGAGAACTTTGATAGATTGGGGTCATCAGTTGTTGCGTTAGGAAACAACATGGCAACAACTGAAGCGGATATTGTTGGAATGGGTATGAGGTTATCAGGAGTAGGCGCACAAATTGGATTGACAGAATCAGATATTATGGCGCTATCTGCAACTATGTCAAGTGTTGGGATTTCAGCAGAAGCAGGCGGATCAGCCATGACTCAGGTACTTAAGAAGATTGGGAACGCAGTAGCAGATGGTGGGAAAGGACTAGATAAGTTTGCGGCAGCCTCAGGATTATCTTCTTCAGAATTTGCTTCAGCATGGGAAAGTGATCCAATTACAGCACTAGATTCATTTGTTAAAGGGTTGTCTGAGTCAGGGATAGAAGGTGAGAATCTAAATGCTATTCTTGGAGATTTGGGAATCAAAGGTATCAATGAAACAGATACTCTTTTAAGACTAGCAGGAGCATCAGATTTACTTTCAGAAGCTGTTGGGATTTCATCTGATGCATGGGAAGAAAACTCCGCATTGTCAGATGAAGCAGCTCAACGTTATGCAACATCTGAATCAAAACTTGCTATGCTGAAAAACACACTAACAGATATGGCAATTACCATTGGTGATATTATTGTCCCAGTCATCTTGAAAATGGTAAAAGTTATAAAACCTTGGATTGAAAAGTTTAGCCAATTGAGCGAAAAAACTCAAACAATCATCGTTGTTATTGGTGCAATTGTAGCTGCATTGGGTCCCGCACTTGTTATTTTTGGATCAGTCGTATCAGCAGTTGGTAGTATAGTATCAGCATTCGGTGCAATGAGCGGTGTAATAACAGCAGTTAAAGCAGGATTTGTATTATTAACGGGTCCCGTTGGGTTAGTAGTAGCTGCAATTGCCGCATTAGTTGCTATTGGTGTATTGGTTTATAAGAATTGGGATGAAATTTCCGCATTCTTGGTGACGTGTTGGGAGAATATTAAAGAGGTAGCAGTAGAAGTTTGGAATGGATTAACAGAATTCTTTTCTAATGTCTGGGAAGGTATTACTGTAGCATGGAGTTCTGCATGGGAATCTATATCATCTTTCTTAGAAGGGTTATGGAATGGGATTATTGCCATTGGAACAGCTATCTTTGATGCATATAAGCTATATTTCACAACACTCTTTGACGCTTACAAGACTATCTTTACAACAGCTTGGGAAGCCATTAAGAAGGTACTGGAAGTAGTATGGAATGGGATTGTAGCGATAGGTAAAGCTATTTGGGATGGCTATAAAAAATACTTCACAGCAGTTCTAGATGTCTACAAGACTATTTTTACAACTGTTTGGAATGCTATCAAGAAAGTGTTGGAGACAGTGTGGAATGCCATTAAGAAGGTTGCAATAACGGTATTTGATGCGCTTTCTAAATTCTTCACAACTGTATTAGATGGCATAAAGTCAGCGTTTACAACTATCTGGAATGCAATCAAAACTTTCATTACTAATACATTTAACAGCATTAAAATGACAGCCACAACTATTTGGAATGTTATCAAAACGACTATTACAACTATTGTAGGTGGGATGAAGACTAATATCACTAATACGTTTAACAGTATTAAAACAACAGCATCTTCAATATTTGAAGCAGTTAAAAATTCCATTATAAAGCCAGTAGATGCAGCTAAAACGGCAGTAGGAAAAGCGATTGATGCAATCAAAGGTTTCTTCAGTGGACTATCGTTAAAGTTTCCTAAAATTGAGATGCCTAAGCTTCCTAAATTCACAATGACGGGGAAATTCAGTTTATCGCCTCCTAGTGTTCCGAAAATTGGGTTGAATTGGTATGAAACTGGGGGTATCTTCACAGGAGCTTCAGTTGTAGGAATTGGGGAAAATGGAGATGAAGCCGTTCTTCCATTGTCTAACAAGTCTAAAATGAGACCATTTGCAGAAGCAGTAGCTTCCATGATGCCTAGAAATCGAGGTAATGGAAGCAGCAACGATAGCGGTGGAGATATTACAATTAATTTCAATGTAGCAAATATGAACGGAACCAAACAAGAAGCAGACAGCTTCACCAAAACTATCATGGACAACTTAAAGAGAAAGAGAGGTATCCGATAAATGAAAGGGTAGAATTAATGCAATACAAATGCCGTCTACGGGTTCTATATGAGCTTGTAGACGGATTTTTGTTTGTCTATTACTTTATACCTCGATATGCTACTATTGACATACCCAATAGTTCAATAGGAGGGTTTGGTAAAATGGATGACGATTATGGTTTCTCTTTTGATGAAGATTCAGAGGAAGCGATAGTAGCAAAACAAATTGTTGAGGAACAAAGTAAATTAATTTTATCCGACAAGAATAATAAAAAGCTATTTGTGAATTTTTTTGATTTATATGCAAAAGATGAATTCGATAATATTTATTTCTTGATAAGTTGTGAAAGACAAATGCATATGTCGATGTTCGGTAATTACTTTATTGAATTCAAAAAATATGGTGACGATCATTATCAATATTTTTTCTGTGTGAATAAATACCCTCCATTTGTAAAACTTTTGGTTAAGAATGGAATCCTTCAAAACTTCGATGCTGATAACAAATATGATGAGTATTATAATTATCTATTAATCACAGTTTGTTTAAAATACATTTCACAAGAGTATTTTGCAAATTCATTTAAAGAATTGTATGGTGGCTTTTTTTCTGATATAGAAAATTTAGATGTTGATAAGTGTGTAAATGCGTATTATTCTATTGATTTTATTAATCATGATGATCTATTAATTCACTCACAGTTTGTTTATTTTTTGTCCGAATTTAATAACAAAATTAATGAAATATGTGAAAATCTGAATGAAATCAGATCTTTACTCTTCGAAAAGGTATCTAAATACTTAGATGACAAGGTACAGAATGACTTTGAAAATCAACTGTTAAATCATGGAATGAAACTAGAAGATAGTGTAGAGTATAATCCCTATGATAATGTGACAATAGATGATGTGGATCAATTAGATGGTATTGAATTCGAACACTATGTATCCTATCTATTTGAAAAAATGGGTTATTCAGTTGTTGTAACATCTGCATCTGGTGACCAAGGGATAGATATTATTGTTGCTAAAAATGGAATTAGCTTAGGTGTTCAAGCAAAACGGTATATCTCCGCAGTAACAAATACGGCTATTCAAGAAGTTGTGGCAGGTATAAAACATTATAGTCTCCAAAAAGGTGTTGTGGTTACAAACAGTAATTTTACAAAATCAGCAATGGAATTGGCTAAATCAAATGATGTGATTTTATGGGATAGAAATAAGCTGATTGAAATTATTCAAACCGTAAAAAGCATGAACAATCTTTTTTAATATCTTACACTCTCATAATCGAGGTTGTTTTTATATACCTATTTATTCAGGACAATGGAAGCCCTTTTACAGTTCAGAAGTTTGGATTGTGGAGGGGCTTTTTGTTGTTTACAATACTTAATCCACTTAATTTTACTTATGAAAAATGTAATCAAATTCATAAAATCTGATAAATAGTTAGACAGTTATTATTGCCTGTGGTATAGTTTTCTTATCAGGAAGCGTGGTCAATATATTGGCAACAAACGCTTTCATATCAACGTTTTGATGCAAATGGGACAAAAACCGTCACAAAAGAAAATCAATCAAATGATGGCACAAATGAACAAAGCTAGTGAAAAAGGTATGAAAAAGAAATAATTCAATAAAAACGACCAGCTTATGAGAAATTTCATCATAAGCTGGTCGTTTGTTGTTCCGCTCACTATTCTTCATTGTGAAAAACCAAAACGACCTAAAAATTCCTGAACCGTCAATTCATATTGGTAGGGGTTATCATTATAAGATTTGGCGTGAGCCCCTTTTTGGAATAATTTCAGCATTTTATCGCCAATCTTTGCCTCATATAATTCTTCGGTCATATAAGGCAGGATGAAATCATCCTCCATGCTGTGAATGAACAGCACAGGGATTGTAATATTTTTAACGACCTCACGTGGCGAAACCAAATTCGTCGAATAACCATCGCGCATTTTCAAAAATAAATTACCGATCCGGATAACCATCGCAGTCCGAAGTGGTGTTTCCAGCCGCAACACATGAAGAATTTGTTCGGTGAAATCGGAAAATGGGCAGTCGGCCACAAGAAAGTTTGCTTCATCCTCATAAGTACCTGCATACAAAATAGCTGTAGCGGCGCCCATCGACTCTCCGTGAATACCGAGCAACGCACGTTTGCCAATTCGTTCGCGCACCGCTTGGACAATTGCACGCAAATCACTTTTCTCATAATAACCAAAACTCGTCGTTTTACCACCTGAATCCCCATGCCGTCGATGATCGAACACGACAGAATTGAAGCCAAGTCGTTCGAAGAGACGAGCGTATTTCATCGAATTGATTTTATTTTCGGTGACACCATGGCAAATGATAACGGTTCTTGTCGTCTCTAACGGTTTTAAAAAGACTGCTTTTAAACGATAACCATTCGGAGATTCAATCCACATATCATCCTTGCGCACCGTCTCATACCAATATTCATCAAAACGTCTCGACAAAATCTCACGTCTCATAATCAAATCGGGATTCTTCGGCTTTAAAAACATCATTTTGTTCGTTAGAAGAATGCCGAAAATAGTTATTAACGTCGTGAAAATACCCGAAAGTATACCGGTGATATATAGAGCACGCCGTCTCATCGTCATTCACCCCTTATAATTGCCCGTTTTCAAATAATCTGTACATCGCAGTATCAATGGGCCTTGATATATACGGTGCAATCATTTGGACAGCCTGACAAACCTTTTTCACGTCAACGCCCGTTGTTATACCAAGTGTGTCGAGCATATGAACAACATCCTCCGTTGCAACATTCCCTGTCGCACCAGGTGCAAATGGGCAGCCACCGAGACCGCCAGCAGATGTGTCAAAACGGTCAACGCCTGCCTGTAGCGCAGCAAAAATATTAGCAATTGCCATTTTACGCGTATCATGAAAATGCGCAGTCAAGCGCATATCGGGTAGTTCTTTCTTCAACATGCTGAACAGGTTATAACTTTCTTGTGGATTGGCCATGCCAATTGTATCCGCCACACTTAATTCATCAACCCCAAAAGCTGCAAACCGCTGACATAAGGCGAGCGTGTCTTTAGGATCTATCTTTCCCTCATAGGGACAATAAAATGCAGTAGAAATGCAGGCACGAACAAAAATACCCGCAGTTTTTAAATGAGCAATGACGGGTTCAAGCGCTTCCATACTTTCATCCGTCGAACGGTTAATATTTTTTTTGTTAAATGAATTACTGACCCCTACAAACACAGCTACACTTTGCACATCTGCTTCAAGTGCTAGCTCGACGCCCTTTGCATTGGGCGTCAAGACGAATTGTCGCCCGACCTGCGGCGTGCTAGAAATAATATCCCTGGCATCCGCCATTTGCGGCACCCACTTCGGCGATACGAATGAAGTTAACTCCATTTCCGCAATGCCTGCCCCCTGAAGTGCCTGAATAAATGCAAGCTTCTGCTCTGTATCGACATATTTCTTTTCATTTTGAAGTCCATCCCGTGGACCGACCTCGATAATCGTCACATTGTTTGGTAAAATGAACATAACATCCCTCCTCTAGTATATTGTACTGAAGGGATGCATATACAGGCAACGTTATTAAGAGAATGGGGGAAAAATAATGTCAACAGAAGTTGTGATTGTAAGTGCAGTTCGAACTGCAATCGGTTCATTTTTAGGTTCATTGAAAGATGTAGCAGCCACGGATCTTGGGGCTACAGTCATTCAAGAGGCCTTACAACGCGCTGGAGTAGCACCTGACAGTGTCGATGAAGTCATCATGGGGAATGTACTTCAAGCAGGGCTTGGTCAAAATCCAGCGCGTCAAGCAGCCATTAAAGCAGGATTATCTGAAGCTGTTCCAGCTTTAACGATTAACAAAGTGTGTGGCTCGGGGTTAAAGGCTGTCCACTTAGCACGTCAAGCCATTATCGCGGGGGATGCGGACATTATTGTAGCAGGCGGTATGGAGAATATGAGTCAAGCGCCGTACTTGTTAAAGAATGGACGAGAGGGCTTTAAAATGGGTGACCAGAAAATCATCGACAGTATGATAACAGATGGTCTATGGTGTGCATTTAATGATTATCATATGGGAATTACAGCTGAAAATCTTTGCGATCGTTATGCCATCACACGCGAAGAACAAGATGCATTTTCTGCACAGTCACAGCAGAAAGCAGCGACTGCCATTGAAGCGGGCGTTTTTGTAGATGAAATTGTGCCGATTGCTATTCCACAACGCAAAGGCGAGCCAATCATTTTTGATACGGATGAATACGTCAAAGCAGGAACAACGGCGGATAAGTTAGGAAAATTGCGTCCAGCCTTCAAAAAAGATGGTAGTGTTACGGCTGGAAATGCTTCGGGCATTAATGACGGCGCGGCAGCACTGGTCATCATGTCAAAGGCGAAGGCTGATGAGCTAGGGCTAACGCCACTCGCAACGATCGCAGCAAATGGCAATGCAGGTGTCGATCCTGCTGTCATGGGCATCGGTCCTGTACAAGCTGTTAAAAAGGCGCTTAGCAAAGCCAATTTACAATTAGCCGACATTGATTTGATTGAAGCGAACGAAGCTTTCGCAGCACAATCGATTGCTATCGATAAGGAACTTGGATTTGATCAAGAAAAACTGAACGTCAATGGCGGTGCAATCGCACTCGGCCATCCCATTGGCGCAAGTGGGGCACGGATTCTCGTTACACTCCTCCATGAAATGCAGCGTCGTGACGCCAAATCTGGACTCGCAACATTATGCATTGGCGGAGGGCAGGGCGTCGCCACGATCGTTACGCGACCATGAATAAAGGCAGGTGAAGGAAATGGCTAAAAAACGCAAACAAATAGCACCAGCACGTCCTAAGAAAGTAGAGAATGAGGGCTTAACACTTTCTGACGCACTTGACGATGACGTTTTAGCGAAATTGAAGGCAGCTAAACAACAATTGTCTGCTGTTGAGCAAGCGAAGGAAGAACAGCGCCAAGAGCAGATTCGTCAAGAACGCAAAGAACGTGAGAAGAATAAGAGTTTCGAAGAACTGCTCGATGAATACGGATTTGGTGGCTCGAAGTTTTAAAGGAGAAAGCACTGACTATAATGGTCGGTGCTTTTTTATTGGCGGAATTGGTGCAACTGTAAGTGCGATGTTAGACTGTCACATACAATAAAACGCTAGTCTACTCATGGATTAGCGTTTTATTTCATTTCTTCGTCATCTGCTCTTGTGCCATACGAATCATTTCTTTCACCATGCTACCGCCAATAGGACCACCAATTTTCCCTGCTTCTTCAGATGTAAGTTTGCCATTATAGCCGTTAGTTAGTGGAATACCAAGTTCGTCGGCAATTTCGTATTTCACGTTTCCTGGATCCGCTGTGTTCACCTTGTACCCCTGCGCTTTCATGACATCGATCTTCAATTGATCTAACGCTTTACGTGCTTCTGGAACAAGGATTTTATTATTATTCGCCATCTTTTTCCCTCCTTAACAACGTAGTGTCTCCTAAAGTTGAGTATTCATTCTACTGTTTATTTTAGAAAAGATTTATTAATAAAATTATTTACTTACAAGTCCTTATTTGGTTAAATCAAGGACTATATAATATATGTATTTCAATGTAAGCGCTTAACAATACAAAGTATTCAAAATTGTATTGACTATCAATTTGAGACCGTGTAATCTTATAAAAAATTAAGAATTTTGTATAATTTTTATACGAAGTGAAAAGGGGAAAAGAATCATGAACAAATTGAAAAAAATCGCAGTTATCCTGTTCAGTGCTGTATTACTTCTTGCAGCTTGTGCTGGCGAGGATAACAATGAGTCAATAGGCAATGAGGACGGCGGTAAGAAATATAAAGTAGGGGTCACGCAAATCGTAGAACATCCTTCATTGAATGCCGCTTTTGAAGGTTTTAAACAGGCATTAGAAGATGCGGGTCTTGACGTAGAATATCAAGTACAGAATGCCCAAAATGATAACAGTGCAAATACGACAATTGCGACGAACCTTGTGAATTCTGGTGTCGATTTAATTTTTGCGAATTCAACATCAAGTGTACAGGCTGTTGCAAGTGAGACACAAGAAATTCCAATCGTCTTCACATCTGTAACAGACGCTGTCGGTGCGCAATTGGTTGATTCATTAGAAAATCCGGGAGGGAATGTAACAGGCACGATCGATTTACATCCTGATGTTATTCCGTTAACGATGAAGTTCTTGAAAGAGCAATTAGAGGCAAAAAATATCGGTGTAGTCTTTAACGCAGGAGAACAAAATGCGCGCGTTCAGATAGACAAGGTGAAAGAGCTAGCAAAAGAAATGGATTTGAACATTATCGAAGCGTCTGTTGTCACATCGGCGGATGTTAAACAAGCTGTCGACTCGTTAATTGGAAAAGTGGATTCTTTGTACATCATTAAAGACAATACCGTTGTTTCCGCACTTGAATCTGTCACATCTGCTGCGTTTGATAATCAATTGCCGATGATGGTTGGTGAACTAGACTCCGTCAAACGAGGTGGTTTAGCGGCGTATGGCTTTAGTTACCACGATCTCGGTTATGAAACGGGTCAAATGGCTGTCAAGATTTTAACAGGGGAAAGCAAGCCCGCTGAATTACCGGTTCAAGTGACGAAAAACTTGAAATTTGTTGTGAATGAAGAAACGGCATCTGCAATTGGGCTTGACATTAAAGAGGAATGGCAAGCTGAAATTAGTGAATAACAAGGAAAAGCATGGCCCCCGGGGACCATGCTTTTTCTATCCCTCTGCAAAAGGGAATCGCACTCGGAAAATTTGATAGTTTTTTTCAATTACACAAACTGTTCTTCCTGACGATCATTTACCCAAGACTCGTCTGTGCAGTTTGATTCGGCCGATTCAATTTGGAATGTCACATGTTATTGAATGTGGCTTTCTTTTTGTAATCAGGCATCAATTTGCACTTCCACAAAAAACTTTCCTTCTACTGCATAGCTCACACTTTAGTGAATGGAACTTAGGTCTTTCAGTTCCTGACGAGTGTATCTAATCCTCAGTAAAGCAAATTTTCCGCCAAGGCTGTGCAGTTCATCGTAGGAAATCATTGTAGGTTGCTCGTCTACAATACCATTCTTCCTAGTCGTTCCGCCTTGTAATCTTTGTATACCCGGCTTCTAGAAAGCTAAACCATTCTAAACAATCTTTTTTTTAAAAAAGGTGTTTAACTGATTAGTTAACATACAGACTAAGAAAATCATCCATCCGCACCTTATATTCATCCTGCGCCAAAGCAAAAGACTCCCCATGATTCGCATCTGGGACAAGAAAAAGCTCGGCGTCACTTTCGGTATGTCGATACAATTCCTTTGTCAATTTTGTCGGAACGAATGTATCGCCTTCTCCATGGATATACAAAACAGGAACATTCGACTTTTCCACAGCTTTTAGTGCACTTGCTTCTCTAAATGAATAACCAGCTCTGATTTTCGTTAACAAACTAGTACTATCTAGTAAAGGAAATGCCGGTAGATAAAACATCCGATTCATTTGATACGCAAATAATTGATAGACGGACATATACGGACTGTCCGCAATAATGGCCTTCACCTGATGGGGAAGCTCATCTTCTCCGCTAGCCATTAAAACAGTAGCGGCACCCATTGATAAACCGTGGTAGACCACTTTACTATCGGGTCCAAGCTTCTTCACTAAAGTTTGCGTCCAATCAATTAAATCAAGACGATCAGGCCAACCGAACCCATAATAATTTCCCTCACTCTTGCCATGTCCACGAGCATCTGGCATGAAAATGTTATAGCCCAAATCATGATGGTAATACTGTCCGAATAACCCCATTTGTTTCGCATGACCCAAATAGCCATGTGTTAAAACGACTAATTTATCCGTTGGTACTGCTGCTGGTAGGTAATAGCCTGACAGTTTTAAGCCGTCACGCGATGTTAACGTAAGCTGTTCAAATTGTTGGGCGTTGACCCAATCTATCCATTCGCCGTTCAGAAAAAGTTCCATCGTTTGATCTGACACTTCTAAATCTGCGTTGTTCTGTAAGAAATCTTTCGGTCCTCGCTTGATGGCTAACTCATAGAAAAAGAAGCTACCGATGATTTGGATCACTAAGAAGACAGTAGCAAAAAGAACAAGTAGTCTCTTCCAATTGATTCGAATTTTACTCATACTCCCTTACTTCCGATCTTTTAGCATACATGATGCTTATAGCTATTATAATAGAAAAACAGAGGCATATGAAAGAAATCATTACGATTACATGAAATTACCAAACACTTTATCACTATGTGGAGGATACCAGTGTAAACTTAGCCCTAAGAATGAACAAAAAAGAAACAGACCAAATTAGCGTTTAAAGCTAAGGTCTGCTTTTTTATTACATGAAAACATCTTGTTTAGAAGTCTGATTAATTCTCTGTTTCTTAGATTTTCTAAAATAAAGCAATTCATATATACAAGGGATAACAATTAGAGTGAGCAGGGTTGCCATGGCTAATCCACCGATAACAACAATCGCGAGACTTTGTGATACTAAGCTTCCTGTTTCTGCTTGTTTCACTAATAATGGAAGCATCGCACAGATCGTTGCGATTGCAGTCATGAAGATTGGCCTCATTCTTGTTGCGGCTGCTTCAACAAGTGCATCACGAATAATCATTTTTTGTTCATTTTGTTTTACTCGATCTAAGAGGACAATTGCATTTGTTACGACGATACCAATTAGCATTAATGCTCCTAGAAGTGCCGTGATATCAACTGGTATTCCACTGATAAGAATTCCTAAAATGGCTCCTATCGCAGCTAGTGGTAGAGAGCAAAGAATAGCGATTGGCGCTTTGATGGACTTAAATGTGATAACCATTATTAAAAATACAATCCCAATGGAAACAAGCATAATGAGAAATAAATCTGTAAAATCATCTGCTTGTTGGCTACTTGATCCACCAACTAGAGCCTCGACATTTTCCGGAAGTTCTATGCCTTTCTTGTCATTGTTATCGCCGAAAATTTCTAGATTTACTGCACTCGAAATTTCCGACAGCTTGGTTGGATCAACTGACGCTGTTACTCGAAGGTAGGCATCCCCATCTTTATGGAACTGGTTAGTTGAACGCTCTTCACTTTGTAACTTAGCAATGGATGATACAGGGACAAGCCCCATATCAGTCATAACTGGAATGTTTTCTAGGTCTTTAGGAGTTTCTGTATCCAGAAGAGGTTCTAAGAATACAGTTTTTTGCTTATCGTATAAGCTGATTGTTCCAATTGGTGTTTTATTTAACATGACCCCTAACTGCTGCGCAATTTGTTCTGTGTTTCCTTTTGTTGGATCGACAACGAGGGAGTATACGGTTTTCTTTTCATCTTGATTGGTCGTAACTTCCTCTACGCCTTGCAGCTTCTGTACTTTTTCTTTTATAGTTGTTGCCACTTCTTCTAAATCTGCTAAATTTTCACCGACTACATCAATGGTAATATTCGTACTTGCCCCTCCCATCATAAAGGAAGCAGTAGTTACCTCTAAGAGGGCATCAGGATATTGATCTTTTTTCTTTTCCATTTCTTTTACGATGTGTTCTGTATCCTTTTTATCCTCTAATAAAATACTGAAGGTTGCTTCTGTAGGTGATCCAACCCATCCATATTGTGCCGCTTCAGCTGGAGAACCTACTTGTGAAAACACATGTTTTACTTCATCCATTTTTTGAATAGATGACTCCAGTTCCATTGTCTTTTCCTTCACTTTTTCAAGTGGTGTATCATTGGGGTAACTTAGCGTGGTCAAGACATAGTCTGCAGAGGAGCTATCAACTGCACCTTTTGGGATGACAAAGTAAGTACCAATGGATCCGATAAACAGGATGATGGAAATGGAGAAGACCATCCATTTATGGTTTAAGGACCATATAACTATTTTTGGAAAACGTACAGCTGGCTTATGTTCAGGCAACTTTGCATGCTGCAATAATCCCGCACTCATTACCGGAACAACTGTCAAAGCGACGAGTAAAGATGCGAGCAAAGAATAGGTAACCGTTAATGCGAATGGTAAAAGGAATTCTTGAAGCCCACCATTTAATAAGCTCATCGGTAAGAAAACAGCTACTGTTGTTAATGTGGAAGCAGTAATAGCAACTCCTACTTGCTTCGTTGCATCAATAATCATTTGGACGGAGAATTTCTCTGTTTGCATTTTCCGGAAAATATTTTCAATGACGACAATACTGTCGTCCACTAGTCGCCCAACTGCAACAGCGACACCACCAAGTGTTAAAATATTCAATGTCACACCAGACCACGACAGTAGAAATAGTGTGAAGCAAAGGGATAAAGGAATCGAAACAATGGTAATAAATGTAGAACGGATATTTCGTAGGAAGAGCATAATGACAATCGTTGCAAATAGTGCACCAAGGAGTACTTCCTTTATCATCGTATGAACAGAATTTTGTACTAAATCAGTAGAGGATATATAAATAACAGATTCTTGCTGATTATACTTTTCATTGATTTCTTTTGTGACTTTTTCAATTTCTTTGCTAATCGTCACTGCATTGGATTGACTGTCTTTAGTGATACTAATATCTAAACTATCCTTACCATTGAAACGGCTAATGAAATTCGCATCTTTTGTTTCTTCAATCGTTGCAATATCTGCTAGCGTTACATCAGGTGTAATCGTTAAACCTTTCAATTTTTCGATGCTTGTTAAATCACCAATTACTTTAATATTGCTTGTTTTTCCATCAATAATCTTTTCACCAACAGCTACAGCAGTGTTTTGACCATGAAGAATCCCTATAACCGCTTGAAGAGGAATTTGATTTTCAGCTAATTTTTCATCATCAATCTTGACGGAAATAATGGAATCAGTAATCCCGTATACATCTACTTTGGAAACTCCTTTGATTTCTTGATAGAGAGATGGAAGTTTTTCACGTGCAAAATCCATATTTTCGGTAGTCAAACCTTCAGTAAAACTGACGGCAATGTTAGCAATTGGAATCATAGAAGTATTTAGCTGTGAGATTGTTGGCTTGGAGAGATAGAGAGGCAAAGTTATATTGCTTAACGCTTCTTGTACGTCTTGTTTGGCTTGTTTCATATCAGTTCCTGCCTCGAAGAACAGATCCACTTTTGAAAATCCATCTCCAGTTGTAGAATAGACGGATGTTTTTCCATTTAAGCCTGTAATTGCTCTTTCAATCGGAATGGTTACTTCGGATTCCATTGTTTTGGAGTCAGTTCCCTGACCCATGGAAATAATAGTGACTTGCGGATTATCGGCAGATGGTAAAAACTCCATAGGTAGTCTAAAATAACTGACAACGCCTATTACTAATATTAAAATAGTTAATACAGCGACAGCGGCCTTGTTACCAAAAGCCCATTTGGTAAATGTAGACATAGAAATTCTCCTCCTAAAAAACTAAAATGATTTACAAAATTCCGACTTGGAAATATATGCTCCCTTCTACCTTTTTAGTTGCATCTTTATTGTATGAAATGGAAATACATACCACATTGATCCTTAGAATTATCTTTATCTAAGACCTGAGGCTTAGCGATAGCAGTCCTCATTGAATTCGGAATAGTTTCAGAACCAGGAACAAAAATTTTTGCATACAAAAACCCCGAATCTCTGGTCTTTTTCAAAGAGTCCGAAATTCGGGGGATAGTTTTCAACTTATATAGGGCTTTTTTAAATTGTCCTTTAAAAAGGGTACATTTTAAATGATTAAAGATCGCTTTTTTTCTTGTTTAATTTCAAATTCAATTCAATAAACATAAGAATTTCATTTTAGGACAACCTTAGAAGACAACAAAAGTTGTATGAGGTGATAGGGATGCTAATTGAAAGGTCGTCTGATTGGAAGGAAGGCTTTATTGAACGTTTAGAAAATCGTGCGGCATGGGATAATTGGACGTTATATAAAATGAGTTATGAGGTCGCCAAGTCGACTCTGATAACCGATTTTCAAGGGCTTCAATCGCCAAATTACTTACCTAATTTAACGCCCCTTCAGCATCAATTAGAGGTGGCGGAAACAGTTATTGAAAGGATGAATGGCAAGGCGATTTTGGCAGACGAAGTGGGACTAGGGAAGACAATTGAAGCGGGTTTGATTTTGAAAGAATATTTAATCAGAGGGCTTGTGAAAAAAGCACTCATTTTAGCCCCAGCCTCTCTTGTCAATCAATGGATTGATGAGCTGAATCAAAAATTTCACATTCCAGCTATTCCCTATAAGAAAAATTACGATTTAAACCAATGTAATATCGTCGTCATGAGTATCGATATGGCCAAAAGGAGTCCTCATAAAGAAAATATCTATGCGCAGGAATATGATTTAATCATCATTGACGAAGCCCATAAATTAAAGAACCATAAGACAAAAAGTTATGAGTTTGTACAAAACTTAAAGAAAAAGTTTTGTTTGTTGTTAACGGCAACACCGATTCAAAATGATGTGTTTGAACTATTTCATCTCATATCATTATTAAAGCCAGGTCATCTTGGCAATTATGAAACGTTTCAAGCGGCATTTTCTGCGCGAAAGCATGCTGTGGAGCATGATGAATTTTTAAAAGAATTGGTGCATCAAGTGATGGTTCGAAATCGGAGAGAGGATACGGGCATTGATTGGACCAACCGCCATGTGCAAATCATTCCCATTGATTTTACCGCGGAAGAACAAGAAGTGTACGATATGATTTCGCAATTAGATCATTTTTCAGATGCCTTTTCCAAGATGACGTTACAGAGGGAGATGTGCAGTAGTAAAGAAGCCGTCTTTGTAACATTAACCAAAATGCTTCAAGAATGTAGTCAATTCGAAGCTATTTCTTATATGGAAGAGATTATTCGGAAATTGAGTACACTTAATATTCATTCAAAAGCAGAAAAGGCTTATGAAATTATTACACAGGCCAATGATAAAGTAATCCTTTTTACCGAATATCGAGCGACCCAAAACTATTTGCAGGAGTATTTATATTCAAAAGGCATCTCAAGCGTGTTGTTCAACGGAAAATTCAGCAAGAGTAAACGCGAATGGATGAAGCAGCTGTTTAAAGAGCAAGCGCAGGTACTTATAGCGACGGAATCCGGTAGCGAAGGGATTAACCTGCAATTTTGCCATCATGTCATTAACTATGATTTACCATGGAATCCGATGAAGTTAGAGCAGCGCATTGGTCGGGTCCACCGCTTAGGGCAAGAGCAAGACGTTCATATTTATAATTTAGCCATTCAACATACAATCGAGGATCACATACTGGATTTACTGCATGTGAAGATAGGCGTCTTTGAACAAGTAGTGGGTGAGTTAGATGATATTTTATCCACTTATAAAGAGTCCATTTGAAGGAGGTTCCGTATGTATCCACAACAAATTCACCAGTATATACAACAATTTTTTAACGAAAATAATTGCCAGATTTTAAATAAGAATGATCATTACATCGATGTTCAATTAACGATAGATATGGATAAAAGAATAATGAACCGTCCTTTTTATTGGCACTACTTGGCAAGTACAGGTGAGGAACCGCGTCCAGCACGACTAACGTTGATTACAGATAAAACTCAGCTTGCGGATAGCATCAAAGGAGAAGTTGTCCACTTTGGTTCACCTCGATTGAGTCAGCTATTTCGAGTAACGAAGGAGATGGGCTCATTTGTGCAGATGTATGAACGAGTCCCCGATACAACTGGCCAACAAACGATTTTAACACCTTGGTTAGGTGTGAATTATAAAGTTACGTATTCCAGTGATCAAACGAAAGAGATTTTGTATTCATTAGGCATTAATTTACTAACAGGACATGTCGTAGTGGGCTTTCAGGAGTCGCTAAGTGAGCTAGATTTGGATGTAACGATTTCAGGTTATACCTTTCATGTCCCTTATATTATTAAGCCGACTCGTGCCCTCGAACGATTGGATGCCGTGATCGATACTTTTATTCAGCAAGCCGATCATTCATGGGCGGATGAAGCAAAGAAGCGATGGCAAAAGGATCGAAGGGTATTGGAATATTTTTATGAAGGAGTAGACAATAAGCCAGATAGTTATGAGATTGAGAAGGAGGCAATGGACCAGCAGTACGAGGCGAGGATTAGCATTGATATTGTGAACGGTGGGGTGTTTTATTTGAAATGAAATAGCAGAACCTTTCGTAAGCAGCTATGATACGAAAGGTCTTTTTTTCGATGTATTGGATAAAATGCGTTAAAATATGTAAATAGAAGATGACACTACAAATAACTAACATACAAATATGTATGTATAAAAAGGTAAGAAGATAGGAGATCTTATGACGAAACAAAAAGAATCAGGATGGCACTTAGATAACAGTTACTCTCGTCTGCCGAACACCTTTTTCACCGATATAAGCCCAAACCCAGTCGAGTCACCAGAATTGATCATTTTTAATGATGCTTTGGCGGTATCTCTAGGGCTCGAAGCACAGGTGTTGCAAAGCGAAGAAGGTATCGCAGTATTTGCGGGAAATGAAGTTCCAGAAGACGCTATCCCACTAGCACAAGCATATGCGGGTCATCAATTCGGTCATTTTACAATGCTAGGAGACGGTCGTGCAATGCTTATTGGGGAGCAACTCACTCCTTCCGGCGAACGATTTGATATTCAACTCAAAGGATCTGGGCGAACACCGTATTCTCGTGCAGGAGATGGTCGCGCTGCACTAGGCCCAATGCTTCGCGAATATATTATTAGCGAAGCGATGCATGCGCTAGGTATTCCTACTTCTCGTTCGTTAGCCGTGGTGACGACGGGTGAATCCATCATCCGTGAAACTGAACTTCCTGGTGCGATTTTGACCCGTGTTGCTAGCAGTCATTTACGTTTTGGTACTTTTCAATATGCGGCGAAGTGGGGCTCAGACGAAGAGCTTCGTGCGCTGGCTGACTACGCAATCGAGCGCCATTTTCCAGACATTGAAGTGGACGATAATCGCTATCTAGCATTACTGCAGGCCGTAATCCAGCGTCAAGCTACTCTCGTTGCGCAGTGGCAACTCGTTGGTTTTATCCACGGAGTGATGAATACCGATAATATGACGATTAGCGGGGAAACGATTGATTATGGGCCGTGTGCATTCATGGATACGTATGACCCGGCAACCGTTTTCAGCTCTATTGACGTTCAAAGCCGCTACGCCTATGGCAATCAACCGAATATTGTCGGCTGGAATCTTGCACGCTTTGCTGAAAGTCTTATATCGTTATTGCATACAGATTATTCGGCAGGTGCCAAACTGGCGCAGGACGCCCTTTCAGAGTTTCCCGAGCATTATTACGCCAACTGGCTTGCGGGCATGCGTGCGAAACTGGGGATTTTTAATGAAGAGCAACAGGATGCAGCCCTCATTGATAGCCTTCTACGCATGATGGAACAGCAGCGAGTGGACTATACGAATACATTCCGTGCTTTAACTTTCGATACGTTGGAAAAGAGTGTCTTATTTGGTACGCCGGAATTTATTGAATGGCAAGAACTTTGGCAAGCAAGACTGGACAGACAGCAGGAATCGAAGGAGCTTGCTCATCAACTGATGCGTAATAGCAATCCGGCAGTCATTCCTCGTAACCATCGGGTAGAAGCAGCACTTGAAACGGCAGTCGAGCACGGGGATTATAGTGTGATGGAGAAGTTGCTTAATGTGTTGTCACATCCATACGCGCACTCTCCAGAACAGGCTGAGTACGCGACGACTATGCCCGAATCAGACGAGCCTTATCATACGTATTGTGGGACGTAAGGGAGAGGTATTAATATGTACGATCCAACCATTTTTGAAAATTTGAAAGTAGCGTTTGAAAACCACGTTTATGATTTAGACAATATAGATGAAAAAATAACGATTATTAATCGGGTAGATTGCATGGATTTTGCCATTCTCTCACGGAAATTCGCGATCCAATTTACGCTCGTCAATCAACAAGACATTGCAGCAGAAATTGTCCTACAAGCATCTGTCAAAGAGTTAGCAGGGGAAATATTGGAGGTGCCTGGAGAAAATCTAGGCTGCAACCTGTCTTTGCGCTTTACCAAAACTGTTCGAAACGTCGCCATCGAATGCCCGCAGATTGAGCAAGCACTGAATTTGATTTGGGAAACGGATATCCAACTAACGCAAACATTGAGTTTCCTACATGGGCAACAAGCGTCCAGTTATCTCAATAGTATAGACATGAATTTCAAGTCTAAAATAACTGAGGAACATATGGCGGATATTGCAGAATTGCTGGATCATGTTTTGGAAACGTTGGACGTGTTGAAGGGGATAAGATAATGATACTCTTTGTGGCAGTTCACTGTGAAGTTACTTTTAATATCGAAATGATTCCCATAGTGGAAGGCACCAACCAAGTGGCATAAAATAATCGGCAAATCCGAAGAAGAAGCTATTTCACGTAGCTAGTATAATTCGAACAAAACAGTTAAATATTTGGATATTTTACATCCGTTCACTTATACTTGGTGAACGGATGTTTTTTTGTTAAGTGTCGAGTTTCGATTAAATTTGGGGCAAGTCACTATTAAAAATAAAGAAGTTACTCATTGTGGATTTGATGATTATTTCAAGATTGCTAGGGACAACCCTTGCACAAGTGTTGTTTATAATGTAGGTGCTAGATTTTTATTCGAGGAATGTGATTCAATCAGCTATGTGGCGTTAAGTATGAAGGAGAGAAAAAATGAGAGTACAAGAAATCATTAGTATCGTTAGGGATTATTTTTTTCTGGCATTAATAACCATACTTATTTTGGCGGTAATATTTTTTCTAGGGTATTTCATTGTCTATAAAAAGCTTTCGAGAGGGAATAAAAGCCTTTCTAAGAAGCGGCTATTCCTTGTAGGTTTGCTTACTGGTTATGTCATCATGGTGATTGGCGTTACTTTTTTGAATAGAGGTTCAAACTTCCAGGGCAGTATGAATTTATCTTTCCTTACTTCGTACCGGGAAGCTTGGTATGATTTTAGTGTAAGAGATTGGCAGTTTCTGTATTTAAATATTTTCATGTTTGTACCGTTCGGTATCCTTTTGCCATTATTGCATGCCCGTTTCCGGAAAGCAGGATGGACAATCGGAATGGCAGGATTATTTACTCTTTCCATTGAAAGTGTGCAGTTACTCACAGGATACGGTATTTTTGAACTAGATGATTTATTTAATAATCTGCTGGGCGCCATCATCGGATATGGTATTATAATGGGTTTCATGACCATCAAAAAGAAGAAAATTAAGCGGTCCCTGTTCTATTTTTCACCGTTATTGCTAGTGATTATCCTATCCGGCAGCATGTTTGCATACTACTATTTGAAGGAGTTTGGAAATCTCTCCATCGTACCTATTCATAAAACGAATATGACACAAACAATCATTACAATGGATGTTCAGTTGGACGATCAACGTAGAACAGTCCCGGTTTATAAGGCGCCGAGCTATACGAAAACTGCCGCGAATGAATTTGTCAGCGATTTTTTCGGGAAAATGAATCTTGACACGTTTGATATGGAAATCATTTCTTATCAAAGTGAAGGTGTTTATTGGATTAGAGGTGAAAGATCTCATAATATATGGTTTCGTTATTTAGATGGAAGTTATAGTTATAAGGATTTTTCAAGCTTTGACGAGGATAAAAAGCCAAAGGATACAGATGAAGAAACCTTAATAGAAAATGTAGGAAAATTCGGCATAGCTATTCCGCAAGATGCGCATTTTCAACAGGTTGATACGGGTATTTATAAGTGGACGGTAGATCACAAGGTAATCGATAATCAGTTAATAAACGGTTATTTAGTGATGGATTATTATAGTGATGATATGGTGAAGGAAATTGACCATCAATTAATAACTTATGACAAGGTAAGGGAGATTGAAATAAAGAGTGAGCAAGAGGCATATAAAGAAGTGCTAGATGGAGAGTTTAACTATTACTCTGAAAGTCGCAGAATAGAAACTTTACATATTGAGAAAGTGGAAGTCAGCTATGAGTTAGACTCGAAAGGCTATTATCAACCTGTTTATGCCTTTCATGGTACAGCTGATGGAGTGAAGATGACAATCCTAATACCGGGGATTTAAAAAGCATTATTGAATGTGTGGGAAATTTTCTCCATATCTCAAAATAAAACTATCTTATAAAAAATCATTTTTATAAGATAGTTTTTATTAATAACTCAACTTTCACTGTGCGAAAGTTGAGTTATTAAATGAAAGTCAAATACATTGAAAGCGGAATGGACTAGCCTTCTATATTTTCATATTCTCTCGAAGTTCTTACTTCTATCGTAAGAAAGCCATTACCATAAATCGCTTTTAATAAAAAAGGTCCATCTTGTGTATTTTGAAATCTAAAATCTAACGCATCATACGAAACGGTTGCATCTCTTCCTTTTGGCACATAGCCCACATCTAATGAATGATGATGCCTTTCAATATATTTTACTGATAATTGGTCGACTACATTAAAAAGTGTTGAGGACGTTTGGCAAACCCCTCCGCCAATACCCATGACGAGTTTCTTATTAATTATTTCCGGTGCCGGTTCGTAGCCATTTAGTTCGTTTCTCGGCCCGACTATGTCGTTAAATGAGAAATAATCCCCACTCCCAACGATCACATTATTGATAGCCTTTGCTGAAAGTTCAATATTTTTGTTCCTGTTTACATCTGAGATGTTGAAATAAGTTGTATAAGAAGCAATTATTACGTCCTCTAAGTGAGCAATATCTTCAACATTATAACTACTTTCTGTAACATACAAAGGAATTTCAATATCCTTGCCAGTCAATGATGCTTCTACAATCCTATCCACCAATTCACTTTCTTTTAAAATAATCCTTGGACTTCCTTTAATGATCTGACCATCTTCATCCATTTTATCAAGAACCATTCTCTTATCATAACCAGCTTCTGTTTCCGTACCTCTTGCTAATTCATAGGCTAATTTTTCAATTTCCTTTTTATATGTTTCGAAATCTGTTTCATATCCTAAATCTATTGGTGATATAGTTTTAATTATTTCTAACGTATTTGGATCAATGATATTTAAAACTAAAGGATTTGTTTCCTTTTTTGCTTCTTTATCATAAGTTACGGGTGTTTTTAGATCCTCCATCGGTTGTTTCTGTTCATTATCATTTGTTTCTAATTCTTCATTTACTGTTTTTTCTATACACCCTGCCAATCCGATTGAACATAGAATTACCAGTGCAACAATCCATCTTTTCATACTATCGTACTCCCTGCTATAAGGTATTTCTAATTTGATAGCTTATTCAAGTTGGAATGATAGTGTGAAATTTTAACGCTAGCAATTATTCTATTGAGGGGATATCAAATAGAAGACCTAGAGTTTGCTACTAGTTATACACAATGAAGTTAGAGAGTTTGTGCAAACAATATTAACGTTACAAACTGCTCAGTTCTATTTGTTAATCGTATTGTCAGTTATGGTGCTCTGTGCATGCTCATAGCTACTGTCGATTCATATTTATAGAAAAAAATGTTTTTAAGATATTCTTAGGGAATGTCATATCCTAGTAATTATTGCAAATATTAAAACTCTTTTCAAACTTGCGACATGTTAAATTCGCGTGGTAAAATAAGTCTGGAAAAGAAAGGATAATGCATCCCCTACTAATCGAGTGTTTGAAGTGAAAGAAAACTGTTAACACTTATAATCACTATCTAAAAACGTATTCGTTCTGAAAACTAAATAGTCTAAGGGGTTGCCTGAAGTTGATAAAGGAGAATAAAGAACAAACGATATTTGATCACGTTGGAAATACAATAAATACGGATAGAGAGATTGCGATAATCACTAGATTAGAAGAACCATTAATCGTGATTTTAGGAAATGTGTTAAGTGATGAAGAATGTGATGAACTAATTAGATTAGCAAAGGACAACATGCAACGTTCAAAAATTGGGGCGACACATGAAGTGAATGAATTGAGAACAAGTAGTAGTATGTTTTTACAAGAAAGTGAAAACGAAATTGTTGCTAGAGTTGAAAAAAGAATCTCATCTATTATGAATATCCCGATTGAACACGGTGAAGGCATTCAAATCCTGAAGTACACGCCTGGCCAAGAGTATAAAGCTCATTATGATTTTTTTTCATCAACAAGTAAAGCAGCAAATAATAATAGAATTAGTACGCTCGTTATGTACTTAAATGACGTAGAACAAGGTGGAGAAACTTTTTTCCCGAAAATTGATTTTTCAGTATCGCCACAAAAGGGTACAGCCGTTTATTTTGAGTACTTCTATACCGATAAAAATGTAAATGAGTTAACTTTACATGGTGGAGCACCAGTTATAACGGGAGAAAAGTGGGTCGCAACGCAATGGATGAGAAAACAAAAAGTAAGATGAAACCGAATTGGAATTTTAATAGTACACGAAAAGCGCTCAGTATGAGTGCTTTTTATTTTTGAAAAAATTAGCATACTGGAACAGAACGAAGAATAGTATTGGTGGAGTGGATAGTGAAAAAATGTAAACGAATTGACTGCCTGCTAAGAAAGGACAAGCCCAAAGTGGCTATTCGATGGCATGATAGTCTACCAATTACATACTGGAAGGAGAATCGAATGTCCGAATTTCATCAGCAATCCTCCGTTGAAGTCATGGGAAAAGTAGGCGTTACAAATCAAGGGTTGAGTGATGTTGACGTCCAGAAGCGACAAGAAATATATGGTGCGAATGAATTAGCGGAAGGAGAAAGGACAAGTATCCTCGCCGTTTTCTTTGGACAGTTTAAAGATTTATTGGTCATTATTTTATTGATTGCCGCTTTCATTTCATTTCTATTAGGTGAAGTGGAAAGTACGATTGTCATACTGATTGTTGTGCTTCTAAACGCCATCCTCGGCACTGTGCAGCATGTAAAGGCAGAGCAGTCGTTGGATAGCCTGAAGACTTTGACCTCTCCAGTCGCGAAAGTAATGCGGAATAACCAACTAGTAGAAATTCCTTCAGAAGATATCGTGGTTGGAGACCTGCTTT
The DNA here is from genome assembly GCF_016820585.1 of Arthrobacter beigongshangensis. Classification (GTDB taxonomy): domain Bacteria; phylum Bacillota; class Bacilli; order Bacillales_A; family Planococcaceae; genus Sporosarcina; species Sporosarcina beigongshangi. The sequence goes on from NZ_JADHDX010000001.1 coordinate 605,324, forward strand.
ATTTGGATGCTGGCGATTATATAAGCGCGGATGGCAGATTAGTAGAAAGCCATAATCTGCATATCAACGAAAGTTCGCTAACAGGTGAATCAGTGGCTGTAGCGAAAAGTATCGAATTGATCGAGGAAGAACAGGTAACCATTGGTGATAAAAAGAATATGGTGTTCACGGGCAGCTTTGTCACTAATGGACGTGGGATTGTTGTCGTGACAGCTATCGGTATGGAAACGGAAATCGGGAAAATCGCTAATTTACTAGACACTGCCAAAGAGAAAAAAACACCTCTCCAAGTAAGTCTCGATCATTTTGGAGAAAAATTAGCTTTAGGGATTACGTTAATCTGTTTAGCTATTTTTACGATTGACCTATTCAGAGGGCGCGAGTTAGTCGAATCGTTCATGTTTGCGGTTTCGCTGGCAGTCGCAGCTATTCCAGAAGCATTAAGTTCGATTGTTACGATTGTGCTAGCTTTTGGGACCCAAAAAATGGCCAAGGAAAATGCCATTATCCGAAAGCTCTATGCTGTCGAAAGTCTGGGCAGTGTATCTGTGATTTGTTCAGATAAAACCGGCACATTAACCGAAAATAAAATGACGGTGCAACAAGTCTATGTGGATCAGAAAGTGATCCCTCACGATCAACTTCAAATGAAAAATAGTATAGAGAAAAAATTGATCCTCCAAGCACTGTTATGTAATGATGCTGTGGAAAGGGATCAGAAAGAAATTGGTGATCCTACCGAAATTGCACTTGTAAAGTTAGGAAAGCAATATAATTTTGATGAATTAATTGCCAGAGATCATTATCCGAGACTGACGGAAATTCCTTTTGATTCTGATAGAAAGCTCATGACGACAGTGAATCGAGTCAATCAGCAAACTGTCATGATTACCAAGGGAGCAGTAGACGTTTTACTACCTAAAATTGTGAAAATCGAAACGTCTACAGGTGTACATGTGATGACGGAAGAGCAACGCAAAAAAATTGAAGAAGTGAATCGTGATTTTTCGATGAATGGATTAAGAGTATTGGCAATCGGTTACAAAGGGATACAGGCACATCAACCTATGGATGCCTGGGTTGAAAGGGATTTCATCTTTGTCGGCTTATTGGCGATGATGGATCCTCCGAGAAAAGAGTCACAAGCAGCAGTTGACAGCTGTATAAAAGCGGGTATTAAACCCGTTATGATTACAGGTGACCATAAAATAACAGCCATTGCGATTGCCAAACAAATTGGCATTTTAAATGATCCATCGGAAGCAATTGAAGGCTATCAAATTGAAGGATTAACAGATCAACAACTACAAGAACAGGTTCAAGATTATTCTGTCTATGCCCGCGTAACCCCCGAGCATAAAATTCGTATTGTTAAGGCTTGGCAGGAAAAAGGACATGTCGTTGCGATGACGGGAGATGGTGTCAATGATGGCCCTGCCTTAAAGCAAGCTGATATAGGTGTGGCGATGGGCATAACCGGTACCGAGGTAGCGAAAGATGCATCCTCCATGATTTTAACAGACGATAATTTTTCAACGATTGTCAAAGCGATTTCGAATGGCCGCAGCATGTATACGAATATTAAAAATGCCATTCTATTCTTATTATCAGGCAATGCAGGTGCTATTTTTGTTGTGTTATATGCAACTGTATTAGGTTTGTCGGTTCCCTTTGCACCGGTGCATCTATTATTTATTAACTTGTTGACTGATAGTTTGCCAGCCATTGCTATCGGTTTAGAGCCGCATAATAAGAAGACCATGAAGGACAAGCCGAGGGATAGTCAAACACCTTTATTGAATAAAGCATTTACGACTCAGGTGATACTCGAAGGTGTACTAATTGCAATCGCTACGATTATTGCTTTTCGAATGGGATTATCAACGGGAGATACGCAAACAGCCAGTACAATGGCATTTACAACCTTATGTTTGGCAAGATTAGTACATGGCTTTAACTCTAGATCGAAAGAATCGATTTTCACCATTGGTCTGTTCTCGAATATGTATACGTGGCTAGCTTTTTTAATCGGTTTTTTATGTTTGCATGCAGTGTTATTTATGCCATCACTTACGGGCATGTTTGAAGTCGCGCCTTTAAGTGGCACGCAATTAGGGTTTATTTATAGCTTGTCTGTTATGCCATTTTTGGTGAATCAGTGGTACAAGGTGTTATTTGTGAGACGGAAATAATGGTTAAAAGCTTGTTTCAGTATTTATGCTGAACAGGCTTCTTTTATTGGATGTAAAGAACGGGTACCAACACCAAATGAGTGAATACAAATAACTTGATATTTTTCGCTTTGCGCTATAAAATGAATTCTAGATATTAAAGGTCTATAATGGTTGTAGATGAGGAGGGAAGCAGTGAAATACTCAAGAGCGACAAATTATGCTTTACATACGATGGTCTATTTAACGTTAACCGAAAAGGGAAAGTCTGTTGGTGTGGAGCAGTTAGCAAACATGCAAAATTTGTCATCTACATATCTGTCTAAAATTTTAACGAAACTTGTGAAAGCAGGACTCATCGCATCGACTCCAGGTGTTAAAGGTGGCTACAGTATTGTTAGACAGTCGCAAGAGATTTCATTTTTAGACGTCATTCATGCGATTGAAGGGAAGACAACATTATTCAACTGTTCATTGGAGCACGAAGATATATTTAAACATGAAGATTGTTTGATTGAAAATGTGATGATGGCGGCAGAACACAAGATGAATGATGAATTAAATAGTAAATATATAAGTGATATTGCAAAACAAATCGAGTCGAAAAAAATTGATTGTGAGCATACCAATTAATTTTTTAGGTTAATTAGAGATATTAGAAATCTGTAATATGCTTAATTGAAAATGAGAGATAGGTGTTTCACCTGTACACACTAGTGCATACTTAAATAATGGAGGCGGTTAACAATGACTGAAGAACTTACATTTGATTCTAAAAATACTCTTGCATATGAGGCAAACGCACGAGTCTCGATTCCCACATATGATACATTATTTTCGATGGTTCAATCTTATTTTCGAGCTCAATGGGGTGAAAAAGAGGCGGCATTACTCGTAGTTGGAGCAGGTGGAGGAAATGAACTTGCCGCATGGGGGCCGTCTAACCCTAAATGGACATTTACCGGAGTTGACCCTTCTAAAGAGATGCTTCAGATGGCTGAGCATAAATCGATTCAACTCGGCTTAGAAAATCGTGTCAGACTTATTCAGGGTACGATTGCTGACCTGCCACATTCAGATGCGAAGTTCGACGCAGCGAGTTGTATATTAGTTCTTCACTTCATAGACGATGTACAACAGAAGTTGGAACTGCTTAGAGCTATTAAGGATAATTTGAAGCCGGGAGCTCCATTCGTGCTTGTCAGTGCGTACGGAGATCCTGCCGAAGCCGAACTTCAAGACAGAATAAACGTATGGAAAAGTTTTTTCCATGATGTTGGGTACGAATCGTCTAAATTGGACGAGATGGGCAAAGGGATTATGAGGATCTCTTTCATTCCTGAAAAGCAGATTGAAGGATTATTAGAAGAAGCTGGTTTTACGAATAGTACCCGATTTTACTCAACGGGCCTTTTCGCGGGATGGATTTGCCATGCGAAATGATGCATCTTTTTAACAACCATAGAGAAGGGGCGCCACACACCATGATGGAATCCAAATTTGTTTTAACCGAAGTATTGTATAATAAATACAAGTACGAATCGTAAGGAGGGACACTTAATCATGACAACTTCAAAAGGAAGTTTACGGGTATGCAACAACGGGCACGAATACTATAAGAGCAGTGATTGTCCAGTCTGTCCGACCTGCGAGCAAGAGCGTAAGCCGGCTAATGGATTTCTTTCAAAGCTTTCGGCACCTGCAAGAAGAGCGTTGGAGCATCATGGCATTATAACGTTGCAAGAATTAGCCACCTATAGTGAAAAGGAAATTTTACAATTTCATGGCATTGGCCCAGCTTCTCTACCTGTACTTAGGACGTCTTTGGAGGAAAGTGGATTGACGTTTAAACGGTAAAGAGGAAAATTCTACCTTGGTGACTAACATCCCTTTTTATTCAATTTACCTATCAATTAGCAAGAAAAGAATCCATTTTGATTAATCTTTATTCAAGATGGATTCTTTTTGTTGTCCACAAAACGCTATCGACAAGCATTATGACAGTTGTAGGTTCTTAAATACTTCAAACAGAATTTCCATATCTCTCGATGATAAAGTCAATAAAATATCTACTTGCTATCGGCAGTACCTTTTTGTCCCTGTATGCCAAACTGATTGTACGAAAAACAGATGGAGAGATCGTTTTCGTTACAATGTTATACGGGCAGCGATTTAAGACAAGTTCAGGTAAAATACTCAGCCCGAGCCCTTGTTCAACCATGGCCATAATCGTATAATCGTCATGCACGCGATATTGGATATTGGGTTCTAGGTTATTTTGTTTAAAAATGGTTAACGGCTCGCTTAGTTCGCCCTCATCCAAAAGTATATAGGGGTCATTCGTTAATTCTTTCAAGGAAACATTGTGATGCGTTGCTAAAGGGTGATCCATTGGCAATACAGCAAGCATTTCATCTTTTTGTAGTGCAATGCTTGTCAAATTCGATACAGCAGTTGGATTGACAAAGCCGAAGTCTACGCTTCCTTCTTTAATCCAATTAGAAATATTCGTATATTCCCCTTGATGTAATTCAAAATGAACAGCTGGATATCGCTCCTTAAAATCCTTCATCAATCCTGGCAGCCAATTGCATGAAACGCTTGAAAACGTTCCAATTCGGATAATCCCACTTTCTAGTCCCTGCATCTCGTTATGCTTTTCAATCAATTCCCGGTGTGAATTATGTATATTCTTAATATAAGGTAAAAACTCCTCGCCATCCGGCGTCAATGCAACCCCTTTACGGGAACGCAAAATCAGCTTGGTCGAAAGCTCCTTCTCTAATGAATGGACCATTTGGCTAATAGCAGATTGTGTATAACCAAGCTCTTCAGCTGCTTTGGTAAAACTGCCTGTTTCAATAATTTTGATAAAAGCGTCATACGAATTCATTCTTTTACACTCCTTTAGATTAGTAAAACTGATATATTCATTATAAATATTAATTTTATTAATGCAAGTACAGGTGATACGATAAAGCTAATCATTAGAGTATTAGATGAAAGGTAGGACTTACAATTATGACTCAGCGACAGGCGAACTGGATTTTAGCTACAGTTTCATTCGCTTGGGGAGCCTCGTATATCTTTATGAAACTCACCGTGGATGCGATACCACCAATAACAATCATCGCTTTACGATTTGGCATTGCGTTTATCGTTATGGGAGCAATCTTCTTCAAGAAAATTATCCGTGTAGATGCTAAAACGTTGAAATACAGTGCGATTTTGGGGGTCCTGCTATGCGGAATTTTCATTGCGCTCATGTATGGCATGAAAAACACGACTGCTTCTACAGCCGGTTTCCTGACGAGTACAACAGTTATTCTCGTTCCGATTTTACAAATATTCGTTACACGTAAACTTCCAAGTAAACAAATTGTGTGGGGCGTTCTAATTGTCTCGATTGGTCTAGCATTACTACTGTTTGGAAATGATTTTACTATTGCATCTGGCACATTACTTTGTTTAGTTGCCGCCCTCCTTTATGCGGTTCATATTGTCGTTACAAACCCATCTGTACGTAAGGTTGATGCTCTGCAACTAGGGATTTATCAACTGGGATTCGCTACCTTATTTGCAGCCATTGGAACCTTTCTATTTGAAACACCTGTTTTGCCGAGCGGTGCAATTCAATGGTTTGCGATACTTGGGCTGGCACTCCTCTGCTCTGCTTACGGCTTTGTCATGCAGCCCATTGCACAAAAGTACACGACACCCGAAAGCGTCGGTTTTCTCTTTTCGCTTGAACCTGTTTTTTCAGCTATACTGGCATTCATCTTCCTGCATGAAAATATGGGGGTACAAGGCTATTTTGGCGCCATGCTTATTTTAGCCGGTGTACTCGTTGCAAACACTACATCCAAAAAACAATTGGGAAAAAATACATGTAAACTAGAGGAGATGCAATCATGAATATATTAATTATTCACGCGCACCCAGAACCCAAATCATTCAATAGTGCTTTAAAGGATCTTGCCGTTTCGGAATTAACGTCTTTAGGCCACCAAGTCAAAGTGTCGGATTTATATGCGATGAATTTCAAAGCTGTTGCTGACCGTGAGGACTTTCAATCTCTTCAAAACGACAACTTTTTAAAATATGCAGTCGAACAAAAACATGCAACGAAGACGGGTAGTTTTTCGCCGGATATTCAGGCAGAACAAGAGAAACTTCTTTGGGCAGATTTCGTTATTTTCCAATTTCCTATCTGGTGGTACTCTGTTCCCGCCATTTTAAAAGGCTGGTTTGATCGGGTGTTTGCTTCTGGTTTTATTTATTCACGAGATAATCGATATGATACTGGCGGTCTTAAAGGTAGAAAAGCAATGTTGTCTGTAACAACAGGCTCTCCTAAACATGCGTATATGCCGTATGGAATGGACGGTGATATGAATGAAAAGATACTTTATCATATTAATCATGGAATGCTTTACTTTGCTGGTTTGGAACCTGTCGAACCATTCATCTCTTGGACGCCATCACATGATGAAGAAGACCGAAAACGATATCTAGAAGAATATAAAAGACGTTTACACAATCTCACGGAAATCCCGATTATCCCATATCCTCCTACTTCCCATTATGACGAAAATCATCAATTAAAGAAGGAGTTTAGGTAGTTCTTACTGATTGCTGTTATAATAAAAGCATATAAAGATGTGATAAAGAAAGAACATTAACTAATGATCCGCAAGTCGGAAGAACATGTGAAATCGTTGACCGTCGCGATGGAAAAGATTATCGGGCAATCTGGGAGTATCTCGAAATTGACCTTCCGAAAAAATTAGTATTTACTTTCAAAATGCCGCAATTTAGTGACACGGTGATACGATTACAGTAGCGTTAAATGGGATTCAAACAAGGCTGTGAAATGACATTCTCACAAGAAATCATCGTTCCGCATGAAGAAAATTGGACACCAGCAGATATTGAAAAAGCAGTTGGTGAGTATCACGATAGCTCTGAACATGGCTGGAATTTAATGTTCATGGGCTGAATTAATTAGTGGAGACTGGAAAAGTTAGTTATCAAGGGTAACAATCGTTTAAACATTTTTTTGAAATAGAAGCCAATCCTAAATCTGCAAAACAAGAATCCCTTTTGATGAAATAGTTGTCATCAAAAGGGATTCTTTATTTTCAATTTACCATCAAAGATACCCGTTAATACGTGACTTATCCTCTTCGATGATTTCATCTTTTAAATTTTGAATGCCTACTTTTCGTCGGACATTTTTCTCTTGAATGGCAGCCAATTCTTTTCCTTCTGCAAATTCCATTGCTGCTTCGGCTGCTTCAAAATTACTAATGGTTTTCTTGAGCCTTTCTTCATTATCAGCTGGATCGTCCGGTTTAGGGGTGAACTTAGACATTGTGCTTCCTCCTTATTTTAAAAAGAATCTTCAAGAGATAGCGTGCCCCAATTTATAATAATTATTTGTGAAATGATAGTACGAACTATATGATGAGGACAATGCGCGCTCGAATGAATGCAATTGAGCTATTGTTAAACGCAACTCCTTTTTGTTCATTTTCCTTATTTTTCAGTCCAATAAGGATCTATACCGACGCAAACACGAGCCTCATTGGAAGTTAAAGAATAATAAAAATTGTGTGTTGTCACAAAAAGACTCCTTATCTCGTTCTATGTACATATGAACATAGAACGAGATTTAAAATGAAAGTATTGACATGCATCGTCGTTGGCGCCGGATATGCTGGAATCCATGTGGTGAAAGAGATTCGAAAAACATTCAAAGATAAAGTAAGTAAACACCCACTTCGGCTTATTCTAGTTGACCAAAACTCATATCACTTGCGCAAAGTATTATTGTTCAAGCCAGCTGTCACTAATGAAAACATTAAAATTCCTTTAACAAAGATGTTTCCAGATGGGGTGGAGATTGTACGGGCAATAGTTACGAAAATTGAAGCTAGGGAAAAAAAGTTGTTGTATCAAGATGCCATGGGAAATGAGAATGCGATGAACTATGACATACTCGTTATGGCGGCTGGAAGTGTAGTTCGGCAGCCTGACCGGGAACAGGGTGGAATGCCATTGGCGACGCTGGACAGCGCGTTAAAGATTAGAGGCGTATGGCTTGCCAATATGAAACAGGCTGTAACGGCAACGAGTGCGAAAGAACGTGAGCGATTGATGACCGTAGCTATTGCGGGAGCAGGCATAAGCGGCATAGAGACCGCCGCTGAATTGGCTCATTACATTCGCAAGGATGCAGAGCAGCTGGGGCTTGACCCAGAAGCGGTGAAAATCAACTTATATAATACGAATAAAAGACTTTTCCAGGATAGTCCGGCTAAGGTTGGGATGAAATTGGAACGTATTCTCCAGGACTGTGGAATAAAGGTTATCCATGGGAGCCGCGTATTTCGAGAAATGGAGGGGAAACTAACATTAGCCAGTGGTGAAACGTTGCCAGTCGGTCTATGTGTCTGGACACTAGGCTTGCTACCTAATCCGCTGATGCGAAATATCGGCATGCCGGTCACTGATGAAGGTTATGTAATTACTGATTCTAGCTATCGGGTTCAAGATGCACAAGGAGTATATAGCATTGGAGATTGTGCTAGAATTGTGGATCCACATAGCGGACGTGCGGACGGGATGACCTGCAAAGAAGCAATTGCCCAAGCGGCAAGGCTTAGCAAAATTTTGTTGGCTGACCTTGAAGGGAAATCTGCACCTTTCCATACAAGTTATATGGATTTTTTCTGCATTGGACTTGGTCCAGAGAAAGGATTGACTTGGGTACGTAAATGGGGTATTGATTTTGTTATAACAGGCAAGTTGGGATGGCGCATAAAAAAATATACATGGGATTTTGCAAGTTTTATCAAATAAAACGAATTAAGGATGGGTGGACCTGGAAAGGAAGTGATGAAGATGGATGAGCTATACACTAGGTATAAAGGATTGTTGTTTACACTTGCTTATCAGTTGACCGGATCGTCTTCTGATGCGGAGGATGTAGTGCAGGATATATTTTTGAAGGTGCATGATGTAAATCCGAAAGGTATAGCCGAGGAGCCGAAAGCCTATCTGTGTAAAATGGTAACCAATCGCTGCCGAGACCTGCACAAATCGGCGCGCAAACAGCGGGAACAGTATTTTGGGGAGTGGCTTCCGGAGCCCATTCCTACTTCGAATGATGAAATGTTTGACCATGTTGTGCGTGACGAGTTGTTGTCATATGCTATGCTGGTGCTACTTGAGAGGTTATCCCCAGCGGAGCGAGCAGTGTTCGTTCTAAGGGAAGCACTTGGCTTCGAATATGCTGCTATTGCCGAAATCATTAGTAAAACGGAGGCAAATAGCCGCAAGCTGTTCAGCCGCGCTAGAGGGAAGATGGGCATCAACTTCGAAGAGTCCGTTCGTTCTGAGTCTGTTAACGAAACATGGGTCCGTCAATTTGTGACTGCCCTCGAACAGGATAATATGGAGCAGGTCGTATCTATGCTTGCGAAGGATGTCATCTTGATTTCAGACGGAGGTGGGAAGGCGTTCGCTGCCGTTCATCCAATCAAATCACGAGATTTTGTTTCCCGTTTCCTATTTGGTCTCATTCATAAGTCAAAGCATTACGAGGAAGGCGTAAATCTTGAAATTAAAGATATTAATGATCAAACTGGGCTGATTGTACGTTCAGGAGAAGTTGTCGAAGCTGTCGTATTGATACATGTAGAAGGCACTTCAATTTGCAACATCTATTTTGTTAGGAATCCGGATAAACTGCGTCTATTCTCAACTTAACTTTTTCATGAATGCTTCACAGATTCAGGGGAGTTCGCTCAAAAGACTGCAGGTATTGTGAAACTATTCCATCCCGTCATTCAGCCCACCTCCGAACCTCCCGAATTTGAAAGTAAGTCATTCGAAATAAGAGAAAAGGAGTTGCGCAATTGTTAAGCGCAACTCCTTTTAACGTAAATACAATCTTTTCGTATTGTCATATACTTGGCGGTAGACATCATGATGCTCCATTTTTTTCAAGGAGGCAATCTTAGCAATAGAATGGTGCATCATAGTGGGATGCGTCATCGTATGTTCAAAAGGTCCAGTGAATGGCCATGGACCATCTGTTTCGACAAGTAAGCGTTCAATCGGATATTGTTCAATGAGCCGTTGGATTTCGGGTTCATAAACACAATCGGGCGTCACGGATACATAGTAACCATTGCGCATCATCCGCTCGATTGTCGACGGTGCACCCTTGAACCAATGGAAATGGGCCTGCGTCACAGAATGCCGTTCCAATAGATCACATACTATGTCAGCATCTTCGTACACAGCATGGAGCACGATCGGTTTATTCCATATGTTTGCTTGACGGATAAATGCTTCGAGTGCTTCCTCATAGGGCTCAAGCTGTAGGTCAGGATTCTTCTCCTTCAAATAATAGGGGAGTCCGACCTCCCCAATGGCAACCATCCGTTCTTTATGTATGTCCATAAAAGAAAATAGCTCTTGTAGGTCAGCATCTGAAGGTGGTCCCTGCTCGGGATGATAGCCAAAGGCGGGATGGATGCCACAATGAGCTTCCGCAAGCTTGAGATTGTTGATGCTGGAAGCGAGATCCATCGACACATTGATTAAGCCGTTTAGTGTAGAGGATGGATGTTCCAAATCGTCGATAATTGCTCTCTGTCCGGCTATATCATATTGATCAAGATGGATATGTGAATCAATGATTGGCAGTTGATTATTTTCCTCGTAGCTCATTATGGATCTCCCTTTTTAATTGCATAAATGGCTCACTCAACAACATACTTTCCGTCCGTGGTCTTGGAAAAGGAACACTAATTTCCTTTTGGATGGACGCTGGTTTATCGGAAAGAATTAAAATTCGGTCTGATAAATACAGAGCTTCTTCGATATTATGTGTAATAAATACAATCGATTTACGGTATTGCTCCCAAATAGCCAGCAGCCATTCCTGCATTTCAAATCGCGTGAATTCATCGAGTGCAGAGAATGGTTCATCTAAACAGATGATGGACTGCGGGCTGTTAAGACTGCGAATAAAGGCGACGCGCTGCTTCATACCACCGGATAATTGGTGTGGATAGGCTTGTTCATAGCCGCTTAGTCCGGCTTTTTCAATGAGTTCCAATGCAGTTGCAGTGTCTTTTTGTCCCGCAATTTCTGAACTCAGTAATACATTTTCTAAAATCGTTCGCCACGGAAACAACGAAGCATTTTGTGGCATATAGCTAATGTGGCCACGTGAGTTGTTGAGCGTGTTGCCATCTAGCATAATCTCACCGTGATCTGGTGGATACAAGCCACCAATGAGTTGAAATAATGTGCTTTTCCCGCTGCCAGACGGGCCAACAATCGTGACAAATTCGCCTTCATCGACATGAAAGGACACATCTTGTAGCACATGATGATCACCATAAGATTTTGAAATCTGCTGTAACTGTAACTTACCCATTCGATGAATTTCCTCCTTGTCGCTGCCAGCGGAATAGCCATTTTTCAATCCATGCAATGATAGCGAAAAAAGTCAAACTTAGAATCATAATGAGCAAAATGGCAACAAATACGCGATCCGTTTTAAATGAAGAAGAGGCCAGTGTCATATAAACACCGATTCCTTTATTCGCACCGAGCCATTCTGAAATAACAGCCCCCATGACACTATAGGTAGCGGCGATTTTCAGACCAGAAAATAGCGAGGGAAGGGCATAGGGCCATTGTAATTTCCAAAAGATTTGTCGATTCGATGCCCCTGTCATTTTCATATAATGCAATAGATCCCGGTCCGTTTGCCGTAAGCCATCCAATGTGGCGATGGTAATTGGGAAAAAGCACACGAGTACAATGATAATCACTTTTGGCAACATACCGAAACCAAACCAGATGACGAGTAAAGGTGCTAAAACAATGATTGGAATGTTTTGCGATAAAATCAGAAGCGGATAAAAGGCTTCCTGTAATACGGGTAGACGGAATAGCAATATAGCGACTGCTAGCCCTACGAGTATGCCAATTGTATAACCGGTAAGAGTGAGACGGATGGTCGATAAGATGTGTCCGGAATAATGCGTCCATCCGTGCATCGCCTCTTGCCATACTTGCGTAGGGACGGGGAGCAGCCATGCTGGAATATCAAATAGGCGACCTGCTATTTCCCATAAGGTAAGTAAAAGGATGATGACCAATAAAGGTCGCCATCCTTTTTTTAATAAGTGGTTCAACGGTATTTCTCCGTCAATTTGTCCATGGAAGCGCCGTCTGGCTTATAAAATATTTTTACTTGTGAAATGATGCTTAGTGAGCCTTTTTCAATCATGCGCTCATTCATTTTTTGGACAATAGCTAGCAACTCCGTCAAGTTACCTTCCATTGTCGTTTCCAGCGGTGATACTTGATAAGGGACACCTGCCTCTTCAATGACTGCAATAGCAGCATCGACGTAGGGAATCACATCTTCGCCATTTGGCGTTTTCGGTATGATTTGAATACTAACGAGTGCGTTTGTCATAATAATTCCTCCTCATTTAGGTAAAAATTCATTGGTAAATGCGTCGTCTGCGATAAATTCACCGTCGAGTAAATTGTTGTCAGTCATCCATTCTGCATAGCCTTGCCAAATTTCAAGTTTTTGTTCACCCCAGCGCGGTGCATCGTCTTGGTATTTTGATGAAATCCATTGTTGACTCGCTTTGACCAGTTCTTCATCGAGATCAGGAACCGCTTTCGATAACATCGATGCCGCTTCATCTGGATTGTCAATGGCAAATTCATAGCCTTGCTTAACTGCCTTGACAAAAGCTCGAACCGTATCTGGGTTGTCACTAATCATTTTTTCACTCGTTGTAATGACAGGCGTATAATAGTCCAGCTTGTCAGAGAAATCTTTTAAATACTGCATGTTCAAGTCAATGCCCCGTAGTTCGGCTTCAATGCCTGTCCATGCATAGTAAATCCATGCGAAGTCAATATCACGTTCGACGGCTGTGAAAAAGTCTGAATTCCCCATGTTGATAATTTCAACCTGATTGATATCAGCCTGTTCTTTGTCCATTAATGAAGAGATGACGGCTTGTTCAACTGGAGCACCCCAGCCACCATATGTTTTACCTTCGTAATCCTTCGGTGATTCAATGCCGGCTTTCTTCAAAGAGGCAAATCCCGACGTATTATGCTGGAGAATCGCCGCGATTGACACGACTGGGATCTCTTGTGCACGCGCTTCTGTAATCGTTTCTTGTGCGCTGATGCCAAATTGTGCTTTTCCTGCTGCGACAAGTTGGTCAGCACCCGCTTCACCTGGAAGCATAATTTCCACGTCAAGCCCTTGTTCTTCAAAAAAGCCTTTTTCCTGTGCAACGTACAAGCCCGTGTGGTTTGTATTGGGCGTCCAATCTAGGACAAATTGGATTTTCTCTAATTCGCCATCTTTCTTCGATTCATTACTCTTATCGGTACCACACGCCGCCAGCAACAAACAAAGCATGACGAACAACAAAACTTTTCTCAAACCTATTCCTCCTCTTGGATTCATAGCAATTACGAGTGAACGGTTGCCCAAGGAACACAAAATACATCTCTTTTGAACACAAAAATGCGTTCTCCGGGCAACCGAAGAACGCATAAACAATAGACATGGCTAATGAGTATGTTCCCTCCGCTGGTGTCAACCAGATCAGGTTCTAAGGGTCTATACTTCCAAAGTATATCTCAACCAGTTCGACTGGTCCCCCCACATAATTGTAACTGTATGAATTTTTTATGATTAGTACATCTACTACTCTGCCACATCCGTGTGAATGAAGCAAGTCCAAACTTATAGAGTAGGGGATAAGTCGTAGCATCTCTCTATGTAAGTCGCGGCACTGCCGGGAAAATCCCCAGTCGGATTATGCGTCGTATTGTTTTCCACCTTCCGTCGAAAGTGCCCCCTACGCGGGACAGAGAAGTGCCGCCCCTCTGTGATTAGTAGTATAGTCATTTATGCTAGACAATATACTTGGGAATAGAAAAAAGACCGAGCACGGAGCTCGGTCTTTTCATATACCTTATTTACGCATCTTTTTAATTTCATCAGCTACAAACTGTACGCTTGTGCCAACAATAACTTGAATACTTTGTGATCCGACAACGTTGATGCCAGGTACACCAGTAGTTTTAATTTTGCTTTGATCAACTTTATTCATATCTTTTACTTCGATACGTAAGCGTGTTGCACAATGATCGACAGAAGTAACGTTAGCGTCTCCGCCTAGACCATCATAAATTGTAGCAGCCATGCCTGAGAATTTATTGCCTCCTGCTGCAACAGCTGCGCCGTCTCCATCTTGAATATTCTCATCATCTTCACGACCAGGAGTTTTCAGGTTGAATTTGACGATTAAGAAACGGAAAATCACATAGTAGATAACTGCAAACACTAAACCTTGAACGATTAACATGAAAGGTTGGTTGGCAATAGGTATTTTTAAACTCAAGACAAAGTCGACCAAACCAGCGCTGAAACCGAATCCGGCTGTCCATTGGAACGAAGCAGCGATGAATAGAGATAGACCTGTTAAAGCAGCATGCACTACATAAAGTGCAGGTGCTAAGAACATAAATGCAAATTCGATTGGTTCAGTAACACCTGTGAAGAATGCAGCAAAACCTGCTGCTAGCATTAATGATGCAGTTTGTTTTTTACGTTTTGTTTTAGCGGTATGATACATGGCAAGAGCAGCGGCCGGTAGACCAAACATCATAATAGGGAAGTAACCTGCTTGGTACATACCAGTAATACCTTTTGTACCATTACTAGCCCAGAAGTTAGGGATATCATTAATACCTGCAACGTCAAACCAGAAAACAGAGTTCAAAGCATGGTGTAAACCAGTTGGGATCAATAGACGGTTGAAGAAACCATATAGACCCGCACCAACAGCGCCAAGTCCACTAATTGCTTCACCGAAGTTAACCAATCCAGTATAAACAACTGGCCAGATAAAGAATAGTGCTGCAGAAGCAACTAGCATAGAAGCAGCTGTCATAATCGGAACTAATCGTTTACCACTAAAGAACGCCAATGCGGTTGGCAATTGAACATGACTAAAGCGATTGTACATAGCAGCAGCGATAAGACCAGAAAGAATACCGATAAATTGGTTAGCAATTTTTCCGAAGGCAGCATTTACTTCGGTAGGATCAATACCAAGCAGCATAGCTACAGTGTCAGTTGCTAGCAGTGTTGTGACAACTAGGAAACCGACTAAACCACTTAATGCGGCAGAGCCATCCTTATCCTTGGACATCCCAAGCGCGACACCGACGGCAAATAGGATAGACATATTGTCAATAATCGAGCTACCAGCCTTAATTAAGAAAGCGGCTGCTACGTTGCCAGAACCCCAACCAGTAGGGTCAATCCAGTACCCAATACCCATCAAAATAGCAGCTGCAGGTAATACAGCCACCGGTAGCATTAAAGAGCTTCCCAGCCTTTGAAAATATTTCATCATGATAAATCCACCCCTGTTTCTTGTTTTTTAAAATCGGAAAATAAAATATGATGACAAATCATGTTGCTACGGTTTTCGCAACCGTTCAATATGCAGTGCGATATAGCCTAATTCTTGTTCAGGTAAATCAACTTCATGTTCAGCGACTAATTCCTTCGCGACTTCGACTGCACAATTATAGGAAAGGGGAAACTTCTTTTTAATCATCACAAGCATTTCCTCATCCATTGTGTGCACGCCATAATTATTCATTCTTGCTAAGGTAAAGCGGAGATGCGTGATAAGACGATGGTAGGAAATGTCATCCTCTTCAATCGTAATCGTTAAATGCTTCTTGATTGACTGAACCATGTCTCGGATAATCGTTGTCTGCCGGACGGTATCGTGTAAATCACCTCCTTGTGGCTTCATCGTATGGATGTGTAGCGCAATAAAAGCCGCTTCGTCTTCAGGCATTTCTACCTGGCATTTCTCTTTTATATGTTGGATTGCCCAAAGACCAATTTCAAATTCTCTTCTGTAAAGGATTTTGATTTCATGTAATAGCTTATTATTTAAATGAATACCGTCCCTTACCCTTTCAATTGCAAAGGATAGGTGATCCGTTAAGACGATATGAATATGTTCGTTTAACTTGGTACCCATATGATCTTCTGCGTATGTAATGATTTCCTCAGAGATGGTAAAATGCTCTTCCGGAATTCGACTCAGCAGTTGCTGGAGCTTATCATTTTCTCTCATAACAAATATTTTTTCGATTTTGTCAGGGCTGACGATATCATTACGCTTTTTATTGAAAGCGATACCAGCACCAATCGCAATTTTTTCACGCTCACCGTCAAGGACGACAACAGCGTTATTATTGAGAATTTTTTTTACCTTCAACTGAAGGACACCTCCTCATTTAGTAGATTTACCTACGTTTGGCAAATCATTTAATACTGAAAACGAAGCTTCAACTACAGAAGTCTAGTCCTTTAGTAAGAAAGGCGGACCTTCAAACTAGGTACCCAACTTAATGAATCATCAAACTTCTGCTGAATGAAGCTAAGCTTTCAGTGGAAGTGTGTTATTTATTAGAAACAGTCATTACTAAGGTTTTCCCAGCAATGCCATCTTTCGTATGAGTGCATTGTATAGCCTTTTCACTGCTATTCGTAATGATAATTGGTGTGACAATACTTGTCGCATGTTCACGGATATAGTCTAAATCGACTTCGATAAGCGGTTGTGCAAGTGAAACGTTGTCACCAGTTTCTACTAAAGCTTTAAATCCCTTTCCTTGCAAAGTGACCGTTTCCAACCCGATGTGAATTAAAATTTCTGTACCATCACTTGTTCGGAGTCCGATTGCATGTTTCGAGTCAGAGATTAAAACGACTGTACCTTCAACAGGTGAGCGGAAAGTACCTTCAGTAGGAATGACAGCAACACCTTCACCCATCATTTTTTGACTGAATACTGGGTCGGGCACTTGGTCGAGTGGGATGATTTCTCCGTTAACGGGTGCGAAAATCTCTAATTTACGTTTTTTGAATAGGCCTGATAGCATGACTATTAACTCCTTTATAGTTGTGGGTATGAAGAATCAAAGGATCCACAGTTCATTATATTTTATCAATGAGAAATACAGAACATAAAAAGGCATGGGGTAACTGCGAAAGATAATTAAACCTTTCTCTGTTTACCACCATGCCTGATCGTATCAGTAACATGTGATCCGCTATTGAACTTCTAATTCGATAGTAGCACTTACATTTGGAAAATGCAATAGATGGATGAACTTTTTTTCGAAATCGTAAGTTTGTCGCACTATTTTATTCGAAAAACATTGCGGTAACAACAGATGTATTTTGTAGTTCCTTAGGCTTGAATTGAGCGATTAAGGGGCATGCTTGTATCGTGGAAAACTGAAGGAGGTATAGCACTGATGTCAATTAATAAAGAATTACAGGCCCTGAAAGAATTTAAGGGTACAAGTCGTTGTGTGTTAAGTGCATATGTCAATACGAATCCAGCCGATCCAGATCAGCTAAAAGGAGCATGGAGAATCCATTTAAAAAGTGGTTTGAAGCGAATCGAAGAATATATAACTGCTTCTAAGGACGACAATGAACTGAAGGCGTTTAAAGTAGTGAAGGAAAAAGTTATGAAAGAAATCGAGGATCATCAGAATGAATTACACAAAGGCGTCGTGATTTTTGCTTCAGAAAATCCTCGTTTGTGGTCGGTTCACTATGTACAGGTGCATGTACGAACGAGCTTTCATTGGGAGGATCATCCAGTAGTTGAAGAGATGGAATATATGTATAAGGCGTATCCAGAAGCCGGAATTGTCTTACCAAGTTTTGGGGAAGTACGTATACTAGATACGGCAATGGGCTTTTTGAATGATGAACTGATTTATGATTTCGAGCCAAATCTTCAGGGATGGGGTGATCGGAAGAAAGTGACAAAAGATGATCATCCTTCAATTGGAAGTAGTAAAGTAGACCAATTAGAACCTCGATTAAAAGAAAATTTGGGTCGCTTCTATAAAGGAATGGGTGAGATTGTGGATAAATTAAAGAAAGAACGTGGCTGGAAAGAGATTCATGTAGCTGGAGAAGCAGAATTGGCAAATGCCTTTGCTGAAATTTTGCGTGAAAAACCAGCAAGTTGTATTCACAAAAACCTAAACAACAGCAAGCCTTATGAAGTGCTGCATCAAATTTTTGAAAAATAATTATGTTCATCAAAAACTAACTTTCTCATTTTGTGAGGGGGTTAGTTTTTATTCTATCTGAAAATAGTTAAGGCATCCATGAATTCCTAAAGCGGGTTGAGAACACCTTGCCCATTAGACGAATATCATAGCAATGGATAAAGAAATGGGATAAAGTTTTGCCTGCTTTATGAAGAAGGGATGTGTGGGTGATGCAAATTTTTTATACAGTTCGTCAGGACGATACGATAAGTCAAATCGCCGAGCGCTGGGGGCTACCAATAACATCGTTGATTGCGGCGAACAATTTGATGCCACCGTATGCGCTCTCTATTGGGCAGCAATTGTCCATACCGCCTGGTGTTGATATATACCGTGTCCAGTCGGGCGATTCCGTATACAGGATTTCCCAACAATATGGTGTGCCAGTGGCGTTAATTGCCGAGGTGAATAGGTTAATGCCGCCGTATATTCTCCAAGTTGGTCAATTATTAAGAGTTCCGCCAGGTGTACCTTATTATGTTGTTCAGTCGGGGGATACATTGAATGGTATTGCTCGCCGTTACAATGTGGTACCGGCGGGTCAAAGTGGTTCGGAGTTGATTCAGAAGGTAAACGAACTTCCATCCACCGTGATTCAAGTCGGGATGAAGTTGAGCATTCCTTATGCCTTTGCTGGTGATTATGGTTTTATTGCTTATACATCCAATCGTGGAGGACAGTTCGATATTTGGACGATGAATTTACGTACGAGTGAGCAAAAGCAACTGACAAATGGAATAGGGGATGTTTTGTCACAACCGATGTGGTCACCCGATAGTAATCGGATTGCTTTTGTCGGAGAAAATAGGGTTCTCTATATTATTTACGTCACGACCGGACAAATCGCAGGGGTCGATCAGTTGGATGAAGGCGGAGATTTTAGTCTTGATTGGTCCCCGGATAGTTCCAGCGTGGCGTATACCGCTCGGGGCAACATTATGCTCTATAACGCTACGCTACATGCGGCGAAAATGATTGCACAGCCACAGGCATCTAACGTTGGATGGTTTCCAACTGGTACGGAATTGCTGTTTCAAGCGCCCGATGATTCAGGCACAAGTCAACTATTTCGAATCGCAACAGATGGTACCGATAGGCGACAAATTACCCGAAATACAGAAGGCCCTCTCCATGATGCACGTCTTTCTCCGGATGGAACTTTTGCCCTGTACACCACACCGGGTGCTAGTATTTCAATCATTTACACAGTAGAGCTTGCAACAGGACGTGTATTTGAAATAAAAGGCGGTCCATTGGCTAAAAATAATAATCCGACCTGGTCTCCAGATTCATTACAGATTGTCTATAGTGCAACGGCGTTTGACGATAGAGGGTATTTTTCACAACTGAGAACGGTTGAACGACAGGGAGAAAATGATCGAGTTTGGGCCATTTCGAATTGCTTTTCAACACCCGTAACCTGGTCCCCAGATGGTACAACAATTGGGTATTTATCTGGATGTCAGGAACAGCAAGCTGCCAATGAAATTTGGGTTATTAATCTAGCCCACCCTGCTCCGATTCAGCTTCTAGAAGGGGAGACAATACTTGCATTGCAGTGGTCTCCAAAACCTATTATAGATTTGGAAAAACAGGAGTTTACGAGCGAAGTTTTTGGAGTGAATTTTCAATACCCAGCGACTTGGCAAAGGGTAAATGATGTGAGATACGAAGGGGTTGATGGATTTTTTCAAATATCTGCTCTTTTCGGATCAGATAATATTGAGGAAGTTTGCCAAGCGGAAGCTTTCCAACAATTGATGCCCTATGGCTCGACGCCTCGAATGATACAATCAGAAAATCCGTACGAACAGACATGTACAATCTTGCCTTCCAGTGATCAGCCAGCGGAGATGATGGGGCAGGCCGCTTATATTGCAGCCTACCCAAGCCCGATGACAATCGATGGAATGAATTATAATTATTTTATCCTTTGGGCGGATAAGGAGCATATTGAAGACATAGTTTCTACTTTATTATTTTTGCCATAAAAATACGAAAAAAGCGTGCTCCTTTACGAAGGACCACGCTTTTTTCAATCCCCGCTAAGGGGGTGCACTCGGAAAATTTGATTATTTTTCATTACACAAACTGTTTTTCGACGATCTTGTTATACTCGTCAGTGCAGTTTGATAGGGCTGATCTGCGAAGCCACATGAACTGGATCGTCACAAGTAGTGAGGTGTGATCGTTTCCTGATGCAGTCAGTGTTCAAGTTGCACTTTCACAAAAAACTTATCTTTTACTGCTCGGTGTAACACTTGCTGACTAACCAATTTATTCGGTTTACAACTTGGTGAAAGGAATCCCAATAATAAATCTGATTCCTGACGAGTGTACCTTGCTAGCAAAACAAATTTTCCGCCAAGGCTGTGCAGTTCATCCGAAAAGTTAGTTTGTAGGTAGCTCGTCTACAAGTCTACATCTTCGGTTGTTTCACCTTGTAGTCTTTGTATACCCGGATGGAATAAAGATAAACCACTTGTTATAAAATTTTTTTTGGAGAATTGAATTCGAACCATATTCGATTCTACTTTCAATCATAGGCAACGAATCCCTAATCTAGATGCTAATGCAGATAATCATAATCACTCTTCAATCATCTCTTCATTGCTTGCGCCGGGTGGGACAATTGGGTAGACATTGGCTTCTTCGATTACTTCAAATTCCATAATAACTGGGCCATCAATGACGAAAGCCATCTTAATAATTGTTTCTGCTTCTTTTAAAGTGCTGGCAGACAAGCCGTGCGCACCAAATGTTTTAGCCATAGCCGCAAAATCGGGTGAACTAATCCGTACCGCAGAATAGCGATTATTGAGGAATAGCTGTTGCCATTGTCTGACCATACCAAGATAACCGTTTTTAAGAATAGCTACTTTGACGTTTAGACCAAGGTCAACGGCTGTCATGATTTCCTGTACATTCATTTGAAAGCTACCGTCCCCACTAATACAGACGACTTGTCTGTTAGGGAAGGCTACAGCGGCGCCGATTGCGGCAGGGAAGCCATAGCCCATCGTGCCGAGTCCACCCGATGTTAGAAAGGAGCGCGGTGTGCCAAATTGATAATGATGCGCTGTCCAAATTTGGTGTTGACCAACGTCAGTTGAGATAATTGCATCGCTGTTTGTTGCATTGTCGAGACAACGAATTACTTCTTGCGGCGTCAATTGTCCATCTTCTGAAGGTTTGAACGCCGGGGCGTGTTTGGCCCATGTGTTGATCTTGTCATGCCAAGCAGTATGATTTAGCTTGGGAATTCGATCAAGTATCCCCGATAATGCCTGTTCTACGGAGCCTTGCAGGGCGATATCAATTTCAATATTTTTATTTAACTCAGCATTATCAATATCGATTTGTATTTTAAAGGAATCGGGAGAGAAAGCTTTACGATTTCCCGAAACACGATCACTAAAGCGTACGCCAAGGCAAACAATGACATCTGCTGCTTGAATCGCGCGATTAGCCGCCACGGTTCCATGCATTCCAAGCATCCCGAGATGTAAGGGATGTTCGGATGGAAAAGCACCAATCCCCATTAAGGTAGCCACGACAGGAAAGTTACAGCGACTAATTAATTCTTGAAGCAAGCTAGAACTTTTTCCTGCTAAACTACCTCCACCTACTATTAATATAGGTTGTTTTGCTGTCACCAAGCGTTTGGTGATTGCCTCGAGTTTAGCATCGTTTATTTTGATGTTTGGTGTATAACCTTCTATATAAATAGATTGTTTCCCAGTATTTTCAAAAGGAGATTCAAGTAATGCTGTCATAATATCCTTGGGTAAATCTATGAGCACGGGACCAGGGCGACCCGTTGTTGCGATATGGAAGGCTTCTCTAATAATACGTGGTAAATCAGTTGGATCTGTCACAATATAATTTTGTTTTGTGACGGACATCGTCATACCGAAAATATCAACTTCTTGAAAGCTATCTAGGCCAAGTAGATGTGTCGGAACTTGACCGGTCAGGACGATCATTGGAACAGAATCCATATAGGCTGTCGCAATCCCTGTAATGGTGTTCGTCGCACCTGGTCCACTTGTTACCAACGTGACACCTGGCTTTCCTGTCGCTCGAGCGTAACCATCTGCAGCATGAGCCGCCGCTTGTTCATGCCGCACAAGTACATGCTGAATGCTATCACAATCAAATAAGGCATCATAAACAGGTAAGACTGCGCCACCGGGATAGCCAAAAATCGTGTCGACCTCCTGCTCTAGTAATAGTTGGATTAACATTTCAGCCCCATACAAAATAGATCACTCCCACATAGTTGTTTTTTAGATGAATAGTACTTTATCAGAACATTCGGAAAGATATTGTGATTTAAATCACAATCTTTGTTTTGAATAAAAAGTGAAAAAATGTTCATTCTACTATAGAAAAGAAAAATGAAGGAGGACATTTGATGAAAAAGCTTTCAATTATTACTGCTGCCCTGATCCTTAGTCTTTCGCTGATGGGTTGCGGTATGAATAAATCAAAAGACAATGCCGCGAATAATAATGTAGAGGACAAGGTGACAGACCAAGCAGAAACAGATATGACGACAAATGATGATGTAGTCAATAATGAAGAGAATCGACTAGAAGTAGCGGATGATGCCGCAGACCGTATTGCGGAAATGGAGGAAGTAGAAAGTGCTAATGTCATTGTCACAGACCATAACGCCTACGTCGCGGTTGTCTTGCATGAAGGAGTAGAAGGGACAACGCAAGTCGAGGATAAAATTGCGGAAAAAGCTAGGGAGGCTAACGCAGATTTTAACAATGTTTATGTGTCGATGAATCCAGACTTTGTTAAACAAACCACCGATTATGGAAATAAAATAAGAGCAGGTGAACCAGTAGAAGGACTCTTCGAGGAGTTTTCGGATACGGTCAAAAGAGTTTTTCCGGACGCTCATTAAAAATTGGATAAATAATCCAAATAATGGAATTAGAAGGAGTAAATTGTGGAATGTCAAGAGTTTCTACCTATATTCCTGAAAAAATAACGCAATTACGACAAATTTGTGACACTTCGCATTTTTTCCACCAATCGACAATATTTTCGCTTTAGTTGTTGTACGATAAGCAGGTTGCTTCAGACCAATCAAAGAACTCACAACTAGATTGAAGTAGAATAAATTATATGGAGGAAGAGTTGTGAAAATCGTATTAAGGAAAAAAGTATTGTCAATGAAGATTCGTAATAAAAGAAAAATAATGTATTTGAAGGCCGAACAATACGGCTTTACTCATCCTGAAGTTGTTGCTTACAGCCAAGACTTAGACGTTTTACTAAATAGATATCAAAAAATTGTATCGTAAATGGAAAACGATTAGCCTCTTTGCGAAGGGAGCTAATCGTTTTTTTATTGTCAATAAGAAACGATTGTATATTTATTCGTAAAATGTATGATTATTAATGATGGTGAAAAAAGAAAATGAAAGCGCTTTAATTATCTAAACATTTTAAATAGTGGTTGACTAGCACATTTGAACAGTGTACGATTACGGATAATTATTGCTGCGAAATAACTAGAGATAAAGCGAGCAATAAAGAAAAAAGGGGGAACATGGCATGAAGGGTAGTTGGTTAAAATATGCAGTGGCACTATTGAGTGTCGTATTCATCCTTGCTGCATGTGGTGGTGGCGAAACAGATAAAGCAGCCGATACGCCAAATGATGATAATAAAGGGACAGCAACAGAAAAATATAAAGTGGGCATGACGCAAATCGTTGAGCATCCCTCTTTGAATGCAGCTACAGAAGGCTTTAAAAAGGCTTTGGCAGACGCGGGTCTTGACGTTGAGTATGTTGAGAAAAATGCACAGAATGATAACAGTGCCAATACAACGATCGCTAATGATTTAGTCAGTTCAGATGTTGACTTAATTTTTGCTAACTCGACACCGAGTGCGCAAGCAGTTGCAGTTGCAACACAGGAAATTCCGATTGTCTTCACATCAGTGACAGATGCAGTAAGTGCTGAGCTTGTTGCATCCATGGAAAGCCCAGGTGGTAATGTAACAGGGACAATTGATAACCATCCAGAAGCAATTTCAACAACTATGAAGTTTATGAAAGAAGAGTTAGGCGTAAAAAATGTTGGGATGGTTTTTAATGCGGGAGAGCAAAATTCACGTGCTCAAGTAGATGCAGTGAAAGAAATCTTGCAAGATATGGATATGGAAGTGAAGGAGGCGCCTGTTGCAACATCAGCAGACGTTAAGCAAGCAACGGAATCATTGGTTGGGAAAGTAGATGCATTTTATATCATTACGGATAATACAGTTGTATCGGCACTTGAATCAGTTATCGATGTTGCGAATAGCAATCAGATTCCACTGCTCGTTGGTGAATTCGACTCTGTAAAACGCGGTGGTTTAGCTGCATTTGGTTTCGAATATGCTGATATCGGCTATGAAGCAGGTCAAATGGCTGTTAAAATCCTCAAAGGTGAAAGCAAGCCAGCTGATTTACCTGTTCAAATTCCACAAAATTTGAGATTTGTAATGAATAAAGCAACAGCTGAAATACTTGGTCTTGAGATTAAAGACGAATGGAATGCTGAATTTACTGAATAAATAGGAGATGGTTTTGCATGTTTTCAGCTGTTTTTGGATCAGTTGAGCAAGGAATCATCTATGCAATTATGGCACTCGGAGTGTATCTCACATTCCGAGTGTTAGATTTTCCGGACTTAACGGTGGATGGAAGTTTTGTAACTGGAGCGGGTGTTGCGGCCACGATGATTTTCTTTGGCTACCACCCACTACTCGCGACAGCAGTTGCCATTGTGATTGGCTTTATTGCAGGCTGCGTAACGGGGCTCTTGCATACAAAAGGAAAAATTAATCCGCTATTAGCAGGAATCTTGATGATGATTGCCTTGTACTCAATTAACTTAAGAATAATGGGTCTGACGTCAGAAAATTCTGTTGGACGCCCTAATATTCCTTTATTAAATGCGGAAACGCTATTTAGTAAGTTTAATGCTTTTTGGAGTACACTCGGCATTGATGAAGCTATTAATCAATTTTTCGCTATGTTAGGCGTGAAATATTTGCCTTCTACATGGGGAACCTTATTTTTAATGTTAATTGTAACTTTACTTATTAAATTTGTTGTCGATTGGTTTTTACAAACAGAAGTTGGCCTCGCTATACGGGCAACAGGCAATAATAAAAAAATGATTCGTAGTTTTTCCGCGAATACAGATACACTCATTATTCTTGGATTAGGTTTATCAAATGGACTTGTTGCCTTCTCGGGTGCTCTAATTGCCCAATACTCCAAGTTTTCCGATATCGGAATGGGCATTGGGATGATTATCATTGGTTTAGCCTCTGTTATTATTGGAGAAGCCATTTTTGGAACAAAAACCATTGTGCGCACGACGATAGCGGTTGTTGTAGGTGCCATTATTTATAGAATTATTATTGGCTTGGCTCTGCGCGTTGAATTTTTGGATGCGGGTGACATGAAATTGATCACAGCGGTGATTGTTATCCTAGCACTGATATTGCCACAATTCATTGAGAGAAAACGTGAGAAAAATAGAAAAGCAAGACGTCACGCTGAGCGAATAGCGGGTTAATATCTTAAGCTGAAGAAGGAGGGCGATCCCATTGCTGAAACTCCAGCAGATTAATAAAGTATTCAATGAGGCAACGCCTGATGAAAAAATTGCGCTTGATCAAATCAATTTACATTTGAAATCCGGGGATTTTGTGACTGTCATTGGTAGTAACGGCGCAGGAAAATCGACGATGATGAATATGATTTCTGGCGCACTGACACCTGATTTCGGAACCATTGAAATCGATGGAGAAAATGTTGTGAAGCTACCTGAATATAAAAGGTCGATTAAAATTGGACGAGTTTTCCAGGATCCGATGGCCGGAACTGCCCCTGCAATGTCCATTGAGGAAAATTTGGCGATGGCTTATTCTCGTAATCGAAAGCGTGGGTTACGAAAAGGTGTCGATAAGAAACGCCGAGAATTTTTCCGGACTTCACTTGAAACGCTCCATTTGAATTTAGAAAATCGGATGAATGCAAAAGTAGGAATGCTGTCAGGTGGAGAACGCCAGGCGCTTTCATTGCTAATGGCAACGTTCACTCAACCGTCTATCTTATTGCTAGATGAACATACGGCTGCCCTTGATCCGTCGAGAGCAGAATTGATTACGAATTTAACAAAGCAACTCGTTGAAAAGGATCAATTGACAACGTTAATGGTCACGCATAATATGCAGCAGGCGATGGATTTAGGTAACCGACTTATTATGATGGATAAAGGCCAGATTATTTTAGAAGTCGAAGCTGAAGAGAAGAAGCAGTTAACGATTGAAAAGCTAATGGCTGAATTCCAACGCATTCGCGGTGAAAAGCTAAACAGCGACGCGGCGCTACTATCTGTGTGAGATGAAAAGACATGACTTGTTGTGTAGTTGACAACGGGTTATGTCTTTTTTTTGTTGAAGAGGTAACTCAATTTGCCTGGAGGGTAGTCGAATTTGCCAATCTCATCACCTGAGCAACGTTTATCCGGATAACTGATATAATAGGGAGAGATATTATAAAGAAAAAGGTGTTTTATGATGAAGAAGTTTATTATTATCGGGGCTGGGATTTTAGGTGCGTCGACGGCGTATCATTTGGCGAAGGCAGGTGCTGATGTTCAAGTTATTGACCGTAAAGATGAAGGACAAGCTACGGATGCGGCAGCGGGAATTATTTGTCCGTGGCTGTCCCAGCGAAGAAATAAAGCTTGGTATGCGCTAGCCAAGGGGGGAGCTGCCTATTATCAGTCACTTATTATTCAACTTGAAGAAGATGGGGAGATGGATACAGGGTATCGAGCGGTCGGGGCCATTAGTTTGCATACAGATGCCAGTAAACTCGACAAAATGGCAGAGCGTGCAATGATAAAACGACAGGATGCGCCTGAAATAGGTGATATTCGTCAATTGAATGCAATGGATACATCGGCTTGCTTCCCGCCGTTATCTTCAGACTATGCTTCTGTTCATATCGGTGGGGCGGCTCGTGTCAATGGGCGTGATTTACGAGATGCACTTATTCGCGCAGCAACAAAGCATGGTGCTACATTTATGCATGGTTCGGCAACGCTAATTGCAGCAAATAATGAAATAACAGGAGTGCGAGTAGACGAGCAATCATATAGTGCGGATAGTGTTATTGTGACAGCTGGTGCTTGGGCGGCGGAATTATTGGCGCCAATCGGTATTAATTTGCAGATAAGTGCTCAAAAAGCACAAATTGTTCATCTACAATTAGACCATTGGCAGACGAATGAATGGCCTGTCGTTATGCCGCCTTCAGATCAATATATTTTGGCGTTTGACAATGGGAAGGTAGTAATTGGAGCGACACATGAAGATGATGTTCAATTCGATCAGCGTCTAACGGCAGGTGGCTTACATGAAGTGTTGGATAAAGCATTGAAAGTTGCGCCTGGGTTAGCTGATGCTACATTTAGTGAAGCACGCGTGGGCTATCGCCCGTTTACACCTGGCTTTCTGCCGATTATTGGCGAAGTACCAGGAGTGAAAGGTTTACTTTTGGCCAATGGATTAGGAGCGTCAGGCCTAACAGTTGGGCCATTTCTTGGTCAGCAACTTGCACAACTTGCACTAGGTGAACGGGTTGATATTGATCTGGAATTGTATGATGTCGCAGGTGCTATTGTAACTAGCTAACAAATTTACTGGCTTTTCTGATGTATTTATTTCTATTGTGTGAACAAACGAAAAAGCTGATATAATCACGTTTATGTAAGCAATTAGATAATTATTGATGTTTTCAGAACAATGGTTCATTTCCGTAAAGAGTATCCTTTCCTTTTTCAGTACATAAGCTATGTGGAACTTGAAGAATGGAGGGATACGAATGATGGACTTTGTGAATTTACATGCGATTATGGATAATTACCGTAGGCAGACACAACGACGCAGAATGACAAGTGGAGAAAAACGGGCACTTTCATTACGGAAAGAGGACCAACGACTGAACGGGCAAAAGTCCTGACAGTCGTTGTTTTTTATGTTGTCTAGCATTTTTGGAAAAGCTGAAGAAATTGATATGA
Organism: Arthrobacter beigongshangensis; assembly: GCF_016820585.1. Classification (GTDB taxonomy): domain Bacteria; phylum Bacillota; class Bacilli; order Bacillales_A; family Planococcaceae; genus Sporosarcina; species Sporosarcina beigongshangi. The sequence goes on from NZ_JADHDX010000001.1 coordinate 633,846, forward strand.
GGCATATAATTAAAATTATTCATACATACTAACCAAATGGTGTTTGAAAACCTGGCTAACTCGTGTTAATTATTTTGTTGCAATCGATTAAACATTTGTTTATAATGTAAACAAGAGTTTAACGAGATTCAGCAGAAGTAGTTTCTGTTGCTATTAAGTGAGTGGATGAATGCGAAAACGCATATAAGCCAAAGAGGCACAAAAACCCTGCTGATTCAACATTTGAACTCAATTATGCCGAGGTGTAATTGATAAAGGGGTGATGGTATTGAGCGAAAAGGAAGCGGCAATTGTTGAGCTTCTTCGAAAAAATCCATTTTTGACCCAACAGGATATGGCTGATCAGCTAGCTATGTCACGGCCGGCGCTTGCCAATCTTATTTCAGGATTGACAAGGCGCGGCGTGATTACCGGGCGTGCTTATATTTTATCTGAGGACAATGAAGTGGTTTGTATCGGCGGAGCGAATGTCGATCGGAAATTCCATCTAAAGGATGCTACACAGTTAGGCACTTCAAATCCATCATCTATGTCTGTAGCTGTCGGGGGAGTTGCTCGCAATATTGCAGATAATCTCGGGCGGCTCGATCATTCGGTCCGATTATTAACGGTTGCAGCTAATGACGCGGATTGGCAGTTGATTGAACAAGAGTCGGCAGACTATATGGATGTGAAGTCGGTTGGATTATTGCCGGGGCATTCTACAGGCTCTTATTCGGCGGTGCTTAGTCCGGACGGGGAATTGGTTGTTGCGATGGCGAATATGGATGTCTACGAAGCGTTGTCGGTTGACTATATCGAAAGCAATGATCGATTGATTGCCAATGCTGCATTAGTAGTGATGGATTTGAATTGTCCAAAAGAAACAGTAGAATTTGTCAAAAGTCGTGCAGTATTACATGGTAGAGGCTTAGCCATTGTCCCTGTTTCCTCTCCGAAAATGACGCGAATGCCAGATAATCTGGAAGGTGTTACTTGGTTCATCTGCAATCAGGATGAGGCTGAAGCTTATACAGGACAGTTAATTCAAACTGAAGCCGATTGGGAAAGTGCGGTGCGTAAATTGTTCGAAGTGGGTGCAGAGAACGTTGTCGTAACAGCTGGTTCCAAGGGTGTCATGGCCGGAAAACGTGGCGGAGAAGTAAAACGTTATACAGCGATGGCTGGTGTATCGGTGGAAGATGTTACTGGAGCGGGCGATGCATTTGTTTCGGGTGTTTTGCACGGGCATTTAGAAGGTATGGATACAAGTGAGGCGATTCACTGCGGATTGGTCAATGCCGCAAAAACGCTTGAATCATCGTATACAGTACGACCGGAATTATCAAAAGCGCAGCTTACAATCGAATTGGAGGAATACTAATGGAAAAATATTTATCTTACTCAGCAGAAGTACAAGAAGCAATGGCACAAGGAAAGCCGGTTGTTGCACTTGAATCGACAATCATTTCACACGGTATGCCGTACCCGCAAAACGTTAAAACAGCACGTGAAGTGGAACAAATTATCCGTGATAACGGTGCAGTTCCTGCAACAATCGCAATTATCGACGGAATGATTAAAATCGGTCTTTCTGATGAAGAGCTTGAAATGTTCGGAAATAGTCAAGGTGTGGCGAAAGTTTCACGCCGTGATATCGGTTACTTAATCGCGACGAAGCAATTAGGCGCGACGACAGTTGCTGCAACAATGATCTGTGCAGAACTTGCGGGTATTCATATCTTCGTAACGGGCGGTATTGGTGGCGTTCACCGTGGAGCGGAAACAACGATGGATATTTCTGCTGACTTGGATGAGCTTGCACAAACAAATGTGGCGGTCGTCTGTGCAGGTGCGAAATCAATCCTCGACATCGGACTGACGCTTGAATACTTGGAAACAAAAGGTGTACCGGTTGTCGGCTATGGAACAGATAAAATGCCAGCATTCTATACGCCATCAAGTGAATTCGGCTTGAGCTTACGTGCAGATAATGTTACTACGGTTGCAGATATGCTTCGTGCGAAATGGGAGCTTGGCTTGCAAGGTGGAGCTGTAATTGCCAACCCAATCCCAGAGGCAGATGCAATGGAAGAAAGCTTCATTAACGGCATTATTAAAACGGCATTAGACGAAGCAAACGCAAAAGGCATTGCTGGTAAAGATGTAACGCCGTTCATGCTTGGTAAAGTGAAGGAACTAACAGATGGTACGAGCCTGGATGCTAACATCGCTTTAGTGAAAAACAACGCTGTGATTGGTGCGCAAATCGCAGTTGCATTTAACGGAAAATAAAATCATAAAGGAATCGTCGTTTCTTCAAATGAAGAACGACGATTTTTTCTATTTTCGGGTTATGGGGGATATTTGCACATTAGCCATTGTATTCACAATAAAAGGTGCTTAAATCTGAAATATTTCAGATTTAAGCACCTTTTATTTGCGCGAAACGCATTGATAAAGATGAGAAACTATGGTAAATTAGTATAGAAACTCATTATTTTTATATAAGTATATAATTAACCTAATTATATTATATAGTATAAAGTCTCTTTGGTCAACACTTATTTTAATAAAGGAGTGTTTTGTATGAATATGGAAATCAAGCGGGAGCAACAACGAGTGAACGAAGTAATGGAGATAATTACAGAGCAGGCGAGTAAGCTGGAGGATGAAACCGGTCGGAGGCGTAAAGAAGTAGTTGATTTTCGTAAACACTTTTGGGATGACGTCAAGATTAACACGGATACTTTTGATGATTATTTGGAAACAATCATTGGCTTGAGACAACAAAGTCAAACGATGGCGGTAAATGAAAGTACACATCGACAAGCTTCCAAGCGCTTGTCAGAGTTACGCCGTATGCAGGAGGTACCTTATTTTGGTCGGATTGATGTACTCGAAGAGGGAGGGCCTGCCGCGGAACGTATTTACATCGGTGTCTCTACGCTCATGGATGAAACTGGAGAGGACTTCCTCATCTATGATTGGCGTGCACCGATTTCAAGTGTCTACTATGATTATGGGCCGGGTCCGGTTGAATATTCGACACCCGGAGGAATGATTTGTGGATTGTTGGAGAAAAAGTGGCAATATATGATCCGTGGTGGTCGGATTGAATCGATGTTCGATACGAGCCTCACCATTGGAGATGAGATTTTGCAGCAGGTACTTGGCAAAGGAACAAACAAATATTTGAACAGTATAGTGGCCACCATACAACAGGAGCAAAATCGAATTATACGGCATGATCATGGACGTCTATTGATTGTTCAAGGGGTAGCTGGCAGTGGTAAAACATCAGCTGCTCTGCAACGGATAGCTTACTTGCTCTACAAGTATCGAGATCGTCTGAAAGCCGATCAAATCATTCTATTTTCGCCTAATGCGATGTTTAACAGTTACGTATCCACAGTATTGCCCGAGCTTGGGGAAGAAAATATGCAACAAGTTACATTTCAAGAGTACTTGAACCATCGACTAAGTGGGGCATTTCAAGTCGAAAATGTATACGAGCAACTGGAATTTGTCTTAACTGCATATGAAGATGCCTCCTATAATACTAGGGTTGAAAGCATTCGGTTTAAGGCGTCTCCTCGTTTTTTTGAGTCTATTCAAACATATAGACAATCGCTAGAGCAGTCCGGCATGGTCTTTAAGGGGATTAAATTTAGAGGGGAACCCATTGTCTCTGCTAAACAAATGACGGAAAGATTTTATAGTGAAGATACGTCAGTTCGCTTTTATAACAGAATTGAGAGGTTAACGGAGTGGCTAAACGCCCGAATTGATGAAGTAGAGATGCGAGAACTGACTAAGCCTTGGGTGCAGGATGAAATCGAGCTTCTCAGTGATGAAGATTATCGGAAGATTCGCAGCCAATTGGAGAAAAAACACAATCACAAGGAAGAGGCATTTGATAATTATGAGGATGAGGTCGAAGTACTTAGCCGATTAATTGTTCGTAAAAAACTAAGAAGCCTCCGTAAACGGATTCAGGCGCTTCAATTTATCAACATGAAGGGGATATACAAGCAGCTTTTCGCCAATCCAATGCTGATGGAATCATGGATGGAGGGGAATACACCTGACAATTGGGCAGATATTTGCCAGTTGTCTGTGAGAATGCTGAACGAAGGCAAACTGTTTTACGAGGATGCTACTCCATTTTTACTTTTGCAAGAGCTAATTCATGGCTTTCAGATGAACAGCTCTATCAAACATTTACTTGTAGATGAAGCGCAAGATTATTCTTCGTTTCAATTCGAGTTTTTAAAGCGGTTATTTCCTGCGGCAAAGATGACTGTCCTAGGTGATTTTAATCAGGCGATATTTGCACATGCCAGCGAAGCGGTCGATTTCCATACGCTTACTAGCTTATATGGACCCGAAGAAACGGAAGGAATCACTTTGACTCGAAGTTACAGATCCACAAAACCTATTGTCGAATTTACACGAGGACTCATCCCTAACGGTGAGCAGATTACAGCTTTTGAACGCGACGGTGAGAAGCCTGTTCTGACGCAATTGGCGAATCACGCCGAACTGCACCGCTGTATCGCTTCTAAGATCTCAGACTTGAGGAAGCAGAGCTATCATACGATTGCGATTATATGTAAATCTGCGGCTGAGAGTACTGTGGCATATGAAGCGCTAAGTGGCATTGAAGAAATTAAGCTTGTGAAAAGTGGTTCAATTGAATATGAGCAAGGCGTTGTTGTCATACCTGCGTACTTAGCGAAAGGAATCGAATTCGACGCCGTTATTATTTATGACGCATCGGAACAGGTATATAGTGATGACAGCCTTAGAAGATTGTTCTATACCGCCTGTACCCGAGCTATGCACTACTTGCAGCTTTACAGTGTAGGCGAACCGAGCCCTTTTTTGCTTGATATTGCGCCAGAGAGTGTAGTGAAGAATTAAGCAAGGGTGTCCGGAACCGGTAAAAAGCAAAAAGTTGATCTCTATCGTCACGCCGGACTAACCGTCACGCCAATAGTAGATCAACTTTTTTATAAAGAGGATTATCACCAAAATGCCTCCTCTTTAGCTATAATGAAAGTATAATTTATGAAACCCATTTCAGAGCAAGCGGAAAAATTAAAACTTTTAAAAATATGTTTTTATTGGGGCGAGGTGAGGATAGAGATGACGAATATTAAAGATTTGGCAAAGATTGCTGAGGTATCAGTAACAACTGTTTCCCGGGTGTTAAACAATCATCCCTATGTAAGTGAGGAAAAAAGGAATGCTGTATTAAAGGCTATAAAAGTTACTAATTACAATAGGAATATCAATGCCGTCCATCTGAGTAGAGGGAAAACGAAGCTGATAGGTGTTGTTCTCCCGTTTTCCGATCATCCTTATTTTTCCTTGTTATTGAAGGGGATTGCCAAGCAAGCATTAGTCAATAACTATTATTTAGTTTTATTCCAAACCGATTATATGGAAAAAAAAGAAATGGATGCATTACAAATGCTAAAAGAAAAGCAAATTGATGGGCTGATTATTTGTTCGAGAACCTGTGATATGGAATTAATAGAAGAGCATCAGCAGTATGGTCCAATCGTCTTATCTGAAGACGTGAAAGGGAAAACAATTTCGACTACCTTTGTCAATCACTACGAAATATTTTTCAATGCATTGGAGTATTTGTATCGGAAAGGTCATAGGAAAATTGGCTATTCTGTTGGCAGAAGCTCAGGACCGAGTAGTTTTAATAGAGAGCTAGCTTATAGGGAGTTCCATGAGAAATACGGTTTGCCCTATGTCCCGGAATATATGATTGACGAGTGCTTCTATTTTGAGGATGGCGAAAAAGTCATTAATAAAGTGAAAAAAATGGCTATACCACCGACGGCTTTGCTAGTAACAGGTGACCAAGTTGCAGCCGGTATCGTAATTTGCTGTCAACAACAGCAAATAGCAATACCAAACGATCTAGCTATATGTAGTTTTGACAATCAACCTATAGCGAAGATGATGAACATTACAACAATCGAAATTCCTGTTATAGAAATGGGAAGTGACCTTTTCCACCAGGCAATCAATAAAGAAATATCCAATAAGGAAATAGCCGTGAAATTGATTGAGAGAGGGACTGTATAATTAGAGGTACCATCGAGGTGATGAAGAGTAATACTGTTATCAGTGCTCGAATTGTAATAGCATTTATTCAAACTTCTTGTAGCATAGATGCTAGTCATTTTGTTGTCTGCTATCTACTTGTTTGGTAACCTGTAGCTAGTGAATAGAGAAGGGGTCAAACTAAATTGAAGTTAATTTCTTGGAATGTCAATGGCTTACGAGCTTGTGTACGTAAAGGGTTTTTAGACTATTTTAATGAAGTCAACGCGGATGTTTTCTGTGTGCAGGAGACGAAGTTGCAGGAAGGTCAAATCGATTTGCAGTTGGATGGTTATCATCAGTATTGGAATTATGCTGTTAAAAAAGGTTATTCAGGGACGGCCGTGTTTACAAAAGAGCAACCGCTATCTGTGAAATACGGTGTGGGAGATGCAGACGTGGAAGCCGAAGGACGGATTCTCACATTAGAATTTGAGCAATTTTACTTAGTAAACGTTTACGCACCTAACGCCCAGCGTGACTTGGCGCGATTGCCTTTTCGCCTTGAGTGGGAAGAGGCCATGCGGGCATACTTGAAGGAACTTGATCAGCATAAGCCGGTTATTTTATGTGGCGATCTGAATGTAGCGCACGAAGAGATTGATATTCGCAATGTTAAATCGAATATCGGTAATTCAGGATTTACTTTTGAAGAGCGGGGCAAGATGACGGTGTTGTTAGCAGAAGGATTTGTTGACACGTTCAGGTATTTTCATCCTACTCAAGGAGACGCCTATACGTGGTGGTCGTATATGAATAAAGTGCGGGAGCGTAATATTGGCTGGCGTATTGATTATTTCATCGCATCGAATCGTCTGGAACCTTTACTAAAAGATGCAACTATTCATCCACATATTATGGGTAGTGATCATTGCCCGATTGTTTTGGAAGTTCAATTATAAGGAGGTCTAACATGATTGCTACTATTGAACAGTATGAGCAAGGATACGTTGCTTGTAGTGAACGCCATATTAAGCATTCCGCGCAAGAAGTTTGGGCAATGCTGACGGATAATGCAAAATTGGACAAGTGGTTTGAAGAGCTGCGTGTCGGAGAACTTCGTGAAGGTGGATTTATGAAGTTCGACATGTCAGAAGGAAAGTTTGAAGAATTGGAGATATTAGCGTACGCTGTGCACGCAATTTTAGAATTTGATTGGTTTGGCGATAGGGTTCGGTTTGAACTACAGCCAGAGCAGGAAGGCTGTTTGTTAATTTTTAAAGAGTATTTTAGCGTAATCACTGATCAAACCATCAAAGACTTGGCGGGGTGGCATGTTTGTTTGAATGTGATTGAGTCATTGCTCAAAAATGAGCCCATTCATTCCAGAGTAGATGACTGGCAGGAGTGGCACCAGCAATATGAACAAATCATGCAGCCGTTGAAAATAACTGATTGAGTATCATGTATTAAAGAGAGCTTCCAATTCGGAAGCTCTTTTTAATGCTATTGTTTACAAATCTGATGATGCTACTTGCTTTCCGGTGATAGTACAAAGACGTTTTTTCCAGCTTTCATTCCAGCGAGTAAGACAACGATAGATGCTACGATGAGAATGAGCATAGGCATTGTCCAACCCGCCGTAAAGTCGTGCAATAAGCCAAACAATACAGGTCCGACAGCGGCGAGTGCGTAGCCGAAGGACTGTGCCATGCCTGACAAATTAGCCGCTTCCTGCGCTGTCCGTGTGCGCAATGTGAAGAACATCATCGCCAGTCCAAATGCCGCCCCACCCGCCAAGCCAATCATAATCATCCATAATGCGGTGAGGGAAGTGATATTTAATAGAACACCACCATACCCGAGGATATATAAAGTGGTGACGCCAACGACAATCATGCGCTGATCTTTCACTTTTCCAGCAATGATAGGAATAATAAACGTAATAGGAAGCTGAGAAAATTGCAGTAGGGAGACTAGCCAGCCAGCACTATCTGCACTAATGCCTTGTGCTTTTAATACTTCAGGTAGCCAGGCCGAAGTTGTATAAAAAAGTAGCGATTGGAAGCCCATGAACAAAGTGACACTCCAGGCAAGGGGAGAGCGCCATAAAGGAATTTTTTCCTTTGCTACTTCGGGTACAGCTGCCAAGCGTTTGTTTTTTAATTGCGGTAGCCAAACCAACAAAGCAATGAGTGCTAGCATCGACCACATTCCTAATGCACCTTGCCAACCAAATGATGTTTGAGCGAGTGGCACACTGACGCCGATTGCAATCGAGGCCGAGAGATTCATAGATACGGAATAAATACCTGTCATCAGCCCGATTTGCAATGGGAAACTGAGCTTTATTAAACTAGGCAAAAGCACATTTCCAAAGGCGATGGCTAGTCCAAGTAGAAACGTTCCGATGAGTAAAGTGGGTACTGTTCCTAGCGAGCGAATAATAATCCCTGCTGTCAATAAAATAAGCGAACAGAATAAAGTGAGCTCCATCCCAAAGCGTCGTGCTAGCCTTGGTGCAAACGGTGAAATGATCGCAAATGCTAGTAAGGGGATTGTTGTCAAGAATCCTGCTAAGACATTCGAAATCCCCAGGCTATCCCTAATGGAAGAAATGAGGGGGCCAACAGTTGTTAACGGTGAGCGAAGCGTCAGTGCGATAAACACAATCCCGATTAGTAGAAACCAAGTATTGCGTGTGAATTTTAATCTTCTAGATACATGCTGAGTAGTCAAAATAAGTCCTCCAAAATATAGTTATATCCTTAACCATAACATACTCGCTCTAACATGCTTATTCATTGAATTGAAGGAATCATTATTTAATTTTTATGAGCATCGAAACATGCTATACTATTACCATTCTAATAAAATTCACTCGTATAATAGCAGGAATATGGCCTGCGAGTTTCTACCGATTTGCCGTAAACAAATCGACTATGGGCGGCAACGGATTGACAGGAGTCTATCTCCTGTTCTTTCCCATTCGACAAATAAGCTCGAATGACATTGCTCCACTCATGGTATGAATGGATGCACGGTCATAGGGCTTATTTTTTTGGTCCTTGATTGTGAAAATAACAGGGAGGAATAACAGCATGAAGTTGCTACAAGAGAAAATTGTACAGGATGGTAAAGTATTATCGGATCAAGTTTTAAAAGTGGATACGTTTTTGAATCATCAAATTGACCCGCCGCTTATGCAGGCGATTGGCGAGGAGTTTGCAGCACGATTCAAAGATGCTGGTATTACAAAAATTTTAACAATCGAATCGTCTGGCATTGCGCCTGCAATGATGGCAGGACTTGTATTAGGTGTTTCTGTTATTTTTGCTAGAAAGCGCAAGTCGTTGACGTTAATCGACCATTTATATACAGCAAGTGTTCATTCATTTACCAAAAAAGAGACGAACGAAATTTCAGTTTCGAAGGATTTTATTACAAGTGAAGATACAGTACTGCTGATTGATGATTTTTTGGCGAATGGACAGGCTGTTCTTGGTTTGCTCGATATCATTGAGCAGGCAGAGGCAAAGCTTGCAGGTGTCGGCATTGTGATCGAGAAAGGCTTCCAGCCTGGTGGTTCACTAATCCGCGAACGTGGTATCCGTGTGGAGTCATTAGCGATTATTGCTTCACTTGAAAACGGACAAGTAACGTTTACTGAGGAGGATGAACTTCAGTGAATAATCCCATTAAGGCCACGGCATTAGGCCTCCAACATGTATTAGCGATGTATGCGGGGGCAGTCCTCGTACCGCTCATTGTAGGTGCAGAACTTGGCCTCACATCGACACAATTGACGTATCTTGTATCCATCGATATTTTAATGTGTGGGGTTGCTACGATTTTACAAATTATGAATAATCGTTTCTTTGGTATCGGATTACCTGTAGTTTTAGGCTGTACGTTTACAGCAGTAGGGCCAATGATTGCTATTGGTGGCGAATTTGGTATTACCGCAATCTATGGGGCTATCATTGTGTCTGGGCTGTTCGTCATTGTCATTAGTCGATTTTTTGGTAAGCTTGTACGGTTTTTCCCGCCTGTTGTCACAGGTTCTGTCGTGACGATTATCGGAATTACATTGATCCCTGTTGCGATTAATAATATGGGCGGCGGACAGGGTGCGAGTGATTTCGGCTCGATGGCGAATGTGTCATTATCATTCGGAACATTGTTATTCATCATTTTGGTCTATAAATTTTCTACGGGCTTCATGCGCGCGATTTCTATCTTACTAGGGTTAGTTGCAGGAACGGTTGCTGCGACATTTATGGGGATGGTAGATTTCACAGCTGTTCGGGATGCATCGTATATTCATATGGTAGAGCCATTTTACTTCGGTCTACCGACGTTCGAGTGGTCGGCCATCGTGACGATGATTTTAGTCGCTATGGTTTCATTGGTCGAATCAACAGGTGTGTACTTTGCGCTAGGGGATATTTGTGAACGAGATATTAAAAAGGAAGATCTTGAAAAAGGGTATCGTGCAGAAGGAATTGCCGTCTTGCTCGGTGGGATTTTCAATGCCTTTCCTTATACAACGTTCTCGCAAAATGTCGGCTTGCTGCAAATGTCAGGTGTCAGATCACGAAAAATCATTTTAATTACGGGTATCATGCTTATTACAATGGGGTTTGTTCCAAAAATTGCTGCGCTGACAACCATTATTCCAGTCGCTGTTCTAGGTGGGGCGATGCTTGCCATGTTTGGAATGGTTGTAGCACAAGGTATTAAAATGTTAAGCAAAGTGATTGGCGATTCGCAGGACAACTCTATGATTATTGCTTGTTCAATTGGGCTTGGACTTGGTGTAACAGTTGCACCTGAACTATTCGCACAATTTCCTTCGGGCCTCCGTATTTTAACGAGCAATGGCATCGTCGCGGGAAGTGTAACGGCGATTGCTTTGAATATTTTATTTAATATGATTCCTTCAAGAAAGAAAAACTTGGTGTAATTAATTCTCCTCCAGTCTACAAAATAGATTGGAGGATTTTTTTGAAAGAGCGAAATCTGGAAATTTGGGTGTTAAATGACAAGTTGAAACGTAACCGTATACTATGGAATTGTAGTATGTGAAAACTTAACTAGACATATGGTGCTGGATATGCAAGGATATACATCATAAAGTGGAAACAATAGCATCTAGAGGAGATTTAATTATGAAGAATCAAAAAGGCGTATTGGCTATCTTGCTGATGAATTTGTTCATCGCATTTCTTGGCATTGGACTCGTTATCCCAGTGTTACCAACGATTATGAACGAGTTGAATATTTCTGGTGCAGTGGTCGGGTATATGGTGGCAGCATTTGCGATTACTCAGCTAATCTTCTCTCCGTTTGCAGGCCGATGGGCAGATAAATACGGACGGAAAATTATGATTGTTCTTGGTTTATTTGTCTTTGGTTTTTCAGAGTTTTTATTTGGAATTGGAAAAACTGTTGAAGTACTATTTATCTCGCGTATGCTTGGTGGAGTGAGTGCTGCTTTCATCATGCCTGCGGTGGCAGCATTTATAGCAGATATTACAACGACTAGTACAAGATCGAAAGCGCTAGGTTATATGTCTGCGGCGATTAGCACAGGCTTTATTATTGGGCCAGGGATTGGTGGATTTTTAGCCGAAATAGGCACGCGTGTCCCTTTTTATTCCGCGGGGATATTAGGAGTGTTTGCCGCGATTTTGTCACTTATCCTCTTAACAGAGCCTGAGCGCGTAGCTGAAGAAGCACCGACACTTGGGCAAGTAACTGGGATTCGTCGTATTTTCATTCCTATGTATTTCATTGCATTTATTTTAATATTCGTATCAACATTTGGGCTAGCCGCATTTGAATCACTCTTTAGCCTATTCGTTGACCACAAGTTTGGCTTTACACCAAAAGATATTGCCATCGTTATTACAGGTAGTGGCATCGTGGGTGCAATTGCGCAGGTTGTATTGTTTGACCGTCTATCAAGACGTATGGGTGAAATCAATTTGATACGCTACAGTTTAGCAATTTCGGCTGTACTTGTTTTGTTGATGACCTTTGTCAGTTCTTATATATCTATTTTACTCACTACATTTGTCCTGTTTATCGGGTTTGACTTGATGCGACCAGCGATTACTTCTTACTTATCAAAAATTGCGGGCAACGAACAAGGCTTTGTCGGTGGCATGAACTCAACTTTCACTAGTATCGGTAATATTTTCGGCCCAATTATAGGTGGTGTACTTTTCGATATTAACCTAAATTATCCATACTATTTTGCGGCGATTGTTTTATTTATCGGTACGATTATTGCACTATTTTGGAAAAAGCCGAGTCATGTAACGTTATTTGCGCGAGAAACTGACTGAAAGATCAAGCATCTTCACTAGACACCACATACTGCATCATGCGAGGATAGCTAGATATCGTATAAGTAAAGGGGATCTGATTTTATGTATAAATTAGTTGCGATTGACCTTGATGGAACATTACTCACGGACGAGCTGATCATTACGCCTAGAACGATTCAAGCAATACAAAAAGCAGTAGAATTAGGGACTGTTGTGACGATTGCAACAGGCCGTATGTATCCTTCAGCCAAACAGTTTGCGCAGCAACTAGGCATCAATGTGCCGGTTATTACTTATCAGGGAGCAATCATTAAGGAAATTGCGAGTAATGAAGTGCTCTATGAACGTCTCATTCCGGCGGATATTGCACAACAGTTGGTGGATATTGCGAATGAAAAAGATTTGCATTTACAAGTTTACCAGGATGATATTCTGTATGGGGCATCAGAAAGTGACAAGCTTATTGCTTATTCTAAAAAGTCTAAGGTCCCTTATAAGGTGGAACCGGATCTCGGAAAGCTTGCCAACCGAGGATTTACGAAAGCGCTCTTTATTGAAGCTTCAGATGACCTCGATCACTTACAAGATGAATTGCGTGAGTTGTTTGGTGAGAGAGCACATATCTCTAAATCTGCTGTGAATTATCTTGAGGTGACACACCCAGAAGCGAACAAAGGAAGTGCTCTACTGCATTTGGCGAGCAAGCTGGGTATTGATCGTTCAGAAACGATTGGGATAGGCGATAATCACAATGATATTGAGCTCATTCAAACGGCTGGTTTAGGTGTTGCGATGGGCAATGCTGTCCAAGCAGTGAAGGACATCGCCGATTATACTTCGTTGACGAATAATGAAGAGGGCGTTTGTCATGCGATTGAAAAGTTTGTATTAGAACCGATGGGCGCTATAATTGAATAAAGTGAAAATAGGCATACAAAAACGCACAGTCAAATGACAATCTGTGCGTTTTTTGTATGTAAATTAAAGACGGTGCTCCCTGTATGTGTGGAACTGTGAAATACCCCTTAACCGAGTAATCTCCTCATCCGTCACTTGTTTCTCATATGCGATCACCGAATCAAGCAATTGCTCTGTTGTGCGTGCACCAACGAGGGCAGATGCGACTGTTTGATCATGAAGAACATAAGCGATGGCTGCTGCGTGCAGGTCTGCTGATTGTTCACTTAGTGTTTGGACTGTACGTGTCAGTCCGGCAGCATCATAGTCAACGAAGCCGTTTGCTTGTTCTGCTCTTGCCAAACCTTCTGCGGTCAAAAAGCCTTTAGCAATTGTTCCCCTTGTGACAACAGACGCGCCAGCTTCATGAATCATCGGGAACCATTCTTCTGGTCTGCGGTCGAGTAAACTATATTGCATCATAACTGAAATGGCAGTGCTTTTATCCAAGAATCTTTTTATGACGGTTGGACGGATCGAGGAAATGCCATATTGTCGGATGAGTCCTTCTTTTTTTAAGCTATCGAATGCATCGATTGTTTCATCGACATTGTCTTCCATTATCCCACCGTGGAGCTGATATAAGTCGATATAATCTGTTTCGAGGCGAAGCAAACTCTTTTTAATAGCTTCTGTTATATGCGCTTTGGAAGCGTCCCACGTCCAGCCCTTGCCGTCGGGATTCATTTTATTACCGGCTTTTGTAGCTAGGATAATATCTTGACGTCTTCCTTTTATTGCGTGACCAACAAGCTCTTCATTGCGACCACCCTCATACAAATCGGCTGTATCGAAATAATTGATGCCGGCATGGATTGCAGCGTCGATGATGTTTTTGGATTCCCCTAGATTATTTGGTAACGACATACAGCCCAATCCGATTTCAGACACATACAGACCACTCTTGCCTAGATCTCTTTTCTTCATAATCATGCACCCCCTGTTTTATCCATGGTACAATGTCGGCATTAGAAATTCTAGAAGAAGGGATTGACTAGCATGAATAAATACGAAGAAAAAACGCTGTCAGGTGAAACTTTGTACGAAGGAAAAGTTATTACACTACGTGTGGAAGAGGTGGAATTACCGGATGGCAATCGAGCAAAACGTGAATTAATCAAACATCCAGGGGCAGTTGCGGTTATTGCGATTACTAGGGAAGGAAAATTAGTACTTGTTGAGCAATATCGCAAAGCGTTGGAGCGCTCGCTCATTGAAATACCAGCAGGGAAAATTGACCCGGGAGAGGCTCCAGAAATAACAGCAGTCCGTGAACTGGAAGAGGAGACGGGATATGGTGCAAAGGAATTTAGTTATATTCAATCGTTTGCGACGTCACCAGGCTTCGCAGATGAAATCATTCATCTGTATTTGGCGCGTGATCTGTATAAAATCGACAGTCCTGCGGCGGGCGATGAGGATGAGTTCATAGAATTGTCGGAAGTAACGATTGAGCAGGCGGAGGATATGGTTGCGACGGGTAAAATATTCGATGCAAAAACAGCTTTTGCTGTACTCTATGCAAAAAAACTTCTAGCAAAGTGACCTAATTTTGAACGGACAAGCATATGTTGGACCAATCGAGCTTTTTAGGACAGTTGGATCTTACTTCGGTAAGCAATTATCCGTGAAAGCAGGACAAACTATGCGGAGGTGCAGCCTATGGTCCGTTCCTTATCGTTCATCCACTTATTTATTATTTTGGCGGTCGGTTATATTGGTGGGGCATTATTGTATCGCGACATGCCTACGGTTGCGATCGAAAGAGTGATTGCGCTTTATGATGTCCGTGTCGTCGGAGGACATGAGGCAGGTTATAGTAGACCTATAGGTACAGTGGCTCTGTTTTTCATCGTAACGTTTGCGATAGCGTCGTTCAGTAAAACGCGCTTTCTTGTACTGTTTTTAGGAGCAGTGAAATGCGTGTTTTTCGGTTTATCATCTTCCTATCTTCTCGGTTCGGGTGCAAAAATGATGGCCTATTCGATTTGGTGGTTTCCGTTTCAGTTCATCGGTTGCTTTCTATTTCTTATGTACTGTGCAATTCTAACTCCCCCCTACTTCATGAATACGACACTAGGGAAAAGGCGCAATATGCGTGCATTGCCAACAATAATTGGTCTATCGGTAGCCGTGCTCGCCATTGAAATTATTGTCTTTCAATTCATTCTTCTATAAAGAATAATTGTCCTCACTGCCCCAACCGTTTCCTTTATGTTGTCAGAAGGAAAGCCCATTTGGTATAATGGAAGCAGTTTGAGGGGGGCGTCGTATGGAGAGCCGAATCGATCGGATAAAAAAACAATTGCATGGGGCAAGTTACAAGTTAACGCCCCAGCGTGAAGCGACGGTTTTGGTCCTCCTTGAACATGAGGAAGACCATCTAAGTGCCGAAGATGTATTTTTACTAGTCAAAGAGAAAGCACCCGAAATTGGGCTAGCTACTGTATATCGTACGCTTGAGTTGCTAACAGATCTTAAAGTAGTCGATAAAATCAATTTTGGTGACGGGGTATCGAGATATGATTTGCGGCAGGAAGGTGCTGCCCATTTCCATCATCACCTCATTTGCATCGAATGTGGTACAGTGGACGAAATTCAGGAAGATCTTCTCGGCGATGTCGAAAAGATTGTTGAAAGCCGTTTTCAATTTGCCATTAAAGATCATTGGTTAACGTTTCATGGTGTTTGTAAAAGATGTACATCGGATGTAGATGATAGTGAAGTTTAACAGGGAGGAATGAAGTTCAATTCCTCCCTGTTAATGCCTTCGGCGGATGTCCCAGATTTTTAATGGAGAAGAAAGGCAACTAAAGTTCGCCGCGTCCTGCGGCAACAGTTGCATACCTGCATCCTGCAGGTACAAGCTCAATTCAAAATCTGGACGCAAACATGCCGAGGCGTGTTTGATAAAAAGGGATGGCGCGCCGCTATCCCTTTTGTCGTTGGATACGAAAGGGGGAAAGGGATTGTTTAAACAAAGGATAGACAGAACTTGTTTTTTATTTCCCGCTATTCATGAAAGATAATCATTTTGCGCTTGAGGATTATATGCATTTTTTAAAAGTGGAACGCCAATTGTCTAGCAATACGATTATTTCTTATAGGCGTGATCTAGATGATTACATGGATCATCTAGAAGATAAAGGCTTCAAAACGATTGATGATGTAGATCGACCGGCTATTTTAGAGCATTTGCAACGTTTGAAAGAAAGTGGTAAATCTTCAAGAACTGTGTCGAGACATATCTCCTCAATTCGCTCCTTTCATCAGTTTCTTTTACGAGAAAAAGTGACTACTCAAGATCCGACGGTACATTTAGAATTACCGAAGCTAGAGCAGAAATTGCCACGCGTTTTGTCTATGGAAGAAGTAGATAGGTTAATCGCTATCCCAGATCGTTCAAAGCCTCAAGGCGTGAGGGACCATGCGCTATTGGAAATATTGTATGGGACAGGAATGCGGGTTAGTGAGCTAATTGGGTTAGATATGGATGATATCCATTTGTCGATGGGCTTTGTTCGCGTGTTCGGTAAGGGGGGGAAGGAACGGATTATCCCACTCGGCGGCAAAGCCATTGAAGCTTGTCAAACGTATATAGCTGAGGCGCGTCCTGGTTTTATCGCCAAGCAAAAACAAGCGGAAGCATTGTTTGTCAATATGCGTGGAACTCGTCTAACAAGGCAAGGCTGCTGGAAGCTATTGAAGGGGCATGCACTGGAAGCGGGTATACAAAAGGAATTGACACCGCATATTTTGCGTCATTCTTTTGCTACGCATCTCATTGAAAATGGGGCGGATCTGCGTGCTGTTCAGGAAATGCTTGGCCATGCAGATATTTCAACAACTCAAATTTATACACATGTTAGCCGTTCACGGTTAAAAGAAGTGTATGTGAAATTTCACCCGCGGGCTTGAAATAATGGAAACAGATTATTTAATTGGAGGAAACAACTATGCAAAAACAACAATTTAAACGCATCCATGTAATCGTACTTGACTCCGTAGGTATCGGAGAAGCCCCGGATGCCCAATTATTCGGTGATGTAGGCTCCAATACGCTCGGGCACATCGGAGACGCAATGGAAGGATTACATATGCCTCATATGAGCAAACTGGGCCTTGGGAACATCGGTGAAATAAAAGGGATTACAGTTGAAGACGAGCCACAGGCGTATTATGGCAAAATGGAAGAAGCATCCGTTGGTAAGGATACTATGACGGGGCATTGGGAAATTATGGGGTTGAATATTGACAAGCCGTTCAAAGTCTATCCGAATGGCTTTCCACAAGAATTGATTGCTGAATTAGAGCAACGAACAGGACGTAAAGTGATTTGCAATCAACCTGCAAGTGGGACAGAGGTTCTTGACGAATACGGAGAAGAGCATATGGAGACAGGTGCGCTAATCGTCTATACATCAGCGGATCCGGTATTACAAATAGCAGCACATGAAGGTATTATTCCGATTGAGGAACAATATCGCATTTGTGAAATTGCACGTGAATTAACATTGGATCCAAAATATTTGGTCGGTCGTGTCATTGCGCGTCCATTTATTGGGGAACCAGGAAATTTCACGCGTACGACGAATCGCCATGACTATGCACTGAAGCCGTTTGGTCGGACTGTTATGAATGAATTAGTAGATGCTACATATGATGTGATTGCAGTTGGTAAAATTGCGGATATCTTTAATGGAGAAGGCATTACAGAATCAGTTCGTACAGTGAGTAATATGGATGGCGTTGACAAATTGTTAGATGTTATGAAGAAGGATTTCAAGGGGCTTAGCTTTACTAATCTTGTCGATTTTGATGCATTATTTGGTCATCGAAGAGATCCAATTGGGTATGGTAATGCGTTGCAGGAATTCGATGCAAGGTTACCGGAAATTATGACGGCTTTGCATGAAGAGGATTTGCTAATCATTACAGCGGATCATGGAAATGATCCGACCTATCCAGGGACGGATCATACACGTGAATACGTTCCGCTGCTTGTTTATTCGCCTAGTTTCAAGCGTGGCGGAGCTTTGCCGCAAAGGGAGACGTTTTCGGATGTTGGAGCGACAGTTGCGGATAACTTTAACGTGAAACTGCCAGAGTTCGGGGTAAGTTTCTTGAGTTTATTAGTTGGAAAGGTGTGATGTCAATGTTTAGAATGGTTGATGTAATCGAGAAAAAACGCAATGGTGAAGTGCTTTCGAAGGAAGAAATCACATTTTTCGTCAATGGTTATACAGATGGGTCAATTCCTGATTATCAAGCAAGTGCTTTTCTTATGGCAATTTACTTTACTGGGATGTCTGCGGAAGAACAAGGTCATCTGACGATGGCGATGGTTGAATCGGGCGATCAGATTGATTTGTCGGCGATTGAAGGGATTAAAGTCGATAAGCACTCCACTGGAGGGGTGGGCGATACGACGACACTTATCTTGGTGCCGCTTGTCGCTGCGTGTGGCGTACCTGTTGCGAAGATGAGTGGTCGTGGACTTGGCCATACAGGTGGAACGCTTGATAAGTTGGAGTCAATTGAGGGTTTTCACATTGAGTTAACGGAAGAGCAATTCGCCAAGCAAGTGAATGACTTGAATTTGGCAGTTATCGGTCAAAGTGGTAACCTAACGCCGGCAGATAAAAAGCTGTACGCCTTACGAGATGTAACAGCAACTGTTGATAGTATTCCTTTAATTGCTAGTTCGATTATGAGTAAGAAAATTGCTGCGGGCGCAGACGCCATCGTGCTGGATGTTAAAACTGGCGATGGGGCATTCATGAAAACCGAAGCAGATGCTAAAGCACTTGCTGAGTCAATGGTAGCGATTGGTAAGCAAGTGGGTAGACAGACAATGGCAGTCATTTCGGATATGAGTCAGCCGCTTGGTTTTGCGATTGGGAACGCGCTTGAAGTTATAGAGGCGATTGAAACGCTAAAAGGGCAAGGGCCAGATGATTTGACAGAACTTTGTTTTGTTCTCGGCAGCAAGATGATTGTGGCAGGCGGCAAAGCGGATTCGATTGATGAAGCCCGTGACATGCTGAAAGCGGTTATCGCCGACGGTTCAGCGCTTGAATTATTCGGCAAGCTGATTGAAGCGCAGGGAGGCAATGCGGCAATTATCCATGATGTTTCGTTGTTGCCTACCGCAAAATATCAAATTGAGGTACCAGCACTGACATCAGGGTATGTTACGAAAATGGAAGCGGATGATATCGGTGTTGCGGCCATGCTATTAGGGGCAGGACGAGCGACGAAGGAAGATGAAATTGACCTCGCCGTTGGAATTGTTTTGCGTAAAAAAATTGGTGATTCCGTACAGCAAGGTGAGCCACTTGCCGTCATTCATTCGAATATACAGGATGTGGAACGTTCTATCGCTTTGATACAACAACATATTATCATTAGCGAACAAGCAGTTGAAAGCCCGCGTCTCATTGGAGAAATGATCACGGGTTGAATTGAATAATTGTGAAGGGCTATCCCGTTGATCGAGATTTTTCGGTCGATGGGGTAGCTTTTTTTTGATTGTAGGTATTTGGGTATTTATTAAAGGAAAGAAGCCTTCTAACAACGTTTGATGCTGACTTCGCTGGAGATAACGAAGCATCATAAGTTCGGCAAATGCCATAATAATATATTTTTAGAACATCCATTCAGATGTTCTTTTTCTTTATATATAAACGAAGAGAAAGCGGAGTGAGATTGTGCCTTACGATACATAAGGCACAGAATGCGTAGTAAAAGAACGTGAAAAAACGAACACCGAAAGATGTTCGTTGAGAGTAATTATTTTTCAGTCGCGATATTACCCATTGCAATAGAAATTCTATTCCAACTGTTGATTTGATTGATGATTAGAACAAGGTCAACATATTGTTTCTCGTCATATTGTTCAAGTACTCGCTTATATAGATCGTCAGGAACTCTTTTGGTAGGGATTAGAGTAATATGCTCAGACAGTTCCAGAGCAACTTTCTCCGCTGGTGTATAAAAAGTGCATTCATTCCAAGCGCTCAAACAATAAATTCGTTGTTCAGTTTCACCCATCTTACGAGCATCGGATGAATGCATATCAATGCAGAAGGCGCAGCCATTAATTTGAGAGGCTCTGATTTTGATTAACTCTCTAGTTGTTCTATTTATTGTAGACTGCTTAGTGTACTTCTCCATATCCATCATAATTTTCATACCTTCGGGTGCAACATCATTGTAGGGAACTCTTTGACTCATAAGGCAAGACTCCTTTTGGTTTTAATTTACCACTATTATACCCATTCTCGAACGTTTGTACTAACTTTTTGTTTGATATTCAAATTAAGAGGAATTTCACTTGTAAATTGGAGCTAGTAGCTTCGTAGTACGACTCATTATGTGTAACAGCAAGCACCTTATTGAAATGTTATTTTATGCCTCCTAAATGGGTAATCATGGTACTATGAAATTTAATAGTTATTCAATTAATTTGGTATGTTTGTTAAATAAGGGTGTAGCATAAATCACTAAAAATTACATTTTGAAAGAGGGATATTATGAACCACTACCAAATTGTAAAAGAAGTAATTAATGATTGGGACCCGATGAACTTTTTAAGTTTCTCATCTGAGGATGAATATGATCCAGAAATAAGTCGCATTGTATCGCGATTACCAACTGCATCTGTTGAAAAATTA
Source organism: Arthrobacter beigongshangensis (assembly GCF_016820585.1). Lineage (GTDB taxonomy): Bacteria > Bacillota > Bacilli > Bacillales_A > Planococcaceae > Sporosarcina > Sporosarcina beigongshangi. The sequence goes on from NZ_JADHDX010000001.1 coordinate 654,862, forward strand.
GCTGAAGTGATACATGAGGTCTTTGATGAAATGTTTTCGAGGAGTAGAAGTAGAATACCTTCAATTAATAATTGTTATCCTAGTGCCCTAAAAATTTGGGATAAAATTTATAATAATAAATATCCAAACTTAAAAAAACGATATTAATCAAAAGAAATATTATAAAACTTCCATGAGTGCTTCCCGTAAGGGAGCAACATTCTGTGATGCACCGTGGTCGTTGGAGTCAGACTAATGGATGGGCTCAATGGCACCATAGTTGATTGACCTTCTTCTCCCAGCCGTACTATCCAACATCCGTTTTCATCCTCTGTGGTGTAGCGCTGATTTTGCGCTACATGGATGGCTAACGGTGCAGGATAGTGAAAGAGGGATTATTAAGCATTTTGTTGAAATTATTACTTAATAAAAATATGGAGGTAATATTAATGGTATTGCAAAGAATTAGCTTGATTACTATTGGGGCATTCAATTTACCAATTTTACGTTCGTTTTATAAAAGTTTAGGATGGGAAGAAACAGAGATAAGTTCTGATAATTACGCTGCCTATAAAACAGCGGGTGTAATTCTTTCAATATTTCCTATTGAGGAATTGGCTAAGGATGCAGGAGTTGAAATTACTGAAAGTGTAGATACCTTTCGTGGCGTGACTTTTGCCATCAACGTAGACAAACCAGAAGAAGTGGATACAACAATTGATGCTATTAGAAAAATAGGTGGGAATATTTTAAGAGAACCAAGTGATGCCTTCTGGGGAGGAAGAACAGCCTATTTTTCGGATCCCGAGAACAACCTTTGGGAAATTGCTTGGAACCCAGACTCAGTATTCGATGAACGAGGAGCTATGATTTCATTTTGATAGTGAGTGAAAGTTTCATTTTAAAGTATGGCATAGATCAGTGTATGAGAGTCTTTCTACTTAAATTAGCGGGTGTTTAGTTTAACAACAGGAGTTCATCTATTGACGTTCTTTTTTATGTAACGGTTGGACCATTATGCGTCGTTATGGAAAAAAATTCTTTCTTCATTATAACGAGTGATGACGAAAGGGGGAACATGTAACGGAACTACGAGTTGCAACATTGATACTTGATTATCTTCAAGTTGGTATTCTCGTATCTTGAATTAAAGAAGGTGGGAATCAAATACAAACCGTCAAGATTCTTTTCAATGTATCGCCTGAATTTGAGGGCAATATAAGAGGTATACAATATCAAGTCCACCATTAAGAAATAAAGTAGGACTGATGCTGAGTATTAGGGTAAAACTTTATTGACTTAAAACCCTCACGGACAGAGTGAAGATAATAAATAGAAAAGGCAACATTTCGTTCATTTGAATGGATTGTTGCCTTTTCTATATGGATTTACTTAAATTACTTTCCAATTTACTTGTTTGATTTACGCTTTTTCTATAATCATCAGCGAAGGCGACCCCTAGCGCCAAGCGGTGTTTAGAAAGTTTCTTTAGTGTGTGTGGTGCACAGTCACCGTTGTACTTTTTCATGATGCGTTATTAGTGGGATTCTTTATTTCAACATATATAACATATCCATGTGTAAATCCCATCCAACATGTGCATACTTTCCTTAATTAAGGGCATTGTCGAAAAGTAAGAACCTTTTACTATCTATGACTAGTTTTGTCAGCTAAGAGGTTTCGCCTTCTCCAGTGTGGAATAATTCGCAGTAAGGAGGGGGTTCAGCATGGCTGGCATCGAAATACTAGACAATGGCATCTTAATTGTGACACTACGTGGGGAATTGGATAATCATCAGGCGAATCAAATCAGAACGCATATTTCCACATCTATTTTTACGGGACAAGTGCGCGCAATCATTTGGAATTTAGAAGGACTTGGCTTTATGGACAGTGCAGGAATCGGGCTCATACTTGGTAGGATGCGTGACCTAGTGCCTTCAAATGGAGAGACACTTATTTTGAATCCTACCCCGACTATGGAAAAGATTTTTAACTTTTCCGGTCTTGGGTCAACTATAAGACATTGTACGGTCGACAAAGCGATCGGGGAAATTGGAGGGGTTTTACATGAACAATGAAATGACGTTATCATTCGTCGCAATTGAAGAAAATGAAGCACTGGCAAGGATGGCGATGACCTGTTTCATCACACCCCTTGACCCAACAATCGAAGAAATTTCGGAGTTTAAGACAATCGTTTCAGAAGCTGTAACGAATGCTATCATTCATGGCTATGAGATGGATGGTGTCAGCCTAGTTACACTTCACGCCATTATTCAAGACAACAAAGTAACGATGACAGTGCGCGATGAAGGGATGGGGATTTTTGATGTAGGGCAGGCGATGGAACCAATGTTTACCACGCGACCTTTCATGGAACGTTCAGGTATGGGATTTACGATTATGGAAAGCTTCTCCGACAGTCTGTCTGTTGAATCTGTTGTCGGAAGTGGAACTGTTGTTAAGTTCGAAAAAACGTTTTCTCCGGTCACGGAAGTAAGCAGAATGAGGTGACCTATGGACGCATCTGTTGAAGTGCAACCCGCTTTGTTGACGCAGGAGAAGATGAGGGAACTAATTCAAGTTTCACAGGAAGGCGATAAGGAAGCGAGAAGGATGATGGTTGAGGGCAATACAAGACTAGTTTGGTCCATTGTTCAACGCTTTGCCTCGCGTGGCGCTGACCCCGAAGATTTATTTCAAATTGGTTGTATTGGGTTGATGAAATCGATTGATAAATTCGACCTTTCTTATGAGGTGAAGTTTTCTACGTATGCTGTGCCAATGATTGTCGGAGAAATCCAGCGTTTTTTAAGAGATGACGGGATGGTGAAGGTAAGTCGCTCTATTCGTGAGCTAAGTTTTAAAATCCGTCATGCTACAGATGATTATATTAAAAAACACGGAAAATCGCCGTCTATATCAGAGGTTGCAGCAGCTTTAGAAGTGCCAGTCGATGATATTATTTTGGCGTCCGATGCTTTGCGTGATCCTGCCTCCCTTCATGAGCAATTATATGAAAGTGAAGGAGACAGTCTGACGCTAATGGATCAACTACGAGATGATCGGTCCGAGAGGGTATTTGATCATATTCCCCTTCGTGATGTCATATCGAAATTAAATAAACGCGATCAGACCATTATTTATATGCGTTACTATCTGGATTGTACACAAAGCGATATTGCGGAACGCATTGGTATATCACAAGTACAAGTATCGCGTCTTGAAAAGAAAATTTTAGCTCAACTGAAATCATGGATGGGTGTTAATGCTGAGGCATAATTGAAAAAGTGAGGATGGATTGAATCCATGAAGAAGTTATTCCGTTCGATGAATGAAGGTGAGGAGTGGTTCCGCGCGTGTTTTGGAAAAGACGAGACGTTTGATGCGACAGCTAGGTCTTTGCATCTTTGGGACATGCCTGCACTGTTACTGTACATTAATGGACTAGTAGATGGCGCTACAATCACGACGCTACTAACGGAAATGCAAGGGAATACGGAAAGGCCAGAAATGAAGGGAGATGGAACAGATCAGTTCCTCTCCTTTTTCCCATACCATGCGATATCCAACATCAAGGACAAAGATGAATTGTTGACATCGATTCTCAGTGGTCAAGCAGCATTCATAACGCCTGAAGGCTATGCGTTTACAATTGATATTAGATCTTATCCTGGCAGGCAGCCAGAAGAGCCGGACAATGAAAAAGTCGTCAGGGGGCCAAGGGACGGGTTTACAGAAAACCTAATTCAAAATACGGCTCTTGTTCGTAGGCGTTTACGCACCGAAAAGTTACGCTTTGAAATGCATAAAGTAACAGTTAATGGAAAAACGGATATCGCCATTACCTATATGAAAGGAGCTGCAAGTGAAGAGCATCTAACCTATATACGGGATAGACTCGATGAAATTCGTCATGATGGACTTACAATGACCGATAAATCATTGGAGGAATTTTTGTTCAAACAGGGTTTTCATCCGATGCCATTTGTCCGTTTTACAGAGCGCCCCGATATTTGTGCGGCGCATTTATTGGAAGGACATATCGCCATCATCGTTGATACGTCCCCTTCTGTTATTCTTGTACCAACGACATTATTTCATCATCTTCAACATGCAGAGGAGTACCGTCAAGCGCCGCTTTTAGGGACGGCTGTTCGCGCAGTGCGATTTTTTGGAGCTGCGATGAGCTTAATACTCCTTCCGTTTTGGTATTTAATCGCGACGAAACAACAATATTTACCGGATTTTCTCAGTTATATAGGACCGAAGGATATAGGAGAAATTCCGTTAATTTTACAGTTGCTCGGCGCGGATATTGGCATTGAAGTACTTCGAATGGCAGCCATTCATACACCAACTCCGATGTCGACAGCGATGGGACTTGTTGCGGCTATAGTCATTGGGCAAGTGGCGATTGACGTCGGTTTATTTACCCCGGAGGTGGTGTTGTACGTAGCAGTTAGTGCTATTTTTACTTTTGCTATTCCATCTTATGAATTAAGTATTACGACAAAGATTTTCAGAATTTGCATATTGCTTTCAACAGCGTTGCTCGGAGCACCTGGTTTCTTCATATCCATTACAGTTCTTTTTTACTATCTATGTTCTTTGAAGCCGATGGGTGTTCCTTATTTATGGCCCGCTGTTCCATTTTTTCCACAAGCGATGCTTCGCGTTTTAATCAGATTTCCAATGACTGCGGATGAACCCCGACCGTTTATTACCGACTCGCCGGACAGGGATCGTATCTGATAGGTGATTGCCACTACCCACTCTGTTATGATAAAGTTTTAGTTATATGATTTGGGAGGGGAAGGCAATATGCATTTGTACGGAACACAATCAGTCAATCAGCAGGACCATCTAACAATTGGTGGCGTCGATGCAATTGATCTTGCACATACGTATGGTACACCACTCGTCGTCTATGATATCGCTCTGTTCCGTGAACGGGCGCAGGCCTTCAAAGAAACTTTTAAAAATGTAGGCATCCGTGCACAGGTTGCCTATGCGAGTAAAGCATTCTCGTCAATTGCGATATACGAAGTAGCGAAGCAAGAAGGGCTTTCTCTCGACGTTGTTTCTGGTGGAGAGCTGTTTACGGCTATCGCGGCGGACTTTCCGCGGGAGAAAATTCATTTCCACGGTAATAATAAAAGCTATACCGAATTACAATATGCTTTTGATGAAAAAATAGGTTGCATTGTCATTGATAATTTCTCTGAAATTGCGTTGGTGAAGGAAATTGCGGAATCACGCAAGGAACGAATGAGTGTGCTCATTCGGGTAACTCCTGGTGTTGAAGCGCATACGCATGATTATATTACGACGGGACAGGAAGATTCGAAGTTTGGCTTTGATTTGAAAAATGGTCAGACAGATGAGGCATTTCTTCAATTACATGATCATCCTTATATCCAATTACTCGGTATGCATTGCCATATTGGTTCTCAAATATTTGAAACTGACGCTTTCCGTTTTGCGGCGGAGGTACTGATGGACAAGATGATTGCTTGGCGTGACGAGCATGATTTCATTTGTTCTGTATTGAATTTGGGCGGAGGATTTGGTATTCGTTATACAGAAGAAGACACGCCACTTGTACCTTCCGCTTACATTGAGGAAATGGCGACAATTGTCCTGTCGATGACGCGTAGCCATAGCTACCCTGTGCCGGAAATCTGGATTGAACCAGGTAGATCATTGGTTGGAGATGCGGGTACATCACTTTATACGGCTGGCAGTACAAAAGAAGTGCCGGGTATCCGGACGTATATAGCTGTGGACGGTGGAATGTCAGATAATATCCGACCAGCGCTATACGGAGCGAAATATACGGCTGCTTCAGCGAATCGTATGAGCACTGCTCATGATAAAAAAGTTACAATTGCAGGGAAATGCTGTGAGTCGGGGGATAAGCTGATTGAAGAAGCCTATCTTGCCAATCCGATTGAAGGGGACGTCATCGCTATTTTCTGTACAGGTGCGTATGGCTACTCGATGGCAAGTAATTATAATCGACTACCAAAGCCGGCCATTGTCTTTTGTGAAAATGGAGAGCATCAGCTAGTCGTTCGTAGAGAGACCTATGAAGATGTCGTCAGATTAGACATTCCGCTACAAATCGTTAGACGGGAGGAAAAGATTTGAAAAGACGTAACATCCTCCTCTTTGCGATTATTGTAGTTGCGGCGATTGCGTGGGGAGCTGTATACTGGTACTTTGTCATGCCGATTATCGACCCTCGTTAATGGATCATAAATGGATGATTGATAAAGGATTCTCAGAAAAGAAGGGATTCAAATTGATGCTTTTGCGTTATAAAAAAACGTATGAAAAGATTGCGATGGGGCTATTATCTTATATGCCTGGCGATAAAACTGCGAAGAAGTTACAGGAAACGATTCACAGATACGAAACAGACGATAGGTGGCAACTCTATTTATTAAAAAAAGAGGATGACATTATCGGCCTAATCGGTGTGGAATTAGGCGACGAAGACTACACGTTATACCATATTTCAGTTAATCCATCTTTTCGAGGAGAAGGGGTTGGAAAGGAAATGGTAGCGAAAGTGAAGGCGCTTTTCCCTAACATGGAATGTAAAAGTACTGAAGAAACTGATTTATTTATACAGAAGTGTCAAGCAAAAGGAGAAGGAGCAGATTAATGTCTGCCCTTCTTCTTTTCGTCACGCTCACGAAGAATATCACTACGATCCCTTCGCATATGTTTATGAATGACCGCTTCGCTACCAAATGGAAGGAGCGTCATAGATTGTCGCGCGAGCTCGACTTTGGCTTGTAGAGCGGGTGATGTAATTGCAAATGGAAAGGATTCAAAAGGGTATTTTTTTTCAACTCGTTTGACGCTTTCGTTCACATGCGTGATGAGCTGTTGAAAGTTGATTTCATTTCTGTCAGATTCAGAAAAAGTGGGTAGTCTTTTCGCAACTTTATGCAATGTACGTGATGCACCCGTGAAATTGTTACGACGCCAATGGTACATGCCTGTCGCCAGGAGTATATAAGTTGCTAGTGGATGCTCTTTGTCACTTAGTGGAATCGACTTCCAATACTCCTCCAATACTTCGTGACATTCAAAATAGTCTTGATTGTTATTAAAATAAACAATAAACTGAACGAATAACGGATGATGATACAAATGCATGAAATCAGTCCTTTCTTGTCTAGGTTCTAGCGCCAGTCGCACTTGGATAGGCGCTTGTGCTTTTGTTACTAAAAAATAGTAGGTAGGTGTCCCGCAGTATGTCGTATAAAGTAAAACTAGAAGCTTTTGAAGGCCCACTGGATCTATTATTACATTTAATCAACAGACTTGAAATTGATATATACGATATTCCGATGGCTGAATTGACGGCGCAGTACATAGAACACCTTCACGCTATGCGTATTTTGCAATTAGATGAACTGAGTGAATACCTCGTTCTCGCCGCAACATTAATAGAAATCAAGAGTAAGATGCTACTTCCAATCCATGAGGGGGAAGAATTTGACGAAGGTATGGATTTTGAGTTGGAGGACGATCCACGGGACGAACTTGTTGCACGTCTTATTGAATATAGGAAGTATAAAGAGGCGGCTGTTAGTTTAAAGGAATCTGCGGATGAAAGATCCGATTACTTCACAAAGTCACCTGAAGATTTGACAGAATTTGGTGAAGTAATCCCGAGTAGTAATGATGAAAGTTTGAATGTATTTGATTTAATCGGTGCATTCCAAAAGATGCTCGATAGAAATCGATTGAAAGCTCCGATGACTGCAAGTATAACAAAAATGGAAATATCTATCGGTGAAAAAATGGATGCGATTATGGCCATACTAGAAAGAGGCGGCGGAAAATGCGATTTCCATTCGCTATTTGACAGAGGTAATACGCCAGATCTTGTCGTGACGTTTTTATCGTTGTTGGAATTGATGAAACGCCGTGATATTACTGTGGTGCAGCAAGGTAATTTTGATGAACTAACAGTGGCGTTCCGTCGGGAGGATGAGTGAGATGGATAAGAAGGAACGTTTGTCGGGTATGATTGAAAGTTTTTTATTTCTTGTGGGGGATGAAGGACTGACAGTGAAACAATTAACCGTTCTTACTGAACGACAAGAAGCCGAAGTGAATGCTGCGCTTGAATGGCTACAGTTGAGCTATGAACAACGCAATGAGAGTGGCATTACGATGAAGCTTTTAGCAGGTGCTTATCGCCTTGTGACAAAGGCAGAATTTGCGGAGGATATTAAACGGTTACTAGAAAATCCAACGCCGAAGTCAATGACGCAAGCCTCCCTTGAAGTGCTGGCGATAATTGCTTATAGACAGCCGGTAACGCGAGTGGAAATTGATGATTTGCGTGGTGTGAAGTCAGAAGGACCTATTAGTACGCTTATTGCAAAGGGATTGATTATGGAAAAAGGTCGTTCAGAAGGTAGTGGACGGGCGATTCTTTACGGTACGACAGATTTATTTTTAGATCGTTTTGGTTTGGAATCACTCAAGGAGTTGCCACCACTCCAACAGGAGGACGATGACGCAACGGGAGATACTGATTTGTTTATGACTAAATTCCAAGAAGCATTTGCAATGGAAGAAGACTAAAGAGGGATGATGTCCAATCCCTCTGCTAAAAAAGGAAATCTCTTAAGGAGGAAGCGCATGTTGAAACGGACGATGATGATTGTCCTGTTTTTCTCATTATTTCTTGGCGCTGTACCGAAAGAAGCGGCAGCAGCGGGTAGCGCATGGGTAGTTATTGATGCAGATACAGGGCGATTGTTAGAGGGGTATAATGCAGATGCCCAGTTACCAATCGCCAGCTTAACGAAAATTTGGACAGCGTTGACCTTTATCGAAAGTGGCAGCTCATTCGGAGAAGTTGCGATATCCCCACAAGCTTCGTCAGCAGAAGGTTCATCGATTTACTTGAAGCAGGGTATGCTCATAGACGCGGAGACATTGTTGTACGGCTTAATGCTACGATCTGGTAATGACGCAGCTTACGCGTTATCAGAACAGGCAGGGGGATCGCTGGAGGGGTTTGTAGACTTAATGAATGATAAGGCGCTTGTCTACGGCCTTAAGCGAACCGTCTTCACCAATCCGTCCGGCTTACATGATGACCGCCATCTGTCTACAGCATATGAAACGGCACTCATGTTACGTTATGCGATGGACAATGACAAATTCCGTGAAATTGCAATGACTAAAAATCATCGGTATGAAGGAGAAAGTCAAATATATAGCTGGCGTAACAAACATCGTCTTCTTCATTATGAGCCAACTGCGATTGCCGGAAAGACAGGTTTTACAAAAACAGCAGGTCGGACGCTGGCAACATACTTTGAGAAGGATGGCAAAAATATCATCGTCGTAACACTCAATAATAGTGATGATTGGAATACACATAAAAGCTTGGCGGATAAAGTATTTTCTGATTACAAATTAACAACCGTCGCGAAAAAAGGAATGTATGCTATCCTGCCGGGGGTTGAAATGGAATTGGAAACTCCAATTCGTCTTTTACTCAAAAAGGGCGAAAAGGCTAAGTTGCAAAATATTATCCGTATTCCACAAGGGAAAAGCGAAAGAAGTACAGGACTTTGGACGGTTTTATTTGACAACGAGCCACTTATTGCGAGTGAAGTTATTATTAAACAGTAAAGTTAACTTCATAATTGCTTATTTAACTTGAATCAACAGGGAGTTCAAAATCCCAACGCAATTACGCCGAGGCGTAATTGATATTGTGTCGTTTCTGAGAAGACTGCTGCCATATAGGACAGTCTTCTTTTAATTTGACGCAAAGTATGACATAATTTTTGCAGAATGAAGAACGAGGTGTCTAGATGGAAAGATTGCAAAAAGTATTGGCGCAAGCGGGTGTTGCATCACGGAGAAAGTCCGAAGCACTCATTGTAGAAGGTAAAGTAAAAGTAAACGGCGTTGTCGTAACGGAGCTTGGAACAAAGGTTTCAAATTCGGATCGAGTAGAAGTGGAAGGCATTCAGCTTGTTAAAGAAAATTATGTCTATTATCTTTTATATAAACCAAGATCAGTTATTTCAACGGTCAATGACGACAAAGGAAGAAAAACAGTTCTTGATCTGTTTCCACTTGTAGAAGAGAGGGTATTTCCAGTAGGGCGACTCGATTACGATACGTCTGGAATTATTTTGATGACGAATGATGGTGATTTTTCTTACTTAATGACGCATCCTAAATTTGGCATTAAGAAGAAGTATGTCGCTAAGGTGAAGGGCATACCAGACCGTGAATCATTACGAAAACTAGAACGTGGGATTGACTTGGACGACGGTAAAACGGCCCCGGCGCATGTGAAGATGCAAACAGTCGATAAAAAAGCAGGTACTGCATTGATTGAAATTACAATCCATGAAGGACGAAACCGTCAAGTACGTCGCATGTTCGATGCGATTGGTTGTCCGGTGTTGAAACTCCGTCGTGAATCATTTGGTAATTTGACGACGCATGGTTTGAATGCAGGAGAGGCACGTGAATTAACGAAGCATGAAGTGAAACAGCTTCGTGTCCTTGCCGAAACGGGCAAAATCGGTTAACTGAAAGCGCTTGGCCCAACAAGGAAGGATGCAGTTCGATCTTTCTTTGTTGATTCAAACGTTCACAATCCTTTCATTTATCGGGAGCATCTACCAAAATTCGTTTGTTATAATAAGGGGTAGACGTAATTGATCGTTAGGAGGAAGTAAATTTGGCTAAAGTAAATAAAAAGAAGAGTCGCCTTATTATAAGGACGATTGTCCTGTTACTTCTCGTAGCAGCAGTCGGCTATACGATCACTTCGAAAGATCAAGTGAAGGTGTTAGCTGTCGGTGATAAAGCACCTGATTTTGAACTAGTAGACTTAGATGGTACTAAACATCGCCTATCTGATTACAAAGGACAAGGTGTATTCCTGAATTTCTGGGGGACTTGGTGTGGACCATGTAAAAAAGAAATGCCGCATATGGAAAGCCAGCATATTGCCTTTGAAGGGAAAGGTGTCCATATACTAGCTATCAATAACGCGGAATCTACGTTGAAGGTAGAAGCATTCAGGGATCAGTATGAGCTGACGTTTCCCATCGCAATTGATAAGGATAAAAGTGTCAAAGAAGCTTATAATATAGTGCCGCTTCCCACAACTTTTTTAATTAATAAAGAGGGGAAAATCGAAAAGATCATACAAACTGAAATGACCGAAGAGGAAATTATATCCCATTTGGAAAGTATTCAACCTTAACGAAGGAGTACATGCAAAATGAGTAAAATCAAATGCCAGTGCGGCCATGAAAATCCATTTGGTACAGTACTTTGTGAACGATGTGGTAGACCGCAGACCGAAGAAGCTAAAAAGAGTGAGCTTGTTGACATGCGCTACGAAGGCTCGTCTAGGAGGTCACAGACGTATAATAAATCGATTGTTGATAAGATTTGGAATTTCTTTTCAAGTGTTAAAGTTGGAATTGGTATTATTGTCGCTGTGCTTGTAACGGCTTCAATTGGAACTATCTTCCCTCAAAAATTGTATGTGCCTGTATCATCACCACTATCATCAGGTGCGGAATACTTAGCTTATTATGAACGCTTGTATGGATTTTTCGGTACCATTTACTATAAATTTGGTTTCTATGATATGTATAATAGTTGGTGGTTCATCACGTTGACGGGGATGCTTGGCGCATCGATTATTATTGCGAGTGTCGATCGGGTTGTACCACTTTACAAATCATTAAAAAAGCAACGTACCAAGCGTCATCCTTCTTTTATGAAGAAACAGCGCGTTTATGGTGAAGGAACTTCTGAAAATCCAGCTGGATCGCTTGTTAAAGCCGAGGAGAAATTGAAGGAACTTCGTTATAATGTTAAAATCGAAGATGGCGCATTATTGGCGGAAAAAGGGCGCTTCGCAAGATGGGGACCTTACGTCAACCATGCAGGAATTATCATTTTTCTATTTGGTGTTTTATTACGAGGAATCCCGGGTTTCTATGTGGATGAAACGATGTGGCTCCGTGAAGGGGAAACACGTTCTATCCCAGGTGCAGAGGGGTATTATTTGGAAAGCAAGAATTTCATCTTGGAAAACTATACGAAAGATGATGCCGACGACGTATTCGGTGAGGCATTGGATCGTGTGGGGATGATTGCAAGTAACTATCAGACAGACGTCGCACTTTATAAAATACCTGATGATGCAGTAGTAGGCTCTAGCGATTTTGAATTCGTAAAAGACTACTCCATCATCGTTAACAAACCACTGAAGTTCGATGGCTTTAACATTTTCCAAATGGATTACCGTCTCGATGAATTAAAATCAATGACATTCGAATTAACAGAAAAAGAAACAGATAAAACATTTGGTCAGTTTACAGTCGATTTGGCTGAACCTACTAAAAATTATGAACTGGAAAACGGGGCACAAGTTAGATTGATGGATTATTATCCAGACTTTGTGATGACGGATGGAGAACCAGATACGAAATCGCCGATTCCGAATAATCCTGCCTTTATTTTTGAAATGAAGACACCTGACAAGCCTGCTGGCGAAAGAAGTTTTGTGGCAATCCAGCAAACGCTTGAAACAGAGCTAAATGATTATAAAGTGAAGTTTGTTAGTGCAGAAACACGAGATATATCAGGGTTAACGATTCGGAAGGATAAAACACTATTCATCATCCTTCTTGGTGGAATTATCTTTATGATCGGTGTTGCACAGGGTGCATATTGGAATCATAGAAGAATTTGGATTCAACAAGGAACTGGCAACGAGCTACTAGTTGCTGGCCATACGAATAAAAACTGGTTCAAGTTGAAACAGGAGTTGAATCAAGTAAAAGATTTTGCAGCATTACCTACTTATACAGATAGGCAGGATACAGATGCTATTTTGGAAGATAAGGAAGGAGAACAATCAAAATGGGACTTGCAGCGCTAAGTGCTAATTTACTTCTGGTTTCATTTATTGCGTACCTTATCGCGACGGCATTTTTTGGTGGTGCGGTAAAAGGTGCGAAATCGGAAGCAACTTATAAAAATAATAGATGGGGAAATATCGCGATAACGATTACAATCATCGGGTTTATTACTCATCTCGGCTATTTCATTACACGTTGGATGGCTTCTGGCCATGCGCCAGTTAGTAATATGTTTGAATTTACGACCGCATTTGGCATGATGCTTGTTGGAGCATTCATTCTGTTGTTTTTCCTTTATCGGACACCATCACTCGGATTGTTTGCATTGCCGATAGCGGTTATTATCATTGCCTATGCAAGCATGTTTCCGAAGGAGATTACGCCGCTTATCCCGGCCCTTCAAAGCTATTGGTTGACGATTCACGTTATTACAGCAGCCCTTGGTGAAGCGATCCTTGCGATCAGTGCGGTTGCGGGACTGATCTTCTTGCTGAAAAATATTGATTTGACTAAGAAATCAAAACAACGCTTTTGGTTAGAAGCAGTTATGTTTACGCTTATTCTCGTAATTGGTTTTGTGTTGTCATCTACAACATTTAAGTTGATGGGTTATGAAGCTGAATTTTCATATATCGATAAAAATGAAATGCCGGCGAAGATGGTGTATCACTATCCACCGTTATTCGGTATGAATCAATCTGAATCATTAACGCCAGATGTTATGACACCATGGGCGGAAATGCCGGCTATTGTCAATGCGAAGACGTTAACGACATTCGTTTGGTCAGTTGCGACGGGGATTGTTTTGTACTTCATTCTTAGGCTCATTTTCCGACGTCCGATTGCAACGCTGTTCCAGCCGTTTGCTAAAAAAGCAAATTCGCAGTTGATGGATGAAATTGGCTATCGTGCGGTTATTATTGGTTTCCCAGTCTTTTCATTAGGAGCGCTGATCTTTGCTATGATCTGGGCACATGAAGCATGGTCTAGATTCTGGGGATGGGACCCTAAGGAAGTATGGGCACTCATTACATGGCTATTCTATGCAGCGTTTCTCCATGTGCGGTTATCACGTGGATGGGAAGGTGAAAAATCAGCGTGGCTTGCGGTCATCGGTTTTATCATTATTATGTTTAACTTGATCGCCGTGAACTTAATCATTGCGGGATTGCATTCATACGCTTGATCCAAGAAACTGCACGGTTGTTCACAGGACACCGTGCAGTTTTTTTGGCTGAAATCAGTTAAAGCCTCCGACTTCGTAGTTTCTTTTTTATCAGGTGGCTTGTACAATGAACATAGATATGTGTGGAAAGGGGCAATTAGTTGTGGAAGAAAAAGTGACGTTGTTAGTAGTTGATGACGAGGATCGGATTCGTCGGCTGTTAAATATGTATCTCACACGCGAGGGTTATGAAATCGAAGAAGCAGTTGATGGCGCCGAAGCGCTTGAAAAGGCATTGACGAACCATTATGACGGTATATTATTAGATTTAATGATGCCTGAAAAAGATGGTCTTGAGGTATTGCAAGAGTTAAGAGAAAAGAAAATCATGACGCCTGTTATTATGCTAACAGCAAAGGGCGAAGAAGCTGATCGTGTAACTGGGTTTGAATCGGGTGCCGATGATTACATAGTAAAGCCGTTCAGTCCACGTGAAGTGGTTTTACGAGTTAAGGCAATTCTTAGAAGATCTGTGACCTTTCATGGTACTGCATCAGCCTCTTCATCGAAAGATCTTGTCGTGTTCCCACAGTTGACAATCGATAACGATGCACATCGTGTGACAGCGGAAGGCAACGAAGTGAATCTTACGCCGAAGGAATATGAATTGCTTTATTTCCTAGCAAAATCACCAGATAAAGTATTTGATCGGGAGCAGCTATTAAAAGAAGTATGGCATTATGAATTTTTTGGTGATCTTCGAACAGTTGATACGCATGTTAAGCGGTTACGTGAAAAACTAAGTCGTGTTTCTGAGCGTGCTGCAAAAATGATTGTTACGGTTTGGGGAGTAGGCTATAAATTCGAGGTTCCGCATAATGAATAGAATATGGAATTCAATCGTCGGGAAGCTATGGGCAACCATATTGCTTCTCGTTTCCTTTGTTCTGTTTGTCGTGACAGCGCTACTGCTTGAATTTCTTGACGATTTTCATACGCAACAAGCAGAGGATTCGTTACGAAGGGATGCCATGACAATTGGAAAGATAGTTGTGGATCATGAAAGTGAATCTTCGATGCAACTTATTATTGAAGATATCCTTGGTGATGAAGTAGATGCTATGATAGTAGACAGTGATGGGGAAATTACGTATTCTTTCCAGCTAGGTCTGAATAAGGATGAAATTGAAAGTAAAATTCTTTCTGAATCCATTTTCTTGTCAAGTCAACAAGAAGTTACACCGGTTGTAAAAGAGATGATTTTACCATCCATCGAAAAAAGTGATGTAATGGAACAATATCTTGTATTAGCTTATCCATTTGAGCAAGAACAAGTAATCGCCGGTTCGGTAATCATCTATCAAAGTTTAGAGGCTGTTCATCGAGCGACGAAGGAAACAACGAATATCGTATTCTTGTCAGCGTTTATTGCATTTATTTTAACAACTTTTTTTGCTTTTTTCTTATCGACAAGAATAACATCCCCTTTACGTGGAATGAGGCAAGCTGCCAATGAATTATCGAAAGGTAATTTTGATACAAGACTGCCCGTTGTACAAAATGATGAGATAGGTCAGCTTGCAACTGCATTTAATCAGATGGGGAAACAGCTTAAATATCACGTTGAACTGATCAACCAAGAAAAGGAGCAGCTTTCCAGTATTTTAACGTCAATGGCAGATGCAGTTATTACGTTTAATCGGGATTATACGATTTTGTTGAGCAATCCGCAGGCGGAGCGATTATTGCAAAATTGGTACTTTAAAAGCGGTGCACAGGATGAGGAGAATACGATTCCACCAGAAATTTACCATATGCTCGATCATGTTGTCACGTTTGCAGAAGAAATAGAGGATGAATTAGAGTTAGGAGGGCGCTTTTACGCTGTTTCAATCAGTCCCCTTTATAGTGGGAGTGACATTCGCGGGGTAGTTGCTGTTCTTCGTGATATGACAGATCAGCATAAGCTGGACAAGCTCCGCTCCGACTTCATTGCCAACGTGTCCCATGAATTACGGACGCCGATTTCGATGCTTCAAGGGTATAGTGAAGCGATAATTGATGGCGTCACGGCGAATGACGAAGAACGCAATGAGATGATCCACATTATTCATGAAGAGTCTAAGCGAATGGGAAGGCTTGTCACGGATTTGCTTGACCTTGCACGAATGGAATCAGGGCATATGCGACTGTACAAAGACGATGTGGAGATGATTCCTTTCCTAGATCGGATTGTTACCAAATTCATGCAAATTGCACGTGATGCGAATGTTGAGTTGGTATTTGATTTTCCGAGTGACGAAAAAATTGTTTCAAATGTCGATGAAGATCGAATTGAGCAAGTGTTTACGAATTTAATTGACAATGCTATCCGGCATACACCTGATGGTGGGAGTGTTACATTACGCATCGAGAAGTATGTGGATATGATTGAAATGACCGTTACGGATACAGGTGTTGGAATACCAGAAGAGGATCTGCCGTATATTTTTGAACGTTTTTATAAGGCGGATAAGGCAAGGACAAGAGGTAAGGGTGGAACAGGCTTAGGTCTTGCAATCGCTAAAAATATTATTGATTCACATAGTGGCGCGATTACGGCGAGCAGAGGGGAACAATGCGGTACTATTTTTAGCTGCACATTGCCTTTAAAAAAGTTGTAACTATTTAGCTTGAATAACGACTAATGTATAGAACGGGGGTATTTCATGGACGACTCCGTTTTCCACCGACTTTATGAGCAATACCATCAGGATGTGTTCAAATTTCTTATCTATTTGACAAGAGATCGCGATCACGCCGAGGATCTCGTGCATGAAGTGTATGTGAGGGTATTGCGGGCATATAGCGGTTTTGAAGGGAAAAGTTCTGAAAAGACATGGCTTTTTTCCATTGCGAAAAATGTTGCAATTGACCATTTCAGAAAAAGTGCTGTCCGTAAAAAGCATCTATTTGATAAGTTCGACTGGGAAAAAAGTGAGCTTGTTTCAACGGGAATTTTACCTGAGGAATTGGTCACACTTAGTGAAGAGATGAAGGCGTTATTAGAAGCATTGAATACTTGTACTGGTGACCAAAAAATGGTCGTTACAATGCGCTATTTCCAGGACTTGTCGATTGCAGAAACGGCCGAAATTCTCAGTTGGACAGAAGGTAAAGTGAAGACTACACAACATCGGGCAATCAAAGCGTTACAAAAGAAGTTGAATGCTCTTCCTACAGAAGGGGGGAAATGAGATGACCGACAAAAAATGGGACGACAGCAAGATTGACAGCCTTCTGCGTAATATGCCAGATATACAAGATGAGCGCCTGCAGTCGGACATATTAGTACGACTAAAACAAGATGAACGCCTGTATTCCCCTCGTCGAAAAATGTCTAAAAGGTGGGTACCGGCTTTGGTAGCGGTAGCAGCATTACTTGTTTTGAGTTTACTTATTCCCTCCATGCTACAGCAAAATGATAGCGCGATGGATGATCGTGTAAACGAGTCAGCTGATTCAGTAAATATCCAAGCTAAAATGTCGATAGACAATGCGCTGGATAATACAAAGGAAGAAAGTGCTGAAGTTACATCTGACACACGAGAAGTCAAAGCCTTTAGTGCTCCAGAAATAGGGCATGCACCTACAATTGAAGCAGCACTTTTGGAAATGAAAGAAGTGCCAAAAGGTATTCTGTATACTGTACAGGAGAGAGAGGAAGTTGCGGTAATTACCTTTACAGAGCCACTGGATTTGTCCAGGCTGAATCAAGATGAGGTAAGTGCGATGTTAGAAGGGTTCATACTAACGGCCAAAAACTTTAACATGCAAGTGCGTTTAGAAAACGTAATGCAATCGACTTTCCTCCATTATGATTTGACAACTGTATTACCAGAATAAGCTGATGTATTTCATGAAATGATGCACTACAATAATAAACGCCTTGTAAGCAATTATGTTTACAAAGCGTTTTTTGCTGTATATACTAGAGTAGTAATAAAATATTGATTCATCTTCGGGGCAGGGTGTAATTCCCGACCGGCGGAAATGGAGAGTTTCTCTCCTAGCCCGCGAGCTTAACAGCTGATTCTGGTGTGATTCCGGAGCCGACAGTATAGTCTGGATGGGAGAAGGTGAAGGTGCGGCCGTCTTTTTGTGTTGTCCACAAAAAGGGTGCTTTTTTTAAGTGCGGATTAAAGAAGAAGCTTCTTTTATACGTCCTTTTAAATGAACCTTTTAACACTCCCCTGAGCTTATGAATGAGCTTTGGGGATTTTTTGTAGACAATGATTGACGGAACGACCTTTCCTCTTTTGAAGTGAATCGCAAAAGGAGAGAGGAACACATGAACAACAAGAAGTTAAGAAAGATGATTCTCATCGCAATTCTAGGAAGTATTGGAACGGTGTTAATGCAATTCAATTTCCCGTTGCCAGCACTACCAGGATTTTTGAAAATCGATTTCGGGGAAATTCCAGCAGTACTAGCAATTATGACAATGGGTCCGGTAGCAGGCATCCTTGTTGAATTGATCAAGAACGTTATGCACTGGTTTATGTCAGGAAGTCCAACAGGTGTTCCAGTGGGAGAAATTGCGAACTTCGCGACAGGCGTGTTATTCATCCTGCCAATCTATTATATTCACAATAAATTCAAAACATCTAAAGGGTTAGCTGCTGGACTGATTGCAGGGACAGTTGCTATGGCCGTTGGTATGAGTATTTTGAATTATGTACTATTTTTACCGATGTATACGTACTTCATGAATTTCCCGGCGATGGCTGGCAGTGAATTATCTGCATTTATCGTTTTGGGGGTTCTACCTTTTAACGTAATCAAAGGAATTATGCTTATGGTAATTACAATGTTACTGTTCAAGAGCATGAAAAAATGGATTGCTCAGCAAAGAACTCAATTAATGGCGTGATTGAGTCAGGAGGCTTTATCTGGATTCAGATAAAAACGTCACAATTTAGACATAAAGAAAAACCGTCCGAATAACTCGAGGACGGTTTTTCTTTATGAAGAACGTAAAATCAGTCTTCGTATTTTAACGCATCGCCATCGAATGGCGCATCTGCGATTTTGATTGAATCGGTCGGGCAACCATCAAATGCATCTTCCAAATCTTCCATTAGTTCTTCTGGAACTTCCGTTGTACCCGTGTTATCATCGAGGATAACGTAAGCAATTCCTTCATCATCATAATCGTAAATATCCGGAGCGGCTGCTCCACAAGCGCCACATGCGATGCATGTATCTTGATCGACGATTGTATATTTAGGCATAGTCTTTCTCTCCTCTTTTCTCCGTACAAACAATTTACTAAAAATACTTCATACTTCATTCTAATGATATTGACAACAGTTTTCAACAAAAAGAATTTGTTTTGTGGAGGAATTTATTATGAATCTTTCTTCAATCCTATTAACAATCATTCAGAAGCTAGATGGTGAGCGAACCATTTATGCAGGATTCCATTTATTGCGTGGCAAACGCTCGGGGCAGACGTTACAGGATGTCGAATACTATGGCTTAAAATCTTTCTTCGGTATATTGCCGAAATTGACTGTCGAGCACTTTGACGAAGCAGCAACACTGCTGAGGAATTCGGGCTTTATTATAGCGGGGGAAGATTCCTTCGTCAATATAACGCCGAGTGGTCGCCAGCTTGTAGAGAATTTACCTGTCTATGCGTTTAACGGTTGGGATTATCGGGGCAGAGAAATGATTTTTTTTGCAAGGTTGTCGCTTGCTATCCAGACGGTGTCGAATTTTAAAGCAGGTGAACATGCATTTATACCGGTTCAAAAAGATTATGATAGCCAAAACTTCATTAGAAACCTATTCCATAAGCAACCGATTAGCGATCCTGCATACGCTCGTTATATTGCCGAGGAGCTAAGGCTATGCATAGAGCGTAGTGGCATGGATGATAATCAAAAAATAATTATGACACATAGGCTAAGTGGTTTTAAGCTAACAGGCTGGACATGGGATCAGTTAGGAGCTCATTTGGGGCTACAGCCGTTTTCGGTATATTTACTTTTTATAGAAGGTTTACATAAGCTACTCGTTGTAATTGAACAAGCCGCTGATTTGTCTTTTTTACGAAAAATTGCCGACAATATTAAAGTAACGACCTATTTGACTGATTCTTCTAGAAAAACACAACAGCTTTTCAATCGAGGATTGTCCATTGAAGAAATTGCGACAACGAGAAATTTAAAATTGAGTACAATTGAAGACCATTTTGTCGAAATGTCTATTAATGATCCGCAATTTCCTCTTAGTCAATTTGTCACTGAGGATTACATAGAGGCTGTCGTTGCGAAAGTAAAGGAAGTTGAAACACGTAGGCTACGCATATTGAAGGATGAGTTTGGGGAGCTGTCTTATTTTCAGCTACGACTTATTTTAGGTGCACGGACGGGGGCTGGGAGCTAATGGATATTTATAAAGTACTTCAAGAAAAATTTGGTTTTGAGCAATTTAGACCGGGGCAAGAAGCGGTCATTCGCGATGTTATCGCCGGCAAAGATACGCTTGCTATTTTGCCAACTGGAGTCGGCAAATCACTCTGTTATCAGCTACCAGCATATGAATTACAGGGGGCAGTTCTAATCGTTTCACCACTTGTGGCCTTGATGGAGGACCAAGTGGCCATTATGAAAAAGAATGGTGAAAAACAGGTTGTTGCATTAAATTCATTTTTGTCATTTTCAGAGAAAAAACGAATTATGGCTGAATTAGGGAAGTATAAATTCATTTTCATTTCACCAGAAATGCTATTGCAGAAAAATGTGGTTGCACTATTGCGTACAATTCAGCTTGCGTTAATTGTTGTCGATGAAGCGCATTGTATTTCGCAATGGGGCTTTGATTTTAGACCGGACTATTTACGGATTGGTGAATTGTTTGGGGAATTTAATCGTCCCGGTGTGCTGGCACTTACTGCTACGGCAAATGATAAAGTAATCGCAGATATTCTCCATTATTTACAGCTTCAATCTCCTGCTATTCATCGCCAATCATTGGATCGTCCAAATATTTCTTATGCGATTGTCAAAGTTGAGAATGAAATGATGAAGACGGAATGGATCAAAGAACGGGTTATGGGGACGATAGGACCCGGTATTATTTATGCTGCTTCTCGAAAAAGGGCAGATGAGCTGGCAGTTATTTTACAACAGTTGGGTATAGCGGCTGCTTCCTATCACGCTGGGAAGGAACAGGAAGATCGTGCGTTTATCCAAGAGCAATTTAGTACAGGTGAAATTAGCTGGATATGTGCGACAAATGCGTTTGGAATGGGCATACATAAAGATGATATCCGTCAGGTCATTCATGAGCATGTCCCACAAGCTATCGCTAGTTATATACAAGAAGTGGGTCGAGCAGGGCGCGACGGTGAACAATCGGCGGCAACTTTACTTTTCACAGCTGATGATGAAAGAAGAATGCGCTTTATTGTGCAGGGAGATGTTCCACAGGAAGTAGAAATCAGGCATTACATAGGACTGCTAGGAGACAATATTTCGCCGGATGAAGCGGCAGCGATGACTGGTATGAGCGAAACAGGGAAACGCGTCATAGATTATTATAAAGAACGGATGCCAGTTGAGGATGTTATTCAGTGGATGGCAGAATTAGTGCGCGATAAAGAGGCTCAGCTACAAATTATGTTACGATTAGTCCATTCTGAAAAATGTCTTCGAGAAGTACTATTGGCGTTTTTTGGAGAGATTTGTAATGATAGACCGATATTTTGTTGTTCTGTTTGTGGGATGAACGAGGGATCGCAGTTTGATCGCCAAAAGGAACTTCACGTTGATCGGCCGATAGTGGATTGGCAGGACAGGTTAATCAGGCTACTTGGTTAACAATTTGTAACACAGAAGTCGACAAAGGCAGATTTGATTTTCGCAGTAAAATTCGTCATAATGAAGGAATAGCACGATGTGATAGGAGAATGTAGCGATGAAAAAAGATAATTACAAAACTGAATTCGAAGAACATAGGAGAGAGATTCTTCAGGATAGTGACAGTCTACCATCCCGTGCAGAATTGCATAGGAAAGGTCGCAAGCCGAAAAGGAAATCTAGTCATTTAATGATTAATATCGTTCTCGGATTATTTACGCTAATACCAGTTATTATTTTAGTTTATGTTGTTTCTGATTTTTATAATCCAGGTAGTAATCCGTCAGCTAAAGATGGAGATGCTGTCGTTAGCTATGAAGAAACAGATAAAAAGAAACCTGATGATGCACAAAAAGATGTTGACCAAGACATCGCTTTAGAAGACGAAGATAATAAAGATGAGGAAAAAGACAAAGAAGTGGTGACTCCAGAGACGGAGCCTGAATCTGAAACAAAGCCAGACGAAAAGCCGGAAAAACCTGTCGTAGTTGTCAATCCGACGCCCGAACAAGAAGCTGAAGGAAAAACAGAGCAAGAGTCGACGGTGAAAACGCATAAGGTAGCTGACGGAGAAACACTTTACCGCATATCTGTTAAATATTATGGATCAGACGTTGGTGTAGAGAAAATTAAAAATGCAAATGGTTTAACATCCAATAATATTATGGTCGGACAGACGCTCACGATTCCTTGAGTTGTTTGATTGTCTATACAAGTAAAGAAAGGGGCAAAGTGTCTTGCTTTGCCTTTTTTATGTTCATTCAGCAGAACCCCCTGCTGAATGAACATAAATGAAGGTAACCTAAGTGCGCCACGTCCTGTGGCAACGGTTGCATGATCGACATCCTGTCGACCCGCGGATGTTACAAATTTTTAAGGGGACTAAAAGGAAGGCAGTCTAAGATCGCGACGTCCTAATTATGTGCCTTAATTTCTGCAAAAAGCACAGAAATACGGCAAATCGAACCCTTCGCAGTTCGATTCGCAACGACTGCATGACCTGCATCATGCAGGCCTCAAGCTCGAAAAAATCTGAACGTAATTACGCCACGGCGTAATTGATTGGAAGGAGGGCATGATTACGGTCAATAAAATGGTATGGCTCGTTTTTTCGATGGCGATTGGATTTTTTACTTTTATGTTTATGAATGCAAGACAAAAAAATGTTATGTTCCATGATATGAAACTAAGTGCTGGGAATGCTGTCAGTAAGCAGCTGACGGTATTTTTTATCTCCGATATTCATCGACGAAAAATAGATGGGAAACTACTGGCTAAAATTTGTGAAGGCCGTGAAATAGATGTTGTCATTATCGGTGGAGATCTCGCGGAAAGAGGTGTCCCGTTAACACGTATTACACAAAATATTCGTCAACTTGCCAGTCTAGGGCCTTTATTTTACGTGTGGGGAAATAATGACCGTGAAGTTGGCGAAGCAGCAATGAGGGAAATACTGGAGTGCTATGGGGGGAAGGTTTTAGATAATGAATCGGTGTCTATCCCTGGCCATTCAGATTGGGGATTATGTGGAACGGATGATCCTTCGAGTCAAAATGTTAATATTGAATCGGCCCTCCGCGGCATTGACCAGTATAAGGAAGTCATAGTTGTCACGCATACACCATCATTATTTCGAAAAGTAGAGCAGATGTGTCATCCTCGTCTGATGCTCGCAGGTCATACGCATGGTGGGCAAATCCGATTAGGTAAATGGGGCTTGCAGGAAAAAGGAGCGTTCCGCCTAGATCAGGGGAGAGCTAAGCTCGTAAGCAATGGATATGGCACCTCCACGCTACCTCTTCGATTAGGGGCAGCACCTGAATGCCATGTAATTGCTATTCATTATGAAGAAAGTGTACTAAAGGAGCTGTAAAAAAGTTATGAAGGAAATGAACCGAAAAGATGTCATTGTTGTTGGGGGCGGACCTTGTGGCCTGTCTGCAGCAATTGAATTAAAGCAAATTGGACTGGATGTAGTTGTGATTGAAAAGGGGAATATTGTTAACTCGATTTATCATTATCCAACACATCAAACGTTTTTCAGTTCGAGTATTAAATTATCAATTGGTGATATCCCATTCATCACGGCGGTTGATAAGCCGAAACGTAACGATGCATTAGTTTATTATCGCAAGGTGGCGGAGCTAAAAGAAATCGCGATTCAAAGCTTTGAAAAAGTGGAAGATATCGAGCGAGAAATTGAAGGCTTCCGAGTGGTGACGGATAAGGATGAGTATTTTGCTACCAATGTTGTCGTTGCTACGGGTTATTATGATAATCCAAATCGGCTTGGTGTTGAGGGAGAGGATTTACCGAATGTCTTCCACTATTTCAAAGAGGCTCATCCATTCTTCGGGAAAAAGGTTGTCGTTATTGGTGGTAAGAATTCATCAGTCGATGCTGCGCTTGAATTGGAGCGTGCAGGTGCATCAGTAACAGTTGTTTACAGAGGCTCTGAGTATTCACCGAGTGTGAAGCCTTGGATTTTACCAGGATTCGATAGCCTCGTCCGTGCGGGTGACATCGAGATGCATTTTAATGCGCATGTCGTTGCGATTACAGAGTCGAGTGTGACGATTGAGCAGCAAGGAGAAACATTTGTTATTGATAATGACTATGTCTTTGCGATGATTGGCTATCATCCGGATTATGCTTTTTTGAAAAGCATCGGTATTTCGACGGATGAAGAAAGTGGTTGTCCTACTTTTAATGAGGAAACGATGGAAACAAACGTACAGGGGCTCTATATTGCTGGCGTTATTGCGGCAGGAAATAATGCGAATGAAATATTTATCGAAAATGGTAAGTTCCATGGCGGCATGATTGCCCGCTCGATTAAAGCAAAACAAGTGGTTGTGAAATAGGAAAAGTAAAGGCTACTCAATGCCCGAATTTCGGTGAGCGAGTAGCCTTTTTTTAGTGTAACTACTGGGGTAGTCCAGTTTCCTTAATACGTAGTCCAGTTTGCTCGGGGTAGCCCAGTTTCACAGATACGTAGTCGAGTTTTGCGCAGGGTAGTCCAGTTTCCTTAATACGTAATCCAGTTTGCCCGGGGTAGCCCAGTTTCACAGATACGTAGTCGAGCTTTGTGCAGGGGTAGCCCAATTTCATTAATACGTAATCCAGTTTGCCCGGGGTGGCCCAGTTTTACTGATACGTAGTCGAGTTTTACGCAGGGGTAGCCCAGTTTTTGTACACATCCTAATTAACTTACTCTAAACAAAGTTCGAGAAGAAGCTTTAACCGTGCTTTTTGACCACTTAGTCCATGCTCAAAGCGAACGCCCATATCTTTCAGCATTTTGCCTCCGCCTTCGTAGGCGTATATATCCTGTGCAATGCCGTTAAAGCAACGTGAAACAACGATGACAGGGATGTTTTCCCCCAATAGTTGCTGAATACCTAGCAGTAAAGCTGGCGGCACGTTCCCTTGACCAAGACCTTCTAGTACGACACCGTCATAGCCCAGTGAAGCAACCGATTGGAGCATATCGGGTTCCATACCGGCATAGATTTTGAACATGGCCACTTTTTTCTGAATATCCTTCACTGGAAGGTGAACCCGTGCTAAAGGCGCATGATGGAAATGAATAGCCGATTTCGTCACAATACCGATAGGTCCATATTGTGGACTTTGGAAGGTTGATACACTGCTGCTATGGGTTTTCGTCACATTGGTTGCAGTATGTATTTCATCATTTAAAACAACTAGTACACCCTTGGCTTTTGCATTATCAGCGGCTGCTACTCGAACAGCCGCCATCAGATTATAAACTCCGTCCGCACCGATTTCATTAGAAGAACGCATGGCACCTGTCAAAACAATGGGAACGCCATAGTTCGTCGACAGCTCTAAAAAGTAGGCGGTTTCTTCAAGTGTATCTGTGCCATGTGTGATGACGATACCATCAAAGCTACTATCTGCAATCTCTCGATCAATTATTAGTTTTAACTCAAGCATATGAACAGGTGTAATATGGGGGGATGGTAAATTGAATGCTTCAATTTCGGTAATGTTTGCGAACTGTTGAATATTGTCGATTTCCAATGCCAGTGGATTAGCAGCACTTAAAATGACGCCTCCTGTTTCGCTATTTAACTGCATTGAAATTGTCCCACCGGTATGGATTAATAGAATATTTTTCTTCAAGTTGGACCCTCCTATGAAAGGTAATTCATGGTATAATGGTATTGATTGGGGGTGCGCCTATGTTCATATTGCTGACAGTGGCAATTGCGCCAGGTTTGGCGCTCTTCAGCTATTTCTATTTGAGAAAGCAAATTGCGAAAGAACCATCACGTACATTATTTCATACATTTATATATGGCGCTATCATGACTTTCCCGATTATGTTCATTCAGCACGTTTTTGAAGAAGAATCCATTTTTTCTAGTTACTTTTTGCAAAATGTTATTTTTACGAGTGGAATCGAAGAGTTTTTCAAATGGCTGATCCTACTCATTGCAATTTACAAGCATGTAGAATTCGAGGATGCCTATGATGGTATTTTATATGGTGCCAGCGTCTCACTCGGTTTTGCTACCGTTGAAAACATAATTTATTTGCTTGCGTTTGGTGCGGATGTAGCATTTATGCGGGCTTTGTTACCAGTTTCAAGTCATGCCTTATTCGGTGTCGTGATGGGCTATTATTTTGGGCATGCAAAATTTGCTGTTGAATCCAATATTAACAAATATTTATTCCTAGCGCTTCTTGCCCCGTACTGTCTTCACTTTATGTATAATGGAATTACTTCGATAAATGTGCTCTCGCAGTATTTAATTATCCCATTCATGCTATTCCTTTGGTGGTTCGGCTTGACGAGAGTAAAATACGCGCATACGTTTGCGATGCAGCAATTCAGACGCAAAACTAAAACGATGACAAAATGATCCAGCTCACGCTGGGTCATTTTTATTTTGAATTAATTCCGCCAAAGTTCAATATCTATAAACGTCTTTATTTGTTTCATTCGATAAATAAAATGAGTGACTTTGGGTAAGCTGTATAAAAAGGAGGAATGAATGTGAAAAAGTGGTTCATTCGCATAATGGTGGTGGCCCTTCTTCTTGGGGGTGCATACGCTACCTCACCTGTTCAAATAGCGGCATTTAGTTCGCAGGAAGTGACACGTGGTGCTTTCGGTGATGACGTTATTGAATTGCAGTCGCGACTTCAGTACATCGGATTTTATTCGGGAAAGATTGATGGTAAATTCGGCTATGGAACGTATTGGGCATTGCGTAATTTTCAGGAGAAGTATGGGCTCCCTGTCGATGGAATTGCAGGTTCGAAGACTAAAAAGAAATTAGTTGATGTATCAAAGTATGATGAGAAATTTGTCAAAGACAATTTAAACAAAGGCAATAAATTTACACATTATGGTGGGAAACCATTGGCATCTCAAGTGTCACAAGGAACAGGTAAAAAAGAAAGTGTCCAAGCACCTTCTAAGTATTCAGAAAAGGATATCCAACTAATGGCAAATGCTGTATACGGAGAGGCGAGAGGAGAGCCCTATGATGGTCAGGTTGCGGTTGCGGCGGTTATTTTGAATCGGGTAGAGCATCCTGACTTTCCGGACACTGTAGGTGGAGTGATTTTTCAACCGCTCGCCTTTACTGCGGTAGCAGATGGACAAATCTGGCTGGAACCGAATGAGCGTGCAAAAGAAGCGGTCCTTGATGCGATTAATGGTTGGGATCCGTCTGAAAACGCCATCTACTACTTCAATCCAATTACTGCGACGAGTAAGTGGATTTGGTCACGGCCGCAAATAAAGAAGATTGGATTGCATATCTTTTGCAACTGACAAAGTGTGTCAACAATAGGCGATGAGAGGAGGGCGGGCAAGGTGTTGGTCGGAATCATAATCGATTCCAGAGACCTTGCTGAATTATGAAAAAAATGATATTTATTTTAATGTACACAGTAGCTACGCTAGCGATCTTTTCGATTGGAAAGGCAGCTGAAAGTGAACAGCTTTCCATTGCACTTGGTGGACAATACGCCAACCAGATGACGGATGCATCGGAAAAACTAGAAGAACTTGATACAGCGGTCAAGAAGACATTATTGTTCAATGAATCAGATGGCTCTGAAAAAGCTCGAGAAGATATTTGGCGTTTGTCTTCCGATATTAAAAACTCGGTGTCATCGTTGCCATTGGATCAAAGCTTTTCGACTTCTTGGCTGAATTATCTAGGGAGGCTTGGAAATTATGCCAAAGAGGCTGACCGTGTAGCGGACAATGAGGAGTATCACAAGGTCATGGCGCAGGCGTCAAAAAACTTACGTGATTTGGCGGATCAATGGGAAGTTGCAACAGTAGGTATGGTAAGTGGAAGACTGTCGATGGATGATTGGAAGAATAGGCTGTACTCTGCCGACAAGGGGCATGATTGGGCGGGAATGGGAACAGCGGTGAAACAATATACGGAAAGTGATTTTCCGTTAACGGCAAGTGAATCCGATTCGATGAAGAAAAAAGAACTACGGGATTTAGCAGATGCAAAAGTGACAAGTGATGAAGCGGTTGACCGCTTTAAAAAGTTATTTCCATCCGTTTCCAATGATATTATTAGTGTTGAATCGAGTAAACCAGGCTCTCCCTATCCATTTTATCAGATTCGTTTCGCTGAAAATCAATCCATCGGCTATATCGATATAACGGAGAAAGGTGGACATGTCCTGTCATTCCTTTCTGAAAGACCTTTTGGAAAGGAGAGTCTGCCGTTTGAAGATATTCGGAAAAAGACAGAGAAGTTTTTACAGGATGCGGGCTACACTGACTTGGTTTACGAAGAATCAAGAGAAAATAGTACAGCTTGGCATTTTGTCTATGTTCGGGTTGAACCGACTTATAAAGCGAAAGTGTTTTCGGATACAATCCATTTGAAAGTTGCCAAAGATGATGGAGGAATTGTGGGGCTTGACGCTTCTGAATATATCCGGAAAGAGAAAACGGAACCACAAGCTATTACGAAAAAGGATTGGAAAACATTTTTCCATTCGAATGTCACAATCGCTAAGGAAGAGCTTGCGTATGTGGAGAATGACAGATTAGAACAGCGCTTGGTACATTATTTAACGGTGACGATTGATGAAAATGGGGTAATTGGCACATACGCAGTAATTGTTGATACAGAAACGTCCGAGGTGATTAAAACAGAGAGGTTAGAATAATGTGGTTTGTTGGCGAATACATCTCCTTCCGTAAAAAAAAGACATTGGATTTTCCTAGCCTTCATGACATAATGGAAGTAAGATAAGCATAGGGATTTTAGTTAGGTTAAATTACCTAAGTTTAATAGCTGATGAAAAGTGGTAGAGAAATATAAGATTGCAATTACTGCCTAATATTCAGCACCTAATGCTTCACAACATTAAGACATGGATGGTAGGTGTTTTGGAATGCTACTTTCGATCGGGACAATCATTGTCATCGACACTGACTTTACAAAGGATAGTGAAAAGTATAAAAGTAAAGTAATTGATATGGGCGACGGGTTTATCATGATTGATTATCCGACACAGATTAAAACGGGAAAAACGGCATTTTTCCTGGATGGCACACAATTACTTGTCACTTTCGTAGATGCAAAGAAAATATCGTATGCTTTTCGTACCGAAGTGGGTGGACGGCTTAACAGAGGCGTTCCGATGCTGAAATTATCTTACCCGGGTGATGAAGAACTGATTAAAGTTCAAAGGCGGGAATTTGTCAGAGTAGAAACGGCAATCGATATTGCGGTTGAGCAGGATGGAAAGTTCAGCCATTTTGTAGCCGAGGACCTGAGTGCAGGTGGTGTCGCACTTAATCTTCCTAAAAGCGTTCCGTTTGCGGCAGAAGATGTCGTAGCTTTGACGATTGTATTACCCTTTGAAAATAAAGAAATAAAATATGTGAAAGTTCACGCGAAAGTTGCACGAATATGGGAAAAGGATGGCCGACGGATTGCTTCGTTGCAATTTGAAGATATCAAGCAGATGGAGTCCCAGAATATTATTCGATTTTGTTTTGAACGGCAGTTAAAGATGAGAAATCGAACACAATAATTATCAAGGAAAAGTCTGCATGAATGGGACTTTTCCTTTTTCTATATGGTACAATGTTGTCGAAAAGAGTACGGGGGTAGATGAGATGAGTAGTGTTATAAAAATCGCAATTGATGGTCCAGCGGCAGCAGGAAAAAGTACAATTGCTAAAATGGTAGCTGAAAAACTAGGGTACACGTATATCGATACAGGTTCGATGTACCGCGCACTTGCGCATAAAGCATTGAGTCGAAGCATAGATACTACTAACGGTGAAGAGCTTAAAAATCTGTTGCAGGAAACAGAAATTGTATTAGTTCCTTCTGAAACAGGGCAAGCTGTCATTGTAGATGGTGTAGATGTAACTGAGGATTTACGAACACAGCAAGTAACGGCACATGTGTCGGCTGTTGCAGTTCATCCAGGGGTCCGGCAGCTAATGGTTGACAAACAACGTCAACTTGCTGAAGGAACGGGTGTGGTAATGGACGGTCGAGATATTGGGACAGCTGTTTTACCTCATGCGGAGCTGAAAATTTTCATGACAGCATCTGTTGAAGAAAGAGCGATGCGTCGCCATATTGAAAATAATGAGCGTGGCATTGAAACGTCCCTCGAAGAATTGCAGGCAGAGATTAGCGAGCGTGATCGTGCGGACAGTGAAAGGGAAGTATCCCCATTGAAACAAGCGGAAGATGCTGTGCTCATTGATACGACTTCGATGTCAATCGAGGAAGTGGCAAGGCAAATTAGTGAGCTTGCAGAAAAGAGGTTGAGCCGATGAACTTGTATCCGTTTGGAAAATGGTTATGTAGTGTAGTCTTTTACCCACTGTATCGCATTCAGGTGATCGGTCAAGAGAACTTTCCGAAAGAAGGAGGCGTTCTGCTTTGTACAAACCATATCGCAAACGTCGATCCGCCGATTGTTGGAATTAGTTGCCCAAGACCCGTTCACTTTATGGCGAAAGAAGAGCTTTTTAATGTACCTATTTTGAAGAGTGTTTTGCCGAGTGTTAAAGCGTTTCCGGTGAAACGTGGTATGAGCGATCGGGAAGCATTTCGTAAGGCGTTGAAAATTCTCAAGTCTGGAGAGGTTGTTGGTTTATTTCCAGAAGGGACGAGAAGTAAAACAGGTGAGCTAGGTGAAGGTCTTGCTGGTGCAGGCTTCTTTGCTCTAAAGGGAGATGCAGTCGTCATGCCCTGTGCGATTATCGGACCGTATAAGCGTTTCAGTCGGTTAAAGGTCGTGTACGGAAAACCGATTGATGTAACACCTTATCGTGAAAGACGAGCTTCATCCGAAGAAGTGACCGAGGTCATCATGAATGAAATTCGCAAACTAATTGAACAACATCAGAAATAAAGTAAGGGTTAATTTTTGTTTTTATGAATCAATTCGCATAATATAGAAGTAGAATTCTTTATAGGGGAGGACTACATAATGACTGAAGAGATGAACTTGGAAACGGTGAAAAGCTACAATGAAGGTGATCGTGTTACTGGTAAAGTGACAAAAATTGAAGATAAATCGGTGACAGTTGAAATTTCTGGAGCGCCATTTGATGGTGTTATTCCGATTAGTGAATTGTCCAGCCTCCACATTGAAAAAGCTGCGGATGCAGTAGTAGAGGGTGACGAGCTTGAATTGATCATCATGAAGGTGGAAGACAACACGTATGTCCTGTCAAAACGGAAAGTCGATGCAGAGGACTCATGGGATTCGCTTGAAGAAAAGTTTAACAACAAAGTAACGATTGAAACTGAGGTTAAGGATGTCGTCAAAGGTGGACTAGTCGTTGACTTAGGCGTGCGCGGCTTTATCCCGGCATCACTTGTCGAAGATTATTTCGTTGAATCATTTGAGGAATATAAAGGGCGTATGATGACGTTCAAAATTGTTGAAATGGATAAAGAGAAAAATCGACTTATTCTTTCGCATCGTGCAGTGATTCAGGAAGAGAAAGAGTCACAAAAAGGCGCGGTGTTAGAGAGCTTGAAGGAAGGTCAAGTTGTGGAAGGAACGGTTCAACGCCTTGCAACATTTGGTGCTTTCGTCGATATCGGTGGCATAGATGGTCTTGTCCATATATCGCAATTGTCACATGACCATATTGACAAAGTGTCAGACATTCTTAAAGAAGGCGAAAAAGTGAATGTGAAAATTTTGTCTGTCGATCGTGATTCAGAACGAATTTCACTTTCTATTAAGGATACGCTACCTGGACCGTGGGAAGGAATCGAAGACCGCGCGCCAAAAGGAGCTGTTCTAAAAGGGACTGTAAAACGACTAGTATCTTATGGTGCATTTGTGGAAGTGTTCCCAGGTGTCGAGGGACTTGTCCATATATCACGCATCTCTCACCAGCATATTGGCACACCACACGAGGTATTGCAAGAAGGTCAAGAAGTTGACGTGAAGGTATTAGAAGTAAATCATGAAGATAAAAGACTATCCTTGAGCATTAAAGACCTGATTGAAAAAGAAGATAATAATGACTCCTATGGAGATTATGAAATGCCTGAAGAAGCATCTGGTTTTTCTTTGAGTGATGTCATTGGTGATCAGCTTAAGAAATTTTCAAACTAAACCTGTTATTTTGGACAGCATGTGAACAAAATGGGAACAAGTACTTGTATCGATGATGATGCTTTTATAGCATCATCATTTTTTTTGTGTATAATATGAAGAAGATAAGCTGGAAGGATGTATGATTATGACTAAACCAACAGTGGCGATTGTCGGAAGACCAAACGTCGGGAAATCGACAATTTTTAACCGAATCGTTGGAGAACGAATTTCGATTGTAGAAGATGTTGCGGGTGTTACGCGTGACCGTATTTATAGCTCAGCAGATTGGCTGAACCACGACTTCAATTTGATTGACACCGGTGGAATCGATATTGGGGACGAGCCTTTTCTAGAGCAAATCCGTTCACAGGCAGAAATTGCAATTGATGAAGCTGACGTTATTATTTTTCTTGTAAATGGTCGTGAAGGCGTAACGGATGCAGATGAGCAGGTAGCAAGAATTTTATACAAAACAAAAAAACCTGTCGTACTTGCTGTCAATAAAATTGATAATCCTGACATGCGGGATATGATTTACGACTTCTATTCACTTGGCTTTGGTGATCCGTATCCGATTTCGGGATCTCATGGACTTGGACTTGGTGATTTACTTGATGAAGTAGCTAAAAGCTTCCCGGAACCAGGTGCTGAACCGATTGAAGATGACGTCATCCGTTTTTCATTAATCGGTCGACCAAATGTCGGGAAATCCTCACTCGTCAATGCGTTTTTAGGTGAGGAACGTGTAATTGTTAGTAATATACCTGGAACAACCGTAGATGCCATTGATACTTCCTATGAATATGATGGACAAAAATACAAAATTATTGATACAGCTGGGATGCGTAAAAAAGGAAAGGTCTATGAAAATGTAGAGAAGTATGCTGTTCTACGCGCATTAAAAGCTATAGACCGATCTGACGTCGTTCTAATTGTTATCAATGGAGAAGAAGGCATTCGTGAAATGGACAAACGAATTGCAGGCTATGCCGAGGATGCAGGGAAAGGTGTCATGTTTGTCGTCAATAAATGGGATACCGTTGAAAAAGATGATAAGACGATGAATAAGTATATTGCTGATATTCGTGACAATTTCCAATTTCTTGACTACGCACCGATTTCGTTTGTGTCTGCAAAAACAAGACAGCGCGTTACAACTTTGTTCGATAAGGTCAAACAGATTAGTGAAAACCATTCACTTCGTATTCAATCGAGTGTCTTGAATGAAGTAATAGAAGATGCCGTTGCAAGAAACCCGGCCCCTTCAGAAAAAGGTCGTCGATTGCGTATTTACTATGCAACACAAGTTGCGGTCAAGCCGCCAACGTTTGTTGTTTTTGTCAATGAGCCTGAAATTATGCACTTCTCCTACGAACGTTTTTTACAAAACCGTCTTCGGGAATCGTTTGGCTTCGAAGGAACACCAATTCGACTCATTACCCGCGCAAGAAGTTAATAATGATTTCCTAAGAAAGGATGTATGGAATGGAGAAAGTAACTGTTATTGGCGCTGGAAGCTGGGGAACGGCAATTGCCTTTGTTCTTGCTGAAAACGGTCATGACTGCTTATTATGGGCCAGGCGTGACACTCAGTCTGCTGAAATTAATGACTTGCATACGAATCATGCATATTTACCAGGAGCTGCTTTGCCAATTACTTTAAAGGCAACTTCTGACCTGAAAGAGGCAGCGATGCATGGCGATATCGTCATCATTGCTGTCCCAACAAAAGGAATCCGAGAAGTATGTGCTGAATTGAATACAATGCTTGTTGGAAAGAAAATCATCGTACATGTCTCAAAAGGGATTGAACCGGATTCCTTGAAGCGAATATCTGAAATGATTGCGGAAGAGCTAGCATCTGACAAAGTGCGTGCGATTGTAGCGCTCTCAGGCCCTAGTCACGCGGAGGAAGTTGTCCTTAGACACCCAACGACAGTGACGGCTGCCTCTGTCGATTTGGCGGCAGCAGAGCGTGTGCAAGACATATTCATGAATCATTATTTCCGCGTCTATACAAATTCCGATATTGTAGGTGTTGAAATTGGCGCGGCACTTAAAAATGTCATCGCATTAGCAGCAGGTATTTCTGATGGACTTGGCTATGGAGATAATGCCAAAGCGGCTCTTATAACACGTGGCTTGGCAGAAATTTCAAGACTAGGTATGAAGATGGGGGCCAATCCTTTAACGTTTTCGGGTTTAACAGGTCTTGGTGATCTAATTGTGACGTGTACAAGCGTACATTCACGTAACTGGAAGGCAGGCAATATGCTCGGACAGGGAAATAGTCTCGAGGATGTCGTATCAGGCATGGGGATGGTCATCGAAGGCGTTAGAACAGCGAAGGCAGCTCACCAGCTGGCGGCGCTCCATGAAGTGTCTATGCCGCTCACGGAGGCGCTCTATTCGATTGTCTTCGAAAACGTCCCACCGAAGGAAGCGGTCGATCATCTAATGACACGGATGAAAAAGCAAGAAGTTGAAGATTTGTTTGATTCACAGTAATTTTTAACTTAATTCAGCAGGAGTTCAAACCCCTGCTAAATTAAGTTAAAGCCTCCGGCGGATGTCACAGATTTTTTAGGGGAGCTTTTCGAGCAGGCTCGAAAAAATCTGGACTCAATTACGCCAAGGCGAAATTGATGAAAGGGGGAACTTATCTTGTCCTCGATGGATAAAATGTGGCTGTCTTTTTATGCGATGGGATTCATGGCAATTTCCATGGGTCTTATTTATGTGAGCCGACATAAGATTAAAAATAAAATACTTAAATTTATATTTGCTATTATTGCGTACGCTTTACTTATCTTTTCATTTTTTGCAATGGTGTACCTCGTATTTAATGGCCCGACAGGAGGAGCATAATGAAGTTGACAGTGAAAATAAAAATGGTCACCTTATTCGCTTCTATAATGCTAGTTCTTTCGGGCTGTATGTTACCTGATGATGAAAAAGTAACCCAAGTGACTCCCTATGCGGATCAGTTGGAGACTGTTCAAAAAGCAGTTGACGCTTTCCGAGAAGGCTCTGGAGGCATGTTACCGATTAAAACGAAAGATCTGGATACAGATATTTATATTAAATACCCAATTGAGTTTTCTAAAATTGTACCCGCCTACACAGAAAAGCTACCTGCCAATAGCTATGAAACAGGTGGTGTTTATCAATATGTACTGACTGATGTGGAAGAAAATCCAACAGTCAAACTAGTCGATTTACGTTCAGCAGAACGAATTCGAGAATTGAATTTGCGTAAAAATATTAATGGCTATGTACCATTTAATGAATCTGTTGGTGAAAATGTATATGCGGTTGATTATAAAGCGATGGGCTTCAAGGAACAACCAACAGTTCCAAGCCCTTACTCAGACACCTTTTTGCCGATTGTCGTCGGGGGGGATGGAGTATTTTACGTTGACTACTCGATTGATCTCAATCGAATATTAAAGGAACAGCAGCCAGATGTGAAAGTAGGAGAAGATATCCGCTATTTACTGGCTGATAACTATCCTGTGTTACCGGCGTATTCATTGCCTTACACAGTGAATGAAGATAACGAGCCTGTCTTTATGAAGAAGTTGAAATAACTCAAACACGAGCTGGGGACCCCCTTGCTGATTAAAGTAAAAAACGTTTCATGCTTCGCGCATGAAACGTTTTTTTTATACATAAACTAATATGCGCAGAAAAGGAGGGCGATGGTTTGAAAGAAGAATTGTATGAAAGTCTAGCTAGACGTACAGACGGTGATATTTACATTGGTGTTGTCGGCCCTGTTCGTGTCGGGAAATCTACATTTGTGAAAAGGGTAATGGAAGAAGTCGTCATTCCGAATATGACGGAGGCGTCTGATCGGATTCGTGCACAGGATGAACTGCCGCAAAGCTCACCAGGACCTATCATTATGACTTCAGAACCGAAGTTTGTGCCTGCACAAGGCACGACGGTTGCTGTAGGGGATGGCGAGTTGAAATTCCAAATCCGACTTGCTGATTGTGTCGGCTATGTCATTGACGGAGTGAAGGGCTATGAAGACGAGGACGGTCCGAAGTATGTTCATACGCCATGGCATAATGAGCCGATTCCTTTTGAAGAGGCAGCGCGCATTGGAACGGATAAAGTGATTCGTGATCATTCAACCATTGGTATTCTTGTGACAACGGACGGCACAGTTAATAATATTCCACGAGCTGCAGCTGAAGTCGCTGAAGTAGAGATCATTAACAAATTAAAAGACATTGGTAAGCCGTTTGTGATTGTTTTGAACTCCAAGATGCCGGCCAATGAACGGACCGTCGTGTTGAAAAATCAACTGCATGAGACGTATGGTGTGCCTGTGATTGCTATTAGTGCAGACCAGCTCAACGCACAGGAAATACAGCTCATTTTAAAAGAAGCACTTTACGAATTTCCAATTACAGATATTGATCTCGAAAAGCCAGATTGGATGGATGTGCTCGGAAGCGAGCATGAATTGAATGCTAACATTGATAGGGTCATCAATGAGGGCTTTCTTGAAGTATCCAAAATTCGTAAAGTACAGGAACTTGCCGAGCGACTCAAGGATGAAAAGTATGTGAGAAACGCTGAAGTAATTGAAGTGGATGCTGGAAAAGGCAGAGCCATCGTAAAAATTGACATGGATGAGCAGGCTTTTCGTGAAATTTGTGAGAATATTATGGGGCAGGAAATAGGTACGAAAAAAGATTGGCTATTATTTGTGAAAGAAGCTGCCAAAGCGAAGAAATCCCATAATATGTATGCGGAAGCGATTGATACTGCTCGAAAACAAGGCTATGGTGTTGCTCTTCCAACGATTGAGGATTTCAATCCTTCCGCTCCGGAATTAATCAAACAAAATAATTTTTTTGGTGTTCGCATGAAGGCGACAGCCCCATCACTTCATATTATTCGGGTCGATATGGAGGCGGAATTTTCCCCTTTAATTGGCTCCGAATTTCACAGTCATCATCTGTTAAAAGAATTGAAAAATGCTTATTTACATGACAGAGAGGCATTGTGGGATACGCAACTTTTCGGGACACCACTTCATGAGGTAATGAAGGAAAGTATTCGTTTTAAAACAGCCTCCGTACCGCAAAATGCACGAAAACGCCTACGTGAAACAATCGAACAAATGGTCAATGATGGTAATAAAGGCATGATTACATTCATCGTTTGATATTAACTTATTGTGAGAGAAGATCCGTCAAAAACGGATCTTTTTCTGCTTTTTTACGGATAAAGTGCATGATAATAGGAAAACAATGATAATATTGTTGCGTCATGGTTTTTGTTGTGATACTCTTTTTACAGTATTGAAGCTCATCAAGGAGGAATGAAATTCAATTCCTACCTAATGAGGTCTCCGGCGGATGTCACGGATTTTGAAAGAAGTTTATCGAGCCAGCTCGATTCAAAATCCGTATACAATTAGGCCGGTGCGTAATTGGTTGTGATTTCCTTTTGAGAGGAGGTGAATGGTGTGAATAAAACAGAATTGATTAACTCTGTAGCTGAGGCAGCAGGTCTAACGAAGAAAGATGCTACAAAAGCTGTTGAAGCTGTATTCGAAACGATCCAATCTACTCTTGCAAAGGGTGAGAAAGTACAATTGATCGGTTTCGGAAATTTCGAAGTTCGTGAGCGTGCAGCTCGTAAAGGACGTAACCCACAATCTGGGGAAGAAATTGATATCGCTGCAAGCAAAGTTCCTGCTTTCAAAGCGGGTAAAGCGCTTAAAGACGCGGTAAAATAATCATCAAGCTTACATAGAAGTCCGTCCGGCGTATCTGGTTATCAGATACTTTGGTCGGGCTTCTTTCCTTTTTCGTCATAATCAGCGTAAAGGGAAGCATGAGAACTGTACGGAAATGTAGGAGTGTGCTACTATTTTTGATGGAATAGCTTTATCTCAATTTAGCTAATGCCACCGGCGGATGTCACAGATTTTGAAGGTAAAGGAAAAGCAACCTAAGTTCGCCGCGTCGTGCGATCACAGTTGCGTACCTGCATCTTGTGGGCACAAGTTCGATTCAAAATCTGGACACAATTGAGGAGGATTTGTACGATGAATGATGTCGATTATGGGAAGATAGAGAAGGCAGTTACAATGATCCTTGAAGCGATCGGTGAAAATCCGGAACGTGAAGGTCTGATCGATACTCCGAAACGGGTTGCGAAAATGTATGCCGAAGTATTTGAGGGTTTAAACAAAGATCCAAAAGATTATTTCAAAACAGTGTTTCATGAAAATCACGATGAAGTTGTACTTGTTAAAGACATAGCATTTCACTCGATGTGTGAACATCATCTTGTGCCGTTTTTCGGCCATGCCCATATTGCATACATACCACGTGACGGTGTTGTTGCCGGACTAAGTAAATTGGCAAGAGCAGTCGAAACTACTGCAAGAAGACCGCAGTTACAAGAAAGAATTACATCGACGGTAGCCGAAGCGATGATGGACATGTTGAATCCGATTGGTGTTTATGTCGTGATCGAGGCGGAGCATATGTGTATGACGATGCGTGGCATTAAGAAACCGGGTGCAAAAACGGTGACGACGGTGGCACGAGGCATCTATGAGCAAGACGATGTAAAACGAGCTGAAATTCTATCACTTATTAAAATGACTTAACGCCTTTGCGGGCAAAGCCTTTATTGTGATATGATGGGGCAGTATATAACAGACAGGAGAGGTATAGTATGACACAACCTGACTATATTGTTATTAAAGCGCAAGAGGACGGCGTGAATGTCATCGGATTGACGAGAGGCAATGATACGAAGTTTCACCATACGGAAAAATTGGATCGTGGTGAAGTGATGATTGCCCAGTTCACTGAACATACGTCAGCGATGAAAATACGCGGCAAAGCCGACGTTCATACGGCATATGGTGTTGTGTCAAGCGAAGGGAAGGAATAATTCTTTCGCGACACACTCTTCCGGAGACGTCTTTGAATGGAGATCCGAAGATGGAAAGACAAAAAATTAAACAGCATATCGAAAACTATATAAATGATGTCGAACATTCGCTTTCAGAACCGATTGTGGACAGGGACGTAGGGCGGTTACCGATTGACGCTGCTAAGGCATTCTTCCTCCTGCTTCCGTTGTTGAACGGCGAGAGGTGGACGGATCATGTCCATACAGCAGCTATCGCGGTGGGCGCCGTACATGCTGCGTTTGATGCGCATGATGCAATTGATGTGTCGGATGCGACATCTAAACAACAACAGCTGACAGTGTTATCAGGCGATCATTACAGTGGTATTCATTATCGGCTTCTTGCTTCAATTCCAAAATTGGACTTCATTCAATCATTATCGCGAACGATTGGGCATATTAACGAGGTGAAGACAGCACTTCACCTAAAAGTGCCAGATGAGCCCGCACGATTAGTGGAGGCTATCCGAATTATTGAAGCAGGATGCATTACAGATTTTTTACATACATTCGGTTTTTCGCAGTATGCAAAGCTGGCCAATATAGTATTGCCACTTCTTTGGATGGAAAAGGAGGATGTGGCGTTGACTTCAAGTGAAGTAGCACTTCAATTACATGCTGAATTGCGGGATGTACTTCAGGCCGCCGATTTTTTAGAGCCGTTTTTACAAGAGGAAATCCGCAAATTAGCATTACCTCTTCTTGGAAAACCAAATTGAGGCGTATTTGACAGAAAAGGGGTATGACTCTTGGAAACACCTAAAGAACAAAAGGTTCATAAAGTCTTCGAAAAAGTATCCGTCGATTACGATAAGATGAATTCCATTATTAGTTTTAATCAACATAAAAAATGGCGAGATGATATTATGGTGCGGATGAACGTTCGTGAAGGAGCCCAAATATTAGACGTTTGTTGTGGGACGGCAGATTGGACGATTGCATTGGCTGATGCAACCGGAGCTACGGGTCATGTAACTGGACTTGATTTTAGTGAAGGTATGCTAGAGGTGGGACGATCTAAAACAAAGAATTACTCAAATGTTGTGCTGACACAAGGAAATGCAATGGCTTTACCTTTCCCAGATCATTCATTTGATTATGTGACAATCGGTTTTGGATTGCGAAATGTACCGGACTATTTGACTGTGTTGAAAGAGATGAATCGTGTACTCAAACCGGGTGGTATGATTACTTGCTTGGAAACATCACAAACTGAAATCCCGGTTTATAGGCAGTTATTCAAATTCTATTTCAAATTCATAATGCCTGTATTTGGGAAAATATTTGCGAAGAGCTACAAGGAATATTCTTGGTTGCAAGAGTCTGCGGACGATTTTCCAGGGATGAAGCAGCTTGCGCAGTTATTTACAGATGCAGGGTTTACAACAGTTTCTTATAAATCATATAGCGGTGGTGCGGCGGCAGGCCACGTAGGATTTAAACAATAAAGACCGCAGGGGAAGGTAATCGTTTTGGAGAAATTGAAGTTAATGACACTTTATAGCGATTTTCGCAAGGATATCGCTTATATAGAAAAGGAACTTGAGCGCTCCGTCAATTCATCTTCCCCAATTATTCAGAAAGCTTCATTGCACTTATTACGTGCTGGTGGAAAGAGAATACGGCCAATATTTGTAATCCTCGCATCTAAATTCGGTACATATTCATTGAAGGATGTGTCAAAGGTCGCTGTCTCTCTCGAACTTGTCCATATGGCTTCGCTTGTCCATGATGATGTCATTGACGATTCAGATATGCGTCGTGGCTTTGAGACTGTCAAGGCTCGTTGGGATAATCGAATTGCGATGTATACGGGAGATTTCATTTTTTCTCGTGCGCTGACATCTATCGGTGAAATTGAGTTGCCAGCAGTTCATCAGCTACTCGCAGAGACGATGCTTGAAATTTGCAAAGGTGAAATCATTCAGATTGATCACCAGCGCAAGACAAATCAAACTATTCGTGACTATTTACGTCGTATTAAACGGAAGACTGCATTGTTATTGTCATCTAGCTGTGAATTAGGTGCTCTTGCTTCGGGAGCAGATTCTGTAGTTGTTGGGAAAATGCGTCGTTTTGGTTATTATGCAGGAATGGCCTTTCAAATTGTAGATGATATTCTAGATATTACCTCAACGGACGAACAACTTGGAAAACCAGCTGGTAGTGATTTATTGAACGGGCATTTGACATTGCCTATTTTATACATAAAAAATGATCCTGTATTCCAACCGTATATGGAGCGCTCGTTTAACGGGACTTTAACCGAATCTGAGCGTGATGAAATGTTATCCTATATCCGGGGAACAGATGCGATTGAAAAAGCGCAAGAGGTGAGCGATTTATATTTACAGAAAGCGCTCCGCGAATTAGATGATTTGCCCAAAGGTGACGCAAAAAAAGCATTTGTGCAAATCGCTGAATTCATCGGTAAACGTAAGTACTAATCAACCTTATTCAATTGATTCAGGTTTTAGTTGAAAGATATAGCATCAGATGGTACGATCGACAAGGAGAAATCCGGATACATATAAGAGGGAGTGTTTATAAATGGAAAGAACATTTTTAATGGTTAAGCCTGACGGCGTACAACGTAATCTAATCGGTGAAATCGTGGGACGTTTTGAAAGCAAAGGATTCAAACTTGTAGGTGCTAAACTTATGCAAATTACACCTGAGCTTGCTGCACAGCATTACGGTGAGCATAAGGAGCGTCCATTCTTTGGTGAGCTTGTTGAGTTCATCACTTCAGGTCCTGTATTTGCAATGGTGTGGGAAGGTGAAAACGTTATCTCCGTTGGTCGTCTAATGACGGGAGCTACAAATCCGAAAGAATCTGCACCTGGAACAATCCGTGGTGATTTCGCAGTTACTGTCGGTAAAAACATTATTCATGGTTCTGATGCACCAGAATCAGCAGTTCGCGAAATCGGTCTTTTCTTCAAAGAAGAAGAGCTTGTTTCTTACGATAAAACATTGAATAACTGGATTAACTAATCTAACTTTCAATTACGCTGAGTCGTAATTGAAGAAAAGCAGCCTTGCATTCGTGCTCGGCTGTTTTTGTTATTCCGTAATTGCCTCCAATCAGCTATAATGGAAAGAACGTATGAACGGGAGGGGTTACATTGCCGGATTATGCTATATTTATTGAAAATATTAAAAAGAAGACGGGTATCGATTTATCACTCTATAAAGAAGCCCAAATGAAAAGAAGGCTCACATCTCTTTATGAGAAAAAGGGCTATCGAAATTTTAAGGATTATTTCGATGCGATACATAGTGATAAGGAATTACTGGAAGAATTTCTTGATCGGATGACGATAAACGTCTCTGAATTTTACCGGAATGCCCAACGATGGGATGTTCTTGAAAAAAAGATTTTCCCGAAGCTACTGGAACGAAACAAAAAACTGAAAATTTGGAGTGCTGCCTGTTCAACTGGAGAAGAGCCGTATTCATTGGCGATGGTGCTATCCTCGCATGTTCCAATGCGTGATATTTCCATCCTAGCGACCGATCTCGATTTGGGTGTCATTGAGCGAGCAAAGGTTGGTCTTTATCCTGAGAGGGCGTTGAAGGAAGTACCAGCACCAATTGTGAAACAGTATTTTAACAATGAAGGTCATTTTTATCAGGTCAAAGATGAAATCAAAAAAACGGTCACTTTTAAACAGCAAAATTTATTGGAAGACCGTTATGATACCGGTTTTGATTTAATTGTTTGTCGTAATGTCATGATTTATTTTACAGAGGAAGCAAAAGATCAGATTTACATGAACTTCTCCAAGTCGTTAAAAACCGGTGGGATTCTTTTTGTTGGAAGTACCGAACAAATATTCAATCCAGCTAAGTATGGTTTCGAGTCCGAGGATACGTTCTTTTACAGGAAAATATAATAACTTGAATCAGCCAATATTTTTGTACTGAAAGCGAAGTGTCAGATACAGAAGTTCACTGCTGATTCAATTACGCCTTGGCGTAATTGATTAATATCCGGATAACTTTCCGGATATTTTTCATATAAACATATAGTCAAACGGACTTTACTCTGGTAAAGTGCTATAAAACAGATAGTTGGAGGGGGAAAATGAAATGAGGTATTTCACAGCAGGAGAATCACATGGTCCACAATTGACGGCGATTATAGAGGGCCTACCTGCCCAAATGGGATTGACGACTGAAATGATTAATGGAGAACTGGCAAGACGGCAAGGAGGACACGGTCGGGGACGACGGATGCAAATCGAAAAAGATCAGGTTATTATTTCGTCAGGTGTGCGTCATGGTAAGACATTAGGTTCGCCGGTGACATTGACAGTAGTCAATGACGATTGGAAGCATTGGACATCTATTATGGGCGTTGAACCATTGCCGGAGGATGTAAAGCCGGAGGATGTGAAAAGGCAGATTACAAGGCCGAGACCAGGTCATGCGGATCTTGTGGGGGGGATGAAGTACGGCCACCGCGATTTACGCAATGTGCTGGAACGGTCATCTGCTCGTGAAACGACCATGCGTGTAGCAATTGGTGCAGTGGCCAAGCAGTTTCTTCGTGAATTGGGTATCGAAACGGTTGCCCATGTAACAGACATTGGCGGTGTCACTACAAATCCAGATACATATGCAGGAAAAGGGACGCAGGAGCTCCGTAGCATCATTGAGGACGACCCTGTCTACTGTGCAGACCCTGAGGCATCCGAACGGATGGTACAGGCTATCGACGATGCGAAAGGTCGTGGAGACACGGTTGGTGGTGTCGTAGAAGTGATTATTGAAGGGTGTCCTCCGGGCATTGGAAGCTATGTTCAATTTGATCGAAAAATGGACGGTAAGCTTGCAGGAGCGATGATGAGCATCAATGCCTTTAAAGGTGTCGAGATTGGACTTGGGTTTGACATGGCGAAAATGCCAGGTAGTCAAGTGCATGATGAAATTGCTTGGAGTGAGGAACAGGGCTATACTCGTAAATCCAACCGTTTAGGTGGGCTTGAGGGCGGCATGACGACGGGTATGCCGATCGTTGTTAGAGGGGTTATGAAGCCGATTCCAACCTTGTATAAGCCACTTGAAAGTGTGGATATCGATACGAAAGAAGCGTTTGTTGCGACAA
The DNA here is from genome assembly GCF_016820585.1 of Arthrobacter beigongshangensis. Classification (GTDB taxonomy): domain Bacteria; phylum Bacillota; class Bacilli; order Bacillales_A; family Planococcaceae; genus Sporosarcina; species Sporosarcina beigongshangi. The sequence continues at coordinate 699,544 of NZ_JADHDX010000001.1, forward strand.
TTGAGCGCTCAGATCCTTGTGCAGTGCCAGCGGCTTCGGTCGTAGCGGAGCATGTCATCGCAACTGAGATGGCAAAAGCAATTATGGAAGAGTTCCGTTCAGATACGATAGATGGACTTAAAAAGGAAATTTCAGACTACAGACGCTATGTGAAGGAGTTTTAATGATGGGAAGGCTGACGGTCAACATTAAAAATCATGAATATGATGTCCATATCGGTCAACAGACGTATCAGCTGTTTGCCACGGAGTATGCGGAGCTTTTTGCTAGCGTAGATCGCATCGCTATTCTAGCAGATGAACAAGTTGCAGCAATCCATTTACCACTTCTTCAAGAAGCATTGGCATTTACGGGGCGTGAAATAGTCGTTAAAAAGGTTCCAGCAGGGGAAAACTGTAAAAGCCCCGCTGTTTATGTTGACTGTTTGTCGTTTCTACTACAGAAAAAATTTACACGAGATTCACTTATTATTGCATTTGGTGGCGGTGCTTGTGGTGACTTAGCGGGGTTCGTCGCAGCAACGTTTATGCGGGGAATTCGTTTCCTTCAATGCCCGACAACGATTTTGGCTCATGATAGTGCAGTTGGAGGGAAAACGGCTATTAATATGCCAGAAGGAAAAAATATGGTCGGCTCATTTCATCAACCATCGGGTGTACTCTTTGATACGTCACTTTTCACAACATTACCAGCGAAAGAAATGCGGTCAGGCATGGCAGAATTATTGAAGCACGCTCTCATATCGAACGAAGAGTGGGCAGATGAATTATTGTCTAATCCTACATTCGCGCAGCCTGCTATTGATTGGCTATCTTCCGAACTGTTAAAAGGCATTGAGGTTAAAGCAAAAATTGTGGCGGAAGATGAATTTGAACAATCAACAAGGAAGTACCTCAATTTTGGCCATACATTTGGCCATGCAGTGGAAGCGGCATGTGGGTTTGGAGGCTTAAGCCACGGGGAGTCCGTGATGATTGGTATGGCATATAGCCTTATTTTGAGTGAGCAGCACGGAGCCGTTGATGAGCAATTGACGACCCGTTTCATCACATTTGCGTGCCAGCAGGGCTATACCTTCCAACCGGTTTATGATCATACATTCGAAATATTTATGAATTTCATGGAAAAAGATAAAAAAGTTTCTTTTGGAAAGTTAAATTTTGTGTTGCTGGATGGTGTAGGCAATCCATTTGTTAAGGAACTGTCAAAAGAGCAGTGTGAGGAAGCTTTTGAACAATTGAGGCGACGTGTGGAAGGGGATAGGGCAAGATGACGGTTAGGGGATTACGAGGGGCAACGACTGTTGAACAAGATGATGAGCAAACGGTGCTTGCAGCGACGGAAGCATTGGTCGTTGAAATGGCACAAGCGAACAGCATTTCACCCGAAGATATTATTTCGGTTCTAATTTCTACTACGAAAGATGTGACATCCGCTTTTCCAGCGAAAGCGGTTCGTACGATTGAGGGATGGACCTATGTTCCTGTAATGTGTACGCACGAGATGGACGTACCGGGTGCAATGCCACTTTGCGTCAGAGCGTTGATGCACGTGAATACGGATACCCCACAGCGCTCTGTTAAACATATTTATCAAAATGAAGCTGTAAAGTTGCGACCTGATTTACAAAAATAAATTGTGCACCGGAGGGATTAAGATGAACTGGAAACCAGCACTTGAAGGGATGAACCCTTATAAACCAGGAAGATCAATTGAAGAAGTGACGCGCCTTTATGGATTGAAGGAAGTCGTCAAGCTTGCATCAAACGAAAATCCTTATGGCTGTTCGCCATCTGTCAAAGAATTTATCGCAACGGATGCTATTTTGCATGAAATTTATCCGGATGGTTATGCAAGTTCATTGCGTAGTAAGGTTGCCGCTAAACATGGTGTCAGTGAGGATGCATTGTTATTCGGTAATGGTTCGGACGAAATCATTATGATTATTGCAAGAGCGCTACTTGGCAAGGGAACGAACACGATTATGGCGTCAACGACCTTCCCGCAATACGCACATAATGCGAAAATTGAAGGTGCGGAGATTAGACAAATACCTTTGAAGGATGGCCAGCATGATTTAGATGGTTTTGTCCGAGCGATTGATAGCGAAACATCTGTCATTTGGGTCTGTAATCCGAATAACCCAACAGGTAATTTGCTCCCAAGTGATCAGTTAAAGGCCTTCCTTGAAAAAGTGCCTGAAACGGTTCTTGTTGTTCTAGATGAGGCTTATTTTGAATATATTACTGCGGCTAATCATGTTGACTCGGTTACGTGGTTAGAAAGTTTCCCGAATATTATTATTCTACGGACATTTTCCAAAGCTTATGGACTAGCCGCATTTAGAATTGGTTATGCAATTGGTCAGCCTGAGGTTATTACGAATCTTAATAAAGTGAGAAGTCCATTCAATAATAACTCAATGGGACTTGCGGTTGCAGAGAAAGCATTGGCAGATCAAGCCTTCATCGACCATTGCCGTCAGGTCAATCATGAACAGCGGCAACGTTTTACACAATATGCGGCAGACAAAAACTTGCATATTTTTGATTCCCAAACGAATTTTGTTTTACTAAAAGTGCCAGGTGATGCAGACCAAGCGGCAGAGCAATTATTGCAGCAAGGTTTTATCATCAGAAGTGGCAATGCGCTTGGAACACCCGGTTATGTCCGTGTGACGATTGGAACAGAGCAACAAAACAGTGATTTCTTCGCTGCGTTTGATACATTGTTAGTCGTAGAGGGTTCGGCAACATGAAACTACAGGTTACAATTATCGGGCTTGGCCTGATAGGGGGGTCTCTTGGGCTTGCTTTGAAACGAGACCCTGATGTAGAAATAACAGGCTATGACCGCTCGTTTAGCACATTAGATCAGGCATTCCGTAGAGGGATCATTGATACGATTGCTACATCCATTGATAATGCATGTGAGCAGGCCGATGTGATTATTTTCGCTACGCCTGTCAATACGACAGTTGAGATGATGCGGCAGGCAGTGAACTGGGCGCTAAAAGAAGATGTCATTATGACCGATACTGGTAGTACAAAAGGTCCGATCATGGAAGCTGCTAAAGCGTTGCTCGACCGTGGAATTACGTTCATTGGGGGGCATCCGATGACGGGATCTCATAAAAGTGGCGTAACGGCTGCTAAAGGACATTTGTTTGAAAATGCGTATTACATATTAACACCAGCTACACAAACTGCTAGTAATAAGGTAGAACGTCTACGTCAATTACTGGTACCAACAAAGGGCAAGGTTGTCGTGTTGGAGGCGGAAGAACATGATCGTATGACGGCTGTTGTCAGTCATTTCCCACATCTCGTCGCATCGTCCCTTGTTGGGCGACTGTCAGCGCAACAGCAACAGCCTTTCATTAATAAATTGGCGGCGGGCGGTTTCCGTGATTTAACGCGCATCGCTTCAGCAGACCCTGTTATGTGGCGCGACATTACGACGCAAAATAGGGTAGAGCTGTTAAAGCAATTGGATGGTTGGTTGGAAGAAATGAGCAATGTACGGGATATGCTAGTATCAAATGATCCTGCTGAAATCTATGATTACTTTGCTGGAGCAAAGAAATATCGAGATGACTTGCCTATTGCTTCACAGGGTGCGTTTTACACAACATTTGATCTGCATATCGATATTCCTGACCACCCGGGTATTATTTCAGAAATTACAAAAATACTAGCTGATGAACGAATTAGCTTGACGAATATTCGCATTGTCGAAACACGCACAGACGTCTTCGGTATTTTGGTTATTAGCTTCCAAAGTGCTGATGACCGAGAGCGTGCCAAAACTGCACTGTCTAAAGCGATGGATTATAGTATGCAAATTGTTTAACTTCATTCAGCAATCGTCTACAATCTTTATAGGTGGCGAGTGTTTGCAAAAAAGTGTAGTCAATTCAGTTGGGGGCAATTCCTTGCTGAATAAAGTTAAAGCCTCCGGCGGATGTCACAAATTTTGAAAGGAGTTAATTGCGCTCGCGCAATTCAAAATTTGGACGGCAAATACGCCGAGGCGTATTTGATTAGGAGGGATCTTTTTGGTGGAAACGAAAAAAGTAGCGTTTGACAAACCAGTATTGCAAGGTGAAATTACAGTGCCTGGTGATAAATCGATTTCACACCGTGCTGTTATGCTTGGCTCTATTGCCAAAGGAACAACGTCCATAACAGGATTTCTAGACGGTGAAGATTGCTTGCGAACGATTGATATATTCAAACAACTAGGTGTCTCCATTGATAGAAATGGTACAGATGTAACCGTGGAAAGCCCAGGGATGTATGGTTGGAAACAGCCAACTGGCAATTTATATGCGGGTAATTCGGGGACGACGGCGCGACTTATACTTGGTATATTGGCTGCTTCACAAGTAACTTCCGTTCTAACGGGCGATGAATACTTGTCGAAACGCCCGATGAATCGAGTGTCATTGCCGCTAAAGTCGATGGGGGCGTCAATTGAAGGCGAATCTGAGAGTAGTAATCTGTTACCTTTAACTATTAAAGGTGGTACTTTAACTGCTATTGACTATGACATGCCTATCGCCAGTGCACAAATAAAATCAGCCATTCTTTTTGCCGGACTAACGGCAGAAGGTGAAACGTCAGTCAGCGAGCAAACTGTGTCGCGTGATCATACAGAACGGATGCTTGAGCAATTTGGAGTGCCGGTTCGTAAGGAAGGCAACAAAGTTTCGGTTAAGGGCGGCAGTATCCTTAGCGGGACGGCGGTTCGTGTACCGGGTGATATTTCGTCAGCGGCATTTTTTATGGCAGCGGCAGCGATGGTTAGAGGCAGTTCTGTCACGTTCAAGGACGTAGGGCTTAATCAAACAAGAACGGGCATTTTGGACGTTTTGCGAGCGATGGGCACGAAGATTGATATTGTTAAGCAATCGGATGGACCTGGTGAACCATACGGTACGGTAACGATTTCACATGATGGATTGCAAGGAACAGAAATTAGCGGTGATCTCATTCCAAGACTGATTGATGAGTTACCAGTCATCGCATTACTGGCAACGCAAGCACAAGGTGTGACAGTTATTAAAGATGCAGCTGAGCTGCGTGTTAAAGAAACGGACCGCATTACAGCGGTCACGACAGAGTTAAAGAAGCTGGGTGCAAAAATCGAAGAGACGGAAGACGGTATGATTATTCATGGGCCAACTGCGCTGTCAGGTGGCACATTGTCCTCATATGGCGATCATCGTATCGGCATGATGGCAGGGATTGCAGCACTAGTGGCATCGGGTCCCGTTAGTATTGAAGATCCTGCGTGCATTAATATTTCGTATCCTACTTTTTTCAATGACCTCGAAAAACTTGCCTTTCCTATTCACAGTCAAGGATAATAGCGAATGTATATAATGTGAAAGAACAGGTGAACATATGGGACAGTTACAGCAAGTTGAAAGATATATTCAGGAAGGCGATGTAGACGCTTTAGGTCGTCTCATCGATCAGTTAAGCGAGTCGACGGATTTCGATATGCTATACGAAGCGGCGGGATTGCTTGCAGATTATGGTTTCATGGGTGAGGCAGATCGCATTTATGAGACATTGCTTCTTCATTTGCCAGATGAAGCGCAGCTTAAAATCGACCGTGCAAGTACGTTGCTTGAACTAGGTGAAGAAGATGAGGCGCTCCTTTTACTGACAGATGTTGGTCCAGATGATGAAGAGTATGTGCAGGCACTGTTGGCACTAGCTGACTATTATCAAATGTCTGGGATGGCAGAGGCAGCATTGTCTAAAATTCAGGAAGCACATACACTTGTGCCTTATGAGCCGGTTATCCGCTTTGCTTATGCAGAGCTACTCCTCGATGCAGGTAAATATGCAGAGGCAGTCCGTTTATATTTGGATTTGCATGAGGAAACAGATGAAATCGGTGGGATAAGCATATTGGCTAGGCTCGCGGAGACTTATAGTGCAGGTGCAGCTTACGAAGAAGCAATTCCTTATTATGAGGAAATGCTAGAAGAGCAAGTGATGCCTGATACGTTGTTCGGGGCTGCATTTGCCTATTTCCAAAGTGGTAATGCAGAACGAGCCGTTATCCATTTGACCAACTTAATCGACATGGATCCGGATTACTTTTCGGCTTATATGCTAGCAGGACAGTCCTTATCAGTGATGGGGGAAGACCGAAAAGCATATGCTATGTTCAAAGATGGGATTCGAAGAGATGAGTTTGAAAAAGAGCTTCGCTTAGCCGCGGGGAAATCGGCTTTAAAACTTGGCTTGCCTGAAGAAGCGGAAGAGCATTTATTTGAAGCACTTGCCTTAGACCCTGAGTATATGGAGGCACTTATTACACTTGCTTCATTGTATAATGAAAGAGAAGAAGATACGAAGCTGTTTGAGCTCCTTTCAGATACGAAAGAGGAGTGGGATGATCATGCTTTGCTAAATGCTTTTCTTGCTTATGCCTATGAACGTGAGGAACAATACGAAGATGCATACGTATCCTATAGTAAGGCATATGTTGGAATGAAGGAAGATCACGGGTTTCTTGAAAGCTTCGCTAATTTCCTATTGGAAGAAGGAAAACGGAAAGAAGCGCTTGTTGTTGTAAAGGAATTGGTCAATCTTCTTCCTGAAAATGAGTATTGGAGAGCTTATCTGGAAGCACAAAATGACGAGGAGGTGTGACATGACGGCCATGATTCCTGTTGCTGCTAAAAAGGATTTCGTTCGCTGGTTCTTAAAGCAGTACAAATTGAAGCGCCGTGAATGTGTGTGGATATTGAATTATCTTCTTAGCCATGATCACCTTCTGCACAATGTACACTTTACAGATGAAGCACATTATTGCCCCCGTGCGATGGTGATGTCTACAACGGGGTCGGAAAGTATTCCATTCCGCTTTTATAAAGGAAATTTGATGACTGCTGATGCCGAAAAATCATTTCATGATTTGAGACTTCACCCAGAGGATAATATGTATATCCAACTTAATTTTCCAAACAGTCATGCTTGCCCGCAGTATGCGAGTGTTCGTGAAGAGAATCCATTTCTCCCCGCCTATTTGCAAGTGAGCGAAAGTGATCGGAAAATTGCCCAGCAATTGCTGGAAGAAAGTGTCGCCTTTGCAACGGTGGACACCTTGATGAAGAGAGTTGACGAAGCTTTAGATGCCAATGATCGAGATAGATTCCTTGTACTATCTGCTATGCTGAATGATTTGAAGGTATCGAAGGATTGAAGACTCCATCTTATTGGGGAAGGATAAAGTTCCATCCTTCCTTGATGGAGTCCTTTAGTATTTTTTTGGAGGTTTTTTATCATGAATTGGACAGCGAAGGATATGGATACATATTTGCAACAAAAAGAGTATATTGATACGTTAATTGTACCGCTTTTAAAAGTGGAAACCGAGCCTGAAGCGATGAAAAATAGTACGTCATCTTCAGAGTTCCTGATGCATCTTACGACATTTATCGAAACGCAGTTTAAAGGGCGTATGATGCTAATGCCTCCATTTGCCTATACACAGTCGATGGATTTGCAAGCAATGGCAACAACAATCTCGAAAGATGTTACAGCAACCTCCTTTAAACATGTGTTTTTCTTGACAACAGATTCAGCGTGGACAAGCATTGAAACGGGTGGCGAAGTCATTTGGTTACCGTCGATTCCACTAGAGAGCATGGACCCACAATTGCGTCAAACAATCATTGAAGATCAGCTTCGTCAAGTACTGCCAAGGTTTACTGAGAAGTGGTCTCAGTAATAATCAATTACTCTTTAGCGTAATTGCGTCCGGATTTTTATCTTCGTTCAGCGAGGTTTTTTGCTGAACGAAGATAAAATTCGATTTTTGTTCACAATCTTACATCTGTAGAGAAAGCATGATTGAATTTCCTTTAGTATTGATATATCATAGATATGTCCTAGTATTACAATTAGCAAACAATATGTCCGTTGGACTGACCTTTAAGTAAGAGGAGGGAAAATGATGAGCAACAAAGTGTCAAGACGCCAATTCATGAGTTACACACTTATGGGAACTGGTGGATTTATGGCTTCTGCAATGCTGATGCCGATGATTCGTTTTGCGATTGACCCAGTCTTGCAAGAATCGACAGGTGGAGATTTCATTCCAACATCGCAAAAAGTGGCCGACCTTACAGATACGCCAGTTCGTGTCGACTTCACAATTAAAGATCGAAAAGATGCTTGGTATAAATCTGACGTATCAAACGCTGCTTGGGTTTATAAAGAAGGCGATAAAGTCATTGCGCTTTCTCCTGTCTGTAAGCACCTTGGGTGTACGGTGAACTGGGCTGGTGACGAAAAGCACCCTGACTTGTTCTTCTGTCCATGTCACGCAGGACGTTACACGAAAGATGGTAATAACGTACCAGGAACTCCACCGACAGGACCTCTTGACGAGTTTGAAGTGAGTATCGTAGATGGATTCGTGTATCTTGGATTAATAAAACCGAACACATTAGTTTAAAATTGTAAGGGGGTACGACCGAAGTGCTAAATAAAATTTATGATTGGGTTGACGAACGGTTGGATATCACCCCGATATGGCGTGATATTGCCGACCACGAAGTACCTGAGCACGTAAACCCTGCACATCACTTTTCTGCATTCATCTATTGTTTCGGAGGACTGACGTTTTTCGTCACGGTTATCCAAATTCTATCCGGTATGTTCCTTACAATGTACTATACACCGGATATTGAAAATGCATGGAAATCCGTTTATTACCTTCAAAACGAAGTAGCATTCGGTGAGATTGTGCGTGGGATGCACCATTGGGGGGCGTCACTTGTTATCGTTATGATGTTCCTACATACGTTGCGTGTCTTCTTCACAGGTTCTTATAAGAAACCACGTGAACTAAACTGGGTTGTTGGGGTATTAATCTTTATGGTTATGCTTGGACTCGGTTTCACAGGTTATTTATTGCCATGGGATATGAAAGCTTTATTCGCTACGAAAGTAGGAATTGAAATTGCAGCTTCTGTTCCATTCATTGGAGAATCGATTAAAATTCTGCTTGCAGGAGATTCAACGATTCTTGGTGCACAAACATTGACTCGCTTCTTTGCGATTCATGTATTCTTCCTACCAGCTGCTTTGCTTGGGTTGCTTGCAGCACACTTTATCATGATCAGAAGACAAGGTATTTCTGGACCTCTATAAGAGGGAAGAGGATTTTAAAGAGATAGTAAAGGAGGGGACACCATGCAACGCGGAAAAGGGATGAAATTTGTCGGAGATTCGCGCATTAAGGCTACGAACAAGATGCCGAACGTCCCGAAAGATTACTCGGAATATCCGGGGAAAACAGAAGCTTTTTGGCCAAACTTCCTTTTGAAGGAATGGATGATTGGTGCCGTTTTCTTAATCGGATATTTAATATTAACGGTTGCTCATCCGTCTCCGCTAGAACGTCAAGCGGACCCAACGGATACGATGTATACGCCGGTTCCAGACTGGTACTTCCTTTCCATGTATCAGTTACTGAAGTATGAATTTGCTTCCGGACCTTATAATATTATTGGAGCACTTGTTATGCCAGGACTAGCATTTGGTGCATTGATGCTTGTACCATTTATGGATACGTCGAAAGAACGTCGTCCATTCAAACGTCCACTTCCAACAGCATTTATGCTACTATCATTTGCTGCTTTGTTCTACTTAACATGGGAATCTGTTGTGAACCATGACTGGGAAAAGCAAGCAGAGCTAGGTGCGATTAGGGCAGAAGTTCAATTTGATACAGAGTCTGAAGGGTATCAAATCTATGCAGGAGCATCATGTATCCAGTGTCACGGCGATGCGTTCCAAGGTGCACTTGGTCCGACATTAATAAACACTGGTTTAACAGCTGAAGAAATTACTACAATTGTTCACGATGGTCAAGGGGATATGCCTGCTGGATCATTTGAGGGAACAGAGGAAGAACTTCAAGTGCTTGCTGAATTTATTGCAGAATTGAAAAGCGAGTAAGAGAAGTATTTAAAAAGAGTCAGGAAACTGACTCTTTTTTGTATACATATAAAAGCCTCTGGACGTAATTACGCCGAGGCGCAAATGAGTGGAGAGATGTCTATGGGTTTATTGTTACAGCGGGTTTGGCTTATACTTTCACATAAATCATTTCTTTGGATTTTGTTATTTGTAAACTTGCTCGGTACTGTGTATGGCTATGACTGGTATATGTGGCAATTGGAAGTGACTGAGCCAAAGTTTTGGATATTTGTTCCGGATAGTCCAACAGCGAGCTTGTTTTTTACACTTACTATTATTGGTTGGCTCATCGGACGCAATTTTAAACTAATAGAAGCGCTTGCAATCATTACGCTCGTTAAGTATGGCTTATGGGCAGTCGTTATGAATATATTGACGCTGATTGAAACAGGTGAATTGAGCTGGGTGGGCTGGATGCTTGTCGGATCGCATTTTGCGATGGCTGTTCAAGCTGTACTGTACAGCTCGCTGTATCGTTTCAGCTTTGTCCACATTATGATTGCGGCAGTTTGGACACTTCATAATGATGTCATCGATTATGTATTTGGCCAAATGCCTATCTACGGTGATTTGATGAAATATATGAATCAAATTGGCTATTTCACGTTCTGGTTATCCATAGCTTGTATATTACTTGCTTGTTGGGTATGGAGGAAAAGAGTAGCAACTACTATATTGTCAAAGTGAAATGTTTGCAGTCGTTGTTCGTCCGTTATAGAATAGGTTTATCTGAATTCAGCAAATTGTTTTGTACTGAAAGCGAAGCGTCAGCTACAGAAGTCCCCACGTCCTTAAGTGTCGGGATGAATGCAAAAAAATCATTCAGTGTGAGTCTAAACTCCGGCTGAATCCAGATAAAGCCTCCGGCGGATGTGACGGATTTTTAGGGGAGCTTTTCGGGCAAACTCAAAAAATGGACGCAATTATGCCAAGGCCTGCTTGATATAGAGAAAAGGGGAGGAAGTCGATTATGTTTTGGATATACTTAGCGGCAATTATTATTTTGCCACTTTACGCTCAATTTAAAGTAAAAAGTACGTATAAAAAGTATTCAAAAGTCCGTTCAACATCAGGAATGACGGGAGCAGAAGTTGCTCGACGAATTTTGGATTATAATGGTTTGCAAAATGTGAAAGTTGTAGAAAGCCAAGGCTTTTTGAGTGATCACTACAACCCAATGACGAAAATTGTTGCATTATCATCTCATAACTATCACGAAGCATCTGTTGCGGGCACTGCTATCGCAGCACATGAGGTCGGCCACGCGATTCAAGATAAGGAGGCGTATTCGTATCTTCGTTTCCGTCACCGTTTAGCACCAGTGGCAAGCCTTACGTCTAATGCATCTTGGGTATTCATTATGATTGGGATTATCTTCTCAAGCATGAACTCTTTACTTGGAATTGGGATTGCGTTGCTTGCGGTTGGGGTTGTGTTTCAACTTGTGACATTACCAGTGGAATTCAATGCATCGACTCGCGCAATGAATCAAATCGTGGAGTTAAATATTATTCGTAATGAAGAAGAACCACATGCTAAGAAAGTGCTAAGTGCAGCAGCGATGACATATGTTGCGGCGGCGGCAGTAGCCGTTCTTGAATTGGTTCGTCTGTTGATGATTTTTACAAATAGAGACTAAACCTACAAAAAATCCGTCCTCAATTGCTGAGAGACGGATTTTTTAATACAATTTTTAGTTATCGTTCAAGCGGACGCTTCTGGTCATCTAGCGTAAAGCCTTCACCCATGACATCATAGGAATCGATGAGTGAGACGAATGCGTGTGGATCGATGGAAGTGATGATGTTTTTTAAGCGCATCACTTCGTTTCTGCCAACAACGCAGTATAAAACTTCTCGATTCGCCTTTGTATAATGACCGTAGCCTCTTAAGACAGTAACGCCGCGATCCATTTCTACTGCAATTTTTGCGGCAATTTCATCTTGTGATTCAGAAATGATAAAAGCGCCTCTTGCTGCATAAGCACCCTCCTGTACAAAGTCAATGACGCGGGCACCGACAAACAAAGCTACAAGTGTATACATCATCGAACGATGATCCAAATAGACTGCCCAGGAAACGAGTATAACGACTGCATCAAATAAAAACATCGTCTTTCCCATGCTCCAACCCATGTATTTATGAGCAAGACGTGCGATAATATCTACACCGCCTGTTGTGCCGCCGTATCTAAAAATAATACCGAGCCCAATTCCGATAAACACACCGGCAAACAAAGCGACAAGGAAAAGATCATCTTTTAGATGGACATCAATCTGATAAATCATAAAGATTTTGATAAAGACTGACACCGCAACTGTTCCGATAACAGTATAGATGAATACCCTTTTCCCTAGTAATCTCCATCCGATAATGAACATCGGAATATTGAGCACAAGGTTCATAATAGCGGGGTCCCAATTGAATGCGAATAACAAAATAAGTGTAATCCCTGTAAACCCACCTTCGGCAAGTTCGTTTTGGATATTAAAGTGGACAAGACCAAAACTGAAGATGGCAGCACCGAGTATTATGAAAAAAATATTTTTTACTTTGATTCCGTCAAGCATGTACTGCACACCTTTCTTAATTCAAATACGCCTCGGCGTATTTGCGTCTAGATTTTGAATTGTGCGTGCACAATTGATTCCTTACAAAATCTATGACATCCGCCGGAGGCTTAACTTAATTCAGATTTAGCCACAATAAATTATCTGCACACCCTGCATATTTCTTATTATTTTTTGAGAGATAATAAACTCATCTGAATTAAGTTAGAGCTAAGATTATTATCAGCCATATTTTATATTTTGACAATAGTGGCGTTAATTTATACGATAGGAGGGGGAGTTGAGACGAATGGAGTCATCAAAATCGTTGGAAACGTTACAACAGGAAGTCGATTTGTACATAAACAGTTTTAAAGAAGGCTACTTTCCGCCAATGGAATTGCTCGCCCGCTTAACTGAGGAGCTAGGTGAATTGTCGAGGGAAGTGCAGCATGTATACGGGATGAAAAAGAAAAAGTCTAGTGAGGCAGTTCGCTCACTTGAAGAAGAAACGGGAGATTTGTTTTTTGTGCTTGTCTGTTTTGCTAATTCACAAGGGATTAGCTTAGAGAAAGCATTGACGACTGTCGTTCATAAATTCAAACAGCGCGATGCTGATCGATGGACAAAAAAGGAGGAATTATAATGTTAAAAGTTGCAATTGCAGGAGTACGAGGACGAATGGGAAGTGCGGCACTTCAAGCGATAACAGCAGCACCTGATATGGAAGTAGTAGCTGCACTTGATTATAAATTTGAAGGATTGTATTTACATAATTCAATGATTACTGAAGAGCCTGTGGGGGTTCGGTTTTACACATCACTCGCCGATTTGGCAGCTGATACACAGCCGGATGTTCTGCTCGACGTGACAGATCCGGATGCTGTTTTCATAAATGTGAAAGAAGCAATCGAACTTGGCATTCGTCCAGTTGTTGGAACATCTGGCCTAACGAAAGAACAAATTTTAATTTTAACTGAATTGTCGGCTTCAGCGCAAATCGGTGGAATTATTGCACCGAATTTCTCTATCGGTGCGGTACTGATGATGAAATTCTCCGTCATGGCAGCACGCTATCTTGGGGATGTTGAAATACTTGAAATGCACCATGATCGAAAACTGGATGCACCATCAGGAACGGCAGTGAAAACTGCTGAAATGATTACAGCGGTAAGGGAACCGCATCTACAAGGACATCCAGAGGAGCAGGAGCATCAGGCGGGCGCACGTGGTGCAGATGTTGAAGGAATGAAAATCCATAGCATTAGACTACCGGGATTACTTGCGCATCAGCAGGTGCTACTCGGGGGCGAAGGGGAACTGCTGACAATCCGCCATGACTCATTCGACCGTAATAGCTTTATGCCAGGTATCCTAATGGCAGTACGCGATGTAATGACAAGAAAAGACCTTGTTTATGGGCTTGAGAATATTATTGATTGATTGAAATTGAACTTTGCTAATCAGTGTGCGTGTTCAGCCCCTGCCACAATTCGGAGGGCAAGAATGGTGGTAGTAACTGGACACGATGCATGTAACGAAAGGAAATGTTGAAATTGAAAAAATTGAAAGTAGGTGTAATCTGCTACCCTTCACTTGGGGGGTCTGGGGTTGTGGCGACTGAACTTGGGAAAATGATGGCAGATAGAGGCCACGAAATGCATTACATTACATCAGGTAAGCCTTTCCGTTTCCTAGATGCCCATCCTAACATCCACTTTCATGAAGTTAAAATCGACGGCTATGCAGTTTTTAAATATCCACCCTATGATATAGCACTTGCAAATCGTATTGCACAAGTGATTGAAACGGAAAAACTAGATCTGCTACATGTGCATTATGCTGTGCCACATGCAGTATCTGCTGCACTTGGTAAAGATATGGCCAATTCAACAATAGGCGTTATTACAACTTTACATGGGACGGATGTCACAATTCTTGGGCATGATCCTGCACTGCGCAATACCGTCCGTTATGGGATTAATAAATCGACCATTACAACAACAGTTTCTGAGTCACTACGACAAGAAACGCTTGAATTGATTGGACCGGAAAGAGATTTGCTGACGATTTACAATTTTATCGATGAAGAAAAATACCATCCAGTCGAGCCTGGAACGCTGAAAAGTGAGCTTGGTATTCGTCAGAATGAAAAAGTAATTATTCATATTTCTAATTTCAGGGACGTGAAGCGCATTCCTGATATTATTGAAAGCTTTCGACTTGTGGTACAAGAGCTGGGTGCCAAGCTGTTACTAGTTGGCGAGGGACCAAAGAAAAAAGCTATGGAAGACCTTGTTCGTAAATTAGGTCTTCAAGAACATGTCATCTTCACGGGTAAGCGAGATGATTTGCCAGAGCTTTTGGCGATTAGTGATATTATGTTTTTATTGTCGGAAAAAGAGGCATTTGGATTGGTATTACTGGAGGCATTTGCTTGCGGTGTGCCATCTGTTGCAACGGCTATTGGAGGAATTCCAGAAGTTGTCGAGGATGGTGTCAATGGTTTTCTCGTAGGACTTGGTGACGTGACAATGGCTGCAGATCGAGCACTGCAATTGCTGACGGATGATCAATTGTATGCAACATTCCAGCAAAATGGGCTAGCGACAGTGGCGAGTAAATTCCATTCATCCACAATCGTGACCCAGTACGAAAAATTATATTATGAAGCGGCGGGAAGCCAATGACAGCTCATTTCGCAACAGAGTCAAGTCGTGAGGTTATTCGTTTGCTTGAACAAGCTGGCTATGAAGCTGTATTTGTCGGAGGAGCAGTCCGGGATTATGTCTTAGGAAAACCCGCAACAGATATTGATATTGCCACTTCGGCAAAGCCCGAAGAAGTAAAAGCCTTATTTCCCATGACTGTAGACATTGGGACAGCGCATGGTACGGTTCTTGTGCTGATTGACGGGGAACCGATTGAAGTGACGACGTACCGGACAGAAGGAACGTATAGTGACCATCGTCGTCCGGATGAAGTGCAGTTCGTTACCTCGTTGCGAGAAGATTTACTGCGTAGAGACTTTACGATGAATGCGCTTGCCATGACAAAAGATGGTGAGCTGATTGATTTATTTGGTGGGCAGAAGGATATGGCACGTCAACTGATTCGTGCTGTCGGTCATGCCGCGGATCGTTTTAACGAAGATGCTCTACGCATGTTTCGAGCTGTACGCTTTACATCCGTTCTCGATTTTGCAATTGAAGAGGAGACATTTGAAGCAATTCGTGCCCATGCAGCACAAATTCAGTATATTTCAGTCGAGCGATTAAAAGCAGAGATGGATAAGCTGTTTAAGGGTGTCAATCCTGTAAAGGCATTTCAATTTATTGAACAAACGACACTGTCTAATCACTTGCCTTTATTTCCAAGAAGTCTTGGTAAGCTTAACAAAATGGTACCATTTAGGACAGCTGTCGAAGGATGGGCTTGCCTGATGCTTGCAGGTGATTTTACATCTGGGGCGGTTGCCAAGGCATACAAGCTATCGAATGCTGAGAAATCATTTTTATCGACGGTGCATCAGGCATCTGTGAGAAGATCCAACAGTTTGTTTACGATTGACGATTATTATCATTTCGATTTAGCTGTTCTTTTGTTGGCCGAAAAATGGGTTCATATAATAGGACATTCAAGTCAAGCATTGTCAGAGGATGAGATTACCTCGAGGAAACAATCATTGCCGATTCAATCGGTTGCTGACTTAGTTGTAACAGGCAAAGATTTGATGGCTTGGGCAGAACTACGTGGTGGCAGATGGACGGGGGAATGGATTGAAAAAATCACAATGGCTGTCCTTCATGGGAAATGTGAAAATAATTCAAACAACATAAAGGAATGGTTTCTCAATGAATTCAAACGTGAAAAATGAATTGCTGAAAAGATTGTTTGAAGCAAATGGTGGACCGGTATCTGGACAGGAAATCGCTGATGAGTACGGATTATCTAGGACGGCGATATGGAAATATGTCAAGGAGCTTGAAAAGGAAGGGTATGAGATTGGGACGATCCGAAAAAAGGGATATACACTTATTGGCTCGCCTGATCGAGTGAATGCAGCGAATGTCCAACAATATTTGACTACAAATAATTTTGGTCAGCATATTCGGTATTTTGAAACCTGTGAATCTACCCAGATTATTGCACATGAAGAGGCGCAAAATGCCGCGCCAAACGGTACGGTCATTCTTTCGGAAGAACAAACGGCGGGAAAGGGACGCATGGCGCGTCCTTGGAGTTCC
The DNA here is from genome assembly GCF_016820585.1 of Arthrobacter beigongshangensis. Taxonomy (GTDB): domain Bacteria; phylum Bacillota; class Bacilli; order Bacillales_A; family Planococcaceae; genus Sporosarcina; species Sporosarcina beigongshangi. Next base: position 716,353 of record NZ_JADHDX010000001.1, read on the forward strand.
AAATCAGGTAAAGGGGTTTGGATGAGTATCATTTCACGTCCGTCGTTGACGCCACAGCAGGCGCCGCAAATGACCTTGGTTGCGGCAGTTGCAGTTACGCGTGCGATTGAAGAGTTAACAGGCATTGAACCAACGATCAAATGGCCGAATGATATTTTAGTGGATGGTAAAAAAGTGACCGGTATTTTAACGGAGTTGCAAGCAGACCCTGACCGAGTGAAGGCGATTATTCTTGGCATAGGCATAAACGTCAATCAGGAGTTAGCTGATTTCCCAGATGAATTGCTGGCTATTGCTACTTCACTGCGGATTCTAATGGGGAAGCCGGTTGACCGTGCGCAATTAATCGCGAAAATTCTTGGGTTTCTTGAATTGTACACAACTATGTATGAAAAGCATGGTTTTAGCCCCATTAAACTGTTGTGGGAAGGCTATTCCAATACGACAGGCAAACGGATTCGTGCAGTCATGTTGAATGAAACATTGATAGGCACTGCAATTGGCATATCCGATGAAGGTGTCCTAGAATTGCGGTTAGATGATGGCTCAATCCGTGGTATTTACTCTGCAGATATTGAAGTTTCAACTTAATTCAGCACGTCTTGAAAGTGTTTGGAAAATGTGACAAAGTTTTGACCTTGATTTGTATACATGTATCTACCAATTTGTTATAGTAGTGTCGAAGGGCGGTATCAGTTTGTGAACTGCACCTGTTAGAGATATTGGAAAACATAAAATTCAATAGGATCTGCCTTGATCTTACCAAAGACAGGGACGGAGGAAACCATCACAAGATGATACAACCCTTCTGTCCATTTTTGGACAAAAGGGTTTTTTATAGTCGGTTTTCTCCCAGAGAAGGGAGCACAAGTGAAAATGAAAAGTACACTGGATTTTATTAACATGAAAAAAGAGGGCGAAAAGATTGTCATGCTGACAGCTTATGACTACCCCTCGGCAAAAATTGCAGAAGAAGCAGGGGTAGACGTCCTGCTCGTTGGTGATTCGCTCGGTATGGTCGTTCTCGGTTACGATTCAACGGTTGCTGTGACGGTAGATGATATGATTCACCACGGGAAAGCAGTGAAAAGAGGTGCAACGGATACGTTTATCGTCGTGGATATGCCGTTCGGCTCTTATCATGGATCGGACGATAGTACGTTGACAGCTGCAGTCCGTATGTTCCAACAGACAGGGGCGCATGCCTTGAAAGTCGAAGGAGCAGGGAAAGTGATTGATACCATTCGTTTACTGACAAGTGTTGGAATCCCTGTCGTTGGGCATCTCGGGTTGTTGCCTCAATCAGCAGCAGTGGTCGGCGGTTATAAAGTACAAGGAAAGACAGCAGCAGCGGCACAGCAGCTGATTGAAGATGCACGTGCTAGTGAAGCGGCGGGAGCTTGCATGATTGTACTGGAATGTATCCCTTATCAGTTAGCGGAGGAAGTGACAGCGGCAGTATCGATTCCAGTCATTGGAATTGGTGCAGGTGCAGGAACAGACGGACAAGTACTTGTTTTCCACGACACTGTCACGTATGGAAGTCACCGTGTTCCGAAATTTGTTGAAGCATTTGCAGATGTTGGAACAGTTATCGGGGAAGGGATTACCAAGTATGTCAAGGCAGTAAAAGAGCAATCGTTTCCTGCTGAGCATCACCGCTTCACGATGAAGGAAGAAGAGTTAGTTGCTTTGTACGGAAGTAAAAAAGGTGGCGAATGAAGTGATGGACCTTACAATCGTGCATACGATTCAAGAATTACAGCAGTTGCTGAATGAACGTCGAAAACAAGGAGTATCAGTCGGTTTCGTCCCGACAATGGGCTTTTTACATGAAGGACATTTGTCGTTAGTGGAACAGGCGCGGCAAAAAAATGATGTAATCGTCATGAGTATTTTTGTCAATCCAGCTCAGTTCGGTCCGGGTGAAGATTTTGAGGCGTATCCGCGTGATACAGAGCGTGATGCACGTCTTGCTGCTGAAGCGGGAGTGCATATTCTGTTCATGCCAACGCCAGAGGAAATGTATCCGCAAGAAGGTGGAATTCGTATATTACCCGGTCCTCAATCAGCAGAACTGTGCGGGGCATCTAGACCAGGTCATTTCGATGGTGTGTTGAAAGTTGTACTGAAGCTGTTCAATATTGTTGACCCAGACCGTTCGTATTTTGGCATGAAGGACGCACAACAACTCGCGATTATTGAGACATTTGTCCGTGATTTTAATCTCAGAACGGAGATTGTTCGCGTACCAACAGTTCGTGAGCAGGATGGCTTGGCGAAAAGCTCGCGTAATGTGCATTTGACGGAGACTGAGCGTTTGGAAGCCCCTGCTATTCAGCAAGCACTCCGACTAGGAGCAAGCTTAGTTGCGGAAGGCGTGTCGGCAAATGATATTGAGCAACAAGTGTCAAAGGCAATCGTTACAAATAGCTCGGGTAGCATTGACTATGTATCATTACTAGCATATCCTGAGTTGAAAAAGGTAGATGCCGATAGCAAAGAAATTATCATTGCGTGTGCAGTGAAATTTAGCAAAACAAGATTGATTGATAATATAATTATTCCACTAAAAGGATGAGTGTTATGTTCAGAATGATGATGAATAGTAAATTGCACCGTGCAACTGTCACGGAAGCCGATTTAAGTTATGTAGGAAGCATTACGATTGACAGTGACGTGCTAGACGCCGCGGGAATGCTGCCAAATGAGAAAGTGCATGTCGTCAATAACAATAATGGAGCTCGTTTTGAAACGTATATTATTGCAGGCGAACGTGGCAGCGGTGTCATCTGTGTAAACGGAGCAGCAGCGAGACTCGTTCAGCGTGGCGATATTGTTATTATTATCTCCTATGCCTATGTAACAAACGAAGAAGCGTTGACGCATGAACCAACCGTTCTCATTATGGACGAAAAAAATGGCGTGAAAGAAGTCATAAAAGAGAAGCAAGGGATGACGTACGCATAACATCTCGTAACAGGACTCCTATGGAATCGGTAGACGATGATTTCATAGGGGCTTTTTTGTTTTCAAACGCTGAAATGTGATACAATTTACCGTATACGAAGAACATGTAAGGGAAGTTCTGAATACGCCAAGGCTTATTCAATTAAGAAAGTTGATGATTGAGTGGACAACAAAACGTATGCAGTTGTTGATCTGGAAACGACTGGTCATTCACCGGTCAAAGGAGACCGGATCATTCAGCTAGCAATTGTGTTTATAAAAGATGGGGAAGTGGGCGACAAGTACGTCCGTTTTGTCAATCCAGGACAAAAAATTCCGGCCTTTATCCGTCAACTGACGGGGATTATAGATGAAGATGTTGCGGAGGCACCGTATTTTGAAGAAATTGCCGAGGAAGTTGCTAGTTTGTTGGAAGGGACGGTTTTCATCGCCCATAATACAGACTTTGACTTATCTTTTCTACAAAGTGAGTTTAGCAGATGTGGGATTCGAAAGTGGGTAGGCAAAAAAATTGATACCGTCGAACTGTCTAAAATTATGTATCCTTCAGCAGCTAGCTATCGATTGCAGGATATTGCAGAGGATTTAGGTATACCACTCGCATCTGCCCACCGTGCGGACGACGATGCAGAGGCTACGGCTAAGCTTTTTCTTGCTTGTATGGAGAACATGGAGCGTTTGCCAGAAGAAACACTAAACCTTCTACATCGTAGATCTTTTCGCTTGAAATCGGATTTATCGACATTATTTTATGCAGCGTTAAAGCGAGCACGGACATCCAGAACGAGTAAGGATTTTTCATCGTTTCGTGGAATTCCGTACCGTCCGATACCATTTCCAATTACTGATCATTTTGAAATGCCAACATATCCATTTGATGAGCAGCAGAAAACGGTATTATTGAAAAAAGCATATCCAGCATTCGAGCGGAGAGAATCTCAGTTTGGTTTCATGGATGCGGTATGGGATTCCCTTTCCAATCGAACTGAAATGATTGCAGAGGTGCCAACGGGTATCGGTAAAACGGCAGCCTATTTGCTACCGGCGGCCATCCATTCTATCGCAGCGGGGAAGCCCGTCGTTGTAAGTACTTTTACCAATCATTTGGCCGATAAAATCATGGCTGAGGAACTGAACAAAATCAGTTCAATGCTCGGGTCAACTGTTACGGCAACGGTACTAAAAGGCAGAGAGCAGTATATTTCATTGGGGAAATTTGAAGAACTGCAGCGCATTACGGATGAGTCGTATGACGAAACGTTTTCCATCATGCAGGTGCTCGTTTGGCTAACAGAAACGGTGACAGGTGATTTGGCAGAATTGAATGTATCGGGTGGGGGACAGTTGTTTGTGGATCGGATTCGCAAGCGTTCCAATATACTTGCAGCTGATGAGCAAGAAGCAGATTTTCACTATAGGCTGATGGAAACATGTGGACAGTCGAATATTATTATTACCAATCACGCCATGCTGTTGTCGGACGGAAATCGTGACCAACCAATTTTTAATTCAATGGCAGGATTAGTCGTCGATGAAGCCCATCAATTCGTCCAAACTGCCTCTCGTTTGAATGAAACCGTATTTTCCTTTACGAATTGGAAGTATGTGATGGGGCAAATGAGCTCGGATACGACTGGACAATTATTGCATCAGATCAATGTACTTAACAAACGAACTGGTATGATAGGACGCTTACATAAAAAAGCTCATTTGGATGAAGCGTTCACCAAGTTTACAACGTTATTTGATCGTGCAGTGAGTGTACTGACGACTTTTGATCCAGCTATGAATAATAAACAACAAGGCAACCGGATTGTGTATCCGCTTGGTAAATTAGTAGACGATCGAATTTGTTTTGCCAAAGTGGCTGAAGCGATGTCCGAATATATTAGCAAAGCGGAACAATTTACTCACGGTTTAACAGGCCAATTTGAAAATTTGACGCGAAAAGAGCAAGCGATTGTAGCAGAATGGGATTTCTGGGTTCGTGAAATGACAATCAAGGCTGGCGAATGGGTGGAAATTTTTCTGGATAATGATTCGGAGGATTACACAGTTTGGATGGAAAAAGATCGGCGAAGTATTCCTGGAAGTTTAGTTGTTATTAAGCGTTCACTCGATAGCGCGCCCGTTATCAGAGGCCTCATTGACAGATTGAAAGAGGAGAAGACGGGGATTGTGTGGACATCAGGGACGTTGACCGTCCAAGATAATGAGCGCTTCATAGCTCGGCAACTCGGCATTGACGACTCGATTCCACTACTCACATTTAATGCACCTTCAGATTTTTATGCTGGGGCTGAAATTGTCATCGTTGACGATATGCCTGATATTCAGCAGGTGGCGCAATCAGAGTATATTGAAGCTGTTGCCCATGCTATTGTCCAGACTGTATTGGCAACGGGTGGACGATTATTTGTGCTCTTTACCTCACAGGATATGCTTCGAAAAACCTATGATTTGATCATAGAAAGTGAGCAATTAGAAGATTATGCACTTTTTGCTCAGGGAATTAGTGCGGGAAGTCGCATTCGATTATTGAAGTCTTTTCGCCAATTTAATAAATCTGTCCTTTTCGGTACAAATAGTTTTTGGGAGGGCGTGGACGTTCCGGGAGAAGCATTATCTGCGGTCATCGTCGTTAGGCTGCCATTTTCATCTCCAGACGAGCCGGTCTTTAAAGCGAAGGCGGCAAAATTGACTGCTAGTGGAGTAAATCCGTTCAATGAATTTGCTCTGCCAGAAGCCGTTATGCGGTTACGGCAAGGTTTCGGTCGACTCATTCGTTCTTCGTCGGACAAAGGGTGTTTCATTATTTTAGATAGACGGATTGAAACGAAGTCTTACGGTCAACGTTTTTTAGCTTCTCTACCAGATGTACCAGTCAAAAAAGTGTCGCTCGAACATATGGTGAATGAGCTCGAAAATTGCTATACTGAGTAAGTGAAGTATGAAAGCACTTGAAATAGAAAAAACGTCTTTTGACGTACAGGACGTGGATCACTATGTTAGGTTGGATTAAATTCATTGTCGTTTTCCTTGTGGTGCTCACTTCTATCATAATAATTACCGTTTTTTACAATGCCGATAAGCCTTTTTCCGAGGCCGAACAGATGGCGATCGATTCTGCGCTTAGCTCGGGGCAACTTGTTTCCGCAAGTTCAGCCGAGACATTCAATGGAACAGTGCCGATGGTTACGGTGTTTGGTGTGGATGCAGAAGGTGAGGAAACAGCGGTTTTTGTGAATCCACAATGGGTGGACGGCTTTGAGGAAGTGAAGTTGGCGGATGGCGTTACGGCGGAGAAAGCGATTGCCAACGTTAAACAAGAGTTACAAGTAAACAAGATTTTGCATGTGACACTGGGGTTAGAGGTAGAAGGACCAGTTTGGGAAGTCGCTTTCACAAGTGACACTGGTAAACTGAATTACGTCTATGTCTTTTTCGACACAGGACAATGGTGGAAACGAATTTTAAACCTATAAGGGAGCGATACAGTTGACGAAACGATTAGCATCTAGGGTGAATACACTTTCACCTTCAACAACGCTTGCCATTACGGCGAAAGCAAAGGAAATGAAAGATTCTGGTATCGACGTGATTGGTCTTGGCGCGGGCGAACCAGATTATAATACACCAGATAATATCATTGAAGCGGCTTATAGGTCCCTGAAGGAAGGCAGAACGAAGTATACACCTGCTGGTGGACTTCCTGCATTAAAAGATGCCATCATTGACAAACTGCAAAAGGATCAAAATTTAAGCTATTCTAGACAAGAAATTATGGTTGGAATTGGCGCGAAGCATGTTCTATACACTATGTTTCAAGTCATGCTAGACCCGGGTGATGAAGTCATCATTCCAACTCCTTACTGGGTTAGTTATCCAGAACAGGTCAAGCTAGCGGGTGGAGTACCTGTACATATCGAAGGCACTGCTACAGCACAGTTTAAAGTGACAGCTGACCAAATTAGTGAAGCGATTACACCTAAAACAAAAGCGATTATTATTAACTCTCCCGGTAATCCAACAGGGATGATTTATTCGCAAGAGGAATTGCAGCAAATCGCTACGGTTTGTCAAGAGAAGGATATTTGGATTGTATCAGATGAAATTTATGAGAAGTTAATTTACGGAGACGAAACGCATTATTCCATTGCACAGCTGTCAGCTGATGCTAAAAAACGAACACTTATTATTAATGGCGTATCTAAATCCCATTCGATGACAGGCTGGAGGATTGGTTACGTTGCGGGAGATGCAGAGATGGTTAAGGCGATGACAGACCTTGCGAGTCATTCGACATCTAACCCAACAACGACCTCACAATATGGAGCAATCGAAGCATACAACGGACCACAAGATACAGTTGAAACGATGCGGAAGGATTTTGAATCACGCTTAAACCGTGTCTATCCGCAGCTATGTGCGATTCCTGGATTTTCAGTTATTAAGCCACAAGGTGCATTTTATTTACTACCAGAAGTATCTGAGGCTGTTGCGAAAACGGGCTTTGACAATGTGGATGAGTTTGCAACGGCCTTATTGGAGCAAGCGAATGTTGCCGTAATCCCTGGATCTGGTTTCGGTTCACCAGGAACGATTCGTTTATCCTACGCAACATCCATTGATTTATTGGAAGAAGCGATTCGACGCATTCATACATTTGTAGAAGAAAATTGGAAAGAATAAAAATAGATTTTAACATTCGGAGGTACCTATGAAAACAATTATGATACACGAAATGCCGAACCATGCAGGTGAAACTGTACGTATCGGTGGTTGGCTTGCTAATAAACGTTCAAGCGGAAAAATTGCGTTCTTGCAATTACGAGATGGTTCAGGATTTGTACAAGGTGTTGTTGTCAAAGAAGTAGTCGGCGAGGACATCTTTGCAAAAGCAAAATCGATTACACAAGAAAGCTCACTGTATATTACGGCTGAAATCACAGTTGATGAACGTTCATCATTCGGCTATGAATTACAGGTGAAAGACATTGAGGTTATCCACGAAGCAGTGGACTACCCAATTACACCAAAAGAACATGGTACTGAATTTTTAATGGATCATCGTCATTTATGGCTCCGTTCACGGAAACAGCATGCCATTATGAAAATTCGTGATGAAGTCATTCGTGCTACTTATGAATTTTTCCATATGAATGGCTTCGTTAAAATCGATCCACCCATTTTGACAGGCTCTTCACCAGAAGGAACATCTGAGCTGTTCAAAACAAAGTATTTCGATGAAGATGCATTTTTGTCTCAATCAGGACAGCTTTACATGGAAGCGGCGGCGATGGCACTTGGAAAAGTATTTTCATTTGGTCCGACATTCCGTGCAGAAAAGTCGAAAACTCGTCGTCACTTAATTGAGTTTTGGATGATTGAGCCGGAAATGGCATTTATTGAATTTGAAGAAAGCTTAGAAGTTCAGGAGCAATATGTCACGCATGTTGTTCAATCTGTCTTGCAAAACTGCCCACTTGAATTGGAAAGATTGGGACGCGATTTATCCAAGCTTGAAAAAATTCAAGCACCATTTCCACGCATTTCATATGATGATGCGATTAAATTCCTACATGATAATGGCTTCAATGACATTACATGGGGAGATGATTTTGGGGCACCACACGAAACAGCCATTGCTGAGAGTTATGACATGCCGGTCTTCATTACACATTATCCAATAGGTATTAAACCGTTCTATATGCAGCCACATCCCGAACGCGATGATGTTGTATTATGTGCGGATATGATTGCACCAGAAGGCTATGGGGAAATCATTGGAGGCTCAGAACGTGTGCATGACTATGAGCTAATGAAACAGCGTATTAAAGAACATAATTTGGACGAGGACGCATACGCTTGGTATTTAGATTTATGTAAATATGGGGCTGTTCCTCATTCTGGTTTTGGACTTGGACTTGAACGTACGGTTGCTTGGATATCAGGCGCAGAACATGTGCGTGAAACGATTCCATTCCCACGCTTGTTAAACAGACTATATCCTTAATGCCTTGCGTAAATTTTGATAGTGTATAACTGATTAGATAGAGAGGAGTTCGGACAATGCAATATGAAGAACGGCTCCGAATTTGGATTGAGCAGGGGAATGTAACTATTCCCCAGCTTTTTTTTCAGTACTATAAAAGCCTAGGCATCAAGGACTTAGATGCCACACTTATCATGCATATGACTGCCTATGCAACTGCGGGGAATCACTTTCCCACACCAATGGATTTGGCGAGCCGCATGCATATGACTGACAATGAAGTTTCAATGATTTTGCAAAAGCTAATGCAGCACGGCTTTTTAAAAATTACCCAAGCTGAAGACGATAACGGTGTCTTATATGAGTCATTTTCTTTACAGCCCTTATGGAACCGTCTGCTGGATCATATTACAAATATGACCAATAAAGCTGAAAAAGAAAGTCAGAAAAATGCAGAAGGAGAAATCTTTTCGCTGTTTGAGCAAGAATTTGGACGACTTTTATCACCAATGGAATGTGAATCTATCACGATGTGGATTGACGACGACGGTCATAGTGTAGATATTATTCGTGCGGCATTGAAAGAAGCGGTTCTCGCACAAAAAATCAGTCTTCGCTATATTGATCGTATTCTTTTCGAGTGGAAAAAGAAGAATGTGAGGACGCTGTCTGATGTAGAACGTCAAACAAAATCGTTTAGGACTGTCGGTATTCGTCCAGCACAACAGCAGCAAAAGACCGTTTCAGTCAAACGTGTCCCTTTCTATAATTGGTTGGAAGAACGAGATTAGGAGGGAGAATATGCTTACAAAAAAACAATGGGAAGTGTGTCTTGAGCAATTTGGCATCATGTTTCCAGATGCACATTGTGAATTGGTCCATTCTAATCCTTTTGAATTGACGATTGCTACGCTATTATCAGCACAATGTACTGATGTGCTTGTCAATCGGGTAACAGCTGATTTATTTAAAAAATATAAAACACCAGAGGATTATTTGGCGGTTGATATTGAGGAGCTACAATCAGATATTCGTTCAATCGGTTTATTCCGCAATAAAGCGAAAAATATTCAAGCGCTTAGTCAAATGCTCATTGACCAGTTTGATGGAGAAGTTCCCGCCAATCGAGATGTCATGATGACGTTGCCTGGCGTCGGTCGAAAGACGGCGAACGTTGTCGTTTCGAATGCCTTTGGTATCCCAGCAATCGCCATAGATACCCATTTAGAACGTGTAGCGAAGCGACTAGGCATGAATAGATGGAAGGATTCTGTGTTAGCCGTCGAAGAAAAAATTATGCGCTGGACGCCGAAGGACAAATGGACGGATACGCATCATCAAATCATTTTTTTCGGAAGATACCATTGTAAAGCGCAAAATCCAGGGTGCAACGTCTGTCCACTTCTGCCGTTATGCAGGGAAGGAAAGAAGAGGATGAAAGCTAATGCCGATTCATAATCAGCACTTTGATAAAGAACGATTCACGCCTTACTTCGATTACTGGCAGCAAATGCGAGATGAGATAGAAGTGTGCTATGGGGAAAAAAATCGACGTGCTGTCGAGCTAATGCAGGCTGCGATTGCGAATTACAGTAAGTTACTGGAGCTTGGAGGAATGGTTTCTGATGAACGCAAGGGCGAAGCTGTCTTTGCCTTACTCCCATTAAATGGGGAGGAACGATTTGAGTTTGTTAAAGATAAAATCGCGAGTCATTATGCATTTGTGCAATTAGATGCGCTGATGACAGAAACAAAAAAGAAAGTTGCAAGACTTGCCATTCAAAAAAAGTAACAAAAAAAGCGCCCTAGTTGGACGCTTTTTTTGTTATTCATTAAGGTGTTCCGTTATCGGACGTTGTTCCATCGCTATCGCCTGGATTGTTACCGGTTGTACCGTCAGTGACTGGTGGAACGTCATCTGCTGGTGTCTCGGTGTCAGTGTCCCCATTATTACCGTTGTTGCCATTGTTTTCATTACCGTTACCATTTGGCTGACCGTCATCCGTACCATCATCGGGATTGCCGTTATTGTCATTTGGATCCCACTCAGGAATTTCTTCGACGACATCCTCAATTTGAATTGAAGTTGTTGCTGGAGGACTTTCGAGTTCACCAAGTTTCGCAATAACAGAAAATGCATAGAGGCGACCAGGTTCAACGCCTTGGAATAAGAGAGACAAATCCTGTGTCGTTGTCATCTCCTGCATTTCACCACCGTCTGCACTAACAAATACAGTGAATTCAATCACTTCATCGAGTGTTTCAACATCTGGTGCGTTATGCGCCCAACTTAACGTAATGGCGTTTGTGTCAACATCATACTGAGCTGTTACATTATGGGGTGCCTCCAACTCGGTAATTTCTTCTTCAGCCATCTCCGTTGGTGCAGTTCCTTTCACGAATAACTCTGTACGCTTTAAATTATCAGGTGTTGTACTGCTCGCTAAAAGAAGTGGTTTGGAACCAAATACAATAGTTGCTTCTTCCACAGTGCTAGGTTTTTCGAAGCGGGCTGTATTTTTCCCAGCTGAAATATCACTCATAACCATTTTGAAAAGATTTTGCGGTACATATCTACCTTTGTCATATGTTTGAATTGGCGTCGTATATTTTTCATAGCCTCCCCAAACAGCAATAGTATAATCTGATGTATAGCCTGTAAACCATGAGTCAGGAACATCTGTATTTTTCATACCATTCTTCTGAATAATTTCGGAAGGGTAGTTAGTTGTCCCCGTTTTTCCTGCAATATCCAATCCTGAAATATTTGCTCGTTGTCCTGAACCAACGGACATAACATCGCGTAGGATGTCCGTCACCATATAGGCAGTGGAATCTTTCATGGCAATGTTAGATTCTGGTTTCATTTTATGCTCGGATGTACCATCTCTAAAAATAATTTTCTGGATGGCATGTGGCTTCGTGTAAATACCTTTATTGCCAAATGCTGCGAAGGCGCCAGCCATTTGAACAGTAGAGAAATCATATTCTCCTCCACCAATTGCATTGGAGGAGTTTAATTTATCGTACGGCAGTCCTAAATTTCTAGCAAAATCTCCTGCTTTTTGTGTGCCTACTTCTTCAAAAATTTTAATCGCAGGGATATTACGAGATTTGTATAAGGCGTCTCGTATGGATATGCTTCCTAAAAACTTCCCGTCAACGTTACGAATTGGTTGGTTCGTGCCTTTATAGTTATATGGCTCATCTACTGTCGTATAACCGGTAGACCAGCTGAAGTTTTCAATTGCTGGCCCATAGGAAAGAATGGGCTTAATCGTAGAACCAGGTTGGCGCTTTTGGTCAGAGGCGAAGTTCCAATCGAGTCCAGAATAATTTCGACCTCCGCCAATTGCGGCAATTGCACCTGTTTCTGTATCGACAACCGTCATAGCGGCCTGCATGTCATCTGATTCAAATAGGTCGGATGTACTTAACGCATTTTCAACCGCTTGCTGCGCTGCAGGATCTAAAGACGTTTGAATTTTGACACCTTCAGAAAGTAAGTGTGATAGATTGGCTTCTTCTAGTTCAGCTAAAACAAAATCGACATAGGCTGGATATTTCGTTTTGCTCACTTGTCTTTTATCTTCAGAAAGAAGCAATGATGTGATGGGTACTAGTTTTGCTGCATCCATTTCTGCTTTTGTAATTTTTTTATGCTGATACATAAGCCCGAGAACGGTATTACGGCGTTTTTCTGCCCGTTCTGGATTTTTATAAGGATTATAACCATTTGGACTTTGTGGCATTCCGGCTAATAAAGCAATTTCGGGTAGTTCAAGCTCTTTTAAACTTTTACCGAAAATTTCTTTGGAAGCTGTTCCGATACCATACGTATTTCCTGACATAAGAATTTTGTTAAAGTACATTTCAAAAATTTCTTCTTTTTCATATTTACGTTCAAGTTGAAAGGCTAGCCAAGCTTCTTGTGCTTTCCTTTTTAATGTTTTCTCTTCTGTTAGAAAAGAGTTCTTAATAACTTGTTGGGTGAGGGTACTCGCTCCTTGTGAGCCGAAACCACCTCTAAAGTTGGCAATGACAGCACCGCCAAGTCGCCAGAAATCCATTCCGTGGTGTTTATAAAATCGAACATCCTCAGTTGCCAAAATGGCATCCTTAACAGTTTGAGGGATTTCCGCGTAAGGAACAAATTCTCGTTTTTCCACGCCAGACTTCATAAACACATTACCTTTAATATCGAGAAACTCAGATGATAGTGGGTCTTTCAATAGACTTTCATCGAGATCGGGAGCTGAACTGGCGTAAAAAGCAAATAATCCTGCTCCTCCGATGAGTCCAGCCAATCCAATGAGGACAAGCACAAGAAAGATTTTTTTAATAATAGATTTAACGCCTCTTGGTTTATTGCCTTTCTTCTTGCTGCGCTCGGCTTTAACTTTTTCACGTCGTCCTGTTCTTGAATTTATATGATCACTCATTTTACTTCCTACCTTTCATTCGCAACATGCGATAGAGCTTGTAAATAATCGAGTCTTGGATTATAACCGGATAAAACTTCAATACCCACATCCTCAAACTCTGCCAATGTCATCGATTTTCTTCCGCCTGCCTTCATTCTTTCCCAATATTTCTCAAAACTATCATAATGGATGATGAAATAACGGTCAAGTACAGTAAATTTAATGATGAAAAAGACAATTCCGGCTTGTTCTGACACACTTTTCATATGATTGACCTGATGCTCATGAATATTTTGTAATGGGAAAGACGTTACGCTTTTTGTTTCTTTTGCTTCAAAATCAATATACTTGCCCTGCCATACGCCATTAAAATCTGTTGTAGAAGGCGTTCGGAAATAGGCTTCTGTAATAACGGCTGCACTTCTAGCTGGATACTTGACGTTAACAATTTGGATAGGCACGGGCTTTTTATGGATGACAGCTATGCCGTGGCTTACATAATATTCATTCGTGTCATTCAATTCATCCTCCAATGATTTCCCACGATTACTGAATGACAGATTGCTTTTTTTCGGCAAGCTACTTTTCTGAACGGGCACGTATTTCTTACCGTTCGGATACCGGATTGTCATAGTTACCACCTCGCATTTTACTATCATACCATATCAATTGGACGAATTAAGGGAGGGAAAGTTTCAAATCGAACTACTAAGTGCTCGCTTTGTATAGTTTCTGTGTCCTTGACGAAAATTATATAGGGAATGCCAAAGTAATATTTCAATAGAAGGGAGTTGAATGAAATCCAGATAAAAAAGTGATTTGAAATAAATCCTCAAATCACTTTTTGCTAGTTATATTAAATGCCACATCTGTTGATTAACCAAAAAATAACTTAATCAAATAGTAGGGGCTCCATGCTCAATCGCTTTTGGATTACTTTAGATTGAACGACTTCTATACAATAACCGTGCTTTATATATACAGGGATACGACTACGCCGCATCCCTATATATTTCTTCGGTCATCGTATGGTGGTCGTTCATCCGTCGCTCTCCAAAAACGTAGATACACGAAGTGCTAATGCTTTTTGGGACGAGCGAATAGAGGGCTTCTTAACTGGAGAGGGCCGCCAAAGATGAAATTTTGGCGGCCGAAGCCTTGCTCATGGTCTTTTCCATTTTTATTTTTTCTATAAAGCTTGCTAAGAGTAAAGTAGGAAAACCTTGTACAACGTGCAGAGTGCCCGAAATTGCATTTTCGGGCACTTACAATCTTTATAGAAAGCCATCCATTCTTTTCTTTCCAAGAAACTGTATTTATCACTTAAATATTGTAGATACGTGACAGGCAACTATTCATAATAAGATGACCGGAAAATGCATGGCTAGAAATGACGAAGTCATTTCTAGCCATGCTTACTCCTGAAGGAGGAATGAACCCCAATTCCTCCTTGGTAATTATGTCTTGAATAGTTGGCCGAAAGCGAACCGGAAATGAGCTAGTGAAAAATATAGTTTTCAAACCTTTGTTTATCTGCGATTTATTCAAGTAAATGGTTAATCAACAGACGTGATTAAATGCTTATTTCTATCTGATTACCTTCCGGATCCAAAACGCAACTCTCATAATACCCATCACCAGTCGTTCTTGGTCCACTTATTACTTCATAGCCGTCGTTTTTTAATCGTTGGGTTATTTGATCGACTAATTCTTTGGAGCCGATTGAAAAAGCAAGATGGGTAATGCCGGTTCGGAACAATGGCTTTTCTTGAAATACCATATCCGGTCGGGTCATTAATTCGAGTCTACTTCCTTCGTCAAAAGTTAGGAAATAGGTTTCCAAGCCTGTCTTAGGATTATAGTATTTATCATTTGATTTTGCGGAAAAATAGACCTCGTAGAATTTTTTCATTGCATCTAAATCTGTAGCATAGAGCGCGATATGTTCGATTTTCATCTAGTATTCCCCCCAAGAGTATTGTAATACTTAGTATCTCACCCAACTTAAACCAGTCGTCCCTTCGCCAGCATGGACGCCGACGCAAACACTTAAGGGAAGTACCTGAATTTTTAGGTTCGGAAATTCCTGCAATAGTTCATCCTTCCACGTACCCGCATCATCCGTGTTATTGCAGTGGATGACTGCGATTTCTGGAATGTCGCCTTTTGTCATGTCACTGCGCAATAAGTCGGTGATGTTTTTTCTAGCACGCTTATATGCCCGAACTTTTTCTTGCATCACAGGCTTGCCGTTTTTAATTGTAATAATGAGCTTGATGTTGAGTAAGCTACTTAAAAATGCTTGTGTGCCGGAGACGCGACCACTTTTATGTAGCTGATTTAGGTTAACAGGTATGAAGGCTAATTCTGCATTTTCCTTCATCTTGTTGATAGCCATTACGACTTCTTCCACGTCATGCCCTTCGTTAATCAATTCATTGCCGAATTCAATCATTTTGATCATCGGATAGGAGCCGATTTTTGAATCGATCGGATAGACCTTGAAGTCAACCATTTGTGCAGCTGATTGAGAACTATCAAACGTACCTGACATACCACTAGAAACATGCAAAGCAATGGCGCAGTCATAGCCTTGTAGCTGTAAACTTTCATAAAGAGCGACCATTTCACCAATGGCAGGCTGGGACGTTTTAGGCGGATTTTTAGCTATGTTTAATTTTTCATAAAACAGGTCTTGTGTCAAATCAATGCCTTCTTTAAAAGCGCCCTCATCAAATACAACGCTTAACGGTAAAATATGTACATTGTGTTTTTGGATAAAAGACTCCTCTAGCTGTGCTGCCGTATCCGTAATCCAAGCAACTTTCTTCGTCATGATCAAACGACTCCTCTTATGGTGCGTATTGTAAGCTATCTATTACCGCTAATGTATCCCGCGCATGAAAGGAGTACTAGTGACAGTTGTCATATCTAGTCGAATATTTGTCGACGCTGCCATAAATTGAACATAATTCGTACGATTCGAATATAACGAGGAATATACGTTCTTGTTAAGATGGTACAACCCCCTCATTTCTGCTAAAATAAAAGAAACGTCCGGAAGGGGTGTATGAAGTTGAATTTACAACAAAAGACTGAAAGATTACTTGCAGTTTGCAGGGAATGTTTCGAACGCCACGCACAAATGAGGGAACTCAATCGAGAGCCTGATTTTTTCATAGAAGTTAAACCATATGCCGATCAATATCATACATTGTTGGATGAATGGACAGAGGAAGTATCCGAATTCATCAAGACAGCGAAGCCGAAATATGTCCATCCCGTTCAAATTGACTCCTTAAATGATTCGATGAAGCAGTTTATTGTCCAGTCCTTTTATCAGAAGACAGGGAAAAAACGTTTCGTCTTATCCATTAATTCTGCCGAATATACGTTTAAAACGATTTTAGATGCAATTGAAGTTGCTAATAATGAGGATAGAGCATGATGAAGCAACCAGCTATTCACGAAGTGCTGGAAAAGTTACGGCAGGATCCAGACTTTTCGCCGAATGTGGCTCATTATAAAACGATTGCAGGGAAAGAGGCTGTCTATGCTGAATTCCCAAGTGAGCTTCATCCATCGATTATCAAAGCATTGGCGTCCAAAGGGATTCATCGACTATACAGCCACCAACGGGAAGCGTTTGAATTGGCTTCTGCGGGGGAGTCATTTACGGCGGTTACACCGACAGCTTCGGGAAAATCACTCTGTTATCATCTACCTGTCATGCAAAGTATTTTGGAGGATGAATCTTCACGAGCAATTTATTTATTCCCAACAAAAGCATTGGCGCAGGATCAACTAGCCGATCTTCATGAATTAATTGAAGCGAGTGAGGAAACGATTCTCAGTTATACCTATGATGGAGATACAGCGCCAGGACTACGTTCTAAAGTAAGAAAGTCTGGCCATATCGTATTGACGAACCCAGATATGCTACATTCGGGGATTTTGCCGCATCATACGAAATGGGTATCGTTATTTGAGAACCTGAAATATATTATCATTGATGAGCTACATACGTATAAAGGTGTGTTCGGGAGTCATGTGGCCCATGTACTGCGCAGACTACAACGAATCTGTCACTATTACGGTAGCGATCCCATGTTCATTTGTACATCGGCGACCATTGCCAATCCACGGGAGCTTTCGGAGTCATTGACGAATAAGGACATGCAATTGATTGCCAACAACGGAGCACCTGCGGGGAAAAAGCATTTTATATTTTATAATCCACCAGTTGTTCATCCGACGTTTGGCATTCGGAGAAGTGCTGTTTTAGAGGTGCGAGACGTTGCGGCATTGTTGTATCGAGAAGGCATTCAGACGATTATTTTTGCGAAAAGTAGAGTAAGAGTTGAAATGCTTGTTACTTATATGAAGGAACTGACGAAGAAAAAACTGTTCGATGAGACGGTGATGGGCTATCGGGGAGGTTATTTACCTTCTGAACGACGCAAGATTGAAAAAGGATTGCGTGAAGGAACGATTCGCACAGTTGTTAGTACGAATGCATTGGAGCTTGGCATTGACATCGGGCAATTGCAGGCGTGCATTATGACCGGTTACCCGGGAAATATTGCAAGTGCTTTTCAACAAGCAGGGCGCGCAGGGAGGCGACAGGAAGAAGCGTTGATTATTTATGTCGCCCAATCTGTCGCGCTCGATCAATACATTATTGAACATCCTGATTATTTGTTAGGCCAATCACCCGAAGAGGCACGCATTCATCCAGATAATATGTTCATTTTAATGGATCATCTGAAATGTGCTTCATTTGAATTGCCTTTTTCATCGACGGAAACTTATGGAGAGTTTGAAGTACAGGAATTACTAGCTTTTCTTGAAAGTGAAGGAGTCCTCGTCAAGACGACAGACAAATGGCATTGGATGACGGAGCGTTTTCCAGCAAGTGAAGTAAGCCTGCGTTCTGCCTCTCAAGAAAACGTCGTCATTATCGACAAAACCCATCCGAAAGCTACAAGAGTTATCGGCGAGATGGATCGCTTTAGTGCGATGACGCTTCTTCACGAAGAAGCTATCTATATTCATCAAGGAACGCAATTCCAGGTCGAGATCCTCGATTGGGAAGAAAAGAAAGCGTACGTCACTGAAATCGATGTCGATTACTTCACTGATGCTAATCTAGCAGTAGAATTAAAAGTGATGAATGAAGATCAAGTGCAGTCATTTGGACAACGTGAGGCGGCATACGGTGATATTGCCGTGCTCGCGATTCCGACTATTTTCAAAAAAATCCGATTCGATTCTCACGATAATATCGGCTCTGGGCAGATTTCATTGCCAGCAGAAGAGTTACATACATCGTCTACTTGGTATACCTTCGATATTCCGGAAGGGTGGACGGGTGCCGGCTTAACGGATGCGATGACAGGTGCGGCTTATGCCATTCAGTCATTCATCCCACTCTTTGTGCGCTGTGATAAAACGGATATTCACGTCGTGCCACAAGTGAAAGCTATCCATTCTGGCAAGCCAACCTTCTTTATCTACGATAGTTATCCGGGCGGTATTGGGCTGAGTGAGAAAATATTTGATCGTTGGGATGAATTATTACGCCGGGCAGCTGATCATGTATCGTCATGTCGTTGTGCATCGGGATGTCCTGTGTGTATCGGTGCGCAAGAGGCGGGAATAGGCATGAAGCAAGATGTCCGTTCTTTGTTGCAAGAACTAGCAGGAGGATCCCACTATGTCCTATGAACAAAAGCTGATGCAGATGAAGAAAATGCTGAAAAAGACGGATAGTAAAGTCGCGCCCGAAGTTGTCAAAGTGGTTGCACAAGCTCCTACTTATGAGCAAGCATGGCTTGACGCAGGACTGACTAAAGAAGTGAACAAGCATGGCATTGTTTATAAGCGCATTGTGGAATATGCCAAAGACTATCAGCATGGCGATATTGTTCTTTCAGGATTGAAGTCGACATTGGAAGAGTGGAAGAAATCAGGTGAAGCGCATCCTTTGTCACCGGATTTTTCGAAGCCACTCGTTTTTTTCGATACAGAAACGACAGGTTTAAAAGGAGCTGGAACGCTCATTTTTCTCCTCGGTTTTATCGTTGAGACAGCCAGCTCTTTTAAACTAACACAATATGTTTTACCAGGGCCGGACCATGAAGCTGCCTTCTTATATGCATCGAAATTATGGGAAACATCGACGACACTTGTGACGTATAACGGTAAAAGTTTCGATGTTCCCCAGCTAGAAACGCGTTGGACGATGAATCGCAAAGAAATTCCACCGTTGCTCGAACATACACAGATTGATTTGTTACATGGCTCTAGGCGCATTTGGAAAGATGAAATGGGGACGTTTAGACTGCCGGCGATTGAGGAAGAGAAATTAGGCTTCCTGCGCGATGGAGATATTCCAGGTCATATGGCGCCCATTATATATCAGGATGCGGTGAAAAATGGTCGTGCGGAACTTCTGATGAAGGTACTCGTCCATAATGAATGGGATATTCTTTCGCTTGTTGCGCTGTATATTCGTTCGACGGATCTACTGTTGAAGACGGAAACCCCTGAATCGGCGATTTCGCATACGAATATCGGGAAATGGTTCGCAGATTTGAAGTCACATGAGCGGAGCAAGCAAGTTTTTGAAAGTACCATCGCAACTTATGGTGTTGATCATCCCGCAACGCATTTCCACTTTGGTTTTATCCTAAAAAGGGAGCAGCAATACGAGGATGCTGTTGCTTCCTTTACGATTGCCGCAAATGGCCTGACTGGACGTGAACGGATCATTGCGCTTGAGGAATTAACGAAGTTGTATGAGCATAGATTAAAAGAGTTGAACAAAGCATTGGAGATAACACAAGAGGCAATTTGGTTGTTGCAAGTAGCCACTGATTTAACAGAAGCGTTCCAGCACCGTCTAGGAAATGATTTTGCGAAACGGGAAATAAGGATTAAAAGAAAATTATTTCCCGGGCAAGCGCATAAAATGACAAGTGGAGATTAATTAAGACAAAAGCAGACAAATCATGGTATACTGAGTGATATGTAAACAGAGATGGAAGGGCGATTTTTCATGGATACTAAACTGGATTCAAAAACAATTCTTGAAAAGGAATTTAAGGTAGGGCTTCGAGGCTATCAGCAGGAAGAAGTCGATCTATTCCTTGATGATGTCATTCAAGATTATGAAGCTTTTAAAAAGACCATTGTAGAATTGCGTACTGAAAATGCGCGTATGAAAGAAGAGTTAGCAGAAGCACAAAAACGTCCGTCGGCAGGAAGCGCGGGCACAACAAATTTCGATCTTCTAAAACGTATTTCCAATTTGGAGAAGCACGTATTTGGTAGCAAGCTGTTCGATCAAGAATAAAAAAATGCAGTGCAACTATGTTGTAAATGTACTAAAAGTACTGTATACTAATTTTATCATAGTGTAATTTAGGTAATCGCTGCAACGCCTAAGTTGTAGAGGAAAGTCCATGCTCACACGGCTCTGAGATGACCGTAGTGTTCGTGCTCGGCGAAAGAATAAGCCGTGGCTTCACGCATCGCGTGTTGACGGCGGGAATAAATCCTAAGTCTTCGGATATGGATGAGGTTCCCTGAACAGTGCCACAGTGACGTAGCTGATTCGGAAACGGGTCAGATGGAACGCGGTAAACCCCACGAGTGAGAAACCCAAATTATGGTAGGGGCACTCTTCTGAAGGAAATGAACTGATGAAGGGACAGACAGCTGTCTGTAGATAGATGATTACCACCCTAAGTACGAGGCGTGAGCCGTTTGAGTACGCGGGAACAAAACATGGCTTATCGAATTTCCTATGGTATTATGGTTACATCGAATGCTCTCCTATATAATATGGAGAGCTTTTCTTTTTGATTTTAGATGACTTTAGCGAATAGAGTCCCTTTAGCATAGACAATAATAATGAAAACGATAGTGAAATAGTTGATGGAATAGGATTGGAGCTGGATAGGCATGAGTGAATTTAAATTGGTGGCTACGTCTGCAATGGGGTTAGAATCCATTGTTGCGGATGAGGTGAAAGCATTAGGTTTTCAAACGACTTCGGAAAATGGCAAAATTTATTTCCAAGGTGATGCATTAGCGATTGCGAAAACAAATATGTGGCTGCGCGTAGCAGATCGGGTGCGCATTGTAGCAGGCGAGTTCCATGCAACAACGTTTGATGATTTGTTCGAGCAGACAAAAGCGATTCCGTGGGAACGTTTTTTACCGGTAGATGCAGCATTTCCGGTTGCAGGAAAATCTGTGAAATCAACATTATACAGCGTGCCGGATTGTCAGGCGATTGTTAAAAAGGCAATTGTTGAACGTCTAAAGATTGCTTATAAACGAATTGGTTTCTTGGATGAATCTGGACCTTTGTTCAAATTGGAAGTGTCCATTTTGAAAGATAAAGTGACGCTGACGATTGACTCGAGTGGCACAGGGCTTCACAAACGCGGCTATCGCGTTGGACAAGGTGATGCACCGTTGAAAGAAACAATGGCGGCAGCACTTGTCAAATTGACACGTTGGAATCCGGACCGTCCTTTCGTTGATCCGTTTTGCGGTTCTGGTACGATTGCGATTGAAGCAGCGATGATTGGGCAAAACATTGCTCCTGGCTATAATCGTGACTTCTCGGCAGAACAATGGCCCTGGATTAACAAAAGTATTTGGCATCAAGTGCGTGAAGAAGCAGAGGATATTGCAAAATACGACCAACCTGTTGATATTACAGGTTCTGATTACGACCCTCGAATGGTTAAAATCGCACAGGAAAACGCAGCAGAAGCTGGTTTCATGGATTTGATTAATTTCAGACAGTGTGATGTAAGGGATTTGACTGTCGATGGTTTGAATGGTGTTATGGTGGGCAATCCTCCATATGGTGAGCGTCTCGGTGAAGTAGAGGAAGCGGAAGATATTACACAGGAGCTGGGTCGTATTATGAAGAATTATCCGTCTTGGTCCGTTTATATGCTGTCTTCATTGGAAAACTTTGAGACAATGTATGGAAAAAAAGCAACGAAAAAGAGAAAATTATTCAATGGCTTTATCCGCACTGATTTGTATCAGTTCTGGGGACAACGCCAATAATCAATAGATTAAGGTATGTGGAAGAGGACAAGCCCTCTTCCTTTTGCATGTAAATTAGGAAGGGGTTTCATATGAAAAGTAAGATGCCATTCCCATTATCTAAAGAAAAATCATTTTATGAGTCATTGAATGATTGGATAGGGGACACGTTGTACGATGATTTAACCGAAAAAGGATTTGAATGCCGTGATGAACAAATCTATATGGCGTTTCAAATTGAACAGGCGCTGAAGGAGAAGAAAGTGCTGTTTGCAGAGGCGGGTGTAGGAACGGGGAAGACAATTGCTTATTTACTACCTGCGATTGCCTATGCGCGATATACGGGGAAACCAGCCCTCATTTCATGTGCGGATGAGACGCTCATTGACCAGCTCGTCAAAGAAGACGGAGATATCCGCAAAGTGGGTGAGGCGCTTGGGCTAGATATTGACGTGCGTTTGGCTAAGTCACGCGACCAATATTTATGCTTGAAACGCTTGGAGGAAACGGGCAATACGTCGACAGAAGAGTATATTGAGTGGATTGAAGATAGTCTTCCAGAATTCGTGCATGGCAATGCTTCCTTGCAATCTATTCATCCTTATGGAGAGCGTTCTGATTATCCAGCTTTGAGTGATGAACAGTGGAAAACAGTGAATTTCCACCCGATTCAGCAATGTGCAGCATGTGATATTCGTAATCGCTGTGGGCAAACGATTCACCGTAACCATTATCGTGAAGCAGTTGAACTAGTTATTTGTTCGCATGACTTCTATATGGAGCATATTTGGACGAAGGAATCGCGAAAGCGCCAAGGACAATTGCCGTTACTGCCAGAAGCTTCGATGATTGTTTTTGATGAAGGGCATCTTTTGGAGTATTCAGCACAACGTGCATTGACGTATGAGGTGCAAAATAGCACATTACTGAATTTGCTAGAGCGTATCATGGTGGACGGCATTCGTGAGAACACGTTGCAGCTTATGGAGCGTCTAATTGATACACATGAAGCCTTTTTCACACTGCTTGATAAGCTAGCAGATGATTCGGATAATGAACGTAAAGCGATTGAGAAAACAGCTGAATTACTGGCGATTGGTAAGGAATCCGTTCAAATCTCGACGGCACTTCTTGAAGAGTTCGTATTTGATGGAGAATTGTTTATCATTCCAGAGTATGATTTGAAAATGGTTGAAGAATATTTGGATCAATACATCTATTCGATGGAGCTGTTTACGTCACAAAATGATGCAGTCGATTGGTTGGAAGAACGTGAAGGCGAGTCGACGCTTGTTATCATGCCGCGCCTTGTGACAGATATTTTAAGAGAAAAATTGTTTTCATCGAAAACACCGATTGTCTTTTCATCTGCAACATTGTCAGTAGGAGAACAGTTTACCTATTTGGCAGACGGCTTAGGTATCCAAGACTTCCTATCATTTTCAGTGGAATCGCCATTTGACTATGATGAAGTGATGAAAGTTTTTGCGACGGATGTTGAGGTTGGAGGCAAAGCACAGCGTGCGCTTGAGCTATTGGAAGACGGGGAGCAAACACTCATCTTGTTCAAGTCAGAACGGGCGATGCAACAGTTTAAAGATCAAGTTCCTGCTAACTGGCAAGACCGCATTGCTTTTGAAGGGGAACGGGAATTATCTTCGATTGTCCGTGAGTTCCAGCAAAAGCAAGTCCCTGTTCTTTGTTCGTATCACTTATGGGAAGGCTTAGACATTCCGCAAGATGCATTGACGCGCGTCATTATTTATGACTTGCCGTTACCACCTTCGGATCCATTGTTCGATGCAAGACGTCAGCATGCGAAAGATCCTTTCCGTGAAGTGGATTTACCTTTCATGCTGCTCAGATTGCGCCAAGGTGCAGGACGTCTGATCCGAACGTCTGCCGATTCTGGAACGGTTCATTTGCTACTTGAAGGCGAAGAACAGCGTATGAAGGCTGAAATTGAGGGGATTTTCCCTGTTCAGATGAAAATGACGAATTAATAACAGATATACGGCTCTCCTGGTACAATGGGAGGGCCTTTTCTTATATATGTTGGGTAGATGTCCAAATTTAACTGAGCGTAGTCGCCTTAAAAGGGAAAATGCAAAGGAGTAACTAACTAGGCTGGAGGCATCCCCAAGCGCCGAAGCGGAATTCTGTAAAATCACTCATTCTCCAAACTATAGGACAGTAAAGAATTATGTTAAAATAAAGACAGGGTATTACGAGGGAGGAATTAATTTGACGACTGAAGCGAACTTTTTAGCGTTGCTGAAAAAAATGAGTGCTTATTCTGAGGCACTGAACATTATGTACTGGGATATGCGGACGGGGGCACCGAAAAAGGGTATTGCGGCGCGGTCTGAGGCAGTCGGTACATTGTCATCTGAATTGTTTAAAATGAGTGTCTCTGAAGAAATGGGCGGCTATCTAGATGAGTTAGGGAAAAAGATGGATTCGCTCGATCCGATTATCGCTAAAACGGTTGAAGCAGTAAAAGAAGAGTATGATCGAAGTGAAAAAATTCCAGCAGAAGAACATCGGGAATTCGTTGTGTTGGCCTCGCAAGCGGAATCCGCATGGGAAGAAGCGAAAGACCAAGCAGATTTCGAAAAGTTCCTGCCTTATCTCGAAAAAATTGTTGCAACGAAGAAAAAATTTATCGGCTATTGGGGTGTGAAGGATGGCAATCCTTACAATACATTACTCGACCAATACGAGCCGGGCATGACAACGGATATTATCGACAAGGTATTTAACCAGTTAAAGGAAACGATTGTGCCGTTAGTGAAGAGAATTTCGGAATCTGGTAAACAGCCGGACACTTCTTTTTTATTCAAGAAGTTTCCAAAAGACGGTCAAAAAACATTTAGCCATGATATTTTGCAACAACTTGGTTATGACTTCGAGGCAGGACGTTTAGATGAAACCGTCCATCCCTTTGAAATGGGCATCAATCTTGGCGACGTGCGTATCACAACCAAATACGATGAGCATGATTTCCGTTCAGCTATATTTGGAACAATACACGAGTGTGGTCATGCATTGTATGATCAAAATATTGATAAGGCGCTTGATGGATTACCGATTGCGCAAGGAACGTCGATGGGCATTCACGAATCACAATCATTATTTTTTGAGCAATTTATTGGCCATAACGAAAATTTTTGGACGTATAACTTCGACCTATTAAAGAGCCGATCACCTGAACAATTTGAAGGTGTATCATTGGAGGAGTTCTTGCGCGCTATTAATTATTCCAAGCCGTCCTTAATTCGAATTGAAGCAGATGAATTAACGTATCCACTTCATATTATGATTCGTTATGAAATTGAAAAAGGCTTATTTAACGGAGATTACGAAGTGAAGGATTTGCCGCAAATATGGAATGACAAGTATGAAGAGTACCTTGGGGTCCGTCCAGAAAATGATGGAGAAGGTGTTCTGCAGGATGTTCACTGGGCAGGTGGTGACTTCGGTTATTTCCCTTCCTATGCGCTAGGTTATATGTACGCGGCACAG
This sequence comes from Arthrobacter beigongshangensis, assembly GCF_016820585.1. Taxonomy (GTDB): domain Bacteria; phylum Bacillota; class Bacilli; order Bacillales_A; family Planococcaceae; genus Sporosarcina; species Sporosarcina beigongshangi. The sequence goes on from NZ_JADHDX010000001.1 coordinate 742,342, forward strand.
TTGAAGGTAGCGATGCTAAAAGACATTCCGAACTTTGATGAGCTATGTGGACAAGGGGAATTCACTCCTATTTTAGGCTGGTTAACCGAGCATGTACATCAATACGGCAAAATGAAAAAGCCGTTGGAGATCATTCAAGATACAACAGGTGAAGGACTAAATGCTAATTATTTGGCTAATTATTTGTCCGAAAAATATACAAAATTATATAATCTATAAATAAAAAAGTGCTGTATCATTCATCGGTGAATGGACAGCACTTTCTGTTTAGGCTTCGTCAATTGTCAGTAGAACATTCAGCATTGAACCATCTTCAAGTCTCACGGGAAGCTTGAATGCTTGTTTGAAACCAAAGAACTTCATTGTCCCAGTCATAACAGTTGGGGGAGAAATATCAAGAATAAGGCCATCTTTTTCAAGCAACGTACATAAATTTCCGGCAACCATATTGCCAAGTTCACCGGTAAAGGACTCAACCATTTCGCCTTCAATGGACATACCAAACATGGCCTGTCCAATCTGACCAATCACTTCGGTAGTTGTCTCAAGAATTAAACGCCCTTTTATCCCGCCAACAAGTCCGATTAGTACACTAATTTCTTTTTGTTCATAAGGCTGTACGGTCATTGATGGAGATAAAACATCTAATTTAACTGGGATGACAGTTGTTAGAGAGGCAATAGTACCATTTAAAATCATTTGAACATGTTTAGAAGTGCTCACTTAGCTTCCCACCTTTTAAAATTTATAATAGTCCAATCATACCATAGTAAACTATTGATAATGCAATATTCGACAAAATTCCTCGATTTATTTTTTTCCATTAGTTGAGTTAAGAAAAATGGTATGATAGGAACAGCAATTGATGAAGGGACCGAGTGAACAATGCAAGAACTACCACAGTTAATTAAACAAGCAGCTACCTATGGTCAGCTCTTTATAGCACATGACGATGAAGAACGATTTAAGAAAACAGAACTATTTGCGGCGAAATTAATCGATAAAGAATATACAATCGGATTTGCGGGCCATTTCTCTGCGGGTAAATCATCTATGATTAACGCATTGACGGGGGATGATTTGCTGCCATCCAGTCCAATCCCTACGAGTGCCAATATCGTGAAGGTGCGAAAGACTGATACAGATTACGCTGTTATTTACAGGACAGATGGCACAGCTGTGAAGTACGGTGGACATGGCTTCCCAGCAGCCATCAAATCATTTAGTAAAGATGGCGTGGCCGTTTCGCTAGTTGAAATTGGACATACGGGATCTCAATTACCAGAAGGCATTACGGTGATGGATACGCCCGGTGTCGATTCAACGGATGATGCGCATCGTTTATCAACAGAATCTGCACTCCATTTGGCAGACCTTGTTTTTTATACGATGGATTATAACCATGTACAATCGGAATTGAATTTCCGTTTTACGAAGGAATTGATGCGTTATAACGATAACGTTTATTTAATCATCAACCAGATTGACAAACACCGTGACAGTGAACTGTCATTTGAAGATTTCAAACAATCGGTTGAAGATTCATTTAAAATGTGGGGCGTCGTACCGAAAGGAATCTTTTATACATCATTGAAGGATGTGGACCATCCACATAATGATTTCAGTGCTGTGAAAGCGATTGTCGATGGCTCGATGGAAAATTGGCAGCAACGCTTTGTCGAAAATGCGAAGCAAACGCTTATCAAATTGAAAGATGAGCATAGCCAATTTTTAGCTGATGAAATCGAGGAACGAAAAAATACCTATTCCACAGTTGTTGCGGAAAGTGAATGGCAAAGCCAAGATGAATTACAAGAAGAAGTGACAGAATCTAAAAAAATGTTAACTCTTTTGTCGGGCGATGAATTTGCTACAACATTTGAAAATGAGCGCAATAGTCTGATGCAAAGTGCGGCGATCACACCTTATGAAACCCGTGAACTGTTAAAGGCTTATTTGGAGTCATTGTCCTCTCGTTTCAAAGTCGGTTTACTTTTCGGTGCAAAAAAGACAGCAGAAGAAAAAGAGCGTCGTAAACAAGCATTAGCCAATAACATGGGGGAACTCGTCCACGCTCAAATAGAAGTTCATTTAAAAACGCTTATGAAAAAGTCATTGAAAGAGGCCGGTATTTTAACGGATGAACGGTCGCTTACGATTGACGGAATGGACTTGTCCATTCCTTTTGCGGATATTGAAAAAGAATTCAACGTGTCAGATGTTATTACAGGTGACACCGTGCTGAACTATTCTGAACGGATGAAAACGGCTATTCACGCTACATTCCGTCGACTAACAGACGAATGGAAACATGATATGGCGCTAATTGCATCGACAGCAGGCGACGACAATGCCGGTATGCTTGAGCAGAAGGTACGTCGGTTGGATGAAAAATTACAAGCGATAAGGAAAGTTGAAGAGGTAGAAGTCCAATTAGCTACCCTCGAAACAAGTATGGAAAGTCCATCGAAGTCGATAATTACAGGGCGAGATACACTCCTTCAAAAATGGGAGACTCGTGAAACGCTTCAAACGATGGAATTCACTGAAGAGCAAGTAACGAGTATTCCAGAAGAAATAATAGAGAATAATGAAAACGTTGAGCAGCCAGAGCTGACAAAAATGACTTCTGATTCGGAAAAAGTCGTTGCACAAGCGATTCAAGTCGCACATTCAGTTGAAAGTATTCCTGGTTTTCTGGAAACAGCTGACTATTTACGTAAGAAAGCGGATCGGTTGGATGGGCAAGAATTTACCATCGCATTATTTGGTGCATTTAGTGCAGGAAAATCTTCATTTTCCAATGCGCTTATCGGTGAAAAAGTATTGCCGGTTTCACCGAATCCTACAACCGCGGCGATTAACCGTATCCGCCCTGTTTCTGCCGGTAAAGAAGACGGAACAGCGGATGTTCTGTTAAAAACGGAGGAACGTATGCTAGAGGATGTAAGCCGCTCATTTGAAGCATTAGGTGTTGATGTTTCAGAATTGAATGAGGCCTACCAAAAGGTAGATGAAGCCCTTCATACGGAGTTGCAGGATGAAAACCTCCATATCCATAAAGCATTTGTCTCTGCTTTCCAGAAAGGCTATCCGATTTATAAAAATGAATTGGGTGCAATTATTAAAGCTGAGCGGGATGAATTCGTTAAATTTGTTGCGCAAGAAGATCGTAGCTGTTTTGTTGAATCTATCGATTTTTATTATGACTGCGAGTTAACGCGAAAAGGAATTACACTTGTTGATACCCCCGGGGCTGATTCGATAAACGCGCGTCATACAGATGTAGCATTCGAATATATTCGAAATGCCGATGCGATTTTGTTCGTCACGTATTATAATCATGCCTTTGCCAGAGCGGATCGGGAATTCCTTGTCCAACTAGGACGGGTGAAAGATGCGTTTGAGCTCGATAAGATGTTCTTCATCGTCAACGCGATTGACTTGGCTTCCAATGAGGAGGATGCGGAGGCAGTCAAAACCTTCGTTTCAGATGAACTGCAGAAGTTCGGTATTCGCAATCCGAGGGTCCATGGCATTTCAAGTTTACAAGCACTTGAGGCCAAAGTGGAAAATCGACTGGATCCATTTATGTCACCATTCGAAGAGGAGTTTCATCATTTCCTTGAAAATGATTTAAAAGGACTCGCTGTGCAGGCGTTGGAAGAGGAAACAGTGAAAACGATTGAGCGCCTGTCGTCACTGATTTCACGGACGGAAACAAATATGACGCGCAAAGCAGAGCGGCTAGAAGAGTTAAACAAAATTGAGGGGGAAGTGCGTCAGCATTTTGCTTATAATTTTGCAGAAGTGTTAAGGAAAGCGACGAATAACGAGCTAAGTGAGCTTGTCTATTATATTTTACAGCGAGTATTTCTACGCTACGGTGATTTTTTCAAAGAGGCATACAGTCCATCTATCTTCGTCAATAACACGGCAGATCGGGCACTGAAGGCGGCACTTGCTGAAACGGTTCAAATGATTGGCTTTGATTTGACGCAGGAGCTGAAAGTGACCAATTTACGGATGCTTAATTTCATGAAAAAACAATTGAATGAACGTCAACGCATTGAAGTAGCTCATTTACATGACAAAGATAGCTCCATTGTACCTTCTCCATACGAGGCGCAGGATGCGGATATGCTGTCATTTGATGCACCGTACACAGACCCAAGTGTTTACGCCCGTGTCAATAAGTTATTCAAAAATCAAAAAGCGTTCTTTGAAAAAGGAGAACGAGATCTATTGAAGGACCAGCTGGAGGAATTGCTCAAGCAAGACGCCTCTACTTATCTCGGACATGAAAAAGAATTGCTTGAAAAGTGGACGGATAGTTGGATTGACAGCGAAGCAGAAGGGCTTAGACAGCATTTGTTAAAGGAAAGTTTGACACAAATTGCTTCGGAACGAACCCTTTTACAAGGGACTGACCAGCTTAATGAATGGCGTGCTGTTTATGAAAAACTACTAGTGAAGGAGCTGGTTTAATTGACGAAGGTATTTGTTTCCGTAAAAGATGTGGACTCTCGTGTTGCGAAATGGATTGACACTCGGTTTTCCTTGCAGGATGTGCAGGAAGGTCAGCGGAAGTATGCGCAAAGTCATGTATCAGGAGCAGTGTATTGGGACTTAGAGCGTGATATGTCTGATATGACAAAAACAGCTGGACGTCATCCAATGCCGGAGAAGGAAGCCTTAACGGATCTTTTCCGTAAAAGTGGACTGTCGTTAGATGACCTTATCGTCATTTATGATGATGGAGGTAGCCCATTTGCCGCTCGTGCTTGGTGGCTGTTGCAATATGCAGGATTCAGTCATGCTGTTATCGCGCTCGAAGGATTTGAAGCGATTAAGCAGGCTGGTATTTCGGTTGACAGTACACAACCAGAGCCTATCGAAACTTTAGTTTCTCCTACTTGGAATGAAGGGATTTATGCATCTCGCCAGTTCGTCGAGGAGACAGTTGCCGGTGAAACATCGAGTGTTTTATTAGATGCTCGCTCTGCCGAACGCTATCGTGGTGAAAAAGAGCCGATAGATCCGATTGCGGGACGAATTCCGGGTGCGCTGAACTTTGACTGGGAACTGCTGAAAAAAGAGGGCATCTATAATATGGATGAGGCGGTCAAAGCACAGCTGTCCCAAGTAGTGGCTCCAGCACAACAAGTAACCGTTTATTGCGGGAGCGGTGTGACTGCGGCGCCATTATACGCCATGCTTAAGCATAATGGCTTTGACAATGTTCGTTTATATGTCGGTAGCTATAGTGACTGGATTTCACAAGAAGCCGCCAACATTGAGAAAGATTGAGGGGACTATACTTATGCGCTATGCATTACTAGGTGACATTCATTCATCCAAACAGGACTTAGAAAAAGTTTTAGCTGATATTTTGGCCAAAGCACCGGGAGCGGAGCTGATGGGAACGGGTGACTTGTTTGAATGCATCATTAGTAAAAAGAATATTACGGATAATAAATTTACAAATCTTGAAGAGGTTATGCTAATTCCTGAAGGTTTTCCGGAGTTATTAAGATTTCCTTCAGTAAGTGGCAATCAAGAGGATCGTATTTTATGGATTACAGAAACGGATAATCCACTACGGGCAAAATTAGCAGCGTTGCCAGAAACAATAGAAATGGGTCACGCTAAAGTGATGCACGGCCATCAGTGGCGTTGGGGAGGCGAACCATGGGCATTAGTTCATGAAAGCGTTGAGCAATCATTTGTTTTTTATGGGCATAGCCATCAATCAGGTTTGTCAATCAACGGAGTTCAACAAGAAATCGAATACGGCATTCCGTACAGTGTTGAAGGCGAGAAAGTACTCGTTAATGTCGGGGTGGTTATCGGGGATTGTGAATGGCTATTGTACGATGTGGAGGAACAAACAGTTACTTTTATGAAAGTATAATGAAAAAAGACTGAAGCAAGTTTGGCTTCAGTCTTTTCTATGAATCGCTTCTCTCGCTAGCGCATCCGCCGCACGATTGTCAGCGTCTGAAATCCATTTGATGAAAAAGAAATCAAATGTTGTGGCGATGGCAAGAATTTGTGCCAAAATATGTTTATGGGCTTCATTCTTCACAAATTCTTTTTCTACAGCCATAACAACAATTTGGGAATCGGAACGCACGGATACAATACCTGTCGTTAGCTTGGCGGCTTCTTCCATGCCGCGAAGTAAGGCTTGGAATTCAGCAGAGTGATTATCTGTCGGTGCAATCGGTTCAGAAAATCTTAGCTGATGACCTTCACCTTTAATGTAGATGCCAATGCCACTTTTTCCCGGATTGCCAGCGCTGGCACCATCGACGTATACTTCAAGCATATTTGCCACCTCAATTTAATTGAATAGTTGTGTCTTCGGAGAATGCGTATTAGAATAGAGGAATCATGTTTGTGGAGGAAGGTTATGAATAAAACAATAATTATGAGTGAAATAGATGGTATTTTAACTAGTTATTGTGAAGGCTGTTTCTTGAAAAAGCAGCTGTCCAAAGAGCGGGGAAAGACAGGTGCACATCAGTTTTGTATTAAGACCTGCACGATCGGCGAGCAGCTTCAGTTTTTGGGGCGAGAGATTAATAAAATCGGAAAATAATATCCCGCTGGAACTTGCATCAGCGGGATTTTGTGTTCAATCATTCATCTCCAGATTTTAAGACATTCGCCGCCTGAGGACCTCGATTTCCTTCGATAATTTCGAAAGATACAGTTTGCCCTTCGTCAAGCGTTTTAAAGCCTTCTGATACAATACCGGTAAAGTGGACGAACACATCTTCCCCGTCATCCGCTTCGATGAAACCATAGCCTTTTTCATTGCTGAACCATTTCACTTTTCCCTGGTACATGTAGACTCCTCCTCGGCGTTTCAATGTCCAATCCATCATAACATGGATGATTTAACTATACATGAATCGACAATTTGCGTCAATGATATGCCTGAACTTTCTGAATGGGTTGTACAATATTTTATTAATTAAAAATGGGGTGAATTTATGGAAGTACTATTAGATAAATGTCAGCAAATTGTTGAAGGAATTTACAATCAGTTTGATGCAAGTCATGATTTTGCGCATATTGAACGCGTATTGAAAAATGCGGAAGAAATTTTACAAAAAGAAGCAACTGCGAATGAGGAGGTCGTTCGTCTAGCCGTTTTGTTGCACGATATTGATGATGCAAAATATCAAACGGAGGGGCAGTTAACGGCTACAGATATTTTACAGACAATCGGTGCATCAGAAGATTTGGCGCTGCAAGTCTTAGCGTGTGTAGAAAGTGTGTCATTCAGCGGTGGTAATGCTAAGGAGCTTACCTCGATTGAAGGGGCAATTGTTCGCGATGCAGATCGTTTGGATGCGATTGGAGCAATTGGTATTGCGAGAACGTTTGCATTCGGTGGGGCAAGAGGTAGAAAGCTTTATGACAAAAGTGAAACGGCACGTGGCAGTATGTCTGAAACGGAATACCGTGGGAAGGAAACCGCGTCGGTCACGCATTTTTATGAAAAATTGCTGTTGTTGAAAGAATTGATGGTGACAGAAGAGGGCAAGTGCTTAGCAGAGCAACGGCATGATTATATGGTAGGTTTTTTGAAGCAGTTGGAGCGGGAAATCGGATTGGAATAGAAGGTTGAATCGGACACTATTACAAGCAACAAGCGCCACAGCGACTGGATTTGCTATGGCGCTTGTTTGTTTTATTGTATTTTAATCATTCACTACGCGTTTAAATTCGAGATAGCGCGTGCCTTGGAATGTCAGCATTCCCACATCTCCTTCGGCAAGCATACCGTATTCAGAGCCTTTCATGCCTAACTCCATGCGGTCGCCACTTTCGACTTGAAAGGTGACATAATACCATGTGCTAGCAGAAGAGTCACCCGATCCGCCGGATGTATTGGTGCGCTTGGTAACCACTTCAGCAGGTACGGTTAGCTTTGGTGAGTTGTTGTTTTTACTCCACTTACTAATACTACCTATGATTGCGACTAAAATAAATCCAAACACAATAATAAATACGATGCCGATGAAGATTGGAACAGCCGAAAACATGAAATCACCAAATGGATCAAATCCCATTTACAATCACCCCTTACATTTAAGTAGAATAGTTTTTATACGTTCTAGGTTAACTAATAGTTTCAAAACTTTCATACTATCAAAAAAATCCCTCTTTGATATTTACAACCTACTTCTCTATACTAATATAAATAGTCGGGAGATCCATCTATATATTTAGACAAAATGGGAGGGGGAATAATAATGAAATATGTGAAAATCATTGCACAAGTCATTTTATTATATAGTTTTGTACTTGTAGGCAACTGGCTACAAAGTTTTTTTCACATACCTCTTCCAGGTAGTATTATTGGGCTGCTATTACTATGGGCGGCTCTGTCGTTGAAAATTTTCCGACTACACTGGATTGAAACGGGCTCTTATTTTCTTTTATCCTTTATCCCGCTTTTTCTTTTACCTGCGACAGTCGGGGGGATGGACTATGGACATATTTTCAAAGGCAAAGGCTTTCTGTTAATCCCGATTACAATAATTAGTACATTTTTGACGATGTGGATTTCGGGCTATACAAGTCAATTCATTGCTCGGAAAGCGGCTAAAAGGAGGGGGGAAGTACCATGCGAATAATGATGCTGACCGTCCTTTTTTTCTTCATGACAATCTCCACGTATATGGTGATGAATTTCTTCTATGTAAAATATCGTCGTTCTTTTTTAATTCCCATCCTGACATCGACAGTTACTGTAATTGTAATCCTTCTGTTGTTCAAAGTCCCTTATTCAACGTATATGATTGGGGGCAAGTGGCTGGATGTATTGTTAGGTCCAGCAATCGTTGCATTGGCCATTCCGTTATATAAACAGCAGGATTTGCTTAAAAGGAATGTACTCCCGATTATTGGAGGAGTGTTAATGGGGGTACTTGCTGGAATGGTGAGTGGCGTGTTGTTTGCCAAGTTATTCGGTTTTTCACAAGATGTAATTTTATCATTATTACCGAAATCCATTACAACGCCTATTGCAATCCAAATTACAGCGGCAGTAGGAGGTATTTCTTCATTAGCAACTGTATTTGTCATGATTGCAGGTTTTTCGGGAGTCATTTTCGGACCGATGTTGTTTAAATGGACTCGAATCGATACGGCGATGGGGCGGGGCATAGGTTTAGGAGCTGGGGCACATGCACTTGGTACATCCAAAGCGTTGGAACTTGGTGAGCAGGAAGCGTCGATGAGCTCGGTTTCCATGACATTATGTGCTATCATCGGTTCTATTCTAGGTCCAGTTTTCGTGTGGCTGTTTTATTGATATCCGCAGGCGAGCGAAATTGAGCGAGCAGGGAGTCTAAATGCTCTGCTCGCTCAATTTCGGGTATCTGTCATTCGACGAGGATACCCGCTTTTCGTAATGCATCTTCGGCATTTTTTATTTGCTCTTCATTGTCTGCGACGATGGTGTGAAGGTGGATACCTTCTTCCGTCAATTTCGATAAGTAAACCGCACTCGACTCACTAATTCTTTTAATAAATTGTTGCACCTCATTGCGATTAGCTACCATGATTGAGGCGCTAAGATCCCCGTAAACAGGATGTTCGATTTTTACGTCTTTAACAGTAACACCATTGTCGACAAGAATATTCAATTCCTCTTCGGTCTGCTCCGGTTTGTGTTGACAGACGATTACTTTTTCGATTTTACTCGGTGTTGTTTGTGTATGCATATAAATGTAGCCTTGACTTGTCGCAATGATTGGCTCATTTTTTGCTTTAAGCAATGTAATATCCCCGACAATAACTTGGCGACTGACATTGGTCATTTCTCCAAGCTCTTTCCCTGTCATTGGTTGAACAGATGCTTGCAATGTGTCAATAATCAATTGACGGCGTTCATGTCCAGGCATTTTTTTATTTTCACTCATGCTAATCCCTCCAGCACTTTCATTTTAACATAATTGGCAAGAAGGCACGCTGTTCGGCGAATAAATCTGAGCCACTGATACAAATATCAGAAAATAGTTTGAATTCTGCTAACGTTTGTGGTAAGTTAATTTATAATAAATATGAAGTTTAAACTTCATTGTATAAAATAAAAAAGGTATCACTTCAAAAAAGGAAGTTAGAAAATGACATTAAAAACACGTATTCATGAACAGTACAACCAACTGTCGAAAAGTCAGAAAAAAGTTGCGCTCTATGTCATTGATCATCCGAAAAGAGTTGCGATGGCTTCAGCGCAAGAGGTTGGGGTGACCATTGGCGTCAGTGAAACGACAGTTATCCGCTTTTGCTATAGCCTGGCTCTTTCGGGTTATGCAGAATTGCAGAAGATGACACGTGAACAATTGTTTTCGCAGGAAAGCAGTCTGACAACCTATCAAGAATCCAAGCTTGCACTGGAGCAAGAACCTCATTTTTTTGAAAAAGTGATGGAGCAGGATCAGAGATATATTATGGAGACAATGAAACAAATAAAAGAAGCAGATTATGAAACGGCCATTGAACGCCTTTCTACAGCTGAGACGGTCTATGTTCTTGGCCTTCGTTCATCGTATACCGCAGCCAATTGGCTTTCTTATACACTTGGTTTAGTGAGGGAAAATGTCCAGTTGTTGCGACCAGAAACGGAAGATGTCGTTCAAACGCTGAGTCAAATGAATGATCACTCCGTTGTCATTGTCATTTCATTTCATCGCTATTTAAAAGAAACGATACAAATAGCGCAATTGGCTCATAAGCAAGGTGCATTCATGATTGGCATCACGGATTCTTTGTTGGCACCGATTCATGCGTTTAGCGATGTGCTATTCCCGATGTATTCTCCAAATAAGTCGACGCTTGATGCAACAGCTTCTTTGTTTTCATTTATGAATGCGATTGTTGCCGGGTTGTCTGTAAAAGAAAAAGAAAGTTTCGAAAAACGACAGCAAACGTATCAATCAATATCGAGTGATTTCTTATTTGTTGAAGGAGTAGAAGGAAATTGAAAACTGTATTACAAGAAGTGAAACCAACAGTCGAAGAGTTGTTCAATCATTTGCATGCACACCCTGAAATCAGTTGGCAAGAAGTTGAAACGACGAAGTATCTAAAACAATTGATGGAGAATGAAGGACTTCAAGTGACGACATTCGATGATTCTACGGGACTAGTTGCGACAATGGGGACTGGAGAGTATTGTGTAGGGCTTCGTACGGATATCGATGCACTCTGGCAAGAAGTCGATGGGGTTTTCCAAGCGAATCATTCATGTGGTCATGACGCGCATATGACCATCACGGTGGGTGCGTTGCTTGTACTGAAAAAACTCGGCTACCCGAAAACAGGTCGATTGAAAGTGATTTTTCAACCTGCCGAAGAAAAAGGGACAGGTGCATTGTCGTTCGTGGAAAAAGGTGTCGTTAACGATGTCGATTATTTGTATGGCATTCATTTGCGCCCGATTCAGGAAATCAGTCATGGTTACTCAGCACCTGCCATTTTGCACGGTTCAGCAAAAATGATAAAAGGGTCAATTATTGGAACAGATACGCATGGAGCAAGACCGCATCTCGGTCAAAATGCCATTGAAGTGATGGCTCGTCTTGTTCAGGCGATTCAGTCCATCCATGTCGATCCGACGGTGCCGCACTCCGCGAAAATGACGATGTTTCAAGCGGGGGGAGAGTCGGCGAACATTATCCCGGGAAATGCAAGTTTCAGCCTGGACCTCCGCGCGCAAACAAACGAAGTCATGGATCAGCTGATGAGCCAGGTGGCAAAAGCCATTCATGCGGTTGCGGCGATGTCTGATGTTACCATTGATTATGAAGTGCAAGCTGAAATTGTGGCAGCTCAAGTGGATGAGATTGCGGTAGAACTGATGGCAAATGCGATAAGGGAAACAGTCGGTGAAGCGTTTCTAGCACCGTCCATCGTTACGCCAGGTGGCGAGGATTTTCATTATTACACGTTAAAAAGGCCGACTGTCAAAACGACGATGCTCGGTCTTGGATGCGACTTGTCGCCAGGGCTTCATCATCCGAACATGACATTCAATCACGACAGTATACAAACGGGTATTGAAATACTCGCACGAACAGTTATGCATACGTTTGAGCTGTTAGAGAAGGGGCAGTGAGTTTATGGAAGCGAATCTATCCATACGCAAATTAGAAACGAATGAAGAAATGAGCTGGGTCCAAACGCTCGAGCAAAAAGTCTGGGGAATTCACCCCATTCCAACACACCAAACCTTTACAGCAGTGAAAAATGGTGGATTAATGTTAGGGGCATTTTCTGGTGAAGACATTGTCGGTTTTTCTTATGCTTTCCCTGGATTCAGTAAAGGGAAAACGTATTTATGCTCACATATGCTTGGTATTCATCCGGATTATCGGTCAATCGGAATTGGCAAGCTTTTGAAAGAGGAACAGCGAAGACTTGCCTTGGAGATGGGCTATGATTTAATGATTTGGACATTTGACCCGCTGGAAAGTCGCAATGCGTATTTAAATATGTCGAAATTATATGGGATTTGTGATACGTATTTAGAAAATTGTTATGGTGAAATGGAAGACGGCTTGAATAAAGGACTTCCGTCTGATCGACTGCAAATCGAGTGGTGGATTTCAAGTGAACGAGTGAATGAGAAATGGACGCCGAAAATTACTGGATATGTTCAACCGTTTGCAGTAGGCTATTCTGCTCAAGGAAATCCAACGATTGAAGTGGAGCCGGCGAAGATTCCGACAAATAGTGAAGGTATTGAAGTTCCTGTGCCAGAAGATTTTCAGTTCATCAAAAAAACAGAGCCAAGCCTTGCGCTAGATTGGCGACTGAAAATCAGGACTGTTTTTCAAACATTGTTCGGCGCTGGTTATGTAGCGGTAAGCGTTAAAAAAACCGACGAGGGCGTTCATTACTACCAATTTGTAAAAAGAAGCACTGTTCCATTACAAGTTAAATAGGAGGAAATCTAAATGATTATTAAAGAAATTAATATTCGTAAAATGAAAATGACGATGAAAAACCCGTTTACAACAAGCTTTGGTACGTTTCAGGATAAGGATTTTCTCTTGCTCGAAGTGAAGGATGAGCTTGGCAATACAGGGTGGGGGGAGTCGGTTGCCTTTCATTCACCTTGGTATAACGAAGAAACACTCGAAACGAATGTGCATATGATTAAAGATTTTTTAATTCCACTCGTACTGGGGAATGAAATTAATCACCCGGATGAGGTGAGTGAATTGTTCAGTGCCATTCGTAAAAATAATATGGCGAAGTCGACTGTTGAAGGTGCGATTTGGGACCTGTATGCCAAGCGCAATGAACTGACTTTGGCACAAGCTTTAGGTGGAAAGCATGAAAGAATAGAAGTTGGCATAAGTATTGGTATCCAGAAGAATGTTGCTGAATTAGTCGCGACTGTCGGAGGCTTTATTGAGGAAGGTTATAAACGTATTAAAGTGAAAATTAAACCAGGCTATGACGTAGAGATTATACGCGAGCTTCGTAAAAATTTCCCAGACGTTCCGCTTATGGCGGATGCCAACTCGGCTTATACACTTGAAGATGTGGAGCTGTTAAAACAGTTAGACGAATTTAATTTGACAATGATTGAACAACCGCTTGCTTCAGATGACATCATCGATCATGCCACACTTCAAAAACAGTTGAAGACACCCATTTGTTTGGATGAAAGTATTCATTCTCTGGAAGATACGCGAAAAGCGATTGAACTGGGGAGCACAAAAATCATTAACATTAAAATTGGTCGTGTCGGCGGCTTGACTGAAGCGAAAAAAATTCATGATTATTGCATGGAACGCAACATTCCGGTTTGGTGTGGCGGCATGCTCGAGTCAGGTATCGGGCGCGCTCATAACGTTGCGCTAACTACACTACCAAACTTTATTCTACCTGGCGATACAGCAGGCTCATCTCGTTATTGGGAACAAGATGTCATTTCACCAGAGGTTGTTGTTGAACAAGGCTATATTACAGTTCCAACGGCATATGGGATTGGCTATGAGCCAAATCTTGAAGCGATGGATAATTTCACAGTGGAAGAAATGCATTTTAAAGCGGAATAAGTAGATTGGGTGAGCATGTTCACCCACTGCGCTTATAGTATTCAGAATATATATTTTATTATGGGGTAATTGAATCAATTTTATAATAGAACGAACAATTCTAAAATGCGAACAAGGTTGATTTTCGCTTCAGTCGGACGCTTTCCGCGGGCATGGCTTGAGCCTCCTCGTCCGCTTCGCTCCCTGCGGGGTCTCAAGGCTCATGCTATTCCCGCAGGAGTCGCCGACTTGCGCTCCAATCAACGAAAGTAGAGTGTCATAATGACGAATTTTTAAATAAGTAAACATATAATTATTTGTTTTTTTATTAAAACAAGTAGTTGTGAAATTGATTCATTAGTGTAAAACACTATTCTCGTAATAAAAACATAGGTGAAAGACACCGATAATGGAGGGAAAGGTATGAGAAAAAGTTTTCAAATCGGAGCGGCTTTCATCGGAGTGATTGTCGGGGCGGGCTTTGCATCCGGACAAGAAATATTGCAATTTTTTACTAGCTTTGGTGTAATCGGCATCGCTGGATCGCTTGTTGCAACGGCATTATTTGCTTTTCTAGGCATGAACTTAACGCAGCTCGGAAGCCGTTTACAGACAACATCTCATCAAAATGTGATCTATCATATTTGTGGACGTTATTTAGGAGTGATTGTTGACTTCATTATTACGTTTTTCTTGTTTGGAGTCACCGTTGTGATGTTTTCAGGTGCAGGTGCCATTTTTGAGCAGCAATTTAACATTCCTGCTTATATCGGAAGTATTGTTATGGCCGTTTTGACAATTGCCTCTGTCATGTTGAGTGTTCGGAAAGTGATTACACTTATTAGCGCATTTACACCGTTTTTGTTATTGCTCGTCATCGTGATTACGGTTTACTCCGTTGCCAATTTTGATTTTTCGTCAGCTGATATTCAAGCAGCTGTTACGAAGAGCAATCAAGGTGCCTCTCATTGGCTATTAGGTGCAGTTCTATATGTTTCCTATAATATTGCTGCTGGAGCGGCGATGCTGACAGTTATGGGGGGAACGGTTAAGAACGAAAAAGTAGCTGCATGGGGTGGAATCATCGGTGGTCTAGGTCTTGGACTCCTTATCCTGCTTATCAATATCTCAATGCTGACACAGCTAAAAGAAATTGCTAGTATACCGATGCCGATGCTATTTTTAGCAAACAATATAAATCCGATGATGGGTGCAATCATGTCCATTATCTTATTAGGTATGATCTATAACACCGCAGTTGGCATGTTGTATGCATTCTCAGCACGCCTGGTCAAACCGGAAACGATGCGCTTTAAAGGTGCTGTTGTCGTATTTGGACTAGCTGCATATGGTGCGAGTTTCGTCGGTTTTATTACGCTTGTTGGTACAGTGTACCCGGCAATGGGCTATTTGGGCTTCACTTTGATTGCCGCAATCGTATTCGCGTGGATTAGAAAAAAAAGACAGCCTGGTAGTGCTGGTTTGATTAAATAAAAGAAAGTAATGGCTGTATTTTGGCAACGCCAGTATTGCTTTAGGAGAAAAAATTGTAAGTTGGTGCTTGACAATTCCTTTTTGTATTGTATGATTATTTACAATCTTAGAAAATTGAACAGTGATGAAGGATTAGTATGTGCTAACTTGTTGTGACAGAGAGCGAAATTTATTAGCTGAAAGATTTCGCCATAAACAAGCCACAGAACCTGCCTTTGGAGTCCTATGTAAAATATAGGCGCGAACCTCGGCGTTATGAGGAAAGCGGGGTGCGTTCAAACGCATCCAATTTTGGTGGTACCGCGGAAGTAAAGCTCTTTCGTCCTTAATATTAAGGATGACTGGGCTTTTTTGTGTTTACTTATAGGGGGATATTGATATGAAAAAACAACGAATTGTTGTCAAAATAGGAAGCAGCTCCTTAACGAATGATAAAGGAGAAATCGATCAGGAGAAATTCGACGATCATATTGAGGCATTTTCAGCACTACGAAAAGCAGGGCATGAGGTGATTGTTGTCTCTTCCGGCGCAGTGGCGGCGGGATTTGCGGGTTTAGGCTATCCGTCAAGACCACTTACAATTAAAGGAAAGCAAGCGGCAGCCGCGGTGGGGCAAGGTTTATTAATGCAATCTTATATTGAGAAATTGCGTAAGCACCATCTTGTGCCTGCACAAATTTTATTGACACGCAGTGACTTTTCCAACCGTGAGCGTTATAGAAATGCCTTTGCGACATTGACAGAGTTATTGGAACGAGGTGTTTTACCAATTATTAACGAAAATGATACTGTCTCTGTAGATGAATTGACGTTTGGAGATAATGATATGCTATCTGCACTTGTAAGTGGATTGCTTCATGCAGATCGACTCATTATATTGACGGATATTAACGGACTATATGATGCGAATCCGCATAGTAATCCAGCGGCTCAGCGCTTTGATTATTTGGAGGAAATTACGGATACTCTTTTGAACGGTGCTGAAGATACGGGTTCAAAAGTCGGTACAGGGGGTATGAAATCGAAGTTGCTAGCGGCTAAAACGGCCTATTCTCTTGGGGTTCCTATTTTTATAGGGACCGGAAAAGGCTCGCGAAAGTTGCTTGAAATTTTAGAGGGTACAGGGGATGGAACGTATATTGCCAATCCCGATTATACAAAAATCAATACAAGCAGACAATGGATTGTCTTGCATTCCGAATCGACAGGTAAACTATATGTCGATCAAGGCGCGGAAGAAGCGATTTTATATAATGGGAGAAGCTTATTGCCAGCGGGCGTGTTCAAAGTGACAGGGACTTTTGGCAAAGGAGATGTCGTAGAAGTGTATGGAATGAATGGTTTGTTAGGCAGAGGGGAAGTCAGTTATTCATCTGATGAGCTAGACGGTGCGATTGAAAATTACCAGTTGAAAAAGCAGACGACGACAACGGAAGTGATTCATCGGGATCGCTGGGTACAGCTATAGCATGCGTCAGATACAACGGTTCCAGCTGATGCATGCTATAGCTACTGCTGGAGAATGTCGTGAAAATTGGACGGTATTGATTAAAGCGAACTTGAATATGAGGGGGAATTGGGATGAGTGAAGTAACGAGAAAAGGTCAAATGGCAAAACAAGCAAGCTATTCATTGGTCAATGTAACAACAGAGCAAAAAAATGAGGCGTTGGCATTGATTGCTGAACAACTATTGGTCGATCAATCATCTATTCTTGCTGAAAACCAAAAGGACTTGGAGGAAGGGCGAGCAAACGGGCTGACGGAAGCTGTTTTGGATCGGATTATGTTAACGGAGAAACGCATTCGAGATATAGCTGAGGCTGTGAAGCTGCTAATCGCATTGGCAGATCCAATTGGTGAAACACTGGAGACGATCGAAAAAGAAAATGGTTTGCATATTGAAGTGAAGCGTGTGTCAATTGGCGTGATTGGCATGATTTATGAAGCGAGACCGAATGTCACTGTAGATGCGGCGACATTAGCTATCAAAACAGGCAATGCTGTAGTATTGCGGGGCAGCTCCTCTGCAAAATATTCGAATCGAATACTTGTTAAATCCATTCATACAGCACTTGAGAAGAGTGCTATCCCACAAGATTCTATACAGTTCATTGAAGATACGAGTCGGGAAACCGCGAAGGAACTATTTCGTTTAAACGACTACTTGGATGTTCTCATTCCAAGAGGTGGTAAAACGCTAATTGACACGGTCATCCGCGAGGCAACGGTTCCCGTTATTCAAACAGGTGCAGGCAATTGTCATATTTATATTGATGAAACGGCGGATTCTGGTATGGCTGGGGCGATTGCTTTAAATGCAAAAATTCAACGGCCATCGGTTTGCAATGCAATCGAAACGATTTTAATTCATGAGAAGTGGTTTACGCAATACGGCAAGGAGTTAGTTGAACAGCTCGTGCAAAACGACGTGGAGATTTTCGGCGATGAAACTGTCGTCCGTGCATGTCAGGGCGTACAAGAGGCATCTGAATCGGACTGGTCTACGGAATACCTCGGCCTAACGGTCAGTATTAAGCTTGTTATGGGACTTGACGAAGCCATTGCACATATTAATCAATACGGTACACAGCATTCGGAGGCGATTATTACAAATGATGAGCAGCGTGCCGCAATGTTTTTAACACGTGTTGATGCAGCCGCCGTTTATCATAATGCATCCACTCGATTTACAGATGGCTTTGAATTCGGCTACGGAGCTGAAATCGGCATTAGCACACAAAAGTTACACGCTAGGGGACCAATGGGATTGAAAGCATTGACGACTAGTAAATATATGATTCGTGGCAATGGACAGGTGCGAATCTGAAGTGGAGTTTCGATAACTTGGCCAAATAAAAAAGGAACCGTGAGAATGTACTCTCGCGGTTCACCCGATTTCACTGTAATTCCAAATGCTGCTTTAACGTGGTTGTCACTTCGAGTAGTTCCTCTTCATCCATGATGTAATACCATATTCCTCCGTTCATCCGCTGGCCAGAGCCCTTTTCAAAATGCAATTGCTCAATTTTATCAGCCGCATTCCGATAGTTTTGCTGTACATCGACCATTTCATCGAATGACATATTGGTTTTTACATTATCGCCTAACGCATGAAAGACACTACGGTAATTGAGTAGGGTATTAAATGATTTACCTTTTGATAGCACGCCTTGTATGACTTGCCTTTGTCGATCCTGCCTTCCCCAATCGCCACTAGGGTCTTCTTTTCGCATCCGCACATAGGATAAGGCCATTTCACCAGATAATGTTAGTTCACCAGCCTGGAAATCAAAGGAATCCTGTGTGAAATCCATTGTGTTCGTTACGTTTATGCCACCAACAGCATCTACTACATCTTGGAAACCTTCCATATTAACTTCTGCTACATAATCAATCGGCATATCCAATAAATTCTCGACAGAATCTAGTGACATCTGAATACCCCCAAACGCAAACGCGTGATTCAGCTTATCCTGTGTACCATGGCCGACAATTTCAGTGTACGTATCACGCGGGATACTAACCATTTTCGTAGATTTTAAAGTAGGATTGACCGTCATGACAATCATTGTATCTGAGCGTCCTTTATCACCTTCCCGTTCATCAACACCTAAAATAAGGACAGAGAAAGGTTCTTTTTTATCAAAAATAATTGTACTTTCCCGCTTAGTCGATTGTTCTCTATCAATGGGCTCGTACATCCCTTTTAATGTCGACGTCAAATCTATATAGATAGTCAAGGCAATGCCTCCGATTACGAGACCGATAATCGCAATAATCCATGGCCACTTTTTACGTTTTTTGTTATCTGCTTGCATAATTATATTCCTCCGTTACATGTAATCTTGAAAAATGTACATTAGTATAGACGCAGACTTGCTTCTAAAGTTTCGGCTGGAACAATAGAGAGAATTTTGAAATTGAATGAATGTATCTAACAATCTGAAGATACTTTACAGTGTAGAGGGAGTGAGAAAAATGGTATAGTTTAGTAAGCTGTTAATCATCGAAAGGGGTGATCATTGTGCATTTTATTAAGCCGTCAGAACATCTGATTGAATTACAGGGAGAGTATTCATATCCAATCATATTTTTATCCATTCTTATTGCTTGTGTTGCCTCTTATACAGCATTGTCCATGAACAAGCGAGCCCAGCAACGTAGTTTTTTTCATCGGAATTTTTGGCTTTCATTAGCATCGATTGCAATGGGATTTGGCATTTGGTCTATGCATTTTGTCGGTATGAGTGCATTCTCATTGCCTGTAAGTATGCATTACGATCGATTGCTAACGATTATTTCTGTTTTTCCTGCAATGTTTGCATCTTTTTTAGCCTTTTACATAGCCAACCGCCCAAAGAAATTATTTTGGTCTTACGGCATTGCAAGTGTGGTAATGGGGATCGGTATTTCAACGATGCATTATGTTGGGATGGCCGCTATGAAAATGGAGGCGCTACATGTTTATAATGCTTGGTTATTTACGGCATCCATTTTAATAGCCATCGTCGTATCCTTTATCGCGTTATACGTATTTTCAACGCTACAACGATATATGGAAAATCATTTTATTCAGCTAATGACAGCGATTATACTTGGCCTGGCTGTTTCAAGTATGCATTACACAGGAATGATTGCTATGTCATTCTATGTTTCACCTGACCATTCCCATACATCGACAGCTGCACATGAAGTACAAATGTCGTTTATTGTTATTAGTGTAACAATCGGAATGGCTTTGTTACTTAGTCTATTGCTACTATCTAGTTTGTTAGATCGTTATGTAAAATACCGTACGAATCATTTTGATATGCTAACAAGATTACCGAATCGTCGTCAATTTGAAAAGAAGCTCAGTCATTCTTCAGTTAAACAAACATTAGCTATTTGGCATTTTCATGATATGGAAAAAATTAACCGAGAGAATGGCTATCTTTATGGAGATGGGGTTCTACAATCTATTTCAGAGATTATGGTTAATTTTAATCCACCCCAGACTGATTTATATCGAATTGAAGGAAATCGTTTTGCCTTTCTAGGATGGGGAACTGAAAGTGAGACGATGTTTAAAGCGTCCATGGAAAAAATAGCCCAAATGCTTCGGGATTCCACCGTCTTTCAAGAAAAAGAAATTGTGCTACAGGCTGTTTGTGCTTGGTTGCCGGCTAGTCAACAAAACGACGCTACAAAGACCTATTCAAACGTACTTGCTGTATTGAACTCCCCGTCACTTCAATACAAGTTTGAAATTATTTTGTATAATCCAGCAGTCCATACATATACATTTGAACGCGAAATAGCGAGTGATGTAGAGCGGGCGATGGCAGAAGATGAGCTGTATCTTGTGTTTCAACCTAAAATCAATAGCAAAACGCGTGAAATAGCAGGTGTTGAAACGCTGTTGCGTTGGAAGCATCCGACCTATGGTGTACTTTCTCCGGCTGTGTTTATCCCTATTTTGGAAGCTAACAATCAAATGCTAGACGTCACAGATTGGGTCATCGAGCGAGCCTGTCGGCAATTAGCGCAGTGGCGTCACGCAGGAGAGGGAATTGAACATGTGGCCGTGAATATTCCGGGTCAGTATGTGACGTCTTCGCGTCTATTGAAAGTGCTTAAACAGACCGTGACGCATTACGGACTAGAGCCCGAGCTACTCGAACTGGAAATTACTGAAACGAGCTTTGTCCGATCCATTGATGAGGCGATAAGAGCCGTGCGTGTTTTCAGACAAGAAGGCTTCTCTGTTGCACTTGATGATTTTGGAACGGGTGTATCATCATTATCCTACTTAAAGCAAATGCCCATATCGACGATGAAAATAGATAAGTCCTTTGTCGATGAAGTCCCAATGTCAGAAAAAGACTCGGCGATTATTCAAGCAATTATCGCACTAGGAGACTCGTTGAATTTATCCATCGTTTTTGAGGGAGTCGAAACAGAAGAGCAAGTCCAGTTCTTAGCATCTACATGTGAACAGCCAATTATTCAAGGCTATTACTTTGCCAAGCCGATGATTGCATCAGAGCTCATTGCGTGGGCACGAACGTTTCGACAGTCAGTATGATTCATAGGATGAGCCTTTCAACAACTTAAAAATTGTTGAGGGGCTTTTTTTTAGTTCTACAATGCGCCCTTAGCTCTTACAGTGTAACAACACCAAGAAAAGGGAGAGGTTCAACGTTGTTAATAGATGGAGTGTTTTCAGGAGGAGGTTTGAAAGGTTTTGCATTAGTCGGGGCGTATAAGGTGTTGGAGGAGCAGGGCTATCGCTTTCAACGAGTAGCCGGCACGAGTGCGGGTGCGATTATTGCTTGTTTTATTGCAGCTGGCTATTCCGCGAATGAAATGGAAGAGCTGTTAGATGAATTGGATATGATGTCCCTATTAGATCCGCGGAAAACCGTGTTGCCGTTTCCCCTTATGAAGTGGATTGGTCTGTATTGGCGGCTCGGTTTATATCAAGGAAAAGCATTGGAGAACTGGTTTTTAGAAAAATTGGCGGCGAAAGGTGTTTATACTTTTGCGGATGTGGCGCCAGGCTCGCTAAAGCTCATTGCATCCGATTTGACGAATGGGAAAATGCTAGTATTACCAGATGATTTGAACCGTTACGGTATCGCAGCAGACAGCTTTCCGATTGCACGAGCATTACGGATGAGCTGTGGCATTCCATTTTTCTTCGAACCTGTCAAATTGGAAGTCGGCTCGGGCGATACGATTGTTGTCGATGGCGGTGTATTAAGCAATTTTCCGATGTGGATATTTGACGATGACAAAGGAAAAAAGCAGCGTCCTGTCCTCGGCCTAAAGCTTAGCCATAGCCAGGAAGAACAGCAAGGCTATCCAATTCACAACGCCTTACAGTTATTCGAAGCTCTATTTACAACTATGAAAAATGCCCATGATGAACGTTATATTTCGCGCAAGCACGAGAAGGATATTATTTTTATCCCAGTAGATGGCTTTAGTGCAACGCAGTTTGATCTGGATGAAGGGGCGAAAGAGGAGCTTATGGAAATTGGTCGAAGTCGTACAACTCAGTTTTTGAAAATGTGGTAAAGCGAGGGCTCTGAATCTAATTCAGGGCTTTTTTGATGGGGAGAAATCGGGTGGAGTATACGAGTTTGCTGAAAAGGTAGTCGAGTTTTAGCGGGGTATACGAGTTTTCCGGAAAGGTATACGAGTTTCGCGTCGGTGTATCCCAGTTTGCAAAAAAGGTAGTCGAGTTTTAGCAGGGTATACGAGTTTTCCGGAAAGGTATATGAGTTTCGCATCGGTGTATCCCAGTTTCTCATAAAGGCATCATCAGTCACTGGGTTTTATTGGTGGAAAGTCCTTATATTCGCCTACCAAAATACTGGGTTTATCATTTATACTAAAGTTATCCCTTAGAAGGAGTTGAGTAGGCTTGAAGTTTGCAACAAAGATTGTCATTCTAGTCCTCTTAGTCATGGGAACGGTAGCAAGTATCGGCTTGTATACAGTTAATACGAACAAAGGAATCGCCATTTCGTTTGCCGAGCTTGAAAAAACGATTCAGGCTGAACAAAATCAGGAAATGTCATTGAAAGAAACAGCTAACGGCTCATTGTACTTGCAGACGGCAGATGCACTTTATGTGACACAGGTTCGCCCGCAAAGTCAGCTAGTCGAGCAATTAGTTGAAAAATATAATTTATCCTATCAATATGCTAATCAAAATCGTTTCAATGGTTTGTTTATTGGTGGATTACTCATAGTATCACTCGTTACATTATTCGTCTTACACAAAAAGGGTAAAATTGGCATTGGCGCTTCTGCGATGAAAAACAGTGCAGCCAAAGCAACGCCATTACCAGACATTACCTTACAACATATCGGTGGGCTTCCGCTTGAAATGAAAGAAGAGATTCATCAAACCTTATCCATCATCAAAAATCCGAAACAATCGGAACAGCTGGGCATCACGTCGCCGAAGGGCCTCCTCTTATATGGACCGCCGGGCACGGGGAAAACATTACTTGCGCAAGCGATAGCACGCGAAATTGGTGCTACCTTTTATTCATCGAGTGGCGCAGCTTTTACCGAGTTATTTGTCGGTGTGGGTGCTTCACGTGTGCGCACGCTATTTGAAAATGCCAGAAAGCAAAAACCAGCTGTCATTTTTATTGATGAAGTAGATGCACTTGCAGGGAAGCGGAAAACGCATGGCGGGGAAGAAACAGAAAAAACGTTAACAGAATTGCTTGTTCAATTGGATGGCGGCAATAATAATGATGGTGTGCTTTTCATTGCAGCAACAAACCGTAAGGATATGTTGGACGAGGCTTTCCTTCGCCCAGGGCGTATCGATTATTCATTCCAAGTTCCATTGCCAGATGCGGCAGGCAGGAGAGAGATTATCGACATTCATACGACAGGCAAGCTGTTAGCGGATAATGTAGCTGCTTCCTTAGACGGCTTGGCGGATAGTACAGCAGGTTTTTCTGGTGCTGAGCTTAGTTCACTATTTGAAACGGCGAGTAGAAGGGCAATGCGTGATGGACGTCAGCAAATTGATAAAAGCGACCTAGATTTTGCGATTGATCGTACCATTTTAGGTAGCACATCACGTACATTGAATGATACCGAAACGAAGCGGAGAGTAGCCATTCATGAAACGGGTCATGCACTCATCGCGGCAATTACGAAGCCGGGTTCAGTACGGAAGGCGACGATTATTCCACGTGGACAAGCGCTTGGCTATGTAGCACCGTTTCAAAAAGAGCTTCATTTATCGACCTATAGCGAATTGCTCGACCAAGTGAGCATGATTTTGGCGGGGGGAGTAGCAGAGCGTATGTATCTTGGTGAACACAGTATTGGCGTTGGTGGAGACGTCCAGCAGGCCAAGGAAATCATCGAAAGAATGGTCGACACTGGTTTACTCGAAAACGGCTTTACACTTACGTTCAATGAAGGACAAAAAGAGTCGAAGATGCAAACGATTTTTGACAAAGCCCTTCATCAAACAGAAAGTCTTATTCAACAATACGCTACTGAATTTGATGAGCTAGTGGACTTGTTAATAAAGAAGGAAACACTCGATGGTTCAGAAATTCAGGACATCGTCACAAGGTAACGAAAAAGCGGCTTGTTCCTCCAAATGGAGATGAACAAGCTGCTTTATTATTTCCATTTATAGGAACCAGACAATTGCGGCCAGTCCCAAGAAAGCAAAACCGATGATGCCACTGTATAAACCAATTCTTACTCTGGCATTACGATGTTCCTTCGTTTCTGAATGGAAGTTTGCTCTTTGCTCAGGCCCATTTATCCATGCGCCAAGGGTCAAACCTGAAATGGCAATGAAAATCACACCAATAATCATAAAGACGTTGAACATGTGTGAACACTCCCTCTCTAAGATACCGTGTAATAACCATACAGTTTAGTGGAAAGTCAAAACATCACAATATTTTCTCTAAAAAGTCCTGTGCTCGTTTACTTTTCGGTGATGAAAAGAATTCGGCAGGGGGGGCGTCTTCTACGAGTTGACCATCGTCTAAAAATAACACACGATCTGCTACTTCTCTTGCAAAGCCCATTTCATGTGTGACAATTGCCATTGTCATACCCGTGAGTGCCAAGGACTTAATGACTTCAAGCACTTCCTTCACCATTTCAGGGTCAAGAGCGGACGTTGGTTCATCGAATAACATCATTTCAGGAGACATTGCTAACGCTCGGGCAATGGCGACACGTTGCTTTTGTCCGCCAGATAATCGGACAGGATGCTCATGCTCTTTGTCTAATAGCCCAACCTTTTGCAATAATTCGCGACCTTGCTTTTCTGCGTCACCTTTAGACATGGATTTCACCATCATGGGCGCATACGTAATGTTTTCAAGCACTGTTTTATGAGGAAATAGATTGAACTGTTGAAATACCATACCAACTTGTTGCCTTACCTTCATAATATTGGTTTTTGGATTTGTAACTTCGTTATCATGCACCCAAATTTGACCACCAGTAGGCGTTTCTAATAAATTAATGCAGCGAAGAAAAGTAGATTTACCAGAGCCGGAAGGTCCGATGATGGCAATGATTTCACCTTTTTCAATCGTAGTTGAAATCCCTTTTAACACATCATTTTTCCCGAAGCTTTTGCGAAGGTCTTGGATTTTAATCACTTCTTCTCATCCTCCTTTCAATCGCTTTGCCGAGTAGTGTCAATACCATTACCATGACGTAGTAAATCACACCCGCGAAGATGAGCGATTCAAAATAGCGATAAGTGTTGCCACCGACGATATACGATCTCCTCATAATATCCGTGACTCCGATGACTGTCACGATAGCAGATTCTTTCGTCAATGTGATGAATTCATTCATTAAAGCAGGTAAAATATTTTTTAATGCTTGCGGTAAAATGATATCCTTCATCATATTTTTATAGGGGATACCAAGTGCCTTAGAAGCCTCCAACTGGCCTCGATCAACAGCTAAAATACCTGCCCGAATAATTTCTGAAATATAAGCTCCAGAATTGAATCCAAAGGCCAAAACGGCTGCGGTGTAGGCACTTACTTTAATATCAAAAAGCTGTGGGGTACCATAATAAATTAATAGAAGCTGAAGAATTAAAGGTGTTCCGCGGAAGACTGACGTATAAATATCAGCAAACCAAGTTAATGTTTTAATTCGTCCGATTTTACATAATGCGAGTAGAATACCGATGGCAAAACCTATAAGTGCGGCTAGACCAACAATTTTTAAGGTGACCCCGATACCTTGTAAAATATAAGGTATCGAGGGAATAATTTGGGTAAAGTCTAAATTCATAGGTTATACCCCTCTCTTTCTCGAATGAATTAGTTACTAAACCATTTGACAACTAATTTATCGACTTCTCCTTTGTCTTGTAGCTCTTTTAAGACGCGGTCGAATTCAGCCGTTAAAGGACTGCCTTTTTGGAAGGCAATGGATAAGCCTAATTTATGTTCCTCTGGTAGTTCAAAGCTTGCAAGGTCTTGATTTGCCTCAATATAACCATTTGCTACAACATCCGCCACTACAATTGCGTCAAGATGTCCAGAACGGATTTCTTGGAATAAATCTGGAACGCGGTCACGACTTTCAACTGTATAACCATATTGCTCTTCCAGTGATTTTGCCCCTTTTTCCTGAACAGAAGCCGTTTGTGCCCCAACTTTTTTTCCGTCAAGGTCGTCAGCGGTCGTAATATCGCTATCTTTCATCGTGATGACTAAGTTTGTAGCCGTAAAATAAGGTGCTGAGAAATCAATGACTTTCTTACGTTCTTCATTATTACCGTCCATACCTGCAATGACAAAATCAATGCTCTTTGCTTGTAGGGCAGGGATTAAACCGTTAAAGTCCATATCTTCAATTTCTAGCTCATAGCCTAGCTCTTTGGCAATCATCGTTGCTAAATCAATATCAAAACCGATGATTTCATCGCTGACTGCTGTATCGACATATTCAAAAGGCGGGTAATCAGCAGAAGTAGCTATTTTAAGTGTCTTTGTTTCGGGTGCATCCGAAGATCCCGTTTTTTCGTCGCTATCTTGCTCTGTTGCTCCACATGCTGCAAGTACACTCATCACAAGGACGAATAGCATTGCAATTCCTGACCATTTTTTCATCATAAATCTCTCCATTTCTAATTTGTTATTTGCTAAACTCGGTAAGTACTTCATCTAACACTGCTAAACCATCATCAATTTGTTCTTTCGTTATTGTGAGCGGTGGAATCATTCGGATGACTTCACCGGAATTACCGCATAAGTAGAACAGTACGCCTTTTTGCAGACAGCCGTCGAGTACGGTCATAACGGCATTACCATCAGCTTCTCCTGTTTCGGGATTGCCAAGCTCTATGCCAATCATGAGACCAACGCCTCTGACATCTCGAATAACAGGATGCCGTTGCTTCATGAGTAGTAATTGTTCCATTGCATAAGCACCAACAGCTGTTGCATTTGCTAATAACTGTTCTTCCTTCATCACTTCCAATGAAGCGAGGGCGGCGGAGCAAGCAATGGGATTGCCACCGAATGTAGTGCCATGTGAGCCAAGTGGCCACTGATCCATGAGCTCCTTTGAAGCAACGGTTGCGCTTAATGGGAGCCCGGCAGCAATACCTTTGGCAATCGCCATAATATCAGGTTTGACATCGAATGTTTGTGCAGCAAACCAATTACCTGTCCGACCGAATCCTGTTTGAACTTCATCGAAAATAAGAAGAATGCCATGTCGATCACAAATTTCACGAATCTTTTTTAACCACGCTTTTGGTGGAATGATGTATCCACCCTCGCCGAGAACGGGCTCGATAATTATGCAGGCCACTTCTTCAGGATCAACTTGATGATTAAAAAGTTTTTTGACATCCTGTTCAAGTTTTTCAGGGAAGAAAATTTCTGGATCAGCACCGGCAGGCAGATACTCTGGTAAAGCATAAGGCAGCTGATAGGCAAGCCAAGAGGGCTGCAAATGTTTCCGGTATTTACTTTTCGATGTCGTCACACTTAATGCACCAATGGAGCGTCCGTGGAAACAACCCGTAAACGAAACGACATAAGGACGCTTAGTCGTGTATTTTGCAAGCTTTAAAGCACCCTCGATCGCTTCTGTTCCACTATTAGCAAAAAAGAAATTGTCGAGCTTAGGTGGTAAAATCGTTTGCAGTTCAGCTGCTAATTTTAAAATGGATTCGTAAATGATGACACCCGATGGACCATGTATGAGATGGTCTGCGCTGTCTTTTATCGCCTGAACGACTTTTGGGTGCCGATGACCAACGTTCTCGACGGCAATACCAGATGTGAAATCTAAGTATTGCTTACCATCAACTCCGTAGTAATAACATCCCTCAGCTTTGACCACAGGTAGGTTTGGATGATCTTTTGCCATGCTCGGTGCGAGAAAATTTCCGATATGATTCACCATATGATGCCAATCTTGTTTTACTTCTAAATTTTGTTGCACAATAGATCCTCCTATTCAAAATCAGTATATTTTTTTAATTTACGGACGACAGAGGGCTGACTGATGCCAAGATACTTGGCAATTTCCGTTGTTGTACGATAGCGCATTTGCGCATCTCGTAGCACCTTCATCTCAACATTATCTAAAATAGTCGGCAGTGTCAGACCTTCAAGATGAATGAGCGATAAATCTTCGTCTGTTTCTTTACGATATTCTGGTGGGAGGTCCTTAGCTGTAATGATGGTAGAAGGGCTTTGAACAACGAGTCGCTCCATTACATTAATCAGCTCATTATGATTCCCAGGCCATTGTAGATGAAGTAATTGATTAAATACTTCATCTGATAGCTCCTTCACCGTTTGATACTTCATTGAAAATCGACTTAAATAACTACTAATCAACGTGCTTATATCGCCTTTACGATCTCGCAGTGGTTTTAAATGAATCGGAACGATATGGAGCCTGTAATACAAATCTTTATGAAATTCGTTTGCAGAAACCGCTTCTGTCAAAATTGTTTCGGAAGAGCTTATCAGTCTAACATCGAGTGGAAGGGGTACTTCTGCACCAATGGGTGTGTATGTACGTTCCTTTAATACTTTTAAAAGTTTTCCCTGTAGATGAATCGAAAGCTTATCGATCCTCTTAATATACAAGGTGCCTCCGTAAGCTAACGTCAATAAACCCGTTTCTGTTTGCTCAAAGCTACCCCCGAATAATTCCCGTTCGAACATCGCCTCTGGAATTGTTTCGCAGTCAATCTCAATAAAAGGTCCGTTTTTTCGAGTGCTTTCGTTATGAATGACTTTTGCCAGTGTGGATTTTCCGGTTCCCTGTTCTCCATAGAGGACAACTGAAACGTCATGCGGTGCGGCATTACGGGCTGTTTCAAATGCAATACGGGTCGACCTATTTTCAATTGTTAGCCCTTCGATTGTCAGATGCTCTTTGCGCAGCAGGGAGAGTTCCTCTTTTGTCAGTAGCATTTCCTGTTCAAGTTCCTTCATATATTCATGAATGACAAGAAGCTCCGAAACTTCGTATGAGTAACTAAGGACAAACTCGACTTCTCCAACTTCATTAAAAAAAGGCATTCCGGTAATGAGTACTTTTTGACCTGTTGTAGTTGTTTGAATGACGACCACTTTCTTCTTTTGTTGAAGAACGAGTGGTGTGATCGCGGGAGAGAAGATACCCCGTTGTTCTAGATCATAAACAGATTTCCCAAGCAGTTCCCCGGCTTGGATTCCATAATGTCTGCCGCTAATTTGGGAGGCTTTGACGATAAAGCCGTCTTGGTTCGTAACAATAATATCTTCATCATACGAGTCAATTATTTCTTCTTTTGAATTTGGATGTAAGAAAAAACCTGTCAATTGACGATCTCCCTCCCAAACGATTCTATTCATAAATGAATAAGTATTTGAAATTAAATAAAACTATACTTTATTTTCAGAAGATTAGCAATTAAAAGTTGTTTGCCTAGTTGAAAAATGTTTGTTGTCATGAACATGTTGATGAGTATAGCATGTATATTCATGCATGTATAGGTATTTAAATGTGGATAATGATATTTTTTTTGAGGATGAAACGAGAGAGCTATTGTTGCTTCATTCGACAATACGATCTATCTAGATGATGATTGCCATTCTGAGTGTTACTATGATTAAATACAAATAAAGCTATCAGTATGCAAGTTTAGTCTGTTGGAAAAGTTAAATTGGAAGGGGATTACCAATGTTAAGAGCCACTATTTTTGAGGAAATAACTGCGGGTATGGAGGAAATGATTCGTGTACGACGTCATTTACATATGCATCCAGAACTATCTCATCAGGAGGTTGAAACTCCTGCTTACATTTCTGCTTATTTAAATGATTTAGGGATTGAAGTGAGGCAAGGCGTTGGAGGCAGAGGGGTGGTTGGTAGAATTCGAGGAGGTAAACCAGGAAAAACAATCGCATTTCGAGCAGATTTCGATGCGTTGCCAATTCAAGATGCCAAGGACATGCCTTATTCATCTACGGTTGAGGGCGTCATGCATGCTTGTGGGCATGATGGGCATACAGCTGCTTTACTTGGCTTCGCAAAAGCAATGAATGCCGTCAAGGAACAGTTGTCTGGAGATATTATTTTGATTCATCAATTCGGGGAAGAATTGCCGCCAGGTGGGGCGTTGGCGATGATAGCGGATGGCTGTCTTGAAGAGGTCGATGCCATTTACGGCGCACATTTGCAGTCTACTATGGATGCTGGCAAAGTCTATGTACGTGATGGCTATTTACAGGCAGGGGAAGACACGATTAAAATCATTGTCAAAGGCTCTGGTGCACATGGAGCAGAGCCGCATAATGGGGCAGATCCTATTTTGGCGGCGAGTCATATTATGGTCGCACTTCAATCGATTGTAAGTCGAAACGCAGACCCGTTGAAAGAGCTCGTCATTACTATTGGCAAGTTTCATGCAGGAGACGCTGATAATGTCATACCAGAGCAAGCTGTTTTGGAGGGAACTATTCGTGTTTTCGATAAAAACATACGGGCGCTAGCGAGTAAACGCCTACGTGACTTAGCACAAGCCGTCGGTCAGGGTCTCGGCTGTCATGTAGAAGTGATAATCGAGCCAGGCTATGACGCACTTTGGAATCATGCAAACCAAATGGATGTAGTAAGGGGAGCTGCTACACATGTAGTCGGTGACCAAGCAGTCGTCGAAACGCAACCAATCATGCCTGTCGAAGATTTTTCGTATTATCTACAAAAAATACCGGGTGCGTACTTCTTTGTTGGTGCAAAACTTCCAGCTGCTGAAAAAGTATTTCCGCATCATCACGAAAAATTCGATTTTCATGAACCCGCTATGGAAGTAATCGCAAAAACGTTCGCGGCGATTTTTTTGGAGGAACAAAATACGATAAATGAGTCAATTTCATAATAGAGCAATCAATCCTAAAATACGAACAAGGTTGATTTCCGCTTCAGTCGGACGCTTTCCGCGGGCATGGCTTGAGCCTCCTCGTCCGCTTCGCTCCCTGCGGGGTCTCAAGGCTCATGCTATTCCCGCAGGAGTCGCCGACTTGCGCTTCAATCAACGAGAGTAGGATGTCAAATTGACTCGGATAGATGAACCAATGACTTTTTCCATATTAATATTCAGCATTAAAACCTAAGCATATCAACCATATGGAAGCTCTTTGCCTTCTAAGTATGCCTTTAAATTTGCTAATGAGTAGCCGAAGCCTTGTTGATTAAACTGCACCCTTGTTCCATTCATTTCAGGTAATAACTCAATCGTAAAAAGCATGTGGTTTGAATCCCAGTAATACGAGAATTTCTGATTAGAAATGATTTCTTGAATCGTAAAGGTCATGGGCATACTTTCACCTTCTTTAAGGTTGTTGTATGGACTAGGCATTAGTGTGAACAGTGCTTGCTCTCCTACTTTGAGAGTAGGAATACTCCACTTAGACCCTGGCGCATACCATATCGAAAAAATCTCATCATTCACGATTGCATTCCAAATGGTTTCTAAATCCTTTTGGATGATTATTGTCGAACCATCAGTAATCACTGTCACAACCTCCTTTACATGTATGTACAGTATAGAAAAGTCTTTAAGAAAAAACAAAGAACCTTACTTTATATGTGATTAATACACCAGCTTAAGTAAGCAATCATTTTTATATACCTATTTGCTAGGGATTAGTGCTAGAATGGAGTCAAGAAAAAGTAATGGGGATAGATGGATGGAAACTTACTCGATTCAGAAAGCTTTGAATAATAATGTATTGATTGCCACAGATAATAATGGCAATGAAGTGATTTTGATTGGGCGCGGCATTGGATTTGGTGCAAGTGCAGGGGAATTGATTCAACAAGAAAAAATCGAGAAATTATTTGTATTGAATGATCCCGAAGAGCAAGAGCAATACAAACAATTACTCACGAGTCTTGATGAAGATACGTTAAAAGTGCTTATTTCCGCGGTCGAAATGATTCAAGCACAAGCGAATCGGTCATTGAATGAACATATTCATGTTGCGCTGACAGATCATTTAGTCTTTGCCGTTAATCGAATGAGACGCGGTATGGCGATTCGCAATCCTTTTTTATTGGAAACGAAAGCACTTTATCCGAATGAATATAAAATTGCGGCTGAAGTGACTGCAATGGTTAACAAGCAGCTGTCTGTCGCCCTTCCAGAGGGGGAAATTGGTTTCATTGCTTTGCATATTCACAGTGCCCTAGTGAACAAAAATGTGCGCGATGTAACGAGACATTCTGAGCTGATTGTTCAGCTTGTCGACATGATTGAAGCGCAATTGGCCATCAACATTGATAAGAACAGTATCGATTATATGCGGCTGATTCGCCATCTTCACTTTACAATTGAGCGGGTTGTACGTGGGGAACGGGTTGCAGAACCGAAGAAAATTACGCTATTGCTAAAATCGGAGTATCCGGTTTGCTATAATTTGGCCTGGAAACTAATCAAGGTCATGCAACAAAGCTTACAAAAGGAAATCTATGAAGCTGAAGCCGTCTATTTAACACTCCATTTACAGCGGATTCAAGCGAAAGTCGAAGAATAAACTAAATTTGATTGTAATAGTAAAAGTTCTATGCTACTATAATTTTATAAAGTCATTGGATTTGTAAGTAGTACTTAATTTAATATTTATTATCTGCATACGTGTTACTGATTAGATCAGGCATGAGTACAAAGATGATTGATTACGGTTACAGGGGGAGACTCTTGTGAACTCGTTTCAATTATTTTTTCTCATGCCTTTTTTGTCGTTTTTGAACTTTATTAAGAGTACTGCAATTCAGTGACTTAATTATGTAATTAGGAGGGTATACGATGTTTAAAAAGATTTTTGGTGTGCTACAAAAAGTAGGTCAAGCGTTAATGCTTCCTGTTGCACTACTGCCAGCTGCTGGTTTATTGCTTGGTTTTGGTAATGCCGCGCAGCAAGAAACGATGCTTAACTATTTGCCATTTTTGTCAGCAGATTGGATTCAGCATACAGCAAAAGTGATGGAGGACGCTGGTGGAATTATATTTGGTAATTTACCACTTATCTTTGCCATCGGTGTTGCGATAGGGTTAGCGAAGGACGGTGCAGCAGCACTTGCAGCTCTTGTCGGTTACTTAGTATTGAATCAGGTCATGAGTTCTTGGTTAGGGATTACTACGGAGATGGTAGCTGATAATCCGAGCTACGCACTTGTGTTTGGTGTCCCGACACTGCAAACAGGGGTTTTTGGCGGGATTATCGTCGGTCTGATAGCGGCCCTCTGTTACAACAAGTTCCACGACATTGAAATGCCTTCATTCCTAGGATTCTTTGCCGGGAAACGTTTCGTTCCAATTGCGACAGCTGGTGCGGCTTTTGTTGCGGGTTTATTATTGCTTGTTATTTGGCCACCAGTGCAAACAGGCATGAATACAGCATCCCTTTGGTTACTTGAGGAAGGGACATATATCGCGGTATTCTTCTTCGGATTTATCAAACGTTTGCTCATTCCGTTTGGATTGCACCATATTTTCCATGCACCGTTCTGGTATGAATTTGGCTCGTATACAACGGCGGCTGGTTCAGTTGTACGTGGGGATATGACAATTTTCTTTGCACAATTAAAGGATAATGTACAGCTGACAGCTGGTAACTTCATGGGTGGAGAATTCCCAATTATGATGTTTGGTTTACCAGCCGCTGCGCTTGCGATGTACCATGCAGCGCGACCTGAAAAGAAAAAGCTTGTTGCCGGTTTATTGGCTTCCGGTGCGTTAACTTCATTCTTAACAGGAATTACGGAGCCACTTGAGTTTTCATTCTTGTTTTTATCTCCAATCCTGTTCCTAATCCATGCTATTTTGGATGGATTATCATTTGTCATCGTTACTTTCCTTCAAGTTCACGTGGGGTATACCTTCTCGGGTGGGGCCATTGACTTCTTCTTGTTTGGTATTTTACCAGGCAAGGAAGCATGGTGGCTTGTTGTGTTAGTAGGTCTTGTCTTTGCAGTGATTTACTATGTCTTGTTCCGCTTTATGATTAGCAAGTTTAATCTTATGACGCCAGGACGAGAGGCAGATGTCGATACAGACGAAATAGAGACAGGTTCGAAAGGGAACACTGATCTTCCTTACAATATTCTTGAGGCAATGGGTGGACAACAAAATATTACCCAGTTAGATGCATGTATCACAAGACTTCGCGTATCTGTGAAAGATGTGAAAAATGTCGATAAAAAAGAATTGAAAAAGTTAGGTGCAGCAGGTGTTCTTGAAGTAGGGAATAATATTCAAGCCATCTTCGGTCCACGTTCTGAAATTATTAAAGGACAAATACAGGATGTCATCAGTGGCAAACGACCGCGTGCAGAAGAAGTGAAACAGACTGTTCAAGCTGTTGCTCCGAATGGTCAGCCAGACGACTTTGTGTCGCCGATGCAAGGTGAAATCGTTCCACTGTCAGAAGTGCCTGATCCAGTGTTTGCAGGGAAAATGATGGGTGATGGCTTTGCAGTCGTTCCATCAGATGGAGTCGTTGTATCACCGGTAGACGGAACCATCGTCACACTCTTCCCGACAAAACATGCACTAGGCATTCAATCCGACTCAGGTAGAGAAATTCTGATTCATGTCGGGATTGATACGGTTAAATTAGATGGTGCAGGCTTTGAAGCGCTGGTTGCACAAGGTGACCGTGTTGAAAAAGGACAACCGTTACTGAAAGTCGATATTGATTATATTCAAGCGCATGCGACTTCGATCATTACACCAATCATCTTCACGAATTTATTTGAAGGTGAATCAATCGTTTTGCATAAATCAGGTCAGGTTACATTAAAAGAAGAACATATTGTAACAATTGAAAAATAAAAATCAGGAGCCAAATCGGCTCCTGATTTTTTATATACTTAATTTTTTGCCCATTCAGTATGGAAATGACCTTCTTTGTCGACACGTTCATAGGTGTGTGCCCCAAAATAATCTCTTTGCGCCTGGATAAGATTAGCTGGCAATGTTGCCGTTCGATAGCTATCATAATAAGCCAATGCGCTTGAGAATGCAGGTACCGGAATGCCTTGCTGCATGGCCAGGGCCAATACTTCACGAAGTGAATGCTGATAGTCGCCAACGATTTCTTGAAAGTATGGATCGACTAGCAGATTAGGCAAGTCGTTATTCGCGTCAAAGGCCTCTTTAATATTTTGTAAGAATTGGGCACGAATGATGCAACCTCCGCGGAAAATCATCGCAACATCTCCATAAGGGATATCCCAGCCATACTCTTTAGATGCTGCTCGCATTTGTGCAAATCCTTGTGCGTATGAGCAAATTTTACTCATATATAAAGCTTTACGAATCGATTCGACCAAGTCACTAGGATTGCCCTTATACTTTTGGGGTTCAGGTCCTTTCAGAAGAGTACTTGCCGCAATTCGTTCTTCTTTAACAGAAGAAATAAATCTAGCAAATACGGACTCCGTAACGATTGGGAGTGAAACCCCTAGGTCTAGCGCATTTTGACTCGTCCATTTACCTGTTCCTTTTTGACCTGCAACGTCTAAAATGAGGTCAATAAGTGGTTTTCCGGTATCCTCATCCATCTTTGTGAAAATATCAGCTGTGACTTCAATAAGATAGCTATCGAGCTCACCTTTATTCCATTCAGAGAAAACATCATGCAAATCCCGCGCCTCAAGGCCAAGGGTATGTTTCATGATGAAATAAGCTTCGGAAATGAGTTGCATATCACCATATTCAATGCCGTTGTGAACCATTTTTACATAATGGCCTGCACCATCGGGACCCATATAGGCGCTACAAGGAGTTCCATCGACTTTTGCTGCAATCGCATCAAGAATAGACTTCACCTGCTCGTAAGCTTCTTTTGCTCCACCAGGCATAATTGACGGGCCGTTACGCGCACCTTCTTCTCCACCGGAAACACCTGCACCGATGAAATGTAGACCAGATTCTTTTAATGTAGCTGCACGTCTATTCGTATCTTCAAAGAATGTATTTCCACCATCGATCACAATATCCCCTTGTTGAAGGTGAGGGACTAACGACTGGATTACCGCATCCGTCGTTTCTCCAGCCTTCACCATTAATAAAATCTTACGTGGAACTTCTAACGAAGAGACAAATTCTTCAATGCCTTTGGTACCGAGAATATGTTTATCTTTTGCTTTTTTACTCGAAAACTCATCCGTACGTTCTGTCCAGTAATCGTAGACAGATACGGTGTATCCTTTATTTTCAATGTTTAGCGCTAGGTTCATCCCCATCACGCCCAGACCGATAACGCCCACTTGCTGTGTACTCATGGTGATTTCTCATTCCTTCGTGTTCGTAATTTTCTATATCTGATTGATTAACTGTACCTTACCACCAATTAAATTGATTGTCTTGCAAAAGCTGGTTGGCTGCATCAGGACCTGTCGAGCCAGCAGGGTAAGTATGTAAAGGCAACAGGTTTTCCTGAAATGCTTCAATGATTGGTTGGATCCACTTCCATGATAATTCGACTTCTTTCCAGTGGGCAAAGAAGGTTGCATTATCGATCATTGCATCGAATAGAAGCAGTTCATAGGCCTCAGGCTGATCTTCCGCTGTAGTCGAGAAGTTAATAGAAGTAGGGATAAAACGGTTTAGAGAAGGATCTTTCATATTCACCCGTAAAGAGATGTTCTCGTTTGGACTAATTTCAACGATTAATAAGTTTGGGGTGATTCCTTCAGTTAAAAGTTTAGTTGTATCATTTACCTTGCTCTTAAACTCCATGACAATACGTGTCGATTTTTCATTAGTCCTTTTCCCCGTGCGAATATAAAAAGGAATGCCACTCCATGACGGATTATCAATATATAAACGCGCCGCCACGTAAGTATCATTCGTTGAGGATATATCCACTCCAGGCTCATCTGTATAGCCAACTGCCGGTGTACCTAAAACTTCACCAGCTGTGTACTGACCCCGAACGATATCTTTGTAGACCATTTCTTTTTTGATAGGACGAAGAGAAGTAATCACTTCAATTTTCTTATTTTCAATTTCTTTAGCTGTTAATTGCTCTGGAAGATTGAGTGCGGTCATCATAACTAATTGTAGAAGATGATTCTGGACCATATCTCGAATGGCACCCGCTTGATCATAGTAGGCAGCGCGAGATTCTACTCCGACCGTTTCACTAGCAGTGATTTGTACATTCGCAATTTGTGTATGATCTAATAATAGTCCGAGTGCGGGGTTGGCAAATACTAATGATTCCAGATTTTGGACCATTGGTTTTCCGAGATAGTGGTCGATTCGATAAATCTCGTCCTCATGAAAAGCTATGCTCAAACATTCATTTAATTGCTGGGCCGATTTCAGGTCACTGCCAAACGGCTTTTCAACAATGAGTCGCCTCCAGCCTTTCGTCTGACTGATACCACTGGCGTTAAGATTGGACGCAATTACATCGGCTAACTGTGGAGCAACAGACAAATAGAAAAGTCGATTTTCAGGTATATCTAATTCACTTTCTCTACTTTGAATGAGTTCGTGTAAGCTCTGATAAGATTCTTTGCTTGTCGCATCGAATATAAAGTACTGAAAGTAGTTTAGAAAATCTTGTAAATTAGACACCTGAATAGGTCTTCTAGAATATTCCCGGATTGCTTTTTCCACCACAAAACGGAAATCATCGTGTTGATAATGGGTTCTACCAAGACCGATGATTGAGATTGCGTCTGGCATTTTACCATCGAGAAATAAATTATAGAGTGCAGGAAATAGCTTTCGTTTTGCTAAATCTCCCGTAGCTCCAAATAAAACAAATGTCATGTCAGGCATAATCCGTTCCTCTTGGAAATCGCTTAAACCATCTTTCCTGTCGAAATTTTCCGAAGGAATTTCATAATTCATATCTATTCTCTCCTACTTTTTCATCAGTATGTTCTTATGCGATGAATGATAATCACACCAGTTCTCAGTATACCAACTGCGTTCTATTAATGTAAGTCCGAATTTTTATTGCATATAGAAAGTAAAAGTAAATGGTTATCTATGATAAGATGGTTTGATAAACAGATTCTAAACAAAAGGTGGTTGTTAAAATGAAGATGTATGATGTGACAGGAACAATTTATGAGGGTATGACAGTTTATAAAGATAAGGCGGAAAAGCAACCGAAATTTAATCGGGTGACAAATGGATATGTAACTGAAACGCGTATGGAGTTGGATGTCCATTCGGGAACGCATATTGATGCACCACTTCATATGGTTGTGGATGGGGACACGTTTGAATCCATTCCAATGGAAAGCCTTGTAGGCGAATGTAAAGTGCTTGATTTAACAGATGTGGAAGACGGAATCACGAAAGCGGATTTGGAGAAGTTTGAGATTAGCAAGGGGGATTTCTTATTCTTTAAAACGAAAAACTCTTTTGAGGAAGCCTTTGATTTTGATTTTATTTATCTTACACATGATGGAGCAGAATACCTTTCTGAGATAGGTGTTCGAGGAACTGGAATAGACACACTTGGCATTGAAAGAAGTCAAGAAGGTCATCCGACTCATAAAACACTATTCGCCAATAATATCATTATAATAGAAGGGCTTCGGTTAAAGGAAGTTGAACAAGGTACCTACTTTATGGTTGCGGCACCTTTAAAATTAACAGGGACAGATGCTTCACCGGCAAGAGTATTGTTATTTGAAGGACTAAAATAATTAGCCTTTCGAAATAGCTAAAAGCCTATGAATAAGTTTGGAAGTGAGAAAAATAGTTGTTGCAGTCATCTTGTTTATAGTTGCTGGATTGGCCGAAATAGGCGGTGGCTATCTAATATGGCTTTGGTTAAGGGAAGGTAAGCCGTTCTATTGGGGGCTAATTGGCGGTGTAACTCTAGCTTTATATGGCGTTATCGCTACTTTTCAAGCATTTCCTTCATTTGGTAGAGTATATGCAGCCTATGGAGGGGTCTTTATTGTCCTCGCGGTGTTATGGGGATGGG
Source organism: Arthrobacter beigongshangensis (assembly GCF_016820585.1). Taxonomy (GTDB): domain Bacteria; phylum Bacillota; class Bacilli; order Bacillales_A; family Planococcaceae; genus Sporosarcina; species Sporosarcina beigongshangi. The sequence continues at coordinate 781,908 of NZ_JADHDX010000001.1, forward strand.
GAATTGATAAAAAAGCACCTGATGTCTACGATTGGATAGGTGCTGCCATTTGTCTAGTAGGCGTTTCAGTTATTCTTTTTGCACCGCGGCACTAGCATCGTTCTTCATTATCCTTAAAAATGCGAGTCAGTTAAGGAGGGGAAAAGCATGTATGAACAAAAAACAAAGGAAACGGAAAAGGATGTTATCGAATTTATCGAAAATGTAGATAGCCCCAAAAAACGTGAAGATGCTTACAAATTACTCAATTTGTTTAATGAAGCAACAGGCTTTGAAGCAAAAATGTGGGGGCCAAGCATCATTGGATTTGGATCGTATCATTATGTCTATAAAACAGGCCATGAAGGGGATGCGCCGTTAGTCGGTTTTTCTCCACGCAAAGCTAAAATTAGTTTGTATTTTGCGCCGGGTGATACGGAACGTGAAGCGCTGCTAGCTAGATTTGGCAAGCATACAACTGGAAAAGCATGTGTGTATATTAACAAAGTAGACGATATCGATTCGGAAGTACTAAAGGAATTAATTACACAATCCGTTTCGTTCCTACAAAAACAATATCCTGCTAATGGGTGAAACAAAAAATAAGAGGCATCTCGTGAGTCAGAATTGACTTGCGGGATGCCTCTTATTTAGCGTCATTTCGCTTCTGCACTACGCGGTGTTAATAAGCTAGTCGATTTCAATCGATTTCGAACGGCAATACCAGCCCATGCTGCCAAAGCTGCTTTTAGTATTCCCGTGATAAGGAAAGGTGCAAATCCACCCGTAAATGCCGCTGTCCACGATAGATTAGCAATTATTTTTAACCATACCGTTCCAAAGATTAAGGCAACAAACATTCCGATGATGTTTGCAATCAAGGCATGTTTAATTGTGAAGCTTGTCTTCTCAAGATAATAGCCGATGATAAATGCAGTGGGGATAAATCCAATTAAATAACCTCCCGTAGGACCGAAGAGAATCCCTAAGCCACCCGTCATTTGTGCAAATACCGGTATACCGATAGCGCCCATACATAAATAAATGAGAATAGATAAAGTCCCGTATCGTGCGCCTAATATCGTTGCGGCAAGTCCAATTGCTAACGTTTGTCCAGTAATCGGAACGAGGGGTAGTGGAATTGTGACTTGTGCCAAAACCCCAATAATAGCCGCAAAAAGGGCGGATGTAATCATCATTTGTAATTTGAAGCGCGATTCTAGCATGGTATGGAGCCTCCTTTTGTTTGGTTAACTATTAAGTTTTTATAGTTTACTCATTTATTGTAGTACAACTGATTTATGTTAGTCAACTTATTTTTTATTAAGTTGACACAAATTCATCTGGTGGTGTGCTGGAAGAACAGATGTGAAGTTTTCCGCTATTCCTGATATTAAGGGGAGCATTTTTTAATTCCTATAGCAGAGATCAAGATGTTAGGCGCTACCCTGCTTATGAGAAATTATCTGGAGCGTATTAATTCTATCCTTAAGTACGATGTTTAATTTTTGCGTCAAGTGACAAACTATAACAACGTTGAAAAGGAGAGTAGATTATTATCGATGCAAGAAAAAAAGCACTGAAAGTCTTAGAAGAAAGCTTAGTTGGTGTGATGGCAACCATTCAACAGAACAAACCCCACACACGGTACATGACGTTTTTCAATGATGGCTTTACACTTTACACCGCAACATCGAAGCAAACGCAAAAAGTAGATGAACTCGAGGCAAATCCACATACACACATATTAATTGGCTATGATGGAAGAGGTTTGGGAGATGAATTTTTAGAAATTGAAGGAACCGTCACTATTTCAGACGATGAAAGAGCAAAGAAGAAAATTTGGAATGAGCATTTGGAACACTGGTTTAGTGGTCCAGAGGATGCAAACCTTGCCATTTTGAAAGTAACGCCTAACGCAATTCGTTTGATGAACAAAAAGGGTGAAGAACCAACAACGATTGAGTTATGAGGTGAGAGTACCGGTATTCGAAACCGGTACTCTTATTTTTATGTTTTTTTTAGAGAGTGACACATTTGCAATTGAGTCAGTCATATAAATTGCTTCAGAAGTAATTAACTCTTTGGATGGAATGCACGGAAAAACATTTACATGATGATGAACAGGGAATGCGTGAATTATTGGACTGTCTATTTTAGGACAACTACATATTTTAGACGAATTGTTTGAACAAGTATATGTTCCAGCAGCTGTTTATTAGGAAATAGTTCATTTGGATACGTTGCTAAATATCGGTTTGCATATTACTAAGAAGCTATACCAGCTGGCCCGGTTCAATCTAATGAGTTGTAGGTAGCCATCATATGTAGAAAAGCTCAGCCTTAGCAGATGGGGCTGAGCTTTTTGTTTACAATCGTTTAAAACTATGAAATTTCGATTTCCAATAGCTGTTGTCTAAGCTTGTTACTTGTGATTTTTTGCCTCCAGCATGGACGAACTTATTATTGCCAATGTAAATACCGACATGCGAAATGCCTTTACGATATGTATTTTGGAAAAACACCAAGTCACCAGGCTTAGGGGAGGTCACTTTCTTCGTTTGTGCAAATTGGCTAAGTGTGGTGCGCGAGATATTTTTTCCGGATTTTTTGTAAGCATATTGTATAAATCCACTACAGTCAAACCCCCTAACCGTCGTCCCACCGAATACGTAAGGTATACCTATTAGCTTCATCGCTTGATCAACAACTTTTGGGGAAGCGGTAGCTGTTGTTTTCTTTTCAGTTGTCGATTTACTATTTTTCGCGGATGTTTGTAAAACTTGTTTTGGATAGAGTATGTCTGATGATAAGTTATTCCATTTTTTTAAATCAGATACGGACACATTGTTTGATTTTGAAATAATCCAGAGCGACTCTCCAGTTTTGACCGTATGTGTACTTGCTTCTGTGTCAGTCGCTGTGATTCCGAAAGCTAAAGAGCCTGCCAAGATTAGTGAACATGTTAATTTTTTCATTATGTATTTCAACCGCCTTTTCTATGAATCATTGATTAGTCAATGACTATATATCTAATAGTAGGGTACTACCTAAATGAGTTCAACAGCAGTTCGATTACAAGTTCATTACACATTCGTAAAATTAACGGGATATTTTGGAGTCATATCCATAGTTGTGAAGGATTTGATGAATAGATAATAAAATGTTGCCATTTCGTAACAATCAATAAGGAAAATTAATATTATAAAAAATAGCGAAGTGGCAAGAGTCTACTGATAAACCAACCGTTAGGAGTGTCTATATGCCGGCAATTACAGGCAGTGACTATATCAAACGAATCGATGAGCTGCAAACAAATGTCTGGGTAGATGGGCAACCCGTGACAGGAAAGATTTCCAAGCATCCTGCCTTCAAGGGAATTATTAAAAGCCAAGCTGCCCTATACGATTTACAGCATGCCGCTGCAAACATGACGTATCCATCCCCGACATCAGGACTGCAAGTAGGCATGTCATATTTACAACCATCAACTATAGAGGATTTAGTGAAAAGGCGGGCGATGGTCCAGCAGTGGGCGCTGTCGAACAACGGCATGATGGGTAGAAGTCCTGATTATATGAATACCGTGGTAATGGCGCTCGCCTCATCTGTGGATTTATTGAAGGGAAAAGAGAACTGCTTTCCTGAAAACATTGTGTCGTTTTATGAATATGCGCGCGAAAATGATCTGTCTATGACCCATACGTTCATCGACCCGCAAGTCAATCGAACGCAATTCTATTTCGAAGATGAAAGGGAGCCGATTGCTGCCAAGGTAGTAGAACGAAATGAGGCGGGACTCGTCATTAAGGGGGCACGATTACTTGCAACTCAGGGCGGGATTACTGACGAAATTGTCGTCATTGCAACAGGTGGCGTGAATGATGCCGCCAATGGTTTCGCCTTTGCAATCCCCAGTAACACCGCGGGGCTCAAATTCGTCTGTAGAGAATCATTTGTCGGAGGTGACTCGACATTTAACTATCCATTGAGTTCGCACTATGAGGAAATGGATTCGATCGTTGTATTCGATAATGTCTTAGTACCTTGGGAGCGCGTGTTTTATTATGACAACATCGCAGTGGCTAACAGTTTTATGACTTGTAGCTCGTATCAACCGTTTGCATTGCATCAGGTCGTTTCCAGACAAATTGTGAAAACAGAATTTGTGTTAGGCGTTGTCCAATCCATCATCGAGACTATTAATATCGGCGAATACCAGCATGTGCAAGAGAAGGTGACTGAAATCATCGTCGCGCTGGAAACGATGAAGGCGTTGGTCATTAAATCGGAAGTCGAAGCCGAGCTAGACGAATGGGGATGGATGCGTCCTGATCGAACAACGCTCCTAATCGCCATCAACTATTTTCCACGTGTCTACCCACGATTCACCGAAATCATTCAGCAGCTAGGTGCTAGCGGGTTGATGTCGATTCCAACAGAGAATGCCTTTCAGTCCAGTGTTCGGGAGGATTTAGACCAGTATTTGCAATCAAAAGCTAATAATGCTGAGGACAGGGTAAGGATTTTCCGTTTGGCATGGGATTTGACGATGAGTGCATTTGGGACGCGCGAGACGCTGTATGAGCGGTTTTTCTTTGGTGATCCGGTCAAGTTAGCGGGGCAGCTGTGCCATGATTATGATAGGGAGTTGTTTGTGGGGCGGGTGATGGGGGTCTTGGGAATATAGAGGAATAGGGCTGTCCATAAAGTCAATGAAAATTGATTTTATAGAAAGCCCTTTTACGTTTACGAATAAATGGCAGGCTACACTCAAAACGAAGCAAGTTACTTGAAAGTCAAAATAGGTCAGTATATACTACAATCAAAGGTTAAATATAGTCAAAGTCAATTAAAGATAGCAAAAGGGAGGAAATAGATATGCAATGTCAACATTGTGGTCAAAACGAAGCAACGATGAGTTTGAGATTTCAAGTGAATCACCAAGGCATGCAACTCAACTTATGTCACGGATGCTTTCAGGATATTCAAGGTCAATTGACTGCTGGGAAAATGCCGTCATTTAACAACGAGGCACAGCATTTTTCTCAAGCAAATGGTGGTCAACAGGCGAGAACACAAACGAGACAAGCACAAGATAATCAAGGCACTGGCCTATTAGATCAGTTGGGCAAAAATCTTTCAAATGAAGCCAAAGATGGACAGATTGACCCAGTTATCGGACGTGACCAAGAAGTGAAGCGTGTCATTGAAACGTTAAATCGAAGAAATAAAAATAACCCAGTCCTCATCGGAGAGCCTGGGGTTGGTAAAACAGCTATTGCTGAAGGACTTGCAGTGAAAATCCACGAAGGCGATGTCCCTGTGAAATTGATGAACAAACAAGTGTATTTATTAGATGTCGCTTCACTCGTAACGAATACGGGTATTCGAGGGCAGTTTGAAGAACGGATGAAACAATTGATTGAAGAACTTCAGACACGGAAAGATGTCATTTTATTCGTCGATGAAATTCACTTACTCGTTGGGGCAGGCACTGCAGAAGGTTCAAAAATGGATGCCGGAAATCTTTTGAAGCCAGCTTTAGCGCGTGGCGGCCTACAATTGATTGGTGCAACGACGTTGAAAGAATACCGTCAAATTGAAAAAGATGCTGCGCTCGAGCGCCGCTTCCAACCGATTATTGTGAAGGAGCCGTCCGCGGAAGATACGATTCTCATCCTAAATGGCATTAAGGACCGTTATGAAGAATTCCACGGTGTGCACTATCCGGATGAAGCGGTAGAAGCTTTTGTCAATTTATCACAACGGTATATCCAAGATCGGTTTTTACCTGACAAAGCAATTGATTTGATGGATGAAGTCGGTGCCCGTTTAAATCTTGCACAGACATCAGCCGATTCAGAGTCCATCGGAGTACGTCTCAATGAAGTGATTCAACAAAAAGAGCAGGCGGCGGAAAAGGAAGACTATGAAAAGGCGGCAAATTTGCGTTATGAGGAAATTCAATTACGAAAAAAATTAGAAGAGGCAAAACAAAGTGGAGACCTAGAACATGGGGAAGTGACTGTTGCAGACATCGAGTTAATTGTAGAAGAGAAAACTGGAATCCCTGTGACAAAACTACAAGCAGCAGAACAAGCGAAAATGAAAGGTATTGCGGATAGCCTTGGCAAAAAGGTCATTGGTCAAGCAGAAGCGGTCGATAAAATTGCAAAAGCCATTCGCCGTAGCCGCGCTGGGCTCAAAGCGAAAGACCGTCCGATTGGGTCATTCCTATTTGTTGGTCCAACAGGTGTCGGTAAAACTGAAATTACGAAAGTGCTCGCGGAAGAGTTATTCGGGTCACGTGATGCGTTAATTCGTCTCGATATGAGTGAATATATGGAGAAACACGCGGTATCCAAAATTATCGGTTCGCCTCCAGGCTATGTTGGGCATGAGGAAGCCGGTCAATTGACAGAACAGGTTCGCCGCAATCCGTATTCGATTTTACTGCTCGATGAAATTGAAAAAGCGCACCCGGATGTTCAAAATATGTTCCTGCAAATTATGGAGGATGGTCGTTTAACTGATTCGCACGGTCGCACCGTCAGCTTCAAAGATTCGGTCATCATCATGACAAGTAACGCCGGAACGGGCGACAAAAAAGTCAGCGTTGGGTTCAATCAAACTGTACATGAATCCGTCTCGATGCTCGAAACACTAGGGAATTATTTCAAACCTGAATTCCTCAACCGTTTCGATGCAATTGTCGCTTTCAATGAACTGACAGAAGAAAATCTACTTGAAATCGTTGACTTAATGTTAGTAGATTTGCAAGCAACCATTGAAGAAAATGATATCGACATAACAATTTCAGCAGATGCAAAACGTGCATTGGTCAAACTAGGTTACGACAAACGCTTCGGTGCAAGACCGCTGCGCAGAGTGATTCAAGACAAAATTGAAGATCCATTAACGGATTTAATATTGGAAGAAGAACAGATTGAAAAAGTTCACGTAGATGTTGTGGCTGAAGAGATTGTTGTAAGCATAGTCTAATGTAATTTGGCACCCCTGGAAATGAATTCAGGGGTGTTAACTGCGTCTATATTCAATAAATATAGCCCGTATTCACATCATACTAGGTGAATTTTTGGAAATGCCACAAAGTCTCCATATGTAAGCGTTTTGAATTTGAATAAATTGTGAAATGATTCACATAGCACATTTCGATGATGAAAAATAGAGTACACTAGATATAACAACAAATATGGAAATCGAAAAGGAGAATGCACTATGTGGGTAGTCACAGTATTTGAACAAAAATTTGTCCGAATCTTCGAGTTTACTGATCAAACAGAAGCAAAACAAGCCCTCGCACGTTTCCAAAAAAATGCTCGACTTTCTTTTGTAGCGTAAAATCAAATTTCATGAAAAATCCCTTTCCGAGTATGACTGGAAAGGGATTTTTCGGTTTTTAAATTATTCACTAAGAGATCATTTTCTTTCAGTTGATAGATGTCTAATGTTTGAACGGGTGTTCGTATTATGATATTATTAATGTAATAGTCTAAAAACTTTCTGAGGGAGGTTGTAAAATGGTTGTTGAATGGGTCAGGGAAGAAAAAATACAGTATGATGAAAATTTGGTAGACCAGGACGGTTTGTGGAAAAAAGTAATTGGGGAGTTATTTGAAGACTTTTTACTATTTTTTGCTCCAGAATTGTACGCACAGGTTGATTTTAATGTCGAGCCAGATTTTTTAGACAAGGAATTGTTCCAAGAAGTCTTAGATAAGAAAAAAGGCAGACGTTTTGCGGATCGGTTGGCAAAAGTTCGTTTAAAAGACGGAAAAGAGCAATGGATTCTTGTCCATATTGAAGTACAAAGTAAAAAAGAAACAGATTTTCCTGAACGAATGTTTCAATATTTTTATCGCATCTATGATCGCCATCAAGAGAAAATTGTCGCCATCGCCGTCCATACTTCCTCTAATCAGAGCGATATACCTGAACGTTTTGAGTACGATTATTTTGGCAGGCAGCTATGTTATTCTTATAAAAATTATCGAACAGAAGCTTACACCGACGAGGAACTCGAGCGGTCGGATAAGCTTTTCAGCAAAATCGTATTAGCAGCAAAAGCACTGCATCAAACGAAAGATGAAGCACACCAACGCTATCTTTTCAAACGAAAGCTAATGGGTGAACTTATCCGCAACCAAAATTATTCACGCACCGCAGTCCAAGTTGTTTTTCATTTTATCGATTACTTGTTACAATTACCAGAAGCGTATACAAAACAGTTATCCGAAGACATTCGACCAATGATTAGAAAGGAGACGGAGCTGATGGAGTTATACAATAAAGAAAACGCTTCCCCGACGATACTGAATGCTTTTGATTTGGAGTTAGAAAAGGGGATAGAACAAGGAATAGAATTTGAAAAAAGAGATATCACAAAGAAATTAATTTTGAAAAATATGGCACTTGAAACAATTGCAGAGATTACTGAACTAACATTGGAGCAAGTAAAAGAGATTCAGAAAACATTGAACTAAACCGAGTAATAGTGAATGTAGATAGATAAAAATAAATCTGCTCTAACAGAAGTATTAGGGAAGAAAGTTATGAATTAAACTATGACAATTTTGTATAAGTTTATCGAAAAGGAATCTGCTCGTTCACGATTGAACGAGCAGATTCCTTTTGGCATTTTCTATTTTCCTACGCAAGTTCCTCTATCTTTATTATTCTTTCCAAATCCTCCGATGTAGCCTAAGACTTCTTTTTAGTTTTGCATCATGCACTTCATTTTCAATTGCGTGAAAAATAAATTTCACCACTCTGTCCACTTTTCTGAATGCAAACTCTATATATAGGGTGAAAGGCATCGTTCGTCTAGGCAAAAGACATCGTCCTTTCTTAAAAAAAACGCATTCAACAGAGAAGGAGTCATGATGAATTTATTAATAAAAGAGTCGCCACTTCAAGTGCTTCCATCACTAGCTATTCAAGTTGGATTGAATGAGGCCATGGTGCTCCAGCAGCTACATTTTAGATCGCTTATTTCGAACAATGTGCGAGATGGGTATAAGTGGGTTTACAAAACATATGAAGAGTGGGAAAACGATGAATTCCCATTCTGGTCTGTCGATACGATTAAAAGAGCAATTCGTAGGTTGGAAGACAAAGGGTATAACGTTGCGATTACTTCGTATAATCGGATGAAAATGGACAAGACAAAATGGTACCGCATTAATTATCAAAAGCTTCAGAAACAGGCACAACATCCATTGGTTATGTGAAGGAAACAGGCATTCTTCACAACATTGACTGGCAACAAGAAGGGAGGGCATGACACGGTAACTGTACAAGAAGTGCTTCAGTTAGCGATTGAAATAGACATGATTCACTTGGCACATCGAACTTTTTGGGCAATCACCAATGGGAAAGTGAGCGTAGAAGACGATTCCAAACAGCTAGAAGCCATCCACTATGACGAGGAAGCAATTGAAGAAATGGTTGCGCAAAATAAGTTAACCATCGGCAAAATCAAACTGTATGTCGCGCAAACAACAAAGTCTAATCTATTCGCCTCTTATTATAGTAAAAATGTCTTAGAGGCACACGCACTTCACCAGGAGTTGTTCCAAGAGACACCGAAACGATTGATGAATGCCTCGAATTTAATGCAAAAGCTCTTTCATTTCAATGAAAGGAGTACCGCAGACATTTTATACTTCCATCGTAAAAACGTTGTCGCCTATCCGTATTATTTGGGACATGCTAGGGCGGGTGAGCGGGTGAGCGGGTGTTGGTGGAGATGTAGGGGCTCTCATCTATTAAATAAACTATCCCAAAATTGAAACGTTTCATCTTCAAAACCGTATGTAAGATACAGGGATCGACTGAAAATAGTCTTTCGATACGAGGAGGGATTGCGTGAGACAGCTATATATCAAGCAAAAGGTATTGAGTCTGAGCGGTAAGTTTTCGGTGAAGGATGCTGAAGAGAATGAAGTGTATTTCGTAGAAGGAAGCTTCATGCAAATACCGAAGACGTTTTCTATTATGGATGTTACCAGGCAAGAAGTTGCAATGATTACTAAGAAAACATTTAGCTGGCTACCCACTTTTCATGTCGACGTACATGGCCAAGAAACGATGACGATTAAAAAGGAATTTACCTTTTTGAAAGCACGCTATTCAATCGCCGCAGCAGGGATAGAAGTACGGGGGAATTGGTGGGATATGGATTTCGAAGTGTACCAACACGGAAAAATACTCGGTACCGTTAGCAAAAAATGGTTCACATGGGGCGATAGCTACCAGTTGCAAATTGCGGATGATGAAATGGAACCACTTCTTGTGTCGCTCGTTGTAGCGATTGATTGTGCGAAAGCTGCGCAGGGGGCTGCGGCGGCTGGTGGTGGGGGATGAATTAAAAGTGCTGTTCTTGCGGGTGCCAACAGCCTTTTGTTTGTTACATCGGGTACGATATTCAGCATTTGGTAGTGGGAAAATTCCAATGGCTCCCTCCTATTTAAATCACATCATCATACAGTGAGGTAGCAATGAATTTAGTAAAATGAGCAAAGAAAAAGAGTCCTTTATGGACCCTTGATTAATAGTAATCAGCTAATCACGCATTTTGGGAGTTACTTTGGGAATACTACTTTTTATTAAATTTAAAATCTTCTTTTTCGAAACATCTTCTTGGTATGACTTCGAGTATATGTCTAAAAGGTATACAGTATTTTCAGCCGTGACTAAATATTCAATAACTCTAAATCCACCAGATAACCCTTTTTTCGCACTACTATTTCTCATTCTCTTCTTGAAAACTTTATTGCCGTCTTTTAAAATGTTCGGTATATCTTCACCTAAATCGCCGCCGAGTTCAACCTCATTAAGGAATGCCTCAAAATCTTCATCAATTTTCGGGTATTTCTTTCGAAGTTTATGATACCGTGATTCAAAAGTTGGCGTAGTAATCGTACTAAATCGCGACTTCATTACTTATCGTTGACGAGATTCTTTTAAGAAATCTCTAGCTGATTTTTTAGGGAGTTTTCCTGCTTGTATCAATTTAACCTCTTTTAAGGCATTCATCACATGATTATTTTGAGATTCAGGAGTGGGTTTTACTATTTCTTTTGTGGACATATCGACATCCTCCTTCTTACACATACAACCACAACCTTTTTTTAAAAAGTAATAGTTAGTATATGTGATCCTAATAAAAATTATACCAGTAATTTATAGAATAATCCATTAACCAATCTTCAAACCCTTCCTCTCAAAATAAACATGCAATCGATACGCACAAATCTCCTCCATCTCCGCTGTGCGCGTCAGCTTGTAATTGTTTCGATTAAATTTGATGTCAGTAAACGAACGTCAGTCATCTTCTACTTCCAGCAAAAAGATCCGCTCATTAAATCCTCCGCGTTTCTCCGCTTTCTCAACTCTCACATCTTCAAGCTTCTCAAATGTAGCGCCATGATAGGCAGCGGCGGCATGAATGAGTTCCAATAGGTCCGCAAGTTCTTCAAGTGCGTCCACAGTCGTTGTTGTTTCCAAGTACTCGGCTAATTCCTCGCCCAGTTTGTTATTGATTTCCGTTATGTATTCCTCGTCGTTTAATAAGCGTGTTGTGAATGTCTTACCGGTTTTTTCGATGATTGCTGGGATGTTGTCACGTACAAGTTTGTTGTAGATTGGCATGTGGGTCATCTCCATTTTCTCGCTGGCGCTAAGTTTGAAACTGTTACTTTACATGATAGCATGTTGGGCTTGGTTTGGAGAAATCGCAATTAGTCTATGTAATCGGATTATGATAAAATAAGACTACAAATAAAATTTCATATAACTGGGGGAAATGTCATATGGACGTTCAATCATATTTCTATAAATTTCTAGAGCCTCTATCTAAAGAACTTGCCTATGTTGCCCGTGAACTAGAAAATAGTATATTTACTAGCCCACGTACAATGCTTACACACGCAAGAGTATTCGTTGAAAATATATTGCAGCAAGTAATTCAAAAGGAAAATCTACCTAATGAGCCATGGACAAATTTAAAAGAACGACTTGATTTGCTCAATGAAAAAGGCTATTTAACATCGGAAGTACGTGACGCACTTCATCATGTCCGCCAAATTGGTAATAAAGCAGCACATGATGCCCGAATGTTTCGCTACTCAGAAGCATTATTGTCATGGGAATCAGTCTATACAATTGTCAAATGGTATATCGAAGTGTATGGTCCTGTAGATTTTACTGTTCCAGATTATCAAGATCCAACGCATCGAATTGAAAAGGCTTATGACATCACTGAACTTGAAGTACGACTCAAATCACTTGAAGAACTGTTAATTGCCTCTGTTCAGAAGCCTAAGGAAGAGCCTATGCATCAAGAGACTGTGGCAACTATTGTAACGAATATACCTATGGAACCTGAACAACCGGGTTTCACAACAATTCGAACGCTTACATACAAAGGACAAACACTCGATGTTCCATACTTTTTACGTGATGCGTTTTTATTGCCACAACGATTTGAAAAATCCGAAACGTTTCTTATAAGGCTAGGTGCAGAGCAAGAAGCACGGATTATGAGTGAACTACCGAATGATCTTGAAGGTCTGTATAAGCATGTAAAGCGTTTTAATGAAAAGAACGACGAGAACTTATTCGAAGAGTTGAAGATATATATTGAAGAAGAAAAAGTTAGAAGAAAGCTTCTAGTTGAGCGTCCGGGTGAATTGTTTTTCTTTTATAAAGCAGACTACATTGTCGTCACAGAAGAACTGTCTAAAATTCCATTTACCGCCGAGGAGTTTACAGGTAGTCCAAGCCTCCTAAGGCAATTAAACGAAGACCAGATTGCAACTGTCGGTCAGTTACCGCAGGAATTAGTGATTTTGGCGAAATATGAAAATGTTGGGATTGGGACTGTTGAGAAGTTGTTTGAGCAGTTGAAGGAGAAGTCCTTCCAAACTGTACTTACATGAAACAAAGAATCGGGGGAGGTGATGGTATGTATTTTGAATTAACTAATCAGGCGCTCTCAACGATTTTGTTGGACTGTATTCAATATTATCCTACCTACGAACAATCGAAAGAGGCGTATGGCATTCTATTAGGAAGTGAAGAAGGTGATTGTTGCATTGGCGAGTATAGTTTTCCTGTTGGGAATGTAGACTTTCGGGATCAAACGGGAATAGCTGCGAACCGTGAAATCAACCAACTAATTATGAATGCCAAAAAAATCGTAGCGACATCTACCGCGGTAGCTTCGTACCACAGCCATCCCTTCGATAACGCGTATGTGGACTGGGCAAGACCAAGTAACGATGATTGTTATTATTTCGCAAATGATCCATTACAAGCCCAACTGATTATAGCGATTGCTCAGATCTATGACGAACCACAGTCTTTTAAACTAGTGTATGAAAAAGATAGGGCAAGAGAGTTTTTGCCTACTACTGAGAGTGAACTGCCATTAGAAAATGATTTGGAAAGGGAAGTGCAGTATATCCAAGGGAAGTTTGGGCGTTATGCTTTTGAAGTCAGGGCCTATTTCAATACGGGAAAATCCCTGTCAGATATCAACCTCTTTTCATCTGAAGTCGCATTAAATATGACATTATGGGAGAACGACCTACATATTGAACGATTGCCGGCAGAAGCAATGTACAGCATTCGGAAACTGGAATATGCACATCGGCAGCGTTCTACCAGGGGGACAGACAATAAGATTCAATATCATATTGAAAAAATAAAGCGCATGGAACCACGACAAAAATCATTTGAGAAGTTAGAGGACCAGCGTCTAATAGATGGTTTAGTTTTCAACAAATGTTCTTCGTTAGTTTATCAAGATGCAGTACAATGGGCACGGACTGGGGATTTGTACGCAGAGTTACACGAAGAAACGATAGTCCTTTGTAAAGTTCAGTTTGATGCAAATGCTCAAGTTTTATTTCTAGAAGACCTTGAACAACAAGTCGGAAGTACAATAGATGTGGCGGAATATATGGTCGAAGCAGGTTATATAGAACAGATTTCATTATGTAATATTCAAAGATGGCCGTTGCACTTTTGGCTGCGGGAGGGGATACACAGATGATTCCATTGATTTCAAATCGGAAAGTATTATGTCCAATCCGAGGATATCACGTAATTAATTATCCAGAAGAACGTGTTCGTCAAAAGTTATTAAAGCAATTGCTCAAATTTAATGGTGCCTTACAGTCCCATATTGCATTGGAAGTAAAAACAGCATTGGGACGTGCAGATATTGTCATCTACGATGAGCAACTCACTCCATTTTTGACAATTGAATTGAAAGCATTAAATGAAATAATTAATGAACTTACACTAGAACAAGTGATGAGATATTGGGTAAACTTAAAATCGCCATTTGTAGCGATTTCTAATGGGAGACATACGAATATCTATCAAGTGATTGATAGCACTCCGAAATTGATAAAAGAAACGGATATAGTTAAATTTCTTGCGATACAAGAAATTGAGTATCCCAAATTAATGAAATTGAAACGTTTACCGTTTGACCTCTCTACATATGATCGTTATATCCAGTATTTAGTGGAGAATGGATATGTAAGCAGCCAAACAATTACTGATAAGCAACGCTGGTTTTCTGAATTGCAAAATGCACTGCTGACTGAAACGTATACACCAACTGAACGAGAGTTACCTATCTATATCGAGGCAGACTTCGGAACAAGTTATTATGCATTTAAAAATGCCGCAAATGGAGCATGGGATGGCATGCATCGAAGTTTTCGTGTTGATGTGAAAAATAGGGGTTCTTTTGTTTTTCGTATATCCATGATAGCAAGCGCCACGTCACAAAACGACCCGACATTTGGAAACAGAAAAGGAGCAACTTCTTTAAATATTGCTATGCAAACGCATAGTTCAAGTACCTATAATCTTCAACTCAATTTAGACAAATACACAAAAGAATCTATGGTTGATTATACAATTTGGCATTCTGGGGTAAAGAGTCGTATGAAAAAAGAGAAAGTGCTGCGGGCAGTCGCGCAATTTGCGCCTAACCTATTAAATCAACAAAGTATTGAACTAGCCACATTGCCAACTGAACGAAGTATTACATTCGAAGAGTTTTCATTGTTCATTGAAAACTTGATTTTATATTCAGTCTCAAGAGATTTCGCTCTCACAATCTAATGAAGAGCCAATTAGATTGATGGATTCACGAGCATTTCTAGTCTTCTGAAGCTACTCAATGTACCATGATATAGATGTGGAAATACTAAAGTTAATAAAGAGTGCCTAGCAAACGTCAAGCTTTCAATTTTGACGCCTGCTAGGCACTTTTCTTATTTGTTATCGATTGTCTCTAAAAACTCTTTTGTCGTATTCACCACGTATTTAATCTCACCGAGATCACGTTCCAATAAAATACTTCGATGGATATCGATTAATAGCTTTTTGTTTGTTATATCAGCGATAGTATTCAGCCTTTGATAGTGGAAAAACTCCAACGGCGAAATGCCTAGCGCATCTATAATTTTATCTAGCGTTTCTAAAGTGGGATTGCTTTTGAAAGTCTCAATCTCCGAAATACGTGCGTGCGCAATGCCAGCCATTTCTGCTAACTTCTCTTGTTTGAATCCCTTCTCTTCCCTAATGAATTTCAATTGTTCGCCCACCAGTTTGATGAGGTCCGAAGATGCTGCCATTTGTGAATCACCCCTTACCTTAAAGGGTAAAGAATTTGTTGGGAAATGATTATCAGTTAAAAAGGACAAAAAATATGTAATATACGCTATAATGTACATGTGAAGGCTTTTTAATATTATGTTTGTAAGCAGTTGTAAAAAGAGAGTGTTTCATCCTGTTTACAGCAAATATCTAAGCTGATTTTAAATTCTTTATTCTTAAAAAATCGCGTTTATGATAAGAATTTGTAATCAAATCGTTTTGGCAAGACCTGTAAATTAGGGGGGATCAATATTTCAAATATGCAATTCATCATAGAGCTAAAAAACATCATTCCCGACTTAAAGAAACGATATTTTAAGCAGGTTTTCATTCATGAACGCGAATCAGGGAACACGGTAAAGAATTACAGCTTAGAATATGATATTCCGTATCTCAATTTGAATATGGAGTTAGCAAAATTACTACAAGGTGTTCAAATAAACAGGCGTCCTTATAAAATAGCAGATTATTTAAATCAGCGTTTGAATGCAATGCCTGAAGAAATTATTTGCTTGGATTATTATGAGTTGTTATTTGAATCATCACTACAAATAAATCCTTTTGATTTATTTGAGAAGATTAGTAAAAATAAAACACTAATTATAGCTTGGCGTGGAAATATCCATGACAGTCATTTCATTCACGCAGAACCAGGACATCCCGAATATCGAATTTATCCTACAGAAGATGCGCTGGTCATCAATTAAAAGGAGCGATTATTTTGCAATATAGAGACCTATTACAATTCGAACCAATTGAATCTGTTATTCAATTAACAGATGCAAATGACAAACAACGTGCCTTTCGACTTCTAGATACCTATGTCATTTCTGAACGGATGGCTGAACAATTAAATGAGCTCATTATTAACCAGTTACAGTTTACTCGCGCTACTGATAATAAAGGTTTGCTTATTGTGGGGAACTACGGAACGGGTAAATCACATTTAATGAGTGTTATTTCAACGATTGCTGAGCGTGAAGGGGCAAGTGAGCATATTTCGAATGAAGCCGTAGCTGAAAAAGCAAAAGAGATTGAAGGGAAATTTAAAGTTATTCGTTTGGAAATCGGTAGTGTAGGTACATCACTACGAGATATTTTATGTACAGCAATTGAAGATGGTTTGGCAGACTTAGGAATCGATTTCAGTTTTCCAGAGTTCGATCAAATTACGAACAACAAAGATGCATTGGAAGAAATGATGGGCCTATTCAATGAACAATATCCTGAACACGGCTTATTAGTCGTTGTCGACGAGTTGCTCGATTATTTGCGTGGACGAAAAGAACAAGAATTAACACTAGATTTAGGCTTCTTACGCGAAGTTGGAGAAATTTGTAGTAAAACACGTTTCCGTTTTATAGCAGGTATTCAAGAAATGCTGTTTGATAATCCAAGATTCAGCTATGTTGCGGAACCGTTACGTCGTGTGAAAGAACGTTTTGATCAAGTCCGTATTATTCGAGAGGATATAGCACATGTAGTATCGGAACGACTTTTAAAGAAAACAGATGAACAGAGGGCATTAATTCGCGAACATCTATCAAAGTACACGACATTATACCATCGCTTAAATGAAGATATGGAATCATTTGTGAACCTATTCCCTATCCATCCAAGTTACTTAACAGCATTTGAAAAAGTAAATAATATTGAAAAGCGGGTAGCGTTAAAGACGATTAGTATCGAAATGAACAAAATTATTAACGAGGAAGTTCCTGAAGGGGCACCAGGTTTGATTTCGTATGACAGCTACTGGAAATTCATCGAGGAAGACCCATCATATAAGGCTATCCCTGAAGTAGCTGAAGTACTAGATAAAGCCAAAATTTTAAAAGACCGTGTGCAAAATGCTTATGCAAAACGTATTTACAAACCAATGGCGTTACGGATTGTAGACGCTCTTGCGTTAAATCGTTTATCTACAGCAGACATTTATGACAGTGTTGGCTTAACAGCAGAGGAATTACGTGATGATTTATTTTTAAGTCTAACTGGTAGTAACGATATGCTTCTGGAAGAAGATGATCCAGCAGATTTCTTAAAATCTACGGTAGATGCTGCAACAAGAGAAATTCAAAAGACAGTAAGCTTCCAATACTTATCAACAAATGAATCGAATGGTCAATATTATTTAGATCTAAAGAAAGATATTGATATCGACAGTTTAATTACGCAGCGTGCAGAGACAATAGAAGAAGATAAACTTGATCGCTTCTATTATGACATTTTAAAACAGGTCATCACATTGGATGATAATACTTATGTAACGGGCTATAAAATATGGCGACATGATTTACCTTGGAATGCTAATCGAGTCACACGTCAAGGATACCTATTCTTTGGTGCCCCCAATGAACGTTCAACAGCGCAGCCTGAACGTGACTTTTATATTTATATGCTACGACCATACATGAAAACAATATATAAAGATGAACAAAGGGCTGATGAACTGTTCTTCGAATTCAAACAGACAGATGATCGATTTAATCAGCTCTTAAAGCTTTATGCCGCTGCAAATGATTTAAGACTTGATGCAACATCAGCCACAAAAAGTTTATATGCTAGAAAAATCGATAGCTATTTTAAGGAACTAACTAAATGGTTAAATGAATACTTTGTACACACTTTTGAAATCACTTATAAAGGAAAAAAAGGGACTGTGCTTGATTTCGGTATGTTACTTCCGGCACATGCTACAATCCAGGAAATTATTAACTTTGTTTCGGAAGAAATGTTGTCTGGTTGGTTTGAACAAAAGTATGAAGGCTACCCTTCATTCCGCCAAATTAAAGATTCTTACTTAACTAGGAAAAACCTGGAAACATACGTGAAAGATGCACTACAGTACCTAGTTGGTAAAGAAACAAGCCAAGGAGCAGCCATATTAAATGGACTTGTCTTGTTTGATTCCACACAAAAAATATCGACTAAGCAATCCGGTTACGCTCAGTGGATTGTCGATTTACTAGATTCAAAAGGCCATGGTCAAGTTATAAACCATAGCGAGTTGATTGAAACTGTTTTTATCCGTGGTGTCGAAGATTTGCAGTATACAAAGCAATATCACTTAGAACCAGAATTATTAGTTGTTTTACTTGGCGCAATGATAAGCACTGGTGCCATTGAAGTAACTGTTGAAAATAAAACTTACAATGCACTTAGTTTAAATGACTATGTTCAATTGCCATTATCAAAACTAACACAATTTAGTCATGTGAAAAAACCAACGGGTCTGCCTGTTGAAGTACTAAATGCAATCTTTGATTTATTTGATGTATCCATCCCAAACTATGAAGGGGATATGCTCTCAAAAACGATAGTAACTGTTACTGAAAAGGCCAATAATGCTATTAACGATTCACTAAGCACTATACAAATAATAAAAAAAGGCTTCCCTACATGGGATGGGAAATTATTAAACAATGCAGAAATACAAGAAAATGTCGAATTGCTTGAAGCATTCAAAGAGTTTTGTGAAGGCTTAAAACGTTTTAATACACCGGCAAAAATGCGTAACTTGAAATATGACTTGGCTACAGTTGAAAAGCAGAAAGTGGCAATTGAAAAATTAGCTTCGTTCGCTAAACTTGATCAGCAAATCAAGGAAATCCAGCAACGCGTCAGTTATCTGCAAATTGCTCAACCTAATATGGGGAGTCAATCTGAATGGTCGCAAAGCGTTGAGGATGCATTTAATGAACTGCAAGATGCCTTGAAACATAACCAAGATACATCAAAAGAAATGGCAACACTTGATGCGTTAAAACAACAGTACATTCAGCTTTATATTGAAGCACATGATAAATCGCGACTCAATGCCACTGAAAACATATTGAAAAACACATTACACTCAGATTCGACATTAAAAGCGTTGAAAGAATTAGCAACTTATATCTCCATTTTGCCAAGAGAACAAATTATCAATTGGGAAAAATCACTGGTTGGTTTAAAAACATGCTATCAAGTATCTGTGGATAATTTACAACACGCACCGATGTGTTCAGAGTGTAAGTTCCGTCCAACAGAAGTAACAACAAACGAAAAAGCCATGCTGAAAAATCTCGAACAAGAGCTCCCCAATATATTTGAGAGCTGGACTGAAACATTATTAACAAACTTCAATGATGCAACGGTTAAAGAAAATATTGTGCTACTAAAACCTAAGCAACAAACGCTTGTAGCGGAACTTATCACTAACCAAGCATTTACGTTACCTGTAGATATTCGTCTAATCCAGGCGATTAATGATTTACTCAAAGGAATCGATAAAGTGGAAGTATCGTTAATAGACATTGAAGAGATGATGGCAAATGGAAGTCCATTAACAGTTGAAGAGCTTCGAAAACGTTTTGAAGAAATGGTTCAAAAGACTGTTGGCAATACACCATCCAACCGAGTACGCATTATGCTGAAAAAATAAGAGGGGCGATTCTAAATGACAGATAATCCAGAACAGCTCTCATTACTAAATGAACAGCCTGAAGCGGATAACACATCAGTTGTCTGCTTAGGCATGACATTTGAAAATGAAGAAGCAAGAAGACGATATTTCCGTGAAGAGCTTCGAAAGAAACTTCCAGAACTAAAGCAAATTGAGGGTTTCCCTAGTGGTGAAGATGAAGATATCATCGCCTTGTCAGACCCACCCTACTACACAGTTTGTCCGAATCCTTGGCTAGAAGAAGTAGTATTAAAAGAAATGAAAGTAGATAAAAACTATCCTTATGAAAAACTCCCTTATATTGGAGATGTTGCTGAAGGAAAGAATGATGCTGTATATAATGCGCACAGTTATCATACAAAAGTGCCCTATAAAGCAATAATGCGTTATATTCTACACTATACGGAGCCAGGAGATTTAATATTTGATGGTTTTTCTGGTACGGGTATGACAGGTGTTGCATCCAAAAGATGTGGGAATCAAAAAGAAATAGAAAAGTTGGGTTATGACATAGTTAATGGCGATATCATAAATAATAACGAAGTGATTAGTAAATTAGGCGAAAGGAACATAATTTTATCGGATTTGTCACCAGCAGCAAGTCTAATTAGTCAGAATTATAATAGGGGATTCAATTTAATTAAATTTGAACAAGAGGCAAATAGAATACTTGATGAAGTCGAAAAAGAATGTGCTTGGCTCTATAAGCTTTCAGGTGATTCAGAGTCTTTAGGAAATGTAAATTATACAGTTTGGAGTGACGTATTTATTTGTCCATCTTGCGCGAATGAAATTATTTATTGGGACGTTGCTGTTAATACTGAACTTAAAAAAATGTATGATAAATTCCAATGTAAACACTGTTCGGTGCAACTACAAAAAAAATCGCTCGAGCGTAAATGGCATTACGTTTACGATGAATATTTAAAAGAAAATATTTCAATGGCAAAGCAAGTACCCGTAAATGTTAATTATTCAATTGGAACAAAAAGATATGATCAAGATGCTGATGAGGCCCAATTAAATTTATTGAAAAAGATTGATAATTACAAGTTGGATCATTGGGTTCCACTCTATAGAATGCCAGAAGGCGACGAGTCCAGAAGAAATGATAGAATTGGAATTACTCATGTTCATCAATACTTTACTAAAAGAAATTTAATAGCTTTATCAAATTTTTATAAGCATGCAATAGACTCAAAATATATAAATCAACTCTTATTTTTCTTTCAAGCATCAATTACCAGGGCAACAAAAACAAATCGTTTTAGGTTTGGAGGTACTGGTGGCTTAAGTGGTACTTTATATATCCCTTCTTTAACGTTTGAACGAAATGTAGTACTACTTTTAAGGAATAAACTCCGTGATTTTTTGAAAATGATTAAAGAAGTAGAAGATGAGGCTAACAATAAATCTATTATTACAACTCAATCTACTACTGCTGTCAAGAGCATCCCTGATAATAGTATAGATTATATTTTTACAGATCCACCATTTGGAAAAAACCTTATGTACTCGGAATTGAACTTCTTATGGGAAGCATGGTTAAAAGTTTTAACAAATAATAAATCTGAAGCAATCATGAATAATACGCAGAAAAAGACTTTATTTGAGTATCAAAAACTAATGGAAAATAGCTTTGCCCAATATTTTAGAGTGTTGAAACCGGGAAGGTGGATAACTATTGAATTTAGTAATTCTCAAGCAAGTGTTTGGAATTCGATTCAGGAATCTTTACAAAAGGTTGGATTTGTCATTGCAGATGTATCTGCATTAGATAAAAAACAAGGTAGTTTCAAAGCAGTAACTACTACAATAGCAGTAAAGCAAGACCTTGTTATCACTGCTTATAAACCATCTTCAGACACTATCTTGAAAATGCGTGAAAAAAATAATACAACTGAATCTGCTTGGATTTTTGTTAATCAACACTTGGAAAAACTACCAAAATTCCTTGGCTCAAAAGGTGAAGCTTCAGTCATTGCAGAGCGCACTCCACGTATTTTATTTGACCGTATGGTTGCGTATCACGTGCAAAATGGTTTACCGGTGCCTATTTCATCTGCTGACTTCCAAGAAGGTGTTACACAACGTTTCCCCATGCGTGATGGCATGGCCTTCATAGATGCTCAAGTAGCTGAGTACGATAAAAAACGCACGCTTGTAAAAGATTTTTCACAAATGAGCTTATTCGTATCGGATGAAAATAGTGCGATTGAGTGGATTCGTCAGCAATTAATGAAGAAGCCTCAAACCCGTCAGGATTTGCATCCACAATTTATGAAGGAAATACAGCATATTGCCAAGCATGAAGATTTGCCTGAATTAGATAATCTACTCTTACAAAACTTCTTGCGTTTTGAAGGAGATGAATCTGCGCCAGACCAAATTGGTAGTTACTTACGACGAAATTATCATGAGTTCCGTGGGTTAGAAAATACAGATGATAAGTTAAAAGAAAAAGCAATAAATCGTTGGTATGTTCCAAATCCAAATAAACAAGCCGACTTAGAAAAACTACGTGAAAAAACACTTTTACGTGAGTTTGAAAGCTATGTAGAAGAGCTAAGTACGCACAAAAAGAAATTGCGTCAATTCCGTACGGAAGCTGTTCGCGCAGGATTTAAGAAAGCTTGGAGCGAGAAAGATTATGAAAAAATTGTTACTGTGGGTGACCGTTTACCAGAAACTGTTATCCAGGAAGATGACAAATTGTTAATGTACTATGATAATGCACAGGTACGTTTAGGTATGTAAAAGGAAGAAGGAGATTTGGTTGAGCTGGCAGGAAAAAATCACAAAGTATTTTACAAGTAAAGGTTCACTCTATATCGTATCAGATGAGCATGAATTGTTACGGGACAAAACTGTACAAGAAATGCTTCAAGCACAAAATACTGCTGTGCATTTTTATGATGATCCGGTTATCTTTCGATATGCATATGAAACAACTTTCAGATACATGGAGAGAGAAGATCGACCTACTTTACTAATTGTGATTCAAGATCACCAGTTCAACCGCATTCCTTATGATGTATATATAAATGCAAATCGTTTAACTTTATCATTTGAGACACTTTTCCCGAATTTTGATCGTTCGATTATTGCACAGTGTCCAGTTGAAATGTTTCAAGAGCTATTCGAAGGACATGCACGTTGCGTAACGTCTCTATCCATTAATGAGACAGCGGACTTTATTTTACGTGAAATTTTTATGATAGATGCTGCCTTGCTTATAAACGATGTTAGTGTAGTGAGGGCAGCATTACTTCATTTTGAACAGTTCGAAGTAGCATTGCCTAATGTACTTATTGAGCGTTTACGAAAAAGTATTTTAAATAAACGTATTCTCGTATCTGCATCTATTTTTGAGTATTTGGCTTCTGAAGACAAACTATATAGCTATTTAAATGAACAATGGAATAGTTATGTGAAAAGCTATATAAATAATTCTTATGAGCAAGTGGCGGAGAGGCGAGATTACTTTGGCAGTGCATACTTTGATGATCCATTTATTCGTAGATGTATGAGGGACTTTATTCTACCTATTGAAGTTCCGTCAACAGTAGATTATGAGAAATGGATGCAACCAGGGATTGTTGTGAAAGAAATAGACAATGAGCATTTCAAAGTTCCTAAAGAAGAGTTATTCAGCAGAGATTTCTCTTCTTTCAACAGAACTGAATGGGCAAAATTTGCGAATGAACTTGGGAGTATTCAAAGTGAATTGCTAAAAATAGGTTTATTAGATAATGATTTTAAGTCAAAAGCTTCTGTAGCTAATGAAGCATTCGGACAATGGATGTTTTCCGATTATCAACAATTGCGTACGTTACCGGTTCTACCTAAGCCAAAGATGGTACACCAAATCCCACATTACTTAGCTAAAAAAGCGGGCACAAAACTAGCACTAATCGTATTAGACGGTATGAGTTTTACACAGTGGAATATGATTAAAGAAACACTTTTGAAACAGTCATGGTCGTTTGAAGAGGACGCCGTCTTTGCGTGGGTACCAAGTTTAACGTCGGTTTCCAGGCAAGCAATTTTTTCTGGTTTGGAACCACGTCACTTCGCAGAGACTATTGATACAACTAGAAAAGAAAAATCATTATGGTCAACGTTTTGGGAGAATGAAGGTCTATCTAGCAGAAATGTAGCTTACGAAAAATCGTTAGGATTAAAAGCTTATGATAAGGAAGCTCTCGCTTATCGTCACTCTCCTGCGATACTTGTTTATGGGGCGGTTATAGATGTAATTGACCAATTTATGCACGGTGCTATACAAGGGAACCAAACCGTCTTTTCGGAACTTACTACATGGCTTAACTCGAATTATTTACACAAAATGATGACTGATTTAGTAGAAGAAGGTTTTGAAGTATATCTGACTTCAGATCATGGCAATGTAGAGGGATGCGGAATAGGGAGAATTAATGAAGGTGTGACAGTGGAGTCGAAAGGCGAACGTGTAAGGGTCTACAGTTCATTAAATATTCGTAATCAGACTGCGAGTGAAAATGAAAAAACGATTCCATGGGATAATGGTAGCTTACCGAGTGATTATCACGTACTATTAGCAAAAAGCAATTTTGCATTTGTGCCGAAAAACGATAAAATTGTAACTCATGGAGGCATTCATCTAGAAGAAATAATTGTCCCATTTGTAAAAGTAAATCGTTAGAAAGCAGGTATACAATTATGAAAGCAGTGGGTTTTGATCAGAAGATTCTACTACATCAACTAAATTTTGTAGCAGAGAAATTTAATGAGATGCCTATAGCAAATATGCATAGCTTACTTGATGACTATTTGATGGGTGATATTAAAGGCCCTGCATCAAGGCGCTGTGCACATGCAATTATTATGAAAACATGGTGGTCTGTTGAAGAAAACCATCAACCCATTCGTAACTATGCGGATTATTTATATCCAACGCTGACAAGCACGGAAAAGTATTTATTACATTGGTGCATGACTTGTTTGGCTTATCCATTTTTTAAAGAACAGGTTAATCATATAGGAAAGCATTTCCGAATGGCCGATGAGATTCGAAGCCGTGTAGTACTTGCCGAGATGAAGAACCTTTATGGAGATCGTCGTCGTGTGGAAGTCGCAACTGGGGCTGTGTTTTCCACAGTTAAAGGCTGGGAGCTAATAAAAATGACTTCTCCAGGTGTTTATCGGATGCCTGAAGAGCGCATAGAAGTTCATTCACCAGAATTGAACCAGTTGATGATTGAAGTGTTAATGGACCATCTAGAAACAAATAGTGTCACACTTGAGATGGTGAATAATAGCACAATCTTTTTCCCTTTCAATTTCCATATAGGTGTAGGTGGGTTAAATGAACAGCGTTTTACCATTGTTAAAAATATACGAGATACAATCATTGAAAGAAACCCAGAAATTCCTTACTCATTTTGAGTGAGGTTTTTTTAAAAGGAGGCAACTTTGTATGAACATAGGTGATATTATAACTGGACCATTTTTCCCAGAAGTCATTGAAATAAAACGAATAGACGAATTTGGTGACGATTATTATTTACTCGAAGGAATTGGTCGGCAAACGAATCAGTACCATGAACAATTATTAGCAAAAAATGATGTAGATCAAATTACAATACTAAGTACGTCGACTGAAACGAATATAGAGTTTACTGGACAAGGTATTCAGCAGAGGCTATTACATTTAACGCTTGAAATCGAGGATAAGTATTCGAAAACACGCGCATTGGGTAACCAACAAGTTATTCCGTTGCCGCACCAAATAGAAGCCGTGTATAGCCGAATGCTTCAGACATCGAATGTTCGATTTTTACTTGCTGATGATCCAGGTGCCGGAAAAACAATTATGTCAGGCATGCTTATTAAAGAACTAAAAGCACGTGAAAGTATTGGACGTATTTTAGTGTTAGTACCTCCATTAGTTTTGCGTCAATGGCAAGAGGAAATGGATCAAAAGTTTCAAGAGTCTTTTAAAATTATTAACAGGGCTGTATTGAATGAGTATGGCAGTAAAAATCCATTCATTGAAAACGATTGTTGTTTGGCCTCGATTTATTGGTCTACACGTGATGACATCAAAGAGTTAATATTAGAGGCGAAATTTGACTTAATCATTGTAGATGAAGCACATAAAATGGCTGCCTATTCTTACGGGAAGATCAAAAAGAAAACGTCGAAAACAAAACTATACCATTTAGGCGAAAAGCTATTAGCTAAGACTGAGCATTGTTTACTATTAACGGCTACCCCCCATAAAGGTGATGCCGAAAACTTCCGTTTATTAATGAAGTTGATTGAACCAGATTTATTTAATCATGTGTCTGCGAGTGAAAGCTTGCGTGATAAAAGTAATCCATTTATTATCCGCCGCTTAAAAGAATCTATGGTGAATTTCGATAGTACACCGATTTTTCCGAAACGAACAACGAAGACGATTCAATATGAGCTAACTGAGCCTGAACTTGATTTATATGATGCCGTAACGGAGTATGTTCAAACACATTTTAATCGTGCGATGAATGCGGGTAATAATAGTACTGCATTTGCAATGATGCTGTTACAGCGCCGCTTGAGTTCTTCTATTGAGGCAATCCATCGTTCGCTTGGTCGTCGCTATAAAAGACTATTAGTCATCTTGGATAAAACGGAAGCTGAGCGAAAGAAATTTTCGCAAAGGCTAGAGAAACTATATAACAATGGATTGGACGAAGAAATTACAGATACACAAGAAGTACTAGAGAAAAAATTAGAACTTGCAGTGGATATCATCGACATAGATGCACTAAAAGAAGAAATTGCCGAGCTAAAGAAGTTATTAATTAAAACGACATCACTCAAAAGGTACGGCTCGGAGAGAAAATACTTGGAGCTCGAAGAAATGCTTTTCGGTGTTGATGGCCTAATATATACGGGTGAGAAGATTATAATTTTCACTGAATCCGTCGATACACTCAACTACTTAGAGGAAAGACTAGCAGATCGAGTGGAACAAATAACTAAAATAGTGGGTAAATTTTCAATGGATGAACGTAGAAAACAGGTTGAAATGTTCCGAAATGGCTCACAAGTTATGCTGGCAACGGATGCAGGTGGAGAATCTATCAACTTACAATTTTGTAACCAAATGATCAACTACGATATTCCTTGGAATCCAAATAAATTGGAGCAACGAATGGGACGAATCCATCGAATTGGGCAGAAAAATGAAGTGTTTGTATTTAACCTTGTTGCACAAAATACAAGAGAAGGATATGTGATGACACGTCTACTTGCAAAACTAGAAACGATGAAAGAGGATTTAGGGAATGACTTGGTTTATAACTTCATGGGGGAGTTACTTGAAGATGATATTAACCTAGCGGATCTAATGAAAGAAGCTATTCTAACACGCGAAAACTTAGATGATGTAATTGCACAAATGGATAAGGCATTAAGTGATGAACATAAGCAACTGCTGCAAACAATGAAGGAAATGCAGTTTGATGCAGAAGCAATCGATATACAAGCAATGAAAAAATCACAATATGATGTGGAAATTAATAAAATTCCAAATCGTACATACGTAGAGCTGATTGATTATGCATTAAAAGAATCAAAAGTGAAAGTATTTGACAGTCAGGAAGGTAAAGTGAAGCGAATTGAGCGCTTCCCTAAACTCATTCGCGATCAATTTTCGAAAAATACAAAGCTTGATGATTCCTATCGTTTTACTGGTTTTGTCGAACATAGTGATTCAGACGTTCAATACGTTACAAAAACACATCCTATCTATCAGTTATCAAAAACACTTTTGGAAAGAACGAGTGACCAATTTGCATTTAAACGTTATTTATCCACTTATGATGTGCCAGAACATTTAGAAGTTGATATGTACCGTGTCGTTTTAAAAGATGGTGTTGGCAAAGAACTTAAAAACAAATTTATTTTTATTGCGAAACGTGCTGACCAATCACTGGTTGAATTGAATCCCTATTGGCTTTCGATTGACCATTTCTCGGATGCTATAACAGAACTTCCATTCATTGAGCTTCCTGACTTACAAAATCAAATTTTACAACTTGCTATTAGTGAAAAAGGATATATAGAACAAAAACGTATTAGCCAATTAAATCGAATGCATGACTACTTAGTCGAGACATTCAATATGCAGTACAACGAAGTATATGAAAAACTGATAAATTATCAAGCTGAAAATGAAGACAACAAAAACTCAGCATTGATTAACCTTATGAATGCCCAGTTAATCGATATTGAAGAACAAAAGAAAAAACGCCTTGATACACTAAATAAACAGCGTACAATTACACTGCAACCACCAAAAAAAATCGCTCAGTTTGAACTCATCCCAAAAGGCAACTCATATCGGGTACTGGCATCCGATTATTACGAAATGGTTGCAGCATATGAAAAAGAAAATGGGCGAAGACTTGTAAAGCAGTATGACAACCTTGGATTAGTCGATTTTTATAGTGAGAGATTTAATGGTGAAGAGAGATTTATTATATTTACAGATAAACCAGATTTTATGTTGAGTGAAGCGCATGTTGAGGATTTGAATAGGATTATGGATAATACCTATGTCTATCTAGTGAATGGAAAAGAGATTGAAGAAATGAGACTGGCGGCGTCATTGTTTGGTGATTAACATGGAAAATCAACTTTATTAATGAAAATTTTAGGCTCCTTTAATTAAGGAGCTTTTCTTATTGTTCCTGTTTATATATGGTAATATGAAACTAATAGAAAAATGAAAAGTGATTATCATCATTACAATTTTTTATACTAGTAAAATTTATTAAAAAAATAAAAGTTGGTGTGTTTATGATTATATATGAGTCTACAAAAGAGCAATTCGTGGGTGATATAGTAAATGAACTTCTAATTGATCGATTATACAATTCCTATCAGAAGAAAATTGGTCGCACGTCTAAATCTGAGATACGTTCATGGGAAAACTCTTTGCAAAAAATGTCTAATGTTATGCAAGATGATGACATTCCAAATGATGCTTCAGTTGCAATTGAGTTCAATATTCCCAATACATCCAAACGAGTAGACTTCCTCATTGCAGGAAACGATGGAGTTCAAGATCATGTTGTGATTGTAGAACTGAAGCAATGGGAAAGTGTTGAAAAGATTGCTACGAGAGATGGAATCGTAAAAACATATATAGGAAAAGGGAATCGTGAAATAACACATCCATCCTATCAAGCTTGGTCTTATGCTGCACTGATTGAAGATTTTAACGAGAATGTGCAAAAACAAGAGATTCAATTAAAGCCCTGTGCATATCTACATAACTATAGAAAAGTCGAAGATGATCCATTAACAGATATGCATTATAAGGATCATCTTCAAAAGGCACCTGTATTTACAAAGGGTGAAATAGAAAAACTTCGTTCATTTATAAAAAGATTCATTAAATTAGGGGATCAAAATCAACTAATATATCAAATCGAAAATGGGAGAATTCGACCATCAAAATCATTGCAAGATTCATTAAATAATATGTTGAAAGGCAATGAAGAATTTATAATGATTGACGAACAAAAAGTATTCTATGAAGAAGCATTTTATTTTGCTCTGGAGAGTGCGAAAACAGATACAAAGCAAGTGATGATTGTTCAAGGAGGGCCCGGTACAGGGAAATCTGTATTGGCTATAAACTTACTAGTAAAACTAATTGACCAAGGACTCGTTGCGATGTATGTTACAAAAAACTCAGCACCGCGTAACATTTATTCATCAAAGTTAAAAGGAGATTTTAAAAAGACTCATATTGATAATCTGTTTAAGGGCTCTGGTAGCTTTACAGAGGTTGAAAAAAATGAATTTGATGTATTAATCATAGATGAAGCACATCGTTTAAATGAAAAGTCCGGTATGTTTCGTAATAAAGGAGAAAATCAGGTTAAGGAATTAATCAAAGGTTCTAGGTTCACTATATTTTTTATAGATGAAAACCAAAAGGTTACTTTAAGTGATATCGGCAGTGTAGAGATAATAAAAAAGTATGCAAAACAATTCAATGCCGATATTATTTTGCATGAACTAACATCCCAATTCCGTTGTGATGGGTCTGATGGTTACATTGCTTGGTTAGATGATGTGCTGCAAATTAGAAATACGGCAAACATGCATGAATTAGGAATGGACTATGATATTCGGCTTTATGATGATCCGAATGAAATGCTTGCGGAAATCGAAAGTCTGAATAAAAGAAACAATAAATCCCGTGTAATGGCCGGGTATTGTTGGGAATGGCCAAAGAACAATCGGCAAGACGTAAATCATCATGATATTGCCATTCCTGAACATGATTTTGGAATGAGTTGGAATATCGAAAATACCTGGGCCATTGAGAGCTCTTCAGTGAGAGAGGCAGGCTGCATCCATACTGCCCAAGGATTGGAGTTCGATCATGTAGGTGTTATTATCGGTGATGATTTGCGATATGAGAATGGTCAAATCATAACAGATTACACTAAGCGGGCAAAGACAGACCAATCCTTAAAAGGAATAAAAAAGATTGCAAAAGAAGACCCTGAGGAAGCACATTTATTAGCTGATCCAATTATTCGTAACACATATAGAACATTAATGACTCGGGGACAGAAAGGGTGCTTTGTTTATTGTACTGACCCTGCGTTACAAGCTTATTTAAAAGAGAGATTAGAAAAAGTAACGTTCTATCGTCAGAAGAGGCAACAATCACTGTATTTAGTGGACGAGAGAGAAGAATATAGAACGTGAATGTAATAGCTTGTCCAGTGGAGGGGCGTAATGTGCGGACGGTTGCTTTGATTCGTGCCAGTCATTCATTCAATCGTGAAAGTTGTACCATTCCTGTTTATTCAAATTATCATGAAAGTTTGAGTGACTGGCACCGCAGATTCATAATAATTAAAAGTTGCAAAGCTAGTTTTAGGTGTATTACCCGGTTATGTCGAATTTGATTAAACTATTATTTTATTGGAGGGATTCTAGTGTCCATAGTTTTTAATGAATCTTTAAATAACTTTGCGAGGAGGTACTTTATAAAAGGAAACGAACAAGTTGGGGATGATAGACTGTTTCCGCGAAAGTATGAAAGCGTTATTAATTCAATTTGCGAGCAGCTATTAATTCATGATGGAATTTCTTTCAAAGTTTATGGCGAAAACATTCCTTTAACTATATTAATAAATACCTTTGGAGTTAGAGCTACTGAAGAATTACTTGAACAGGGTGCCCTTAAGTTCGTTTTATGGAATCCGGGAGTTACTTATATGGTTGATGACATTCCAGGTATTTTACCATTACAATCTATGGGTAGCTTCACTACTGATGTCCATTCAGACCCTGAGGAATCTATAATGAGTGGTTTGGAATTTATGCGGAATCCACTTCCGAGAAAAATGAGAAGAGATATCACGAGGAAAGTATTAAAACACTATGTGGTCCCGCCGGAAGAGTTAGCTCGTGATGCAGCTGAATTTGGTCACGAAGGGTATAAAAATAATTTGTTTAAGGAATTTGGTTTATCAAATGAAAAAACTTTAACTGACCTAAAACAAGAAGAAAGAAAACAACTTTGTAATTTAGCTACCCAATGTTTAGATTTAACGCTCTTGGCAAAGTATCAATATAGTACTTACAATTCATTTGATTTAATGAACTTGAATCGAAGTGAATTCCAGAATCTGAAAGATGCGAAAGCAGTTGAAAATGTTGTGGATACAGTTTTTAATATTGAAGAAGTCCCCAATTTTTCAGAAATGATTTCTCAGAAAACGATAGATATTAAAAGTATTCCTAAACTTAGAAGTAAAAAGAGTTCCGAAAAATTTCGGGCATGGGTAGATAAGGTTTCTCATCATGAAGAGAGTTCTGATATTACGCGAGAATATATCGATGCTATAGTTGATTCAAAAACTGCTAATCAGACACCGAGAGGGAAGCTGACAAGGGTGCTTGGAGTAGTATCTCTTGGAGCTATAGTTGGAAGCACGGTACCAGGACCTAGCGGTATAATAACGGGAGCAGCGATTGGTTTATTGGATTCATATGTATTAGATAAAATAGTAAAGGGATGGACACCAAGGCATTACATTGATAAAGAAATTAAGCCGCTTATTAATAACTAATATGGAGAAATATGAATTAGTGAAAGGTAGGCAGCAACAAATGGAGAAAGAGACAAATCTACAGTTATTGTTTTTTTTGAATATTCAAATATAAAAATAGAGGAATCTGAGTATAGTAATATGTTATGGAACAAAAAAAACTTATGGATATGGAAGGATGGTAATAGTGAATGTAGAAAAAAAGAATAATATTTTTGCAAGATTGTCTCAAGAACAAGTTTTGAGTCTGCAAAACGGGTTTGAAGAATTAATAAATAAAGGAACAGTAGAAATGAAGGTGGATATTGTAAATATTTCAAAAAAATGTAATTGGAAAAATTGACGGAACTGGCTGAACACTGCCTGTTGAAATGGCGATATATCCATTTAAAATATTAGGTAGCACAGATGAAATACAGGATATTGATAAATTTTTTTATGAGTATTTTACGCGAAATGAAAACTATCATTTAAAGGGATTAATAAGTGGAATTTTAGATTCCAAAATTGACGGGAAGTATAAACGGGGTATAGAAGAATGTACGTTCGCTCACGAAAATGAAAAGTACATTATTGCATCTGTAACATTACTTACTATTGTAGAAGGAATTCTATCAAGTTTTGAACCAGATAAAACAAATATAAGAATGATGAAAGTTTGTCAAACGCAAGTGGATATGACATCCACATCCACTGAGATTCTCGAAAAATATATTTGGATTTCATACAGCAACTTTATTAGAAAGCTGCTGTATGAAATCTGAGTTCAGTGCACAAGAACCTTCATTTCTTAATAGGCATTGGATACTACATGGTAGGTCAGAATACAATTTAACGGGGTTGGATAGTTTAAGGTTATTTAATGCCATTTCCACTATATGCTGCATAGTCGATAAGGAAGTATAGTTTGAGATGTTAATCATTAGGTTTCTTACTTCCTAACAGACTAGATAGTCAGGAAAGAAGAAACCATGCTCAGATTTCAAGCTTTTGAGTAAGGCTATTTAGAAAAAATATACTGCAATTATATAAATACAACAAAACTCAATACTTTTAAAGTGGAAAATAAATTCAATAAAACCCAGTCTAATCTTTCTCCGACTAAAGAAAACCGAACACAACGACAAAAGAAATGACTATCAAACAAGCCAATGATGATAAAGATGCTGCAACGACTGAAGTGAAGAAAATGAGGGCTTAGCGAAGAAAATTTAAGATGCAAAGAAGTCATTGAAGGACGAGTATATGAGCTGGCGAGAGTGTTACGAACATAACGTTAGGCTGAATTCAGTAGGCTCCGTGGAGAATCGGTCTCTGCGGGGCTATTTTATTTCCTCATTTACCCCGAGAGTTTTATCCTGACAAACTTGTTTTACAGCTTCCCAGCCATTCTACACGTCCCAATGTATCTCAGCGACCTAACAACACCCTATACAATGTTTCCAAGTGATTTCTCTACGAGTGAAAAAAGCTTCATAATTAGCTCCAAAAAGTAATCGATATCAAATTTTTTACTGTCTATTTACTTTTGATGTACTGATAAACTGGCTAATCAGTTTGTAAGTAAGCTGCATTGATGTTTTGTTCCATATTAGTTCCGGATACAATGGATGATTACCGTCATGAGATGGAACCACTATTTGAGTATTGCGGACAGAATGAGCCAGCTGTGTGGAGTTTTGAGCCACTGGCTAGTAATGTACAAAGTAAACAGCCATTGAAATGTTACTCCTTGAAAGGGATGCGAGTGACAATGTTTACTGATGAGCATACAGAAGCTTCGTGAAGGGTTAATCTTTGAGGAGCTATTTTATTCCACTGCCATACTAAGAACTTCTATCCAAACTGCTCACTGTCTTTCTATTAACAATATCCTATCAAACTGGCTTCTGCCACTATTACTTGAGAGAATACTAATAACGGAATGAATATTAGAAATACTTTGTATTGATTTATATGAAAAACTATCTTGGAGGGGAAAGTATGAATCAGGCAGCCTTAATTCATTGCGAACTAATCGGAGAACACCCAAAGAGGACAATTTTTGCGGAGTGGCTATCCTCTGAGGATTTACCGTCATTCAATAATAAGGTACATAGAAAATTGCTTGAGGTACCAGGCATGAGGGAACACGCAGTAGAACAAATATCAGACTGGATAATTAAACATCATGTTGCAGACGCAACAATAAATAGATTAAAAAGGAACAGAGAAAGAATACTTAAAAAGCATGGCTTGGATGAGTATCTTAATCAGCAGCAGTTTCTTCCAGTTGCAGAAAAAACAATGAGAGGCAATGGAGCAGAAATAGTTCTAGCTGAATATCTTCAAGCTTCTTCAAATCTTCAGGTTTTAGTATATAAATTGAGGTATAACCCAAATGTAAATCAATCAATGAAAGGAGACGATGTTCTTCTATTGAATAAAGAAAATCCTAGTCACAAGATAATTGTAGGTGAATCAAAGTGTTAATGACATAAGAAATCGTCCAGAAATTGACTTGATCTTTTGTCCTTAAATTGCCGCTTTTT
>NZ_JADHDX010000010.1 GCF_016820585.1 Arthrobacter beigongshangensis
TACTTGTTTACAAGTGTACCACTCCGAAGGTGTTTTATATTGTCTCATTAATTTAGGTTAGTCCAGAGTGATTCCGCGGTTTTTTTGCGCAAAGAGTGTGTTCCCGCGCGCACAGAAAAGCCCCGCGACAAGTTGCGAGGCTTTTTCGTATTTCATTAAAATAGTAAGTGAGCAACCCCTGCAACGATTGGCAATGCAATCAATGTGCGTAACAAGAAAATAATTAGCAGGTCAAGGAAGTTAATCGGAATTTTGGTACCGAGAATCAATCCACCAACTTCTGACATATAGATTAGTTGGACGACAGAAATCGTCGCAATAACGAATAGTGTCAATTCCGATGTAATGACGCCATCTGCCAAAATAACTGGCAAGAACATATCCGCAAACCCAACAACCATTGTTTGTGCAGCTTCTTGTGCTTCTGGAATGCCGAGAACGGACAGAATCGGTTCGAACGGTTTCCCTAAAAATGTGAAGATGCTTGTGTATTCAGCAAGAATAAGGGCAATTGTTCCGAACGCCATAACGACAGGCGCAACCCCAATCCACATATCGAATACATTTTTCATGCCGTCTTTGGCGACGTGGCCAAGGGATCGGTTTTTATCAGCCGTTTCAAGTGCTTTTTCAAGACCATGGCTAATGACATTGTATCCTTCAGGAAGCTTCTCCTCGTCGCCCGTAAATGGCCTTTCATCGATATACTCAACCTTCTTGCCAGCGAGTGGATAAATCCTTGGCATAATCACTGCAAGAACTAATCCTGTGAATACAACCGTTCCATAAAACGGCAGGAAATATTTAGACATGCCGACTGTATCAATAATAACGAGCGAAAACGTAATGGACACAACCGAGAAGGTCGTTCCAATAATCGCGGCTTCTTTTTTTGTATAGAAACCATCTTCGTATTGTTTACTTGTCAATAAAACCCCGATTGTTCCATCCCCAATCCACGATGTTAGAGCATCAATGGAAGAACGACCTGGTAATTTGAATACAGGACGCATAACTTTTACCATCATTGTTCCGAAAAACTCTAGTAGTCCGAAATTCAATAGTAGAGGTAATAATAATCCTGCAAATAAGAAAATAGTAAATAAGAATGAAACCAGCCCATCTGGTGCAAGAAGTAATCCGCCAGTGTTTTCATTCCAAACAGCTTCTGGTCCTACTTGGAATGTCACCATGATGGCGAATACTGCTCCCACAACACGAGTGATTGTCCAGAATGGTGATACTTTAAATAAATTCATAGTAAATGATGGCTTGGCGTGATCCGCTCTTACAAATAAGAATAATAGCGATCCCAGTGCAGCGATGATAATAATAATCATAGCGGTCATTGGCATTGCAGGTTCAAGTGCGACTGACAAAATGTCTGCGAATTTGGCAATCGGTACTTTCCAATCTTCTCCGAACTTTAACGGAATCATGAACAGAACGACCCCAAGAATTGATGGTATTAAAAAATAAAGCCATGTAGATAAAGAAAACTTTTTCATATGCATCCCCCAATGTATAACAAATCAATATGTATAAAATGAATATTTATACATATTAACCTGTTTATTTTCCTTTGTAAATAGAGTATATCTTATTTCTATTTTTCGGTCTATTCTTTATTATAAAAAAACCGTGGAAATGGGGATTTTAATTTTAAGTATCTAAATAAATCCACTAAGAATCGACTTTTTCAGAAGTCCTTTTTTTTAAAAAAGAGACTTAAAATGATTGAGGGACTATCAAAATGCTGATGCTATCATTGCAGTTTGATAGTCAGAGTAGTAATGTAAACGCTTTAAAACAGTTGGTTTTCATTAGTTATTGGACACGACTAGCTTTTAAAAAATAGAATGTGGGGATGTGGAGATATTATAGACTGTATATATACAGAAGAAATTTTACAATGGATGAATATGTATGCGATAAATGTACTATTAATTCATAAAATATGCAATTTTGTTATGAAAAAGTAATATGAAGATTCCTATTTATTGATAAATAAAAGAAGTTCAGAAGGCTATCTCCCTCTGAACTTCTTCATTAATAAGGTATAGATGTCTTTTGTAATTGAGTGACTTGTTGTTACTCGAAATCCTTTTGCCAATTGTACGTATAGAAACGTTCATTATTGAGCCATTTTAACGCGTCAGGATCTTGTGCAGCCAATTTCTCTTCCATTTCTTTCATCATCCAAACTGTTTGCGATGCATGAGCGTTCAGCGTAGCAATTTTTTTGTCACTGACAGCTGATACGTCGTGAATCACATCTGGTTCGCCAAGCACTTCAACTGTATTATTTGAAAAAGCGATTGTATAGACGATAGGGCGCTCGGTTTCAGCAATGCGTCTCACAGCACGAATGACTGCGCGTGCAGATGCATCATGGTCAGGATGAACGGACAAACCGGGATAGAACGAAATAATGAGCGAAGGATTCGTTTCTTCGATTAAATCGGTCATCAGTTGAATCATTTTTTCATCATCTTCAAATTCAATTGTCTTGTCGCGCAATCCCATCATACGTAAGTCGTCGAGTCCCATCGCTTCACAAGCTTTTTGGAGTTCACCTTTACGAATTTGTGGCAACGTTTCACGGTTGGCGAATGGTGGGTTACCGAAGTTCCGTCCCATCTCACCAAGTGTTAGACATGCATAGGTGACGGGAACGCCCATCTCTCGGTACGATGCAATTGTGCCGGACACACCGAAAGCTTCATCATCCGGATGAGGGAATACAACGAGTACGTGACGTTCTTTTTTTATCATCAAAAAGGCCTCCTTAATATGTGAACGGTGTCTCGCTTATTTCAAGCGCGACCGCAAGCTTTCCTTCTGGATCAAGCCCAGCCATTAGTAGTCTACCGTGTTCGTCGAGCTTATAATGCGTAATACCTTGTGCGTAAATCCAACCAGATGGTAGTTTTAAACCGATTCGATGTGGCGATTCACCGGTGACTTTCCCCAATTCGAATTTAACAACGACATTACGAATAAATGCACCCACATTAAAAAAACCTTCATTGAAATGAGAGGCATATGAGCCATTTGTTGTTTCAAGATGAATGTAGACATCTTTATTG
This sequence comes from Arthrobacter beigongshangensis, assembly GCF_016820585.1. GTDB lineage: Bacteria > Bacillota > Bacilli > Bacillales_A > Planococcaceae > Sporosarcina > Sporosarcina beigongshangi. The sequence goes on from NZ_JADHDX010000010.1 coordinate 3,090, forward strand.
GCGAAGGAAGTGATAAGTTCCTGTAAATGAATTTGTTTTACTATTTCCATAAATAATCCTCCTCGTACACTGTAACTGTGCTTCTTCACTAGTATATAGAAAAGAAGTATTGAATGCGATTGACGCGGCTTGGCGAGAGGGAGGAGAGTTCAACTGATTATCTGGTTATGCGGAAGTGTCCAAGGAAAAGTAACAAGTGTGCAACTAAATCTTAGGAGTGTCCAACCAAAGTGGGAAAGAGTGCAACCAAGCTGAGAGTGTGCAACCAAATCTGAGAAGTGTCCAACGAAAATAGGAAAGTGTGCAACCAAGCTGAAAGTGTCCAACGAAAAGTGGAAAGTCTCCAACGAAACCAGTGAAGTGTGCAACGAAATCGGAAAAGTGTCCAACGAAGCAGAAAGTGTCCAACAAAAAAGTGGAAAGTTTCCAACGAAACCAGTGAAGTGTGCAACGAAATCGGGAAAGTGTCCAACGAAGCAGAAAGTGTCCAACCAAAAGTGAAAAGTCTCCAACGAAATCGGGCAAGTGTCCAACGAAAAGTGAAATGACTCCAACGAAAAAACGCCAAGAGGATATTGCAAAATCCCCTGGCATTTCTCTATTGTATTACACTTCAGTTGTCGTAATTGCTGGTGCGTCAAAACGGTTTTTTGCGCCGTGCATGACAGGTCCGACATATTCGTTTAGCTTCCAGCCGTTGGCAATTGCGGCGGAGACGAATTTTTTCGCTTCCAATACAGCTTCTTTCACTGCTAAACCATTTGCGAGATTCGCTGTGATGGCTGCTGCAAACGTACAGCCTGCACCGTGATTATAATGTGTTGTAGTCTTTTCTGCTTCGAGCAGTGTGAACGTTGTACCATCGTAAAATAGGTCTACCGCTTTAGCATGCTCAAGCTGCTTGCCGCCTTTGATGACAACGTTACGAGCGCCTAGTGAATGGATTTTCGCCGCGACTGTTTTCATATCCTCAATCGTTTTAGGTGTTTTTGTTCCTGCAAGCTGTCCTGCTTCGAACAAGTTTGGTGTGACGATTTCTGCTTTTGGTAGAAGGAACTCCACCATTGCGCCAACTGTACCAGGGTTCAGTACTTCATCTTCGCCTTTGCAAACCATAACTGGGTCGATGACAACATGGTCAAGACCGGACTCTGCAATCGCGCTACCCGCAATTTCAATGATTTCCTCCGTGCTAAGCATACCTGTTTTAATAGCATCGATGCCTGTCGAAAGAGCTGTTTTAATTTGCGCCTTCAAGACATCAACAGGTAATGAATACACGCCGTGAGACCAGCTATTGTCTGGGTCCATCGTGACGACGACAGTAACAGCCGTCATGCCATATGTTCCATGCTCCTGGAATGTTTTTAAATCGGCCTGAATTCCAGCACCGCCTGATGTATCGGAACCTGCGATTGTTAAAGTTTTTTTCAACGTCATAATTGAAGTCTCCTTTTGTTTGGAATGAATTATGAATGTAATCTTATCAAATAACTCCAAAATTACAAAGGTGGAATGTCTTCAGCAGTCATCATTTTAATAATGGAATACGTGAGAAGCATTGCAATCAGGAATACCACGACAGCACTTATGAAATGGGTGTTTATCATCAGCCCGACAGCAAGTGCGACAAGCACGAGGATTCCACTACCAAACAGAATAAGGAAAATAACGAGCCCGATATTTTTAGAGCGTTCAGGTATGTTTTCGCTTTGCTTTGCAGCAGCTGCTATTTTTTTGATTTTTTCTCGTAATTGTATATCTGCCATATGCATCTCTCCCTCAGACAATCGTACCATGTCTTTCTAGTTGTTTGCACCGCAACTTTCCTATAATGTAAACGTATAAGATAGTGTCGAAAGAAGTGGAAAAGAGGGATGATATGAAAAAAGGAAAGAAAACGGATGATAGAGAGCAGTTGTTAAAAGAATTACAAGCTGCTCAAAAGGAATCAGCGGTGACGGTGGATGAAGTCAGTGACCGACCATTTGGCTTTTGGCGGGCTGGGAAACTATTCTTTTCAGTATGGAAAAAATCATTTATAGTCATCGCGTTGCTGATTATATTACTCATTGTCAGTTTACCGTTTATCACATTTTTTATACTTAAACAAGGTAGCACATATACGGAACAGAAGGGTGCGTTTTTAGAGCAAATCCAAGAATTGAACGAGCTTGCCACAGCGGAGGCTTATACGAAAGTCATTCTTGAGCGCGAAGATAATAAGTTGTTTGGACAAAGCATCGGACTTAATTTGCCAGGCACGAAACGCCAGCTGCTAGTTGTCATTCCGGGATCCGTAAAGGCGGGCGTCAACATGTCTGGTTTGACAGAAAAAGATGTTGTGATTGATGAAGAGAATAAAACGGCCAAGCTGACATTACCGCCTGCAACTTTTTTAGGTGGGGCAGAAATTTATTTTGATAAAGTAGAAGTATACTCCTATGAAGGGCTTTTCCGTGAAAAAGCGGATATCAAAGAGGGCTATGAGATTGCTGAGGAAGCGAAAGAGCTGATATTGGAAGAAACGGTGGGACAAGGCGTGCTAACGATGGCGCAACAGAATGCCGAAAAGACGCTGCGGGAAATGTTTTCATTCGCAGGGTATGATGTGACAATTGAGTTTAAGGACAAGATGAATGATGAATAAAAAGATTTTCGGTAATGACTGGGATACAGTGTTGCAGGAAGAATTTACGAAACCGTATTATGTGAAGTTGCAACAATTTCTTGAAAAAGAATATGAAAAGCAAACGATTTATCCACAAATGGATGATGTTTGGACGGCTTTTCAATACACACTGTTCAATGAGGTGAAGGTTGTCATTTTAGGACAAGATCCGTATCACGGACCTGGACAAGCGCATGGGTTGAGCTTTTCTGTGCAGCCAGGCGTGAAAATTCCGCCAAGTTTGCGCAATATGTTTAAGGAGCTGTCGGCAGATATTGGTTGTGCGATTCCCGAAAGTGGAACGTTGACTGGCTGGGCGCAGCAAGGTGTACTCATGCTGAATACGGTGTTGACCGTGCAGCAAGGACAAGCTCATTCACATCGTAAGCAGGGGTGGGAAACATTTACGGATGGGGTCATTCGGAAGTTGTCAGAACGAGAAAAGCCGATTGTGTTCGTTTTATGGGGGCGCCCTGCACAGGAGAAGAAAAAGCTGATTGATTTATCACGACATGCGGTAATCGAATCGGTTCATCCCAGCCCACTTAGCGCAAGTCGTGGATTTCTTGGCAGTCGTCCGTATTCGGCGACTAATGAGATTTTAAAGTCGTGGGATGAAGGGATGATTGATTGGAGTAGAACGGGTGGAGTGCTTTAATTTACACGTCTACCGTGATAAAGTGGAAATGAATAGAGGTGACCGAAATGGCTGTCAATTGTTTTCAATGCCAGCATTTCTTTGTAACTTGGGACCGGCGAAATCCGCGTGGATGTAAGGCGTACGAGTTCAAAACACGGGAATTGCCGTCGGTCGTCGTGAAGCGATCATCTGGCATGGATTGTTTGAAATTTTTACAAAAGAAGGGGGATGTGAAACGGTGATTTCATATGACCGCATCATCTCAGAAATGGAACGCCAATTGGGCGTGGCGAAGCGTGCAATTGATGAGCGCACCATGCGTGAGGCTTTGTCGGCAATTAGGTCACTCTGTGAAGTTGCGATTGGCGAAAATAGTGCTAGGCAAGAAGAGAAGATTGTCCCGAAAACGATTATAGCACCCGATGTACAGTCCATATCTTCATTAGAAGGAAAGCCGCTTGTGGAAGATGATGCAAACGGTGGCTCGTTATTTGATTTTTGATTGATTCATAACAAGAAAGTAGGAAAAAACAATGCCATTTTTCATTATCGCAGGTGCTGTCAACGCAGCAATTGCTGTCGCGCTCGGTGCGTTTGGTGCACACGCACTAAAGGAAAAGCTCTCTGAACATTATTTAGCTATTTGGGAAACGGCTGTCCAGTATCAAATGTTTCATGCAATTGGACTGCTTGCTGTCGGAATCCTCATGAGCTCATCGCTGCTCGGCGCATCGACACAGTTAACATGGGCGGGTTATTTACTGCTTGCAGGCATCATCATATTCTCAGGTAGCTTATATGTATTGAGTCTATCAGGAATCGGTATACTCGGCGCTATCACGCCAATTGGCGGCGTTGCATTCATCGCAGGTTGGATTATGTTGATAATCGCAGCGGTTAAATATACAAACTAATATTGAACAATGAACACAAAAATCTTCCGTGAGCCCTACTAGGCAGACGGAAGATTTTTTATCTTCATTCGGCAGAAGACCCCAACCTCTATAGGGGAGATGAATGCGGTTTTGTATCCCTATTCAGCAGGTGTCATAACACCTACCGGATCAAGATAAAGCCTCCGGCGTAATTGATTCAAGCTTGAGGGAAATAGTTTATTTTACCCGTAAACTCTGCGTAATCAAAATAAATCATAGGGAATAGGAATTCATGGCCGGTTGCTGTTTCGTTTAGGATGACGTGGTCGCGACCGGCAGCTACGACAGTTCCAACAATGCGTTTTGTATTCACGCCAGACTCTAGTGCATGTTCAAAGGAGAAATTAAAGATACCGGGTTGACCAATGTTCAGCCGTAAAATGTTTTCGATGTATGACTGCTCGCGTGCGGGTGGCCCTGGGAGTGGCCCGACAGACATGCCAGGACTAGGAGGTCTTCCGCCGTTTGGAATTGTGACTGGTGGCGGTGTGATATGTTGATTTTGATAGGTAGGGTTCCAATAATATTGGACCATTTCTTCATCCTTTCAGATTGTGATTTAGATAGTTTTAAACGGTAGGGCAGTCTGCTACTGTCGGTGAAAAGAAACAGTGTGACTTAAATCTGCCAGTATTCCATTGGCCATACCATTGTGCGGGACATTCGCCGGCTGGCATGAAAAACCATAAGGACCGCTCGCCAGGGGTGAAGCGTTCCCCGTTAATCACTCGTCTTGCAAGATTTCTATCCATTTCGCGTGCTCGCTGATAAAAATAACTTTTTGTCGTCGCTTCAAAGCCGCCGGGACGCTGGAATACCATCTCTTCCAAATTACGAATGTCTCTGAAATCTAGACAATCTGCAAGTACACGGTTTACGCCAACATTACCGACCAAGAGCATTCCTAATTGACCATCGCCCTCTGCTTCCGCCCGCATGAGCCGTGCCAGCATATCCAATTGAGCCTCGTTATATTTTACCACCGCCACGAAATAACCCCCTTGGGGAATCATATGCAGTGTATGCCTCATAAATGCCTACTGACAGAAAAAACCGTTCAACTGAACGCGGTCAGTTGAACGGTTGGATGTGGAATTACTTACAAATTGAAAAACTCCGCTTTTTTATCGCCCTCTAAAATCGTACCGACAAAGAATGAGCCGAACTCCGCATAGCGAGCACTTACTTCATCAAAACGCATTTCATAGATCAATTTTTTGAACTGTAGAACATCATCTGAGAACAATGTGACAGCCCATTCGTAGTCGTCAAAACCGACAGAACCAGAAATGATTTGCTTCACTTTCCCTGCATAACTACGGCCTATTAAACCGTGATCGCGCATTAATGCTTTACGTTTGTCCATATCAAGTGTGTACCAGTTCACGTCACCATCACGCTTTTTATCCATTGGATAGAAGCAGATATATTGGCTGCGTTGTAGCTCAGGATACAAACGTCCACGAACGTATGGGTTTTGGTAAGGGTCTTCAGTAGACTCGCCTGCCAGATAGTTCGACAATTCAACAACGGACACATAAGAGTATGCTGGAATTGTAAAATCAGCGATTGCGAGTTTATTAAATTCTGTTTCAAGTGCTTGGATTTCGTCCATTGTTGGACGTAATGTCATCAGCATGAAATCTGCCTTTTGACCAACTACTGTATAAAAAGCATGTGCGCCTGTTTTTTCATCATCTGCTTGTTGGAGTTTTTCGAGATAGACAAGAAATTCCTCCACTGCTGCTTGGCGTTGCTCTGGTGAAATCCGTTTCCATGATGCCCAGTCCATTGTGCGTAAATCGTGTAGTACGTACCAGCCATCCAGTGTTTGTGCTGCTTCAATCATATGAAATCAAACTCCTTCATCATGAATTTACTTCTCAATCGAGTGTAGCATAGTTGGATGAGAAAACGCTGTTGAAATGTGTCGTTGTCACGAATTTGACATGAAGTGTCCTACTGTTATCGACGACTTAAGTCGTGTATGCTAAGTGTATAAGATAGCGAAGAAAGGTGATAGAGATGACAAATCTTTTTACGAACATTCAAGATAGCTTACGTGACCATGAAAAAACGATTATTTTACCTGAAGGAACAGATGCACGCGTACTAGAAGCGGCGTCGCGACTTCAGACTGAAGGACTTGTGAAACCTATATTGCTTGGCAATGAAGTAGAAGTGATACAAGCGGCAAGTGTAGCAGCAATAGATATTTCAGCAATAACAATTATTGATCCGGTGAAGGCACCTTATTTCGAAGAGCTTGCTGAAAAGTTCGTTGAACGCCGCAATGGAAAAGCTACTTTGGAGCAAGCGCGCGAGCAATTGAAGGATGTCAATTACTTTGGCACGATGCTGATTTTCACAGGGCGTGCAGATGGACTCGTCAGCGGTGCTGTCCATTCGACAGCAGACACAGTGCGTCCAGCACTTCAAATTATTAAAACGAAGCCGGGCATTTCAAGGACAAGCGGAGCGTTTATTATGATGAAGGGCGAGGAGCGCCTAGTCTTTGCAGATTGTGCGATTACAGTTGCACCGACAGCGCAAGAGCTAGCGGAAATTGCAGTGGCTAGTGCGAAAACGGCACAATCCTTCGGCATTGACCCACGCGTCGCGATGTTGAGTTTTTCGACGAAGGGTTCAGCTGTCACACCAGAAACGGAGAAGGTAGCAGAGGCAGTGGCAATCGCCAAAGAAATTGCACCCGATTTACCACTGGATGGTGAATTTCAATTTGATGCGGCCTATGTACCAGAAATTGCTGCCAAAAAAGCCCCAGGTTCAATTATTCAAGGGGATGCCAATGTCTTCGTCTTCCCATCACTTGAAGCAGGGAATATCGGCTATAAATTAACAGAGCGCCTCGGTGGCTACGAGGCGATTGGACCGATTTTGCAAGGATTGAATGCACCAGTCAACGACCTATCCCGCGGTTGTTCGGCAGACGATGTTTACAAGCTAGCCCTTATCACTGCGGCACAAAGTCTATAAGTAGGAGAATTTCAAATGGCACACTATGAATCATTGTTACAAATTCCACAATGGCGCCTCATAGATGAATCTATGACAGCGCGCACTCGTTCTGCGTTAGAGTCTTTCGCTGCGGACGATACGCTTTGTCAGCTCGTCGGACAACAAATGAGTAGTCCAACTGTGCGCACATGGGTGCATGACAAAACTGTCGTTCTCGGCATTCAAGATCATCGTCTTCCGCATATCGCAGAAGCCATTCCGATGCTTGAGAATGCAGGGTACAACGTCATTGTGCGTAACTCGGGTGGTCTCGCAGTCGTACTTGATAATGGAGTATTGAATATATCCCTTGTGTTATCGGAACGCGACGGTGCTATCGACATTCCGGCAGGCTACGAAGCGATGCTGGCATTCGTTCGTAAACTCTTTCCGGAGGCAGGTGACCGTATCGAGGCTTATGAAATTGTTGGCTCATACTGTCCTGGCTCATACGATCTTAGCATTGGCGGGCGTAAATTCGCCGGTATTTCACAGCGGAGATTGCGCCAAGGTATCGCTGTGCAAGTCTATTTATGCATCGAAGGCAGCGGGGCTGAACGGGCTGAATTGATTCGAGACTTGTATGAGATTGGTTTGCAGGGGGCAGAGACAAAGTTCAGTTACCCGGTTATCAAGCCTGAAGTGATGGCCTCTCTCGCACAATTACTAGAGCTGCCGCTTACCGTCAATGATGTCGTCATTCGTCTGCAGCTGTTGCTGCGCGAGCTCGCCGAAGAAGTAGAAATGGGCGGCTTCAAACCGGAGGAAATGGAACTCTACACATTTTATTTAAATCGTGTAGTTGAACGTAATCAAAAAATGTTGGTGCATGAGTGACAAAAGTGTCGTTATGATTGAACTAAACAACGTTTTTGCCGAAGTATTTAACGTTATCGCAAAACTAAACAACGTTTTTGCTGAAGTATTCAACGTTATCGTAAAACTAAACAACGTTCTCCCTAATCAGCCGCAAGAAAAAACCGCCAATCAGTGATTGATTGGCGGTTCTTTGCTGACCAGGTTACCGTTTTGCTCCATCGTAAAGACAGGAGCAGTGCGATCTGTTTCGTCTTCGAGTGTTACGAGACGGCGGGCACGATTCATAATTTGAACGAATTGCTCATAATCAGAGCGTAGTGTTTTGTTTTCCTGTTGAAGCTTTTCGATTTCTTTTTCAAGCCTATCCGACTTATCGGTGGCGATTTTGGCGGTTTGTCTCCAACGCAATGACTCGCTATCGCCAACGCCTGTGTGATGCATTCGGACGAGGTAGGCAATAACTGTATCGAGCGATAATGCCGATAAAGGAACGGCTGTCATTTGGTCTTCTTGATTCCCCTGAGAAGGGCTATACAATTGCTGTCCACGTCGTTTGAAATCCTTGCCAAGGACACGAATGGCTTGCTTACGCTCTTTTTTTGCATCAACTAGCTCTTTTTCATAGTCCTGTCTGACGACGGCATTCCACCTGAATCCACAAGCAGCAGCAGTTCGGTTGAGCGCATCGCCGACTTCCTCAAAGGCGCTTAGCTGTGTGCTCCCCTCACGAACATGTCGCAACACCGTCTCTGCCAATAAAATATCGTTCTCTTCAATCCAAGCATCCTGTCTAACTTTCACCATTTCCGTGCCTCCTACCATATGTTCATAGTTTCTTTCTACGATCAGTGTGGACAGGGTTGCTCTATTTTATTCATAAGGAAAAAAGCATTCTATCTTTTATTTCATTCAAATGATTCTTTTTCCATCTTCCAACCAGGAGCAGGATTGACTATACTAAGAATATTGAGTTGATTTGAAACTACGCAGTGGCGTAATTGATTGGAGGTGCATGATGGATTACAAAGATGAAAAACTAATCGAAGAAAAAGTTTTCAAAGACCCGGTGCACCGCTATATCCATGTGCGCGACAAAGTCATTTGGGACGTAATTGGTACAAGCGAATTCCAACGTCTTCGCCGGATTCGGCAGCTTGGGACGACTTATCTTGTGTTTCACGGTGCAGAACATAGTCGGTTCCATCATTCACTAGGTGTCTATGAAATCGTTCGACGCATCATTGATGATGGTTTTAGTCATAGACCCGAATGGAACAATGAGGAACGACTTGTCACATTATGCGCAGCGCTGTTACATGATCTTGGACATGGTCCGTTTTCGCATGCATTTGAAAAGGTATTCAATCTCGATCACGAACAATTTACACAAGCCATTTTGCTAGGCGATACGGAAGTGAATGGTGTACTCCGATGTGTGGCACCTGATTTCCCGCAAAAAGTAGCGGATGTTATCGGAAAAACGTATCCAGATAAGCTTGTGATCAGCCTTATATCCAGCCAAATTGACGCGGACCGAATGGATTATTTACAGCGGGATGCTTATTTTACCGGTGTATCATACGGGCATTTTGATATGGAGCGTATTTTGCGTGTCATGCGACCAGCAGAAGAACAAGCAGTCATTAAATATAGCGGGATGCACGCCGTGGAAGATTACATCATGAGCCGTTACCAAATGTATTGGCAAGTTTATTTTCATCCTGTATCACGCAGCGCAGAAGTCATTTTGACGAAAATTTTACATCGCGCAAAGCATTTACACGATGAGGGTTATATTTTCAAACAAGAACCGACCCATTTTCGTTCGTTTTTTGATCGGACATTCGAACTGGAGGATTATATAGCACTCGATGAAAGTATTTTATTGACCTATTTTCAGATTTGGATGAAGGAAGAGGACGCGATTCTCTCAGATCTTTGCTATCGGTTTATTAACAGAAGGCTCTTCCAATATGCAGAATTCGACCCAGCGACGGAATACCGGAAAATTGGTGAGCTGGAACAATTGTTTAAACAGGCAGGCATTGATCCAACTTATTATCTTGTCGCAGATTCATCGTCAGATTTACCGTATGATTTCTATCGCCCAGGTGAAGAAAATGAGCGTCTACCGATCTACCTGCAAATGCCAAACGGCGACTTGAGCGAGTTATCACGGTCATCGGATATCGTAGATGCGATTTCGGGTAAAAAACGAACAGATCATAAAATCTATTTCCCGGAAGACTTGTTGAATGAAGGGAAAGACCAAAATCCGTTATACAGAAAAATTTTACATATATTAGAAGGGTAGAAGGGAGTGGTTCTCTTGTTGCAGGAGCATGCCAAGATTGTGCAATTCATTTCAATTGCGAATGAAGTGAAGGGTAGAAAAAAGATACAAAAAATGATTTATATCGCAAAAAAGATGAATTTCCCGTTTGCAGAAAAATATGAACTGCATATGTATGGTCCTTATTCAGAGGAATTGACGCTACGTATAGAGGAACTATGCGCGATGGGTTTTCTGGCGGAACAATGTGTGGACAAGGGCTCGTATGTTCAATATAGCTATACAACGACGGAGGAAGGGACAAGTTTTCTTGAAACAGCCAAAACTCCGCATGAAACACTAGCAGTTTGTGTAGATATGATGAATGGTAAAAGCTCGAGGTTCCTTGAACTAGTATCGACATTGCTCTATTTCGATCACCTCGATAAGAATGAGCAGATAGCAAAAGTGCACATTGTAAAAAGTAAGTTGAACTTCTCTGAGCAGGAGATGTCGGATGCATTCGACTTCATCGCTGAACTGCAACGCTGTTCTGTGCAATGAAATAAGGCTGTCCCATTTGAACTCGAAAATGGGACAGCCTATTTTTAATGAAGAATTATTGATCACTAAAACGTTTTCCAGCGACAGCATAATGATTTGTTGGCATTTCTTCGATAAAGACGACAACGTTTTCGACAGGCGCGCCAGTTGTTTCAGCAACAGCCTCCGTTACTTTTTCGCAAAGTGCGCGTTTTTGCTCCTCTGTACGACCTTCCAACATCTTTACAGTTACATAAGGCATTCCAGTTCCCCCTCTCCGCATATATTCGGTATAGTGTATATACTACCAGAGTTGGAGGGGTAACGAATGACGAATGAGCAAAAACCGAAACAAAAAATGGGTTTCACTATAATAAAAGATGATCCGACCGATGGACATAAAGGATTCGGAATTGGATCATTGTCGTTAGAAAACGTGTCGCCTGTCATTATTGACGTTGATGAAGGGCTTGCCAAGATTGAAATTGGGGCCATGCACGCAAGAAGTGATACGGAGCGCGGCATTAAATTCACACTGAACCGTGAGGACTCGGCTGGCGGTAAACCGTACTGGCTCGTCTGGGTGACGATTGATTTTAAAGAAGATGGTCCTTATTACGCAGGTGTCACAGCTTGTGAAATGGTCGTGAATCGTGAAAAACGTCGCGGCTATAAAGTGCTAGCGGATCACGTCAACCGAATGGATAAGTCGATGAAGCGCCATATTATGGTTGATAATATGGATGATAAATCTAAAAAAATTCTTGCAGATTTTCTTTCAGGCCATAATAAAGAGATGTGGGAGCGCAGTGAAGCGAAGTTACATGCTGATCTCGGTGTAGAATCGCCAGAATTATGAACAATCTGTGACAGTTTTCGCATAGTTCCCTTTCGGAGGTTGAATGTCCGACTGAAAGGAAGTACACTAAAAATATAGCTTGTACTTGTAAGCTAGGACAACCGGAATGGTGCATTTTCTAACAAGTATCGTATCAAACAAACCCAAGCGCGATATAGTATTTGGCAGGATGGCCTGGACGGTAAAAAAGCTTTCTTCCCTTGAATGATTTCAAGAGAAGAAAGCTTTTTTGATTGTCAGTCGAACAGTGTCCAACGAAATCGTCCAAGTGTGCAACCATTTCGCGCGAGTGTGCAACAAACGTTGTGGTTTCCAACGAAATCAGTAAAGTGTGCAACGAAATCGTCCAAGTGTGCAACCATTTCGCGCAAGTGTGCAACAAACGTCGCGGTTTCCAACAAAATCAGTAAAGTGTCCAACGAAATCGCCAAAGTGTGCAACAAACGTTGTGGTTTCCAACGAAATCAGCAAAGTGTGCAACCATTTCGCGCAAGTGTGCAACAAACGTCGTGGTTTCCAACAAAATCATCAAAGTTTCACTGACTCACTCAAAAAACGAAAACGGAAATAGTTCGAGCTTATCGCTGTCACCTTCGCCAGATGATCGCTGCTCTCTCAACGTTTTGTCTGTGCACAATCTTTGAGGCATATCCTTCTCCTTGACGTAAACGAGCCGCTGTTTTTCGCACTCATTTACCGCGATGCCGCCTGTTTCCACATCGACGATGACTCCATTAACTCCTTCTGGGGGGATGAATGGCTCGGCCGGCTTACCGCTATGCACTGTTTCCATGAAATCAATCCATATTTTTTTGGAAGCAGCTTTATCCTGCGCATCGGCTAACTGTTTACCAACGTCAAAGCCTGTCCAAATTCCCGCTGTTAGCGAAGGTGTGAAGCCGATTAAGTATTGATCAGAAATCGTTGATCCGGATTTCGCCGCATAGGGCCGTGTCTGTTTTTGACGCATGGAAAGTCCCGTGGAGGAAGAATAATCATTGAATACAGGGTCGAACATGCCTGTCATTAAATGGGTAAGAACAGATGCATCCTGTTCAGAAATTACATGCTTCTTGCTTTGTTTTGGATGCTCGTACACCGTTTTGCCCTCGGAATCTGCAATGGATAGAATCGTCATCGGTTTAATTTCGGTGCCACCTGATGCAATTCGATTATAAGCGCTTGTCATATCGGACAGTGTGACGTCTGATGTGCCGAGCGCAACAGCAGGTGATTCAGGGAATGTGGCGTCAACGCCCAACCTTTCTGCCATTTTACTAAACTTTTTATAGCCAATTTCTTCGAGCGTTTTGACTGCAAAAATATTATCAGAAATGGCGAGTGCCTGTGCAAGTGAAATAGGATGCCCAGCAAACTTACCGTTAACATTGCTCGGTTCATATGTTGAGCGTCCTTCATCATAAGTGAAGATAGTCTTTTCAGTCGATAAAAATGTGAGTGGATTGAATCCCTCTTCAAGTGCCGCGGCATACAACACAGGTTTCATGGCAGAACCAGGCTGACGCTTTGCTTGTGTTGCTCGGTTAAATGGGCTTTCCGTGTAATCAACCCCACCAACAAGTGACGTGATATAGCCAGTTTCCGGTTCAATAGACATAAAGCCAACTTGTAAATCATTGTCTGGCATCCACTTAGCGATTACTTCCTCCGCACTTTGCTGGTGATGTGGGTCCAATGTTGTGCGGATAGTCCAGCCACCTTCAGCAGGGGAGCGTCCCTTGGCAGTGAGTACTTTTTCTGCTTCTCGCCATACTTCATCCAAAAAGTAGGGTGCAACGCGCTTCGAATCTGCCCATTCACGTGTCTTCAATGTAATTTGTTCAAGATTTGCCCGCTCTTCTTGCCGTGCAGTAATGTATCCCTGTGCTTCCATAAGAGAAAGGACAAGCGTTTTCCGCTCCTCCGATCTTTCCGGATTTTCGATAGGTGAATAAATCGAAGGTCCCTTGGCAATCGCTACGATGACGGCAGATTCTTCTAGCGTCAAATCTTTCGCAGGCTTTCCAAAATAAAATTTGCTAGCTGCCTCGACACCATACATACCATGGCCAAAATAAACGGTATTCATATAGCCTTCTAAAATAACATCTTTGTCATAAAATATTTCCATTCGGTACGCGTAGAGTGCCTCGTCAAATTTCCGTTTCCATGTCTTTTCAAACGTTAAATATAAATTTTTAGCGTATTGCTGGGTAATTGTGCTAGCTCCCTCGACTTTGCGTCCAGCCTTGGCATCCTTCAGCAAAGCTCCTGCAATCCGTCGGTAATCAAAGCCATTATGGCTGTAAAAATTTTTATCTTCCGTCGCAATGACCGCATCAATTAGAAAGGGAGACATATCGTCAAGATCAACCCAATAACGCCGCTCAGCTGTGAAGCGATCGCCAATTTGTTTGCCATTCTTATCGAGAAAGACGGAAGCTTTTGGCACGCTTAAAGAAGGCGCTCCCGTTACCTGCGCATATAAGCGAAGCAATAAGAAAACGGTTAGCACCGCCGTTAGCATCGTAACGGAGAGCAGTAGTAGCCGCTTGATAGCTTTGCGTCTCTTTACCTTTTTTAAATACACTACCCGTTGCATACAATCCCGTCCCGTCGATGTTGTTAAGTGTAGTATGTGACGCATGGAAAGAGATTAAACGGGGTGAACATAAAAACATCGATCGCTATAGATAGATTGAAATCTAGCAAGGAAACAGGATATAATAAAAAGATGTACTTAAGAAAAGCGCAGGGCGCCTGCTAGACGCGACAAGCGCTGGAAGACTTGCTGATAAAGGTGCTTTTTGCCTTTATCAGCAAGTCTGAAGCGACTCGAGCGACTGGCGCCTGGAGTCTAGACAAAAGGAAAAGGACGGTGAGCGTATGGAAACGCAGGATAGAGTACGCAAGGTGGATATCCAGCTCCATTCGTCAATCCGACATCCCGGACAGGATCAGGAGAGCTATGAGATGAACCTAGCTGGTCAGCTCATTGAGAAAAAAGGGATCCATTACTTGAAATATGAAGAGGAACAAAATGGTCAACTTGTTTTGACAACGGTCAAAATGGGTGCGAAGGACGCACTGATCTTCCGTAGTGGCGCAGTCAAGATGCGGTTGCCTTTCATTTCAAAAGGTGAACGGCCAGGAAATTATGGCAATGGTCCTGCGTCATTTAATTTACTCGTCAAAACGACTCACCTTGATTTTAATGAACAGCTAGGGCGATTCCATGTCGCATACGAGCTACATGCAGAAGGATCTTTACTCGGGACATACGAATTGACCATTACATATACGGAGGGAATATTATGAACGCAGTAGAACAAATTGAGCAGGAAGTGAAATCGGCATTGCGCGCAGCGGTTATTGCGGCAGAGCTTGTAGAAGAGGCAGCAATACCAGACATTATGCTGGAAACACCGAAAAGTAAAGACAACGGAGATTACGCAACGAATATTGCGATGCAGTTGACAAAATTGGCGAAAAAACCACCACGTGCCATTGCAGAAGCGATTTTGGAACACTTAGACACGTCAGCAACATCCATTGAATCGGTTGACATTGCGGGTCCTGGCTTCATGAACATCAAATTAGCAACAGATTACCTAGGCGACATCGTCAAAACGGTTCTTGAGCAAGGTGAAAATTATGGTCGCTCAACCTCTGGTGCCAATGAAAAAATTCAAATCGAATTTGTTTCAGCTAACCCAACTGGCGACTTGCATCTAGGTCATGCAAGAGGTGCGTCACTCGGCGATTCCTTGAGTAATGTCCTTGATTTTGCTGGCTACGATGTCGCGCGCGAATATTATATTAACGACGCTGGTAATCAAATCAATAACCTTGCCTACTCCATTGAAGCGCGTTATTTCCAAGCACTCGGTTTAGACAAAGACATGCCGGAAGATGGCTACCATGGGAAAGACGTTGTAGGCATCGGGGAAGAACTAGCAGCACAATTTGGCGATAAATACGTCAACGTTTCTGAACAAGAGCGCTATGACTATTTCCGTAAGTACGGACTTGATTTTGAATTGGCGAAATTGAAGAAGGACCTCGCAGATTTCCGCGTATCATTTGATGTATGGTTCTCGGAAACCTCATTATATGAAGACGGTAAAATCGATGTCGCACTCGATAAATTGCGTGCAAACGGGCATATTTTTGAAGAAGATGGCGCAACATGGTTCCGTTCAACAACATTTGGAGATGACAAAGACCGTGTGCTCATTAAAAACGACGGCACGTACACGTATTTATTGCCTGACATTGCTTATCATGAAGATAAATTATTCCGTGGCTTTGACAAGCTTATTAACATTTGGGGCGCCGATCACCACGGCTATATTCCGCGGATGAAAGCAGCGATTGAAGCACTTGGCTATGACCGCGATACATTGGAAGTAAGTGTGGCACAAATGGTTCAGCTGTATAAAGACGGCGAGAAATTCAAAATGAGTAAACGGACAGGGAAAGCAGTTACCTTACGTGAGCTCGTAGAAGACGTCGGTTTGGATGCAGTCCGTTACTTCTTCGCTATGCGTTCAGGTGATTCACAAATGGACTTTGACCTTGACTTGGCCATTTCTCAATCCAATGAAAATCCGGTATATTACGCGCAATATGCACACGCACGGATTTCTTCGATTTTGCGACAAGCCGAAGAAACAGGCCTAGCTACATCAGTGGCTAACGTTTCTTTATTGCAAGCTGAAAAAGAATTGGAATTGTTGAAGAAAATTGGAGACTTCCCGAAAGTGGTCAGTGATGCTGCAAGATTGCGCATACCGCATCGTGTCGCGACGTATATTCAAGAACTAGCGGCAGCATTCCATAGCTTCTACAACGCCGAAAAAGTGTTGGACCCTGCAAATCAAGACTTGTCAGAAGCAAGGCTTGCACTCATTACAGCAGCACGCACAACAATTGCCAACGCATTAAAACTAATTGGTGTTTCAGCACCGGAAAAAATGTAACTGGATTGGCCGCTACACTGAGGATATATTTCCTTGGTGTGGCGTTTTTTTGGGGGGGAAAGTAATAATTCGCCTTCGAGCACCAATAACTTTTGTCTCCTCTCGACACCTTCAAAACTTGTAGTATACTAAAAGATATAGAAATTACATAGCCAAACATAAAGGTGCCTCGCCATTAAGAACGAGGTTAAAAGGGAAGTCGGTTGAAGTCCGACACGGTCCCGCCACTGTAAGTGCCAGCTTGTCGTCAAACGATATGCACACAAGTCAGGAGACCTGCCTTTATGAAAAAACCGGTTGCTTACGAGGATAGGCTTGGTGGAAATCGGTGCATTAATGCGTCCGCATTTTTACTAAACATTCCTCCGTACTCATACGGAGGATTTTTATTTGGAACAAAAAAAGGATAGATGAATGCTTTAATTTTTGCGGGAAACGTAGAAATTGAACCTTTTCTGTTCGATACGCCATTCAAAATCTAGACGCAATAACGAAGAAAAGGGGCAATGTGACATGCTACAAGGGGATAATTTAATAGGTGGCAACGGCAAGAAGTCTGAAGTAAAGTCTGTCACATTTGCTGATATGAAAGAAAAAACGACTCCATTTACGGTGACCGTCGATGATTTTACAGTGTCATCGGACTACGTCTCTTTACGGACGGCTGGTCCATTGAAAACAATGTCCTCTGCAGTGCATAATGCGGGAACTGGCTGGTATCGTGCATTTGTCAATCGTCATGTCGACGCCAATTACGCTTACGATGATGCTAAAGCCGAAATGGCTAGTTATTTAGAGCGGCAGGGTTTTCATGGCATGGAGACGGTTGGCATGATGACAGCGGTGATGACAGAACATGTGGAAGTGGAATCGTACCAAGGTGATTTTGGTACGGTTTTAATCGCGGTGACGGCTGGAATTGGCAATGCGGTTGACGTGTCGAAAGCACTTACCCGCGACCGGGAGCAACGCATCGGCACGATTAATACATGGATTATCATCAATGGCACATTATCCGACGAGGCATTTATTCAAGCAATGATTACTGCGACAGAAGCTAAAGCTAAGGCGATGCAAACGGAAGCCATTCAAGACCCACTGACAGGTACTATTGCGACGGGCACGTCAACGGACAGCTTGCTTGTAGCGGCAACGCAGCAAGGCGAATATTTATCCTATGCAGGGCCCATTACGCCACTAGGCAAATTGATTGGTCATGGGGTCTATGATTGTACTGCTCGAGCAATTCGTGCCTATAAACAAGCAAAGGGGTGGACAACGTGATACCTGCACATTTTATTGCGATTGCGATTGGTTTTTTACTGGACCGAATAATCGGTGATCCACAGACCTGGCCACATCCTGTTCGCTGGATAGGAGCGTTTATTTCTAAGCTGACATCCCTTTTGAATAAAGGACGTTTTCGCACTGGGAAAGGGGCACTAACGCTCTTTAGTATAGTCGGAATCGTTTTTATAATGGTCTTCATCATTGTCGCATTCGCTTATCAAATCAATTTATTTGTCGGTATTATTGTGGAAGCCATTCTGATTGCAATTGGACTGGCACAAAAAAGTTTACGTGATGCAGGATTAAGCGTTTACGAGCCGCTTGTTGCGAATGATTTACCGGAAGCGCGTAAAAAATTAGCGTGGATTGTCGGACGTGATACTGACAAGCTACAGGAAAATGACATTGCGCGTGGGGTTATTGAAACAGTATCCGAAAATACGGCAGATGGCATTACGTCACCGTTATTTTGGGCGTTTTTACTCGGTGCCCCAGGCTTATGGTTGTATAAAACGGTCAATACACTTGATTCGATGATTGGTTATAAGGATGAGCGCTATGAAAAGTTCGGCAAATTTTCTGCACGCGCAGATGATGTCTTGAATTTCATTCCGGCGCGGATTACGGGCTTTCTCATTATTTTTTATTCTCCAAATGAAGGCAAGCTAGGCTTGATGAAGCGCTTTGCAGGTTGGAACCGGGATGCTAGGCAACATCCAAGCCCGAACAGTGGTTTTTTAGAAGCGGCGACGGCTTGGCAATTAGGCGTGACGCTAGGTGGAAAAAGTACATATCGTGGCAAGGTATCTGAGCGGCCGGAAATTGGACCAGGCACAGTCCCACTTGCAGCAGCACATATTAAATTGACGATTAGGCAAATGCATATTGTTGCCTTTACTTTTTGGCTAGTCCTCACTGTGATTGGAGTGTTTTTCTATGCAATTGCCTGAACACGGTGCTAACCCACATCATGTCTATGAGCGACTAGGCATTGACTTGCCAGCGCGTGTATTGGATTTTAGTGAGAATGTGAATCCGGCGGGTCCACCGCAAGCAGTTCGTGTGATGTGGCCGAATTTATTGGCAGAGATCGGGGCGTACCCTGATCCAGCCGGAGAGCCATTTATATCGGCAGTCGCTGATTTTCACAACGTTTCCAAGTCGCAGCTATTTGTCGGCAACGGGGCGGCGGAGCTGCTGGCGCTTATCGCAGAACGTTATCGAGGCAAACGGGCGATTGTTGTCCATCCGACATTTTCGGAATATGAAGCGACATTGCATGCGAAAAATGTTGATGTCATCCGCGTCGTAGCCTCAGAAACAGACGGATTCAAGCTGCCTTTGAATGAGATCAAACAAGCGATGGTATCGGCTGCAGTTCTTTATGTATGTACACCAAACAATCCGACGGGCATGATGCCTGAACGCCGGGAGTTAACAGACTTAATTCGTTATGGTGCCGATGTGGGTTGTGACATTGTGTTGGATGAAGCCTTCATTGATTTTGTCGATGAAAAGCTGTCATTGATCTCGGCAATTAAAGAAAATCCACATGTCATCATTGTCCGTTCCATGACAAAAATGTACGCCATTCCCGGCATCCGGCTTGGCTATGTTGTTGCGAATGAAACCGTGATTGAGGGCATAAAAGAACTGGCACCGCATTGGAATGTCAATGGCATGGCGGCTCGGATTGGAGCGGTTTGTTTACCGGAAGAATCATTTAGGCAACAAGCGATTCAGCATAGCAATCGGCAACGTGAACAGCTTACCTCATTTCTCAAGTCGCATAACTGTACGGTGACGGATTCTGTGACGAATTTTCTAACGTTTAAGGTAGGACAAGGTCGAGATGCCAACAAGCTCTATTTGGATTTAGTAGAACGAGGGATTGTGCTCCGGCACTCCGAGAATTTCCGTGGTATGGACGGTCGCTGGTTCAGAATTGGCATGAAAAATGAAGCGGATATGGCTGTATTGACAGAGGAGCTGGAGCGATGGTTCGCGGAAAACTGACGTTCATAAGTGGTGGTGTTCGTAGTGGGAAAAGTGGCTATGCGGAACGATTACTCGTTAATGAAGTGCAGCAAAATGGTGGCCGTTTGGTCTATATTGCTTCCGGTTTAGCAACGGATCGAGAAATGCAGGAGCGCATTGAGTGGCATCGGCAGGACCGTGCCTCTCAAAACTGGCTGACGCTCGAGAAGCCGACGAAGCTAAAGGAAGTATTGTCCGTTATTCAACAAGGTGATACTGTCTTATGGGATTGCTTAACAACCTGGCTAGCTAATGAATTATATGAAGGCTGGGAAACAGGAACACCATGCATCCAGCAAAACGGTTGCATGGAACAAAAAGCACAGCAACTATATGAAACGATTGATGCGCTACTCTCTCAAGTTGCACATCTCGTGATTGTCTCCAATGAAGTGCTGGACGAGCTACCGTCAAAGGATGAAGAAACGAATCAGTATAGGCAATGGATTGGACAGATTCATCAACAACTCGTAGCAACAGCAGGTACAGCTATCGAGATGGATTATGGCGTAGCGACTTATTGGAAAGGGGAGTGAATTTATGAATGGACTTATGGTCTTAGGCACGGCATCAGATTCCGGAAAAACGATGATTTGTACAGCCTTATGCCGTATGTTATCCGACGAAGGTGTGCGTGTAACGCCCTTTAAATCGCAAAATATGTCTAGATTTTCCGCGACAACAGATAATGGCGAGGAAATGAGCCGTGCGCAATTTATTCAAGCGCTTGCAGCTAGAACGGTACCAGCGATTGAGATGAATCCGATATTGTTGAAACCGGTGGCAGGCATGAAATCTGAGGTGTTTTTTTTCGGAGAGAAATTCGGCCCAGTGGCAGGAATGGCGTACCGGGAACAGTTTTTTAATCGGGCGATCGCAGCCATACAGACCTCACTTAACAAACTGGCGGAAAGCTATGACACAGTCATTATTGAAGGTGCAGGAAGCCCTGCTGAGGTAAATCTCAATGACCGTGAGATCGTCAATATGCGTGTGGCAGAAATTGCGGATGTGCCTGCTGTATTAGTGGCGGATATTGACCGCGGGGGCGCCATTGCATCGATTGTTGGCACACTTCAATTGCTCCCTCCCGCACACCGTGCGCGCGTGAAAGCGATTATCATTAATAAATTTCATGGGGACGTTTCCTTATTCCAAGAGGGCATTGAATTTATTGAAACGTATACAGGAATTCCCGTTGCAGGAGTGATTCCTTACAAAGTCGATCACGGCATTGAAGAGGAAGATGCAGATCGTCCGGTCATGTCTGCACCGCGTGGCGTCGATATCTATGACGAGTGGGCGGCCCATGTGAAGGCAAACCTCAATTGGCCGCTATTGACAGACATTCTGTCGGAACCGAGGGAATAAGATGAATGGTATTTTGTTGGCACTGCAATTTTTTACAGCGATCCCGGTGAAGAAAGAGCTGCCGCTTGGTCGCAAGGAAGTGACGGCGATGTATGTGGCGCTACCATTTGTCGGAGCAGCAATCGGACTCGTGATGTATGCAGTATCGACCCTCATGTTAGACGTCGTACATGTTGGCCCACTTCTTGCCGCAGTATTCGTGCTGTTAGCGGGCATTGTATTGACCGGCGGCTTGCATTTGGATGGCTGGGCGGATACAGGCGATGCATTCTATTCCTATCGGGACCGTGCCAAGCGCTTGGAGATATTGGATGATCCGCGTCTTGGCGCGTTCGGGACGATGGCACTTGTGCTGCTCATCGTTGTCAAAATCGCCTTGTTCCATGAAATTCTAATGCGCGGGACAGCAAATATCGCGTTGTTTATCGTTATTCCTTTTTTAGCTCGAGCTGCCTTGAATGTTTATTTCACAACGGTTGGTCTTGCGAAAGATAAAGGAATTGCTCATTTTTTTAAGGAGAAGATGGCTGGCAATGTGGTCATTGGCTGCTCGGTGGCCGCTAGTGTGGTGTTGTTGGTAGCTGTTGGCTTATTGATAAATAGCTTGCTTCTACCAATTGGTTTGTTTGCTGTGCTGGCAGTTGCCCTTGTCGTGTTTCGTAGCTGGTCACGCAAGCATTTCGGCGGTGTCAGCGGTGACTTATGTGGGGCTTTCATCGAAGGAACGGAGGCTTTGTTATGGATGACCGTTTTGTGCTTCATGTAATCCGCCATCTGCCGACCGCTGGCAATGAATTGCGCAAGTACATTGGCTGGACAGATGAACCGATTATAGCGACAGAGGCTAAGTGTCTGTTACCCGCATCATTCGTTGTAGGTAGCGATTTGTTACGTGCTAGGCAGACAGCCGCTCTTTATTTCCCAGAGGCGGCATATGAAGCAAATTCGAATTGGCGTGAATGTCATTTTGGCGATTTTGAAGGAAAAACGTATGACGACCTTGAAAAGGATATGGACTATCGTCGGTGGATTGACGATCCTTATCAAAATGCACCGCGCGGCGGTGAAAGTTTGATGGCGCTAGAACAGCGAGTACTATCCGCCTTGAAACAGGTTTCAAATGGGGCGGTGATTGTGACGCATGGTGGACCGATTCGGCTCCTGTTGACGAGGTTTTCACCAATAGACAAAGAGTTTTGGTCGTGGCCGATTCCGCATGGAACAGGTTATCGACTGGAGTGGGCCAGTGAACAAGCATTTGAGGAGGGACAGCCATGCACGTCATTATCGGCGGTGCTCATAACGGCAAACGAGACTACGTGAATGCGATGTTGGCGAGTCGAAAAATCGAGTGGCTCGAAGGTTCTATACTGAGTGACCGGCAGCAATTGGACACGAATCAGGTAATCGTTGTTGCCGGCATTGAGAAGTGGCTTGCAGAGACAAAGCTGTCAGAAGCAGATGCGATTGACTATGTGTTGGCAATCGTAGCGGGTCGAGAGGCGATTGTAATTTTAACCGACATCGGCCGAGGAATTGTACCGATAGATGCACAGCACAGAAAGTTGCGGGATGCTTGCGGCCGACTCTATCAGCGGTTGATGGCGGAGGCAGATGAAGTGACACGGATTTGGTATGGCCTTGCACAAACTTTAAAGAAAAGGGGAGAAGGATTATGAAAATTTATACACGTACAGGGGATAAAGGGCAAACGAGTTTAATAGGTGGACGTGTTGACAAGGATAGTTTGCGAGTAGAAGCGTATGGCACGATGGACGAATTGAATTCATTCGTCGGAAAGGCAATGACAGAGCTGGATACGACTATTTTTGCAGATATGCTGGAAGATTTAGAAGCTATTCAAAATGAATTATTTGACGGCGGCGGTGACCTCGCAAACGTTATGAAAGAGCGCCACTATAAATTAGCAGATGAGCCGATTGAAGTATTGGAACAGCGCATCGACAAGCTGATGGAGGAAGCACCGGAGCTTGAGCGTTTCATATTACCGGGTGGAACACCGGCCGCGGCAACGCTCCATATTGCACGAACAATCGCGAGACGCGCGGAACGTCAAACCGTAACACTGATGAAGGCAGAAGAGGATGTTTCACCAGTTGTGCAACGTTATTTGAATAGACTCTCCGATTATTTTTTTGTCGCAGCACGCATTGCCAATGCACGGGTGAATGTACCCGATAATGAATATGTCCGCAGCGCAAAAGTATTCAGGACGGATAAGAAAAAGGAGAACTGAAAAAATGCGATTGAGAAGAATGACATTAACGGCATTATTCGTGGCATTATGTGCTGTTGGCGGTTTAATTAAAATCCCATCGGCTGTTGGCTCATTAGCGCTCGACACAGTACCAGCTCTTGTATCGGCGGCGTTTTTGCCACCTGTTTTTTCGGGGATTGCATCGATGTTAGGACATACGGCCTCTGCGATGTATGCGGGATTTCCATTAGGACCATTCCATGTGATTATCGCACTTGAAATGTTTGTGATCATACTGATTTTTGCACGCATGCATCAAGCGGGCTTCGCCATTATGAAATGGGTGTTTTTCGTCATCGCCAATGGCTTGCTCGCACCATTACCATTTTATTTCTTAGTTTCACCGGCATTTTTCATCGGGATATTACCGTCGATAGTTGTTGCAACTGTGCTGAATGCAGTCGTTGCGGCAGTCGTTTTACCTGCTCTTAAGCATGTTGCGGTAAATCGCATAGGAGCATTGCGTTGAGAAATGCAATCGAAATTGGCAATGGTTTTATTGTCACAACGGATAATTCGGGCGGCATTGGGGAGAAACCAGGCGATGTTGTTGCTGCCCCAGACCATGTCACGGCTTATTTCGCCGCGCGTGTCGCCCTGCTTGAACAATGGGCGAGTCATGCAGAACCTGTTACTGTGATGATCCATAACTTTAGCGGTAGCGCGAGTTGGGACAAATATGTGGCAGGTGTGACGAATTTATTTGAAGAGGCGGGGCTTGCGGTTCCGACAATTAGCGGTAGCACGGAAACGAATATGGAGCTTGTGCAATCAGCGATGGCGGTGACCATGATTGGTGAGCGAAAAAAGTTAGCACTTGTGGATGAGGTGGTTTGGTGTACATACGGTATCCCACTTGTTGGCCATGAAGTGCTAGAGCGTAAGGAAGAAGTTGCGTCACTTCGGTTACTTCGAAAGGCGTTAGTAGATAGTATTGTCCAACAAATTTGGCCGGTCGGTTCAGGCGGGATTTTGCAAGAGGCTCGTCACATGACAGGCGATGAAACGGCGCAGGTCGAAACCGTACTAGACCCAACGAAGTCCGCGGGTCCGGCAACAGTCGTCTTTCTGGCGATTCCCGCTGAGCGAATAACCGAAGCGGAAGTGCTATTTGGCAAATTGCTGAATGAAATACAAATCACTAGCAAAAAACCTGCGTGAGCATTGCAGGTTTTTTTTGCTTTTATCGGTGGAGGAGTAGTCGAGGTATCCGAGTTTGCCAAAAAGGTATCTGAGTTCCACGAATACGTAGTCGAGTTAGCAGAATCGGTAGTCCAGTTCTCCTGAGGTATCCGAGTTTACCAAAAAGGTATTTGAGTTCCACAAATACGTAGTCCGGTTCACGAAAAAGGTAGCCCAGTTCTCTAAATTAATAACCAACGAGAATCTGATTCAACACTCCTCGTCGTCTCTCTATAATTCACCCGTTTTCCCCGAATCATTAAAACTTTTGGTTGACTGAATGCTCATTCATATTTTAAACTAGTAAATAGAGTATCGACAGAAAAGTTATTTTCCACTACACTATCATTAATTATTGAAACGCAAACGAAAGGGGAGAGGACAAATGAGCCCATTACTGATTGCCAACTGGATTTTGTTTCTTGCGGTGACGGCATACGCTTTAGCTCTGTTCACATACTTAATCAAAACACG
This sequence comes from Arthrobacter beigongshangensis, assembly GCF_016820585.1. Lineage (GTDB taxonomy): Bacteria > Bacillota > Bacilli > Bacillales_A > Planococcaceae > Sporosarcina > Sporosarcina beigongshangi. The sequence goes on from NZ_JADHDX010000010.1 coordinate 28,461, forward strand.
GATTCAGTTCATCAAGCTTGGTAGAAAAGAAGAGTTTGATAACAATATTAAAGAACGTCTCCAGAAAATATGGGTCTACGTCTTCGGACAGAAAAAGCTATTGAAGGATAAGAAAAGTGGAGCTATCCACGTCATGTTCTTCTACGGATTTTTACTTGTTCAATTTGGAGCGATCGATCTAATTTGGAAAGGTTTAAAACCGGGATCACATTTACCATTCGGTCCTATCTATCCAGCCTTTACATTTTTCCAGGAAATCGTTGCACTTACGATTTTAGTAGCAGTTGTTTGGGCATTCCATCGTCGTTATATTGAAAAACTCGTCCGCTTGAAGCGTGGCTGGAAATCAGGACTTGTTCTTATTTTCATCGGTGGTTTGATGCTGTCAACACTACTCGCAAATGGTATGGGTATGATTTGGCATGGTCACGAAGCAACATGGTCAGAGCCAGTCGCATCGACAATTGCCACGATTTTTAGTTTCATGCCAACAGCAGCGGCAGCAGCTATTTTTTACTTCGGCTGGTGGATTCATCTGTTAATCTTACTAACATTCCTTGTTTACGTGCCACAATCGAAGCACGCGCACTTAATTGCGGGTCCTGCAAACGTTTACTTTCATCGTTTAGATAATGCAGGTAAGCTGAAAGCCATTGATTTCGAAGCATTAGAAGACGAGGAAAATGAAGATGACATGCCGGCTCTCGGTGTAGGTAAAATCACTGACTTTACGCAATTACAAATGATTGACCTATATGCCTGTGTGGAATGTGGTCGCTGTACAAATATGTGTCCCGCATCTGGAACAGGAAAAATGCTGTCTCCGATGGATTTGATTACAAAATTAAGAGATAACTTAACGAGCCATGGTGCACTTGTGACGAAACAAAAGCCATGGGTACCGACTTTCGCATTTAACAATACGAAGGCTAATCAAATTGCATTTGCGGCTGGTCTTGAAGGCGCTTCAATGGATGATATTTACAGCCCATCTCTAATCGGTGATGTCATTACGGAAGAAGAAATTTGGGCTTGTACAACATGCCGTAACTGTGAAGACCAATGTCCAGTTATGAATGAGCACGTAGATAAAATCATCGACCTTCGCCGTTATCTTGTTATGACGGAAGGGAAAATGGACCCGGATGCACAGCGTGCGATGACAAACATCGAACGTCAAGGAAATCCATGGGGCCTTAACCGTAAAGAAAAAGAAAAATGGCGTGAAGCACGTCCGGATCTTCATATTCCAACGGTGAAAGAATTGAAAAAAGCGGATGAGGAATTTGAGTACCTATTCTGGGTTGGCTCGATGGGTGCATTCGATAACCGTTCACAAAAAATTGCGTTGGCATTTGTCCATCTCATGAATGAAGCAGGCGTCAAATTCGCTATTTTGGGCAATAAAGAGAAAAACTCTGGCGACACACCACGTCGTTTAGGAAATGAGTTTTTATTCCAAGAACTCGCAACTGCCAATATTGAGGAATTTGAAAAAGCCGGTGTGAAGAAGCTCGTCACGATTGACCCACATGCTTATAATATCTTTAAAAATGAATACCCTGATTTTGGCTTCAAAGCAGAAGTTATTCACCATACGGAATTACTTTATGAGCTCGTTGTACAAGGGAAATTGAAGCCGCAGCATGCAATCAATGAAACAATTACGTTCCATGATTCATGTTATCTAGGCCGTTACAACGATGTTTACGATCCGCCACGTGAAATTTTGAAGGCCATTCCTGGTGTTACGCTCGTTGAAATGAAACGTAACCGCGAAGATGGAATGTGCTGTGGTGCAGGTGGAGGCCTCATGTGGATGGAGGAAGATACAGGTCACCGCATTAACGTAGCGCGGACGGAGCAGGCGCTCGAAGTGAGCCCAGGCATTATCTCATCTGGTTGCCCATATTGCTTGACGATGCTATCCGACGGGACAAAAGCCGTTGAAGTGGAAGACAAAGTGGGCACATACGACATTGCGGAGCTTCTTGAACGCTCTATTTTCGGCGAAGACGCACAAGCAATCGAAGAGACAGAAGAAGAACCTGTTTTACAATAAAAGATTGCAGAATGATTAGTAATATCGTAGAATTGAGGAAATGGGAGTGTACGCACTCCCTCTTTTCTTGAAATCTTATCGAGCGAGCGTTCAGTCGTTTATATCCATTCGAAATGAAAGCGTTAACAAATCAATCCTGGAGGCGATACAATGGCAAGGACAGTTATTCTAGACGGAGCAAGAACTCCTTTTGCGAAATTAGGGGGAGCATTACAATCTTTAACGGCAAGTGATCTTGGTGGGATGGCGATTAAAGAAGCATTGAAGCGTGCAGACGTCAAGGAAGCTCATGTTGATGAAGTCATTATCGGTACGGTATTGCAGGCAGCTCAGGGACAAATTCCGTCCAGACAAGCGGCAACGAAAGCAGGACTTCCATGGTCTGTGAAAACAGAGACTATCAACAAAGTATGTGCATCCGGTATGCGCAGTGTCACGTTAGGGGATCAGCTCATTCGTCTAGGCGACGAAGAAGTCATTGTGGCAGGTGGTATGGAATCGATGTCCAATGCACCGTACTATTTACCAAAAGGACGTTTCGGCTTGAAAATGGGTGATACACAACTCGTTGACGGCATGATCTATGACGGACTTTCTTGTTCATTTTCTCCAGACCGCGTCCATATGGGCACATACGGTAACTCGACAGCGGAGGAATTGTCATTGACACGTGAAGCGCAGGACGAATGGTCGCTACGTAGTCATGAACGCGCAATCAGCGCCATCGATAACGGTTTGTTCGCGGAAGAAATCATAGCGGTTAACATTCCGCAGCGCAAAGGTGATCCCGTGATATTCGATACAGACGAAGCGCCGCGACGTGATACATCACTTGAATCACTGGCGAAGTTACGTCCTGCATTCGGCAAAGACGGCACAATTACAGCTGGCAACGCGCCAGGCGTCAATGATGGAGCATGTGCACTTGTGCTGATGAATGAAGAGCGTGCGCAAAAAGAAGGAAAAACACCACTAGCAACTATCATTGGTCATGCGGAAGTAGCAATCGAACCACAAAACTTCCCGCAAACACCAGGACTCGTTATTAACGAACTGCTGAAAAAGACAGGAAAGAAACTAGAAGACATCGATCTTTTTGAAATAAACGAAGCATTTGCAGCCGTTGCACTCGCAAGCGCACAAATTGCAGATCTTGATCCAGAAAAAGTGAATGTGAACGGCGGGGCAGTGGCACTTGGCCACCCAATCGGGGCAAGCGGGGCACGCATCATACTAACATTGGCGTATGAACTGAAACGACGGGGAGGCGGCATTGGTATCGCGGCCATTTGTTCAGGCGGAGGTCAAGGCGACGCCATTATGATTGAAGTTTAAATTTATTGAGCAGGGATCAAACACCTGCTCAATAAATTTAAAATCGAAATAGAGTTGGAGGGAATCGACAGGATGGATATCAAAAAAGTAATGGTCATTGGAGCCGGACAAATGGGCGGAGGCATCGCCCAAGTATGTGCACAAGCGGGCTTCGAGGTAAAACTAAACGATATTAAGGAAGAATCCTTTGTCAAAGGACTCGCAGTCATCGCAAAAAACTTATCCCGTAATGTCGAAAAGGGTCGCATGACGGAAGAGGAAAAAACAGCAGTTCTTAGCCGCATCACAAAATCACTTGACCTGCAAGACGCTTCAGACGTTGATATCGTAATTGAAGCAGCTGTTGAAAATATGGACATCAAGCGATCGATTTTCGCCAAACTCGACGGCATTGCACCCGCACATGCTATTTTGGCATCGAATACATCTTCTCTCCCGATTACGGAAATCGCAGCAGCAACAAGCCGACCTGAAAAAGTTATCGGTATGCATTTTATGAATCCGGTACCCGTCATGAAGCTTGTTGAAATTATCCGTGGTCTTGCTACAGCTGATGAAGTCTACAAAGCAGTCGAGGAGATGACTGTCAAGTTGTCAAAAACGCCGGTCGAAGTCAATGACTTCCCAGGGTTCGTCGCCAACCGGGTATTAATGCCGATGATCAACGAAGCCATCTACACATTGTACGAAGGCGTGGCATCTATTGAAGCGATTGACGATGTCATGAAACTCGGTATGAATCATCCAATGGGACCTTTGCAACTGGCAGATTTTATTGGGCTCGACACATGCTTATACATTATGGAAACGTTACATGAAGGATTTGGGGATTCTAAATATAGACCGTGTCCATTGCTTAGAAAATATGTCAAAGCAGGCTGGTTAGGGAAGAAATCAGGTCGAGGTTTTTACGTCTACAATTAAAGGGGAAACGATTATGAATTTAACATTCACCGAAGAACAGCAGATGATGCGCGACATGGTCCGCGGCTTTGCGAAGACAGAAATTGAGCCGTTCATTCCGCAAATGGAGACGGGCGAATTTCCGCGAGAAATTTTAAAGAAGATGGGTCAACTTGGTTTGATGGGCATTACGGTTCCAGAAAAATATGGTGGTTCAGGCATGGATTTTGTGTCGTATATTAGCGCAATCCATGAGCTATCAAAGGTGAGTGCAGTCGTCGGCGTTATTTTGTCTGTTCATACGTCAGTTGGAACGAATCCGATTATGTATTTCGGCAACGATGAACAAAAAGAGCGCTATTTGCCAAAATTGGCAAGCGGGGAATATCTCGGCGCATTCTGTTTAACAGAAACATCCTCCGGTTCCGATGCCGGTTCACTGAAAACGCGTGCTGTGAAAAAAGACGATCATTACGTGTTAAACGGCTCGAAAATGTTCATTACCAATGGTGGAGAAGCAGATGTTTATATCGTGTTCGCATCAACTGATCCAGCGCAAGGGACATATGGAATTTCTGCATTTATTGTCGATAAAGATACGCCGGGCTTAATCATCGGCAAAGATGAACAGAAAATGGGGCTTCATGGCTCTCGTACAGTTGAGCTATCTTTTGATAATATGACAGTACCTGCTCGCAATCGTCTTGGAGAAGAAGGCGAAGGATTTAAAATTGCGATGGCGAACCTGGATGTTGGCCGGATTGGTATCGCGGCACAGGCACTTGGTATCGCAGAAGCTGCATCTGAGGCGGCAACGGGCTATGCGAAAGAACGGGTGCAGTTTGGCAAGCCGATTGCTGCGCAACAAGGCGTAGGCTTCAAATTAGCGGATATGGCAACAGCGGTCGAAGCAGCCAAATTACTTGTCTACCGTGCAGCACAACTTCGCGCAGAAGGATTGCCTTGCGGGAAAGAAGCATCCATGGCCAAACTATTTGCATCGAAAGCGGCAGTCGAAGGCTCCATTGAAGCAGTCCAAGTATTCGGCGGCTACGGCTACACCGAAGATTACCCAGTCGAGCGCTACTTCCGCGACGCCAAAGTAACCGAAATTTACGAAGGCACAAGCGAAATCCAACGCATCGTCATCTCGAAGCATTTATTGAAGTGAGTCTTTAGTTATAATTTGCAAGCAAACTCATAGCGAATGCAAGCAAATAGATGGTAAGTGCAAGCAAACTCTTAACGTGTGCAAGCAAATCATTGAAAAGTGCAAGCAAAATTCCATAAGCAATCCAGTGCCAGTTATTGCTTCAATTTGTGGCACCACTAGAATAGAGGGGGAACTAACATGAATTTCAAACTATCCGAAGAACATGAAATGATCCGCAAAATGGTCCGTGACTTTGCCGAAAATGAAGTAGCACCTACTGCGGCGGAGCGCGATGAAGAAGAACGTTTTGATATGGACATCTTCAAAAAGATGGCGGAGCTCGGCCTAACAGGTATTCCTTGGCCGGAAGAGTATGGCGGCATCGGCAGTGACTATCTTGCCTACGTCATCGCAGTCGAAGAACTATCACGCGTTTGCGCGTCAACAGGCGTCACACTTTCTGCACACACATCACTAGCAGGCTGGCCGGTATTCAAATACGGCACAGAAGAACAAAAACAGAAATACTTGCGTCCAATGGCGGAAGGTACGAAAATCGGTGCCTATGGCTTAACGGAGCCAAGCTCAGGATCGGATGCTGGCGGTATGCGTACATCGGCAAAACTCGATGGCGACGCTTACGTCTTGAATGGTTCAAAAATCTTTATTACAAATGGCGGCATTGCCGACACATACATCGTTTTTGCAGTCACTGATCCAGAATCCAAACATAAGGGCACAAGCGCATTCATCATTGAAAAAGATTTCCCAGGCTTCTCTGTCGGGAAAAAGGAAAAGAAATTAGGGATTCGTTCATCACCAACGACTGAAATCATGTTTGACAACTGCCGTGTACCAAAAGAGAACTTGCTTGGTGAAGAAGGAGATGGCTTCATTATCGCGATGAAAACCCTCGACGGTGGACGTAATGGCATCGCTGCACAAGCAGTCGGTATCGCTCAAGGCGCACTTGACGCATCTGTTGACTACGCGAAAGAACGCGTACAGTTCGGCAAACCAATCGCTGCAAACCAAGGCATTGGCTTCAAACTAGCAGATATGGCAACAGCAACAGAAGCATCTAGATTATTGACATACCAAGCCGCGTGGTTGGAATCAAATAATTTACCGTATGGCAAAGAGTCCGCAATGGCCAAACTAATGGCTGGAGATACGGCGATGAAAGTGACAACGGATGCTGTTCAAGTATTCGGTGGCTACGGCTATACGAAAGACTATCCAGTTGAACGCTTCATGCGCGACGCGAAAATTACGCAAATTTACGAAGGAACGCAGGAAATTCAACGTCTCGTCATCTCCCGTATGCTAACAAAATGATCGGGGGTAACAGCTATGGAAACGAAGCGTAAAGTAAAATCATCCGTCAAAGATGAAAGTCTCATCGAAAAACGGCGTGAACAGATGATTCAAGGTGCGGTGAAACTGTTCAAGGAAAAAGGATTCCATCGCGCGACGACCCGTGAAATTGCGAAGGAAGCTGGCTTTAGCATTGGTACGCTCTATGAATACATTCGGACGAAGGAAGATGTGCTCTACCTCGTTTGCGATAGTATTTACAATGAAGTGCATAGCCGTCTGTCAACCTTGCCAACTCAAGAAGGGACGATTGACGGTCTGCGGCTAGCGATTAACCAATACTTTCATTTAATCGACGATATGTCCGATGAGTTTCTCGTCATGTATCAGGAATCGAAATCATTGCCAAAAGATGCTTTGACCTATGTGCTGAAAAAAGAAATGGAAATGGTTGCTCTGTTTGAAAAGTTGCTACAGGCATGTGCAAAATCAGGAAATCTCCGCATAGCGCAAGCAGACATTGACATTGCGGCACACCATATTGTTGTCCAAGGACAGATGTGGGCATTCCGCAGATGGGCATTGAGTAAAAACTATACAATCGAAGACTATATTCGTATCCAGACAGATCAGCTTTTCAAAGGGCTTGTGGATTAATAAGGTGTCAGTCACGCACACAAATCGGGGTTCATGAATTGTGTGCGTAACTGACACTCCAGAAAAAGGGGTGTTCTAATATGGCTACAGTTGAAATTTATAAACCAAAACATCATATTCGGTTCGTCACAGCATCGAGCCTTTTTGACGGCCACGACGCGTCCATCAATATTATGCGTCGTATCTTGCAATCTAGTGGCGCAGAAGTGATTCATTTGGGGCATAATCGTTCTGTCGAGGAAGTGGTAAACGCCGCGATTCAAGAGGACGTGCAAGGAATTGCCATTTCATCTTACCAAGGCGGTCACGTCGAATATTTTAAGTATATGTATGATCTGCTACAAGAAAAAGGTGCACCGCATATTCGTATTTATGGCGGAGGCGGCGGAGTCATTATCCCGAAGGAAATCAAAGACCTACATGACCATGGGGTTGCCTGGATTTTCTCGCCAGAAGACGGTCGTAAGATGGGACTACAAGGCATGATCAATCGTATGCTGGAGGAATGTGATTTTCTAACAGAAGTGGACGATGAACTAGGTCAACTCGAAACAGTAACGACGGAAACACCGGAAGTGCTTGCCAATCTCATTACGTATGCAGAAGAAATGTATGATCAAAAAGATACCAAGGCGAATGCGTTTATCACAAAGGCGCGCACACTTTCCAAAAACACACCTGTCCTCGGAATTACAGGTACGGGTGGTGCAGGGAAAAGCTCGCTAACGGATGAGCTAATCAGACGTTTTTTACGAGAACTGCCTGATAAGAAAGTTGCCATCCTATCGATTGACCCAACAAAACAGAAAACGGGCGGTGCATTGCTTGGAGACCGTATTCGTATGAATGCGATTTTCAACAACCGTGTCTTCATGCGTAGCCTTGCAACACGTGGTTCCAGAACTGAACTTTCTGGTGCTATCAAAGATGTGCTCGATATTGTCAAAACAGTTGGTTTCGATTTGATTATTGTCGAAACAAGCGGAATCGGGCAAGGAGATGCGGAAATTACAGAAGTATCCGATGCTTCAATGTACGTCATGACGAGTGAATTCGGTGCGCCGACACAGCTTGAAAAAATCGATATGATTGACTTCGCAGACCTAATTGTTATTAATAAATTCGAAAGAAAAGGCTCTGAAGACGCACTTCGTCAAGTGCAAAAACAGTATCAGCGCAGCCATTTATTATGGGACAAAGACGTAGCGGAAATGCCTGTCTATGGCACAATCGCTAGCCAATTCAATGATAAAGGAACAAACGCCTTATTCGCTGCGCTCGTCAACGTGTTGAACGAGAAGTGTGGATTGGATTGGGAAACGTCCTATGGTCAATTCATTAAAACACAAAAACAGAACGTCATTATTCCAAATGACCGCCACCATTATTTGCGCGAAATTGCCAGTACGGTACGTGATTATCATAAGAAATCCGAACAACAAGTCGACCTTGCTCGTCGCCTTTTCCAGCTTGAAGGTGCCATTGAGGCTGTGAATGAAAAAGCGCCGAATGATGTGCTCACAGCATCTCTTCAATCACTTGTAGACGGTGTACGTGAAGAAATGACAGCTGAATCGAAGCGGATTTTAGCGAATTGGGAGCAGTTGAAAGAAGCCTATGCTGGCGATGAATTCATCACAAAAATTCGTGATAAGGAACTGCGGACAGCGTTAACAACTACGAGTCTTTCTGGCTTGAAAATCCCGAAAGTATCCTTACCGAAATTCAAGGATTACGGCGAGATTTTACGCTGGGTATACAAAGAAAATGTGCCTGGCTCTTATCCATATACGGCTGGTGTTTTCCCATTTAAACGCGAGGGAGAAGATCCGAAACGTCAATTTGCAGGAGAGGGTACACCTGAACGGACGAATCGTCGCTTCCATTACTTGTCGAAAGATGACGATGCTAAGCGCTTATCGACAGCCTTTGACTCTGTAACGTTATATGGGGAAGATCCAGATGAGCGTCCAGATATTTATGGCAAAGTCGGAGAGTCAGGCGTTAGTATTTGTACACTTGAGGATATGAAAAAGCTCTATGACGGCTTTGATTTATGCGCACCATCAACGTCAGTATCGATGACGATTAATGGTCCAGCTCCGATTATATTGGCAATGTTCATGAACACGGCGATTGATCAGCAAGTACGTCTGAAAGAAGAAGCACTCGGGCGCACATTGACAATGGATGAATTTACAGAGCTTCGCAGTGCAACATTACAAGTTGTACGCGGAACGGTGCAAGCCGATATTTTGAAGGAAGACCAAGGTCAAAATACTTGTATCTTCTCAACAGAATTTGCGCTCCGCATGATGGGTGATATTCAGCAGTACTTCATCGACCAACAAGTGCGTAATTACTACTCTGTGTCGATTTCGGGCTATCATATCGCCGAAGCAGGCGCGAACCCGATTTCACAGCTCGCTTTTACATTGGCGAACGGCTTTACGTATATTGAGTATTATTTAAGTCGAGGTATGGCGATTGACGATTTTGCGCCGAACCTATCGTTCTTCTTCTCGAACGGCCTCGATCCAGAATATACGGTAATCGGACGAGTCGCTCGCCGTATTTGGGCAGTGACCATGCGTGATAAATACGGTGCCAACGAACGTAGCCAGAAATTAAAATATCATGTACAAACATCAGGACGTAGCTTACACGCACAAGAAATCGATTTCAATGATATTCGCACAACGTTGCAGGCACTAATGGCATTGCAGGATAACTGTAACTCCTTGCATACGAATGCCTATGACGAAGCAATTACAACGCCGACAGAGGAATCTGTGCGTCGTGCAATGGCAATTCAGATGATCATTACAAAAGAGCTTGGCCTTGCAAAGAATGAAAACCCACTTCAAGGGACATTCATTATCGAAGAACTAACAGATCTTGTTGAAGAATCCGTGCTTCAGGAATTCGACCGCTTGAATGACCGTGGCGGCGTACTTGGATCAATGGAAACACAGTACCAACGCGGTAAAATTCAAGAAGAATCCATGCATTACGAAATGCTGAAGCACACGGGGGAGCTACCGATTATCGGCGTCAACACCTATTTAAACCCGAACCCACCGTCCGCGGATGATATCGATAACATGGAATTGGCGCGCGCCACGCAACAAGAAAAAGAAACACAAATTACCAATCTGCGCGCTTTCCAAGCTACACACGCAAACCAAACGGCAGAAGCGTTAGACAAACTTACGTCAGTAGCCGTCTCCGGCGGCAATATTTTCGCGGAACTGATGGAAACTGTAAAGGTAGCAAGCCTCGGCCAAATCACAAACGCCCTCTACGAAGTCGGCGGTCAGTATCGTAGAAATATGTAGTAAAAAAAAGAGCGTGACGTCCGAAGCCTAGACATAAAAACTCCACAGGGATTAAATGACCCGTGGAGTTTTTGTGATTAAACAGGTACTTATTTGGTTACTCCTAACTATGGAACCCTCATTTGAATGCTAAAGCTAATGGTTTCATCGAAAATAAACCAAAAAAGGTGGCATACTTTACCTTTATTTTCTATACTGTAAGATAATAGAGGAGGGGCTGTTTACCATGAAAAGGATTATGCATATAGCCATTATCACAGTAATTATTATTCTCATTTATTTTCTATATGATGACGGCTTAGGTGCTATCCCTTTCCTCTTGGCAGCTATTTATTTATGCTGGATTGTCATAAAAGAACTGAAAAGTTTGAGCGGAAGTAAAAGATTGTAGCATATTCCTGTCTTCATTGTATATAATGGTAGATATGCTTATCCACGTTCAGCGGATGCCGCTGAATGAAGATAGAGCCTCCGGACGCAATTACTCCGGGGCGTAATTGATCTGCAGAGAAAGGACGTGCGTCTATTGAATATCCGTGAAATGACAAAAGAACAACTGTTGGAAGAATCGATGATTAATATCGCCTATGCGATTTTGACTGAAAAACATGAGGCGCTTACACTTCAACAGCTAATGGATGAAATCCGGAAGCTTACAGGTATTAGCGAAAGAAAAATGAAGGAAAAACTACAACAATTCTATACAGACATGAACATTGATGGAAGATTCCTTGCAATCAATGACAACCGTTGGGGCCTTCGTGAATGGTACCCTGTTGATCAAATTGAAGAAGAAACAGCTCCAGTCGTTAAAGTACGCAAAAAGAAGAAGAAAAAAGCAGTGCTGGACGAAGAAGATGAGGATTTGGAAGAAGAGGATGACGATGAGGACGAGCTATTCGACGAAGAATTCGATGAGCTTGTGGACGAAGATGAGGACGAAGACGACGAGGAAGAGGAAGAAGAAATCGTCGAAATCGAAGTGGACCTACTTGAAGCTGACGATGATCTTGAAATCATCCCGGACGATGAGGAGCTCGAACTCGATGATGAAGAAGAAGATGAGGACGAAATTGAAGAATAAGTACTTGACTTCATTCGCCTAACACTATAAGATTTTACTGGGCTCCTTAAAAAAGGACACAAGAACTAGTGCATATGCGCTCCTCCTGTAGATTCATCTCTACAGACGGGGCGCTTTTTAATTTTTTCTTTTTGAATATGATAAAACGAATGGAGGAGTTTGACATGACAAAATATATTTTTGTAACAGGTGGCGTCGTATCATCGCTCGGTAAAGGAATCAATGCAGCATCACTTGGACGGTTATTGAAAAGCCGTGGACTTCAAGTAACGATGCAAAAGTTCGATCCATACATTAACCTCGATCCAAGAATGATGAGTCCCTTACAGCATGGTGAAGTATTTGTCACAGAAGACGGGGCAGAAACGGATCTGGACTTAGGTCATTACGAGCGCTTCATCGACATTAAATTGAATAAGTACTCAAACGTAACGATGGGGAAAGTCTATTCCTCAGTACTGAAAAAAGAACGTCGTGGTGAATACAACGGAGCCACAGTTCAAGTCATCCCCCATATTACGAACGAAATTAAAAGCCTTATCAAGCGCGCTGGAAAAGAAACGAATGCGGATGTCGTCATTACAGAAATCGGCGGTAGCGTCGGTGATATCGAATCATTGCCATATCTAGAAGCGCTTCGTCAGATGAAAACGGATCTCGGTAAAAATGACGTCATGTATATCCATAACACACTGATCCCTTATCTACATGCCGCTGGTGAAATGAAAACAAAGCCAACACAGCATAGCGTTAAGGAACTACGCAGCCTTGGCATTCAGCCAAATATGATCGTCGTGCGCAGTGAATACCCAGTGCCGCAAGAAATGAAGGACAAGATTGCATTGTTCTGTAATATTAAACCAGAAGAAGTCATCGAAGCACTTGACGCAGAAACATTATATGAAGTGCCACTTCGATTACATGAACAGCAGATGGATCAAATCGTTGTGGACTTCCTAGGACTTGAGACAAAAGAACCTGACATGACAGAAATGGAAGCACTCGTCGATAAAGTGAAATCCTTATCGAAAATAGTGCGCATTGGACTTGTCGGCAAATACGTCGAACTACAAGATGCTTATATTTCTGCGGTTGAAGCACTTCGCCACGCAGGTTACGGCTTCGACGCAGATATTGAAATGAAGTGGATTAATTCTGAAGAAGTAACAGCGCAAAATGTAGCGGAATTACTCGGGGATGTAGATGGAATCCTTGTACCCGGTGGTTTTGGTGAGCGTGGCATTGACGGTAAAATTGAAGCTGTCACGTATGCTCGTACAAACAAAGTACCGTTTTTCGGTATCAGCCTCGGTATGCAATTAGCTGCAGTTGAATATGCACGCAACGTTATGGGCTTAGAAAATGCGCATTCAGCCGAATTTCATAATGAGACGAAATACCGAATTATTGAAAGTCCAACTGAAAGCAATGCCAACTCAGAAGACTACTTCAGACTTGGCGTTTATCCATGTAAATTACAAGAAGGTACAAAAGCGCGTGCTGCTTACGGTGAAGAATTGATTTACGAACGCCACCGTAACCGCTATGAATTTAACAACGAATACCGAGAGCAATTTGAAGCCGCGGGCATGATCCTTTCTGGTATCAGCCCGAATGATGAACTTGTTGAAATTATCGAACTGGAAGACCATCCATTCTTTATCGGTGTGTCATTCCACCCAGAATTCGCATCACGTCCAACACGTCCACAGCCACTAATCCGGGACTTCGTCGAAGCAGCACTTGCCGGAAAATAAATATAGAAGATAGTAAATACCCTCCTGAAACTAGTTTCAGTAGAATGAAAAAGCCGCACCCAAAACGGAAAAATTCGTTAGGGTACGGCTTTTTTTATCCATTAATCCTCATCTGAAATCATCTCATCATACGCAAGCTTGACACCTTCATAAACAAACAAAGCCGCAATTGCATGGGGCTGAACAATACGTTTTCCATCGTCACCTGGTAACAAACCGCGTGTCAAACCCGTCGATATATATGTGTAGGACAAATCATGGAGCACATTCCCTTCACCTGGCTTATCAGCACTAAGCACAGCGAACGGAATAAAGCGCTCTGCAAGCAGTTGCGCTAAAGCTAACGCACGCTCATCCTCTGCTGAACGACTCAATAACCAAACACGGTCTGCAGATTCGATGTCCATTCCTTCTACATAGCGGACGGCTCCTTTAAACGGCTCTACACTCGTTAATGCAGTTGCTGTTACTGCGCCCATTTCGCCAAACCCAGCAATAATTACACGGCCCTCGCCAATTGTTGCTTGTGCAAGAAGTCTTGCTGTCTCTTCAATGGATTCTTCGGCATTAGCAGCGATACGCTGAAGAAGTCCGCCGATTTGTGTCGTTAATATTTTCATTATGATCACCTCTACTCCATTATAAGAAGGGAAGGTATAGAAAGCAAAAGAGCGGTGATTTGAAAAAAGTGTCGAAATTTGGACTCAAATCCGTAGAAATGCAATTAATTACAATAAAAAGAAGGAATAAACTTTAATGTGTCAAATAAGTACTATAAGTGAAACCGATTGCAGGAAGAAGGGGTAGAAGTTGAAAAACTTATTAATCGTTGACGATCAAACAGGCATCCGTCTTCTACTAGACGAAGTATTTCGGCGAGAGGGTTTTGTCACGAGGCTCGCCGCAAATGGAATGGAAGCACTTCAAGCCATAGAGAATGAAGTGCCGGATTGTGTCCTCCTTGATATGAAAATGCCGGGAATTGACGGTGTAGAAGTATTGAAGAGAATCAAGAAGGGCTGGCCGGAAGTTCCAGTCATAATGATGACCGCCTATGGAGAACTTGAACTGACTGATGATGCACTGCAAATCGGTGCATTAAAATATTTCACAAAGCCTTTTGATATTTATGAGGTTCGTGATGCCGTCAATGCACTTTTTGAAAATTGACAAATCGGACAGTGGTAAACACTGTCCTTTTTTGTTATGATTAAAAAGGTATATACTTAATATGCAATATTCAGTTCAATTTTTCGGAGGAGGAATTTACATGGCGTTAGAGTCAATGAAAGATATGATGATCAAAGGGAAAAAAGAAGGATATGCAATTGGCCAGTTCAATTTGAATAACCTTGAATACACACAAGCAATTTTACAAGCTGCACAAGAGGAGCAATCACCTGTTATTTTAGGTGTTTCTGAAGGGGCGGCGCGTTATATGGGCGGCTTCACAACAGTTGTTAATATGACGAAGGGTCTTATGCATGACCTGAAAATTACAGTTCCTGTAGCCATTCACCTTGATCACGGTTCAAGCTTTGAGAAATGTAAAGAAGCAATTGATGCAGGCTTTACGTCTGTCATGATCGATGCATCGTCAAAATCACTTGCCGAAAATATTGAAATTACTAAAAGCGTCGTTGACTATGCACATGAACGCGGTGTTTCTGTGGAAGCAGAACTAGGTGTTGTAGGTGGACAAGAAGACGATATCATTGCAGAAGGCGTTATTTATGCAGATCCAGCAGAATGTAAAGAGCTTGTTGAAAAAACTGGTATCGATTGCCTAGCACCTGCACTTGGATCTGTTCACGGACCTTACAAAGGTGAACCGAATCTTGGCTTTAAAGAGATGGAAGAAATCTCAGGTCAGTCGGATCTTCCACTTGTTCTACATGGTGGAACAGGAATCCCAACGAAAGATATCCAACGTTCAATTTCTTTAGGGACAGCAAAAATCAACGTTAATACAGAGAACCAAATCGAAGGTACAAAAGCTGTACGTGAAGCACTTGCGGCGGATACTGAAGTATACGATCCACGTAAATACTTAACACCAATGCGTGACGCTATCAAGAAATCAGTTATCGGAAAAATGCGCGAATTTGGTAGCTCGCAAAAAGCATAATACTATAGTAAGAGGAAAGAGGAGAAGCATTCAGTAGGGTGCATTCTCCTCCTTTTCCATTAAAAAGTACTGGTTCACGATAATTTAAAGGGGGATTTACAGATGAAATTTTTCATTGACACAGCAAACTTTGAAGAAATTAAAGAAGCACATAGTTGGGGGATTCTATCTGGCGTCACTACAAATCCTTCACTTGTCGCGAAAGAGGATGTTCCTTTCCATGACAGATTACGTGAAATCTCCACACTTGTCCCCGGCTCAGTTAGTGCTGAAGTAATTGCACTTGATGCGGAAGGTATGATCAAGGAAGGGCGTGAACTGGCGGCAATCTCACCAAATATTACAGTGAAATTACCGATGACGCCTGAAGGATTGAAAGCTTGTTCGGTGTTCTCGCAAGAAGGCATTCAAACAAATGTCACACTGATTTTTAGTGCAAACCAAGCACTCCTTGCCGCACGTGCAGGTGCTACTTACGTATCCCCATTCCTCGGTAGACTAGATGATATTGGACAGGATGGTATGTCTTTAGTTTCTACAATCGCGGATATCTTCACAATTCATGACATAAAAACAGAAATCATCGCCGCTTCAATTCGCGGTCCTCAACATATTACAGATGCAGCTCTTAGCGGTGCGCATATTGCAACAACGCCATTTAATGTTTTGAAACAATTATTTAGCCACCCACTGACTGACAAAGGAATCGAAGCATTCCTAGCAGACTGGGAAGCTAGGAAGAACAAGTGATGTACTGAAGGAGAATAATATGGACGTTTATAAAATTACAGGTGGCAAACCATTAAAAGGGACGATTAAAGTTAGCGGGGCAAAAAATAGTGCAGTTGCACTTATTCCAGCGTCCATTTTAGCGGACTCTCTCGTTACGATTGAAGGACTCCCTGAGATTTCCGATGTGTTGACACTTCAAGCGTTATTAGAAGATATCGGCGGAAAGGTCGATTTTACGGATGGAACAATGACGGTAGATCCAACAGAAATGATCTCTATGCCACTTCCGAATGGAAATGTGAAGAAGCTCCGTGCGTCCTACTATTTGATGGGAGCTATGCTTGGAAGATTTAAAAATGCAGTAATTGGTCTTCCAGGAGGCTGTCATTTAGGGCCAAGACCTATCGATCAACATATTAAAGGGTTCGAAGCACTTGGTGCCAAGGTAACGAACGAACACGGTGCGATCTACTTACGTGCAGAAGAACTTCGTGGTGCGAAAATCTATTTGGATGTTGTCAGTGTTGGTGCAACGATTAATATTATGCTCGCAGCTGTCCTTGCTAAAGGACGTACAACGATTGAAAATGCAGCAAAAGAGCCTGAAATTATCGACGTTGCAACATTACTTTCCAATATGGGCGCGAAAATTAAAGGTGCAGGAACAAATGTCATTCGAATTGACGGCGTAGAAAAACTTCACGGCACAAAACATACAATTATTCCTGACCGTATCGAAGCAGGTACATTTATGATTATGGCAGCTGTTGCCGGAGACGGTGTGACAATCGACAACGTTATACCATTTCACGTAGAAGCTTTAACAGCCAAGCTCCGTGAAATGGGTGTCAACATCGTTGAAGGGGCAGAACAAATTTTCATCCCGAAATCGAAAAACTTACATGCAGTCGATGTGAAAACACTTGTCTATCCAGGATTCCCTACAGATTTGCAACAGCCATTTTCCGTATTGCTGACACAGGCAGTTGGCTCGTCCGTCATTACGGATACCGTCTACTCTGCAAGGTTCAAGCATATCGACGAGTTGCGTAGGATGAATGCGGATGGGCGTGTTGAAGGGCGATCAGCCATTGTAGAAGGACCGACGCCACTACAGGCTGCAACAGTCCGTGCATCGGATTTACGTGCCGGTGCTGCACTCGTCCTCGCAGGGCTTATCGCAGACGGAGTAACGGAAGTACAAGAAATTCAACATATTGAACGCGGCTACAGCTCTCTAATTGACAAACTTCAAGGTCTCGGTGCGGACATCCGTAAAGTGACAATTCCAGAAGAAGTGATTGTTAACGAATGAACAGACAAGCAACTTAAATGTTTGTGTTATAATTATTTCGAGTGGTAAAACCTACGGGACAACCGTAAAACGGGAGGAACACAGCCAATGGAACGCAGTCTATCGATGGAGTTAGTTCGAGTTACAGAAGCGGCGGCAGTTTCAGCATCACGCTGGATGGGACGCGGTTTAAAAAACGAGGCAGATGACGCTGCAACAACAGCGATGCGTAACGTATTTGATACGATTCCGATGCAAGGAATTGTTGTGATTGGTGAAGGCGAGATGGACGAAGCACCAATGCTTTATATTGGTGAAGAGCTAGGAACAGGCCAAGGTCCTGAAGTGGATGTTGCAGTGGATCCACTCGAAGGAACAAATATCGTTGCAGCTGGTGGTTGGAACGCGCTTGCAGTTATTGCCATCGCGGATAAAGGAAATTTGCTTAACGCACCGGATATGTACATGGATAAAATTGCGGTCGGTCCAGAAGCTGTTGGTAAAGTTAGCCTAGATGCATCTGTTACAGAGAACCTGCATGCTGTTGCAAAGGCGAAAAACAAAGATATTGGGGATATTGTTGCCACTGTTCTGGCGAGGGATCGTCATGCTAAAATTATTGAAGAAATTCGTGCAGCAGGTGCCCGTATTAAGCTCATCACAGACGGCGACGTTGCAGCGGCTATTAACACGGCGTTCGATGAAACAGGTGTGGACATCATGTTCGGAATTGGCGGTGCACCGGAAGGCGTCATCGCAGCAGCTGGACTAAAATGTCTGGGCGGTGAACTACAAGGAAGACTTATTCCTATGAATGATGCAGAACGGGAACGTTGTGAAAAGATGGGCATTGATGTTGAAAAAATATTATACATGGATGATCTCGTCAAAGGGGACGATGCCATCTTCGCCGCAACTGGCGTAACAGATGGAGAACTTCTCCGAGGCGTACAGTTTAAAGGTGGCTATAGTGAGACACACTCACTTGTCATGCGTTCAAAATCGGGTACGATTCGATTTGTTGAAGGTCGACATAGCATGGAGAAAAAACCTCTGCTCGTTATGCAAGATTGATTTGAATTAGTAAAAGTATCTGCTAGTTCAAGCTTCCGATGTACTCGTACCGACATTGCTGCAGGTTGTGTTGCAATTAATTAGTCGGTCGACGGATGTGCAATTGATTAGACCCCATCGCCTGGCCGTGTGCCGGGCGTCTTCCCTTTGCCTCAAAAAAATACCCATTAACGTAAAGAGTGGTGCCAAAAGATGACAATACTAACAATCTCAACGCTGGAGAATATGACTTTAAAGGAGTTATATGCCCTCGCTAAACAATTCAAAATTGCCTACTATGCCAAACTAACAAAAAAAGAATTGATTTTTGCTATATTAAAATCAAGAGCTGAACAGGAAGGCTTTTTCTTCATGGAAGGTGTTCTTGAAATTATTCAATCGGAGGGCTACGGCTTCCTTCGTCCGATTAACTACTCCCCGAGTTCGGAAGATATTTATATATCGGCTTCGCAAATCCGTCGATTCGATCTTCGGAATGGTGACAAAGTGTCAGGGAAAGTTCGACCTCCAAAAGAATCGGAGCGCTATTACGGTCTGTTACAAGTTGAGGCCGTTAACGGTGAGGACCCTGAAGTTGCCCGTGAGCGTGTGCATTTCCCAGCCCTTACACCGCTTTATCCAGATCGGCACATAAAGTTGGAAGTAGACCCTATGAAGCTGTCAACGCGTATTATGGATCTCGTTTCACCGGTAGGTTTTGGTCAGCGTGGACTCATTGCTGCTCCACCAAAAGCCGGGAAAACATTGCTATTAAAAGAAATTGCCAATTCAATTACAACGAATCATCCCGAAACGGAGCTCATAGTCCTTCTAATTGATGAAAGACCGGAAGAGGTAACGGATATCGAACGGTCAGTGAATGCTGATGTCGTCAGTTCAACCTTCGACGAATTACCGGAAAACCACGTCAAAGTAGCTGAGCTTGTACTCGAACGAGCGATGCGACTAGTAGAGCATAAACGAGATGTTGTGATTTTAATGGATTCAATCACTCGACTAGCACGTGCTTATAACCTCGTCATTCCGTCAAGTGGTCGGACATTATCTGGAGGAATTGACCCTGCAGCATTCCACCGTCCAAAACGATTTTTTGGAGCTGCGCGTAATTTAGAAGAAGGCGGTAGCTTAACGATTTTAGCAACAGCTTTAATTGACACAGGCTCTCGCATGGACGAAGTGATTTACGAGGAATTCAAAGGAACGGGCAATATGGAGTTGCATTTGGACCGCCATCTTGCAGAACGACGTATTTTCCCGGCGCTCGATATTCGTCGCTCAGGCACGCGGAAAGAAGAATTACTCATTCCAGCCGATCAGCTTGAAAAGCTTTGGGCAATCCGCAAAACATTTTCCGACGCACCGGACTTTTCAGAACGCTTCTTAAAGAAACTGCGTTTAACAAAAACGAACGAAGAATTTTTCGACAAGCTAAACGAAGAAATGAAAGCCCAGCGTAACGGTAAGGGATTGCTGTAAGGTAGATAATTTGAACGAATAGCGGAGGCGCCTTAACGGGGGAGCCGAAGCTATAAGACTGACGGCGAAGCTGTTTGGCTTGTGGCGGGAGACATCCCCCAGCGCAGCAACGAGTTCGACGCGATTTTTTATGTCAACATATCTAGAAGTTAATTTCACAATAAAAGTTGCACATGAAAATAGAATTTGATATAATAACTCAGGTATGTTAGATACTATCTGTTGCATATGCGGTTGACACATACGGACCGTGTAAGGCACCAGTCTTATATTATAACTCTGTACCAGATGGTCCAGGGCAAAGGAGAGAGCGTAATGAAAACAGGAATTCACCCAGCTTATGAGGCAGCAACTGTTACTTGTTCATGTGGAAACACATTCACTACAGGTTCTGTAAAAGGAGACATCCGAGTGGAAGTTTGTTCCGAATGCCACCCATTCTATACTGGACGCCAAAAATTTGCTGCAGCGGACGGCCGTGTCGATCGCTTCAACAAAAAATATGGTCTCAAAGAAGAAGGCCGCGACGAAGAGTAAGGCTTTCACAATACCCGTCAGGTGCATATGCGCCGGGCGGGTATTTCTATGGTCGAAAACGGTCTATATAACATAGTTGGCTTAGAAAAAACAGACGTTAAATTTAACATTTTTTCGGGTATGATAGACTTTCCAAGGAAGATTTAGAAACGACCCTATACAGAAGTACCGAAAGGAGCGGATCATCCATGTACGTAACCATGCAAGGTGGATGGATTGAAGTAATTTGTGGCAGCATGTTTTCAGGAAAATCGGAGGAATTGATTCGACGTGTGAGACGAGCTCAGTTCGCCAAACAAAAAATAGCTGTATTCAAACCGGAAATCGATGATCGTTATAGCGAAGAGGCTGTTGTGAGTCATAATGGGACAACCGTCATTGCGATACCAGTTGCAAACTCATCGCATATCGAAGAATTTATTACAGAAGACTATGATGTCATTGCGGTCGATGAAGCTCAATTTTTTGACGATCATATCGTAGATACCGTAATGGAGCTAGCAGATCGAGGATTCCGAGTCATCATCGCCGGTCTCGACCAAGACTTTCGCGGCGAACCGTTCGGCCCGATGCCGCGTCTAATGGCGATTGCCGAACACGTCACAAAACTACAAGCCGTCTGCACAGTATGTGGATCACCCTCAAGCAGAACACAACGGCTCATTAACGGTATACCCGCTGGCTATGACGATCCCGTCATTCTTGTAGGTGCCGCAGAAGCATATGAACCAAGATGCCGGAAACACCACGAAGTACCCACAGGCGTTTCAATCATGGCTGAAGTAAAAGGATAACGCTATAAACCCGTCCGTGGAAGAGGGCGGGTTTTATAATGTTTGTCGAATGTTGGTCGCTTTGCTAACAATGTTGGAAAGTCAGTCCGTTGTTGGACACTTTGCTAATAATGTTGGAGAGTCAGTCCGATGTTGGACACTTCGCTAATAATGTTGGAGAGTCAGTCCGATGTTGGACACTTCGCTAATAATGTTGGAAAGTTCGTCCGTTGTAGGACACTTTGCTATTAATGTTGGAGAGTCCGCCGTCAATGTTGGACACTTCGCTAACAATGTTGGAGAGTCCGCTGTCAATGTTGGACACTTCGCTAACAATGTTGGAAAGTCAGTCCGTTGTAGGACACTTTGCTAATAATGTTGGAGAGTCCGCCGTCAATGTTGGACACTTCGCTAACTATGTTGGAAAGTCAGTCCGATGTTGGACACTTCACTAGCAATGTTGGAAAGTCAGTCCAATGTTGGAGAGTCCACCGGCAATGTTGGACACAACACCGCCAACCCCACTAATTTCGCAGTATACACATCAGTGGTTGTATTTACCCCGTCATTTCCCGTACAATAAACGTACAAAACAGTCCTGAAAAAGAGGTGCACACAATGTTTGAAAGGCTTCAAGCAGTAGAAGATCGTTACGAACAATTGAATGAATTGCTGAGCGATCCGGAAGTTGTAAGTGACATCGCGAAACTTCGTGATTATTCGAAAGAACAGTCCGGCCTGCAAGAAACGGTTGAAATATACCGTGACTATAAAAATACAAAAGCAGAATATAAAAATGCCAAGGAAATGCTGAACGAAACGCTCGAAGATGACATGAAAGAGCTTGTGAAAATGGAAGTGGCTGAACTAGAAGATAAAATTGAGTCACTTGAAGAAAAGTTGAAAATCCTGTTAATACCAAAGGATCCGAATGATAATAAGAACGTCATTATGGAAATCCGTGGGGCAGCCGGTGGCGACGAAGCCGCCTTATTTGCGGGGAATCTATTCCGTATGTATAGCCGCTATGCGGAAATGAACCACTGGAAAACGGAAGTAATCGAATCATCCCCAACGGAACTCGGTGGTTTTAAAGAAATTATTTTCATGATAAACGGCAACGGTGCATATTCAAAACTAAAATTTGAAAATGGCGCACACCGGGTTCAGCGAGTACCGGAAACTGAGTCTGGTGGAAGAACGCATACATCAACTGCGACAGTCGCAGTCTTACCGGAAGCTGAAGATGTCGATATTGAAATTCACCGAGAAGATTTGAAAATCGATACGTACCGTTCAAGTGGTGCAGGTGGTCAACACGTTAACACGACAGACTCTGCTGTTCGTATTACGCACCTACCGACGGGAATCACCGTATCCATGCAAGATGAAAAATCACAAATTAAAAACCGTGAAAAAGCGTTAAAAGTATTAAAAGCCCGTGTCTATGATGCGGCACAACAAGAAGCGCAAGCAGAATATGCAGCGAGTCGAAAATCAGCTGTCGGAACAGGCGACCGTTCCGAACGGATACGCACGTATAATTTCCCGCAAAACCGAGTAACGGATCACCGTATTGGCTTGACGATTCAAAAGCTAGATCAAATTATTGAAGGCAAGCTCGATGAAGTCTTCGATGCGTTGATTATGGAAGAACAGGCTTATCGCCTCGAAAGTTTGGATCGCCATGACTGAAAAAATTTATGAAGCTCTTCAACGGGCTTCTTCTTTATTAGAAGAAAAAGGATTGGAACCGCATACGGCGCAAATGCTCATGGAATTCGTCACAAAAAAATCCAGGGCAAGCTTATTTGCGGATGTACGCGAGCTACTAACTGAGGTACAGCACCAAGCCTTTTGGGATAAAACAACTGAACTACTTGCAGGAAAGCCAGTCCAATATGTTATCGGAGAAGAAAGCTTTTATGGCTATACATTCAAAGTGGATGATAATGTCCTCATTCCGCGTCCTGAAACAGAAGAGCTTGTTTACGGAGCGCTGGAACGCGGACGAAAACGATTCCAAAACAAATCGATTACCGTTGCAGATATTGGCACCGGTAGTGGAGCAATCGCAGTGTCCTTCAAAAAAGAATGGCCGGAATCGATTGTCACTGCAACAGATATTAGTGAAGGTGCATTGTCCATCGCTAAGCACAATGCTGTAACAAACGATGTCAGCATTGACTTCCGACAAGGTGATTTGCTCGAACCGATTGCAAGTGACAAATGGGATATTGTCCTATCGAATCCGCCCTATATTGCCTATGAGGAAGCAACGCAGATGTCCGATACTGTATTGAAGCATGAGCCACATAATGCTTTATTCGCAGAGGAAGACGGGCTTTACTTCTATCGTAAACTGGCGGAGGGGCTACCAGCGCTTATGAACAAATCGTTTCTTATTGCTGTGGAAATCGGCTATTTGCAAGGTCCGGCTGTGCATAAGTTGTTCCAAGACGCATTTCCAAACGCGATTGTGGAAACTGTCCAGGATATTAACGGTAAAGACAGAATAATATTTTGTGAGACTTGTGAATAAACCTCCTGCTATCCGTCAATAATGCGGTGTAGGAGGGGATAGACATGTTACCAGACTACGAGATTATAAGAGAGACAACTATATTCGAGAAGATGATACCTTTCATCGAATTTATCATCGTTCTCATTTTGATTCAGTCCGTATTGACATTATTCACAGCGGGGGCGGCAGAAGAGGATACTATTCGCTTCCGAATGCTCGCTCATTCTAACGCACCTGTCGATCAGCAAATGAAAAAGGACATTCAACAGCAAATTGAACCGCTTATTAATAAGGCGGTTGCTTCGTCTTTATCAACAAAAGAACTTGTGGGTAACTTAGAACGGCTTGAGAGCACCATTATTGAAACGGCAAAATCATTGTCGAATGGTCAAGCCATTTCATTGGAACGTAAAAAAGCGCTATTTCCCGCAAAGCGGTCGGGGCTAGTCATTCACCCACAAGCGACCTATGACGCTTATATATTAACAATTGGAAGCGGTCGTGGCGATAACTGGTGGTGTGCGCTATTCCCTAAAATTTGTTTTCCAGATAAACAGGAAAAGGATGAAGAACAAGTCACTTTCTTCATTTGGGAATGGATAAAGGGACTATTTGATTGAGTTACTAACAAAAGATGTGGATAACTAACAAAAGCATGTGGATAAAGGGGGTTCAACCTGTGGAAACTATTCTAATTTCAGTGGATAATCATCTGGATAACAACAAAAAATACCAACAAGCTGTGGATATTTTAACAAATGGTGGTGTAGTCGCTTTCCCAACAGAGACAGTTTATGGACTTGGTGCACTTGCAACAGATGGGCAAGCGGTACAGAAGATTTTTGAAGCGAAGGGAAGACCGTCCGATAATCCGCTCATCGTTCATATTGGCCGGCAAGCTGAGGTTGCCAATTATGCAATGCATATTACAGAAGATGCGAAAAAACTGATGGACGCTTATTGGCCGGGGCCTCTTACACTTGTTTTCGATAAAATGCCAGGTGTCATTGCGCCGAATGTTACACCGGGTGTTGAAACAGTTGGGATTCGAATGCCGGATCACCCAGTGGCATTAGAGTTACTGCAGGCATTAGGAGGACCACTTGCCGCACCGAGTGCTAATCGAAGCGGTAAACCGAGTCCAACTGAAGCCATACATGTTTTTGAAGATCTAGAAGGGCATATTCCACTCATTTTGGACGGAGGACAGACAGGGATTGGTGTTGAATCGACTGTCTTGGATATGACGACGAACCCGCCAACCATTTTACGACCGGGTGGTACGACGCAAGAAATGATTGAGATGATAATTGGTCCAGTACGTGCAGATAGTAAAGATCCCGGCGAACAAGCACCGCGTTCACCAGGCATGAAATATATGCATTATGCACCAGAAGCGCCTCTTTTCGTCATTGCACCTGATGTGATTGCGATTCGTGAAGCGGTCGACGTTCTCCACGAAGAAGGTAAGCGAGTTGCGGTAATCGGGCCGGACGATATCGATATTCCCGCCGCAGATTGGTATTTTGCGGTTGGCCCAAGAAATAATAATGAGGCGATGGCCTCTCACTTATACAGGGCGCTACGTCAATGTGACTTAACGCAGGCGGATATTATCCTCGCAGTTGAAACAGATTTGTCCGGAGTAGGTGCTGCGGTCATGAACCGACTAACCAAGGCAGCTGACGGAAAACGTTACGAGGACTAAGTGACATCTGCCGGCGGCGTAACTTGAATCAGCTGAAGTCGGAGACGCCGGCTGATTCAAGTTGAACATGAATGACCTCCCGAGAAAGCGCATAAGATGGACAGATGCGGTATCTGGGGAGGTTTTATTGTGGTGGAATTAGTTGCGGCAGGCATTACAAGCGTTGACGTTGTAGTCGTCTTCGCTTTCTTGCAGGTGAAAGAAGGAAGATTTGGGTTGGCACTTTGGACGTCTTTTCTCAATATGTTCTTCCCTTTTCTTGGATTTGCGACGGGAGAGCTATCATCACATCTATTTGCAGAATGGAGCAGTCTATTATCGGGCATATTGCTCGCTTTAATTGGCATACATATGTTGTTACAGGATGATGGGCCAGGATCTACGAGGAAACATCTCCCTCCCGCTTTAGTTGCGCTAGCAGTCAGTCTTGATACCTTCTCCGTCAGTGTTTCATTCGGTATGCTTCATTTTGATAAAACCCTCTTTATCCTCGCATCAGGTCTATTCACATTTATCCTTTCTTATACAGCACTTATATTTAAAGAGCGAATGGGTTTAGGAGATGGAAAAAATATAAGGCGTTTTGCAGGCATTGCTTTATTGGTCATGGGTGTAATGTCATGTTTTCGTTGAAATTATCTATTCCTTTATTGGCAAAACTCGGTTATTCTATAGGAAGTAGGTGAGAGATAATGAATATTTATTTGATTTGCACAGGCAATACGTGCAGAAGTCCGATGGCGGAAGCGGTTCTTCGCTCCAAGGAACTCGGCAATGTGACGGTTCGCTCGGCGGGTATACATGCCCAAAACGGGCAGCCCATTTCACGACATGCAAAAACGCTTATTGAAGAAGCGGACATGCCCTACACTCCGTGGTCAAGAGCCGTCACAGGCGAAGATTTGGAGTGGGCAGATGTAGTGCTGACGATGACGGAAGCGCATAGGGCTGAGCTCCTATATCGTTATCCGACAATGCAAAAGAAAACGTTTACTTTAAAAGGGTTTGTGGAGTTTGAAACGGGTGGGGATGTACAAGATCCATACGGAGGTAATCTTGACATGTATCGCCAGACATTTAGTGAGTTGTCTACTGTGATGGACAGATTAGAACAGAAGTTAACGGAGGGACAAGCATGAAAGAAACTGGCAGAAAGAAATTTGGATTACGTAAAAAAATCGTTCTTTTTGTAACAATCTTGGCAGTTGTCACCTATACGACGAGTGGTATTTTTATCAATATTATTCAACCCCAATTTTTCCCGAACTTTAATGCATTTTTGTTTGAGCTGTTAACGTATGCAGCAGGGGTATTTTGGTCGGGCGTATTGGCATTTGCCTTCAGTACAATATTGACAAAGCATTTACAAAAACTCGAAACAGCCGCAATTAGAGTATCTAAAGGGGAAATTGGCACAGATATCGAACTGCCACGCTCATCCGATGAAATCCGTTCTGTAGCAGAAGCGTTTCAACAAATGGTTCTCAATCTACGCACGATTGTGGGGCAAATTGAAACGAACTTTGAGCAAACGGCGAGCACAGTGGATAATCTATCCTCCGAAACAGGTGCAGCCGCAAAACAAGCAGATGCAGTAGCGTCAACCATTATTGAAATTTCTACGGGGGCAGAGGCGTCGGCTGTTGCAATCCAAGAAACGGCGGAAGCGATGGAAGACATTCGATTGCTAGCTGTTGAGGTAAGCAATCGAGCAGAAGATTCATCAGTCCGTTCACAAGAAATGTTGGAGGAGCTTAGACGGACGACGGAAGTGTTCCGTATACTCGTCGACGGAATCCGTGATATGTCGACGCAAAGTGAGCTATCACTAGGTACAATTAGGCAGCTCGATCAAAATGCGTTGAAAATCGGAGAAATTGTTCAGCTCGTAGGCAATATTGCAGCACAAACGAATTTATTAGCACTCAATGCCTCTATCGAAGCGGCGCGTGCAGGTGAGCATGGGAAAGGCTTCGCAGTCGTTGCAGAAGAAGTTCGTGTCTTGGCGGACGAAAGTGCAAGAGCTGTACAAGGTATCTCGGGCCTAGTCAGTACCATCCAAACAGATGTAACAAAAGTCGTTAAAGACATGGAGCAACAGGTGAAAACAGCGGCGTTTGAAGCTGATCGTGCCAATGAGACGAGTGAAAATGTCGCAGAAATGGCAACCAAAATCAATGGAATGGCTGACTCTGTTGTCGACATCACGAAATTTGTGGAGCGGCAATTGTCGAACATTGAAGTGACTGCACGCCAATCTCAAGAAGTAGCGGCAATTGCAGAAGAAACATCGGCAGGTGCACAAGAAGTAGGAGCAGCTACTGAGGAACAAGTACGCTCTATTGAACAGGCAGATGCAATGGCTGGTGAACTGAAAAAGCAATCAGAGAAACTTTATGAAGTCATCAATCAATTTGATTTAACAAAATGAATGAAACACAGTCGAAGTAAAATATGCTGATGCATAATTAACTTCGACTGTGTTTTTTTGCGGGAAGATGGTAGAATTAGTTGTGAGTAAATTATGAAAAGAGGGACGCAAGTGAAAATCGCGATTTCTTCAGATCATGGCGGCAATAATCTTCGTCGTGAAATCATCAATCTGTTAGCAGAGCTTGGTGTAGAGTTTGTCGATTTTGGACCGGATTCAAATGAATCTGTCGATTACCCAGACTTTGCAGCACCTGTCGCAAATGGAGTAGCCTCGGGGAATTTCGACCGTGGCATTTTAATTTGTGGAACGGGAATTGGCATGTCCATCGCGGCGAACAAAGTAAAGGGCATCCGCTGTGCGCTTGTTCATGATGTTTTCAGCGCAAAAGCAACGAGAGAGCATAATGATACAAATATCCTAGCAATGGGTGAACGTGTCATCGGAGCAGGACATGCGAGAGAAATTGTTGCAACATGGCTAAACACATCGTTCGAAGGCGGACGCCACGAACGTCGTATTGAAAAAATAATGGAATTAGAAAACTGATAAAACCAGATGGAAAAGCAAGTATCTAATCGTACTTGAGCACCTAAATACCACAAGAAGGCGGGTGGAGAATAGTGGATGCTTTACACTTATGGCAACTCCAACTGGAACAACTATTAACAGAAATGGCTGAACAGGCAAGCCCTGTTGCGGGTACGTTATTCGTTATCGGTTGTTCAACCTCGGAAATTGCAGGCAGTCGAATTGGTACGTCTGGTGCACTCGAGATTGGAGAGGCGCTGTATAAGCCCTTGAAAGATTTTGCGGAGAAATATAAGCTCTATTTAGCCTTCCAAGGATGCGAGCATATCAATCGAGCGTTGACAATCGAACGTCGAGCAGCAGAAAAATTCAATCTTGACGCAGTCTCCGTTATTCCAGCGCAACATGCAGGTGGCTCGATGTCTACATATGCCTATCGTCAAATGGACGAGCCGGTCGTTGTAGAAGCCATTCGTGCAACCGCGGGAATTGACATTGGACAAACATTAATTGGAATGCATTTGAAGCCTGTCGCTGTTCCACTCCGAACATCAATTAGTAAAATTGGAGAGGCAGTCGTTACTGTAGCTACAACACGACCGAAGCTTATTGGTGGAGAGCGTGCAATATATATAATAGATGGAGAAGGGGAATGAAAAAATGGAATTGACAAATGTAAAACGTGAAGACGCAGCGGTATATGAAGCAATTATGGCGGAGAAAAACCGTCAAAATGCGAATATCGAGCTAATTGCATCAGAAAACTTTGTAACAGAAGCAGTTATGGAAGCACAAGGATCTTATTTGACAAATAAATACGCAGAAGGCTATCCGGGCAAACGTTATTACGGTGGCTGTGAGCATGTCGATGTCGTCGAAAATATTGCACGCGATCGCCTGAAAGAAATTTTCGGTGCGGCCTATGCAAACGTTCAGCCACACTCTGGTGCACAAGCGAATATGGCAGTTTACTTCGCAGTTCTTAAACCAGGCGACACTGTTCTAGGCATGAATCTTTCCCATGGCGGTCACTTGACACACGGTAGCCCAGTCAACTTCTCTGGTGAATTGTATAACTTTGTTGACTATGGTGTTGGCAAAGAGGATGAGTTAATTGACTATGAAGACGTTCGTCAAAAAGCACTTGAGCATAAACCGAAAATGATCGTAGCTGGTGCAAGTGCTTATCCACGCGAAATTGATTTTGCGAAATTCCGTGAAATCGCTGATGAAGTGGGAGCGTATCTATTTGTAGATATGGCGCATATCGCAGGACTCGTTGCAGTAGGCGAGCATCCAAATCCAGTACCACACGCACACTTTGTAACATCTACAACACATAAAACATTACGTGGGCCACGTGGTGGACTGATTTTGGTCAACGAAGAATTTGCTGAAGAATTTGGTCGCAAGCTCGACAAATCCATCTTCCCAGGCGTTCAAGGTGGACCATTGATGCACGTCATTGCGGCTAAAGCAGTTGCATTTGGTGAAGCCCTAAAACCGGAATTCAAAACATATATTCAGCAAGTTAAAAAGAATGCGAAAGCATTTGGTGAAGCACTAGTCGCTGAAGGTGTTGATATCGTTTCTGGTGGTACAGACAATCACCTTGTACTTTTGAACCTACGTTCACTAGGCATCACAGGTAAAATTGCAGAGCACGTCCTAGACGAAGTTGGAATTACGGTCAATAAAAACACAATTCCATACGACACGGAAAGCCCATTTGTCACATCTGGTATCCGTATCGGTACACCAGCTGTAACAACAAGAGGTTTTAAGGAAGAAGAAATGAAAGAAATTGCGTCTATCATTGCAAAACTTCTTAAAAACCACGAAGATGAAGACGTGAAAAAAGAAGCACGTCAACGTGTAACAGCATTGACAGATAAGTTCCCGCTCTACGCATAAGTAATATAATAGAATAAGCCGCTATCCTGTGATGGCGGCTTATTTTGTATAGGTATGTATTAAGCAATAGTGCCTATTTGAAAGACTTAGTCATATAGGGGGTAAAGGCGATGGGCAATCTTCAGGCAACTCATAAAGAGAAAAGAATCTTATTGGATTGGCTTCAAAGGTTTGGCAATCGTTTTCGCACGGGCTTTGTCGTACTAGATCCGAATAGCGGTGATAACAAGGTGGTATTTGCCAATGCGTTTTATATTGAAATGACAGGTTATACTGCTTCGGAGATTATTGGTAGTAACATAGGGTTCTTGCATGGCGAGGATACGGATATGGTTCAAATTGGTAAAGTTGCACAAGAAATAATGAGTGGACAATCGACCAAGGCAGAGGTGCTGAATTATAAAAAAGATGGTACACCTTTTTGGAATGAGCTAGTAATCCAACCGATTATCGACGAGCATGGCGATAATTTATACACAATAGCATTTTGCTCGGATACGACGGAGAGGAAGAAAGACGAAATTTTGCTCAAACTTCAGG
The DNA here is from genome assembly GCF_016820585.1 of Arthrobacter beigongshangensis. Taxonomy (GTDB): domain Bacteria; phylum Bacillota; class Bacilli; order Bacillales_A; family Planococcaceae; genus Sporosarcina; species Sporosarcina beigongshangi. The sequence goes on from NZ_JADHDX010000010.1 coordinate 59,729, forward strand.
AAGATATTTTTGCTGGCATTAATGAAAGTGAGCAACCGACAAGTCTTATCCAAAAAATTGCGAATGTCATCAAATCCTTCTTTTGGCAAGATGCGGCCTGTTCAATCTTGTTCAAGGAGAAAGAGGGAAATTGGTATACTGGTGCCGCAGACGACGTCTCACCTCATTTAATAGATAAGCTTCTGGAAGATGTCTATGACAAAACGCCCTTACCGAGTGAGTTGATTGTGCGAGAGGGGCAAGAAACGAGTTCTCTCGGTGAATTTTACTCCGAATTGTCAATTCCGATAATAGACAGCGATGGCGATGTGAGTGGGCTTGTGACAATCTTTAATAAGAAATCGATGAAGCCGACTGAAACGCAAATTCGCTTTTTGGAAAAGGTTATCCCGATTATTCAAACGACAAGAATTCACTATAGTCAGCAGGCTGAGTATTATCGGCTTGCCTTTACGAATCCAGAAACAGGGCTTCCGAATCGTCATGCATTTTTGAAGAAATTTGAAAAAAACCTGCGGGATGGACGCAATCATTTTGCAGCGATTATTGAGCCAGGTGAATATGGTCAAATTGTGGACTTGTACGGCGGAGAAGCAGCCGATGAGCTCTTCATTCAACTTAGCCAGCGTATTGAGCGAGTAGGGATTGGGAGGCCTAACTTTGTAGGACGTTTTGCAAGTGCGACGCTTGTTTTCACCAATGAGCCTTTGCCTGAGGATAATGGATATAACATTATTGAGCTCAACCATCTCGTTGCAAAACCTTTTATGATTGCGGGTCAGGAAATGTTTATCACCTTAAAAATCGGGGTTGCATTATTGGAAAATGACCTTAGTGGTGAGGATATACTCCGACGTGCTGATACGGCATTGACAGATGCAAAGAAGAAATCCGGAAATGCCATTTCCTTTTATAAGGATTTACAGTACGAGGAAACGAGAAAAGAAATGAAAATCTTCAATGAGCTATCGAAGGCACTATTAACCGATCAAATCGAAGTCTATTTACAGCCGCAGGTAGATTTAAAGGATGGTAGCATTATTTCTTTTGAAGCGTTAGCCCGTTGGTTCTCGCCTACACTCGGACAAGTGCCACCTTCTTTATTCATTCCAGCTGCTGAAAATATCGGTAGAATTATTGACTTAGAAATTCATATTTTATCGAAAGTAATGGAATGGCAACGCCAGCGGAAACAGGCTGGTGAAAGAATGTATCAGGTGGCTGTCAATATTTCTGCCCAGCATTTCTTTGCACCGACATTTGTGGAGGATCTACAAAAGCAGATTGCGACATACGACCTTTTACCAACTCATATTAAGCTTGAATTGACCGAGAGTATCGGCTTAACAGATATACTCAAAGCGAAATTGATATTCCTAGACCTGCATGAAGCGGGCTTTGAATTATCCGTAGATGATTTTGGTGTTGGATTTTCATCGTTAAGCTATTTACCCCAACTCCCATTAAGCGAATTAAAAATAGACCGTAGCTTTATCAATGCAATTGGTGAACCCGCTACGCTCGCAGTTGTTCGGACGATTATCCAACTGGCTAATAATTTGAACTTCTCAACAGTTGCAGAAGGAATTGAAGAAGAATGGCAAGGTGAAAAATTGCGTGAGTTGGGCTGTAAAGTGGGGCAAGGCTTTTACTACTACAAGCCAGTGCCTTTACTCGAAATAGACCGACTACTTGGTGAGAAATAAGATAATCAATGAGGTCTTGGCGTAATTGCGTCCGAATTTTGAATTGTGCCCACAGGACGTGGGTATGCAGTCGTTGCGACAGGACGTCGCGCCCTTAGACTGCCGGAAATTGACTCCCTTCAAAACTTATGGGTGTTTGACGTGCCTGAAGCAGCATGCTTCTGTTATAATGAACAGGACATTTTGAAAAGGGGCGAATATATATGCCGAAAGTACATGTTTTTGATCATCCACTAATCCAACACAAACTTACGTACATACGTGATACCAACACAGGAACAAAAGAATTCCGAGAGCTGGTTGATGAAGTAGCAACACTCATGGCATATGAAATTACACGTGAACTACCGCTTCAAGAAGTAGAAATCGAAACGCCTGTTTGTACGGCAAAATCGAAAGTACTTGCAGGAAAGAAACTGGGCATTGTGCCGATTCTGCGTGCAGGTATTGGGATGGTCGATGGAATTCTTAACCTCATTCCAGCAGCAAAAGTCGGGCATATCGGCTTGTACCGCGATCCTGAAACATTGCAACCAGTCGAATATTACGTGAAACTTCCTTCCGACGTATCGGTTCGCGATTTCATCCTTGTTGACCCGATGCTTGCAACGGGCGGATCTGCAATCGCAGCAGTCGATTCATTAAAAAGTCGTGGTGCAAAAAACATCACCTTCATGTGCCTGATTGCGGCACCGGAAGGCGTAAAAGCAATGACGGAAGCACATCCAGACGTCGACGTTTACATTGCTGCGCTTGATGAAAGACTTGATGAAAAAGGCTACATCGTACCAGGACTAGGCGATGCTGGAGATCGACTATTCGGTACAAAATGATAGGGAAGGCGTGAATGGTTTGAAGAAGAAATGGAAAGTGATGACGATTTTTGGTACGCGACCAGAAGCGATTAAGATGGCTCCGCTCGTGCTAGAACTACAAAAGCATTCGGATGATATTGAACCGATTGTAACAGTTACAGCGCAGCATCGCGAAATGCTTGACCAAGTACTAGAAACATTCGGCATCACACCTGATTTTGATTTGAATATCATGAAAGATCGACAAACGCTTGTAGACGTCGCAACGCGCGGATTAGAAGGACTCGATCGAATTATGAAAGAAGCACAGCCGGATATCGTGCTCGTTCACGGCGATACATCGACGACTTTCATAGGAAGTCTAGCCGCTTTCTACAACCGCATTGCAGTCGGGCATGTTGAAGCAGGGCTTCGTACATGGGACAAATACTCTCCATATCCAGAGGAGATGAACCGACAGCTAACAGGTGTTATCGCAGATCTTCATTTTTCACCGACAGAAAAGTCAGCTCGCAATTTAGTGAATGAAGGAAAACCAGAAGATCGTATTTATATAACGGGTAATACAGCAATTGATGCACTTCAGACAACTGTGCTCGAGGAATATTCGCACCCTGTTCTTGACAAAATTGGGACAGATAGGCTTATTCTACTCACGGCGCACCGTCGGGAAAACCTCGGTGAACCAATGCGCAATATGTTCCGTGCTATTAATCGCCTACTTGCGAAATACGATGATATTCAGGTCATTTACCCAGTTCACATGAATCCGGCAGTTCGCGAAGTAGCAGATGAGCTTCTTGGCAACAATAACCGCGTTCATTTAATCGAGCCGCTTGAAGTGGTTGACTTCCATAACTTTGCTGCACGCTCACATATTATTTTGACTGATTCAGGCGGTATCCAAGAAGAAGCACCATCTCTCGGCAAACCGGTCATCGTCTTGCGCGATACGACTGAACGTCCAGAAGGTATCGAAGCTGGAACACTGAAGCTGGCGGGTACTGATGAAGAAACAATCTTTACACTGACTGATACATTGCTTACCGACGAAGCGGAATATTCAAGAATGGCCAAAGCGTCCAACCCTTACGGAGACGGACATGCCTCTGAACGAATCGTCGAAGCACTGAAAGAGTATTTAACATCTATTGAAAAGTAAACGGATAAACGGCCGAGGCAACTCGGTCGTTTTTTTTCTACTGCTAGAAGTCTAGAACATCCGATTGTCTGACACTTGGATGTTCAGTTCGAGGTAGCTCAGTTCCACAAATAGGCGATCCAGTTCCCAAAACACCGACAATAAAGTGATCTTAGGGAAACCCCCTATTTATCTTGAATTCGAAAATCGCTGGACATATTACAACTGCATTGCAAATTTGTCGAATGTTTGACAAAACGAACACTTTGTGAAGAATTTCACGGGAATCAATTGACATCAATTTTCGCCTATTGTATGCTTACAAAGGGTAAGAATGATAGGGGTTTCTTATATATTTGTAGCAGCACAACATCTAGTGGTGCTAAGATACCGCTAGCATCCTATCTTAATTACGTTGAAAATGTAGGGATGCTCCTAGTTGTCAATCATAGACACGCTAGGCTCATCGGAGCATTCACCAAATGACCTACCTTTCGACGCTACTCGCACAACTTATTGGTTTTATCTTTTTTCAAAGTCTTTGCCCGTGTTTGGCTAAACTATGAGACAAGAGCCACCCCCGCTTTTCCGTGTGTTAGGCTTGTGACTATACATAAACGCATAGACACAAAGCACCGTACAATCCTAAAATATGAGTCAGGAGAATAACCTACCATGCAAACCTTGCAAGAAATTTATAGAAGGCAAAAAAGGGTTCTATTTTTTTGTCTAGCATTGTTCGTTCTAGGTTGGGGATTTACTGATTTTAAGACAGTTTTCGCAGGTTTAATACTAGGATCTCTGTTTGGATTGTATAATTTCTGGATCCTTATCCGTAAAATGGAGAGAATGGAACAGAAATTCTCAGAGGGTAAGCAAAGTTTATCACTTGGGACTGTGTTACGTTTTGCATCTGGTGTCGGTGCGGCAGCACTTGCGACCGCGATGCCAGAACATTTCGACCTGATCAGTACAGTTATCGGATTCGCGATACCTTACGTTCTCCTACTAGTGGAGAGGATCATCTACCACGCAAGACATCAATAAAGCTTTCTCATGAATGTGAAGCGATACGAAAGATTGATTTAATTTTGGGTGCTTAAGGGAGGTGAACGAAAAATGGAACATGGAAATCCGTTACGCACGGCTTTCGCGGGAACAGCATTCGAAATGACATTCAACCTATCTAACGTCCTAATGCTCTTCATCACATGTCTGATTGTATTCCTCATCGCGTTTTTCGCTACACGTAGTTTGCAGCTAAAGCCGACAGGAATGCAAAATTTCTTTGAATGGGTTATGGATTTCGTCAAAGGGATTATCAAAAGTAACATGGATTGGAAAACGGGTGGGCGATTCCACATATTAGGAATCACACTTATCATGTTTCTCTTTGTAGCGAACGTACTAGGACTTCCAATGGCAATCTATTGGAAAGGGGACCTGTGGTGGAAATCACCGACAGCTGACCCTGTAGTGACATTGACACTGGCAAGTACGGTCATTGTTCTTACACACTATTACGGTATTAAGATGACAGGTCTGAAAGAATATGGAAAAGGCTACCTTAAGCCGCTCCCTTTCCTTGCACCGCTTAAAGTAGTGGAGGAATTTGCAAATACGTTGACACTCGGTCTGCGTCTTTATGGTAACATCTATGCCGGTGAAGTTCTTCTTGGCCTATTGGCTGGACTTGCAACATCAGGTATACTCGGGTTGTTTGGAGCAGTTGTTCCATCGCTTGCTTGGATGGGCTTCTCGATTTTCGTCGGGGGGATCCAGTCATTTATCTTCGTTATGTTGTCGATGGTTTACATGTCACATAAAGTGGCAACAGACCATTAAGCATATAATGCTCGTTTAAACGAGCGACAAAACAAAAAACAGGAATTCTTAGGAGGAAACAATAATGGTAGGATCAGTTGGTCTATTAGCAGCAGCAATCGCAATCGGTTTAGGAGCACTAGGAGCAGGTCTTGGTGCAGGTCTTGTTGTATCACGCACACAAGAAGGAATTGCACGTCAACCAGAAGCACGCGGTATTCTTCAAACAAACATGTTCGTCGGTGTTGCACTTGTTGAGGTTGTTCCGATTTTCGCAGCAGTTATTGCATTTATCGTAATGAACAAATAAGTAATACGCTACAGAGTAATGACATTCATTTCTCTGCGAGAATTGAATTCAATGGCGAAGAACATACTATGTAGTCCTTCGCCATTCATTTATGTAAATAAAGAAAGTATCTATACTTAAAAAAGATATAAGCTCTTGAAGGGAGTGAAACAATCGTGTTTTTGGATACCTTCGCCCTATTGGCAGCTGATGGTGGAGCTGCTAGTGGATTGGCAAAATTAAATAACCCAAATGGTCTTAACCTTGGCGATATTATCGTTACGGTGGCATTTTTCACGATACTCATGTTACTTCTGAAGAAGTTTGCATGGGGACCACTAATGGGCATTATGGATCAACGGGCTCAATTGATTTCAAATGAAATCGAAGCAGCTGAAAAAAGTCGCTTGGAATCGCAAAAACTTCTTGAAGAACAACGTGAGTTGCTAAAAGAAGCACGTGAAAACGCCCAATCGATTGTTGAAAACGCTCGTAAGCAAGGCGAGACACAGCGTGATGAGCTAATCATTACTGCACGTGCAGAAGCCAACCGCATGAAAGAAGCGGCGGTGCTTGAAATTGCGACAGAAAAGGACAAAGCTGTTGCAGCAGTCCGCGAAGAATTCGTATCACTTTCCATCCTTGCAGCGTCTAAAGTGCTTGGGAAAGAAATTTCCGAAGAGGATAACCGCGCATTGATTGAAGAGACGATTGCGAAGGCAGGCGAGGGTCGATGAGCCAATCGATTGCAGCAAAACGCTACGCACTTGCCCTATTCGAACTCGCACAACAAAATGGACAAATCACTTCAATTCAAGAAGAACTTCAAGAATTGAAAAAGGTTTTCCAAGACAATAAAGGACTTGGGCAATTGCTTGAGTCACCTAAATTACCATTGGCAAAAAAGAAGGAACTGCTTACAGACCTATTCAAGGGAGCAAATCAGCTTATTTTGAATACATTGAACGTCCTGCTTGACGGGAAACGCATGAACGAAGTGATTCACTTTGTCGATGAGTTCAACACATTTGCAAATGATTCAGCGGGTGTCGCTGAAGCTACGGTGTATTCTACACTGCCGCTTTCGGATGAAATCAGTCAATCTATTTCAAATGCGTTCGCACAAAAGGTTGGTAAACAATCCTTGAAAATTGATAACATCATCGATCCAGCGCTAATTGGTGGCGTACGTCTCCAAATTGGCAATCAGATTTACGACAGCAGCGTAAGCGCGAAGCTTGAACGTCTGAAACGGGATCTTATCGGATCATAAAACTGAAATTTGAGGGGTGACATGCATGAGCATCAAAGCTGAAGAAATCAGCGTTCTCATAAAACAGCAGATTGAAAATTATCAGTCTGAGTTGAAAGTGAGCGAAGTAGGTACAGTTATTAAAATTGGTGACGGTATCGCACTAGCTCATGGCCTCGACAACGTCATGGCCGGAGAACTTCTTGAGTTCTCTACAGGTGTTCTAGGTATGGCGCAAAACTTGGAAGCGAACAACGTTGGTATCGTTATCCTTGGCCCATACACAGACATTAAAGAAGGCGATGAAGTACGTCGTACAGGTCGTATTATGGAAGTACCAGTTGGTCAAGAACTAATTGGACGCGTTGTCAATCCACTGGGACAACCAGTTGATGGACTAGGTCCGATTGCAACAACAAAATCACGTCCAATTGAAAGTCCTGCACAAGGGGTAATGGCGCGTAAATCCGTTCATGAACCACTTCAAACAGGCATTAAAGCGATTGATGCACTAGTTCCAATCGGTCGTGGACAGCGTGAATTGATCATCGGTGACCGTCAAACAGGTAAAACTACTGTTGCCATCGATACAATTTTGAACCAAGCTGACCAAGATATGATTTGTATCTACGTTGCAATTGGTCAAAAAGAATCGACTGTTCGTGGTGTTGTTGAAACATTACGTAAAAACGGTGCACTTGACTACACAATCGTTGTAACAGCTTCTGCTTCACAACCAGCTCCACTACTATTCCTTGCACCTTATGCAGGTATAACAATGGCTGAGGAATTCATGTTTGACGGTAAGCACGTGCTAATCGTTTATGATGACCTATCAAAACAAGCAGCAGCATACCGCGAACTGTCCTTGCTACTTCGTCGTCCTCCGGGTCGTGAAGCTTATCCTGGTGACGTCTTCTATCTTCACTCCCGCCTTCTTGAGCGTGCAGCGAAGTTGAACGATACACTTGGTGCAGGTTCAATTACAGCATTGCCATTCGTTGAAACACAAGCAGGGGATATCTCCGCTTATATTCCAACAAACGTAATTTCAATTACAGACGGTCAAATCTTCCTTCAGTCTGACCTATTCTTCTCGGGTGTACGTCCGGCCATTAACCCTGGTCTTTCCGTATCACGCGTAGGTGGTTCAGCACAGATTAAAGCAATGAAAAAAGTTGCGGGAACATTACGTCTTGACCTTGCAGCATTCCGTGAGCTAGAAGCATTCTCACAATTCGGTTCTAACCTTGATGCTGCAACACAAGCTAAGCTAGATCGTGGTGTACGTACAGTTGAAATCTTGAAGCAAGATTTGAACAAACCATTCAAAGTCGAACAACAAGTTGTCGTTCTTTACGCATTAACGCGTGGACATCTTGACGATGTTCCAGTCAAAGACATCTTACGTTTCGAAAGCGAAATGCTAAGCTGGCTTGAAACGAACCACACTGACGTATATGATCATATTCGCAAGACAAAGGATCTTCCAGCGGACGACGTAATGGTAGCAGCAATTACAGAGTTCAAGAAAAACTTCGTCTCAGTAGAATAAGTAAGGAAGGATGTAGTTCAATCCTTCTCCAAGGAAACGTATTTGACAACAACGCCAAAACGATTCTTGATCTAAAGGTGGTTGTTCACAAAAGGTTGGACATTCAACGGACTTTTTGAACACCCCTAAAAAACGATAAGGTGGTGAAATGTCAGTGGCATCATTACGCGATATAGAAAACCGTATTAAATCGACGAAGAAAACAAGTCAAATTACCAAAGCGATGCAAATGGTCTCCGCTTCCAAATTAACGCGTGCAGAGAACAACGCTTTAGCGTTTGTTCCTTACATGGAGAAAATTCAAGAAGTTGTAGGCGCTATTGCTGCGGGTACAAGTGACTCGGGTCACCCAATGCTCGTTTCTCGTCCTGTTAAAAAGACGGGTTACATCGTAATTACTTCGGATCGTGGACTCGTAGGAGGCTATAATGCCAACATCCTACGCACGGTTAAAAATGCAATCGAAAAACGTCATGCGTCGAAAGACGAAGTGATGATTATTGCGATCGGGCGGAAAGGTCTTGAATTTTTCCAACGTCTTGATTTCAATATTGTCGAAAGCCTCGAAGGAGTTAGTGATCACCCATCATTCAACGAAATAAAAGAAGTCGCTAATCGAGCTGTTGGCATGTTCACAGAAGGCGCGTATGATGAAGTGTATTTGTATTACAACCACTTCGTCTCCGCCATCTCAAGTGAAGTGACGGAAAAGAAATTGCTTCCGCTCACAGACGTCATATCGGCATCGGCAACGACTTCCTATGAGTTTGAGCCTTCAGGCGAAAAAATTCTTGAAGTGCTTCTCCCTCAATATGCAGAAAGTCTTATTTTCGGTGCATTGATTGACGGCAAGGCAAGTGAACATGCTTCAAGTATGACAGCAATGAAAACTGCATCTGATAATGCAGCTGACTTAATAGATTCTTTAACACTTTCATTCAACCGTGCACGACAAGCCGCGATTACGCAACAAATTACAGAAATCGTCGGTGGCGTTGCAGCTCTCGAGTAAAAGGGCTGATACTGTACGGCAAAAGTAAGACAGGAGGGAAAAGTATGAATAAAGGACATGTACTTCAAGTAATGGGTCCGGTTGTTGACGTTAAGTTTGAAAACGGTCAACTTCCTGGAATCTATAACGCATTGAAGGTCCAGATTAATCGTCCAAACACTGAGCCTGAAACGTTGACACTTGAGGTCGCGCTTCACCTTGGGGACGATACAGTACGTACAATTGCAATGTCATCAACAGATGGTTTACAACGTGGTTCAGTCGTAGACGATATGGGTTCTGCGATTTCAGTTCCAGTAGGTGACGTAACACTAGGACGTGTATTTAACGTACTTGGGGAAATTATTGACCTTGGTGAGGAAATTCCGGCAACAGACCGTCGCGACCCAATTCACCGTCTTGCTCCAGTATTTGAAAACCTTTCAACAGAAGTTGAAATCCTAGAAACGGGTATTAAAGTTGTTGACTTACTTGCTCCATACATCAAAGGTGGTAAAATTGGCCTCTTCGGTGGTGCGGGTGTAGGTAAAACAGTTCTGATCCAAGAACTAATCAATAACATTGCACAAGAACACGGTGGTATTTCGGTATTCGCTGGTGTTGGAGAGCGTACGCGTGAAGGAAATGACTTGTTCTATGAAATGACAGATTCTGGCGTTATCAACAAAACGGCAATGGTATTCGGTCAAATGAACGAGCCACCTGGCGCACGTATGCGTGTTGCTCTAACAGGTTTGACAATGGCAGAATATTTCCGTGACGAAAAAGGCGCGGACGTTCTTCTGTTCATCGATAACATCTTCCGCTTCACACAAGCGGGTTCTGAAGTATCAGCACTACTTGGTCGTATGCCATCAGCAGTTGGTTACCAGCCGACACTAGCAACGGAAATGGGTCAGCTTCAAGAGCGTATCACATCGACAAACGTCGGTTCTGTTACATCTATCCAAGCGATCTATGTTCCTGCGGATGACTATACGGATCCAGCTCCAGCAACGACGTTTGCTCACCTTGATGCAACGACAAACCTTGAGCGTAAACTTTCTGAAATGGGTATTTACCCAGCGGTTGACCCACTTGCTTCAACTTCACGCGCACTAAGCCCAAGCATCATTGGCGAAGAGCATTATGAGGTTGCACGTCAAGTACAACAGACGCTTCAGCGTTACCGTGAGCTTCAGGATATCATCGCGATTCTTGGTATGGATGAGCTTGGCGAAGAAGACAAATTGGTAGTAGGACGCGCGCGTCGTATCCAATTCTTCTTGTCACAGAACTTCCACGTAGCAGAGCAGTTCACAGGACAGAAGGGTTCTTATGTGCCTGTAGCTGAAACAGTTAAAGGCTTCAGCGAAATCCTTGAAGGTCGCTATGATCATCTTCCGGAAGATGCATTCCGACTTGTTGGACGCATCGAGGAAGTTATCGAAAAAGCAAAAGCAATGGGCGTAGAAGTTTAATTTAACTCTTTAGGAATTAAATTAAAGCCTCCGGCGGATGCGACAGATTTTTCAAGGGAGTTAGTGAGCCCTGCTCGATAAAATCTGCGCCAAATTCGCCAAGGCGAATTTGAATTAAGCGACCAGGAGGGGAAAAAATGAAGACAATTAAAGTCAATATCGTCACTCCCGACGGCCCTGTTTGTGAAACGGATGCGAATGTAGTCATCGCGGTTACTGAAACAGGTGAAATCGGGATCCTTCCCGGCCACATTGCGATGGTAGCACCACTTCAAATTGGTGCACTTCGCCTGAAGAAGGATGACGCGACAGAACATATAGCGGTACATGGTGGTTTTCTTGAAGTCCGTCCCGATGTTGTTACTGTCCTAGCACAAAGTGCAGAAATGGCTTCATCTATCGATATTGCTCGTGCACAAGCTGCGGCAAAACGTGCAGAAGATACATTGCGCGCCGATCAAGATGAAAGTAATTACAAATTGGCGGAACTTGAACTGAAGCGTGCCCTCACTCGTATCGATGTATACGAAACAAGAAAAAAATGAGTTGTTGATGATGGCGGGCAGAGGAATAAGTTTCTTCTGTCCGCCTTTTATCGCGTTTACAGGAGGCTGAAGCATGACCAATATGATGGCATTTCAACCCTTGCTCGCAATTGTGTCACATATTTTTTTCATCGGTATCACTTTTTTTGCATTACAGGCAATTATGCCGGAAAAAATAATTAAAAAGAATCATGTGATGCAAGCGCAGCTTTTGTTTATTTTACTTAGCATTGCTATCGGTTCGTCCGTATCAAATTTCTTTTTGGAGATATCCTATTGGTCAGGAAGGCTCCCATTTATGTTCAAGTAACTTTTTAATGAGACAAGAATAATTATCCAATTTGAACGACAATGTAAAATAATCCATGTTATCGCCGCGTATATGACAACTATCGCAAGAAATAGTGCATATACGGGGCGATGGCATGAAATTGACCATTCGTTGTTATGACACAAAACGTCAAAACTATACATAGTATAGACTACTTAGTAGTAGGTTCAGAAAATAGCCCTGACGCCGCTTGTTTATTGGGCGTAGGCAATGTAAAATAGGATATGTTTTTACGGTAAATGTCTAATAAGAAAAATGTAGATAAATGTCTATAATATGTATGGCTACAACTTAGGAGTCGGAGGGACTTACTTTGGATAAAATTATTATCAATGGTGGACGTGTTCTTAGAGGAAATGTCCGGGTGGAAGGTGCTAAAAATGCAGTATTGCCAATACTCGCAGCTGCATTACTTGCATCAGAGGGATCAAATATTATACGTGATGTGCCGAATCTTTCAGATGTCGGAACGATTAATGAAGTACTCAAAAGTTTGAATGCGAAAGTGGAGCATTTCCCAGAAAAAGATCAAGTGATTATCGACTCAACTGGCACGCTATCGGATGAGGCGCAATTTGAATATGTGCGTAAAATGCGTGCTTCGATTCTCGTCATGGGGCCACTTTTGGCGCGTAATGGTTACGCGAGAGTTGCTCTTCCAGGTGGCTGTGCAATAGGCTCACGTCCAATTGATCAGCATTTAAAAGGCTTCGAAGCAATGGGAGCTGAAATTACATTCGGTCATGGACATGTTGAGGCGAGAGCACAAGGTGGTTTGAAAGGCGCTAAAATTTACCTCGATTTTCCGAGTGTAGGGGCGACTGAAAATATTATTACAGCTGCCGCTTTAGCAAAAGGCACAACAATCATTGAAAACGCAGCAAAGGAACCTGAAATAGTAGACCTTGCGAACTTTATCAATGAAATGGGTGGAAAAGTTGTTGGGGCTGGTACGGACACAATTCGAATTGAAGGTGTAGCGAAATTATTCGGCACAACGCATCACATTATACCCGATCGTATTGAAACGGGTACATTCATGGTGGCAGCGGCCATTACAGGTGGCGACGTCATTATTGACAACGCTGTTCCTGAGCATAATGCTGCGCTAATTTCCAAATTAGGCGAAATGGGTGTCGTTATCACAGAGCTAGACGAAGGTGTGCGTGTCACAGCCCAGTTACCATTGAAATCTGTTGACTTAAAGACAATGCCACATCCTGGCTTCCCAACAGATATGCAATCCCAAATGATGGCATTGATGTTAACAGCATCAGGTACGGGTGTTTTAACTGAAACTGTTTTCGAAAACCGTTTCATGCATGTCGAAGAATTCCGTCGTATGAATGGATCCGTTAAAATTGAAGGCAGATCCGTTATCATTACGGGCCCATCTGAATTACAAGGAGCAGAAGTAGCAGCGACTGATCTTCGTGCAGCAGCAGCGCTTATTTTAGCCGGCCTTGTAGCAGAAGGGGTTACACGTGTCACTGAGTTATCGCATCTGGATCGTGGCTACGTCAATTTCCACGGTAAGCTTGCAGCACTCGGAGCAGATATCGTCCGCGTTTCACCAGAAATGCAAACTGAAAAAACAGCACAACTCGCTTAACGATAAAGTGCATCCCAAAAGACTGTAGACACCATCTACAGTCTTTTTTACTTGTTCCATACCTCACGTCTTAAAAAAGGATGCATAAACCTCGCACGACCTCATATACTTAATCATGGACAAACTACTAGCCGTATTATTCATCATACTCTTATTTTTTATCCCTGTTTTGTTAAAACAACCACCGGATACGAGCAGCAAAATCGAGGAAACTGAAGAAAAACTTTGCCCGATTATGATTACAGTAGCGGGTATGGACAAGTCCATTACATTGGAAGAGTACGTTGTTGGAGTAGTTGCCGGTGAAATGCCCGCTACTTTTCAGCAGGAAGCACTGAAGGCTCAAGCAATTGCAGCACGGACCTACGCACTCCGAACGACAAATTACGGTGAAAAACCAATCGCAGCGGACGTATCCGCCCAAGTTTATTCCAGTGAAGCGCAGCGTAAAAAGCGCTGGGAGAAAGAATTTAAGAACAACGAAAGAAAAGTGCGTGCAGCCGTAGAAGCCACAGCAGGGGATACGCTTGTCTATGGTGAAGAAATGATATCGGCCATGTTTTTTTCTACATCTAATGGTAAAACTGAAACTGCACAAAACTTCAGTGGCAATGATATTCCCTATTTACAAAGTGTGGACAGTCCTGGGGAGGAGGACGTGGCGCCAAAAGTGGAACGCGAATCGAAGATGGAGCTAGCTGAATGGAATGATAAAATAGGTAGTCAATGGGGTGCCGAGCGTTTTAAATCATTACAGCTTGTTAGAAACCCAACCGGACGAGTTCAAAAGGTTGTGGCTTCTAATTTCGAGATGAGTGGCCGAGAAATGCGGGATTTATTGGGGCTTGCATCGACAGATTTCGATATCGCCTACGACGTCACGAACGAAATTGTGCATATGACAACAATCGGTTATGGCCATGGCGTAGGAATGAGCCAATACGGGGCAGAGGCATATGCTCAGAAAGGATGGAAGGCGGAAGACATTCTTTTACACTATTACAGCGGCGCACAAATAAAAAAGTTCACATTAGTTGATTCCAAATGTTTAAAAACTCCTTCACTTGCAAACAATAGCGAGTGAGGTGATGACAATGCGAGAAGAAAAACCGAAAGCCCCTTCTCAGAAGAACAAAAGTGCAAAGACAAAAAGTTGGTTTTGGCCTATAGTCTATTCCGGTATCGCAATCGTCTTCGTCGGCATGATCTGGGGTTATAATGCATTCATGACGGAAGATTCCCCGGGGCTGGCAGACGTTGCAGGAAAGGACGCAAAAGATTCGCCAATTGTGGAGACTAACGCAGCAAATGAAAAACTAAAATATCCATTTGCCGAAGAACTCTATGACGACGTGGTCATTGTACAAGATTTTTACGACCCAGAAGCGGACGCTGCTACACGCGAAAATGCCCTGCTCGTATTCGATCAAGAATATGTGACCAATACTGGCGTAATGATTTCCATTCAAGGCAAGCCATTCGGAGTGGTCGCAGCACTTAGCGGCAAAGTAGAAGAAGTTGTGAACGACCCATTCATGGGTGACGCAATCATCCTATCCCACGCAAACGGACTGACGACCATTTACAGTTCAGTCACAGCGATCCAAGTCAAACCAGGTGAGGAAGTAAGCCAAGGTCAGGCGCTCGCCACAACTTCAGAGAATGAATGGAATACAGTAGCAGGAGTCCATTTACAGTTTGAAGTACAAAAAGATGGCGTAGCCGTCAACCCACGTTCCTACCTAGCTTTCTGACTTTTACCCACCAGCGCCAGTTACTCGCATAATTCACGCTTGTTGAATTGTGATAGTAGTTGGTGCTTTTTCATTGGTTGGAGCCTTTTGGGTAAATGGTTGGACGCTTCTGCAGAATGGTTGCATACTCTCGCCTTCGTTGGACACTTTGCCCAAATGGTTGCACACTCGGCAAGAATGGTTGGACGCTTCGCGATAATGGTTGTACACTCCTGCCTTTGTTGGACACTTTGCCCAAATGGTTGCACACTTTGCAAGAATGGTTGGAGACTTCACGCAAATGGTTGGACGCTTCGCGATAATGGTTGTAGACTCCCGCCTTTGTTGGACACTTAGCCCAAATGGTTGTAGACTCGGCAAGAATGGTTGTAGACTCCACGCAAATGGTTGGACGCTTCGCGATAATGGTTGCAGACTCCCACCTTCGTTGGACACTTTGCCTAAATGGTTGCACACTTGGCAAGAATGGTTGTAGACTTCACACAAAAGGTTGGACGCTTCGCGATAATGGTTGTACACTCCCACCTTCGTTGGACACTTTGCCGAAATGGTTGCACACTCCATGCAATTTGTTGGACGCCTCACCCAATTGGTTGCAAACTCCCACCTTAGTTTACACACACACTCCCTAAATAGTTGCCCCCTAGCCCAATCCGTCAGACAGCCTACACCAACGCGCATAACCTCGCCCTTAACAGCATAGAATAAAGGAAGATTCGGAGTTGACAGGAAAGGAAGAGGGCGTGCACGAGCAAATACGGAGGCGATGCGTGCGCCTCGGAAAAATGTTGCTGGAGACAGGACTAACGGTAAGGGCGCTGGCAAAAGCGACGGGCTATTCGAAAAGCACGGTCCACAAAGATTTGACAGAACGTTTACCAAATGTCGATGTGGCATTGTCGGAAGAAGTCGCCAAAATACTTGCCTATCATAAGTCTGTCAGACATTTACGGGGTGGCGAAGCGACAAGGGTTAAATGGATGAACGAAATGAAGAAAGTGGGAAGTAGTTAGGGAAGACGGGCGGTTTCGCAATTTACATTGCGAGCCGCCCTTTATTTATCTGAATTCAGCAGGAAAAGCCCTCACCTTTGCAGATGGCAGGAAGAATCCACTTTGCTTCCTGTTCAGTGGATGTCACGGATTTTTTTAGGGCAGCCTAAGTGCGCCGCGTCCTGCGGCAAGGCTGTATGACCTATATCCTGTAGGCCTCAAGACCGAAAAAATTCGTAACCAATTTCGTCTCGGCGTAATTGATTGGAAAGAAAGTGGTACCAAAGTATATTCATTAACGGATAACTATGGTAAAATGTTGAGTTAGGAGAGTATACATATACGGTAGTATTCGATGATCAGGTGGAAGGGGAAACGGAAATAATGTTTGCAAAAGATATTGGGATCGACCTGGGTACAGCCAACGTCTTAATTCACGTAAAAGGAAAAGGGATTGTTCTTAACGAGCCATCTGTTGTCGCGATCGACAAGAACTCGAACAAAGTCCTTGCAGTTGGGGAAGAAGCAAGACAAATGGTAGGCAGAACGCCTGGTAATATCATCGCAATTCGCCCATTACGGGATGGCGTAATTGCAGATTTTGACATTACGGAAGCCATGTTAACTCATTTCATCAATAGATTAGACGTAAAAGGATTCTTATCAAAGCCACGAATTCTGATTTGTTGCCCGACAAACGTTACAAGTGTCGAACAGAAAGCGATCCGTCAAGCAGCTGAAAAATCAGGCGGTAAGAAAATATACCTTGAAGAAGAGCCAAAAGTTGCGGCAATCGGTGCAGGAATGGACATTTTCCAGCCGAGCGGTAATATGGTTATTGATATCGGTGGGGGAACGACAGATGTTGCTGTGCTTTCAATGGGAGACATCGTTACTTCACAGTCCATCAATGTAGCAGGGGATACATTCGACAGTGATATCACACAATATATTAAAAAACATTATAAATTGCTCATCGGGGAACGTACTTCAGAGAATATTAAATTCGACGTTGGCACAGTGTTCCTTGGCGGACGTAAGGAACAGATGGATATTAGAGGACGCGATATGGTAACAGGTCTTCCGCGTACGATTACCATCACTTCCGACGAAATCGGTGAAGCGTTAAAAGAATCCATTTATTTGATTGTCCAAGCAGCTAAAACAGTTCTAGAACAAACACCACCAGAGCTGTCAGCTGATATCATTGATAGAGGCATTTTCCTAACAGGTGGCGGAGCATTGCTACACGGCATTGACCAATTGCTCGCTGAGGAATTAAAAGTTCCTGTATTTATCTCAGATAATCCTCTCGATTGTGTTGCGATTGGGACAGGCATCTTATTAGACAATATCGACAAAATTGCGGGTCGCTAATCAATCGCGCCTCGGCGTGATTGCGTCCAGATTTTGAATTGAGCTTGAGGCCTACAGGATGTAGGTCATGCAGTCGTAGCGACAGGACGTCGCGAACTTAGACTGCCATCCTTAACTCCCTTCAAAATCTGTGACATCCGCCGGAGGCTTTATCTTCACTCAGCGGGGGCTTTTGCTGAATGAAGATAAAATAATGTCACCCGAGTTACGATAGAAAAACTTCAGTAAATAGGAGGCGGGCACATGTTCCGTGGGTTTTATACAGTTGGGTCAGGTATGATTGCACAGCAGCGGAGAACTGAAATGTTAGCGAATAACCTAGCGAATGCGAATACACCAGGCTTTAAAGCAGAGCAATCGTCTATTCGGTCATTTCCAGAAATGTACATGTCGAGCATTAATACGGCACGTATTCCAACGAAGGATGGTATTCAGTTGAAGGGTTTAACACCAGTTGGACCGATTTCGACAGGCGTTTATATGCAGGAGACGCTGCCATTGTTTGTGCAAGGTCAACTACGTGAAACAGAACTGACAACGGACGTGGCGCTCATTGACGGCTTTCTACCTGCTGATAATGAAACAGGTACACAAGGCGCTATCTTTTTCCGTCTGGAAAATCCAAATGGCGGCGAGCACTATACGAAAAATGGTAGCTTTACACTAGATCCAAGCGGCTTCTTGACGAATGCAATGGGGCATTACGTATTGGATAGCACTGGGCAACGAATTGCTCTCCAAAATGATGATATACAAATCACCCAGGAAGGCGTTATTCTGGACGGAGAAAATGCTGTGGCAACACTCGGTATTGCATTCGCACAGCGTCCCGATACATTGCTAAAACAAGGAAACGGGATGTTCGTGACAGAAGGCGGCGAAAACCTTCAAAATGCCAATGCAGTTGACGGCGTAACGTATTCCATGCAACAAGGCTATTTGGAAGGCTCCAACGTAGACGCGGCACAAACAATGACGGATATGATGACAGCCTACCGTGCATTTGAAGCCAATCAAAAAATTCTACAAGCCTACGATCGCAGTATGGAAAAAGCGGTCACTGAAATCGGTCGCGTCAATTAATCAGAAGCTAATTGAAGGGAGTCGACATAAATGCTACGCACAATGACAACAGCAACGAACACGTTAAACCAATTACAACAGCAGCTAGATATTATCGGGAATAACCTGTCGAATTCGGCTACTCACGGTTATAAATCGAGCGATGCAAAATTTCACGAGCTACTCTATCAGCAATTCAATAACGATAAAGCTGACACGGCACCGCGTCAATCACCGTTGGGCATTCGCTATGGATCAGGTGCAGTTCTCGGACAAGCACAAATGAATTGGAAAGTCGGTTCATTGCAATCGACTGAACGCCAACTCGATTTTGCGCTGACAGAACCGAAACAATACTTTAATATTTTGATGCCAGGAGACGGTGGAGAACAAACGGTTTATACGCGACAAGGGAATTTCTATATTTCTCCGATAGCGGATGGGCAAGGTATGCTTGTTAACGCCGATGGTTATCCTGTTGCCAACAGTGCTGGTTTGCCGATTACATTTACAGACGATGTCACAAATTTTACAATGAACGCGAGTGGAATGCTTGCATTGACACATGCTGACGGTACGGAAGAAACAGTTGAACTAGGCATTACAGTCATGCAACGACCTAATTTGATGGAACGTCTTTCGGCTACGAACTTTGGCCTACCGGGAAATTTAGCTGACCTTGGTGTTACAGAGCAACAGGTGCTAACAGACCTTCAAGGTGAAGCACGAAACCAAGTAGGCATAGAGGCAGGAATGCTTGAAGCATCCAACGTAAACTACGAAAAAGAAATGACAGATCTAATCACTGTTCAACGCTCTTATCAATTCAATGCACGAACAGTTACATTGGCAGATCAGATGCTAGGATTAATTAACGGTATACGATGAAGTTTCTGTAGGGAGTACTGAAAATGACAGATGAAAAACGAAATAGGGTCGACGAGCTAGAGACACCGACACGGACTCGAGCAACCCGAAAACAACTATCAAATACAGAGCAAAGGTCGCGTAGCACCGAAAGTGAGCAAACGACACCTAAAAAACAATTTTGGGTGCAAATCCGTCTTTTGCCAATCTGGCTACGTATTGTTCTCGTCCTGCTGCTACTTGCAGGAGCGGCTATATTAGGTGCTATCATTGGCTACGGTTATGTAGGAGATGGACAGCCCGCCGATGTTCTCAAAAAAGAGACATGGACCCACATACTGGATATCATAAATGGGAAAGAGTCGTAAAGACTCTTTCATTTTTGCTAGCGCTTACCTAACTATGCTGTCCTTTACTTCAATTTATATAATGAATAATACATAAATAACAAATCAGGGGGATAACTATGCTAACAACAGAACAGATTCAAGCAATCCTGCCGCATCGTTACCCATTTCTCATGGTAGACCGCATACTTGAGGTTGAGGAAGGGAAACGCGCAGTCGGTATTAAAAACGTAACGATTAATGAAGAGTTTTTCAATGGGCATTTCCCTGGTTATCCAGTGATGCCAGGCGTTTTAATTGTAGAAGCACTAGCGCAAGTTGGAGCAGTCGCGCTGCTGCAAAAAGAAGAAAATAAAGGTCGTCTTGGTTTCTTTGCTGGCATTGACAATTGCCGCTTTAAACGACAAGTAACGCCAGGGGATACATTACGCCTTGAGGTAGAAATCACAAGACTTCGAGGAACAATCGTGAAAGCGAAAGCAACAGCAACTGTAGACGGGGAAATTGCCTGTGAAGCAGAAATCACACTAGCACTAGGTCCCGCCGCTCCTAAAGAGGACTAAGTTTGCGAATAGATGGAAAAGTAGTTACAATGTCAGTACAGGCCATTGTAAAAAATGACCATGTACTTTTATAGTAGGAGGGTACAAGTTAGTATGTTTAAAGATCTTTCTCCAAATTTAAAAAGTAGCATTACGAGGTCGATTACACAGACTTTCGAACAATATATGAGTGACATTGAATGGTCTGAAGATAAATTCAGCATTAATGATTTTATTGCCAATTGGCGTGAATATATCACGACAAAAGCGCTGTGGTATACGAAAATTCCAGATGAAATGAAAAACGATCCAACTTTTCATGAAGATCTTGCACAGCGTATCAATGAAGTCATTGCGCGAGTTCTTGGCGAACCACCATCTCAAGAGCAGATTGCGGCTATTCAAGCAATGCAAGAACAGTTAAACTCGCATTATGAGTACCATTGTAAGGCAGAAGCTGTTTACGTTGAAACATTGCTAAAGAATCATTTAGGCTTATAAAAAAGACGCAGGGATAGTTCCTCCTTTTTGGGTCAAGCTACAAAGTATCATACTGATTTGTATGGTAAACGGCTTGTGGAAAGGAGGAAATCATTTCATGTTCAAAAAAGCGATGCCACTCGTTTTGATGTCGGGACTTGTATTGACCGCTTGTGCAAACAACGGGACAGTTCCGGATAACAACGAAACGCCAATGGAAAACGTGGAGGACCGTACAAGGGACCTGACGCCTAACGTTAATGATGGGCAAACGGGACCGAATATGGATGGTCTCGATAACAATCGGGACACGAACGGCGTACGTAACGGCGTCATAAATGATAATAACGGTGTTCGTAATGGAGTTATTGACAATGGCACCACAACGAATCCGACTGATGAAATCATTACTGACGAAAATACCAACGTACCCAATGAAGTGATCATTGATGAAAAAGTCAACAAGAATGGAACAAACCGCTAACCGCAAGCCGTATAAAAACCGCCTCCAATGCTGAGGCGGTTTTTATTATGCATACTTATAGAAAGCTTTCATCATTCGTTTACTTCCCCTATATCCCTCTTTAAGCGCGGACGTGAGCGCATATCCGACTCAAAACGGCGAAGCAAGTCACTGCCTCCCAAGCCTTCCTCAATCAATTCCTCTAATAGCTGCTCCGCATACTGCGAGCGAGCTCGTTTCAAGCGCCCCTTCAACAAAACAGATACGTGAGTACCAATCTGCTTCACCGCCTCAACCGCAACACTGAATGGAGCCGGATCATTCTCAGGATATGAAATAACAACCTTCGCATTCAGTAACTCCTTATCCGCCATCCATTTTTCGAAAGTCGGTTGATATGCTTGATCGATGAACATTTCTAGAACCCATAAACGGTGACTGTTTTCTTGGTTGATAATAATCCCATCAATCAGTGGAAAATCCTGCATACTATCCCCATTTGTAATGCCAATAGATAACATTTTAAATGATTTCACCGTAAATCAGCCCCAGTCATTTTCCTTTAATTATACCATAAGTGGAAAAAACGACATGAAGAACTGAAACATGCCAAACTCATAATTTGGAATCGCTAACTGAAGTTTGAAAAAACGATAGGTAAGGTGTTTTAGCTATTAAAATACTTTTTTAAGATGCCGAAAATGATGGGAAAATAGCGCGAAAGATGGTCAAATCTCGGATTTGGCGTTTTGCCTGTCTTAGCAGAAAGAAGTAAGATAAATCCAATAACTCGAGGGAGGTGAATCAAGTGAATCAGGTTGCACTTGTAGGGCGTATTACGAAAGATCCAATCCTGAGAAGAATTTCTGAAGGTAGGATACAAACAAGCTTTGTACTTGCGGTAAATCGTAGCTTCAAAAATCACAATGGTGAAATCGACACAGATTTCGTTCTCTGTACGATGTGGGGCAGAGGAGCAGAAAATATGGTGAAACATTGTGGCAAAGGATCTTTGATTGGCGTCGGCGGACGAATTCAATCTAGAACGTATGAGCGTGAAGACAAAAGTCGGGTCTATGTAACCGAAGTGATTGGTGAGGATATTCGTTTTATTGCAACGAAAAGGCGCAGCAATGACAACCTATACGGTGAAACCGAAGCGACTGGTCGTACAACTGCATCAACGGTTTCAGAGACGAAGGAGGAGGAGCACTTCAACCTACCAAACAGTGAAACGGAAGGATTACCGATTTTTTAACCGGATCACCGATACATAATGGACCGGAAAAAATCGACTGACGGGAGGAGATTTACCGGAAAGCAAACCGGAGCCGCAACAATAAAAATTGATATGTGAGAAATAGGAGGGCTAGGCAGTAGATGGGATTGGGGTCCTCTCTCTCCATAGCCTATGTAAAACCTATGCGAAGGTCCATTCAGGGAGTCCTCGCATAGTCATTCGGGTAAATACATGACAGAAATGAATGAAAGATCGGGATAGCCATTTAACTTAATTCAGCGGAAGTCCCTCATTTTTATAAGTGGTGGGATGAACGCTAGATATGTCTTCAAATTCAGTGGGGTCCAAACCTCTGCTGAATGAAGTTAAGCCTCCGGCGGATGTCACAGATTTTGAATGGAGTGAATTGAGCAAGCTCAATTCAAAATCTGGACGCAATCACGCCGAGGCGCGATTGATAATAATTGCAAGTGGGCCCGCATGCAAAGACCACTTTTGCCAGCGGGCTAATCATAATAGAAGGGAGCATGAAACGATGCAAACACTTGAAAAGGATGTCAAACGGATGGAATTACAAATTGGCCAGCTCATTAGCATTGTCGCCAACCAAAATGAGAGACTGAATCGAGTGGAGGAAATGGAACGGAGGAAAAGAATCACGTCAATACAAAGAATACCATTAGCAGAGCGTATGTAACACTAGAAAAAAGACCCCAAAGCTGTAAACAAGCCCGAGGCCTTCTATTGAACTAACTTTTAAATGACAGTAAATCATCCAGCTCTGTATCGGATAACTCCGTTAGCCACTGACTTGACTGAATGAGGTCAGCGGACAATGCGGCCTTTTCCACTAGCATTTTATCAATTTTTTCTTCGATTGTTCCAATCGTCACGAATTTATGGACATGCACGAACTTCTTCTGACCAATTCGATAAGCACGGTCTGTCGCTTGATTTTCAACAGCAGGATTCCACCAGCGATCGGCATGTAATACATGGTTTGCACCTGTCAGATTTAGTCCAGTGCCGCCCGCCTTCAACGAAAGAATGAAAATCGGGAACTCTCCCTCCTGGAAGGCCTCGACCAATCGGTCACGCTGTCCTTTTGGCATACTGCCCGTTAAAAACGGCACATCAATACCATGCAGCTCTGATAGGCATTGGCGGATGAGCTGCCCCATTCCAATGTATTGCGTGAAGATGAGGCATTGCTCATTATTGCCGGCAATATCAGCCGCCATCGACACAATTCTATCGAGCTTATCGGAGCGATTCATCATTTGCTCAGCAGGCGCGTGTGGCTCCTTCAAGAACAAAGCAGGGTGATTACAAAGCTGCTTTAATCGACTAAGCATTTTTAAAATAAGTCCCTTTTTTTCAAAGCCCGTTAAAGTTTGTAGCTTGAATTTCGTTTCTTCCAGGAAACTTTCATATAAAGCAGCCTGCTCGGTTGTTAACGGACAATATTCATTTTGCTCCAGCTTTTTCGGTAAATTAAGCTGTAAATCGGGATCGCTCTTCGTTCGGCGCAACAGAAATGGACTAATTTTAGCACGAAGCTTTCGTTTGTCTACCTCAGAATCATCACGCTCAATGGGAATGATGAAGTTATCCGTAAATCTGCGGAAATTACCAAAATACCCTCTATGGATAAAGTCGAAAATTGCCCAAAGCTCTGATAGGCGGTTTTCAATCGGCGTGCCGGTCAAAGCGATATGATGCTTACCGCGTAACTTCCGAATGACACGGGATTGCTTCGTCTGCATGTTTTTAATATTTTGTGCTTCATCTAGTGTAATACTCGCAAATTCAGTCTCCGCTAGCATTTCACCATCCTGTGAAGCAGTGCCATAGGTTGTTAAAATCACATCTGGCTTCAGCTCGGCAATAAGCCCATTGAAATCTTCGTCCTTTGCGCGCGATGGTCCGTAATGTGTATGAACAGATAATGATGGAGCGAAGCGCTCAATTTCTTTTTGCCAGTTCCCAAGGACACTTGTTGGGCAAACGATAAGCGATGGTGTAGTAGTCTCTGCTCTTGCATGGACATTGAGTAAATAAGTAATAAGTTGAATCGTCTTTCCAAGTCCCATATCATCGGCCAAGCAAGCCCCGAATTGATTATCACGCATGAAGATCAGCCAGTCATAGCCCTCCTCCTGATAAGGTCGGAGCTGTGCTTGCAGCCTCTCGGAAATGCCGGCAGAAGGAAGTCCTTTTTTCTCAGAAAGCATTTCCATATAGCCACGAAGGGATTGCTGCATTGTAAAAGCGAAAAGGGGATCATCGACTTCATCGTCCTCTTCCAGTGGAACAATTTCCTCGGGCACATCTTGAAATAGCAAATCCTTAACGGTCCATTCTCCCGCATCTGCCCGGTCCATTAAATCGCGGATCTTTCTCAACCAGAGTGGGTCAATGTGGAACCATTCATCACCAGACCGAATGTATTCTCGATTTTCATCGACAAGTCTTCGGAAAGTTTCGTTGTCTATAGGGGTGGCCGCTAATGAAAAGTTCCAATCGAAGGCTAACACTTCATCTAAACCGGTTGCTGATTTATAGGATTGTATACTTGCGTTTGTCCGAACTTGCATTTTCGACTCTGTCACCGATTTCAACCAGGCTGGTAAAATGACAGGATAGCCGAATGACTGAAGGAGAGGAAGATCCTCCTTGATGAACGTTCTGACTTCCATATCAGACATCGGTGTAGAAAGAAAGCTGTCATCCGCTTCAATTGCAATGGAGCCAAGAAAGGATGTCATTTCAGACTGCTTTTTGATAATCTCGTCAGCATAAGGCTTCCATTTAGCAGGTAACGCCTCCAATGCAGGAGCATGTGCCTTACGGGAAGCGGGTAACCAATGGGTACCGCGCTCACTCACGATAACCGACTCCAGTAGCCATTCGGTATCAGCTTCTTCTATCGGCTCAGTTAGGCGGAAAGCGATGCGGATAGGCATTGTTGAAACAGATTCACCAGGCCATCCATACGTCCGTAAATGGGGCAGTAAGGAAGGCAGTAAATCGGGAGAAATGACAGAGTTGGCCAGCTTACTACGTACTGCATAGCTAACGATGAGGGCAGCCTCTTCCGATAAACCAGCCGCCTTGTGATTAAAACGAATACTGGTGCCATCTATTTCTGCATAATTCCATAATTCTGGGTCAAGCCAGGCCTTTGCAGCCTCACGAATAGCAGTCAGCTGTAGATCGTCTTCCGCAGAAAGCCCCTGGTATGTTGCATACGGATGCAAAGTGGAAAAGGCTTGTAGTAGCTGATCTGCCTGCAATAGGACCTCTCCAGCATCAGTCTGGGTTAGCAGTCCAAATAATGCACGTTCATTGTTGAAAAATAAATAAGAAACCAATTGATCCGGTTCTACCGAAAATCGCTTGTCATCTTTAGCTGAAATGGAAAAAAGTCCATCATCTGTTAGGCGAATTGCCATCCGAAAGATGCGATTCAATGTGAATGTTCCATTCATAAGTTCAGATTTCCTTTCTCCATTTCCTCCATCAATGCCCGAAGTCTACGATTTTTTTCGCGCACAGTATCGATATATTGATTCCAAAAATCGGTTTTACCGCCTTTTTTAGAACCGGCCTTCATTTTCTTAAATAATTTAACGGCACGTCGATAACTATGTCGGTTTTTTTCTTTAATAAAGCCCATAGCATACGTATGGAGTAGGGGCATAACAGCTACAGGATCTGTTGACAGAGCGATTTTTAAGCCGCCAGCCTCTGCACCGTCATAGGAAACACCATATCTATGCATAAGAGCTGCCCATTCAGCGAAACGTTCACGTTCGACGAGGAAATCCGCAAAGACATCAATGCCAGACTCGCCATAATGCGCAAACAAGCTTTCTCGGGCTTCCTCTGAAAAATCAGCTGCCTCAAATAACCCATCAATTTTTCGAACAAATGCAGGTCGGTTGACGAGCGTTAGGTTATGGTTGACATAGTCGCCAATGAAGGGCAATAAGGCTGTCATAATAATGGAGAGCGATTCGAGATCATCATCACCTTCAGCAAGATCTGCAAGCGGCAACCAAATAGCCATATTATCGACCGATACATGATCGACCAAGTTTTCTAGCTTGTCATGCCTACCTTGTAATAAATAGAAGAAAGCGACCAAAATTTGAGCTTCCTCAGATTGCTCCTGTTGAAGAATCGTTAATTCAGCATCCCTAGCTGCTTGATTTGGAAAAAGGGACTGCCAAAAAAGGCGATAGACACGGAATCTCTCTGCGAATAGCCCAGTATTTCCAAGCGCAAATGCACGAACAAGCTCCTTTAAACGTTCGTGAAAAGCATCTGCCTCAAATAGTTTTGGCTTTGCACCAATTGCCGTCACACTATCAGTCAGTTTACCAAGCTGTTCCGTCATCCAGTTTTGTACATACCATTTCCCGTAGAAAAAAGAAGACGATTGTCCACCAAGATGTGTCTGCACATAAGTCCAGCCCGCATCCAGCACATGTAAACGATAATACAGCTCGAAAAGTGGCTTCCATTCCCATTCAAACGGAATAAGTGGTATCGCTTTTTGATCTATCAAAGATGTTTCGTGGATAAATACACCAGGATTTTCTGACGTTTGGATAGTCCGTAACGATTGCGTTAAACGAGCAAGTACTTCAATCCATGCTTCAGGCGTACGTGCTGATATAGAAAGCGTCATTTGCTGCGACTCCATACGACGCCATTCATGTAGCCAATTATTCAACGAATTGAACTGCGAGTATAGATGGAAAATGACAGCAAGACGGTGCGAGCACCAGCCGTTTGAGTGACAAGTGCAATCAGCATTCATTTGCTCGAAAGAAAGTCGTACATTTTCGGGTTGATCTCCTAGGGTCATGACAGAAATCGCATCCCCAGTAGGTAAATAATCATCTATAGCATTTTTGCGTACAAGTGCGACAGCAAGACGCACTTGAAGCGCATCTCCTTCGACACCTGGCTGAAGAGTATGTTGAATATCATTCATAAATTCATCTATTTCATTTTCGTGCAAGTAAGAAACACGTTCTACGGTCATGTTGATAGGACCACTCCTTCAGAAAAGCATTCTTTCTATTATACCGCTTTTCATGCCAGACCGGAAATGATGTTATTCGGTATCTTCCTCTTTTGCATGCTTTTGGATTAATGTTAATAAAGATTTATTGGCATTCAGGAAAATCCGTCGATCTTTTTCAGTTAAAAGAGCAGCCAAAGCAACAAATTCACGCAGCTCAGAACTCTCTTCAAACAGCTGTCGATGTCGATCCATAAAGCTATCCATATAACGTTCCCGTACCTCTGATGTTTTGGCTGGCTGTGTCACCTTGAAATCCCTCACTGATTTTAAAGGAGTTCCTAAAATCATAGCCAAAAAATAATCATCTGGTACAGCGAATGTTTCCTTGACGATAGGGAGTAAATCAATTGGGAACCCTCGCTCACTCCTTTCGTAATTGGACAATGCAGCAGGGTCTATTTTTAGCTCAAGCGCAGCTTCAAGCTGTTTCATACGTAAATACTCTTCCCGATATTCCTTGAATTGTTTCCCGAAATGCATAGTACCATCCCTCTCTTTTTTCACAACCGTATAGAAGAATAGAGTAGGTTTTTAATAAACCAACGATACGTTGATAAAAAGTGGCTATTCGTTGGTTTTTAATAAAAAATACTATTATTGCGACTAAAGGGGGTGATGAGTCATTGGAAAAACTAATTCTCTACGTACCTAATTTGGAAAAACAATTTAATGAAAGAAAAGAATTGCAACAGGCTTCTTTCATTTCAAATACAACGAGTCATGTAAACTATATAAAGGAAGAAAGAAAACTATATATGAACACCGCGGTATTTGGAACACTTGAATTCCAAGTTGTCCTATTGGACTTTGAACAAAACAAAATGATCTTTAAAAGAAAAAAGGAATTGCCCCGCGATATACAAGACGAACTATATGAACTACTCACTTCATATCAGCTCGAATTCCAGCCAGTTCATCTGTCATTCATTATGCACAGACCCGAGCGAACAAAAATAAGATAATAGAAGCACCCTAAGGCGTTATGAGCAAGAAGAGCGAAATGTACACAAAGTAGTCATAGATGTGATAGAATAGTAATAATCGGAATATTCAATTCGGGAGGGGAGAAAGATGCTATCCGTACAGCGTATGACACCTTTTTTTACAAGCCAAGAGGATTTTCGTCTTCGTTTAGTATTCGCTTATCAGTATTTCTCCATCATCAAAGGAGGAGAAGTATTTCAATTCGTTCCTTCAGAGGGAAAAGAAATCGTCATCAATATGAAGAGTTTACAGGTTGAAAATCTTGGAGAAGTATTCGTATTCCAACGAGGCAACCGATTTATTCGACTGCCGCTCTATCAGCTACTACTCATATCAGACCTTCATATTCATTTGACAACGATTCTGGAAGGGGCACTCAATCTTGAAACAGAGCTGCTCGAAGTTGTCACACTTGAAGCGGTTGAAATCCTAGAAGCTTTAGAGGAAGAAAACCGCCTCCGCATGATTGACTACGCGCTCGAAACGAATAATCTATCGATGTTCAATGAACTGACGGAAGGACTGTCGTAATAGTGAAAAAAGGAATATGAAAAACACCAATCGTTAGCGACTAACGGATGGTGTTTTTTTGTCTTCAATAGCATAGAGGGAATTCAAAACTTCTCACCCTGTAATAAAGTAAAGCGCGACAACGAAAATAGTTGAGCCTGTCAATCCAAATAGAAAGTCCTGCCATGTTAATCCGAACTTTTTTTCCTCTTTCATAACAATCCGCCCCTTTGTCGATTTCCCGGGAAATAAGTTGAAATTCATTCCCCTATGAATCGGTCCTTGTCAGAAGGATAGACAAAAAGACCGCATTTTAAACAACAACGATTATATATCTAGTGTCTCTTTAAAGAGAAGTTGTAAGAAAATATACTGCTGCGTGACATTGTAGACAGGGAGTCCCTAAATCATCCATTTCGAAATTAGTCTATGCGGATTGCAGCATGTCTATGCCTATAAATGATGCGCACATAACATCTGTAGCTGACGCTTCGCTTACAGTACAAAATAATTTGCTGAACGAAGATAAATAATTCACATAAAAACTACTAATTTGTAGTCTAAATTGAATCGCCCCGTAATAAGTTCTACTTATCGCACAATTTTTAGCAAGTGCAGAATAGTAGTAAAGGGGAAATGAAAATTGGGGAACAAGAAGTTTAAATCATTTTTCAGTGTCATTCTTGCATTGGCAATGGTATTTTCGTTGCTGGCTCCGTTATCGGTAACAGCAAATGCAAATGCACCGAAGCCATTCAAACCGGACAACCATAATGAAAGCATCATGCAACTGAAAGCAGCAATTGCGGGGCAGGAGCAAAATCAGCTACAGCAACCCGTACTGCATCCCGATTTACAAGACCTTAAGGGAAATGAAGAAGTGGGCATTATCGTCCACCTATCTGAAGACTCTGCTGGACTCGCACATGGCAAACAGAAACTAAACAATAAAAGTTTCACAGCGGCAGAACGCTCGAAAGTGATAAATAATGTGAAGACGCAACAGGCGCAAGTGAAAAAGATGATGAAAGTGAAAAACATCAGCGTGAAAGAGAAGTTTTCCTACGACACAGTGCTGAATGGGCTGGCACTCACCGTCAAAGCGGACGAGCTACAGGAACTACTCAATATTCCAGGAGTCACATTGATTGAACCAGATTTACTCATGTATGCACTCGACAATCCAACAAAAGATGGACAAGTCGATGCGACGATGTCAACAAGTGCCCCACATTTAGAAATCGAAAAATTATGGGACAAAGGGATTGACGGTAAAAATATTAAAGTCGGCGTCCTCGATACGGGAATCGACTACACCCATCCAGAGTTTGAAGGAATTTATAAAGGTGGCCGTAACTATATTCAGCATACAAGCCAATACGCACGTCCACGGGCAGACAATGATCCATACGAAACAACACCAAAAGACCGTGCGGCGACCACTCCGGAATTCGATGCAAGGGGTAGTTCCTTCTATACATCACACGGTACGCACGTTGCCGGAACGATTGCGGCAATCGGTAACAATGCATATGGCATTAAAGGGTTGGCGCCAAAAGTAGACCTGTATGCCTACCGCGTCCTTGGTGGATACGGCAGTGGTGCAACATCTGGCATTATTAAAGGTATTGAAGACTCTGTAAAGGATGGCATGGATGTCATCAATTTATCACTCGGCGGATCGTCTAACAGCGCCATCGCCGCAGATGCAATCGCCATAAACAACGCCATGATTGAAGGGACAGTTGCAGTAGTGGCAACGGGCAACTCAGGACCAGAGCGTGGCACAATTGGCAATCCATCAACAGCAGCACTCGGCATTGCTGTCGGGAATTCAACAAATCCCGAAGTAGAACATACAGCAACAGTGTCTGTGAAGGTAGGCGCATATGAAAAAACGACTGACATCAAACTAATGGGTGTTAAATTCGGTGAAGACCTAGCGGCAGCACTTGCAGGTGACTTCGAGGTCGTTGCCATTCCGAACATAGGAGCAGCAACAGACTACACGGGCATTGACGTACAAGGGAAAGTGGCACTTGTTTCCCGTGGAGAGATTGCCTTTGTCGATAAAATCGCAGCAGCCAAGGCGGCGGGTGCATCTGCGATTTTAATTCACAATGCCTCAAACGGAGCAGGAGCGCCAGGACCATCAAATGTTTACCTAGGTGACTCATTCGATTTCATTCCCGCATTTGATATGTCCTATACAGAAGGTAAAGCCCTTCGTGACGCACTTGCTGCAAATAATGGACAAGTGTCATTCAACAATTTCACAGCTGCAACAACGACTGGCGATATCATGAATCCATCCTCGTCACACGGACCGACGAATCCAGATTTTGATATTAAACCAGACGTCACGGCACCTGGAACGAATATCATGTCGACAATTCCAATGTATGGAAAAGACTCTGCAGCTGCAGATTACAGCGAAGCCTATGACCGTAAAACAGGCACATCAATGGCAACGCCGCACATCGCAGCCATCGCAGCATTGGTTAGACAAGCCAATCCAACATGGACACCATTTGATGTCAAGGTCGCAATTTCCAACACAGCAAAATTGATTGATACGAACGCCTATGACGTCTTCGCACAAGGAGCTGGACGCGTCCAACCCTACGAAGCCGCGTACCCTACTATCCTTGCCTATTCCATGGATACAACCACTTTTTCAGGCAATGAAGTCGCGCATGAAAAAGGAACTATCACATTCGGCAAACTGCCACAAGTAAAAGAGCAGGCCGTCACAGTGAAAAAACAAATACGTGTCGTTGATGCTGCTAAAAAAGGTGGCACCTATTCAGTACGTGTAGAAACGACAAAAGCATTTGGGACTGCCAAGGTGACAGTTAATAAACCGACGTTTACTCTGAACGATACAGAAATGCTTGAGGTCACATTAAATGCACCAAAAGCAGCAACGAAAAAAGGTGATGAACTACTTGGGTACATCCATATTTCAGGTGGGGGAACTGAGGTTTCATTGCCATTCGCGGCAGACTTTAATGGCATAGCGGAAACGGCGATTGAAGACCTTGCAATAACAGAAACAGATCTATCATTCGATGGAGACGGCTTCAAAGATGAGGCTATGCTGACATTTAAACTTACCGGAGATGTCAAAACCAACTACATCGAACTATGGGATATCATGAATCCAGACGGTGGTGAATATGGCGATGGTTACATCGGCTACCTGCACGCAGGTACATCCCTTGCAGCGGGCTCATATGAATTAGGCATTAAAGGGATTTACAAGCCGTGGGCAACAGCGATGCCGCAAACGACAATTCCCGATGGCCTCTACACAATCGACTTCACGGGAGAAACAGTGTCAGGTAATCCGCCAATTATCGGTGATTATGCAGGGCCAGTTGTTGTCAAATCAACAGCGGGTACTATCGAAGGAACCGTTACAGGCACAACCGCAACAGGTAAAATCATCGACAAATATGTTGACTATCAGGCCGAACTCATCCAATACGATCTTGGCTATGACATCAACACAAAATTGAACGCAACATTTGAAGTGCTGGAAAACGATGCCGTTAAATCATCAGGCGCCGTAACACTTGCACAAGATGGCACTTTCTCCTTTGATGTGGGTACATTTAATAAAAACACAGATGTTGTTAAAGTGAAATATAGTGATGCCGCAGGTAACAAGGCAGAGAAGGTCCTTGAAATAGGTGCAGGAGACCCAGATCCAGACCCAGTTTCCTATGTTGTGAATAAAACAAGCTTGACCATGGGCATTGATCAGCAAGAACAGCTGATTGTCACTGAAAAAACGACAAATTCAGACGGTACGGTCACAGAAAAGGATGTCACAGCAAAAGGAAGCTACAGCAGCGCGAACAGCAAAATTGCAACGGTTCAAAAAGGTCTCGTCACAGCAAAAGCGGTTGGAACAACGCAAGTGCGCATTCAACTGCCCGATCAACAGCCGATCATTGTGGAAGTTGAAGTGAAGGCGACTCCGCAAGATATCGTCACGTATGCTGTCAATAAAACCAATGTAACACTAGGCGTTGGCCAGCAAGAACAGCTCATCGTCCTGGAAACAACGATTAAACCCGATGGCACAGTGATCGAGAAAGACGTTACTGTAAAAGGAAGCTACAGCGTTGCTGACAACAGTGTGGCAACAGTTCAAAAAGGTCTTGTCAATGCAAAGAAGGTTGGGAAAACGCAAGTACGCATCAACATTCCTAACGAAGAAACAATTTACGTCTATCTTGAAGTGACAAAAATTCCGCAAGACATCGTTAACTATCAGGTGAGTCACACGAGCATGAACCTTCAAGTAGGACAACAGCAGCAGCTCAAAGTAACAGAAATTACGACTAAACCAAATGGGCAGATTACAAACAAAGACGTCACAGTTACAACAAAGTTCAATGTTGCCAATAACCAAATTGCAACAGTCCAAAAAGGTCTCGTCACAGCAAAAGCAGCTGGAAAAACACAAGTGCGTGTGATGATTCCAGACCAAGAGCCAATTCTTGTTTACCTTGACGTCACAGAGGTGCAAAAAGATGTCATCACGTATTCGGTGAATAAGGAAACAGTCACATTGACAGTCGGTCAGCAAGAGCAGCTAAAAGTCACTGAAACAACGACCAAGCCAAACGGTCAAATCATTACCAAAGACGTTACAGCAACGGGATCTTACAATGTCGTCAACAATAAAGTGGCAACCGTCAAAAAAGGTCTCATCACAGCACTTACGCCGGGAAGTACACAAGCACGCATAATGATTCCAAATCAACCAACGATTCTCGTGTACATTAACGTGAAAGACGTGGAAAAAGATCGTGTGACCTACTCGGTCAATATGACAGATTTACGGCTAATCGTCGACCAGCAGGAACAAATCACTGTCACTGAAACAACGGTGAAGCCGAACGGACAAATTAGCACAAAAGATGTCACAGCAACGGCAAGCTTTAACGTCGTCAACAATCAAATTGCGACGGTTAAAAAAGGTGTTGTTACTGGGAAGAAAGTAGGGAAAACTCAAGTAAACGTCAAAATACCTGACCAACCTACACAATTTGTTTATCTTGAGGTAGTTGAAGCGCCAAAGGAAATTGTGACCTATGCGGTCGACATAACTAACCTAGAACTCCAAGCGGGCGAGCAACAGCAATTGACAGTGATTGAAACCACATTAAAGCCGGACGGCTCGTTGACAACGAAAGATGTGACAGCAGCCACTAAATTCACACCATCTAACAACAAAGTTGTGAAATTGAACAAGGGTCTTGTTACAGCCGTTGGTCCAGGTAAAGCTGTTATTACAGTTGCACACCCGAACTTTACGACAGTAGTCTATGCAACTGTTGAGGCACTAGGTGGAAGTATCTTAAAACCAGTGGAAGATGTGCAAGCACACACACTTCGTGTAAATTAAGGATTCGTATTACTGTGATAGGGAACGCCTTGTTTATCAAGGGGATTCCCTATTTTTTTATTAAAAGGGAGATAAATTTTGAATTTTAGGGTATAAAGTAATATAAGTGAAATAAATACGGGGCTTTTTCCGTGTAAGGAAGTGCGAAAATGAGAGGGATAAATGACAGGGCAATTGAATTGCTGCAAAAAAAACCGAAACAACAAAATGGAGTGGCAAGAAGAGCAGCAAGTGATAGAAAATATAGGACATCCTCTGCCAGGGTACAAGATTACGTCGTACTCGATTTTGAAACAACAGGCTTTCGCGCCGGTGCGGATCGGATCATTCAAATCGGAGCCATCAAATATAGCAATCATGAAAAAACGGACCTACTCAATACACTAATCAATCCACAGCGCTATATCCCACCTTCAATTACGCGGCTGACAGGTATTACAAACGAAGCAGTGGAATTAGCACCAACAATCGAACAAAAGATTGGAGAGCTGATTGATTTCATCGGGGACTTACCGATTGTTGTACATAATGCACCCTTCGATATGGGATTTCTTTATGCGCTCGAATTCAGCACGAATATCAACATTCCCGAATATACGGTCATCGACACAGTAAAGCTTGCGCGAAAAATGATTCGTGAAACCCCGAACCATAAATTGACGACGCTAACAGAGTTTCTTCAGCTCGAACACGATGCCCATGACGCTATTGGAGACTGCCTAGCTACCGCCGCAATCTTTCAATATTGCATGAAAAAGAATCGTTAATAGCAGCCAGTTTACCTTGTTACACGAATTTAGGTAAATTGACGAAAAGCCACTTCATTCAAAAATCCCTATATGGCACACCAAACGACTAGCAACCGCCTGATTATAGAGGCGGTTTTTTTATCGTCAATAAAAATGCAAAAAAGCTGAATGAAAAAATTTACATAAATAATATAGTCGAATCTCATAATAACTGTTAAACTCATACTAGTAAGTGAATAATAAGTTAATAGTAAAGGGGAGAAACAAATGTTTAAAAGTGTCAGTAACAAAAAGATCTTTGCTACATCAGTAACAGCTGCTGCGATAGCGGTGGCGGTAGTGGTACCTACAGCTTCTGCAGATACGGCTTCATTTAAAGATGTATCATCGAATTATGCAGATGCAGTTCATTTTTTAGTCAGCAATGACATGACAAAAGGATTTAGCACGACGCAATTTGGAACACTGAATACCATTAAACGAGCGGATGCAGCGGTATTTATCGCACGAGCAGCCGGTTTTCAACCCGAAGGAAAATATAAAAATTCAGGCTTTACAGACGTTCCAAGTCATGCGAAATGGGCAGTCGACGCACTCGTTGAAGCCGGCGTTCTAAATGGACTAAACGACAAAGAATTTGGCGCCAATGAACCATTGACGCGTAACCAAACAGCGAAAGTACTAGCGAATGCAGCAGGTTTAAAAATCAATGACGCCGTCAAAACATCTGCGTTCAAAGATGTTAATACCAGCTTCGCGAAGTATGTCCAAGCTTTGGTTGATGCTGGAATTACAAAAGGAAAAACAGAAACAAGCTTCGGTTCATACGCACCTGTTACAAGAGGCGAGTTAGCCTTATTTATTCATCGTGCAAAAGAACAATTCGGCTTCTTGGATCTTATGATTATGCATACGAACGACACGCACGCTTATTTAGATAGATTCCCTTATATTGCCACAGCAGTGAAAGAGCTGCGTACGGAGCATGCGAATAGTATCCTTCTACACGCAGGTGACGTATTCTCTGGCGATCTTTATTTCAACGCATTTCTAGGGCAGGCTGATCTTGCAATCATGAACGACCTTGGCTATGATGCAATGACTTTTGGAAACCATGAATTTGATCTTGGCTCCACTAAAGACGGGCATCTTGCTCTTTCAAACTTCGTCAAAGGTGCTAAGTTCCCATTACTAGCATCAAACGTTGATTTCTCAAAAGACAAGCTTTTCGAAGGGCTGCAAACAAAATCTGTCGAGTCTGACTACAAAGACGGCCATATTTATGATGGAGTCGTCCTGAATATCAACGGCCAATCAGTAGGTGTCTTCGGCCTGACAACTGAGGAAACACCAAGTATCGCAAGTACTGGCGAAGTCCAATTCTTAAACTATATTGACCGTGCAAAAGCATCAGTCGCGGCATTCGAAGCAAAAGGCATCGATAAAATCATTGCCCTAACGCATCTCGGATTTGATGACTCTTTAACATTCGACAATGATTTGGAGCTTGCGAAACAAGTAAAAGGCATTGACGTCATCGTTGGAGGCCATACGCACTCTACGTTAAAAGAGCCTCATATCGCCAAAAACCATGACGCACCAACAATCATTGTTCAAGCCAATGAATACGGAAAAGTGCTCGGTACACTAAACGTTTCATTCAATAAAAAAGGCGAAGTCTATGCGCACGCTGGAGAATTGGTCAACACAGACACTTCTGCATCTACGCCTACAACAGTAAAACCAGATGCACAAACAGCTAGAATTTTAGCGCCATATGCTGCGAAAGTAAAAGAAATCCGAGAAGAATCCATCGGTAAAACAGCACTTGTTGATCTCGACGGTCGACGCGTATCCGATGATAACGGCATTTCAAGCGTTCGCTACAATGAAACGACTCTCGGAAACTTAATGACAGATGCTATGCTAGCAAAAGCACAGGAAATAGAACCGAAAACTGCAATTGCCCTTCAAAATGGCGGTGGAATTCGCGCAACAATTCCAGCAGGAGATATAACAGTTGGAGATGTTCTCAAAGCGATGCCATTTGGTAACGCTCTAGCGATAGTCGAAATTTCAGGAGCAGATTTGAAAGCGACATTAGAACATGGTATTTCTGCTGATGTGCGCGAAGGCGGCGGACTAAAAGAAAATGGAGCGTTTCTACATGTCGCAGGTATGCAGTATTCCTACGATTCCAAAGCTGAAAAAGGCAAGCGCCTAACATCTGTAAAAGTGAAAAAAGGCGAGGAATATGTAGACCTCGTTGACAGCGAAATGTATTTCGTCACAACAGCTAACTTCACAGCAAAAGGCGGCGACGGCTTCGAAAAATTCGCCAAAGCCTACGCAGATGGTCGTGTCTCTGAACCAGGCTTCGTCGACTACGAAAACTTCATCAACTACGTAAAAACACTAGAAACAGTCGATCCAAAAGTAGAAGGCCGCATCATCGACATATCTCTACCAAAACAATAACTCAAAAACGCCCCGCCGCCGGATCAATCTGGCGGACGAGGCGTTTTTTTATGTGTTTTAGGACAGTGAGTAGCCATTTTCGCCGAGTTTCCAACGAAAGTATCGGACTGTGCAACCATTTCCCCGAAGTGTGCAACCAAATCACGAAAGTCTCCAACCATTTGCGCAAAGTGTGCAACCAAGCGCCAAGTTTCCAACAAAAGTATCGAAGCGTCCAACATTTCCCCCGAAGTGTGCAACCAAATCACAAAAGTCTCCAACCATTTGCGCAAAGTGTGCAACAAAGCGCCGAGTTTCCAACAAAAGTATCGAGGTGTGCGACCATTCCCCCGCAGTGTGCAACCAAATCGCGAAAGCCTCCAACCATTTGCGCAAAGTGTGCAACAAAGCGCCGAGTTTCCAACAAAAGTATCGAGGTGTGCAACCATTCCCCCGCAGTGTGCAACCAAATCGCGAAAGCCTCCAACCATTTGCGCAAAGTGTGCAACAAAGCACCAAGTTTCCAACAAAAGTATCGAAGTCTCCAACATTTCCCCCCGCAGTGTGCAACCAAATCGCTAAAGTCTCCAACCATTTGCGCAAAGTGTGCAACCAAGCGCCAAGTTTCCAACAAACGTATCGAAGTGTCCAACCATTCTCCCGCAGTGTGCAACCAAATCGTCAAAGTCTCCAACCATTTGCGCAAAGTGTGCAACCAAGCGCCAAGTTTCCAACAAAAGTATTGAAGTGTCCAACCATTCTCCCGCAGTGTGCAACCAAATCGCTAAAGTCTCCAACCATTTGCGCAAAGTGTGCAACCAAGCGCCAAGTTTCCAACAAAAGTATTGAAGTGTCCAACCATTCTCCCGCAGTGTGCAACCAAATCGCTAAAGTCTCCAACCATTTGCGCAAAGTGTGCAACCAAGCGCCAAGTTTCCAACAAAAGTAGAGAAGTGTGCAACCATTCCCTCGCAGTGTGCAACCAAATCGTCAAAGTCTCCAACCATTTGCGCAAAGTGTGCAACGAAGCATTAAGTCTCCAACAAAAGTGTTGAAGTGTCCAACATTTCCCCCGCAGTGTGCAACCAAATCGCAAAAGTCTCCAACCATTTGCGCCAAGTGTGCAACCAAGAGCCAACCTTTCAACAAAAGTATCGAAGTGTGCAACATTACCCCCGAAGTGTGCAACCAAATCGCTAAAGCCTCCAACCATTTGCGCAAAGTGTGCAACCAAGCGCCAACCTTCCAACAAAAGTATCCAAGCCTCCAACATTTTCCCCGAAGTGTCCAACGAAACCCACCGAGTCTCCAACCATCCCCCCGCAGTGTGCAACCAACAACCGTCATTTTCCCCACAAAAAATCAACAATAATTGCATAACCGCCAAAATATAAATTTAGTTCGTTCGAAACATATAAAACTAGCACGAGTTGTGGTAGACTTTGAGTAATATTTGTAAAAAAAGGAGCTTAAAAATTGAAAAAAATAGGACTGATACTTCTATCGTGTTTATTGCTCATCTCAGCGTCCTTATTACCAACGGACTTCGCAGCGGCGGCTCCAGTATATACTGACATTCCCGTGAAACACCGTGCTTATAAGGAAATTTACTATCTTGCACAAAGTGACATCACGACATCGGACAACCCTACCCTTTTTTCACCTGACGCACCTATGACACGTGCACATGCCGCAGCGATGATTGGCAAGGCCATTCAGCTGACGGGCGACCAAGCAACAACACAGTTTTCAGATGTAAATGTCAGCCATTTTGCATCAGGATATATTGCTGAATCTGTTAACCGTGGCATCATTAAAGGCTACCTCGACGGGACATTCAAGCCTGACGAAACGCTAAAACGAGGAGAAATGGCCTTGCTCATTAGCCGCGCATTCGGTTATCAATCGGATTCCACAACAGCAGCAGCCCAGGAATTCATGGACAAAGGCATTTCACAAGGTACAGGAAATGGAATATTTGGGACAGGCGACTTGATGAAACGCGGCGACTTCTCTATATTTCTAGCACGTGCCATTAATGCAGAATTCCGTGTAGGCAACAAAGCACTTAGTGCGACGCCGATGTATGTAAATGTAGACGAGTCGACGTCGTTGAATATGCGACAAGGACCTTCCACTGAATATACGACAACAAAACAACTATTTGCAGGCTATCCGGTAGACGTTTTCTATCGAGTTGGAGATTGGCTTTACACAAAAGTGGACAACAATTACGGATTTCTACATAGTGGATTTCTTTCAACGGATCAGCCAATCGTAAGCTCCATTAAAGACCCAATCGACCTAGTCGTAGATACCAATACGCCAAAAACAATTGACCAATTAGTGGTCATTATCGACCCAGGGCACGGTGCTCATGATCCAGGCGCAATCGGCTTCGGTCTAAAAGAAAAAGATGTTGTACTCGATGTTTCATTGCGGATGAAAAAGTATTTTCAACAAACACCAATTCCTGTGGCACTAACGCGTGAAACGGACGTGTTCGTAACGCTTCAAGACCGTGTGAAGTTTGCCCAGCAGAACCAAGGGGATGTATTTATAAGTGTGCATGCAAATGCATTTAACGGTTCTACGAACGGCACAGAAACATTTTATTACTCGGCAGCGCGAAATGCCCAAGTCGACGAATCAAAAGCGTTGACAACCTATATCCATAAGAGAATGCTTGAAGCATGGAAGCTCTCGGATCGTAAAGTCAAAAAAGGAAATCTTCACGTTCTTCGTGAAAATTCAATGCCTGCCACACTTATCGAAATGGGCTTCATCGACAATAAAAGTGACAATGCATACCTGGCGTCAGCAGAGCGCCGAGAGCAAATGGCAAGAGGGATTTTCCTAGGTACGCTCGATTACTATTATCACTATGAAGGCCGTACAGAAATGGCCGCATTCTATTCGAAATTTAATGCAACACCTTCAGCGAAGCATTATTAATCTTCGTTTGGCAGAAAACACCTATTCAATAGGTGTCAAGATTACGCCTCGGCGTAATTGATAAATTTGCTGCAGAAGTCCTGCCGGAATTGATTTCTGGCAGGACTTTTTTTACAAAGTGCTCGTAGATCATTACAGAAAATGAGTGGGGG
This sequence comes from Arthrobacter beigongshangensis, assembly GCF_016820585.1. GTDB lineage: Bacteria > Bacillota > Bacilli > Bacillales_A > Planococcaceae > Sporosarcina > Sporosarcina beigongshangi. The sequence continues at coordinate 100,722 of NZ_JADHDX010000010.1, forward strand.
AATAGTCTCAGTGCGTACATTTGGAATATCAACGATTATAACAATTATGCTGCTTTTCGGCCTGCAAAGCGGAGCGCAAGCTAGTAGCGATGCGGCTGAAGAATACTTCATCGTAGGTGGCAATCAAACAGAAATTCTCACATTCATGCAACAGGAGCAGATGTCTATCGGAAAAGTCTATTCTACTTTTTCCGTAATAATTGCTAACCTAACAGATCAACAGCAGCAACGTCTCAAATCGAAATTCACAGAAATTCATATTCAATCAAATCGACAATATGAACAAAGCAAGGATTCCGAGCGCAGCTCTATCAAAATGATCCAAGCGACAGCCGAAGTCGCTTCACCCTATACGGGACTGGGCGTTAAAGTAGCTGTCCTCGATTCTGGAGTCGATACAGAACATCGTGACCTCAATGTCAAAGGAGGACACTGCACATTGGTACATGATTGTGCACCCGGCATTCCCTATGACGATGACAATGGACATGGCACACATGTCGCAGGAATTATCGCAGCGCTAAAAAATGATACAGGAATCGTTGGGATTGCACCAAGTGTAGACCTCTACAGCATCAAAGCCCTCAACGCATTCGGCGTCGGGACGACAAATAGCTTAGTCGATGGCGTTGAATGGGCTATTCAAAACAAAATGGATATTTTAAATCTGAGCATCACAACAGAAAAAAATGACCTAGCACTCAAAACCGCACTAGAAGCCGCTTATAAGAAAGGGATGCTAATTGTAGGCTCCGCAGGAAATAACGGCGAATCGGCGAATAAAACCGTCATGTATCCAGCGAAATACGACACAGTGATTGCCGTTTCTGCTGTGAAATCAGATTTATCCAAGCTCAAGGAAAGTGCCGTCGGTGAAGAAGTCGACATTGCAGCACCAGGCGGATCAATTCTTAGCACATACCCAATCGAATCGGATTCCATGGATGGAAAAGCAGACGGCTACACTCATCTTTCAGGAACGTCAATGGCAACCCCACATGTGACTGGTATCCTTGCGCTTTACAAAGAACGCTTTCCGGAAAAGACCAACGCCGAATTACGTTCACTTATTAATGAAACCGCAAAAGACCTAGGGGAAGTAGGAAAAGACCCAGTATTCGGTCATGGACTCGTACAATATGCTGCAAAGCTAGCAGGAGTCACAACATTCACTACGAAAAATGAACAAGGAAAAGTTACTCTCACGGCAGGAGAGACAACAAACATCAACATAGAATCGAATGGTAAACAGGTACCGCATGAAAACGGGCAATGGCATCTTTATGGCGTGGACGGAACAATAACCATTTTCGTGACGACAACAGATACCGCTGCAAAAAGCACAGTGGAAAAGCAGCACATCACCTTTAACAGTCCAAGCTATTCAGATGTGACTAACGCCCAAAGATTTGCAGGACCAATTGGATTCATGAGTCACAACAACCAGATTAAAGGCTTCGAGGATGGCACATTTAGACCTTATGCCAACATCACGCGAGGCGAGGCGGCAACACTCATCGGGCGCGCACTCGGTTTTTCATCAGCACCTGCCAAGACTGGCTTCAAGGATGTCCATACATCATCATTCGCATCTGGCTATATTAAAGCAGCCGTCGACGCCAAAATCATCTCAGGCTTTTCCGATGGCACATTTAGACCTGGAAGCAATGTGACACGCGCCGAAATGGCTATTCTCATTTCAAAAGCCTTTGACCTAAAAAGCAATAATAGTACCGATTTCAAAGACGTCAAACCTTCAATGGCCGCCTACCAATCCATCAAAGCACTAACGGCATCAGAAGTCACGACGGGGTACGGTGACGGTACATTTAAACCCTATAACAATATGACAAGAGCAGACTTCACCGTCTTCTTAGCAAGAGTTCAAAATGACTTTTTTAAATAAAGAACCAAAGTATACCAAAAAATGATAGAATGAAAGAAAAATCGACATGAGGTGAAAAGATGAAAAAACGATTTACACAAATCATGATCATAATAGCCATCATCGTTGCGTTACCCATTATGTCAGCTAAAAGCACGCTTGCCGCTACCAACGATAAAATCAGCGAATTCGCCCAGCAATTTGTAGGAATCCCGTACCTATGGGCTGGAACAACCATTTTAGGATTTGACTGCTCAGGGTTGATTCGCCATGTGTATAGCAATTTTGGAATCGAGTTGCCGAGAACCTCTGAGGAACAATCTAAAGTAGGGAGCGCAGTTGCAGACAATGACCTTCAACCTGGCGACATTGTATTTTTCGAAAATACATACAAAGAAGGCATCTCTCACTCTGGTATTTATCTAGGAGATAACATGTTTATTTCCGCTGAGACTAAGGGTGTCGCAATCGCTAAGCTAAAATCGCATCCGTATTGGGAGCAGCGTTATGTTGGAGCAAGAAGAGTAGTAGGCGCATCGACTTCTCCTGAAATAGCTCCGAAACCGGTCACATTCTCAGACTTACCGAATACACATCCCGCATACAATGCAGTCCAGGACTTGAATAGCAAAGGCGTCATTAATGGGTTCCTAGACGCTACGTTCAAACCCGAGGATTCCGTAACACGTGGACAAGCCGCAGCTATGCTGAACCGCGTGTTGAAGCTGCAGGCAAAAGGGTCCGTTATTTTTACGGACGTCGGCACAACTCACCAATTCGCAGCCGACATTGCCGCTATGAATGAAAGCGGAATTTTAAAAGGCTACGAGACAGGAGCGTTTGGCATAACAGACCAGCTCACTCGTGGACAACTAGCGATCATCGTCGATCGAGCGTTCCAGCTACAAGAGAAAGCCAAGCAAAAAGTGCAAATCGCGTCACTTTATGCAGACGTGCCTTCAAACTACTGGGCATCTGAATCTATACACGCTTTAAAAGTATTAGACCTAACAACAATATTCCAAACGCAAACCTATGACATGCACAAAGCGGCCTCCAGGGCAGAATTCTCCGCCGCCGTTTTCAGTGCGATAAAAGCACAATGACGAAAAAGCGACTATTTTCTGGAAGATGAATAATCATAGAATTCTTGATAGAATAAGATGAAGTGAGTTTTAGGGAGGAAAAGTGAATGAAGCGAAAGCTAGTTGCTATAATTGCTATGATCGTATTATTGATCCCGATTGCACCTGCTATGTCTCATGCGGATGAATTAAAGGGACTAACACTCGAAAAAGAAATGCGCGCTATGATTGAGCTTGGAATCATCAAAGGGTACACAGACGGCAAAGTCCACCCAAAAGCAGATGTCAATCGCGGGGATTTCGCAGCATTTCTAGCACGGACAATGAAACTACCAACAGAAACACCTAACTTTATTGACGTAAATACCTCATCGGCCATTGCTGGTGAAATTGGTGCCATCCAAAAGACCGGCATTATGAAAGGTACTTTAGATGGGAAATTTATGCCGCTAAAGCTAATGACAAGGGAAGAAATGGCGGTAACAACAGCCCGCGCACTAGCTCATCTTAACCTGAAGATTGAAAGCACGGACCTCATTCTTTCAGACCAATCAAGCTTTTCCATGGCTGAAGGAGTCTCTAGTTCAAAAACAGTTTTTGCTGCCGGCATTATGAACGGCGTGAAAGTAAACAGCGACCGTACAGAAATTACATTTGATCCAAAAGGACTTTCAAAGCGTGATCAAGTCGCAGCTGTCCTAAAAAGATTTTTAGATTACACAGGCAATGAAGTTCCAGGAGAGGGGGAAGAACCTCCTGTCGTAACACCACCGGTTACGCCTCCGGATAAATTCCAGCTGGCAATCATCCGAGACAAAAAACTCGTTTTACTCGACAAACAGTACAACACCTATACAGAAGCAGTACAAGCCTTTACGGCAAACACAGCAGCACAAGGAATCTATAAAGGAATTGAGCTACTCCGAGTAAGAAGTGGTACAGCCTTTGCTCAAGGACCAGCAGGCAACACAGCAAGCATCTACGCCAATACGAACTTTACAAACCAGCTAACCTATATCCAAGCTGGACGTGAAATGCGCGTACTCGAGCATGCAGAAAACTATATGAAAGTCCAAGTTGCAGATACAGTTGGCTACGTAAAACATAGCCAAATCGACTTCGTACCGACTGAAATCCGAAGCGATCGCGACTACTATATGGCCAATGCTAGCAAAGAATTGCTGCATTACACATTCAACTTCCTAACAAACACATATGGCACCTATACCGTTGGACCAGCGCCGGACTTCATGGCAACGGGTATCCGCTACTACGCAACAGACGGTGTCCATTTCTTAGACGGGACTGGAAAAGCAGTGGGAACTTACCACCCATACTTCCAATTCCAATCTGTTCGCACGACAAGTAGCTACACAGCTGAAGAGTTAGACGCCGTTATCCTACAAATAATTGGTGAAAGAGAACGTACAGGAATTGCAAGATACGCTAACGCTACAACGAACTCGAAACTGATCGGGCTCGGCACATATATTAAACAAATTGAAGCAGAGCATCGCGTCAACGCATTATTCATTCTAGCAACAGCCGTCCACGAAAGTGACTACGGCATCAGCGGTAACGCCATGACAAAAAACAACCTCTTCGGCATCAGAGTATTCGATAGCACACCCGAAGCTGGAGAAAAATACGCAACACCCGAAAGAAGCATCGAAGCATTCGTCACCGAATACGTAAACAAAAACTACGGTCTACCTGCTGGAAGCTATGCCAAAGGGGCAGCACCTGGCAATAAAACAGCCGGCATCAACGCACACTATGCATCCGATCCAACATGGGGCTCCAAAATTGCAGGCCACATGTGGCGCCTAGATGCAGCCATGGGTAGCAGAGATATGAAATCATACCGACTTGCTATGACCAACCAAAGCGGAACACTCAACGTGCGCACCGAACCAACAGTCAGTAGTAGCACACTACTATTCACTTACAAAGCAAGAGACCTTGGCAGAAGCGGCGAATCCGGCTACCCAGTCGCCATCGTCGAACAACAAAAAGGAAGCGACGGCTACCTCTGGTACAAAGTCCTCTCCGACGACATCCAAAAAGACTCCACCGGCAACCACATCGAATTCGGTTGGATCCGCGGAGACCTAGTCAAAGATATCAGCAACTAACGCTAACTAAACCCCCGCCACCGCGGGGGTTTTTGCATGCTTTATGGAATGTGCAGCAAATTCTGTCGGGTGTCCAACCAACCTCTCGAAGTGTCCAACAAAAACGGTCGAGTGTCCAACATCGGGAAAACTCTCCAACAAAAACGGTCGAGTGTCCAACATCGGGAAAACTCTCCAACAAAAGTCGACAAGTCTCCAACCAATCTCTTAAAGGCTCCAACAAAACCAGTCGAGTGTCCAACATCGGGAAAGCTCTCCAACAAAAGTCGACAAGTCTCCAACCAAGCTCTTAAAGTGTCCAACAAAACCAGTCGAGTGTCCAACATCGGTAAAACTCTCCAACAAACCCGCCGAAGCCTTCAACCAACCTCTTAAAGTGTCCAACAAAAACAGTCGAGTGTCCAACATAGGTAAAACTCTCCAACAAAATCGCCGAAGCCTCCAACCAACCTCTTAAAGTGTCCAACAAAACCAGTCGAGTTTCCAACATCGGTAAAACTCTCCAACAAACCCACCGAATCCTCCAACCAACCTCCTAAAGTGTCCAACAAACCCGGTCGAGTGTCCAACATCGGGAAAACTCTCCAACAAAAGTCGACAAGTCTCCAACCACTGCGACAGACCATTGAAAACATTCTCGAAGGCCTTCTAAGTCCGTCGCATCCTTCCCCAATGGAAGACCAACATCTATCGGTGGGGGAGGGTTATGCTTAATTAGCTAGTGAATCAAAAATGCTCAAAATTAAATTTTGTGGGGTGTCTAATTTCCTCACGAACCTTTTACTTAACAGGGTTTAGAGTCTATTTACCTATGAATAACATGGTTGAAATCGCGTGTTTTAGGGTCAAAAAAGGGGCAAATTTAATATTTGGTTTTCAGACACAATTTACAGAATTCTGTGTCTGTTATAAGCTGTTTTTAGGAACGGACGTCCTGTTCCATAATTGACTGAAAATGCGCTAAACTATAGGGAATTACACCCTGGCGAATGCATCATTACTCTGAAAAAAGGATGTGTTGAGATGGCTGTAACGGCATGTGTGAAAGAATCTTCGATGCCTTATCATAGGGCAATTGTAATTCGAGAAGAGAAAAGAGAGTACGTGAAGCATGATCAGATTTTTAAAGAGCTAATCAATAATTTTTTTGCTGAATTTTTGGATGTGTTTTTTCCGGAGGTTCATGCTGGGCTTGATTTTGAGTCAGTTAAACCGTTATCAGAAGAGTTGTATACGGATTTGATCAAGGGAGAAAATCGGCGGGTGGATATTGTGATTGAAGCGAAGTTGAGGGGGGCAGACACGCTCATTATTGTTCATATGGAGCCGCAAAGTACCTATCAGGATGATTTTCACAAGCGGATGTATTTGTATTTTAGTTTGCTTTATAATAAATATAGAAAGCCAATTTTACCGATTGCCATCTTTAGTTATGATGGCAAATATACAGAACTCGATGAGTTCACAATCGAGTTTCCTTTCTTTCATGTGCTGACATTTAACTTTTTGATGTTAGAGCTGAAGAAGAAAAACTGGAAGGATTATATAACGTCGGATAATCCTGTTGCCGCGGCATTGTTGGGGAAAATGGGCTATCGTGAAGATGAAAAAGTACAGGTGAAAATCGAGTTTTTGAAAATGCTAACTCGAATGCAATTGGACCCGGCGCGTTCAAGATTTATCAATGATTTTTTTGAGCAATATGTGAAATTAGATGCTAAAGAGGAGGTGCAATTTATGCGGGAGGCTAGGCGAATGGAGAGTGAAGGGGAGTTCAAGTTTACGCAGTTGCCGAATTCTTGGGAGGATAGAGGGATTCGGAAGGGGTTAGAGCAAGGAATAGAACAAGGAATAGAGCAGGGTGCAGAAAAAGAACGTGAAGTATTGGCGGTTAAAATGTTGAGAGAAGGATTTCCCATGGATGTTATTGCCAAATTAACTGATTTGGATAAGGAAGCCATTGAAAAGTTAAAAGAGCTGAATTAATCTGTTGTTCGTTTAAAAATATCCGATGTGAGGATATTTTTGTATCGGATATTTTTATCAGCAGTATTCCGATGTCGTCAACTTAGATGCTAAAGAGGAGGTGGAATTTATGCGGGAGGCTAGGCGGATGGAGAGCGAAGGGGAGTTCAAGTTTACGCAGTTGCCGAATTCTTGGGAGGATAGAGGGATTCAGAAGGGGTTAGTGCAAGGAATAGAACAAGGAATAGAACAAGGAATTGAGCAGGGTGCAGAAAAAGAACGTGAAGCATTGGTGCTTAAAATGTTGAGAGAAGGATTTCCCGTGGATGTTATTACCAAATTAACTGATTTGGATAAGGAAGCCATTGAAAAGTTAAAAGAGCTGAATTAATCTGTTGTTCGTTGAAATATATCCGATGTGAGGATAATTTTGCATCGGATATTTTTATCTGTAGTATTCCCGATGTCATTAACCGAAATCCGTTTTTAACCAGGTGGAAAAATAATCAATAAAAGGAGTGTTCGAACATATTCATTCACCGTAGAAAACCAGAAATACTAACAGCCATTCCACGTCTACTTGCTCGTCTCCATACCAATAGCCCCCACTATCAACAAATGGACGACATGCTTTACCAAAAATCTGCCGGCTATGCAGGCGAAATTCGAGTAGACAAATACCTAGAATCAATCGAATTCCCAGAACCCGTAAAAATTCTCACAGACGTAGAACTTTCCATTAACCCCAAAAGCGCCATCCAGATAGACACCCTAATCTTGACCCGATCCTACGCATTCATTCTCGAAATAAAGAATATTGCAGGTACCCTGATATACATTCCCAACCCACCTCACTTTGTCCGAATTCACGAAAATAAGAAAACCATCGTCATAGACTGCCCAATCATGCAACTCGAAAACAACAAAACAACCCTCGACATATGGCTCGAAAGAAATAAATTCCCGATGCGTTCCACAGGCATGATTGTCATGGCGAACGGCAAAACAGACGTCCAAGATGCGCCCGCTGACATGCCGATCATCTATGGAAAACATCTCCCGCTCCATTTCAGAAAAATGGAACCGGAAAAACCGCTACTCACAAAACAACAATTTTACGAACTGTGCGACAAACTGCAGCAAGATCAGCAAAGATACAACCCGTTTCCCTTATGCGAAAAAAACGGCATCAACCCAGCCCAACTAAGAAAAGGAATCATCTGCAACGACTGTTCCGTAAATCTAATCCGCGCCAATCACCAAAGATGGACATGCCCAGCCTGCAAAAAGAAATTCAAACAACCCTATCACGACGGATTGCAAGATTGGTTCATGCTAATTAAAAACAACATCTCAAACGAAGAATGCCGCGACTTCTTTCAAATGAAAGACAAATACGCAGCCAACTATATCTTGAATCAATTCCCATCCAAGCTCAAGCGCGAAGGAAAAGCCAAAGCAACAATCTACAAATGGGACTACAAACAACCACCCGCCAATAAAATCAAAAGAAGCACTTCAAAAACTTGAGGTGCTCTTTTTTTCTGCGCAAAAACGCCAATAAAAAGTAAACCCCGGCAAAGTTTCCAACAATGCCACGAAAGTGTCCAACATCGCAGAAAGTTTCCAACCAAACCCTCAAAGCCTCCAACAATCCACCAAGAGTCTCCAACAAACCTGTCAAACCGTCCAACATCGCCTCAACTCTCCAACTAAATCCGCAAACTCTCCAACATCGCTCGAAATGTCCAACCAAAAAAAGCCGCTCCAATACCCGGAGCGACCCACAATCCCCAATCATCCCCGTCTTAACAGCCCAACGAATCGATTGAATCCTTCTCTATAAAACAGCCTCACCATCACCGCATACACAGCAACGCCCACCGGCACCAACACCGCGAGCTGCAAAATGGCCGCCCATTCCGTCGCGCCAGTCACAACTTTTAGCCCCCACACTGCTAGCCCCATCACAACTGCCGGCCCGACAACGCGCAAACTCATCCGCGTAAATCGCTTAAACTCAGCCATTCCCAAATCGCGATACACAACGACCATCGACACAGCAAAGTAATACACACTAACCACCGAAGCCGAAATCGCAAGCGCAGGATAGCCATACTTATCCACTAATAACCAGTTCAGCAACCAGTTCAACACAATCGTTGTTACACTAATGCGGAACACAACCGCCGTCTTGCCGCGCGCATACATCGACTTCGACAAAATCAACTGCATCCCTTGGAAGACGATAATTGGTAAATACAACAGCAATGCCAAATGCGTATTCGCCGTATCAGTAGCTGTAAATTTCCCGCGTTCATAAATAAATGCAATCGCCGCGTCACCGACGACCAATAATCCCACTGCAATCGGTAATAGCGTTACAAGAGAAATTTCCATTCCACGAAAAAATGTATCCTTAAACTTTTCCCGATTTGTCGTCTGCTCACTCATTAACGTGAAAATGATGGCAGCGAGTGTCGTCGCATAGATCGCGTTCGGAATGCTAATAATGAGAGACGAGTTATTCAAATAAGTGACAGACCCATCTCCAGTTCCAGAAGCGAATGCCTTATTGACAAACAAGTTAATCTGCCCAACAACCGAATTGAGTAAAGAGGGGATAATCAAAGCTATAAAAGCTTTGCGAAATGCATCCTCCATTTTGAATTCAGGCCGCCACGTATAATCCGAACGTACCAAATAATAGATTTGGATGAAAACCCCAACCAACGTTCCAGCAATAAATCCATAAACGAGCGAATAGATTCCCCACTGCTCACTAAATAACAACGCAAACAAAGCCGCCATCATCGTCGCCAATAATTTTGACACTTGTGAAGGAACAAAAATTCTTCGCGATTGCAAATATGAATCTAACAACCCGCTCAAAGCAATCACAGTCATGAATGCAAAGAAGATTTGGGTCATTTGCACAGCAATGATTGCAGTTTCTGGCTCAATACCGCGGTATATCAAAGGAACAAAATAGGGAGCTCCAAACCACCCGGCAACACTTATGCCAATAAAAATGAACATGGTCCAATTTAATAATGCATTGGCATTACGATCGCTAGCATTTGTTCCTGCTTCCCTGCTTTTCACATACATGGGCAAGAAGACATTATTGAAGCCAGTTGAAATCATAGCAACTACCAATGTGATAAAAGGGAAGGCCAAGAAGTAGGCGTCTGTCTCGAAAGAAACACCGAACTCATTAGCAATAATCGATTCCCTGACGAAACCCGATACCTTCAACAAAAGTGCAAGCGCCGTAGCCCACAAAGCCGTCTTTTTCAATCTGCTCATAAGATCCTCCATAAAAGAAAGCTCCCAGCCAGGGCAGGGAGCTTAATATCTTAATATCATTCTAATTAAATCAACATCGTCGGCCGGGGGTTCGAATCCCAAAAGTGTCCAACATCCTACCCGAAGTCTCCAACAATCCGTCAACTTTCCAACAAAAGCATCGAAGCGTCCAACAAACTCATCAAACTCTCCAACAAACTCATCAAATCGTCCAACATTCCCCCGGAAATGTCCAACATCCGCCGTCCCGTTGTCGCCGCCGCACACTCGCTGTCACTATCGCATGCCGCACGCACTAACTATCTAAACCTAAACCTAATCCCTCAATCCCTACCCAAAGCCTTCAAATAAATCCCCTCATACTTCTCAGCCGCGGCAAAATGCGAATACTCCGCAATAATCTTCGCGCGAGCCGCATCCGCCAGCTGCTGTCCAAACGTCGGATCACCTAACAACCGGATCATCGCTTCACTCAACGCTTCCACATTCTGCTCTTCTACCAACAAGCCATCCGCGCCGTCCTCGATAATCTCCTTCAATCCACCAACCGCACACGCAATCAGTGGTACACCAGAGCCCATCGCCTCTAACGCCGAAATCGAAGTCGCTTCCTCAACACCCGCCGAATAAATCGAAGGCACCAATGCCACATTCGCCAACGCATAATACTCGACCATATCCGTATGATCCACCGCGCCAACCATTGTCACGCGATCCGCCACACCAAGCTCAGCAGCCTTCGCCTTCATCGTATCCAGCATTTCACCCGTCCCCGCAAATACAACGCGCGCTTTCGGGAATTTCTCCAGCACCGCCGGCAACGACAAAATCGGATAGATGACACCATTCTTCTTCGTCAACCTACGCGGCACGAAGAATATTAAATCATCCTTCTCAAAACCATACTTCTCTCTAAACTCATCACGACGCTCAATCTCAGGCTTAAACGACTCCACGTCGATGAAATTCTTAATCATATTTCCAATAACGCCAGTTTCAGCCTCAATATAATCCTTAATCCGCGTATCTACCGTAATGACCTCACGCGTCAAACTATACGATTCCCGCTCATCCGCCATCAGCGTCTCCGCCTCAGAAGAACCCTCAATGACAGTCCCTTTCGAAATTCCTTCAAACGTCAAATAACCATGCACCGTGCTCACAACTGGCACATCAGAAGACAGTGCCGCAAATGTCGTGTACACATCCTGCGCATTGATCAGATCATAACCGCCATTCGCAGCCTCATCCTTTATCAGCGCCTCTAGCTCGTCCTTACGACGCTTCAACGTCCACACATAACCAGAGCCCTTTTTCACCTTATTCAATATAAATGCAGGCCCTCTCACAACGCCATCCCGTTTCCACTTAGGTACATCTGAAAACGACACAATCTTCACTTCATGCCCGCGTGATTCAAGACCCGCCTTCAACGTCGTTAAATGAACCGACAAGCCTCCTAAATGAGGGTAATCATACGCTGTCGCTAATAAAATCTTCACAGATCATCGTCCTCCATTCAAAAAACGTTCTCTTAACAAATCTACATTACGTAAAGCCTCTTGACGCAACAGATCTACATTAGGTTCCATCATCGCCTTCAACTCATCCGAATGATCCAGCGCATACAAAGCATTCGCCAGCAAATCCTCTTTCGTAAACTCGCCAAGCGGGAACGACTTATCCCACATGCCAGAACGCTTCAAAAAGCTCTCTACCTTCTGGTCATAGCTCAAGCCGACATGCGGTACATTCGACAACGCCGCAAAAATCAACGCGTGCAAGCGCAAAGCAATCGTCAAATCCGTCTTCGAAATGAAGTTATAAAACTCATTCGGCGTAAACGCCTCTCCAAGCAACTTCGTCTGATCCGCATGCTTCATCTTCGCCATCACTTTCTTCGACACATTCGTATCATAAGGTGGCTCCATCGGCACAAACACCGGCAACACACCGCGCTGCTCAATCAGCTCGTCCAACACCCATGCCAGCTTCTCAATATACTCATCCTCATGATCAAACCACGGGCGCGGTGCCACAGCGACCAGCCGTTCATCACCCTTCAACCCTAATGACGCATACGCCACATGATCCTCATCCGGCTTAAACGCAAACACAATATCCGCCGTCACAACCGTCTCTGGACGCTTCACGCCTAATGACAATAAATAATCCTTCGAATACTGATCACGCACCGTTACGAAATCGGCCATATTCGCAAACAGGCGCATTAAAAACTTGCCCCATTTACTCGTCACAGGCCCAATCCCTTGCGAGAAAAACATCACCTTCGTACCACATAGCTTCGCCAAAAATACAATCAATAAATAATAGGGAAGGGGACCAAACAAAAACTTCGTCGGATACGTATCCTGCAGCAACCCACCCCCGCCGGAAATTAACAAATCTGCCTTCCGCAAAGCCTTGACCTTTTCTTTATTCCCATGACGCCATCCACGATAGACAGACTGCACGCCGTAATCCTTCGCCGTCTGCTCCGGGGACAATGAAAACACCGTAATATCGGGATTATCCAGTTCCGCACGTAAATTATCAATTATCGCTTTTAATATCGCTTCATCACCCGTGTTACCAAGACCATAAAAGCCTGAAAGCACAATTTTCAATTCGAGTTCCTCCTTAAAAACAAAAGCTTCCACGCATTCGTGAAAGCATCATACATCTCAGATTTTAGCACTCTTGTGGATAGCTATGCAACCTGTTTCAATTTCTGCTATACTAATACAATTGAAAGCCAACGAATCGAGGGTGCAACGATGAAAGAATCATACCTTGGCGTACAAGTATCGCCACTCACATATGAAGGAATTGTGACAGAAATAAAATCGAGAATGACACAAGGACAGCAGTCTACAATCATCGCGGTCAATCCCGAAAAAGTAATGACCGCGCAAAAAAATCCGGAAGTAAAAGACTTGATTAATAGCTCGACGTTTCAAATTGCCGACGGTGTAGGCATACTACTAGCGTCTAAGCTAAAAAAAGGAAACATTAAATCTCGTGTCACAGGGGTGGACATGATGGCGCGTCTATTGAAATTCGCGGCGGAGGACAACCATCCCATCTACTTATACGGGGCTAAAAAGGAAGTCGTCGAACTTGCCGCCACCAATATTCAGCGTGACAACCCCGGCATCGAAATCGCCGGGATGACCGACGGCTATGAGCAGGACGAGCAAGCACTCATCGACCGCATTCATAGTAGCGGCGCTGCCATCATTTTTGTAGCACTCGGCAGTCCGAAGCAAGAGCTATGGATTCAACGCAACATCTCAAAGCTTCCAAACGTCTTTGTATTTCAGGGCGTAGGCGGCAGCTTCGACGTATTTTCCGGAACCGTCAAACGCGCACCCGCACTTTTTAGAAAAACAGGGACAGAGTGGCTGTACAGGCTCCTCAGTAACCCGACGCGCTTGAAGCGTCAGCTGAATCTTCCACGTTTTTTACTCAGCATACTATTTAATAGAAGAAACTAACAAAGTGAAACCCTAATTTACTCACTCAAAGGAGCATTCTCATGAAAAAATCAATTTGTGTTGTCGGCCTCGGATACATCGGTTTACCAACAGCAGTCATGTTTGCAAATCACGGGCATATGGTACATGGAGTCGATGTCAATGCCAGCGTTGTAGAGCACATCCAAAACAAACGACTTCATATAGAAGAAAACGGTTTGCAGGAAAGACTCAACAAAGCCATCGATTCAAATAGTTTAACTGTGTCAACAACCCCGATTCAGGCGGATGTCTTCATCATCGCCGTGCCATCGCCAATTAAAGCGGACAAGACTGCCAACCTGGAGTATATCCGCAGTGCGACACAAGCGATCACACCATTCGTCGAAAAGGGCAATCTCGTCGTTTTGGAATCAACCGTGCCACCACGTACCGTAAAGGACATTATGATTCCCGAGCTCGTGAAAACAGGACTTGCGATCGGTACAGATATTTTCGTTTCCCACTCACCGGAGCGAGTCATTCCGGGACGCGTGTTTGAAGAGCTTGTGTCGAATGACCGCATCATTGGGGGAGTCAATGAACAATCCGCACAAATGACGTCGGAGCTCTATCGCTCATTCGTCGTCGGACAAATGCATGAAACGGACGATACGACAGCAGAGCTCGTCAAAGTGATGGAAAACACCTACCGTGATGTCAATATCGCACTTGCCAATGAGCTGGCGAAAATTGCGCAGACGATAGACGTCAATGTATGGGAAGCCATTCGCTTAGCCAATTTCCATCCGCGCGTCAACATTCACCAGCCGGGACCTGGTGTCGGCGGACATTGTATCGCAGTCGATCCATGGTTCCTCGTTGAGCTAAATCCGGGACTGGCAAAAATTATTCACACAGCACGCCAAACGAATGACGGCATGCCAGCCTATACCGCACAGCTGACGGCGGATATCTTGAAGGCGCATGGCATCACGCAACCGAAAGTGGCAGCATTAGGACTCGCCTTCAAAGGAAATATCGACGACATGCGTGAAAGCCCATCTGTAGATGTAGTGGAGCAGCTACAGCATAATGAGTTACAAGTAACGGCCTATGATCCGCATATTAAAACGAATCACATTGCTGTGCAGACACAAAATTTACAAGAAGCATTAGAAGAAGCTTCAGCCATCGTTGTGTTAACGAGTCACGACGAATTTATGGCGCTAGATCCAGTGCAAGTAGGAAAACACATGGCACATCGCGTAATCATTGATACAAAAAATTGCATCGAGCGTAGCAAGTGGGAACAAGCAGGATTCGCGGTATATGTACTAGGAGATTCAAAGAATAGTAAACTACAGAAGTAAAAGGGAAAACTAGTATTCATATAGGAAATAATTGATAATTTAGGCTTGTCATGAAGATGTAATATAGTTTACAGTTGAAATCCAAAAATAGTTTGTTATAATAGAAAAAGAGTTTAAGTATCGGTGTTTGCCGCAATGTCAACCTTTGAAAAATAGACGTTTTTTACTGATTCTTATAGTGGAAAACAATTCTATTAAAATTAAAGGTGGATATTTCTGCAGATTGTTGGTACAATTTAAACTGAGTCTATGATATTCATAGAGTTATAAAAAGTTTATCCAAAATAGGGAGGAATTCTACACATGGCTTATCAACCAAAGTCTTACAAGAAATTCGTAGCAACAGCTGCTACAGCAACTCTAGTTGCATCTGCAATCGTACCAGTAGCATCTGCTGCTGATGCAAAAGCGTTCAAGGACGTTAGTTCTAACTACAAAGAGGCTGTTGACTACCTAGTAGCTAACGACATCGCACAAGGTAAAACAGACACAACATTCGGAACTACAGCTTCAATCACTCGTGGAGATGCAGCGGTAATGATCGCTAAAGCATTGAAACTTGATACAGCTGCAGCGCCAAGCGCAGGATTCAAAGATGTAAACGCACGTGTTGCTGGTGCAGTAAACGCACTAGTAGCAGCTAAAATTGTTTCTGGTAAAACAGAAACTACTTTTGCTCCTGATGCTAACATCACTCGTCAAGAAATGGCTAAAATCATTGCTAACGCATATGAGTTGGAAGCCGGAACTACAAAAAATAAATATTCTGATGTAAACAGCAACTGGGATGCTTACGTTGATGCTCTAGTAGCTAACGAAGTTACTCTTGGTCTAACTGAAACTACTTTCGGTGCAACACAATCAGTAACACGTGGACAATTCGCTTTGTTCGTATTCCGTAGTGAGGGTACTGCACCTTCTGTTGCAACGGTAAGTGCGATTAATACTACTGACCTTAAAGTGACCCTTAAAGGTAATCTTAAAGATGTAACTATCGACAAAAATGATTTTGAAGTTAAAGTGAAGGGTGAAAAAGTTGACTTTACAGTTGTAAAAGTTAACGATAAAGAGTTCACATTAAAACTTCAAGTTGGTCTTAAAAATGGTGACGAAATTGAAGTAATCGGTGCTTCTGATTTGACAAAATCTGTCAAAACAACTTATGCTGAATATGCTATTACTAAAGTAGAAGCAGTATCTGCATTAGTTGCTGATGATAAAGCTTACACTTTGAAATTCAAAGTAAATGGTGCTGACTGGACTACTGATGCACTTGCTAAAGCAGATTACGACATTGAGTTTGTTGCGGATGCAGCAATCTTTGGTACTACAAGTTCAAGAAGCACAACAGGCGTTCTTTCAGCAGCAGATTTAACTGCGTTTTTGGGAGCCGATAAAGAAAAAACTTTTAAATACAAAGTTGTAATTAAGAAAGATAACAAATTAGTAGCTGAATCTGATAATACTGAAATACTAGTAGTAGACGATGCAACAACTGCATTAGATGCTATTAAATCTGTAAACTTAGCTGTTGAAGGTGCAGCGGGAGCAGTTTACCATATTGAATCACTATCTAGTAACAAACTTGTAAAAGATGAAGTAGCAACAATTGATAAGCTTATTGGAACAACTATTGACGGTCGTTATGAAATTGACCTATCAGCATTAACAACAAATATGACTTTGACTTCTTCAAATCCTGCAATCCTTTCAGTTGATACTGCTACTAGAGAGCTAACAGCTGTTAAACCAGGAACAGTTAAAGTTACACTGAAATCAGGAAAAGTAACTAAAGATATTAACATAACTGTTGTTACAGAAGCACGTAAGTTGAATTCTGCAACAGTAAGCAAAACTAACTTTAACTTGGGTCTCTCAGTGGCAGATAGCTTTACTGCAACATTAAAAGACCAATTTGGAGATACATTTGATGGTGACGTTGATAACGACGGTACTTTCGAAGCTATTACAGTAACGGCAACTGGAGGAGTACTTTCTGCAGCAGGTGCAACAGCAGGTGGTGCAGCAGCAGCTACTAGTGGTGCTGATGGTAAAGTAGCAGTTAACTTTACAACAGCAGCTACAGCAGCTACTGGAGAAATTCAAGTGAAAAACGGGAATAATATACTAGCAAGAGCAAGTGTGAAAGTTTCAGGTGGTGCTGCAGCTAATACTAAATTAGAAGCAACTGGCGGTACTACAGTTGACTTAAACCCATTGGTTGATAACACTTCAATTTCATTTAAACTAAATAACTACACTGCTGGTGGAGCATATTTAGGAAATGACAGTGCAGCAACTTTAGGAGCAAATCTTGAAGCACAAATTGTTGATGCAGATGGTAACATTATTGCAGATAGTGGTGCTCTTGGCGCTGCAACAGACTTGGTTGATGCAGCTGGTAAAATTACTGTTTCTAGAGAAATGCTAATTGCTGAAAATTCTGACGGTGCAACTCTTGCTAACGGTGAAGAAGGAATCGTTGAGAACTTTGAAACTGGAAGTGCAGAAATTCAGCTTGTAGATGCTACTACTGGTGCAGTACAATACTTTGCTAAATTTAACATTGTGAATACTCAACCAAAAATTTCTTCTGCTACATTCGCTAAGGACTTTGAATTTGTACTTGGTGTAAATACTACAGGTCAAGTTGTACTTGAAGATTTACTAACTAGCTATCAAGTAAATACACCTGCAGGAGACAGAGCAGTTCGTTTCCAAGAGTTTAATGGTGAACTTATTGCCTATATTGATAGTGATGGTGATTCTACTATCGATCCATTCGATTGGACAACAGATGTATATCTAGGAGAAATTGAAGTTACTGGTGTTCCGGCTGCAGCTACAGTTGCATTTGCTGACACAGGTTCTTCATACCTTGCAAAAGATACTACAGTAACACCAACAGGAGCTGCAGGAAATAAATTACTATTTAACTTCTATGCACCTGGCGATGTAAACACTTATGTAAAACCACTTGCAACAACTACTATTACTATTAAGTAATTAGTTTTCAAGAATATCCGGTACCAGTCACTCATACAATTCAGAAATGATTCTGATAACTGAGTACAACACCAAAAAATATAGCCCTTCGACCGAGCAATCGGTTGGAGGGCTATTTCTGTTTTCCTATGCGACGCAAATTTCCTCATGTGTCTGGAATCTCTAATAGTTCTCCCTGCTCCACTTCCACGCAATACCTACAATATCCCTCAGTTGAGTGACCGTAAGCAGGTGATAGTAACATTTGCAGTAATTCTAGGCGCAGAAAAGGATAGGTGGAAGTTGAGTTGCGAAAATAGAATGTGTACAAGCTATAGGGATAGTCCTCCATGCGATCGACCATCGGAATGGCCGTTTCGATTGGATTTCTGTGGATGTATCGACTAACTGCAAGAATACCTTCGGGGTCCTGCGCACACTTGGCAAAGTAGCGACTACCGTTATAAGTAGACAGAGTACTGATATTTCCATTTGTAATAGTCACTATATCGCCGGTTAATATGGCCCATCACTTTTCCAAGTGGAGCCTTTGGTGAGCGAATGGGTAAGTGATAGTGGTTGGTCATGACGCAGTAGGTTAGCAAGGTGAAGGGATGCTTCATATAGCTTTAATGTAGAACACGAAAAAACTCCGCCAGATCTACCACGCCTTTGAAAATATCCTGCCGATTGAATCCCGGTGCCAGTCATTCAGACAACTCAGACACAGTTCTGACAACTGAGTATAAATGCATCTGGTACGTACCAAACGTATCATTATGATCGTCGAGGCAGCACAGTTGCGTTGATGGATACAACGGGTCAAACGTATGAGTATGGTTCTTACGAAGAAGCTCTTGCGCACGCTGGGACAACGGAGCAGCCGTTCCAGTATAATGGTAGACACGGGCGTCATAACGGATGCCAACGATTTGTATCATATGCATATGCGTGCACGTTAAACTGCTATGCCTACGTAAACGGCAATCCAATCTCTTATATTGACCCGTTTGGGTTAAGCCGCGACGGAGATTCAATCTGGCTTCAAGGCGGAAGCTTCATTCACGATGCATTGCCTTATGTGGGCACGTTAAAAGGATTCCAACAAGCCTTTAGTGGCGTGAATCAAGTCACAGGCAGCCGATTATCTACTTCAGAACGTTGGTCAGAAGGCGTTGGTTCAGCGCTCAGTTTCATCCTAATAACTGGCATGAAGCATGTCGGGAAGTATGGAATTGATGGAATTGTTAGTCTAGGAAAGAAACTTGACTTGCAGTTTTTTTGTGGTAAATCTGAGATTCGAGCTGGTTCTTGTTTTTCAAATGAACAAATAAAGAAGGTTGAACGACTTTGAGATAAGTATATAAGTGATTCCAGCCACAAGAATCTACCATCACCTATTGCCAATAAATAAATTGGTTTTCTAGTTGAAAGGTGCAAAGAGCAGAATCCGAAGCAACAAAATTTCGGCAAAGTAAAAGGAGACTTATTTTGCTGAAATTAACTTATGAAGTATTAAGCTTCGGTGCTATTTGGGAGATAGGTTACAACAATGAAAGCATACCCATACTATTGATTGTACATGGGAAGAAATATTATGAGCTACTATAACCGGCGGAAAGAGAAGTATTTATAATGTGTGTAAATATCAGGATTTTTCACTATATGAGATAATTATAAAGACTTCAATGCTAAGTGCTACTCTGAAGGAGGATATTGATAATTAGGAGTTAAAACGAACAGATGTATATAGTCTTCTAGATCCCTTGAAGAAAAATGCATTTTCATATTTTCAAGGCCTGGTAACATCAAATTATTAGCGACAAGGATTTAAGATACTGCATAGTTCATGCATCTGGGTGTATATTATAAAGATTATATGATGAGCCAAGCCAAGCCAAGTCACGCCCAGATTTTATCGAAAGAAACAGCCACAGAGAATAGATTATTTTGGAATCTAAAGGAAGAGGTGATGCAATTAGTAATGAAACTCAGGATAAAGCTAAGAAGCGGACTAGAAAGCTGAGAAAGGTTGCTGGAATATTTCCAGCTTTACGTGCGGTTATTCAATCTTACTTTTCTAGTACGGGAGTTTTCAGAAGTAAAATTACTGATCCCATTGAGTTTGATGAGATGCCCCTCACATTAGAATAAATGAGAAGATTTTCATAAAATAATATTATGAACCTATATTAAGGCTTTTCAAAAATGATGAAATACTAGGCGATGGACTTGATATAAGTAACAGTTCATACAAGGTAGTTGAAATAAAGGAACTTGACATAACTATAGGGATGGAATTTCAATTTATAATTTATTAGTCGAAGAGTCATCCAGATTTTTTAAAATAAAAAAATGATATTGAGGGAAACACTAGAATGTGATTATAAATATAATAAAAATACATTTATCGGTAATGGGGTTATAATAATTATTATAGGAATAATATAGGAAAATGAGAATGTGACATAAGCGCCTATTAACAAAAGATGAGGATTTAAATGTTATCGGGACCGAACATCTAGTGTGTACCTTGCAGTGCAATTAAGCTTTTCAAGCCCTTGTATTGATTTTAGAATTGTAGAACTCAAAAAGATTATTGGGAGTCGGAGATAGAGACGGTATTGCTTATGTGTGTTTGAGATACTAGGGGAGAACAGTGCCTTTATTCGCTTGTTACACAAGGAACTAGTGATGTTTTTTGAAAATTAGGGGGATTGGATGAATAAAGGCATCAAGTAATTGTTTCATGGTACACACTCAGTGCTGAGGATTTTCATTAGAATAAGATGAGGTAGTGTCAATATTCAGTGCTGCAATTAGGTTGAAGATTGAAGGGATTTTAGTGGGATTCGTAAAAAAACTTGAGGAGGTATGAAATTGGAGTTTTATTTAGTGTCGCATCCCGAGGAAATAGGAAAAACAAAAAGAGAAGGCTCTTATTGCGAATTATTAACTGATAATTGGAATGATTATGGTTACGAGTCTTATTTCACCTTATACTATTTTGAAAGTAGATCCAAACCTACTTTAATAGGACCTGTAAAAATCTTGACTACTAAAGGAGTTAGAACTAGTACATATTTGGAATTCAAGTTTAAAAGATTAGATGAAAGTTTTTGCTCTTTAGGCCAGAGAAATTCATTTTATAGGAATATTTGTAAGTTACCTAAAGAAAAATACGAAAAAATATTAAATGCACTAAGAGATACCGTTTTTGATTCTGAAATATTGCCTAATTATCCAGATAAAGTAGGAATAAATGATTCTTTTTTTCGCTTTAGCGAAGCAAAAAATATTTATAAAAATGCAAAGGATAAATATTTTACTAAGAAGAGTTTTAAAAATGGTAACTTTAAATTTAATTTTAACTTCACTCTTCCATATAATAATGAAACAAAAGTTAGTCTTCCATTTAATTTTGAAAAAAACTCGTTTCTGCCTAGTAGAATAAATATAGTAGTGGGGAAAAATGGTGTCGGTAAAACTGCATTATTGTCTAGTTTCGCGGATTCTTTATGTGGGCGGATTGACAATGCTAAAGCTATTGAATTATTTAATCCGCCGGAAATACCGACATTTACTAAAGTAATTGGAATTTCATTCAGTGCTTTCGATAATTTTAGAATGCCTGATGACGAAAGCACCGATGAAATAGAAAAACACCGAGAACTAAATAATTATATTTATTGTGGTATCAGAGACTCGAGCAATAACGGTACCTTATCTCTTGAAGAAATAAAAAAACGTGGACAGTTTAACATAAAAAAAATAATTGAGCGGGATTTAGAAAATGAAGGACATTCATTTTTAGAGACATGGGAGGAAATGCTGAGAAATATTGAAATTCCGTTAAGGGATATTGGGGAACCAGAGTCCATTTTTGATAAACATCTGAGTTCTGGACAACGTATATTAATAGCAACAATCTCAGAAATTTTAGCTGTTATAGAAGATGAATCTATATTGTTGTTTGATGAACCAGAATTACATCTTCATCCAAACGCTGTTTCAAATTTTATTAGGATGTTAAACGTTTTGTTGGATGAATTTAATTCATATGCAATTTTTTCAACTCATTCTCCATTAATTGTACAGGAAGTACCATCAAACTACATTCTAAAACTGGTAAGAACAGAGAGAAATACACTTTTAGTTTCTAATCCAATTACCGAGACTTTTGGGGAAAATATTTCGGATATCGTAAATGAAGTTTTCAATGTAATGGAGAACGAAAGTAATTACCAATCAATTTTAAGAGAACAACTAAAAGAAATGAGTAAAGAAGAAATAATAAGTTATTTTGAAAAAGGTTTAAGTATGCATGCACTGACATATTTGTTTAGTACATCTAAGAATATGGAGCGGAAGTAATATGATTTATAAAAATATTCTTATTCCTGATAACTTTATAGAATCAATGAAATTATACTCAAATATAGTAGAAAGTAAGCAATTAAAGTGTAGGAACATTCTTAGTGAAAATGAAAGTGGGCAATCGATATTTAATGTCGTTTCGGAACGTTATCACGAGTATCATAATAACTATAAAAGCTTGGAAAATATAACCGCACGAACATTTTTGGAAGATGAAAAAAAGTGTTTAAAAGGATGTTACGATATAACAACTAAAGGACTCACTAAATTAGTGAAAGTCCTTGAATCAAGAAGAAATGATGTCGAAAAATCATATTGCTATTACTGTGGCTTTGGTGAGCCAGATACTTTGGATCACTATCTCCCTAAAGGAGAATTTCCGGAGTTCTCTGTCTTAATAAATAATCTTATCCCTTGCTGTTCAACCTGTAATAGGATAAAAGGTGAAAACTGGATAGACGAAAAAACTAAGTATAGAAAGTTAGTGAACTTTTATTATGATGAACCGGAAGAATATCAAATTCTAAAATGTAAAATAGAAAAAGAAGACGATTCATTTTTCTTGAGTTTACAATTGGCTGTAGACATTGATTCGGATAACGCAGTACAAAATATTATTTACAACCATATTAGTACATTAGAATTAATTACTCGTCTCGAAAGCAAGTCGAATACATATTTAGTTGGGAAGTGGAAAGATTATCAAAGTGCTGTCAAGAATGGCATTGAGGATGCGTGGAGAATATTGTTTAATGAGAAAACAAAGGTTTTGAAAGATGACTTTGGAAGTAACTATTGGAAATACGTTATAAACCTAGCTATTATTGACTCTAAAGATTTTGGATATTAATGATTTTAGGGAGTTGCTACGGTCAAAAGTATTCAAACTATTTTAAAGAACAATAAAAAGGATGATACCGAGCAATAAATAAAGCGTGAAACGAACATCGTTACAGATAACCATGCCTTCAAGCGAGGCGCATCCTATTATGGAGGTGCCAATAAATGATGAATGATACAAACACCTGAATAAAACTACACGAGCTAAAATTGATGGGTATGGTGGTAGCTTACAAGGAACAAGCATCGAATAAAGAATTCCAAAAGATGAGTTTTGAAGACGGTTTTTTTTTACTCGTTGATTTAGAACATTCTCGCCGTAAAAGTAATAAGCTTCAACGGTTAATCAAAGCAGGTACTTTTCTAAATTCAAAGGCATGTATTGAAGATATCGAGTACTACGAGGACCGTCGATTAGATAAAAAAAGATTTTGAAACTAGCTAGCGGCATTTATATCCAGGACAGTCACAACATTATATTGAAAGGACCTATCGGCTCAGGAAAATTATTTTTGGTCACTGCATTCAGTATTTCTGCTTGTTGCCAATGCTATCAAGTAAAATATATTCGCTTACCAGAATTACTTGATGAACTGTTGCTGGCAAAGTTGGTAGCAGGCGGAAGCTATCGTAAATGCATCAAAAAATATACAAAGGTCGATCTCTTGATTCTTGATGAATGGCTACTGACAGATTTATCGACAGTGGAAGCAACGACCCTACTCGAAATTACTGGATCCCGCCATAAGGCGGCTTTTACTATTTACTGTTCACAAATTAATCCTAGTGGATGGCATTTAAAATTGGGTAATGAAACAATTGCGGAGGCTATCCTAGATAGAATTATCCATGGTTCCTATCAAATATTGATAGATGAAGAAGTTTCTATGAAAGAACTTCATGGATTGGGGGAATCTAAATGATTCTATCAGAAGTGGAATCTCGTATAGCTAGGTACTTTTTTCACATGTATTTACCTGAAAATGTACTGGTGAAAGAAGGAGAAAGACTAATACCTTCCTGCATACGGTTTGAAGTTCAGGCAATGGATTATGATGAACTTGTTCGTTTAGACATTAACATTATTGACAAGTTATTGGAGAGTAAAAGGTTTAGATAAAATAGAGAGCCATTGGAACTGTAACCGCACTGACCTAAGAAAATGAGACAAATAAAAACACCTTTCGTTGAAAAACGGGTATAGATACCCTAATTAAACAACGCGGAGGTGTTTTTTCTATGGGAATAAGAGTGAGCTATCCAGTAGAAGTGAAAATGAAAGCAATAGAGATGCAGGCAATTTGTATGTTTGGGAATTTGCTGTAATCGAACATTAAATAGCATCCCTTTCTTTGTTGGCGATAGGAACAAGCGCCAATACGTTTTCAATTAAAAAAGTACGTCTAGACTGCCGTAGCTGACAATTGGCCCGAAAAGAAACTTCACCCACCATTTTCTATTGACTTGATTAACTGATTCGGCACACCTAATCCCTTCTTTTTTAGTTGGCATTTCAAAATAAAAGCTCATCTACTGACACATCATATTCCATAAAAATATCAGCAAAAAACGCCTTATCAACCAAATTTCGATATACGCCATTAAAATAACCAGCGATATTTCGGACTGGTTTGCGTTTTGTCGCCTGAACAGCAATATGGAGTGCTTGCATAGCTAATTGTTCGAGTAATTCTCCTTGGTGTGCATGAATGCTAAATTTCATCATGCGTAATGACTGTGCGCGATAAATTCCGAAAAATTGACGTACTATGGAGCTGTCACCAATCGTTGTGGACAATAAATCTTTCATTCTTCCAAACAACGTAGTAGGTGTAGAAATCGGCTCCGCAGGATACGTATCTGTAAGAGTATTGCTCTTTATGTTTTTAGATTTAGAAGAAAAAGCTTCAGGTTCGGAAATGCTGTCTTCATCCTTACTGTCACAAGGGTTGTCCGCTGCTGTCGGAGTGGTCAAAGTCGACTGGTCATCAAAGGGTAAAATGATGTAAATGTTAGCGCCTAACCCGTTCATAACAGGGCGAATGTAGTGAATGCGATCGATGATTCTAAGACTTTCTAGTTTACGAATTGCACGGCGCACGGTGACGTTAGATTTGCCAATTGCCTCCGCCATTGTGTCGTGCTTTAAGTGAGCAGCTCCGTATTTCACGGAATAGCGACGAATCATATCCAGTACAGCACGGTCCGTATCGTTCATGTCGTTCCAGTTTGCGATGACATGACGGCGTGCTGCCTCGTCCATATCCTGAGCGTTTATGAAATGTGCGTAGTCTTTTAAGTAAGTTGTCATAGTGGTCATTCCCCTTTATTCTTTATATAGAGGGAAATGAGGAAATCGGATACACATTTAAAAATATATTTTGAAAAAGAAAAAATCCTCCTGTGGAAGCAAGGATTTCATACTTGACCTGCATTGTATGGTTGGCTAGTGTAGTGAAGGAATGGGGGAAGGGCTATTTGAAAGCTGACTATCAGGTGGGGAAACTAATTCTGAACTAGGTACATTTTGAAAAACCTTCACATTAGCAACCCGAATCCAGACCTTATACAAAGTCCGGATTCGAGGATTTGTGAGCTATCTACTTCTAGGATCCAACACTCACTGCAGCATGATTGAAAAGCCTTCGTTCCCATGGCCATTCATAATGATCAGCAACTCCAGCGCAGTCATGCTCCGCAATCGATTTGCAAATGAAACCGCCGCTTCATGATCAGGGAACGCGAACGCCTCCAATTCATCATGAACCTTAAACTCTCCGTCGACCTTACCCAATAGATACACCCGTACAACATAACCAGTCGCATCCGCTGACAAATCATGAATCATGACCAATATCCCTATATCACCAGCATCAGGTTGGACCAACAATTCATGCAATACCATTTCCTCTTGTAATGCCTTCGGTAGTGCAAGTTTAATATCACTCTTCAACATTTTTATTCACCCCCCTACTTTATTTATCGACAGAAAGGGAGAGGATATTACTTACATCTTTTGAAATGGGAGACATATTTACATTGACTAAACTACTGGCATGTGTAGATGCTTATAAGAGGATTGTGTTACTGATTTAAGGTTAGTGTTAAATAGAAAGCGGATCTAATTGGATACTACCAATAAAAAGCGCTTTTCAAAGCTAGTTCAGTGCATGAAAAGAAAGGACCTGAAAAAGGGTTGTGCAGTGAAAAGTGGTGAAAACCAACATCCCATGACAACCCTACTTTTACATCATCCTATTTGGCATTCTTGTCAGGCTGATGAATGCCAAAAGTATTGCCCTCTGTGTCAATATAATACCCTTGCCACGCCATGCCAGGCAGAGCATATTTAGGCAAAGCCACAGTACCGCCATTCGCCATAATTTTCTCTTCCGTTACATCGTAATCCTCCACACCCATTGTACAAGCAAATCCATTCAAAGCTTGTCCGGCTTCAGGCGGAGCACTTTGCCGCTGCATCAAAGCCCCATCGATCCCAAGCTCATTCTCATCACCCGTCACAGCTCCGAAGTAAGGAATCCCCGCAAAATCACTCCAATCCTGGAATGACCATCCAAATACCTCTCCATAAAATTCCTTTGCCCGTTCCATATCATCGACATGAATTTCGAAATGAACTAATCTTCCCATAGTTCTCCTCCTAGTGATAGATGTAGGTGTTTTCAGTATTCTGACTATTCGAGCCTTAGAAATCTAATATACCATCTTTTTAACGGTTATGTAAACGTTGCCATCACCTATTTTTTCATTGTAGCATTTAAAAAATAGCAACTTCGAAAACGAGAATTCCTGAATGAATGGGAATGTTAAAATTCAATGTGATTTTCATCTATTGCTGATAATGTACTTATAAATTTTAAGGTATCCAGATTGTATTGGAGACTGTGTACAGCATACCAGTAAAACTAAATGATCATTCTGATTTAGTAAAACTATTTACCTATCCAAGCCGTATAATAGTTATCCCATACTGAAAGGAGGAATGAATATGGCTGGAAATGCTGGTGGTCATCGAGATGGCGCTGTAAAAGGTCGTAGCCAATTCGAAGGTCCGAATGGTAACTACACTAAGCGCGACACTTCGACAGGCAGATTTATGGATCAAAAAACGACCGGGGAAAGTTTAAAGGTGTTCGTAAAGAAAAGTAACTAATAGAGTATCCATCTTAACGGGATGGATACTCTATTAGTTTTCATAATTGTATGGGTGACTGTGTACCTTGAAATCAATGCAACCAGTATGTTAACGCGTACTGGTTTGGTGGAGGGAGCCAGTACCCTATCCTTACTAGGTTGTCCCAAACCTTTCGAATTTGCGTGAGGAAGTCGGAAAAGTTAACTGAAATTGGATATGATATCGAAAATGAGGACGTAGTATAAGTTAACGTTATTTTTATATCTAAATATTTGCCCCACCTTGCCGATATAAGTAGGCAAGGAGGGGGTATAATTGCAATATTTAATAAACGCTGGCTTACTTTCATCCAGTGTAGCATTGATTGCAAGCAGTATTATTTATATTATCAATAACATTAACACTAAAGAGATAGAAAGAAAGTTAATGTCTAATTTTCAAAAAGTAAGATATAGTTTGTCTTTAGCTTTTATAAGTTCATTTGTGTTTTCGGTCCTCATTACGATGTGGACTTTGTTTGAAAGCAATAAACTAGAATACAACTTATTTATTGGTTCGTTTATTGTGTCGCTTCTCATCTTAATGGTAGTGTTATTAATTTTAGAAATATTTTATATTTTTATACTTAGGAAGCGCAAGTATAATGGAGCTAGTATAGATGTATGGACACAAGTTAGTTAAGTCTCTATCCTAATAAATAGAGAGGACG
>NZ_JADHDX010000011.1 GCF_016820585.1 Arthrobacter beigongshangensis
GTTAAGCTCTTCAGCGCCGATGGTAGTTGGGGGTTTCCCCCTGCAAGAGTAGGACGTCGCCGGGCGCAAGGTCATTGCCAATAGGTAGTGGCTTTTTTTGTTGTTTAAAAATAAGAAACTATTAAAATGTAATGTTGATAATTTTATTATAAGAATGGGAAGCTCGTTATACGGGCTTCCCATTCTTATTGCAATAAATTTATCTCTAAAAATTATAAATTATTATTGCGATGATAAATTAGTTGTACAACACCAGAGAAGAACGTTCTTGTATTAACCATTTTTAAATTCAATCTCTGTTTTATATCAATAAACATCGGTTTTCCTTCTCCTAAAATAACAGGGTGAACGGACAATCTAAATTCATCAACCAGTCCTAAATTGATAAAAGTTGTAATGAGACTTGCTCCGCCGTATAGCCAGATATCCTTACCTGGGCTATTCTTCAATTTATTAACTTCCTCGGAGATATTTTCATTGATAAATATTGCTTGGTTATCAGTTTCTCGTTGAGTTCTAGAAAACACATATTTTTTTTTACTATGGACCAATTTCCAAATTTCTTTTTCGGTATCTGAATCTTTAGCTTCTGGCATATATCGTCCCCATAAATCGTAGCTTTTTCTGCCGTATAAAATAGTATCAATTTGATTCAAGAAATTAGTGAAACCCATATCTGGTTCCATAATACACCAATCAACTTCTCCGTTTTTCCCTTCAATAAAGCCATCTAAAGTTACCGCTAAATCTAAAATTATTTTTCTTTGTCCCACATTATCTGACATAACTCTACCTCCGTTCATCATTCAGAAACAAGTTACTAAGTACTTGTTCACTTTAACACTGTTACGAATATTTGTTCCTGTTTGATTGTAGCAAGTATTTGGCGAGGTATCAAATATTACACGCCTGTTGATTAACCAAAAAAATAACTTAATCAAACATTAGGTACTCTGTGTAAAGTTTTCTTTTGTCTCGCTCTGGATTGAACGACTTCTATACAATAGCCGTGATATTTTATGTGTAGGATGCGACTTCGTCGCATCCTACACATTCTGTTCGGTAATCGTATTTTGGGACGAGAGAATAGAGGGCTTTTTAACTGGAGAGGGCCGCCAAAGATACAATTTTGGCGGCTAAAGCTTTTACCATGGGCTTTTCCATTGTTATTTTAGGTAGTGTCAATTTCTGATAAAACTTGCTGAAAAGTAAAGTGAGAATACCTTGTACAACGTACAAGAATGCCCGAAATTTCATCTTCGGGCACTTACAGCCTCTATAGAAAGTCATCTATTCTTTTCTTCTCAAACAACTGCGTTTTTCCCTTAAACAGTGTAGGTACGCGACAGGCAACTATTCACAACGGGATGACCGAAAATAATGTATCTAGAAATGACGAAGTCATTTCTAGATACATTAACCACCGCGGGGGAGGAATAAACTGCAATTCCTCCTTGGTAAAGATGTCGTGAATAGTTAGCCGAGAGCCAACCGGAAACGACTTAGTGAAAAAAGTGATTTTTAAGCTTTTATTTGCCTGCGATTTATGCAAGGTAATGATTAATCAACAGACGTGCAAATATCAACATTTATTATTAGCGTTCCTTGAATTCATTCACTATCAGCGATACGATAATGGTAATGAAGGGGGTCTTTGATATGCAAATGGTTCTTATTATATTCGCAATTAATATCGTCTATGTAACTTTCTTTACGGTGCGCATGATTTTAACGATGAAAGGGTATAGGTATATTGCTGCCGCCGTTAGCATGGTAGAGGTTGTTATTTATGTTGTTGGTCTTGGTTTGGTGCTTGATAATCTGAATCAAATTCAAAACTTAGTTGCCTATGCGATTGGTTATGGATGCGGCGTTATTATAGGAACGAAGATTGAAGAAAAGATGGCACTCGGTTACATTACTGTAAATGTGATTACGGCGGAAGAGAATTTGAAATTGCCGGTTATACTAAGGGAAAAGGGGTATGGAGTGACGGATTGGTCGGCCAATGGTTTGGACGGTGATCGATCGGCTATGCAGATTCTAACGCCACGTAAATATGAACTAAAGCTTTATACGGTAATTAAGGAAATCGATCCGAAGGCATTTATTATTGCGTACGAAGCAAAAACGATACATGGTGGCTTCTGGGTGAAAACGGTGAGGAAAGGAAAGTTGTTTAAATGAATCAAAAAAAGACTGTGTGGTTTGAAGTGGGAGAAGAAGAAAGCATTGATGACTGTTTGAAAAGAATGGCTGCCGATGGGTATACGGTTGCTGGCAGGAAGGAAGAGCCGTTATTTACGGAAGTGAATGGGGAGTACGTTCCAGTTCGCCAGCTAATCAAATTCAAAGGCGTTCTTACATAAATCGAAAATGATGAAAAGACGAACGATGGAAAAAATTAATATATTATTGTTCGGATTTTACCGTTGACGAATGCACTTAGTCTTGATAAAATGTGTAGAGTAAATAGAATCCCCATATATACTAAGGAATTGGCCTTAGTGTTTCTACCAGGGCACCGTAATGCCCGGACTATGCGGGAAAGCGACTTTTCAAGAAACGTAGCGAAGGGTGTGTGGGTACCAATGGGTGCAATCATCTTGACGCATATTTTAACGTCCTTGAATAATCTGCTTTTCACGCGTGGTGAAGAGCAGTTTATTCAAGGACGTTTTAATTTGAATCAGCAGAAGTTCCTGTAGCTGACGCTTCGCTTTCAGTATAAAAAATTGCTGATTCAAATTAAGCCTTCGACGTACAGGACGCAATTACGCCTCGACGTAATTGATTTTTGAACGGTAAAACAACAATGAACTGTGAGTATAAAGGAGCGGATGATAAGTGGAACCAAAAATCGGTGTGATTATGGGAAGCAAGAGTGACTGGGAAACGATGAAACATGCGTGTGATATTTTGGACGAGCTTGCTGTACCTTACGAGAAGAAGGTTGTCTCAGCGCATCGTACGCCCGATTTCATGTTTGAATATGCAGAGCAAGCCCAAGGACGCGGAATACAGGTAATCATCGCTGGTGCAGGTGGGGCAGCTCACTTACCAGGAATGGTTGCTGCAAAGACATTACTTCCCGTGATTGGAGTACCGGTTCAGTCAAAGGCGTTGAATGGCATGGATTCTCTACTATCGATTGTTCAAATGCCAGGTGGGGTGCCAGTTGCTACGGTTTCCATCGGTAAAGCAGGTGCTACCAATGCGGGTCTACTTGCTGCCCAGTTCTTAGGTGTCAATGATCTTGTTTTAATGAAGCGCCTAGAAGACCGTCGTCAGCAAATGCGCGATATTGCATTGGAAAGTAGCGGTGATTTAGTATGAAAACTATTTTACCGGGACAGACAATCGGAATTATTGGTGGAGGACAGTTGGGTCGAATGATGGGACTTGCTGCGAAAGAAGCAGGATTTAAAATAGCTGTGCTAGATCCTGTTATGGACTCGCCTTGTGGCCAAATTGCCGATATTCGAATTGTTGCTCCTTATAACGATGAGGCGGCACTTGAGGAGCTTGGTGAGGTCAGTGATGTGATCACATATGAATTTGAAAATATAGATTACGAAGGCTTAAACAGACTTACGCAAATCGCGCATGTCCCACAAGGCGCTGAGCTTGTTCGGATTACACAGAACCGAATCAATGAAAAAGCTGAAATTACTGCATCGGGTGCGCCTGTTGCTAACTATGTGACGGCACAAACATTTGAGGAGTTAACAACAAAAATTGCTGACGTAGGCTTCCCATGTATCGTCAAAACAGCATTTGGTGGTTATGACGGAAAAGGACAAGTTAAGATTGACCGTCAAGAAGATTTACGTGAAGCAGAGTCACTGTTTGTTCATTCAGCATGTATCGCAGAAGCTTTCGTGCCGTTTACGAAAGAAATTTCGGTCATCATACAGCGTAACGCAGCAGGCCAATCGTATTGCCTACCTGTTGCTGAGAATATTCATAAAAACCATATCTTACACGAATCAATCGTGCCTGCACGAGTAGGTCAGAACGTCATTGCACAAGCTGAAGAGGCAGCGACGAAAATTGCTGATTATCTTGACCTTGTTGGGACATTGGCAGTTGAAATGTTTGTTCTTGAAAATGATGCTATTGTCATTAATGAATTAGCACCACGCCCTCATAATTCGGGTCATTATTCGATTGAGGCTTGCAATGTTTCGCAGTTCCATCAGCATATTCGTGCTGTTTGTGGATGGCCGCTTCGTGAGCCAAAACTATGGGCACCATCTATTATGGTGAATGTACTTGGTCAACATGTGGCGCCACTCAAAAAGGTTGTGACGAATTATCCTGATTGGTCCATCCATTTATACGGAAAAGCAGAAGCGAAAGACAATCGGAAAATGGGGCATGTGACGATCATGACGGACAATATTGAAAAGCTGTTGGAAGAGATTGAATCCACAGGGATTTGGGCTTAAAAGGGGGATACTTATGATTGGGTATCAAACTCGGCAGATTATAAATTCAGTTTTTAAACGGCTCCGTCCTGATTAATGAATTGACGGTCGCTTATCTACATTTCAATATTTTAGAGAACAACTAATCTAATTCCATTTGGGAGGAAAAAAGACATGACGAAAGTAAACGTATACGTAACACTCCGTGAAAGTGTTGTTGATCCACAAGGAATTGCAGCAAAAGAAGCGCTTCAAACGATGGGTTATCAGGAAGTCGAAAACGTCCGCATCGGAAAATTGATTGAACTTGAACTAGCGGGTTCAGTTACAGAAATCGATGCACGTGTCAAAGAAATGTGCGACAAGCTTTTGGTCAATAAAGTTATCGAAGATTACCGATACGAAATCGGGGAGGTTGCGGGCAAATGAAGTTCGCTATTCTAGTATTTCCGGGATCGGGCTGTGACATCGATATGTATCATGCGGTAAATGAAGTATTGGGCAAAGACGCACAATATGTTTGGCATACAGAAGCTAACCTTGAAAACTATGACGCGGTACTTATTCCAAGTGGCGCATCATATGGCGATTATCTTCGTCCAGGTGCACTGGCACAAAGCTCGCCAGCTATTGAGGGACTGAAAGCATTTGCGGCGTCAGGCAAACCAGTACTAGGTGTAGGAAACGGATTCCAAATTCTTGCGGAAGCAGGTCTTCTACCAGGTGCTTTCCTACGCAACAAAGGTTTGAAATTCAGGTCAGGCAAAGCAAAGTTGACAGTCCATAATACGGATTCGAAATTTACGGCTGATTATGATAAAGGCCAAGAAATTACCATCCCATTTGCCCATGAACATGGCAACTATTATGTGGATGAACAAACTGTAATGGAACTAAAAAATAATAACCGTATCGTCTTTACCTATGCGGATGGCAATGTGGATGGTAGTACTGAAGCCATTGCTGGCGTGTTGAATGAACAAGGAAATGTATTTGGCATGATGCCACTTCCTGAACGTGCAGTTGAGGAAATTATCGGGGGTACAGACGGATTGCCTCTATTCAATTCAATCTTAAAAAGGTGGAGTGAAAATAATGTCAGCCAAGCATGAACCAAGCACACAGCAAGTAAAAGATGAAAAGTTATACCTACAAATGGGAATGACCGATGAAGAATTCGAACTTGCAACAAAAATGTTAGGTCGCCTTCCAAACTACACAGAAACAGGTCTGTTCTCTGCTCTGTGGTCTGAACATTGTTCATATAAAAGCTCGAAACCAGTTCTTCGCAAATTCCCAACTGAAGGAACACGCGTCCTTCAAGGTCCTGGTGAAGGTGCGGGGATTGTAGATATCGGTGATAACCAAGCAGTTGTTTTCAAAATGGAATCACATAACTCACCGTCTGCTATCGAACCATTTATCGGCGCAGCAACAGGTGCTGGTGGAGTGTTACGTGATGTTTTCTCTATGGGATCTCGCCCAGTAGCGCTCGTTAACTCATTACGTTTTGGGGATCTAACAGATGCACGGGACCGTTTTTTATTCGAAGAGGCGGTTGCGGGGATTGCTAGTTACGGCAATATCATTGGTATTCCAACGATTGCGGGCGAAGTACAGTTCGATAACTGCTATTCAAAACGTCCACTGGTCAATGCGATGGCTGTTGGTTTATTAAACCATGAAGATATTCAAAAAGGTGTGGCTTCGGGTGTAGGGAATACGGTGATGTATGCGGGCGCTACAACAGGACGCGACGGTATTCACGGTGCAACGATGTCATCATCTGAAGTAGCTGTGGGTGAAGATACGGCGCCACCGGTTATGCAAGCAGGGGATCCATACCTTGAGAAGCTTGTCATGGAGGCTTGTCTTGAGCTTGTTAAATCAGATGCTTTGATCGGAATTCAAGATATGGGTGCGGCGGGACTTACTTCGTCAGCGGCTGAAATGGCATCCAAAGCGGGTTATGGCGTTGAGTTGAATCTTGATTTGGTGCCACAACGTGAAGAAGGCATGACGGCTTATGAAATGATGCTGTCAGAATCACAGGAGCGTATGTTAATTGTTGTTAAAAAAGGCCGCGAACAAGAAGTGACGGACCTTTTTGCGAAATATAGCGTTGAAGCTGTGTCAATCGGGACAGTAACGGATGACAAAATGCTACGTTTACTTCATAAAGGTGAAGTCGTTGCGGAAGTATCAGCTGATGCACTGGCTGAGGATGCACCCGTTTATCATAAAAAATCTGAGGAGCCTGCTTACTTTAGAGCGTTCCAAGCGCAGGAAATAACAGAACCTGTGGTTAGGGATTTGCAGGCAACATTGAAAGACTTATTGCAACGTCCGACGATTGCTTCTAAAGAATGGGTTTATAATCAATTCGATACACAAGCACGTTCAAACACTGTCGTTGCACCAGGTTCATCGGCAGGGGTTATTCGTGTAAGTGGAACGAATAAAGGGCTTGCGATGACATCTGATTGTAACTC
Source organism: Arthrobacter beigongshangensis (assembly GCF_016820585.1). Taxonomy (GTDB): domain Bacteria; phylum Bacillota; class Bacilli; order Bacillales_A; family Planococcaceae; genus Sporosarcina; species Sporosarcina beigongshangi. The sequence goes on from NZ_JADHDX010000011.1 coordinate 6,923, forward strand.
GCGTTTTGTTTACCTTGATCCGGAAACAGGTGGGAAAATTGCAGTTGCGGAAGCGGCGCGTAATCTTGTTTGTTCGGGTGCAGAACCGATTGCGATTACGGATTGCTTAAACTTTGGTAGTGCGGACAAACCTGAAGTATTCTGGCAGCTTGAGAAATCAGCTGACGGTATTTCTGAAGCGTGCATTAAGTTGAATGCCCCTGTTATTAGTGGGAATGTTTCTTTATCCAATGAAGTGAATGGTGTTCCAATCTATCCGACACCAACGATTGGTATGGTTGGACTTGTCCACGACTTATCACAAGTAACAACAACTGCATTCAAGCAAGCTGGCGACGCAATTTATGTGATTGGCGAAGCAGGACTTGATTTTGGAGGCAGTGAACTTCAACAGATGGTGGATGGTACGATTTCTGGTCAAGCACCGGCAATTAATCTTGACGTTGAAGCGGCCCGTCAAAACGCAGTGTTGACAGCGATTCAAGAAGGACTTGTTCAATCTGCAACAGATTTATCTGAAGGCGGCTTTGCCATTGCGCTTTGCGAAAAAGCGTTCGATGCAGAAGGTCTTGGCGCAGAAGTAACAGTTGCAGGATCTGCTGTTACGGCATTGTTCAGTGAAACGCAATCTCGTTTCCTTGTCACTGTTAAAGAAGAAAATACAGCAGCATTTGAAGCGGCTGTAGCAGATTCAATTAAGGTCGGAGTAGTTACAGCTGGAGATCGACTTGTTATAAATGGTGAAAATGGTGTGTTAATTGACGGTGCGGTTGAAGAATTCCGTTCTGCTTGGAAAGGGGCTATCCAATGCTTGCTGAACTCAGAGGCCTAAACGAAGAGTGCGGTGTGTTTGGCATTTGGGGTCATGTAGATGCGGCGCAGATCAGTTATTATGGTCTGCACGCATTACAGCACCGTGGGCAAGAAGGTGCCGGGATTGTAACGAAAGACGGTAAAAAGTTACATGTCATTAAAGGCGAGGGTCTTGTCAACGATGTATTTTCGGGTAATGAGATTGAAAACTTAAAAGGTAATGCTGCCATTGGGCAAGTACGTTATTCATCGGAAAATGGCCGTGGCATTGAAAATGTTCAGCCACTTGTTTTCCGTTCAACGACGGGCAGTCTATCCGTTGCTCACAACGGAAACATTGTCAATGCGGTTGAATTGCGTGAGCATCTTGAACGTCAAGGTAGTATTTTTCAGACTAATTCAGATACAGAAGTGCTTGCACATTTAATCAAAAAAAGTAGTGGTTCTTTAAACCAGCGCGATCGAGTGAAAAAAGCATTGGCAATGTTAAAAGGGGCTTTTGCCTTTGTTATTTTAACTGATGATGGACTGATGGTAGCGCAGGATCCGAATGGTTTACGTCCATTATCTCTTGGGAAAATGGGTAATGCTTGGGTTGTGGCGTCTGAAACATGTGCGTTCGATATCATCGGTGCAGAATGTGTTCGTTCGGTTGAACCAGGCGAACTGATTATCATTAATGATAAAGGACTTCACTCTGAGCGTTTTGCACCAGCAGGGGATTCCGCAATGTGTTCTATGGAATATGTCTATTTTGCGCGTCCTGATTCGGATATCGATGGCATTAATATTCATATGGCACGCAAGCGTTGTGGTAAACAGCTGGCACGTGAAATGGCGCATATTGAAGCGGATGTTGTCACAGGTGTACCGGATTCAAGTATTTCGGCAGCTATTGGATTCTCAGAGGAAAGTGGCATACCTTACGAGCTAGGGCTTATTAAAAGCCGTTATGTTGGCCGTACATTCATCCAACCTTCCCAGGAATTACGTGAACAAGGTGTTAAAATGAAACTGTCTCCAGTGCAACAAGTTGTCAAAGGAAAAAGAGTTATCGTAGTGGATGATTCGATTGTTCGTGGGACGACGTCTAAACGTATTGTGAGGATGCTGAAAGAGGCAGGGGCAACAGAAGTTCATCTTGTCAGTGCTTCACCTCCACTTGTTTACCCATGTTTCTATGGCGTAGATATTAGTACCGATTCAGAATTGATTGCGACGGATCGGACGGTTGAGGAAATTCGCGAGCTTATTGAAGCTGATTCATTAACATTTTTGTCGCCTGAGGGCATGTTGAAAGCAATTGGGCGTTCAGATAGTATGAAAAATTGTGGGCAATGCCTGGCTTGTTTCACGGGAGAATATCCGACAGAAATCTATTCAGATACAGTTCTACCGCATAAAAAAGAAATCGTTTGATAGGGAGGCTTTTGCATGTCGAAGGCATATGAAAGTGCAGGGGTAAATATTGAAGCTGGCTATGAGTCAGTTGAACGGATGAAGTCACATGTTGCACGTACTGCTCGTAAAGGTGTTGCAGGAACGTTTGGCGGTTTTGGCGGTATGTTCGATCTTTCTGCGCTCGATTACAAAGAGCCAGTTCTGATTTCAGGTACAGATGGTGTCGGAACAAAGTTGAAGCTGGCATTTATGGCAGATAAGCACGACACAATCGGTATTGACTGTGTGGCTATGTGTGTCAATGACATTGTTGCACAAGGTGCAGAGCCACTTTACTTCCTTGATTATATTGCGCTTGGCAAAGCTGTACCTGCAAAGGTTGAAGCGATTGTTAAAGGAATTGCGGATGGCTGTGTTCAATCTGGTGCAGCATTAATCGGCGGAGAAACGGCAGAAATGCCAGGTCTTTATGAAGTCGATGAATACGATTTAGCCGGCTTTGCAGTTGGTGCATGTGAAAAGAGCAAGATTGTCACAGGCGAGAAAGTCGTTGCTGGCGATGTGATTGTTGGAATTGCTTCAAGTGGTATTCATTCTAACGGTTATTCTTTGGTCCGTAAAATTGTTCTTGAAGATAATGGCTATGCGATTGATGGTGTTATCGATGGCTACGAGGATCTTGGAACAGTTGGCGATGCACTTCTTGAGCCGACGAAAATCTATGCCAAGCCTGTTCTACAAATGCACCAGGAATTAGACATCCATTCGATGGGTCATATTACAGGCGGAGGATTCTTTGAAAACTTGCCACGTATGTTTGCTGATGGATTTGGAACAGAAATTGACCTTGGTTCATGGCCAGTGCTTCCAGTATTCAATATGCTGAAAGAAAAAGGCGACCTGTTGGATAAAGACTTGTACAGCGTCTTCAATATGGGTGTTGGCTTTGCCGTTGCACTTCCAGCTGATCAAGCAGAACGTGCGATAGCCATTGCCGAACAGCATGGTGAAAAAGCGTACAAAATTGGACGTGTCGTAGCTGGTGAAGGTGTTACATTCATAGGCGAACATGACGGAAGTCTTGCCAAATGACTCGTAAAATAAAAATTGCCGTTTTCGCATCTGGAAGCGGCAGTAATTTTGCTGCCATTGCAGAAGCCTGTCAACTCGGTGAGCTGAATGCTGAAATCGTCCTAATGGTGACGAATAAGCCCGAAGCCTATGTCGTCGAACGCGCTAAACAAGCAGGCATCCCAGTCGCAGCATTTCGTTCAAAGGAATTTAACTCAAAAGATACATACGAAGAAGCGATCCTTGAAGCACTTCGTGAGGCTGGAGTGGAATGGCTTGTCTTGGCAGGCTATATGCGCCTCATTGGTCAACCCTTGCTAGAGGCGTATCCTACCAACATCGTCAATATTCATCCGTCCCTACTGCCATCGTTCCCAGGAATCGATGCCATTGAACAAGCAGTCGAGCATGGCGTCAAAGTAACAGGCGTCACAGTTCACCTTGTTGATGAAGGAATGGACACAGGGAAGATATTGGCGCAACGTGCTGTCAATGTAGCCGATGGCGATGTTAATAAAACAGCAGAAGCGATTCATGCTGTAGAACACGATCTGTATAAAGAAACATTAAATAGCCTGTTTAGCCGGTAACTTTTTACCGGCTTTTCTTATAAAAAGGTTAAGGCGGTCATAACACGGTCCATGGCGGTCATAATGACATTCGTGGCGAGCATAACGCATCTCGTGGCGGTCATAAATAGTTCAGTTCAACTTATTAAGTAAACATTGATGTTAGTACTACCAAAAATGGAGGGTTTATTCGTGAAAAAACGTGCACTGCTTAGCGTATCAGACAAAAGTGGTATTTTGGAATTTGCAAAAGTATTGGAAGGTCTAGGCTATGAGCTACTATCTACTGGCGGCACAATGAAGCATCTCGCAGAAAATGGCATTGCGGTCACAGCTGTTGACGCAGTGACCGGCTTCCCTGAAATCATGGAAGGCCGCGTGAAAACACTCAATCCGATGATTCATGGCGGACTGCTTGCGAAACAAGACGACCCGTCACACATCGCACAAATGGAAGAACACGGCATTCAGCCAATTGACATCGTTTGTGTCAACTTGTATCCGTTCAAAGAAACGATTTCAAAACCCGATGTGTCAACTGATGATGCTATCGAAAACATTGATATCGGCGGACCAGCTATGCTTCGTGCTTCTGCGAAAAACCATGCATACGTGACAGTAATCGTTGATGCAACAGACTATGAGCAAGTCATTGCTGAACTAACAGCAGACGGCCAAACAACACTTGCAACACGCAGACGTCTTGCGGCAAAAGTATTCCGTCACACAGCGGCATACGATGCACTGATTTCAGGTTACTTAACAGACCTTGCTGGTGAGGAATTCCCAGAGCAAGTCACATACACATACGAACTGAAACAGCCACTACGTTATGGCGAAAATCCACACCAAAAAGCGGCATTTTATAGTCGTCCACTTGGTTCTGATTTCTCAATTGCCTATGCACAACAACTGCATGGTAAAGAGTTATCGTATAACAATATCCAAGATGCGAACGCAGCGATTCAAATCGTCAAAGAATTCGAAGGTCCAGCTGCTGTCGCTGTGAAGCATATGAATCCTTGTGGCGTTGGAACAGGTGAAACGATTTTTGATGCGTTTAATAAAGCCTATGAAGCAGACTCGACATCTATCTTCGGCGGTATCATCGCCTTAAACCGTGAAGTAGATGCGGCAACTGCTGAAAAATTATCGGGCATCTTCCTTGAAATTATCATTGCACCTGCTTTCACAGAAGAGGCAATTGACATCTTGACACAGAAGAAAAACATTCGCTTAATGACGATTTCATTTGATCAAAACAAAAAAGACCAATGGAATACAGTTTCTGTTGAAGGTGGATTGCTAATGCAAGAGCCGGATGCTTATGGTTTTGCGGATGCAGACATCAAAGTTGCAACAGACCGTGAGCCAACAGAAGAAGAATGGCAAGCAATGAAATTGGGCTGGGCTGTTGTCAAACACGTCAAGTCGAATGCCATTGTTGTAACAGACGACCATATGACACTTGGTGTGGGTGCTGGGCAAATGAACCGTGTTGGCGCGGCGAATATTGCGCTTACACAAGCCGGCGAACGTGCGAAAGGTGCAGCACTTGCATCGGATGCATTTTTCCCAATGGATGATACGGTCGAAGCAGCGGCAAAAGCGGGCATTACGGCGATTATCCAACCAGGTGGATCCGTGAAAGACGAAGATTCCATCAAAAAAGCCAATGAATATGGTATTACGATGGTATTTACAGGCGTCCGTCATTTCAAACATTGAGGAGGAAATGAATTGAATATACTCGTTATCGGGAGTGGTGGGCGTGAGCACGCGATTGCTAGGCAGTTCAATGTCTCCCCTTCAGTTCAAAAAGTATTTGTAGCACCTGGCAATGATGGTATGAAAAATGATGCGCAATGCGTAGACATTGATGCGTTGGATTTCGCAGCACTTGTTTCATTCGCGAAAGAAAATCATGTGGATCTAACATTTGTCGGTCCTGAACAACCGCTTGGGGAAGGAATCGTTGATTTCTTTGCTGAACATGGCTTGAAAGCATTTGGTCCGACGAAGGCTGCCGCGCTTATCGAAGGTAGTAAATCATTCGCCAAAGAGCTAATGGCAAAGTATGATATTCCAACAGCTGGCTACGGAACGTTTACGGATGCAGAAGATGCGAAGGCGTTTATTCGTGAAAATGGCGCACCAATTGTCGTCAAGGCGGACGGTCTTGCGGCTGGAAAAGGTGTTATCGTTGCGATGACGTTGGACGAAGCGCTCGAAGCAGTAGACGATATGATTGGTAACCAGAAGTTTGGTGAATCATCGTCTCGTGTTGTCATTGAGGAATTTTTGGATGGTGAAGAATTCTCATACATGTCATTTGTCCATGAAGGACAGATTTACCCAATGGTCATTGCACAAGATCATAAGCGCGCTTATGACGGCGACAAAGGACCGAATACAGGCGGCATGGGTGCATATTCACCTGTTCCACAAATTTCAGACGCAGTTGTGCAAGAGGCTTATGATAAAGTGGTTGTTCCAACGGTGGAAGCGATGGCAGCAGAAGGAACTCCGTTTACGGGAATTTTATATGCAGGGCTAATCCTGACAGATAAAGGACCAAAAGTGATTGAATTCAACGCGCGTTTTGGTGATCCGGAAACACAAGTCGTTTTGCCACGCATGGCATCTGACTTTGGTGAGTTCATGGCGGCGTTGATGGACAGCAAACCGTATAATCTCCAGTGGCATGACGAAGCGATGTTAGGCGTTGTTATTGCGGCGGATGGTTATCCAGGCGATCTTGTTAAAGGTGTGGCATTGCCTGAACTTGATGGTTTGGCGGCACAAGGCTTGGATGTTTTCCATGCAGGCACGAAAGCGGAAGGCACTGGCTTTGTCGGCAACAGCGGCCGTGTCCTTCTAGTAACCGCGCAGGCAGATTCATTGAAAGAAGCTCAAGAAAAAGTATACAAAGGCTTGTCTGGTCTCGAATGGAATGGTTTCTTCTATCGAACAGATATCGGATGGCGTACGTTTGAATGACAATAGCCTTCAAACTCATCGAAAGATGGTTTTGAAGGCTATTTTTCATTTTTTGAAGTTATAATTTGTCCCCTTCGTAGTGAAGATCTCTATTGAAGGAAACTAAGAGTTTGTAAGGGGATATGCAGCATACCCCTTACAGTGAGTAATGATTTACCCTTTAATTTCTGCTGCAGTAAAGGTAATTGGTCCGCTGAGAACAATATTTGCACCGGCATTTATTCTTTCTGCAGTTAAAAAGTATTTTGCATTCGCTTTATTTGTAGTTGCTGAGTCAACATGCATTACTGTCATAATTTGATTGAAATCATCATCGTTTGTAAAAGCACTGTCAATTTCAACTAAGGTATTATAGATAATATTAGCTGGGACGATACTATCTTTGTAAATTTTAATCCTTGCGATACTTGCACTAGTAGTTTCATTAGATAAATGAAATATCCCATTCAACCAAACTAAATTTCCAGCTGCTAAACCATTTAATGTTACATCTGCGACAATGGTAGGGGTATTCAAAAGTAAAGTAGCAATAACGGGAAGGGAATCAGTAGAATTTTGGGTATCAAAAGCAAATTCCACTAACTTTCCGGCTTCAGCTCGTCCACCTAATTCTGCAAGATTCACATTGACTGTTTGTGTCGGGTTTCCAATATTAGTGAATGAGCTAGTATCTGTATCAGTTTGAGCTTGTCCCTGGGCCTGAATTTGAGCTTGAGCTTGAACCTGAAGTTGAAGTTGCTCTTGCGTTTGTTGTTGTCGCTGTAATTGAGCTTGAAGTTGTTCTTGTGTTTGTTGTTGGAGTTCTAGTTGGGCTTGAAGTTGTCCTAAATCACTCCTACAATAATCACAATCGTCATCGTAATCATAATTATTTTTTCTGTATTTACTCATAATGTATCACCTCCTTCCTTATTCGTTTTCATTGGTTCTAAAAAAACCTCCCGAAAACTCATTGAAAGTAGTTCGGGGGTTAATTGGACAAGAACTAATGATACTTCATAATATGTAAGTTTCTTAAAAGTGAAAGGGCTTTTAAACTTACCATACGAATAATTTAGTAAGGGATAATTGGATTGCTCATTAATCGGCTCATATTATGAACGTCGGTAATCATAACGAAATTTACCTTCAACGTGAAATTGAAAAAATAACATGAAAAGGGTACCTATCACTTTTCGGGTTAGCTTCCTTTGTTATCACCCAAATCTAGTCATGTTATAATTTTTGATATATGAAAGTATTGGTAATCCATAAAAACGAATCTTTCACATACCCCCGAATACCATTTAAGAGGGTATGGACTATAAAAATGACGATTGAATGGAAAGGTGAAGAGCCGATGAGTTTACGATTTACGAATGTGGAAAAAAGGTTGAAAGATACACTTGTATTTCCTGCATTCAATTTACAGATAAAGAGTAGCCAAGTGACTGCAATCCACTCCAGTTTGAATGTGCGGCATACGCTTTTACACATGCTAACAGGGCGGATGCCTATTTCAAATGGTGATATATCTATCGGACAGAGACCGATTTCAAACGTGGATAGTATGAGGGTTGGTTTTTCGTTATTAAACGATGAGCTATACGAGAGATTGACTGTAGCCGATCATCTTCTTTTCTATCAGAAGATTTACGATACAGCGATCCCTATGAATGACATTTTAAATAGGGTTCATCTGGAAGAGAAACGACATGTTAGGACAAAGAAATTATCTTATTCAGAACAACAACGGGTTCGATTTGCGAAGTTGCTCATTCAAAACCCTGATCAGCTGATCTTTGAGGAACCTGATCAAAACATCGATATTGAAACACAACGGGTATTGATGATCATGCTGGAGGAGTTTCGCATGAAAGGTAAGAGTGTTCTTATTTTGACAGGGAATATGGAGAGCGCGGTTACTTTGGCAGATAAAGTGTATAAGTTAGATGACGGCGGCTTGCACGAAATCCAGGTGGCAGAGCAGGCTGAAATCGATTCATTCGAAGAAGAAGTACCTGTAGCAGATGAAATCGACAAACCAGAAATTCAACCGGTTCGTTTTGAAAAAATCCCAACGAAGGTTAATGAAAAAATTGTGCTCTTTGATCCGCCTGAAATTGATTATATTGAAAGTAATGATGGTCAGTCCTATTTACATATTAAGGGAGAAGGATTCCCGACAATGTTTACGATGAATGAGCTTGAAGAGCGTCTCCAGCATTTCGGGTTTTTCCGCTGTCACCGTTCCTATATCGTCAATCTGCAAAAAGTCCGTGAAGTCATTACATGGACACGGAACAGCTACAGTCTTATTTTAGACGATGAAAAAAAGTCGAATATTCCATTGTCAAAAACGAAAATGGCCGAATTAAAAGTGATGTTGGGCCTGAAATAAGCTCCATTCACCCCCAAAAAGGCTCTTTTCACGGTAAATATGCTGTATTTCCATCGAAAACGGCTTAATCTGAAGGTGCAGTAACAAAACAACAACTTGCATAATTCAGGGGGAGAACAATGGAAAATATCATCGAAGTTCAATCATTGGAGAAAGTGTTTGCGAATCAAACGGCACTTGAAGACGTCAATTTCCACGTCAAAAAGGGAGAGATATTTGGCTTTCTTGGTCCGAGTGGTTCGGGGAAAACAACAACGATTAAAATATTGACGGGTCAATTAAACCAGACGAGTGGAAAAGCAACCGTCTTCGGAGAACCAGTTTCAGGGATGAAAAAGGGGAGCTCAAGAAAGAAAATCGGGGTACTGACAGACAACAGTGGGCTGTACAGCAGGCTATCCATTTACGATAACTTAAAGCTCTATTGTGTACTGTATGAAGTACCGGAACGACGGATTGCCGACGTGTTAGCGCTTGTTAATCTAACAAATGAAGCGAAGAAATCCGTTTCGAAGTTGTCAAAAGGGATGTTGCAGCGTGTGACACTGGCCCGAACGCTATTACATGAACCAGAGCTACTTTTTCTCGATGAGCCGACGTCCGCGCTTGATCCAGTTAACTCGCAGCATATTCACGCAGGGCTTCGTGCATTGCAGGCGCGCGGAACGACGATTTTCCTAACGACACATGATATGAATGAAGCTGAATTACTGTGTGATCGGGTTGCATTTTTAAACAAAGGACAAATTAGACTGATGGATGAGCCAGGGGCGTTAAGAAAGCGCTATTCAGATGCTACGATGACTGTCGAGTTGAAAAACGCTGAAAAAGTAGTATTGAAGAGTACTGCGGAGGATGCTCAACAACTATTCAACTATATGTCATCCAATCAAGTGGTTGCCATTCATTCAAACGAACCAACATTAGGCGATATTTTCGTCGAAGTGACAGGGAGGAAATTATCATGACTTTTTCAATGAAACGGGTAAATGCGATTTTACAGAAAGACTTTAAGGATATTTCAAGAAACTCCGCGGTTTCGATAACGGCGATTATGCCACTAATCCTTGCATTTTTTTTCGGCAAGATGGGTGATGTATCAATTGAAGTGCATTATATGGTCATTAACTTTTCAATGATTACTGTTGGGTCATTTGTTCAATGCAGTTTAATTGCTGAAGAGAAAGAGAAGAACACGCTTCGTGGCTTAATGCTGTCACCTGCCTCGACTGTGGAAATACTCGGTGGGAAAAGTTTATTAAGCTTAATAGCGACGATGCTTATCATTGTAATCGGTGCCTTTTTAACGGACTACCGACCAGAGCATTTTGTTGTAATAGCCATCGCAATTCTATTCAGTTCATTCTTTTTCATTGGTTTGGGTACGCTTCTTGGCTTGCTAGCTAAATCCGTTATGGAAGCATCCGTAATTATTTTGCCATTTATGTTTGTATTCGGCTTTGGCTCCATGTTTACGATGTTTGCAGAAAAATATCCAATTTTGAAGGTGATAGACTACACGCCAAATATGCAACTGATGGACGTTGCAGTCAAGATTGAAAGTGGAGTCGGACTTAGTGGAGTGTGGTTGAATTTCGGCATCATTGCACTTTGGATTATCGCCGTTTTTGCATTGACAGCAGTTGTTTTTAAGAAACGTAAGATGGATTGATTTCTCCATGGGGTGACAGGGCCTAGGATTCATTGGTTAATTAACACTATCTCAAACTGGGCGAAGGCGCCTGATAAGGGATAGCCGAAGCCATAAGACTGACGGCGAAGCTGTCTGGCTTATGGCGGGAGGCATCCCCTAGCGCCGAAGTGGTTTCAATGGAATTGCCCTGTTTATTCAGCCCTACAAATCCAACCGCCAAACATATTCGTCGTGAAGAACTTGGCGATGCTACCAAATCCGGCTTCTCTGAGCAAACCGACAATGTCTTCTTCAGAAATGAAGGATAGCGTGCGGACGACTTTCTCCATGTCATCTACTTCAGCCTCGGTCAATTTAGTTGCGTCAAGCCAATACGCCTTCCAAAGTGCAAACAACTCATCGAATGCAGGATCATTTGGATTGCCGTACATGGTCGCCATCACGAATGGTGCACCGGGCGCTAAATGGAGTCGAATTTTCTTCAATAACTTAAGCTTCTCATCCATCTCTGCAATAAAATGCAGGACGAGCATACAGGTTGCTGCCCCGAACAATATCCCATCCTCTACATCATCAACAGTTCCTTCAATAAATTTCACACGTTCCGTTATCTCTAAATCCTGCGCTTTCATCCGCGCGAAATCGAGCATGGGTGGCGCAGGATCTACTGCCGTAAATGTCCAGTCGGGATTTGCAGGTCCTAATGTTGCGAGTTCAGTACCACCACCCGCTCCAATGATTAAGACATTTGCTTGCTGTGCTGTATTTGCCCGGATATAAGTCTGCACAAGCTTGAACATAGAATCATAGGTAGGCAATGTCCTGCGCACTCCTTTGTCATACTCCGCAGCCATTTCTTTATCGAATTCCATTTTATCAGTCATATGATCAAATCCAATCGGTTGTAGTAGTGTCTTACTTTCATTTCGTCATAAAAGAGAAGAATCCTTTTCTGAATAAGGGGACAACCGTCACTATTTATTTCCCCAATGCTATGCTAGGATAAACACTAGGAATACTTCATGTCAAAGGGGGAGATTGCATGTGGGAACAGTATACAGTAAAAGATCAACTCCAGATCATCAACGGCAAAAAAGCGCCGGATCTTATAATTATCAACGCGGAATACTTACATGCCATTTATAAAAAATGGATGACGGGAAACATTTGGGTGGCTGGCGATCGAATTGTCTATGCAGGGAAGGAAATGCCAGGGATGACAGAAGGAGCAGAGATTGTTGATGCTTCGGGTAAGAAAATTGTATCCGGTTACATAGAACCGCATGTCCACCCATTTCAATTGTATAATCCACGAACGTTTGCGGATTATGCAGCAAGGCTTGGGACAACAACGTTCATAGCGGATAACCTTATCCTATTTATGTCACTAGATAATGAGACTTCCTTTTCAATACTAAATCAATTAAATGAATTACCGTTTTCATTTTACTGGTGGGCACGCTTTGATTCGCAGACGGTATTGCAGAATGAAGCAGAGCTGTTCAATCTAGCATCTATTAAACAATGGGTTGAGCGTCCAGAAGTGCTGATGGGGGGCGAACTAACGGGCTGGCCACGCTTGATGGCTGGGGATCCAAACATGTTCGCTTCTGTCAAAGCTGTTAAAGAAGCAGGCAAGAAAATCGAAGGTCATTTTCCGGGTGCATCTGAACGGACGCTTACACGCATGAAGCTTCTTGGGGCAGATGGTGATCATGAAGCAATGACTGTGGAAGAGGTAGAGGCGCGGCTGCTACACGGTTATGGTGTGACGCTTCGCCACTCGTCTATTCGACCGGATCTGCCACATTTATTGAAGGGCATCGTGGATAAAGAATTAAACGTGTTCGATCATTTGATGATGACGACGGACGGATCGACACCATCATTCCATATTGACGGAGTGGTAGACAAGTGTATTCGGGTTGCACTGGAAGCGGGTGTGCCGCCAATTGATGCTTATCAGATGGCGTCTTATAATGTGGCGCGTTATTATGATATGACAGATTTGCACGGCATTATTGCGACAGGCCGTTATGCAACGCTCAATTTCCTAGAGGATGAATACAATCCCGTACCAACTGATGTGTTATCTAAAGGGAAGTGGCTGAAACGTGACGGTCAATCGACAGAACCACTCCCTGCTATTGACTGGTCATTTGTAGACAAGTTCGCTCCCGCATTTGAGCTAGATGACACCGATTTTATATTTGATAATGCACTTGGGATTGAAATGGTCAACGATGTGATTACGAAGCCGTACAATGTAACGATTGACACGACGGTAGAAAAGTTAGCAGATGACCATGACGAAAGCTTTTTGATGTTGATTGACCGAGATGGAAAATGGCGTGTCAATACGCTCATTAAAGGCTTTGCCAGAACAGTTCAAGGATTTGCATCTTCCTATTCCAATACTGGCGATATCATCTTGATTGGTAAAGATAAAAAAGAGATGCTAAAAGCTTTCCGTGAAATTAAACGAATTGGTGGCGGAATGGTCCTTTATGAAAATGATAGTATTGTAGCAACACTTCCATTACCAATCGGTGGAGGATTGTCCGCGGAGCCGATGGAAAAATTGATTACACAGGAGTTGGAGCTGAAGAAGGCACTGGCAGACCGCGGGTATACTCACGGTGATGCAGTGTATACATTCCTGTTTTTGCAATCAACTCATCTGCCCTATATCCGAATTACACAAATGGGTCTGTTTGATGTGTTGAAAAATGAAGTAATGATTCCGGTTACGGAAAGATAGGGGGAAGCAATGTCATTTAAGATGAAAGGGTTACTATCCTATTTGGTAATCGCCATGTTGATAGCGGCAGCGTGTTCAAAAGAAGAAAAGGCAGAAGATCCAGTGCTTGATCCAGTCGAAGAAGAGGAAATCATCATTGAAGAGGAGGAGCCAGTCGAGTTATTTATGGCTCCCTTCACCGGTGTTATATTGAAGGAGGAAAGCACTCGTCGTCCAGTGCTTGCGACGATTAATAACCATCCACAGGCAAGGCCACAGTCTGGTATTAGTAAGGCAGATATGATTTATGAGCTTGCTGCAGAGGGGAGTGTGACAAGACTTTTAGCTTTATTCCAAAGTGAGCTACCAGCCGAAATTGGTCCGATTCGTAGTGCGAGGGATTATTTTGTGCATATCGCTAAAGGACTCGATGCATTTTATGTTGCACATGGTTATAGCCCTGATGCGAAACAATTACTAGAACAACGTGTCGTGGATAATGTCAACGGTATGCAGTACGATGGTACATTGTTTTGGCGTTCAAAGGATCGAAAAGCACCACATAATTCCTATATCTCCGGTGAGAACATTGCTATAGCTGAAGAGAAGACAAATTCTCCGGTAGAATTAGCTGTCGTACCGCCATTTGCTTTCCATGAATCTGTTGAAGATGTTAAAATGGGAGATAATGTGTTCTCGATAACGGTCAAATACAGTTCTGATCCAAAGTTTACAAGTGTTTATACGTATGATGCGGAAAAAGGGACCTACGCACGAACAGTAAATGGTTATGTAACAGTTGATAAAGCGAATGACGAACAGCTTAAGTTGTCAAATATACTCGTATTTGAAGCAAGTCACCGCACGATTGACAGTGTGGGAAGACAAGCTGTTAACATTGAATCGGGTGGAAAGGCGATGCTGTTTCAAGCAGGGATTGCTAAAGAAATTGAATGGCAAAATCGTGATGGAATTCTCATGCCGATAGAAAATGGTCTACCGGCGAAGCTGGTTCCAGGGCAGACTTGGATTCATGTCATACCGGCTCAGCCAGGCATGGCAACCGCCGTCACGTTTACGCCTTAAGGAATTCATTCGGAGAGAGGGAAGATGATATGCAAATCGATAAAATCCGGGGTCATCAAACGGATCAGTTATTTAAAGCGATGCTCGAATTGAAAGATCTCGATGAATGCTACGAATTTTTTGATGATCTTTGTACAATTAGTGAATTACAGTCACTGGCACAGCGGTTGGAAGTGGCACAAATGCTTAAGATGAAAAAGACGTATGATACGATTCAAAGTGAAACGGGTGCGAGCACGGCAACGATTTCACGCATTCGACGTTGTGTCGATTACGGCTCCGGCGGCTATAATAAGGTATTGGATCGCTTATATCCGGAGTCGAATACCGAGCAAGATAAACCACTATAATCTAATTAACAACCGGACAGAGAAAGAATCTGTCCGGTTTTTTTGGTATACTAAAGGAACGTACATTATTAGATTAGGTGGTTGACTATGGACTTCACAAAATGGCGTCATGCCTTTAAATTAGATCCAGCTGAAACGCTGACAGACGAACAGCTCGAATTACTTGCGGAATCAGGAACGGATGGCATCATTGTGGGTGGCACGGATGATGTTACGCTCGACAACGTACTCGATTTGCTCGTTCGCATTCGAAGATATTCCGTTCCGGTTGCACTTGAAATTTCAACAGTAGAGTCTGTGACGCCCGGCTTTGATTATTACTTCATTCCAACTGTGCTGAACTCAACAAAGGCAGAATGGATTAACGGCATTCATCATGCTGCGATGCGCGAATATGGCCATATGATGGATTGGGATGAAATCGTCATGGAAGGGTATTGCATTTTAAATCCCGAATGCAAGGCAGCAAAATTGACGGGTGTGACAGCGGCGCCAGATGAAGAGGGCGTCATTGCCTATGCCCGCATGGCAGAGCATCTATTTAAATTGCCTGTATTTTATATGGAGTATAGCGGCATCTACGGTGACCCAAAAATCGTTGAGGCGGCGTCGCGAGTACTCGACAAGACGCAGCTCTTTTATGGCGGAGGTATTAAAAATGCTGAAGATGCCAAAACAATGGCAGCCATTGCCGATACAATAATTGTTGGAAATATCATTTATGACGATTTGGCAGCTGCACTTTCCACGGTTAATGCGGTAAAATCAGTTACCCATTCAGGCTCATTCAGTGTATAATAAAGAACAAATGTTCCGAGAGGGCGGAAGCTTATGAATAAAATAGCAGCAGACTTACTAACAGGCATGAATCCCGAACAGGCTCGTGCAGTGAAGAAAACAGAAGGGGCACTGCTCATCATGGCAGGAGCAGGCTCGGGAAAAACACGAGTTTTAACGCATAGAATTGCCTATCTTGTCGTTGAGAAAAATGTCTATCCATCTAATATTCTTGCGATTACCTTTACCAACAAGGCGGCACGTGAAATGCGCGATCGTATCGATGGATTACTTGGCGCGGGCACAGGTGAGCGCATGTGGGTATCGACGTTTCACTCCATGTGTGTGCGGATTTTACGCCGAAACAGTGACCGAATCGGCATTTCAAAATCATTTTCCATTCTCGATTCAGCAGACCAATTATCGGTTGTGAAGAGTGTGTTGAAAGCGTTGAACTTGGATGCGAAGCAATATGACCCACGTACTATGCTGAACACAATCAGCTCAGCGAAAAATGAATGCATAGATGCAGAAACATTTCGGGGGCAAATCAATCCACATAACCCGTACGAAAAAACAATCGCTGACGTTTATGATGGCTATGCAAAACGATTGCGTCAAAACCAATCAATGGATTTTGACGACCTCATCATGATGACACTTGTTCTATTTGAGCGTGTCCCAGATGTCCTCGAATTTTATCAAAACAAATTCCAATACATTCATGTCGATGAGTACCAGGATACGAATAATGCTCAGTATCGACTCGTCAATATGCTAGCCAAAAAGTTTAAAAACTTATGCGTCGTTGGAGACTCTGACCAGTCTATTTACAGATGGCGTGGGGCAGATATTAGCAATATTTTATCCTTCGAGAAAGATTATAAAAATGCAGAAATGATCATGCTCGAACAAAACTATCGCTCGACGAAACGAATCCTACAAGCGGCAAACGACGTCATTATGAATAACCAAAGCCGGTACGATAAAAAGCTGCGGACGGATAATGAAGAGGGCGAGTCCATCTCGGTGTACAAAGCGAGCGATGAAAAAGACGAATCGCAATTTGTCGTTGGTAAAATTCTAGAGTTGAAAGAACAAGAAAACTTGAAGCTTGATGAGTTTGCTATTTTGTACCGTACCAACGCACAGTCACGTGTCATTGAGGAATATCTCGTTAAATCGAATCTCGATTATACAATCGTTGGCGGCACAAAGTTCTATGACCGCAAAGAGATTAAAGACTTACTCGCTTACTTACGCCTCATTGCCAACAACGAAGATGATCTTGCGCTTGCGCGTATTATTAATGAACCCAAGCGTAGTATTGGTGCCACTTCATTTGATAAAATGGCGCGCTTTGCGATGGAGCATGATCGCTCTATTTTCGATGCGTTACAGGAAATCGATTTCATGGGCATTACACCAAGAGCGGCCAACGAAGTTGCTAAGTTCCACGAGCTAATTGCTGGTTTTACAAAAATGCAGGAATTTTTATCAGTTACTGAATTGGTGGAGCAAGTGCTTGAAAAGACTGGCTATCGAGATATGTTACAGCGTGAAAAAACGATTGAATCGGAAAGTCGTCTGGAAAACATTGAGGAGTTCTTGTCTGTGACAGAGGCATTTGAAAAGCGTGCGGAAGAAGATACAGGTGATCGTTCTTTAGTTGCTTTTCTAACTGATTTGGCATTGATTGCCGATATCGATTCACTTGATAAAGAAGAGAACCAAAATAAAGAAAAAATCGTTCTGATGACAATGCACGCAGCGAAAGGTCTTGAATTCCCTGTTGTATTCATTATCGGTATGGAGGAAAATGTTTTCCCACATTCTCGTTCCTTAGCGGATGATGAGGAGATGGAGGAAGAACGTCGCCTTGCCTACGTCGGAATTACGCGTGCAGAGCGCAGACTATATTTGACATCGGCATCGTATCGAACACTTTTCGGCAGAGCGAGCTATAATAATCCATCTAGGTTTATTGGTGAAATTTCCGAGGATATCTTAGAGATTCAATCTAGAAATTCAGGATTTTCGTCGGGCAATCTTATCTCAGGACAAAGTACTGCGCCTGTACGTCCAGCTGTTAAAAAGCCAGTTTACAAAACAAGTGGTGGGGACAAGATGGGATGGAGCCCTGGCGACAAGGCAATCCATAAAAAATGGGGGACAGGCATGGTTGTCAGTGTAAGGGGGACAGGCGAGGAAGTTGAATTGGACATCGCGTTCCCGAATCCGGTGGGCATTAAGCGTTTACTGGCGAAATTCGCACCAATCGAAAAAGGATAATATGAAGGAGAGAAAATAGATGGATCGAGTTGAACTCGAAAAACGGGTGGAACAACTGAATGAGCTTCTACATGATTATGGACATGCCTATTACGTGCTCGATACACCACTAGTTTCTGATGCAGTTTATGACAACTATATGCAAGAGTTACTAGCGATTGAAGCAGAAAATCCAGATCTCATTTACCCAGACTCGCCATCGCAGCGTGTTGGCGGCGAGGTACTAGCGGGCTTTGGAAAGGTTACGCATGCTTTTCCAATGCTTAGTTTGTCAAATGCATTTAATGAAGGTGACTTACGCGAATTTGACAGACGCGCACAGGAAGCCGTTGGGCATAGGGTTTCTTATATATGTGAATTGAAAATAGATGGCTTGGCAGTATCGCTCCGTTACGAGGACGGCAAGTTTGTCCAAGGTTCAACCCGTGGAGATGGCTCAGTTGGAGAGGACATTACAGCTAGCTTAAAAACAATCCGTACCATTCCGTTACGATTGAAGGAATCGATTTCAATAGAAGTACGCGGTGAAGCGTATATGCCGAAAAAGTCGTTTGTCCAGTTGAATGTTACGCGCGATGAGGCTGGAGAAGAACCGTTTGCAAATCCGCGTAATGCGGCTGCTGGTTCACTTAGACAGCTTGACCCGAAAATAGCTGCTAGTCGCAATTTAGCGGTCTTTATTTATAGTATTGCAGGTGATGGCAGTGCTTACGGACAGGATAGCCATTCCGAGTCGCTGAACAATTTAGATGCTCTGGGCTTTGTGACGAATAAGGAACGACAGCCTTGCGCGACGATTGAAGAAGTATTTGAATTTATCGAGAAATGGACGGCGATTCGCTCGGAGCTTAATTATGAAATCGATGGCATTGTTGTCAAGGTGGATAATTTTGAGGATCAGGAGCAGTTAGGCTTTACGGCGAGAAGTCCAAAATGGGCCATCGCTTATAAGTTTCCGGCAGAAGAAGTCGTGACGACACTACTCGATATTGAGCTAAGTGTTGGACGGACAGGTGTTGTCACTCCGACGGCTATTTTGGAGCCAGTGTTGGTGGCAGGTTCGACGGTTGGACGCGCTTCCCTGCATAATGAAGACCTTATAAAAGAGAAGGATATTCGAATCGGAGACACCGTTATTATTCGAAAAGCGGGCGACATTATTCCGGAAGTTGTTGCACCTATCATTGAACAACGCACGGGTGAGGAAGTCCCTTATGAAATGCCCGCAAATTGTCCTGTCTGTGATTCAGAGCTCATTCGCATTGAGGGAGAAGTAGCACTACGCTGCGTCAATCCACAATGTCCGGCTCAGATGAAGGAAGCGATTATTCACTTTGTATCCCGCAATGCCATGAATATCGAAGGAATTGGGGAACGAGTTGTGGAACAATTGTACAAGGCAAATCTTGTTCATGATGTATCCGATCTCTATACATTGACTAGAGAACAGCTGATTGAACTAGAGAGAATGGGTGAGAAATCAGTCACTAATTTGCTAACTGCAATTGAGGCGTCAAAAACGAATTCATTGGAAAAAATGCTCTTTGGATTTGGCATCCGACATGTCGGTGAAAAAGCGGCAACGATTTTAGCGGAGGAATTCGGCACGTTGGCCGCCTTAATGGAGGCAGACGTGGAGCGCTTACTGACCATCCATGAAATCGGGGACAAAGTAGCCGAATCTATTCAAGCTTATTTCAGTAATGAAGATGTACTGGCTATGCTCAAAAACTTGGAAGCTTATGGTGTGAACATGACATACACAGGACGTAGCCGACAAAATATGCCGACAGATGGACCCTTTGCTGGAAAAACGGTCGTACTCACAGGAAAATTAGCGATTTTAACTCGTGGTGAGGCGAAAGAGAAAATTGAAGCACTTGGCGGTAAAGTAAGTGGTAGTGTTAGCAAAAAGACAGATCTCGTTATCGCGGGTGAAGATGCTGGCTCAAAATTGGCAAAGGCTGAGGAATTTGGCATCACTGTGTGGGACGAAGCTAAGTTAGTTGAAGTGCTCGGTGAGGAGTTGTCATGATGAAAAAATTAATAATACTACCGGGACTAGCAGCAATTTTGTTCCTAGGAGGTTGTCTGCCTTCATTTGGAACAGAAAAAGAGCCAGTGATTCAGGAGAACGAAGATAGTATTGAAGAAACGGTTATTATTCCGGATATTCAGTTAAAAGATGAATTTTACCGGACGGTTATTCCATTTAAGAAAAGCGCAAGCCGTGGTTTAGTCGTGAATAATATTTCCACAAAGTATGATATACAGGAAGTCGAAGAAGGCCTGTTGCGCATATCGACCAAACATTTCGACCCTAAAACGCACTTTATTCAAGAAGGGCAGTATATCGATAAAGACACTGCACTCGCTTGGTTGGCAAGAAGCTCGGCCAATCCACAAGGACTGAATCCGCCAGAGAAAAAAGGGATAACGGATGGACAGCCCACAGAAGAAGCGCCAAATTATTTAGCACATATCGTCGAACAAAATTACCATGTCATGACAGAAGGTAAGAAACTACGTCTTGCCGGTATGTCAATCGGCCTTGCCCTCAATACGAGAAACTACTCAAGAGATGGGACAGATACGAAGATTGACGATAGGGAAATTGAACAGGAAGGTATGAAAATAGCGGAAGAAGTTATTCGTCGCCTGCGTTCACAAGAAGGCCTCGCGGAGATCCCGATTGCTGTTGGTTTATTTAAACAGGAAAGTCGGAATTCGATTGTTCCGGGTACGTATTTTGCAACTGCTGTTGCGGAAAAAGGGCAATCAGCACCATCGGGTTGGAAGGTCGTTGATGAGAAATATGTGCTGTTCCCAGCTTCTTCAGAAATTAATAACTACAGAGAAGTGAATGAGACATTTGCTAAATTCAAACAGGATATCGATAGTTATTTCCCAAGCTTCGTTAACGTGATTGGCAAAGGATTTTATAAGGATGGCAATCTCCAATCACTTACTATTGAAGTTCCGATTCAATTTTTTGGAACGAGTGAAACGATTGGTTTTGCACAGTATTTGACTGGCCTCGTTAACCAGTATTTTCCGAATGTCCATACCGAAGTGAGTATCACGTCTATTAATGGTGCAGAAGCATTAATTGTCAAAGAAGCTGGCGAGGATCCGTTTGTTCATATTTATGGCTATTGAGACAGTACAACGCCTAACAATAACTTTTCTTCATTATTATTAGGTGTTATGATTAATCGTACAATTCAAGGATGAGGAGGAAAGAACATGACACAGTTAACAAAAGAACAAGTGAAGCATCATGCAACGCTTGCATGGCTAGCAGTTACAGACGAAGAAGCAGAAGCATATGTCACACAACTAAGTGGCATCGTCGAATTTGTGAAGGAATTACAAGAAGCAGATACAGATGGGGTTGAGCCAATGACACATCCGTTGCAAGTGTTCAATGTCCTACGAAAAGATGTACCAACAGATATTCTAGACCGTGAAGAAATGCTGAAAAGCGTGAAGGAACACGAAGACGGGCAAATCAAAGTGCCAACAATCCTTTGATGAATGGATTTAAGGAGGAAAACAGATGACGTTATTGACTAAAACGGCAACGGAGCTTCAGTCGTTGTTACATAATCGGGAAGTGTCTGTCAAAGAACTGACGGAAGAATCACTAGCTCGTATAGCGAAGATAGATGGAGATGTACAAGCATTTTTATCGACAAATGAAGATCAAGCACTTGCAGCAGCGCAAAAGTTGGACGAGCAACCACTTGAAGGACGGGGACCACTTTTCGGTTTACCAATCGGACTAAAAGATAATATCGTAACAAAAGGAATTGTCACAACATGTGCCAGTAAAATGCTTGAAAACTTTGTTCCAGTCTACGATGCAACTGTCGTTGAGAAAATCAACACGGCAGGTATGGTATCAGTGGGGAAACTCAATATGGACGAGTTTGCAATGGGATCGACAACGGAAAGATCGGCGTTCCAAACGACGCATAATCCGTGGAATCTTGACCATGTCCCAGGCGGCTCATCTGGCGGTTCAGCAGCGGCAGTAGCAGCAGGCGAAGTAGCGTTTGCTCTTGGTTCTGATACGGGTGGTTCAGTCCGTCAACCAGCTGCATTTTGTGGTGTTGTAGGGATGAAGCCGACATATGGCCGCGTATCACGTTCAGGCCTTGTTGCATTTGCATCGTCATTGGACCAAGTGGGTCCGATTACGCGTACTGTTGAAGATAACGCATTGTTGCTTAGTGCAATCGCAGGTTTAGATCATAGAGATTCATCGACATCTCCGCAAGCTGTTCCAGATTTTAGGGCTGCATTGACAGGTGATGTTAAAGGCTTGAAAATTGGTGTGCCGGCAGAATACCTAGGTGCAGGCGTATCTGAAGAAGCGAAAACGGCAGTCTTAGAAGCGTTAAAAGTACTTGAATCACTTGGCGCAGAATGGGAGGAAGTATCACTACCGAATTCGAAATATGCTTCTCAAGCTTACTACGTGATATCTTCATCTGAAGCATCGTCAAACCTTGCCCGTTTCGACGGCATTCGTTATGGCTATAGTGCTGAAGGTGCAAAGAGCTTGGAGGAATTGTATACACGCTCTCGTTCTGAAGGCTTTGGAGAAGAAGTAAAACGTCGTATTTTACTCGGAATGTATGCACTAGGTGCAGATCATCATGAAGATCTATACATGAAATCACTAAAAGTACGGACCCTTGTGGCACAAGATTTTGCTAACCTATTTGAAAAATATGATGTTATTATTGGACCGTCATCTGCAACACCAGCTTATAAGGTTGGGGAATTAATTCACGATCCATTGACGTTATATGCCAATGATATTTTAACGGTTCCGATTAACCTTGCAGGCATCCCAGCTATTTCAGTGCCATGTGGATTTTCGAATGGTCTTCCACTTGGACTGCAAATTATCGGGAAACATTATGATGAAGCGACACTTTACAAAGTGGCACATGCCTACGAACAAGCAACTGACTTCCATACACAAAAGCCAGCTCTATGGGAGGTAAACTAATGACAAACTTTGAAACGATTGTTGGGCTTGAAGTCCACGTAGAATTGAAAACAGATACGAAAATTATGTCACCAGCTCCGGCCCATTTTGGTGCAGAGCCGAATATGAACATTCACGTGACGGATTTAGCATATCCAGGTGTATTACCAACACTGAACGAACGTGCAGTTGAATTCGGTATGAAGGCGTCTATGGCACTGAACTGTGAAGTGGCGTCAGTGATGAACTTTGACCGTAAACATTATTTCTATCCGGATAATCCAAAGGCCTATCAAATTTCACAGGATAAGCGTCCTGTGGGACAGAACGGTTGGGTAGAAATCGAAGTCGATGGCAAAAAGAAAAAAATCCGTATCGAACGTATTCACCTTGAGGAAGATGCAGGGAAGCTGACGCATACTGATGCAGGACATTCACTTGTCGATTTAAATAGACAGGGAACACCATTGGTTGAAATCGTCACAGAAGCAGATATCCGATCACCAGAAGAAGCATATGCTTTCTTGGAAAAGCTAAAGGCGATCATTCAATATACGGGTGTTTCTGATGTGCGCATGGAGGAAGGTTCTCTTCGTTGTGATGCCAACATTTCGATTCGTCCATTTGGACAAGAGAAATTCGGTACGAAAACAGAATTGAAAAACTTGAACTCTTTCAACTTCGTTCGTCGTGGAATCGCTTATGAGGTGGAACGCCAAGAAAAAGTATTGCTAGCTGGCGGTACGATTCAGCAAGAAACGCGCCGTTACGAAGAAGCAACAGGTGCAACTAGCCTGATGCGCATCAAAGGTAGCGCGCAAGATTACCGTTTTATCAATGATCCGGATTTACCGGAAGTCCATATCGACCAAGCATGGATGGACCGTGTTCGTGCGGAAATTCCTGAGTTGCCAGACGCGCGTAAAGAGCGTTATGTCAATGACTTCGATCTACCAGAATACGACGCGAAGGTACTGACGCTGACAAAAGTGATGGCTGACTTCTTTGAAGCAACTGTTGCAGCTGGTGCAGATGCTAAACTTGCTTCCAACTGGTTGATGGGTGAAGTATCTGCTTACTTGAATGCGGAGCAAAAAGAACTTAGTGAAACAGCACTAACGCCTGAAAACCTTGCAAGCATGGTTAAGCTGATTGCAGATGGCACGATTTCATCTAAAATTGCGAAAAAAGTGTTCAAGGAATTGATTGAAAACGGCGGCAACGCTGCAGATATCGTTAAAGCAAAAGGACTTGTCCAAATTTCTGATGAAGGTACGCTCCGTACAATCGTTACAGAAACACTAGATGCTAACGAACAATCCATTGAAGACTATAAAAATGGGAAAGACCGTGCAGTCGGCTTCCTCGTTGGTCAAATTATGAAAGCGACGAAAGGGCAAGCTAACCCACCGCTCGTCAATAAAATCTTGCTTGAAGAGATTGCAAAACGATAACATATCACCCGAGTGCTTGGCACTTAGGAATAGAGATGACGCCCTGTACAGGACTCCGAGTAGTCTTTGTGCAGGGCGTCTTATCTTCATTCAACAGAAAAGACCCCCTGCTGAATGAAGATAAAGCCCCCGGCGGATGTCACAGATTTTTAAGGAGAGCTTTTCGAGCAAGCTCGAAAAAATCTGGACGCAATTACGCCAAGGCGTAATTGATTATAGTCTCGTAATTTGATTCGGACGAAGGGACAACGTACAATTAGTGTAAAGGAGTGCTGATGCTAAATGAAAACAGAAAAACAATTTTTTGCTCAAGCGATTTCGCTTGAGCAATATATGGATAAGATGGAGACACATAAGGAGCATAGTTTCCGTATTTATGAGCAATTTGAAGTGCCACAGGACGATGAATTCATAGAGCTACTAAAAGAAAAGAAGCCGAGCGTTCTTGTCATTACGGAAGATTGGTGTGGCGATGCGATGATGAATAATCCAGTGTTCAGAAGAATTGCAGAGGCGGCAGATCTCGATGTACGTGCTGTCTACCGTGATGCGGATACGGATTTGATTGACAGGCATTTAACGAATGGTGGTCGTTCGATCCCAGTCTATTTGCTTTTGGATGAAAACGGAGAAGTTGAGGCGAAGTGGGGACCACGTGCGGCAAGCATTCAAGAATATGTGCTAGAACTACGCAAGGATTTACCACCTGCTGATGCACCGGATTATAAAGAGAAGCAACAGGCATTCATTGAGCAAATCACTGCAGAATATACATCGAAACCTGAGCATTGGCTGACGGTGTATGAAGATATTCGCAAAACATTCCTGCCCATTTTACAAAAGCAATCCTAATTGGGATTGAATCAATGATGACGTAGCAACTATCTTAGTTGAAGCTACGTCTTATTATTGAGGGACTTTAATAAAAAAATTATTTGTACGAATAGAGGGACTATCGCATGAAGCGAGCACGAATTATTTACAATCCGACGTCAGGACGCGAGATATTTCGCAAACATTTAGGGGAAGTACTTGAGAAGCTTGAGAAGGCTGGTTACGAGACGTCTTGTCATGCGACAACTTGCGAAGGTGATGCCACGGAAGCTGCAAGACAAGCTGTGGAACGTGGTTTTGACCTAATTGTTGCAGCAGGAGGAGATGGTACGCTAAATGAGGTCGTTGCAGGTATTAGTTCATTCGACAAGCGTCCTAAAGTCGGACTCATTCCAACAGGCACAACGAATGACTTCGCACGCGCGTTACGTATTCCGCGCGATATCGATGCGGCGGTTGATATCATTGTACGTGGTGAAACAATTCCGGTCGATGTTGGGCTAATGAATGATCGCCATTTTATCAATATTGCAGGCGGCGGCAGAATGACAGAGTTGACATATGATGTACCGAGTAAGCTGAAAACGGTACTTGGACAACTTGCGTATTATTTAAAGGGTATTGAAATGTTACCCTCTATTCATTCTTCACATGTGAGGATTGAGTATGACGGACAAGTATTTGATGATGAAGCGATGATGTTTCTCGTTGGATTGACAAATTCAATTGGCGGGTTTGAAAAGTTGGCTCCGAATTCTAGTATTAACGACGGTAAGTTCACATTACTTATTTTGAAAAAATGTAACATTGCTGAATTCATCCGTGTTGTGTCACTAGCACTTCGCGGCGAGCATCTTGGCGATCCACTCGTCATTTCAAGTGCAGCCGAGAAGATTACAATCACATCATCAGAGGAAGTGCTGTTGAATCTGGATGGGGAATACGGCGGTGTTCTTCCGGCGACATTCCAAAACTTATATAGACATATTGATATGTTTGCCCCGTTGGATGAATTGAGAGACGAAGATAGGATATAAGAGAGTATAAATTGGGAAAGCTGTATGCGTGGTCTTTTAAAGACATTGCATACAGCTTTTTTTCATTGACTAGATTTTGGAGTAGTCGTTGTTTTACCGCGGTATCCCAGTTTGTGGAATAGGTAGCCGAGTTCGCCGGATGGGTAGTTCAGTTCTTGGAATTGGTGGTTCAGTTTTACCGCGGTAGCCCAGTTTGTAGAATAGGTAGCCAAGTTCTGCAAATTGGTAGTTCAGTTCTTCAGATTGATGGCATAGTTTTACCGAATAGGTAACCCAGTTCCGTGGATTCTTTCATGAAATGTTCACAGCTATTGCCGAATACATACATTATTCAGCAGTAGAGTGGGTATAAGAAGAAGTAGGGTTGAAACTTGTTGTAATTGATTAGAGAGGGAGTGCCTCAATGTATAAAAAACAAGAAAAATGGTTGATGTGGCTTGCATTTATTATTGCGGGCATTATGACATTATCTATTTTCGGACGGATTTTTGGGAGCTGAAGGGAGGAAAACTAGATGGGAAATGAAGAATCGGTCTTTTTTTCACGTGTATTAACGGAAACGACCTTATCTTTTCACATTATTTATGCGACAATCGGCGTTGGAATCCCACTTATGATTATGATTGCCCAATGGGTTGGCATTAAAAAGAATGATGAACATTACATTTTACTGGCTAGGCGCTGGGCACGTGGTTTTGTTATTACGGTAGCTGTCGGTGTTGTCACTGGAACCGCTATCGGTTTGCAGTTATCTTTATTATGGCCAAATTTCATGGAGCTTGCAGGAAATGTGATTGCACTACCCTTGTTCATGGAAACATTCGCATTCTTTTTTGAAGCTATTTTTCTGGGCATTTATTTATATACATGGGATCGATTTGAGAATCAGAAAAAGCATTTACTCTTGTTGATTCCGGTAGCCATCGGAGCTTCATTCTCCGCAGTATTTATCACGATTGTCAATGCGTTTATGAACGCACCACAAGGATTTGATATCGTGAACGGGGAGCTTATTAATATTAACCCACTGCTAGCGATGTTCAATCCTGCGATGCCGACAAAAGTGGCGCATGTAGTTGTGACTTCATATATGACCGCTGCATTTGTGCTGGCATCGATTGCAGCATTCCGTTTGTTGAAGGGGTCAAATCATGAATACCATAAGAAAGCCCTTTATTTGACGATGAAGGTTGGTTTCGTGTTTGCCGTAGCAGCCGCGATTATTGGTGACTTCTCAGGGAAGTATTTAGCCGAATATCAGCCAGAGAAATTAGCCACCGCTGAATGGCATTTTGAAACAGAAGGCAATGCGCCGCTTATTCTCTATGGTGTGTTGGATGATGAAGAAGTGAAGTATGCGATCAAAATACCTTTCGCATTATCAATATTAGCTCATAATAATCCAACCGCAGAAGTGATTGGACTCGACCAATTTGCGGAAGAAGATACACCACCCTTGTACATCCATTATTTGTTCGACATCATGGTAACGATCGGTATCTGGATGACGGTGCTGTCTGGCGTGTTTTGGCTCGGTACACAACGTCGTTGGAAGATGGTGACAACGAAATGGTTCCGTTGGCTCATAGTATTTGGAGGACCGCTTTCTATCCTGGCGATTGAAGCAGGTTGGTGGATGGCGGAAGTTGGTAGGCAACCATGGATCCTACGGGGCATCATGCGCACACAGGACGCGGCAACAACGAGTGGGCAAGTAGATACGATGTTAGTGTTGTTCTCACTCCTCTATCTCGTTCTAGGGGTCGGCAGTGTCGTCGTCTTGCGGAGGATGTTCCGAAATAATCCGGTTGAACGTGAAATTGAAGATCGTCATACGGAGAAAGGTGGCGATATGTTATGACGCTCGAAATACTTGGAATTTCGGTGCTATGGACCTTTTTATTTGGCTATATCCTAGTAGGCGCGATTGACTTTGGAGCTGGATTCTTCAATGCCTATAGCTTACTGACGGGACGTCAACGTATTTTGACGAATATTATCCAGCGCTACTTATCGCCTGTTTGGGAAGTGACGAATGTTTTCCTCGTGTTTTTCTTTGTAGGGATTATCGGTTTTTTCCCGAAAACGGCATTTTATTACGGGACGACATTGCTTGTGCCTGTTAGTATAGGTGTGATTTTGCTGGCGATTCGGGGCTCCTATTATGCCTTTGAAACATATGGGGCACGTGGTCATAAAGGCTATTCCTTCATGTATGGCATTGCGGGTTTACTCATTCCAGCTTCGCTATCTATTGTGTTGACGATTTCAGAAGGCGGTTTTGTTGAAATGGTAGATGGCAATCCCGTGCTCGATTATTGGGTGCTGTTTACAAGTCCATTGACCTGGGCGATTGTTGTGCTGAGCATTGCTGCGACACTTTATATATCAGCCGTGTTTTTAACATGGTACGCCAATAAAGCACGTGATGTAGAAGCGACAAAGCTACTGCGCAAATATGCGCTCATTTGGGCATTGCCAACGATGATCACAGCAGGCGGCATCATTGTTGAGCTAAGAAACCACAACCCAGAGCATTATAGCAATATCCAAACTTTCTGGCCGATGTTCTTAGTATCATTTCTAATGTTTGTCGGAACGGTTTGGCTGCTATGGAAACGCAGTAAGTACGGGTTGGCGTTCCTATTGCTTATCGGGCAATTCGCCTTTGCCTTCTATGGCTATGGCGCATCTCACTATCCGTATTTGTTGTACCCATACTTGACGATTTACGACAGCTTCACGAACCCAGCGATGGCGATTTCGCTAATCGTCGTG
Source organism: Arthrobacter beigongshangensis (assembly GCF_016820585.1). Lineage (GTDB taxonomy): Bacteria > Bacillota > Bacilli > Bacillales_A > Planococcaceae > Sporosarcina > Sporosarcina beigongshangi. Next base: position 36,161 of record NZ_JADHDX010000011.1, read on the forward strand.
TTCATCATGGGACTTGGGCTACTAATCCCTTCATTGTATTTGCTCATGCGCCTGTTCTTGTTTGATAAAGATTATGTTCGTGGAAAGGGCAATTACCATGCATAAGGAGGGATAGTTGATGACACATTTTCTAATGTTTTACGCACCATTCATCGTTCTTATTGGTGGGCTTGTTGTCGCCTTTGTCGTTGCTCCAATGGACAGTGCAGTGAGGAAGCGGATTGAGGAAGCGGATTGAGGAAGAAAAGTGATGGATAGAAAAAATCGCATTGAATCCCCTTGCATTCTTTAAGGAAGTTCATTACTATGAATAGAAATAACTAAAAGCGATGAAGAGGAAAAGTAAAATGAGGATGTCTTATAGAGAGCTTCTGTCGGTGGAAATGAAGCGGTCGAATCGTTTGAACATGATCTCTGAGCTGCGTACTGAACGTGTTTACACTAGTAGGCTACGACAAGATTTGACACTTGTTACAAATGTCAAAGTATATAGGCCGTTTCAAGCCTTGTACTTTTGGAGGCAAACAATGTGAGTTGTTTGCGTAACTAAGGTGGTACCACGAGTTTTAAACCTCGTCCTTATCGATTTATTCGATGAGGGCGAGGTTTTTTGCATTTATTTATTAGAAAAAGGAGAGGTTAACATGAGTATTTTTATTGGAGGAGCATGGCCTTATGCCAACGGTTCGTTGCATTTAGGGCATATTGCAGCATTATTACCAGGTGATATTTTGGCGCGTTATTATCGGTTAAAGGGTGACAAGGTATTGTATGTATCGGGTAGTGATTGCAACGGGACGCCTATTTCAATCCGTGCAGATCAAGAAGGTGTGACCGTAAAAGAAGTAGCAGATCGATTTCATAATGAGTTTATCGCCTGTTTTACTAAACTAGGCTTCACCTATGATTTATACACAAGAACGGATAGTCCGCACCATCATCAAACTGTGCAAAAAATATTTTTAACATTGCTGGAAAATGGATTTTTATATAAAAAAGAAATCGAGCAAATGTATTGTCAGCATGACCAAAAGTTTCTTCCAGACCGCTATGTAGAAGGGGAATGTCCGAACTGTGGCGCGAAATCACGGGGAGATCAATGCGATAATTGTTCATCGATTTTAGATCCCTTAGATTTGATCAAACCCGTATGTAAACTATGCGGCAATAGGCCAGTAAAGAAAATAACGGAGCATTTTTATTTTGAATTAAGTCAGTTCCAACAAGAACTTGAAGCCGTTGTAGAGACTGCCAATGTTAATAAAGCGTGGCGGGATAATGCCATACAATTATCTAAACGCTATTTGAAAGAGGGGCTACAAGATCGTGCAGTTTCTAGAGATATCGGAAATGGTGTCAATATCCCAGTCAAAGGTTTCGAGGATAAAAAAGTTTATGTGTGGATTGAAGCCGTTTCAGGCTATTACTCAGCAAGTATTGAGTGGGCGGCTCAAACAGGAAATGATGTCAACGAATTTTGGAATGAAGACACGATTTCTTACTACGTCCATGGTAAGGATAATATCCCATTTCACTCCATCATTTGGCCGGCAATCTTGTTAGGCATTAAAAATCCAGCATTGCCTACCCATATCGTCTCCAATGAATATTTGACGCTCGAAAAAAAGAAGTTATCGACCAGCAATAACTGGGCAGTATGGGTTCCGTACATTTTAGAGCATTACCATGTAGATTCCATTCGTTACTTTTTAACAACGAATGCACCTGAAAATCGTGATACTGATTTTTCATGGAGAGAATTTATTTCTAGTCATAATGCCGAGCTTCTTGGTGCGTACGGCAATTTTATTAACCGGACATTGAAATTTTTAGAGAAGTCATATGGAGGAGAGAATACAAAGGGAGAAATAAACGAAACCATTGAAGAGAATGTTAACAAGTTATACGCCCGTGTTGGTCAGTTAATCGAGGAAGGGCATTTTAAACAGGCGTTGGATGAAATCTTTGAATTGATTCGCGCTGCCAATAAATATTTTGACCACGAGCAACCGTGGAAACAGCTGACGGAGGATAAAGCAGCTTGTGATAATACATTACTGACATGTGTTCATATCATCGCCAATATCGCTCAGTTGCTGTCGCCATTTCTGCCTACTTCAAGTGATGAAGTGAAGGCTATGTTGAACTTACAGGATTTCAAGTGGCAAGTTATTAAGAAAAAATCCTATCAGTTTTCAAAGGTAGAGCCGTTGTTTGAGCGTATTGATACGGCTAAAATCGGAGAAGAGTTGGCTAAATTAGAGGCGCAAAGCAATTCGCTTTAGAAATAGCTAAACCTGATTCTATGGTAAACTAAAGACATCTGAAATGTGGAGGAAAAATAATGTCTTTTAGTGTAAATCGAAATGAGAAATTGAATGTCTTTGTCGAGGATTTAACGCATGACGGCTCGGGCGTTGCGAAAGTAGACGGCTATCCGTTGTTCATCCCCGGTGCGTTACCTGGTGAAGAAGTGTCAATCCAAGTGGGCAAAACGTTGAAAAATTATGGCTTTGCACGATTATTAAAGGTGACGAAAGCATCACCAGATCGCGTTGAGCCACCTTGTCATGTATTTTCAGAATGCGGCGGCTGTCAAATGCAGCATTTGTCCTATGAGGGACAGCTCGTACAAAAACGGAAAACCGTGCGTGACGTGATGGATCGCGTTGCGAAGCTGCCACATGTGCCTGTTCATCCTGTCAAAGGAATGGACGATCCATGGCGCTACCGCAATAAATCACAAATCCCTTTCAGTGAGCGCGATGGTAAAGTCGTTTCCGGCTTTTACAAATCACGCACACATCACATCGTCGACACAGATATCTGTCTCATCCAAAGTCACGAGGCAGATGACCTGATGGCTATGTTGAAATATGAACTCCATATGATGGGCATTGACGCCTATGATGAAAGAACTCATCTGGGGATGCTTCGGCATTTAATTGTCCGTAAAGGGCGTACAACAGGCGAAGTAATGGTTGTTTTAGTGACGCGCAAAAAGAAATTCACGCAAAAAGACGCGGCTATTGAATTGATTAAACGTGTTATTCCAGGCGTGACGTCCATTATGCAAAACGTCAATGATCAAAAAACTAACGTCATTTTCGGTGATGAAACGATTTTATTGCACGGCAAATCAGTCATCGTCGACTCCATCGGCAACATCGATTTCGAAATATCCGCTCGTTCTTTCTATCAAGTGAATCCAGAACAAACGGAAGTCCTTTACGGACAGGCACTAGAATACGCACAATTGACAGGAAACGAATCCGTCATTGATGCCTATTGCGGTATCGGCACAATCTCCTTGTTCATCGCGCAAAAAGCGAAGGAAGTATATGGCGTTGAAATTGTCCCTGAAGCAATCAAAGATGCTAGACGCAATGCGGAATTGAATGATATCACCAATGCCTATTTCGAAGCGGGTGCAGCAGAAGCCGTCATTCCGAAATGGTATGCAGACGGCAAGCGATTCGACGTATTAGTCGTCGATCCACCACGCAAAGGCTGTGACGAAGAGCTGTTGAATACGATTTTGGAATATAAGCCGAAGCGTGTGGTTTATGTTTCGTGTAATCCAGGGACGCTTGCGCGAGATTTACGTATTCTTGAAGATGGCGGCTATCGCACGCAGGAAGTGCAGCCTGTGGATATGTTCCCGCATTCGAGTCATGTTGAAGTTGTTTGCTACATGGATTATGAGGGCTAGTTAAAACGCCCAATCTACAAAATTTCGAAGTTTCGGGTGCCTGTCACACACATACAATCATGAAAGTTCAAACAAACATGCTAGTTTAAACTTACGAATTTAACGTGTTTGTTTAAGTGACTGGAACCAATAAATTACGAGGAGGAAAGGTATTGAAGTTAATTTCATGGAATATTGATTCGCTAAATGCGGCATTAACGAGTGATTCAGCACGTGCTTTATTATCTCAAGCAGTCTTAAATACGATTATTGATAATAACCCAGAAGTTATTGCCATACAGGAAACAAAATTATCGAGTAATGGTCCTACTAAAAAGCATTTGGAGATTCTTGGGGATAGGTTTCCTGATTACGAAATCGTTTGGAACAGTTCAGTAGAACCCGCACGTAAGAGTTATGCGGGTACGATGTTTTTATATAAAAATCACCTGACACCTTCCGTCACCTTCCCAAGGATTGGGGCACCAAGCACCATGGATGAGGAAGGTCGCATGATCACATTAGAATTTGATCATTTCTATTTAACACAAGTTTATACACCGAATGCAGGCGATGGTTTGAAGCGTTTAGAAGAACGACAAATTTGGGATATAAAATATGCTGATTATCTAGCAGGTTTGGATAAAGAAAAGCAGGTTATTGCAACAGGTGATTTTAATGTAGCGCATAAAAAAATAGACCTGGCCCACCCCGACAATAACCGTCGTTCAGCTGGCTTTACAGATGAAGAACGGCAAGGTTTCACAAATCTTCTATCAAAAGGATTTACAGATACTTTTCGCTACGTCCACGGTGATGTGACAGGTATTTATTCTTGGTGGGCTCAGCGTGCTAAAACAAGTAAAATTAATAATTCTGGCTGGAGAATTGATTACTGGCTAGTGAGTGATCGCATAGCAGATAAAGTACTTAAATCTGAAATGATTGATTCAGGTCCAAGACAAGATCATACGCCACTATTGTTTGAAATAGATTTGTAGTTTTGTTTTCGGGTGCTAGTCACTCATACAATCATGAAAGTTCAAACTTACGAATTTAACGTGTTTGTTCGAGTGACTGGCACCAATAAACTGTTGTTGTTGACGCTTATCAAGCATAATTTGTTCATCAATCGTATCACACAATACGCACGAGCAAGCTGCGCATAATCAAGAATCCAATCTAGTATTCAACATCAATTCAAACGTTCGTTTCAATAAATATCAATTCCAAATTATGCTGGATCCAATAGGGGTTCAGTCCTTTTTCATTTGTTCAAAATTTGTTTTCCCTTGAACTATTACTGGGATAATTATATAGTAGGTATGAAAAGTGATACTTGTCGGAAATGTTATACCTCGATAAAGGAAAGGTGGATTTATAATGGCACATCCAGATGGAAAACATATTTTTGGTACTGTAAAAGTAGGGACAAAAGGACAGATTGTCATTCCAAAAGAAGCGAGAGATGTATTTAATATTCAGCCAGGGGACTCTCTATTAATGTTAGGTGATGAAAAACAAGGTATAGCATTGGTTAAACAAGAATTATTCTTTGACTTTGCTGATGCTATTTTAAATTCAAGGTCTATAAAAGAAACTGACAAGGAATGAGAAGCAAAATCAAATATTGAAATTTGGCTTTAGACTATTCAACTAGTTTCCGCTTGTATTCAGTACATCTTTTAAAGGGGAGAGTATGAAGGAAATGATTATTATTGGGATAGTGTTGCTATTCATAGCGTTAGTAGTAGGATCTTATTTGTATACGAATATGACCTATATGAAGAAGCCGTTGAAAAAAATGTACAATGCAGGATTTACTGAAAAACAAATAAAATTAAAGGATGGTACAGTATTAAACTACGGAGAGGGTCCGAGTAATGGAAAAACAGCATTGCTATTAATTCATGGTCAAGGTATGACTTGGGAAGATTATTCAAAAGTGTTACCTGAATTATCAAAGCATTATCATGTTTATGCGGTGGATTGTCACGGACATGGGGAATCTGATTGGAATCCAAAGAAGTATACAGCGAAGGCAATGGCAAAAGATTTTGCCGAATTTATTGAGATAGAGATTGGCAAGAAAATAGTACTATCTGGTCATTCGTCCGGGGGAATGATTGCAGCGTGGATGGCGGCATATTATCCTGAACTCATACTTGGCACAGTGATTGAAGATTCACCATTCTTCTCAACAGAGCTAGATAGACGAGAAGATACATACGTTTGGGTATATGGGTTTCAAATGTATCAAGACTTTAAAAACCAGCATGAAGTGAAAGAATACTTTACTTATTCATTAAAGAACAGTTACTGGAAGAAAATGTTTGGTGATTTTCTATGGAAAAGGTTTTCGAAAGATGCGATTAGCTATCATGAAAAACATCCAAATGAGCCAGTACATTTATTTTATTTACCACCACAAATCAATAGGATGTTTGAAGCTGAAACTTATGCATATGATCGTAAATTTGGGGAGACATTTTATGACCATTCCTGGTTTGAAGATTATAACCAGGAAGAAGTGTTGTCAAAAATTAAAAGTCCAACCGTGTTTTTAAAAGCAAATACTACTTATGACGGTAATTTATTGGTGGCGGCGTTATCAGATGAGGACGCAGATCGAGTAGTAGATTTATTAGAACGTGGAATAAGAACGGATATTGATACTCCTGGGCATGATATTCATTACGATAAGCCAAAAGAATTCACGGAGGCTCTGATTAGTTTTTGGTAGACTTAAAATAGATATAGTAAACTTGGAAAACATGGGGAAGTGTTTAATAGGGTCTAGCGCATCTGAAATTTTATTTATCTACCAAAAGTACTCCACGCATATTGAAATATGTGGCTTGGCTGGAGATATAATTTATGGATAAGGAAACCGGAAAAAGATTCACCTTTTCCCGGTTTTAAAATCATAAAAACTCAGCCAGTTGCTGTTGACGCTTATCAAGCATAATTTGTTCTGGCTTAATCCCCTGTGCACGCAGTAATTCAATATTCTGCTTCAGGAATTCATCACTACCAACGATATAGAAGTGTCCATCTTGATCTGCAGATAGATTTTTCACTTCATTATAGTAGTCTTCTCGATTATCGACGAACTGTGATGTGAACTTCTTATCAGTCGCGGATTCAAAAATAGTAGTGAATAGGAAATCCTTTGACGAATCGACATTCAAGGAATGAACTTGATTGACGTTATCCGCACGTTCTAAATAATCAAGTACAAGTGGTCTGAAAGTTGCCAGGCCAACACCTGAAGATAGTAGATAAACATTTTTGTTTTCTCTTTTTAGAGGTATATTAGAATGCGTTTTAAATATTGCAACTTCATTGCCGACTTCAAGATTTCTTAAGGTTGCTTTAAACTCAGAGCAATGTTCTCTGATACGCGTTGTAATACCAATTGAATTTTCATGGGATAAAGTGGATATTGACATGTGGCGAATTAAGCCACGGTTCGGTTTATCTCCAGCATTAAAACCTTTAAGTGCGAAATGAGTGTGGGAACCTTCCTCCCATGAAAAGTCTTCCGGACGATCGAGCAAGTATGTTTTCACTTCAGACGTTTCGTCAATGATTTTATTTATTTTAGTCCAGTATATTTGCATCATACTCTCCCCTTATATCATTATATTTTCTGTCTCTATTTAATATATAATAATTGATAATGATTATCAATTAAATGGATTGTTTAGTACTATTATTTGGTGTCACAATCACTCATACAAATGTGAAGGTTGTAACATTCTTGTTTGTACAAATTAGTGTGAAAGTTTGGGGGACCGGCGAGACAACATGGAGGTTGAAGACGTATATGGAAAAATCGGAAAATAATCAAAATAAAATAACTGCTGGCTTGTTGGTCGTATATTTATTTGTATTAACATGGATTATACTCTTTAAAATGCAATTTTCATTTCAAGACTTGCGTCATTTCACGGATTTTAGGGGAATCAACTTAATCCCTTTTGCTGGTTCAGTTATTAAAAACAATCAAATAGATATTGGTGAAATAATTTATAACGTACTTGCATTTATTCCGTTTGGAATTTATATCAGTATGCTAAAACCAAGATGGTCTTTCTTGAAAAAGATTGTACTAATAGCGGGAGTTAGTTTGTTATTTGAAGTATTGCAATTCATCTTTGCAATTGGAGGTAGCGATATAACTGACCTTATGGGAAATGCATTAGGTGGAATTATTGGGGTTGGCGTTTATATTGTATTTTGTAAGCTGTTTCGTAAAAAAGCAAATAAAATCCTTAATGCTTTAGCTTCAATCGGAACAATATGCATTTTTGCATTAGTGTTGTTATTAATGATTGGTGTGATTAGGTACGGGAATTATGGCTAATAGATGAATTGAAAAATTGGACATTGAAAGTTTGAGTGATTAGCGCCGATATTCGATGATAGGAAGTGAAAATCACGATTAAAAATGTCATAATAAATAATATGAAGCTAAATAGCGGTCGATATAACGATGATTTTCATCTTTTTTTCGGCAAGGATACTCCCACTTCTATAAGTGGGGGAGGAATTGCCGTTCGCTATTAGAGCGAAAACTGTCTCCTCTTGCCTAACTCCCTTCTCGTATATGATTAATTATAGCCTTCCCACTAAAAGGATTATATACTTATTCCAATGAAAAGAGGTGAAACTAAATGTCAACTATCACTGCTAAAATCCAACTGTATGTTCCAGAATCAAACATAGAAAGTCTTGAACTTACCATGAAAGCCTATCGTAGGGCGTGCAACTGGTTAAGTGAGAAAATTTTTCAGACGAAAGAACTTAACCAGGTGAAACTAAACGCTCTTTACTATAAGGAGATTCGTGAATTATTCGGACTTAAAAGCCAAATGGCACAATCAACGATGAAAACCGTAATTGCACGATATAAATCGACAAAATCAAATGGACATGATTGGGCTCAAGTGAATTTCAAACTGCCTGAGTATGACCTTGTATGGAATCGTGATTACTCTCTTAATGAGAATCTTTTCTCCGTCAATACATTAGACGGAAGATTAAAGCTCAAGTTTGAAAAGAAAGCGATGAAACAATACTTCGATGGTACTTGGAAGTTTGGCACAGCTAAACTCGTGCATAAATTCAACAAGTGGTTCCTACATATTCCGATGACAAAGGATTACGCTGAATTGAATTTAGCGGACATTAACCATATTGTTGGCATTGACCTCGGCATTAACTTCTTGGCAACTACTTATGACAGTCATGGTAAAACGACTTTCTTTAGCGGCAAAGAAGTGAAACATAAACGAGGGCAATATAAAGCATTGCGTAAACAACTGCAACAAAAACAAACACCATCAGCACGTTCGAGAATTAAATCAACAGGTTCAAGAGAAAACCGTTATGTGACTGATGTAAATCATCAGGTGACAAAGGCACTCGTTGAACGCTACCCAAAAGGAACTTGTTTCGTTCTCGAAGACCTAACTGGCGTGCGTAATGCAACTGAAAAAGTACGTGTTAAGAATAGGTATGTACAAGTTTCGTGGGCGTTCCACCAGTTTCGTGAGATGTTAGAATACAAATCTCAGCTAAACGGACAACGAGTAATTGTCGTAGACCCAAGATACACCTCTCAGACATGCCCTAAATGCGGGCATCGGGAGAAAGCTAATCGAAACAAGAAAATACACACCTTCTGTTGCAAAAACTGCCATTACACATCAAATGATGATCGTATTGGCGCTATGAACCTACACCGAAAAGGTATTGAAATTATCAGTGTCGGTACTACATCAGCATGACTGTTGTAGTAAGGGCGAAGTCAACCGTCCTGCGAATCTTAAGACTCGGATATTCCCTCAAGTTAAGGTAGGAGTACTAAGTACGAACGCACTACCGGAGAGGTATAAGTGTAGACAACATCAGCGAGGGTTGATGTTGGGGCTTATATTAGCCTACACGAGCCTCCACTTCAAGCGTTAAGAGCCGTTAGGTTTAGCTAGGTGGGGGTAGTTGACCCTTATTCAAGCGTCAATAAATGATGGCTGGAGGAAAATAAATGGGTACAATTATTGGGTCAAAAAGAGCAAGTAGATTAAAAATGGCATCACACGCGTTGGCTGTTATGATCGGTGCATTTATAACTGCTTATGGACTTGAAGCGATATTAATTCCAAATAATGTGTCAGACGGAGGCGTGACAGGATTAAGTATTGTGGGCTCACAATTATTTGGTTTGCCTCTAGGTATTCTGATTGCAGTGCTAAATATCCCATTCGTCATTTTAGGGTATTATCAACTTGGTAAAAGTTTTGCGATTTATTCTGTGATTGGCATCGCTTCACTTGCGTATGGGACAAGTGTCATGCATCGCATCCCGACGATTATTGAAGGAGATACGTTGTTAGTAACAGTCGTTGGGGGTATTATCATCGGTTTTGGGATGGGGATTGCCTTACGAAACGGTGGTGCGTTAGATGGAATAGATATGTTAGCAGTACTACTTTCCCGACGATTGCCTTTTGGAACGAGTGACCTTATTTTATTCTTAAACTTATTTGTATTTATTGTGGTCTCATTCGTATTTGGTCTTCAAGGAGCTTTCTTATCGGGAATCGCTTATTTTATCGCATCTAAGGTAATTGCACTCGTTGAAGAGGGGTTAAGTGGTTCTAAAACCTTTAAAATTATAACAAATCAACCGGAATTAATGGTTGAAACGATACGCGAACGCTTGGGGCGTACTGCAACGTATAACCAAATTGAAGGTGGTTTTTCAAATGAAAATTTTAAAGAAATCACATGTATCATTAACCGTCTAGAGGATAGTAAAATGAAAGAAATCATTAATGAAATTGATAAACATGCTTTTGTTGCCGTGTATGATGTTGCAGAAGTGAAGGGTGGAAACTTCACGAAAAAAGATCTTCATTAACCCGTGCTGCGGGGAATAGTAAGTAAGCTGCTAGGTATCTAGTGAATTCCAAATTGCTTATTATGTAATACACATTGGCACACAAAATTAGGAGGAAATTAAAATGACAAAGAAAAACAAGGAATTGGCACAAGAACAACGTGAAGAATTATTTAAGACCTTGAAGGATCGTTTTGAGAAAAACATGAATCGCCATCAAGGGCTTGAATGGGCTGAAGTCCAAACGAAGCTGGAAGCGAATGCTGAAAAACTATGGTCGCTTAATGAGATGGAACAAACTGGTGGTGAACCGGATGTTGTTCGCTATGATAAAGAGTCAGACGAATATACTTTTTATGATTGTTCTGCGGAAAGTCCTAAAGGCCGTAGAAGTATTTGCTACGATCTTGAAGCATTGGAATCAAGGAAAAAACATAAACCGGAAAATAACGCGATGGATATGGCTGCCGATATGGGCATTGAGCTTTTAACAGAAGAGCAATACCGGGAATTGCAAGAGCTTGGAAATTTCGATTTGAAAACATCAAGCTGGATCCAAACGCCTGCTAATATTAGAAAGCTAGGCGGGGCCATCTTTTGTGATTGTCGCTACGACACTGTCTTTTTGTATCACAATGGAGCAGACTCCTACTATGCGGCCAGAGGTTTCCGTGGCTCGCTAAGGGTTTAAATAAACCAGAGTTTTAATGAATACAGCGTAACTCATACAATCATGAAAATTCAAATGCTCACGTTTATTTTAATGAACATGAACGTTTAGGTAACTGTAGTTGCCTCAGTTGAAATAGTGTAAAGATAATCAAATTTGGCGGGGGTGTTTCTGTGTCGAACAACGTTGATGACTATCTTCAGCGAGGATTTTATGGCGCTAAGGAAACGAAGCCGGCAGAACGTCGGAAATTTCTTGGCACAATTCGTGAACGGATTGTTATCGCACTTACGCAAGTTCAAGTGAGAGAACGTGGTATTTATAAACAAGTCGAGGAGGCCATAAAAGGAAATCGAGAGGCTCGGCTCTACTTGAACGGACATATGTACTATGAAGAATTGTCGAAATATATTAAGGTTGCTTCCAAATATAATGTAGATTTTACAATTGTCACAAATAAAAATCATAATTCCAAAATTGGTCTTGTCCTCGCATATGACTATGCGATTGATAAAGAAGAGATTTATGTTAAAAAGGAAATTCCAATTGCGAAGCCCTCCGAAAGTAACAAGAATAGTCTTGTTAGTATATTTAATAAATTTTTCAAGAAGGGCTAAGTGAATAGGGATTAAATGATTTATAACTATTATGTCTTGGAATGGTGAATAAGAATTGAAAACATTTAAAAAGGTATATGTTGAAATTATAAGCGTGTGTAACCTTGCTTGTAGCTTCTGTCCTCCAACGATTCGAGAAGCAAAGATCATCAAGCTAGATGCATTTAATGACATCTTAGATCAGATTAGACCGCATACGAAGTATATTTATCTTCATGTGAAAGGCGAACCTCTCATGCATCCAAGAGTCGACCAATTATTGGATGCAGCCCATGCCAAGGGATTTAAAGTGAATATCACGACGAATGGGACGCTTATTAAAAAAAATGCTGAGAAATTACTCGGTAAACCAGCTTTACGTCAAATCAACTTTTCGCTACATAGTTTTGACGGGCATGAGGGCTCAGAAAATCGAGAAAAGTACTTGGGTGATATTCTGGAGTTTGTGCGTGAGGCGAAAGAATATAAAACGATTATTTCGTATCGCCTTTGGAACCTTCAACAAGAACATAGAAATGATTTAGCGAAGAGAAGGAACCGTGAAACATTAGAGATTTTGGAGAATGAGTACAACTTAGACTTTAAAATTGAAGAAAAAGTACAACCAGGCAAGGGCGTGAAAATCACGAAGAACGTCTATCTCAATCAAGACCATGAATTCCAGTGGCCTAGTCTATTGGCTCCTGAAGACGATGGTAAAGGGTTTTGTCATGCGCTTCGTAGTCAAGCAGCAATTCTTGTAGATGGAACAGTTGTCCCTTGTTGTCTGGATGGAGAAGGCGTCATTAATTTAGGAAATGTCAAAGAAAAATCTTTTTCTGAAATTGTCGATGGAGAACGAGCGAATAATCTTGTCGATGGTTTTTCGAGAAGAGAAGCGGTTGAAGAACTGTGTAGGAAGTGTGGATTTAGACAGAAGTTTGGCGTTTAAACTTGATTCAGCAGAAGTCCCCCCATGTCTATAAGTGGTGGGATGAATGTCAGAAAAGTATTTCAGTCAAAGGGAGTTCAAACTCCCTGCTGATTCAAGTTAAGCCTCCGGCGGATGTTAGGGATTTTGAGGGGAGTTAATTGTGCTGTGCACAATTCAAAATCCCAACGCAATTACGCCGAGGCGTAATTGATACTCTTAAACCTTGCTCATTAGTAAAACTAAAAAATATATGAAACTAAAAAAGAAGACCATAGAAACTCTTTCAAATGATGAAAAGAGAATCTATGGTTTATTTTTTTCTGCGATCGAGATGAACAGTGACATTTGGATTCGTGTTCCTTCTTCCCACGCGATTGCCCTTCAATGGAACCTTCAGCAAAAGCAGGAAAGATTGGCTTTCTGCCTGTGCCAATTATTTGATACGGCATATGATAGACAGATTGTTCAACTAAAATAGTAGAAGGAGTTTTTAAATGAAAGAAATAGAGAAGCCGTCTAACCTATGTAATGAGTTTGCTAGAATACTTGGTTCTACACCAGGTGTTGTGAATGGAGTTTGTTTAGCGACTAGGTCGCGGACAAATTTGCATCCAATCGTATTAGGCAGAAGGGCAGAATCCTTTATGTTTGTTCCCCAAGCATTTTCATTTGAGAATTTAGATCGTGAGGGGAGAGGACTATGTCTTGGTGAGACTGTTATTCTCCAAGAGGAAATTAATCCATTTATGAGTAGGCTGCGCGAACATAATATTATTGTCACGGCGGTACACAATCATTGGCTTTTTGATGACCCAAGACTTATGTATATGCATTTTGAGTCGATCGACCGTCCACTTAATTTTGCAAGAAAAGTTCGAGATGCAATGGGGGTTCTAACCTCACGGGATATTCATGGAAAGATAAGATCGCGCCATGATGAAATCAATGATCATCGCGATTCAAGAAACTTTGATTCTAGATCAAGTAATCGTCATTCGAATGGATCTGAAATTTGCAATGAATTTAATCGGATACTTGGTGGAACGATGCATACATTTGAAAATGGCCAATGTATTGCGATGAAATCACGTCTCAATATCAAGCCTGAGGTTCTTGGCATTCATGGTCGTTCCTTCCTGCTGATTCCCCAGATGTTTGCTTTTGAATCAATGACAAATGACGGTCTTGCGCTTTGTAGTGGAGAAACGGTTATTCTTGAGGAGGAGATTAATCCTTTTATTAGTGAGCTTAGAAGATCTGGAATTATCGTAACGGCTGTCCATAATCATTGGCTTTTTGAAGATCCTCGATTGATGTTCATGCACTGGGAATCCATCGATGAGCCGCTCTCTTTTGCGAGAAAAGTAAGGAATGCGTTAGATGTGCTAACGACTAGGGATGTTGTTGCAAAAAGATGAAATACTTTAGCGTGCAAAGCAGTGTTAGAAAACAGACTGCGACTGCATAAAATAATTGATGGAAAGGCGCTTTGAGCATTTGCTTGAAGGGCTTTTTTAGTACGGGAGTGAATAACTTACTTTCAAATCATACCCCACATGGATTAATTAGCTTTATTCGTGTGTCGCTTACTCATTGTTTTTATATTTAAGGGAAAGAAGATGCCATGATTGGGAAGGAATAGAGTATTATTATGCTAGAGTATATACAGGGAAACCATTAGGAGAGGGAACTTTTCTACTTGAAGGGAGCAAGAACGAACTGAAAGTTAAAATTGAAAATGAAATGCTTACGTGTAATGTTCAATATGGTAATCGAAAGAAGTTATCCATACATATAGATCCGTTTGGCTTTATAACCGTGAAAGCGCCTAAAGGTACGAGTGAAGAAGTAATTGTCAGAGTAATAGAAAGTAAAGGGAAATGGATACTCGAGAAAATTCATGAAATTAGTCTAGCCCAAGAAGCACCGAAGGCAAGAGAGTATCACGCGCAAGGGAAGTTCTTATATCTTGGAAGGGAACGTTTTCTTCATGAACTAATTGAGATAAATGAATTAGAAGAAGAGGCACTTAAAAGAAATCTTAAGAAGTTTTATATTAATAGCTGTAAAACGATTGTAGCGGAACGGGTAAAAATATATCAAAAACAACTGAAAGTAACCCCTAAAATGATTGAAATCATTGAGTCTAAGGCGAAGTGGGGGAGTTGTAGTTCGGATCGAAATCTAGCTTTTAATTATCGTCTAGCGATGGCTCCAATTGACGTCATTGATTACGTAGTTATCCATGAATTATGCCATATCCATCATATGAATCATGATCGCTCGTTTTGGAGACGTGTGGGTAGTATTATGCCGGAGTATAAAGAGAAGGAAGAGTATTTGGCGAGAAATGGTCATTTGATGACACTTTAAATAAACGGAGTTGATCCTAATCAAAACTAAAGCCGATAATCCATTTATCTATTTCTTTGTGGAACCCGATGTCGTTTTTGTTTATCATATCGAAAAACTACAATATGTAACAGTTTCTGATTTTATGGCTAGTTTACATAGTTGCGAGACGTTTGAAATCAATCATGAAGACGATTTTGAGGCGTTCGACCATCGAAAAAGTCAGCCGATTGAAGGAAGAGGATTTTTTATCAATCAAGATGGTATGAACGAGATGGTAGAAGAAATTAATAAACATATTCAAAAGGTAAGACATGTGAAGGGGCTAGGAGATCAATTAGGTGCAGTTCATATCGTTACTTCAGAATCCGCAGCAGGTTCTTTAAGAGTGGGACTTGAAAAGTCGAATACTATTATTGGATTCCCAGACAGTTTTTCGGCCGGACCATTGTGGAAGCTAGATGAGAAGGTTGGTCAAAGTTTTCGTGCAGAATGGCTAGCAGAAAATATTAACTATGAGAACGATGATTATGAATATGAAAATAAAGTGAGCAATACATTGCGTGAGATTGAAGATATAGCCAATCATGTTCCAATCTATATTTGGTATGGTAATAATGCTGATGAACAAACAGCTCTCTGTTTTTATCTCTATTTATTGCGAGATAGGAAAAATGATACTTTCCTTATGAATTCGACTGAATTTCATGAAAGATACGGTGTTGCTGTAGAAGGACAACTCATTTTTCATACGGGGCAAATGGATGGGGAAATTTTAAGAACATTTACTGGAAATCATAAAGAGAACAAACCATTATCAGAAAACAAGCGAATTCAATATCATCGAGAATGGGAAAAGCTATCCGAAACGACAGATGTCTTACGTGTGTGGATAGATGATAAAATTCAAGGTGTGCCAGAGTACCATTATGATTCAGTTATCCTCGAAACAATAGAAGAGCTACATAAAGAACAAGGCACGAAAGATTTTATCAAGACGGGCAGTGTACTTGGGGAAATAATAGAGAGAATAGATGTGGACATAGATATTTTCTTTTTAGAATACCGGATTCGGCATTTAGTCTACAGCGGGGCACTTGGGTTAAAAGGAATCCCCAAATCAATGAGGCACTACAGTGTAAAACTTCGGTGATGCGTCAGCATTAAATAGTTAGGGTGCCATTCATGGTTCTATTACGTAGAAGATAGAAAATTGGACAATAAGAATAGCAATCATTACAATTTGTTTGGAACTAAAATTAAATCAAGGGGTGGACGGATATGTATCGTAAAGTAGAGGATTTCTTAGAAGACTGGACTGTTTCGTATGAGGGAACCACCAATGTAATTAAGGCAATGATCGATGAAAAGCTTGATCAATCCATTGTGGAAGATCATAGCACGCTTGGCTGGTTAGCTTGGCATTTAGTTGGAGCAGCAGGCGCTTATGGACAGTTTGCTGGATTAAAAGTGCAAGGACCCGGACGAAATGATCTACAACCAACAAGCGTTCAGGAAATTTCCCAGGCGTATGAAGCAATCGCTCATGCGATTAAGGAAGAAGCAACGAAGCTTACCGACGAAGACTTGCTGGAAGAGGTTAAGAGTTTTACAGGGGAAACGAAACGCGGAAAGCTATTACGCGGACTTATCAATCACCAAACACACCACCGCGGGCAAATGACGGTTCTTCTGCGTCAAGCGGGTTTAACAGTACCGCCGATAATGGGACCCACAAAGGAAATGCAAGGATAAGAAACAGTACAAACAATTTGTTCTATCTTCGCAATAATAAGAAGAAGCCGATTCTCTTTCATAAGTAGAGAATCGGCTTTTCTAGATCTAGATCATGGCGCTAGGCGCTCATTCAATCGATCTTTTCTTGTATTTTTTAAAAGCATGGATTATAATATTTATAGGAACAAGTGTTGTTTATTTTTTGTAAGGAACCATGTTATACTGAAGGAAATACTTGAATTTAAAAGAAGGGAGGAAAAAGAGTGGATGTAGTTTTACAAGAAATAAAAAACGAATTAAACGAAATGCGTAAACAAATGGCAACCAAAGAAGACATTGCGAATATGGCGACCAAAGAAGACATGGCGAATATGGCAACCAAAGAAGACCTATCGAAGCTAGCGACGAAAGCGGATGTTGCAGATATCCCATTGATTAAACAAGCTGTGTTGGAATCACGTCAAGAACTTGCTGCCGTGAAAGAAACGGTGGATGATATGAAAATCGATATCCATGAATTAAAAGAAAATGATATTCGATTTGAAGAAATTTTATTACATCAACGAAAATTGATTGACTTGCTAACGATCAAGACATCAGATCATGAAGCACAGTTGAAATGGGTTAGGTGAATGAGTTGGAAGTAGTTGAAATACGCCACGGATACAAAAAGTAGCAATCACATCTATTCTTAGAAGTGATTGCTACTTTTCTATTTCTAAAACGGCTTCATTGGAGTTGTTCTAGAATTAGGTACTTTTTTCACTCAATATTCGGTCTAACCCATACCTTAGAAAAATCAATATAACCAAAATGCTTTATATTGATGTTCATCAAATCGGCGGAGAATGGAATTTGACGTTTAGCGTAATATAACGGAATCATGACAGAGTTTTCAAGCAGTACTTTTTCTACCTTCAGATTTAAGGCTGTCCAATCCTCGAAGGGGGTATGCGCATAGTCAGCTAGATAGCTGTTTAGTGTGGGTTCATTTTTAAAGATCGCTGCTAATGGTGAGTACCCATTTTTAAGAAGCTGGAAAAATGAGAAGTTTTGATTCATCTCGAATATTTCACCATGAATAAAAAGGTCGAACGATTGGTTACGGGCATCATCATAAAGATTATCGGTAAAGGAAATTTGTTTTAATTCAATAGGGACGCCCTCTTTTTCTAATATTTCTTTTAGCCACATCGTTGTTTCTTGTATATAATTTACTATTTTCAAAACAAGTGGTGTGGAAAACTCTGGACGTTTCACTTCTGGGATTGTGTAAGTTTGACTTTGCCCAATTAGGAAACCTTCGTGGTTAGGCAGCAGACGGGAGTCAGCTTGGCTAATAGTATGACGATGTTTTGCAATGACATAATGGACATAGTCACGAATTTCCTTGCGCCGAATTGCTGAATTACGAAATGAATTCATAATGACGACGCCGAAGCCAGAATCACCTTCCACCTGAAATGTGGGCTGGTCTTCTATTTGTGTTGTTGATCGATACGCGATTTCGAAGTCTTCAGGGACTTGCACAAATTCTACAAGGTCTACTAAAGGTCTTTCACCAAAATAATCTTTAAAAGCGGCTAAAGTTGTTTTCGAATCAAGGTTATCTTGAACATAAAAGCAACCTGTTCCCAGCAGTTCATCCTTACTTTCTTTATAAATACTCGCATTCATTGTTCCAAGCATATGTAAACAATAGCTACAGCCATCTGGGTAATAAATATCGATGACTAATGGAGCGGGAGCATCGATATGGTGTATAGGTGCCCACAACTCTTGAAACTGTGGGTGATTGCGTAGCTTATTCAAACAAACGACGATATCTTCGGCAGTCAATATAGATCCATCATGGAATCGGATATCTTTTTTTATATACAATCGAAGTTTGGATATAGTGACATCCCAGCTATGTGCAAGTTCAGGTAGGACAGTACTTTGCTCATCGACAGTAACGAGTCGATTAAAGATATTTGCAACTATATTCGCACTACTTACATCGGCAGCTTGTAGAGGATGCATCGTTAGAAATGGGAACCTTTTTGGAATCACAAGCTTATCATTGGAAGTTTGAAGATAGCCAAATTTCGAACGAAATGTATTTAGTAAACGCTGTTTACTATCGAGCGACCAATCTAATTCTAAATATTTGCTACTGAGTTCAACGGGTTCTTCAATAATTATCCTCGTAACTTGCTCTTCAAAAATAGCTTCTACATTTTTTAGCCACAGAAGCGTAGATACATTGCCCCTACCAAGTCCTGAAGTAAACGTCAGCCATCCTTCTGTAGACCATTTTTGTATATAACGTGTCGTTTGTTTAGCACTTAAATGAAGCACTTCTGCTAGTTCTTTTTGTTTGATATTACCAGATGGAACCGATTTCCATAAAGTTAATAAGTATGTATCCATCATACACTCCTTTTGAAAAGTGGACATATATATTTATATTGTCCATTTTTTCTTTTGTACGTCTAGTTTAACATTGATTCTACAAAAGACAGAGGGGGTTGCAACATGACTTGGAAAGACTATCCACAAAATCTTAAAGTTCGCTTAGTCACATCTTTCTTAAATCGTGCTGTCTCATCGGCAGTCATGCCGTTTATGGCCTTATTTTTTGCGCAGGAAATAAGCAAAGTTTGGGCGGGTATCTTTTTATTATTTACAGTCGTCGTTAGTTTTTTTATTAATTTGATTGGTGGCTATATTTCTGATCGCTTTCCACGTAAAAGAGTATTGGTCCTCACTTCATTAGCAAGTGCGTGCATGTTTTTGGTTATGACAATAAGCTTATATCCTAAAGATAATATTATTTGGTTATTTGCAATTGCTTACGTACTTTATATTGTGACGAGTAATCTTGGGCGACCAGCGATGAATGCTCTTATTATGGATTCGACCACACCAGATAATCGGAAAGCTGTTTATGCGCTTGATTATTGGCTTGTGAATTTGTCGTTGGCGATTGGGGCTGCGCTTGGTGGCCTGTTGTATGTACATCACCAAATCGAGTTGTTCGCATTCCTAACAATTACTTCGATCAGCTTACCGATTGCTTATAAAATCTGGCTCATTGATGAACAAACGATTCGGTTTGAAAAGCAGCATCAGAATGTGTTGTTGGATGTCATCCAAAGCTATAAAATTGCTTTTCAAGATAGTCCATTTGTCAAAGTTGTACTTGGCTCCATGTTTATCTTTGCAGCGGAATTTTCTTTAAATAGCTATATTGGGGTTCGTCTGGCGGAATCATTTGAATCAATATATATTGGCGGATTTGAAGTGGCAGGTGTACGCATGTTAAGTATTCTTAATATCGAAAACATGCTGCTCGTTGTCTGCTTTACGTTCATGATTAATAAGTTTACAGATCGTTTTAATAAGAGAAAAGTATTGCTGTTAGGTCTTATTATATATAGTATCGGTTATGTTACGGTCATGTCAGCAAATATTTGGTATATATTGCTGCTGTTTAATTTGATTGCTGCGCTTGGTGAACTCATCTATTCACCTGTACGTAATGCAGAGCAAGCAAATATGATTCCAGTAGATAAACGAGGTTCTTATTCGGCCTTTTCGAACATTTCATTTAGTGGAGCAGACTTAATCGCTCGTTCAACCATTATCATAGGCGCTTATCTAATCCCTACGATGATGTCCGTTTATATCGGAATTATTTTGATGATCGGTATTTTCCTGTTGTATACGGGTTTGTTTTGGAGGAAATCAGTTAAAGTGTAATTCACAATTTTGGGCCATCCTTCTACATAAAAAGGGTGGCCCAAAATACATACGAGTGTCCTATTAATTGTCATCGACCGAAACACATAACCATGCTATAATTTAATTACTCCGTATTCTTAACTATGCAATCATTACCCCAACACTTGACCCCAATCCTATGCTAATAAAATTAAAAGGGATGTGCTCGAATGACAGAGAATATCTTAGATGTTTTGCGTTCGGTTATTAGAGAAGAATTACAACCTGTGAAGCAAGAGCTACAACATTTAAATCAACGTATGGAAAAAGTGGAAATTCGCTTGGATAATATAGAAATACGTTTGGAGAAAGTAGAAACCCGTTTGGATAACCTAGAAAATCGTGTTGGTTCAATAGGAGTAGATTTAGCTGAAGTAAAAGATAAAGTATCTGCAATTGATGCTAGGCAGCAAATACTCTATGAGCAAACTGCTAAGTTGAGTGAGTATCATGCAGAGACAATTGCCTGTTTTGACCAGCTGGCTATGAAAGAGGATCTAGAATATTTTGATAAAAAATTGGGCGAGCATGATCGGGAAATCTTTAAAATGAAACATGGTGCCTGAATAGTTAAAAAAGTAGTTCCTGCCAATCATCCGTATTGGTAGGAACTTTTTTACTCTATTCAGATACTAATGATTAACTTCAAACAACATATTATTTCAAGAAAACTGAATGAAGTGCTGCCTGTCATTGCAAATAACATTTCGAAAAGGGAAATCGAGTGATAAAGATGTTAGTATAAAAATAGTATTTAAAAGCTCGAGAAAGTGCTTAGTATATGAACATGGTCTTGAATGATAGGACATATGTATATATAAGAAATTTTAAGTAGAGGTATTGATGCGTATGAATGAGAAGTTACAAAAAAATGCCGACGCATGTTATCAGCTAGCTGAGCAGAAGGCTGCCTATTACTTTGCATCACTTTCTGAACAGCTCGCGCAAAGAACGTATGCGCCTGTCTTGATAAAAGATATACAGTCTTGGAAGCAGAACCATATTCAGCCTATCTCCTTATTATCCTTATTTTCTCGTGGAAAAAGAGATTCTGATTCTAAAGGGTATCACAATTATATACAATGGTTGGATTACACAGGCAAACTAGATAATTACCTGGACCGGAGTATTTCCTATATTTACATGCGCGATTTGGGTAAAGCATTGAACTCGCCTGACACACAGATCAGGGTTCGGCATGAAGTGGAGAGTTTGAAAAATCACCTGACTCATTCCGCTGGAGACAAAACGGAGACGTTTAGTATGGCTTGGTTGTACCGGCAGGCCCAGAAGGAAAGCGTTGAGCCCGCAATGATCTGGGTGATGGATAAATTAAAGACGGTATCCTCCAATATTCCGAAAGGGATGGATGCTGCGGAAGCTAAGCGAAAGCTTATCAAAATTATGGCTGGGGTTATCATGCATGTGAATGAAGAGATGGCTGCTGACAGTACTCCTGAGGAACGTACTCAGAAACTGGATGAAGCGATTAGGCTAGGGTATTGCTATGGCCTGACCTACCCATTCATTGACGATCTTCTAGATGCCAATGTTTTAACCGAAAAAGAGAAAAAACGCTTTGCCGAATTAATTCGTACGACACTTATCACAGGAGCTGTTCCAGAATTGGGTGAGTGGACTGGAGAAAATGCGGGTCTAATCCGCTATATTCATTCAGAGCTCCGAGATGCCTTTGAGTATATGAAGGCCAATCAGCGACCAGAAACAAGAAGAAAGTTTTTCGAGCAATCCTATGTGTTTTTTTATGCACAGGAAGTGGATCGCACGAAGGATCTATCGAATGCCAATTACTCCAATGAAGAGCTGTATATCCCTGTCATTTTAAAATCTTCTTATTCACGATTGATTAGCCGATCAGTTATTAGTGCTCCTGAGGATGAGGGCTTCGATAACCGAACATTTTTATATGGTATTTACAACCAGCTAGCGGATGATTTTGCCGATATGTTCGATGACATGGATGAAGGCAGAGTAACCCCCTATACGTACTATATAAAGTATCATGAACAGCGATTGGATCTTATCAATCCTTTCGAGTTATACTGGACGGTCATTTCTAATTTGATCCATAATGTGTATCACTCTGACAGCAAGACCTGTGAGGTAATTCTTGATCGTGCCATAAATGGGTTGAAACGATTTAAAAAAAGAATGGGAACGAAACAATACAACGAAGTGATGAGACTATTTGCTACTGAAAATCCGAAATTCGACGATGTCGTTCAAAGGATGGTTCGAAAAGCAGATGATGTAGATTTCTTTGATAAACTCCTTCGGGATCATATGGTTACTAATCTGAAAAATGAACGGAAGGAGCAGGAAGATTTTTTAGAGACGATTGAATCCGTGCGCAATCAGATTAACAGCTTGTTAAATATCCCGACAATAGGGAATGTCTCCTTGATGCAAGAGCCAATCATTGATGCTGCAAATTATAGTTTGGAAGGTGATGGCAAGAGGTTGAGGCCAATTATGACTTGGGTCATGGGCGTTAACGAATATGGCTTAAATAAGTCGGCAATCGTGCCACTTCTGAAATCATTGGAATATATGCATACGGCATCCCTTATCTTTGATGATCTGCCGTCCCAGGATGATGCGTCTACCCGTAGGGGGCGTCCAACCTTGCACCAGGTGTATGACATTGCCATGGCAGAATTGACTGGACTTTACCTAACCCAAAAAGCAATTGAGGAACAAGCATCTCTTGACCAATTCGATCCGAAAACGGTGCTGAGCCTGATTCAATATTCGTCCAAAATAACGGGAGACATGTGCAGGGGACAGGCGATGGACTTAGATTCCAAAGGGAAACAATTGACACTGGAACAATTAAATGTGATGTGCTTCTATAAAACGGGAATAGCATTTGAAGCATCCCTTATCATGCCGGCAATTCTCGCCGATGCAAAGGAGTCAGAAATGGAAGCTTTAAAAACTTTTGCCCGACATGCTGGCATTGCGTTTCAGATCAAGGATGACCTACTTGATGTTGAAGGAGATCTGACTGTACTCGGAAAACCGATTGGCAAGGATGCTGAAAACAACAACACGACATTTGTTTCAGTCCTAGGCGTTACAGGTGCCCAAAAGGCGATGTGGGAACATTATTGTTATGCAATGGAAGTATTGCAAGAAATCCCGCGTAATATCACTTTTTTGAAGCATTTATTGAATTATATTGTGAATCGGGATCATTGAGATAGATATCCCTAAAAAGGAGCGAAAAAAGTGAGAATCGAAGCTTTGAAAAATGGTCAGATCGATGACTTTTTAAAGTACTGCAAGAAGCATAGGATGGAACTGGATGATTCCTATTTGTATGATGAAGATTTGCGGGACTTCGAGCTGAATGACGAAAATCCGACGTATATTGTTACTAATCAGCAAGGGGATCTAATGGGAGCGGTCTCGCTCATAATCGATGATTATAGTAAACGAGGAAGGAAGGCGCGCTTTCGGATATTTCATTCGGAAATCGGGAATCTGGAATGCTATTCCATGATGATGCAAGCTGTTTTAAAGCATACTGACGGTCTAGATAAGGTCTTCTTGTTTGTTCCGAGCGTCAATACTAAATTAATGGAGCTCATTGAAGGATTGGAGTTTACTGTGGAGAGGTATTCTTTCGTGCTTGCCAGGGAGGATATAGAGGTGCCCGAGTCAGATTTACCACGGGATTATGAAATTAGGCCATTCAAATCTGGAAGAGATGAAGAGATTTGGTGTGAGGTTCGCAATGCAGGCTTTGCAAAGTTGCAAGGAAGTGAAACGCCTATTACTCCGGAAATGGTGCGGAAGATGATGGCGGATGAAAACCACATAGAGGGTGGAGCGATGATTCTCTACCATAGAGATTGGCCGGTCGGGGTCATCAGAGGTTCCGATGATGAATATGAAAATTCAGCAATCATGGATATTGGCCCAATTGCTATTATACCGGAGTATCAAGGAAAAGGCTTAGGAAGGAGTCTGCTAAGGGCCTCATTACGTTTTGCGAAGGAGAAATCCTATGACAGGACCATACTCTGTGTGAATGCCGATAATGAGAGAGCAAAGGTATTGTATATTCAAGAAGGCTTTAGGCAGGTCGAGGCGGTTACATGTTATAAATACGATTTAAACACATCGATTTTCACAAAATAAGTGGTCATAAAGGTGATTATTTAGTCCACTCATTTAATTATGAAAGTTTGAGTGACACTGGGTACTCCAAAAGTAAGTCCGCAAGTCGCTTCAGAATTGCCGACAAAGGCAAGACCCTTACCAGCGGTAAACGATCGGGCGCTTATTTTGAAGATTTGACTCCCGAACTAACAATCGAATTTTAAGCTGATGTATAAAGAAGCGGTGGAATCTAGGCTATCCATCGTTTCTTTTTGTATTGTTTAAAAAAGGATTTTCGTTCGTTCTCTTATGTTGAACTTATTATCCAGCACATACGAAAAAAATATTGTATTAAAATACATGATAGGTTATAATTATGAATGAAATTGCAACTAAAGGAGAGAATGCTATGACGAAAAAAAATATTATTATTATTGGCGCTGCGGGAAGAGATTTCCACAACTTTAATACAGTTTATCGTAATAACGAAGCGTATAATGTTGTTGCTTTCACGGCAACACAAATACCTGATATAGATGGCCGTAAATATCCAACGGAATTAGCTGGTGAGTTATACCCTGAAGGCATTCCAATTTATTCACAAGATCAATTACCGAAGTTGATTGAAGAGTTACAAGTGGATGAATGTGTATTTGCTTATAGTGATATTAGCTACGAAGATGTCATGGGTATTGGCGCGATTGTCAATGCAGCGGGGGCTAACTTCACACTACTTGGACCAAAAGGTACGCAGTTAAAGAGTAATAAACCGGTTATTTCGGTTTGTGCTGTGCGAACTGGAACTGGTAAAAGTCAAACGTCAAGAAAAATTATCGAAACGTTACTAGAGCATGACTTAAAAGTCATTGCAATTAGACACCCGATGCCTTATGGCGATTTAAATGCACAACGTGTTCAGCGCTTTGCAACAGTGGAGGATTTGAAGAAGCATAATTGTACAATCGAAGAGATGGAAGAGTACGAGCCACATGTTGCCCGTGGCAATATCATCTATGCGGGTGTGGATTATGCAGCTATTTTGGAGGCAGCGGAAAATGATCCAGACGGTTGCGACGTGATTCTATGGGATGGAGGAAATAATGATTTCTCTTTCATCAAACCCGATTTAGCTGTTACTGTTTTGGATCCACATCGCCCAGGTCATGAATTGAAGTACTATCCTGGTGAAGTGAGTTTACGAACAGCCGACGTTGCAATTATTAATAAAATTGATAGTGCAACAGCAGAGGCTATTCAAATCGTAGAAAATAATATTCAATTTGCTAGTCCTGCTAGTACAATTATTAAAGCGGAGTCAAAGATTACGGTAGATAATCCAGAAATTATTGTTGGTAAACGTGTATTAGTCGTTGAAGATGGTCCAACGTTGACACACGGAGAGATGAAAATTGGCGCGGGTATAGTTGCCGCTGAACGTTTAGGCGCGAAGGAAATCATTGATGCACGTCCATTTGCAGTAGGTTCATTAATCGAAACGTTTAATAAATATCAACATATCCAAAATGTCCTTCCAGCGATGGGGTATGGCGAACAGCAATTAAAAGATCTTGAAGAAACAATTAATAATGCTGACTGTGATGTAGTAATCATTGGAACACCAATGGATTTAACGCGTATTATCTCTATTAATAAACCTAGTACACGTGTACACTATGATTTAGATGAAGTAGGTAGCCCGAATTTAAGTGGAATTTTAAAAGTTTTTATTCAAGAATATAAACTTGTACAGTAAATGTCTGATACGAAGGCACAGCGATTCTCTAATGAATCGCTGTGCTTTTTTTACTTATTAAGCACTTTGTAAGAGGTAACCTTTATAATGAAAAAAATGGTGATTTTGCAATGACAAGAATGGAATGTCCTTCGTAATCGTAAAAGGTGTCCTTTTCTCTTGTCTATTGCATGTAATAATGGTCAGTTTATAATAGAAAGAAGAAATAATTTAAAGATTGGTGGAAAATCACTATGAACGCGTTGGGAAGGCAGTCAGATAATTTATTAATGGGCCAAAATCAACTCAGTGAGACGCATATGAAGCAATTTTTCAATGTATTAAAAGCAACAGTTGTGCGTTCCAGATCGACGATGACGGCAACTTTTTTATCTGTCCAAAATGTTGAAGGATTTAATAATGAGAATATGAAACAATTGGAAGATGAGATAAGCTTATTCCTGGCAACTAAAATTAGACAGACGGATTTACTATTCAAATTATCAAAGCCATTTGAGTGGTGTGTTCTGCTTTCTCAAAGTGGAGAAGAAGAAACAATTGCGTTTCTAGAACGATTGTTTTCAGATATAAAAAATCTGGAGGTCCCCTTATTGATTACATCCGATAATGCTATGGTGGCAAGCGTAGCGGAAATCGGAAATGGCAACGTAGAGTATGAACAGCTGATGAAAGTTGGGAAATCTAGCCTTACCTATACTTTAAAGCGAGAGGCTTGGAATATTGAATATATAGATGACTTTAAGCAAAAAGATATAGAAACAGTAAAAGTAAGCATCTTGGAGGAAAATGAGATATTTTCTAACGTACTAAAAGCTTCACTCCAAGAGCTAGCCATTGAGCATTTTAATTTAGAAATCAACGTATTTAAAGATGGCTATGAATTTCTTGAATCGAGCTTTTTTCACTCTGGACATACGCATATAGTAATCATGAATGATATTTTACCTAGAAAAAATGGCTTGGAAGTTTTACATGCATTACGTAAATTACCAAATAAAAAGAAGTTTATTATCTTTATGATGACGAAAAGAAAATCTGAAGTGGATATGCTTTACGCATATGAAAAAGGGGTAGATGAATACTTAATTAAACCATTTAACTTACGATTATTCGAAGCGCAAATAAAACGAACATTTGAAAGGCTATGGTCATAATGGGGCTAATAATAAAATTATTACTTCTACTGATTATCGTGCTAGTTTTTATATTAATCTTCTTTACTTGTTATTTGATTTTTGAACGTACAAGAGAGGTTTCAGGGGTACGAAAAAAGGAAGTGTACATTCGTGAAAAGCAGATGCTTTGGTATCGCTATTTTAGGGATGCGGAAAAATTTCATGCATCACTAATTCCAACGAATAAATTTGAAATTCAAGCAGTTGAAGAACTATTCTTATCCTATTTAAATAATTTGTTTACCCCTGCTATCCTAAAGAAAATCGAGCTATTTTCAAATCAATACTTAAAGCAGCATTTTTCAGGACTTTTAAGAAGCAGAAAATGGAGTGAACGTATTAATGCAATGGAGCGAATTATTGATTTTCGTATGGATAGTCTTCTAGAAGTTTGTGAGAAAATGGACGAGAAAAAATTATCCCATGAAGAATATTTTCAACTGCTAAAAATATATGCAGTATTCAAGGAAGAGCAATTTGTGAATAAGTTGTTAAATTTACCGGTGCTATTTTCTGAGTATGAATATAAGAAACTATTAATTAGTGTGGATGAAGATATTTTGAATGATTTAATGAATCGAATGGAAGAATTATCGGATACTTGCCAATATGTTATTATCGATATTTTAGGCATAAAAAGAAATATGGATAATCTATCCTTTTTGGAGTCCCGATTGGGGCATAGCAATGATGAAATTCGGATTCGATCATTGAAGGCGATTTATGAACTAGGGGTCATAATTGAACCGGAAAAGTATGTCCATTTTAACGTTTCTCCTATTTGGGAGGAGCGCTTAATGCATGCGAGGTTATTGGGGAATTTACCAATCTCCTATTCCTTACCTTATTTAGAAGCGCTACTGAAGGATGATTCTTGGTGGGTACGATCTCAGGCAGCAAAAACAATTGGTAAGGACAAGCAAGGTGCAGAAATTTTGCAAAGTTTTATTGAAACAGCCAGTGATCAGTTTGCAATTGATATGGCAAATGAAGTTTTGTGGGAAGGCGGTAGCAAATGACCTGGTCATTTATTTTTAATATACTGATGCAGTTTTTTGGTGGCATGATCATTGTGTATATGGTCGTTGCAATTCTTGTCTATGCAATCATGCTATTTTTTGCTTTTACTCAATTGAGAAAACAATACAAGTTGAATAAAGAAGATATTGAAGAAGATTATATTGATGCTATCTATTCGAAACCTGTTTCGATTATCGTGCCGGCTTATAATGAAGAACTGGGTATTGTGAACAATATTCACTCGTTGCTTAGCTTGCGTTATCCAGAAACTGAAATACTCGTAGTGAATGATGGCTCTACAGATGGTACACAACAGGCTGTCATTAGCCATTTTCAAATGAAGCCTATTCAAAAAATAGTGCGTGAGCAAATAGCAACCAAGGCTGTCCTGAGTATTTATCAGTCTGAAATTCATCCGAATTTAATCCTAGTAGAAAAAGAAAATGGTGGGAAGGCAGATGCATTAAATACCGGTATTAACATTTCTAAATACCCATATTTTTGTTCAATTGACGGGGATTCGATTTTAGAAGAAAAGTCACTTCTTCGAGTAATGAAACCAATTATTTTATCAAATGAAGATGTGATTGCCTCCGGAGGAAATATTCGAATTGCGAACGGACATGATGTTCAGTTAGGGTCGGTATTTAAGACGGATTTATCGCCGAACTTTTTAGTTGTCATGCAAGTTGTAGAATATTTACGAGCTTTTCTAATGGGGAGAATCGCTTTAAGTAAATTCAATTTAGTCCTTATTATTTCCGGTGCATTTAGTGTGTTTTCGAAGAACTGGGTTATTGAAGTCGGGGGATATTCGACACATACAATTGGTGAGGATATGGAGTTAGTTGTCAAACTGCATCGAATGCTGAAAGAGAAAAATCTGAAAAAAAGAATAGAATTTGTTTCTGATCCTGTATGTTGGACAGAGGCTCCCCAAAGTTTATCGGTTTTACGAAACCAGAGAAGAAGATGGCATCAGGGGTTAATAGAAAGTCTATGGAAGCATAAAAAAATAACATTTAATCCACGGTATGGCGGAATTGGTGTGGTATCTTTTCCATACTTTTGGTTGATTGAATGTCTAGGACCTCTTATTGAATTAGGTGGGTATGTATATATTATCTTCTCGTTTTTCTTAGGACAAATCTATTATGAAATGGCAATATTATTATTATTACTTTTTATTTTATATGGTGCAGTATTTTCGGTCGCATCTATATTACTAGAGGCATGGAGTATGAAGACATACCCTAAAAGTAAAGATCTCTTTCGCTTGTTGATATTATCCTTGTCAGAAGTGTTTTGGTATAAACCTTTAACATTAATTTGGAGAACCGAAGGATTTGTAAGGTTTTTATTGGGAAGACAAGAATGGGGTCAAATGAATCGACAGGGACTTTCTAAGAAAGGATAAGTGGAATGAAACGGTTTTATTTGATTTTCATATGTATCTGTTCTGTTATTGCCCTCCCCATTATTTTATGGTTTTTAGAACCTGAAAAAAGGTTGAATATAGCAATTATCGATAAAACAGTTCCGAATGACACGTATCGGGAGCATTTGGGCATTACATGGGTTTTAAACAATTTGAAGTATGTGAATAGTAAGGATGAGGAATACGATAGCTCTACAGATTATTTTGGATTTGTGCCAGATGAAAAAAAAGAAAGCTATGAAATCAAACATCTCCCGACAAATTATTCCGATTTTGATGTAATTTATTTGGCAGATACGTATGGGGTCTACAATGAGGACTTACCATGGATTAAAAAAGACAGAGAAGGATCACGGTCTAGTAAAATTTATGGAGGTCTTGAAGAAGCAGAGTGGAGTGCGATTATTGATAGATTGAACGAGGAAAAAAAGAGTTTATTAGTTGCTGAATATAATACATTTGCTTCTCCGACAAATCAAGGGGTACGAGAAGGTGTTTCGGACTATTTAGGGCTTGAGTGGTCAGGTTGGGTAGGCCGCTATTTTGATGAATTAGATCCAGACAAAAATAGTGAAATTCCACAATGGATTTTGGATGAATTTCAAGATACTTGGAAATATAGCGGAGTAGGATTTGTCTTGGTAAATGATGATACTTCTGAAGTGATCGTTTTGGAGAAAAAGAAACATTTTAAGGACGAAGGCATACATATTGCATTTACAGAAGAAGGAGAAAAGAAATTTGGTCTTACAAAGAGTCCAGATTACCAATATTGGTTTGATATTGTCACACCTGAAAACGATACAAAAGTACTCGCAAACTATAAATGGGATCTTACTGAACATGGCATTCATTTGCTGAATGAGAATGAAGTACCTATCCAATTTGCTGCCGTTTTAGAAAATGAACATCGTACCTCTCCGAGTTATTACTTTGCAGGGGATTTTAATGACATCGCAAAGGTGCCAACATTTTATCAATTAAAAGGACTACAGCATTTGTATAAAATCGGTCAAACATTTTCGGAAGATACTTTTTATTGGTCGGTATATGTTCCAATGATGAAAAAAATCCTAGAGGACTTCACCAACAATGAGGATGTAGCTACCTCTTTCGAGAAAACAAATGAACTACATTATAATGCTAGAGTACAAAATGATTCTTTTGAGATTTTAAAGGATGACGAGTGGACCCCAATGACGATAAAGGGCGTCAATATAGGTATGGCAAAACCTGGAGTATTTCCCGGGGAGGCCGGGATTACAGAGGATGAATATTACCGATGGCTTGAACAAATTGGGGAAATGAATGCAAATGCTATTCGAGTCTACACACTTCATCCACCCGGGTTTTATAACGCATTAAAACGATATAACGAAAAACATGATGAAAAAATATATGTTTTTCATGGCGTTTGGATAAATGAAGAAAAGCTAGCGGAATCATTAGATGCTTTTGAGGAAGGCAATTTACAAGACTTCCAAGATGAAATCAAAACATTGATCGATGTCATTCACGGGAATAAAATTGTAGAAGCTGAGGCAGGGCATGCATCTGGTGTTTATCGTGCAGATATATCCGAGTATGTAATAGGGTGGATTCTTGGAATTGAGTGGTATCCACAAATGGTGTTAAATACGAATGAAACCTATCGAACGATTGGAGAATATGAAGGCGAATATTTCGAAACAAAAGGAGCAACAGCCTTTGAATACTGGCTTGCCGAACAAATGGATCTTACAGTAAAGTACGAAAAAGACAATTATAACTGGATTAGACCTATGAGTTTTACAAATTGGATTACGACAGATATTTTAGAACATCCGGCCGAGCCATCAGAAGATGAAGACTTAGTAGGGGTTGACCCGAATGTGATCTATGCAAAAGAAGAAATGGACTTAACCAATCAATTTGCATCTTACCATGTGTATCCCTACTATCCGGATTTCTTGAACTTTGAAGAGTCATACCAAACCTATGTAGATCATAGAGGCGAATTTAATAGCTATGCGGCCTATTTAAATGAATTGCATGAAGCGCACCGGCTTCCAGTTTTAATAGCGGAATTTGGAGTTCCTGCATCCCGAGGATTGACGCATGAGAATCCCTTTGGTTGGAATCAAGGATTTCACTCCGAAACAGAGCAAGGTGAAATTATTACCCGCTTATTTGAAGATATCATGGCTGAAAAATTACTTGGGGGACTTGTGTTTACATGGCAAGATGAATGGTTCAAACGGACATGGAACACGGTAGATTACGATAATCCAGATAGGCGCCCTTTTTGGTCAAATGCACAAACGAATGAGCAACAGTTTGGTTTATTAAGTTTTGATCGACTGAAAATAAATGTCGATGGAAATAAGGAAGACTGGGAAACAGATGCCCTTTATGATAAAAAAGAGGGGGATTTGCATTCATTATATGTAGATCATGATGAGAGATACTTGTATATAAGGCT
This sequence comes from Arthrobacter beigongshangensis, assembly GCF_016820585.1. Lineage (GTDB taxonomy): Bacteria > Bacillota > Bacilli > Bacillales_A > Planococcaceae > Sporosarcina > Sporosarcina beigongshangi. Next base: position 68,788 of record NZ_JADHDX010000011.1, read on the forward strand.
CGATCATGACGTTGCTAGTAAGGGCTATCCGATATTTCTATTAGATATTGTTCCGAACCAAGGAAACAAAATGATAAATGGCACAACGGATATTAGCTTTACTAACGGGATGGAATTTATCATTAGTCTAAAGAACAATGAATCCAGCTTATTTGTGGATCGTTACTATGATTTTTTCACAAACCAATATGGGCATACACTAGATTTACTTAAACCGAAACCGAGTGTTCCCACCATTAATAGTGGAGAATTTACAATTGAACAGTATGCTTTAAATAAAGAGCTCTATTTACCGCAGCAAAATATAACATTACCTTTTAGTTCATATGACACGGGTAAGCTGATAGAAGGGAATAGCAATCCGCTATCTGAGGATTATAATTCTTTAGCGGATTATTATATGAACGAGGATGGAATGATTGAGCTAAGAATTCCATGGCTGTTAATTCACGCAAAGGACCCAAGTCAAAAAGAATTTATGGGAGATTTATATGCAGATGGTACAGAAGCAAGTACTTTCGTTGAGGAAATTAAGATTGGTGCATTATATTTTAATGAACAAGATGAACTAACGGATTCTGTCCCGGCAATAGAGAGCGATGTGTTAAATGATTTGAAGGGGTATACTTGGGAAAACTGGGATTTACCAAAATCTGAAGAGCGTTTAAAACAGTCTTATTATATGCTTCAAAAGTTATTTTTAAATTATTGATAGAATCGATCTTAGGAGAAGTTTTGTGTATTCTTGAAGGAACTAGAACGGGGTGTCTGTCGCTCCGTTCTAGTTGTTTTTTTATGCGATGATGTGAAGGGTGCACTGCATACCTCACGAATTAAACATCTAACTTGAGCATAAGATAATCAGAAGTAAGAAGATAGAATGAAAAAATATAAAAAGGGTATTCTTTAGTTTGGATTTATGTTATTCTATTAATACGTTAACACGCTAAAGTATTCAAAAGAAGCATTGATCATTGAAAGGGGATTTTTACAGTTATGAAACGTTCAGCATTTATTTTTCTAATTATGACGGCAATTTTTACACTCTTAGTGGGCTGTGGTTCATCAGAAGGACAAACTGATAGCAAATCAACTAGCGAAGTAATCATTGGGATAGATGATAAATTTGCACCGATGGGATTCCGTGATGACAATAATGAAATCGTTGGTTTTGACATCGATTATGCCAAAGCTGCTGCTGAAAAAATGGGTATGACACCTAAGTTTCAACCCATCGATTGGAAAACAAAAGAAACAGAACTAAGTAGTGGACGGATTGATCTCATTTGGAACGGGTATACAATTACGGATGAGCGGAAAGAGAAGGTTTTATTTACAAAGCCTTATTTACGAAATGCACAGGTCGTTGCTACGTTAGCTGATTCAGAAATTGCTAAACTCGATGATTTGGACGGAAAAGTTGTAGGGCTTCAAGCGTTATCTTCTGCAGCTGACGCTCTAGGTGCAAATCCAATCGAATCGAAAATTAAAACAGTTACGGAATTTGCCGACAATGTTCTTGCGTTAGTTGACTTGAAAACAGGACGTTTGGATGCAGTCGTCATTGACGAAGTTGTTATTGATTATTATATGTCCCAAGAAGAGGGCACATTTAAAGTGCTTGATGAATCACTTGCACCTGAAGAGTACGGAATCGGTGTGAAAAAAGGTAACGAGGAACTGCTTGAGAAGCTTCAGGCAGCACTTGACGAATTGAACGAAGATGGTACAGCTGCTGAAATCTCAGAAAAATGGTTTGGTGAAAATAAAGTTTTAAAGTAAAATGACCAAATCAACTACGCCTTGGCGTTATAGAGGTGGGAGTCTTCAACGGAATGAAGATAAATATGTGACAAACAGGATTTCCTTGTGAAACCCTGTTTTGTTTTTGGAGGAGACCTTTCATGTCTTTAGATTATTTGATTTCTATACTTAAACCGATGCTGGAAGGGGCACAAGTAACAGTCCTCCTGTTTTTGATTGCTATTGCGGTGTCAATTCCGCTTGGTTTCATCTTGACGCTTGCGGTTAGAAGCAACATTAAACCACTGGCTTGGTTTGCCAATGGTTATATTTATTTAATGCGTGGCACGCCCCTGTTACTGCAATTATTATTTTTTGTATTTGGCTTGCCCTTACTTCCCATTGTCGGGGAGTACTTGGTGTTTGATCGATTCGCAGCTGCTTGTTTAGGATTTATATTAAATTATGCCGCCTATTTCGCAGAAATCTTCCGTGGAGGATTACTTGCAGTTGATAAAGGCCAGTATGAGGCTTCACAGGTGCTCGGTTTGAATAAATGGCAAACAACGACAAGGGTTATTTTGCCTCAAATGTTCCGTGTTGCCCTTCCAGCAGTTGCGAACGAATCAGTGACATTGGTGAAGGACACGGCGCTGCTTTATGCTGTTGCAGTACCGGAACTGTTGCACTTCGCTCAGACTGCTGTAAATCGTGATTTTACAATCATACCTTTCTTTTTCGCAGGTATCATTTATCTCATTATAACGCTCGTCTTGACCCTGTTCTTTAAATGGCTCGAACGGCGATTCAAATATGACTAAGGAGCGATGAATATGACCATCATTGAAGTATCCAACCTCAAAAAATCATTTGGACAACTTGATGTACTCAAACAAATTACGTTTGATGTCAATAAAAACGATGTGGTTGCAATCATCGGCCCCTCTGGCTCAGGGAAAAGCACGATGCTTCGCAGTTTAGTCCATCTCGAGGAAATAAACGGTGGTAGTATCCAAATATCCGGCGATTATCTCGTCAAGGACGGCAATTACCCAAAAGCACAGGAAATCAAGCAAGTGACTGCTAAAATGGGCATGGTATTTCAACACTTCGATCTCTTTCCACATCTAACCGTGAAAGAAAACTTAGAACTCGCACCAAGATTGACAAAAAGGGAGCCGGTCGATGCGATTCGACGCCGGAGTACAGAATTGCTAGATAAAGTAGGACTTTCTGATAAGGCAAATGCTTATCCGTCCAAGCTTTCCGGCGGCCAAAAGCAACGGGTAGCGATTGCCAGGGCGCTTATGATGAACCCTGAAATCCTGTTATTCGATGAGCCAACATCCGCTTTAGACCCTGAATTGACGGGGGAAGTTTTGGAAGTGATGAAGCATCTTGCCGAAGAGCATATGACGATGATCGTCGTAACACATGAAATGGGGTTTGCTCAAGAAGTGGCTAACAGGGTTATTTTCATGGACAACGGAGAAATCATTGAATCAGGTAATCCTATTGATGTACTAACGAATCCTCAGCAGGAGCGAACAAAGGCCTTTTTAAATCGTAGTTTGAAGTAATTCACACAGTTCGGGATATTTCAGAACTATATAGGTTAAACAAAAGGTTCTACATAATCTTTGGCGAAGGCATTCCAAAGCGCCAAGCGTTGTTAGTAGGATTTTTCATATCAACTTATATAGTTAACTGTCATTTACTTCCTTCATGAACCATCCTTTTGCTTAGAGCTTAGGGTGGTTTTTTGATTGTTAAATAAAAGTTTGAGTGTCTACACTTCAATTAAAAAATCGACAAGTAAAGTGTGATTGTAATCTCATATAATTATAAAGCAGACGAGCGTGTCTACCTTTTTGTGTACAGGGATCTATTTTATGGCGTAAGCGTTGGAGAAATTCATGGTCACATTCACATGCATTTCTACCCCTACGATAACAGTCATCATGTGCTTTGCAGGCGGCATCGACGTCATTGATTGGAGCTCCGGGTCCGTTACAACCGGGACCACACCAGTTATAGCCAGGCAAAATACAAAAACGAAATCTTCCATTTCTTCTTTCTGACAAAATTAATCTCCTCCCTTAGATTTTGCTTAGCTTGATACTGTAAGCTATTCAATTGTGTATAATTATGTATAAACAGTTACCTAAGAATCTCCGAGTTAGTTTGACTGATAGTGAGAGACAAATAGCTTATTTCGTTGGAGATAAATAATGTTTGGAGGTTATTTACATGGAAGTTAATAATGCAGTAGAAGAAAAAATCGGAAAAACGTTCAAGCGAATTCAAAAAGCAATTGATTATAACGATTACGAATATATATTAGAACTCATTAGTGACTTGGCAGAGTACTCTTATTTCGAGGGGGTTAAAAGGAAAGGGCTAGAAAGAACGCATGAGCAAAAAAAAACAAAACGATCAAACAATAACACTAACCGTAGCATTGGGATAAATCCTAGAATCTCTTCAATCGTGCGTGAACTTGGAGTACCTGGGCATATTAAAGGCTCTAATTATATGAAAGAAGCGATTGAGTTGGTTCACCAAGAGCCCTCGCTTCTGTCGAGATTTACTAAAGATTTGTATCCACATATAGCAGAAAAGAATAATACGACCGCTAGTAGAGTGGAACGTTCAATTCGACATGCAATTGAAGTGTCATGGAAACGTGGAAGCGCGGACTCCATCTTGGAGATTCTTGGATATGACATAAATGAAATTAGATCAAAGCCTACGAACAGCGAATATATTCATCTTGTAACAGAGTATATAAGAAAAACATTTGAACAGGATAGAGGCAAGCGCCAAATAGATGGTTTAGAAGAAAATCAGAAAGGAGTATCAGTTGATGGTGTTTTGGTGGAATTAGATCAAAGTAAGAAAACAAACACGAGTAATGGTGATTAAAAAATCGTTAGAGAATTTGTCAAAAAAACGATATTGAACTAGTTCTTTCTAGCATCCACTATTTGTACCGTTATCTACAGGAATATAAAAGTACCCGATTCCAACAACATCTGAAATTGTTGGAATCGGGTACTTTTTTTAATACTATTATTGACCACTCTCTATATATGCTTCAGAGGAAATGGCAGCAACTGTTTTTTTGTATGTTTCTTTAATAGCCTCGTCCTTAAGCAAGAATAAGCTAATTAGGTCAATCAAATAAAGAACGCTCAAGTCTAAACCGGTAGATATATACCCGGTACGTAAAGGGTGTATCGTCCATAAAACGGTTTCAGATAATTGGGTTAGTGGAGTATCGCCATAGGCGGTGAATGAGACGACTGTAGCACCGTTATTTTTAGCTTCTTTTACAGAATGTAATAGATCCCTAGTTTGTCCAGAACGAGAGAACGCTAATAGTAAATCACCTTTTTGGACTAGTGTACTTCTAATAATCATTAAGTGCGGATCGGTTACTGCTTCTGAAGCGAAGCCCATTCTACTTAAACGATAGTTTAACTCTTGCGCTGCAAGCCCTGAGCTTCCTAAGCCAAAGATGTATAATTTTTTGCTTTCTTGAATGAGTTGCATAACTTCATCCAAAGCTTCTTTACCACTTAGTCCTTGAATGTCATTTAAAATATCTTCATATTGGCGCTTTAATTTTGTATCTACTTTTTCATCGCCTACTTGATAGGCTTCCCGTGCTAACTTTATTTTCAATTCGACAAAATTTTTACAAGCAACCTTTTTGCAAAATCTTGTAATTGTCGCAACTGAAATACCAGTCTTGTCTGCAATATCTTTAATATTACTTTGTGAAGCTTCAATTGGTGAAGAAAGAAAATAATCTGCTAAACCTCTTTCTTTGTCCGAGAAGGAGGAATATCTAGATTGAATCTCCTTCAATAGTGTAACCATGTATTACACTCCTTTGATCACATCCACAAACCGACTAGTAATTTGTTGGGGTCTTGAAATAGCCCCTCCTACGACAACTGAGTGAGCGCCAAGAGATATCACTGTTTTCGCCATTTCAGGTGTCAGGATATTACCTTCAGCTATAACTGGAATGCGAACATTATTTAATATGACTTTAATGAAATCAAAATCATTCTCATATAGTTTACATCCGCTTGTTTCGTTTGTATACCCATAAAGCGTAGTAGAAACACAGTCAAATCCTAAACGTTCTGCTTCAAGTGCGTCTTCTAAAGTTGAAATATCAGCCATTAATTGGATATTTGGATGATTTTCTTTTATATAATCAACAAGACTTTTTAGCTTTTCACCATGCGGGCGTTGACGTAATGTAGCGTCCATGGCAATCATTTCGCAGCCCGATTCAATTAATTCATCGACTTCTTTTTGGGTAGCTGTAATAAAAACATCACTATCGGGATAATCACGTTTCACGATTCCAACGACAGGCAGAGAAACCTCTTTTTTGATCGCTTGAATATCTTGCGCTGAGTTTGCACGAATACCAACAGCTCCGCCAAGATGGGCAGCAAGTGCCATTTTAGACATTATAAATGGACTGTGAAGAGGCTCATTCTCAAGGGCTTGGCATGAAGCAACCAGCCCATTTTTTATTTTATTTAACAAAATTATTCACCTACAATTTCTGTGATTTCATTTTTAATGATTGTAACATGTGGACCATAAACGACTTGGACCCCTTTGCCTTTCACTATGACACCTTTTGCACCTGTTTCTTTTAACAAAGCTTCGTCTACTTTATCTGGCTCATTGACGCTGATGCGTAAGCGGGTAGCACAGCAATCAACAGCTGTTAGGTTATCAGCACCGCCTAGGGCCGTAATAATTGTCTGGGCACGATCACTCGAATTATCCGCTGCTGCTGTCGGAGCTAGGTCTTCATCTTCGCGACCAGGTGTCTTGAAGTTAAACTTCTTAATAAGGAATGTGAATAAGAAGAAATAAACGAAGAACCATGGAATACCGATTAACGGAACGAGTAGCCAGTTTGTTTTATCGTTACCCTGCAAAATGCCGAATAAGACAAAGTCGATAAATCCTCCTGAAAATGTTTGTCCGATTGTAATTTGAAAAATATGAGCCATCATAAAGGCTAGCCCATCCAAAAAGGCGTGTACAACATAAAGTGCTGGAGCAATGAACAAGAATGAAAATTCAATTGGCTCTGTAATACCTGTTAAAAATGATGTTAATGCAGCAGATCCCATTAAACCTGCAACGATTTTTTTATTCTTTGGTTTTGCTGTCCGATAAATTGCATAAGTTGCTCCAAGAAGTCCAAACATCATTGTAATAAAGCGTCCGGACATGAAGCGGGATGTCCCTTCATAAAACTTTTCGATGGTAGGGTCAGCTAGTTGCGCAAAGAAAATTCGTTGAGTTCCTTCAATAAGTTGTCCATCGATAACAAGTGAGCCACCTAAACTAGTAGTCCAAAAAGGCATATAGAATATATGGTGAAGACCGAACGGCCCTAATAAACGTAACACAAATCCAAAAATAAATGTTCCAATGTAACTAGTTGCTTCTACTAATCCACCCATTTTAAAAATACCTGCTTGAATAAATGGCCAAACTAGGAACATAAATATACCAAGAAAAATGGATGCGAATGCAGAAATAATCGGAACAAATCGTGAACCGCTAAAGAAACCTAAAAATGGAGGAAGCTGCTTCTTGTTGTAACGATTATGAAGAAGGGCGACTAAAACACCAACCATTACCCCACCGAAGACTCCTGTTTCTAAAGTGTGAATACCAAGTACTAGTCCTTGTCCTACAGATGCAGGATTTTCAGTATTGAGAATGCCAGTGATCGACAATAATGCAGAGACTGTTGAATTCATGACTAGGAAACCGAGCATTCCTGCTAGCCCAGCAGTTCCTTTGTCACTTTTGGCTAAACCGACCGCTACACCTATCGCGAACAATAAGGCAAGGTTAGCGAAGATGACGCTCCCGGCGCTTGACATAACGGTGAAAATGGATTGAAGCCATGACACGTCCAAAAATGGATACGCTTTTATTGTATTGGGGTTTGATAAAGCACCGCCAATTCCCAACAGTAAACCTGCTGCAGGTAAGACAGCAATGGGGAGCATAAATGATTTACCAAATTGTTGAGCTTTCTCGAAGAAACTACTCATCATAATTACCTCCTATTTGTAAATTATTTTCATGTTTATTATAAAAAAGATATTCAATAAATGCAAGAGAAATTTAAGCGGTTACAATTATTATTCGAATTATATTGAGTATTCTACTCTTTGGCTATTGTTTATCTTTTACACTGAAAATTATTCTTTATTACAAAAATTATATTTTGTCCCGATTTTAAAAAATCTTTGATTCTAAAAACTTAGACCAGTTTTAAATAAAATACTTTTTGTTTTATTCAGACATTGACAATTAATTTCAAATAACCTACTATTATGTCATGCGATATAACGTCATGCATAATATCGGGAGGTATTTATAGATGAAATATACAGGTGGACCGATGACAGAGGCGATGTATTATGTTTTATTAACGCTTATGAATCCGGGTCATGGCTATGGTCTGATGCAGGCGATTACTGAAGTTTCGAATGGTAGAGTGCATATGGGGCCAGGCACGCTTTACGGGGTTTTGGCACGTATGCAGAAGGACGAATTGATTGAGTTAGCGGACGATGATGGTCGAAGAAAAACCTATGTTATTACTGCGGAGGGGGAGCTGGCGCTTAGACAGGAATATCAGCGTTTGGCGGCGATGCTTGAAGATGGAGCGTTATTGAAGGAAGGTGATAGCCATGCATAAGAAAGTGCGGAAAATGGTTTTGGAGAATGTTTGGCGTATTGAAGAGCATGAGAGTTGGTTTGCCGATATGGCGAAAGAAGGGTGGCACTTGCAGAAAGTTGGACGGCTATTTGTCTATTTTGAGCAAGGGGAGCCAAAAGATGTTCGTTATCGAGTCGACACGTCCTCGAATAAACAAATTACCGCGGAAGATAAGGAAATGTTTCAAGAAGCGGGCTGGACGCATATTGCTAGATTAGGCGAATTCAATGTTTTTTCATCTCTAGCAACATTGCAAGCACCTGAGTTGCACACGGATCCAATTGAGCAGTCTTTTACATTGAGGGATTTATCCAAAAAGTTTTGGCGAGGTACTATCGTTATTATCATTCTTAGTATACTTGGCGCCGCCGCATCGTTATTCTTTAGCAGACCTTTCATACTAGTCCTCATTGAGGGAGAATTTATGAGTTTCGTGGCTATATTCACATATGTTTTTGCAGCTTTTACCATGCTGGAAGGAAGCTTAGCTATACGCAAACTGATAAAGACATTACAGACAGGAAATGCTCTTGATCATCATGCCCCGTGGAGAATAAAAAGAACAGTCACGTTAACGATTCAAGGTATGATGTTTTTATTGGTGATTGCAAATATTATTATGATGTTCGTGCAAATCGCGTTGGATCAGCCGCGGACAATTCCAATTGAAAGTGATACCTCGCCAATTGTTCGTCTAGCAGAAATTGAACAGAACTCGAATTTGGTGATTAAACAATATGATAAGGACGGACCTGTTGGCTGGCTAAATAGTTACACCTATAACTGGAGCCCCTTTGCGCCGATTCAATATCAAGCAAATGAGAGTGGTGTGATTCCAGAGCAGGTTTGGTCAGGCTCGGACAGAACGTATTCGCCGGGGCTTTATATGCAAGTCTATCAGTTGTGGTTTCCAACGATGAAAGATAACTTAATTGATGCTCTAATACAGGAAAGTAATTTTAGAGGAGAAGTAACCAAGGTGGAAAGTGATACTTTCGACATTTTGTTCATTCACCAGGAGGAAGGGCTTATAGAAGTGTTTGCAGCGAAAGGAAAAGGTGTCATAGAGTTACGTTACTATGGGCATGCAGCTTCGGCTACAATTTTATCCGTGATAGAAGAAAAGATAGCCCTCATTGAGAAATAATTAGCATCTACACAAAAGCTCACTGCAATTATAGTGAGCTTTTTGCTTGTGTGTAGTGGTGTATATAAGACATAACATAGATGCTTGAAACAAACAGTCGCATAGAATCACGCGACACCTTTAAAGGCTATTGTAAGATTAATGTACCCTATGGGGATTGATGCAGGACAAATTTGGTTCATCAAAAAATGGACAGAGCCAAACTGGATAAGATGAAAATGGTTTAATATCTAACTACTTTTTCTGTAATGTAAAAACACCTTTTTCTTACCAAGAGAAGGGTGTTTTTTTGTTTTGTGTACATAAGTAAAAGAAGAAAAAATGAGTTCCTACTATAAAAGGGAAATGGTTGATTATGACTTTATAAAAGTCAAAACGCAAATAAGTTATAAAATTTATATAACTTTACTTTTTAATTAATAAATCGCAGGTTATGAAATGCTTTGTGACCAATAAAACCCTGTTATATGAACGATTTGTGACGCGTTTGTCGTGAACACTTTGTGACATGAGTCTCGGGAAATTGTTTTCCCGATTTTATTATATTAAGGTTAATTTTGAACTAAGGGATTTCCCTGTGATAACACTTTTGAATACTATTTCTATCCGTATAGAACAGAAGAAAGGGGCATTTTCATGAGGAAAAAAGGGGCTTTTTTAAGTTTGATGATGGGTCTTCTAGCTGTGTTAGCTGGTTGTGAACCGGTCATGGTCTTGAATCCGAAAGGGCCGCAAGCTGAAACAATTGCTGACGTTATTTGGATATCGGTTGCGACCATGGCGTTCGTAGTCGTAGTTGTTTTTGGTATGTTGCTCTATATGTTAATAAAATATCGTGCTTCGAAACAAAGCGAGGATTATGAACCCCCACATATCGAGGGTAATCCAGTTGTTGAAGCGATTATTGTTGGGATTCCGGTTCTAATCATTATCTTCTTGTCAATTGTGACAGTCAAATCAGTCTATGAAGTGGAGGCGACACCAAAAGGCTATGAGGATCAAAAACCATTGATTGTCTATGCATCTTCATCCGATTGGAAATGGCATTTCAGTTATCCAGAAGAAAATATCGAAACAGTGAACTATTTGTATATCCCAACAGATCGGGCGTTGGAATTTAGATTGTACTCTTACGGACCCATTTCGGCATTTTGGATTCCTCAACTTGGGGGGCAAAAGTATGCGATGTCGGACATGATTACGACATTACATTTAGCTGCCGACACTCCGGGTGAATACATGGGACGAAACTCCAACTTCACTGGAAAAGGCTTCGCTGAAAATATTTTTGATGTCAAAGCAATGCCACCGGCAGAGTTTGACGAATGGGTAGAAGATGTTAAAGCAAGTGCTGAAACCCTTACGGAAGAGAAGTTTGAAGAATTATTATTGCCAGGACATCTTGGACGATCTACTTATAATGGCACTCACTTAGAGTTCTCACCTGCTCCTGAAGGTCACCATGGAGGGCATCACGAGGCAGAGGATTCTGCCGACGAATCAAACCATGTACATGAATAATGATTTGTATGATCAAGACTAATACGTTGTATAAATTCAAGTATTGATTTCTACGAAAGGAGTTCTAAAAGTATGGATTACTTTGATCGATTTGCCATACCTCATCCAAGTCCAGCGATTTACGCAGCCATGGTGGTCATTGGTCTTACTATGATTGCGATTCTTCTTGGCTTAACCTATTTTAAAAAATGGGGTTACTTATGGCGGGAGTGGTTGACGACAGTTGACCATAAAAAGATTGGGATTATGTATCTAATCGCCGCTCTGCTTATGCTATTCCGAGGTGGCGTAGACGCGCTTATGATGCGAGCGCAAACGGCTGTACCTGAAAACATATTGCTAGATGCTCAGCATTATAATGAGGTTTTTACAACGCACGGGGTTGTTATGATTATCTTTATGGCAATGCCATTTATCTATGCGCTGATGAACTTCGTAGTACCTTTACAAATTGGAGCGCGCGATGTAGCGTTTCCTCGCTTGAATGCACTTAGCTTCTGGTTGTTCTTTATGGGTGCGATGTTATTTAATATCTCATTCGTCGTCGGTGGTTCACCAGATGCTGGTTGGACATCGTATTTCCCGCTTGCAGGGAATGATTTTAGTCAATCTGTCGGAACCAACTATTATTTGCTATCGATTCAAATAGCCGGTATTGGTACGTTAATCTCTGGAATTAACTTCATGGCGACAATTTTTAAAATGAGAGCACCTGGCATGAAGCTGATGAAGATGCCAATGTTTACATGGACGGCTTTAATTACGAATGCCATTGTTGTTTTCGCATTCCCAGTCCTGACGGTTACGCTGTTATTGGGGACGATGGATCGGCTATTTGGTACCCATATCTTCTCGATGACGAATGGCGGAATGGATATGCTGTGGGCCAACCTGTTCTGGGTTTGGGGACATCCAGAGGTTTACATCCTCGTATTACCAGCGTTTGGTATTTATAGTGAGATTATTTCGACCTTCTCACGTCGTAACCTATATGGTTATACATCGATGGTCATTTCCATTGTAGTGATTTCGTTCTTCTCGTTCCTAGTTTGGACGCATCATTTCTTTACGATGGGGCAGGGACCACTAACGAATAGTATTTTCTCAATCACGACAATGGCGATTGCGATTCCGACCGGGATCAAGATCTTTAACTGGTTGCTCACGATGCGAAAAGGAAGAATTGAATTTACGGTCCCGATGCTTTATTCGGTAGGTTTCATACCGATTTTCACAATTGGTGGGGTGACCGGGGTCATGCTTGGTATGGCTAGCGCTGACTATCAATATCATAATACGATGTTCCTAGTTGCGCATTTCCATTACACGATTATTCCAGGTGTTGTTTTTGCGATGTTGGCGGGGCTGACATACTGGTGGCCAAAAATGTTCGGTTTCATGTTGAGTGAGAAAATTGGCAAGTGGGCATTCTGGTTTATCGCGATTGGCTTTAATGTCACGTTCTTCCCAATGTTCTTTACTGGATTGGATGGGCAAGCACGTCGGATGTATACCTATTCGGAAGCAAGTGGCTACGGGGCACTGAATCTGCTATCCTTTGCTGGCGCAATTGTCCTAGCAATTGGTTTTGCAATCCTCGTTTACAATATTTATCACAGTACACGCTATGCTTCACGTAATATTAGTTCAGATCCGTGGAATGCACGTACGCTAGAATGGGCAACACATAGCCCTGTTCCATCGTATAACTTCGCACGCACACCACATGTGAACTCAATCGAAGCGTTCTGGGATCATAAGAAGAAAAAACAACCGTTATTTACAGGGGATATAGAGAAGATTCACATGCCGAATAATAGTGGGATGCCGTTCATCATCAGTTGTATTTTCTTTGTTTGGGGCTTCTCATTTATCTTTAGTATGTGGATCCCGGCTATCATTACGACCATTGCGATTTTTGCTTGTCTAGCGCATCGTTCATTTGAAAGGGATGACGGCTACTATATTTCAGTAAAAGAAGTTGAAGAAACAGAAAAGGACAGCGAGGTGTTAACAGATGAAAATAGATAATTCACTTCCGCTTGAATATAAAACCGAACAAAATAAGTTGAATATTTTAGGCTTCTGGATTTTTATTGGCGCGGAAGTGATGCTATTTGCAACACTTTTCGCAACGTATTTCACGCTGGAGCACCGTACGGCTAGCGGACCAACCGGGGCAGAGATTTTTGAAATTACGCCAGTGTTTATAGAGACAATTTTGTTACTGACAAGTAGTTTTGTAATCGGTCTTGGTGTACATGCGATGCGTCTCGGTCGAAAGAATGCGATGATGACATTCTTTGCGATTACATTGCTGCTAGGCTTGGCATTTCTCGGTGTGGAAATTTATGAGTTTACGCATTACGTTAATGTTGGAGCAGGGCTTCAGGTGAGTGCCTTTACAGGTATTCTTTTGACGACATTAGGGACACATGGAGCGCACGTAACACTCGGTCTGTTCTGGGGATTGTTCATCATCCTACAAGTGAAAAAACAAGGTTTGACGCCTAAAACGGCTAATAAAGCCTTCATCTTTTCATTGTACTGGCATTTCTTAGATGTCGTCTGGATCTTTATTTTCAGCTTCATCTACTTGAAAGGAATGATGTAATATGAGCGAATTATTCCCGCGTAAACAGGTTATGGGTTTTGCGTTTTCAATGGTGTTAACGGCAGCTGCACTGACGGTCTATTTTCTAGATATGTCATTTGTGGTAGGGATGACGATTCTGTTAGTTACTGCATTCGTGCAAGCAGCAGTTCAACTTATCGTGTTCATGCATGCTGGCGAGACAGAAGACAAGGCTGCGATATATATGAACATCTACTATGGTGTTGCCATAGCGCTAGTCACTATCTTCGGTACACTACTGATTTTGGTTTGGGATATGTGATTAGATCAATAAAAAAAGGAGTGCCATTTGGCGCTCCTTTTTTATTGAATGACGCGTATTCCTTTGTCTCTTTTTTCTTGCATTTCTTCAGTTGCAACAAAGAATACCCCCATGAGGAAGATGAAAATAGCCCCCATAATTGTACCAATCCCGATACCTGTAATTGCGCTATAATCGCTAATAAAAAAACCATATAAAAAAATAGAAATTCCAACGACGAGTATTGTTCCCCCAGTATACTTAACGATGTCTAGCATAGTTTGTTTAGATTCCATTTCATTCACTCCCTTACTGCTATTATCAGGAATGTTCACAAAGTTGTCAAATTATATTTTGGAACTGGACTTCACTTAACTTTTAAATTTGACATTTCAACAAGGGTAAATGGATGTAATCAACTATCCTGTAACAACCCTATCAAATATTGGCTTACTAACATGGAGTTCAGTATAATACAATTTAACTAGCTGAGTGACAAATATCTCCTAGTTTATTACTTTCCATAAAGGGGTCATTATGAAAATACCAATCATATTTGAAGACAATCATTTGCTACTCGTTGAGAAACCAGTGAATATACCCGTGCAAGGAGATACGAGTGGAGATACGGATTTGCTGACGCTATTAAAAGAAGATATAAAAATTCGTTATCAGAAGCCGGGCAATGTTTACTTGGGGCTTGTTCATCGCTTAGATCGTCCTGTAGGCGGGGTGATGGTGTTTGCCAAAACATCTAAGGCAGCTTCTCGATTATCGAATATACTTCGGAAAAGAGAGCTGGGGCGAACATATTTAGCTGTTGTTCGGGGAGTTCCACAGAAGAAAAAAGCAGTTTTAGAGCATTATCTTTTTAAAGACACAAAGAAGAATAAAGTGTCTACCGTTTCGGCAAACCATGTGAATGCTAAAAAAGCAGTACTCGAATACGAAGTCATTAGCAGTACAGAACAATTAAGTCTTCTGTCTATTCGCCTCCATACCGGTCGCTCCCACCAAATTCGTGTTCAACTCTCCGCAACTGGATACCCCCTCTATGGGGATCAAAAATATGGACAACAAGTCAATCGTCCTGGGCAACAAATTTCTTTATGGGCACATGAACTAGAATTTGTTCACCCAACGACAAAGGAAGTCATTGAAGTGCAATCGCAACCACCGAATGAATATCCGTGGAATTTATGGTGATTTTACGGTAAGCCCTAGTCCTGATTCGGTAGGGGACTCATTGAGTATGAATGAATAAAAAATCTCTAGTGCGTGTTAATACACATGCACTAGAGATTTTTGCTTGGAATTCTTTATGTTAATTTATCGATACCAATTTTGAAAGTCAATTTATATTTACGCGTGTAAAATAACACAAGACTCTTTTCAAAAAAAGGTTTTTGGTTTTTCTTTTTCTTAGATAGGTAGTGATGTCCTAACTCATTTTGTCTTGCTTCTTGCTGTAAGTCAACAATCCGTTGCTTTATATAATCATGATTAATATTTAACATTATTTTTCTCCTTAAGGAGAAGTCCAATTATATTGTTAAGGCGTGGCTAGCACTGTTTCTGTTAGCCGACTTCCACCTAAATAGTGTGTTGGCGACTCCGTTTTATTTTTATTTACTAATTTACTAACCTTTTCAACATTCATTTTTGCAATCATCATATTGTTTTCCTCCTTTAATTTTTTGTTTTTTCAATCCAACTCATAGAATCACTTTTACCAATTGGGGATTTCCGTTCCCAATCGGCGCTATCCACTTTCGAGAGATTCCTTTTTTAATAACTTTCTTTGCTGTTTAATATTCATCATCACCAGCACTCCTTTTCTTATTATTTTTTACTATATGCAACACGCAATGCGTGAAAACATCAGGTCCCCTAAAAAATCCGTGACATCCGCCGGTGGCTTTATCTGAATATCAGCAAAGCTGGATTCAGATAAAAGCACACAAAAAAGCACACGCTTCTTTACATAAGCGTGTGCTCATAGGAAAAGAACGGCAGGACATGCCATTCCGATTAATTATTTTCAGAAAAATAATGAGCGGTTGGGCACGGAATTACTATACAATTACTTTTTGAAATTTTAAATGTAGTCATTTTCCGCACCTCCATTTCTAATTTGAATATCTAACTACTTTAGGATATCATTACCTCTTTCTGAATGTCAACACTTTTCTAAAAATGATGTGCTGTTTAAAGTTATATGTTGCTGATTTACCGTACCTGCAAAAAAAATCTTGAATTTGTGATATACATCACAGAATAATTGTCTAACTAATCCTATACTTATTTTATAAGCTGAACAGGAGAATACAGATTTATGTAGTTGAAGGTATTCTTAACTTCATCTTATAAACATAGAACACACAATACATTTTAGGAGGAATAGTTGATGAGTGAATATACAGCAATAGTAAAGGTTCCAGAATATCCGCCGCATCTTAAGCATAAAACCATTTTTGAAACATTTAATAAGTTAAATCCATCTGAGACAATGTTGATTGTCAATGACCATGATCCGATTCCTTTGCGTTTTCAGTTCGATTCGATGCATGAAGGGAAATACACATGGGAATATATTGAACAAGGTCCTGATACATTCCAGGTGAAAATTGAAAAACTATAACATGTCTGGAGTTGATTGGCGATGGCAAAAGTTAACGTTATCGATGACAAGACACTGAAAATTGAACTGTCCTTAGAGGATGCTGTTTCAATGGTGCAGCAAGCTGCTGGTGAAGTAGATAAGTTTGCGAGTGAAATCATTACGATTTTCGAAAAAATGCCGACTTTCAACTTTACGCATTATTGTTTTTATGCGTTCGAGGATACAGCGAAATTATTCGAAAACGTACTAGGCATCGACCCTAAGCAGTACAAAACATTCTCTTTGGATGCGCCCGATGCATTCTTCTACTCACTGTATGGTGGAATGGCAAGTTTATATGATGAAGCAAAAAAATCTGTATCTTAAGTGACTACTATTTGTAGGAGATGATTCATTGTGAATCAGCAAACGACGAAAATTGTAGAATTAGATGTGCGTCCTCACTTGAACAAAAAGCTGGAGCCTTTCCAGCTAATTATGGATACGGTGATGGAAATAGAGGCGGGAGATATTTTCGTACTCCACGCAACGTTCAAACCGACGCCATTATTAGGTGTGTTAAAGATGAAGGGCTTTGTGAATAAGGTTGAACGCAAAAAAAAAGACCATTGGGTTGTTTCTTTTGTCAATAAAAAATACAAACATCTATTGGATATAGAGGACTCTTCAACAGAGGACGAGCTGGTTTCTACAGCTCAGTCTTCTGGTGAAGAGACGATTGCTCGAGAACCAAAAACGATTACACTCGATAATCGTGGATTAGAGCCTCCCCAACCAATGATGCGAACATTAGCTGCTTTAGACCGCAGTCATCCGGGGGATCAGGTGAATATTCACAATGATCGAGTGCCCGTTTTTTTGATTGAGGAACTGAATCGCCTCGGCTGTCCCTTCACCGTGGATGAGCAGTCAGACGGTTCGGCAAAAGTCACGATCCACAAGGTGTAAGGGGGAGAAGACTATGTTTCGTCTCCCATTTTTCTTTATCATTACGGGGATGATTGGTTTCTTTTTGTTTCAGGGGGCATCTATCCTAACGCTGTTCGAATGGCTTCAACATGATTTGCGAGGGCCAAGTGGTTGGTTTTATACGCATCTGTTTATTCTTGGATGGGCTACGATGTTGGCGATGGGAGCCGTGTACCAGCTTATCAATGTTATTTTACAGTCAACTATATATAGTCAAAGACTTGGCTATGCACACTACTTATTTTTCACAATTGGGCTTACTGGCCTATTGTATGGTTTTGTATCGTTTCAGACGATGTACATTGCTGGATTTGCAACGCTTGCTTTTATAGGAATACTTCTTTTTTCGATTAATATCGGTATCACTTTATGGCGAGCCCGCAAGTGGGATGCCATTACGATTAGTGCAGCTTGTGCAGTTTTATATTTAGTCCTAACAAGTCTTATCGGTATGTGGATGGGTATTAATTTCTACACAGGAAATCGATCAAACCTGCATGAAAATTTATTGAAAGCCCATATTTGGCTCGGGACGCTCGGTTGGTTCGGTATGCTCATTACCGGTTTCAGTTATAAAATGCTACCGATGTTTTATTTGGCTCACCATTACCCAACTCGGTTGCAATGGGCGACTTTGATTACTTGGAATAGTGCAGTCGTATTTGGTGCACTGTCTTTCTTGTTAGGTGGAGGTTTTTGGACAACTTGGTTGGCGCTACTCATTGTAACGCTTGCCCTCGTTTTCTATAATTTCCATCTACTGCAAATTAAAAAACACCGTGTGAAGCCAAATCCAGGTCATGGTATTCGCTGGTCGGTTTATGCTGCTCAGTTTCTCTTGCTTTTTGTAGGTGTACTGCTGATTTACGCACTTGTGTTTCCGGCGCAACTGTTGCAACCCAAAATGGTGCTTTTAGTAGGATGGGTTTATCTTGGTGGTTGGGTATCGTTTACAATCCTTTGCTACGTGTCGAAAATTATTCCATTTTTGTGGTGGACACATAAGTTTGGCAAGCTGGCAGGGAGACCGGGAACTCCATTAATGGCTGATTTATTGGATGATAAAAAAGTACGTATTGGCGTCATCGCTATCGCACTCTGTTTGCTCGTGCTATTCACCGCTATTTTCGTGGATAACGCAATGCTTACTGTCATCGGTGGGCTGGCTTTCTCGATTTCATCGGTTCTGTACATGATCTTAATTGGCCGTGTGTTTAGACGATAAAAAACGAAGAAGGAATGAGCGAAATGGATATGATTGAACGCATTCGTGAATTACTCAAGCTTGTTTATGACCCCGAACTAGGGATTAGTATTGTCGATTTAGGCTTGGTCTATGATATTCAATATGAGGCCAACAAAGTGTATGTCAAAATGACGTTAACGACTCCTGGATGTCCGATGCACGACATGATTACAGGGGGTGTTGACTTCATATTGAAGGATCGCCTTGAGATTACCGATGTAGAGGTCGATGTTGTATGGGAGCCAAAGTGGTCGCCAGATATGATTTCTGATGAAGGCAAGCAAGTGTTGAATTACTTTTAATTTTAAAAAGGAAGTGTGAATCAATGATTGAGCTAATTGCAACAGCTGAATCAGTAGAGCAAGGGAAGTTACTAATCGGCATAGGTGTCGATACGTTGTACATAGGAGAAGATGAATTCGGTTTGCGTTTACCGGGTTCTTTTTCACGTGATGAAATTGAGGAAATAACCTCTTTTGCCCATCAACATCATAAGCGGGTATGTGTTGCGGTGAATGCTTTAATGCATAATGATCGGATTGAGAAAATCGTTCCGTATTTAACATTTTTGCAGTCGATTGGTGTGGACGCCATCACGGTTGGTGATCCGGGAGTTATTCATCTCATGAAAAAGCATTCCATAGAGCTTCCTTTCATCTATGATGCCCAAACGATGGTGACAAGTGCAAGGCAAGTGAATTTTTGGGCGAAGCGTGGGGCGATAGGTGCTGTTCTAGCAAGAGAGCTACCTTATGCAGAGTTACAAGCGATTCGGCAGCAAGTAACTGTACCTGTTGAAGTGCTCGTTTATGGAGCAACGTGTATTCAGCAGTCGAAACGCCCATTAGTAGAAAACTATTTCAATTTTACGAATCAGGATAATGTAAAGCAGCCGCTTTTTATTTCTGAACCTAAAAAAGAGGAAACGCATTACTCCATTTATGAGGATTGTAACGGCACACATATTTTTGCAACGAATGATGTGAATTTATTGCCACAGTTAGATAAATTGGTTGCGGCGGGTTTAACGCAGTGGAAGCTGGATGGTATTTTTACAAAAGGACAATCATTTGTGGATATTGCCGGTTTGTTTGTAGAAGCGAGACGGACATTTTTGGAGAGATGTTGGACGGAGGGTGTGCAGGAGCAGTTGAATAGTCGGTTACTTGCATTACATCCAGCGGAAAGATCAGTAGATGAGGGATTCTTTTTGAAGGATCCGAGCGATGTCAAATAAGGAGGCGGCAAATGGTGGGCGTTACGACGAAGAGAGTAATTACTAAAAAGCCAGAAGTGTTAGCACCAGCTGGTACACTTGAAAAACTGAAAACCGCTATCCGTTACGGGGCAGACGCTGTCTATATCGGTGGCAATGCCTATGGTTTGAGAAGTCGAGCAGGGAATTTTACATATGATGAGATGCGAGAAGGTGTTGCATTCGCTAAAGCGGCTAATGCAAAAGTATATGTAGCCGCAAATATGGTGGTACATGAAGGCGATGTTGAAGGAGCGGGAGAGTTTTTTCGAGAGCTCCGTGATGTCGGTATACGGGCAGTCATTGTATCTGATCCATCTTTAATAGAAATCTGTGCTACAGAAGCGCCCGGATTACCGATTCATTTATCAACCCAAGCTTCGGCGACAAATTATGAAACGTTGAATTTTTGGCAGTCGGAGGGCTTGGAGCGCGTTGTCTTGGCAAGGGAAGTTGAGATAGATGAAATTCGAGAAATACGTCAAAAAACAGATGTTGAAATTGAGGTCTTTATCCATGGGGCCATGTGTATTTCTTATTCAGGTCGTTGTACGCTGTCGAATCATATGTCAGAGCGTGATGCCAATCGTGGAGGATGTACGCAGTCCTGCCGTTGGAAATATGGCTTATTCGATATGGGACAATCTGGTGAACGCCAGTCACTGCTCGGTGGTGAGACGCTTGAGGAATTTTCAATGAGTGCAGTAGATATGTCCATGATTCGTCATATTCCTGACTTGGTGGAAAGTGGGATAGATAGTTTTAAAATTGAAGGGCGCATGAAGTCGATTCACTATGTATCGACAGTATCGAATGTTTATCGTCGGGCAATTGATGCTTATTGTGATGATCCCGATAACTATGAGTTTAAACAAGAGTGGGAAGATGAACTATGGAAAGTTGCGCAGCGGGAATTGGCGACTGGTTTTTATTATGGGACACCGACGGAGCATGAGCAATTATTCGGTAAGCCGCGTAAAATTCAGGCATATAGTTTCATTGGACAAGTATTGGCTTATGATGAAGAAACTCAAATTGCGACGATACAGCAGCGAAATCATTTTGGACTTGGAGATGCTGTGGAATTTTACGGTCCCGGATTTACACACGCTTACCAAACGATAGATGTCTTATGGAATGAGCATGATGTGCCGATTGAACGTGCGCCAAGTGCTATGATGATTGTGAAAACAAAAGTAACCGTTCCTGTTAAACCATTTGATATGATTCGCAAGAAAAAGTGAATGGGTTATATATCCTCTATGCCATTATGCATAGGGGATTTTTCCCGTTATAAATAGAGAAAATGAGGTTTGCAGGACTTTGTATTTATGCTAAACTATAATTATAGAATGATTAGAATAGTCGGAAATACATAACGCTTGGGGTGTCGGTGATGAGAAAACTAGGAAAAAGGAAAGTGAGTTGGTTAGCGGGTCTGGTTAGTGCTTGTTTACTGCTATTAGTTGGTTTTAATGAGCATCCGCCCAAGCAGGTCGAAATGACAGGAATGATTAGTGTTGCACATCGTGGAGCTTCTAGCTACGCACCTGAGAATACGCAGGCTGCTTTCCGTAAAGGATTGGAGTTAGGAGCAGATTTTTTGGAGTGTGATGTCCATCTATCAAAAGATGGGGAGTTAATTATTATGCACGATGATAAAGTAGATCGAACGACGAATGGCAAGGGCTTCGTCAAGGATTATACTTTGGATGAATTGAAGCAACTCGACGTGGGAACAGCATTTGGAGCTACATTTAGTGGTGAAAAGATTATGACACTAGATGAATTACTTGATGAGTTTTATGGTGAAATTGGTTTACTAATTGAAATTAAGAAGTCTAATTTATATCCGGGTATTGAGGAAAAAGTGGTTGCGTTATTAAAGAAGCACGGAGATGTAAGCGGTATCATTGTGCAATCCTTTGATATTGAATCGATGAGGAAAATACATAGCTTGCTTCCTGAATTGCAAATTGCTGTTTTGATGAAGCCCTCTACACTATTACCTTCTGCTAAAAGATTGGAAGATTTAACGTCATTTGCGACTTATATTAACTTCGATGTCTCATATATTAATAAGCGGATGGTAGATCGTATACATGCGTATGGTGGGAAAGTGTTAGTATGGTCGAAGAGAGATCAGCAGCTGATTTCTAAAGCATTCCAATATGGAGTAGATGGCATTATTACGGATTTTTCTCGATGGCCAGTTGAAGAGCCTACCTTTATGGTAAGGCAATAATTCATTGCGCCTTCGCGTTATCTGTAACATCCGAGGAGAATTAAATAATTATATAGAAAAGAAGTATTCCATGTGATTGATGGAATACTTCTTTTGGGTTGGTCATTCAACTAGTATGAAAATATGCGTAATTGATATCCTTAATCGTTGACCTGTCAAAAAATTATCAATATAAACCCTCCGAGAATAGCGGCTGGCATAATTCCGCACCACTTGTCCCTCAGTTACTGCATAGTTTTTGTTTGAAGTAGAGGAATACCTTGTATTCGTAGGGACAATTACCTGCGAATACAAGGTATAATTGACAGTGCTCATTCATTCACGTAAATTTAAGGGTGGTAGAGTTGACCTTCCCCGCTATTTAACAGGGGGTTAGGCTATGTGTACTTAATTTATCGTCACGTAAATTTACATAAACAGTTACTTTCTAATATGAGGAGGAAAAAGATGATGGGAAAAGCAGAGTTTTTGCCGGTTATCCTTGGATCTGATGATAATGCATACGGGATGGCAAGGGCCTTTCATGAACAATATGGCATCACGAGTATCGTCGTCACAAAAGGACATATTTTACCGACGATGCATAGTAAGATTATAGAAAAGAAAATTTATGAGAATTTAGATGACCCCGAAATATTTGTCCAAAGTATGCTGGACCTTCATCAAGAATTAAAAAATCGTGCGGACAAGCTACTTGTTGTGGTGAGTAATGAGAATTATGCAGAACTTGCGATTCGCAGTCGAGCAGTGCTCGAACCCTTTTATGTTCTACCATTTATAAGTGAAGAGCTGATGGATCAGGTCGTCTATAAAGAACGCTTCTATGAAATGTGTGAAGAGCATGGACTCGATTACCCAGATACAGTTATTTTCAATAAAGGAATGGATCCTGAGATGGATCTACCATTCGGTTTTCCAGTCGTTGTGAAACCATCAGATAGCATGACGTATTTCAATGCGCAATTCGAAGGAAAAAAGAAAGCATATGTGTTGCACGATAAGGCGGCATTTACGGAGGCCATTCGTAATATTTACTCATCAAGCTATACGGATTCACTTATTATTCAAGATTATATCCCTGGAAACGATACGGTCATGCGTGTGCTGAATGCCTATGTTGACCAGAATGGAAAAGTGCGCATGATGTGTCTCGGACGAGTTGTCCTTGAGGACTATACGCCAATATTGATCGGGAACTATGTTGGGATTATTGGGGAAGAAAATGCAGAAATCTATGCACAATATAAAAAGTTCCTTGAAGCAATTAATTTCCGTGGCTATGCCAACATCGACTTGAAATATGATCGACGTGATGGCAAATATAAAATTTTCGAATTGAATATTAGACAAGGTAGAAGTAGTTATTTTGTAACGACGAACGGCTATAATATGGCCAAATACCTCGTCGAGGATCGGGTTAAGAATAGTGACTTACCGATTGAGTATGGCTCGAATAGCCGACTATGGCATGGGGTACCAAAGGATCTTCTTATCAAATATACGATGGATGAAGAACTGAAGGCTCAAGTTATTGACCGTTTTGCCAAAGGTGAGGCAGCACGCACGCTGTATTATCCCGCGGATCTTAGCTTTATTCGAAAGTTTAAGTTGAATTCATTTTACAAAGATTACTACAAACGTTTTGAGAAGCATTTCAAATTAAAGGACTAAGCATAGTAAATAGTTAAGTGATCGAAAAGGTTTGTAATTGGAGGTAAAGATAATGGCTTTGCTCGATAAATTAAATACAGCAGATGTGAGAAGGTACGATGAGTTCGTCCGTAGTTCTCCCTACGGCTCTATGATGCAAGACCGGTTATGGGCTGAGGTGAAGGATGATTGGGGAAATGAGCACGTCTATCTTGAACAGGATGGGGAAATTATCGCCGCGATGTCCATTCTTATAAAACGATTGCCAGGTGGTTTTTCCATGTTATATGCAACGAGAGGACCGGTTTGTGACATCACGGATTTGACACTTGTTCAGCGGCTTTTGAAGGAAGCGGATAGCGTAGCGAAGAAGCATAAAGCAATCATGCTAAAATTTGATCCTGAGGCTGCATACTCGGACGAGCTATATGATTTATATAAAAACGCAGGCTTTCAACTAACATCAAAAGATGATGATCAGGAAAAACTCATTCAACCCCGAAAGAATATGATTCTCTTTTTGGACGATCATGATGAAGAAACAATCATGACTAAGTTTTCGAAAAAAGGGCGTAGTACCATTAGAGGTGCTATTAAAAAAGGCGTCCAAGTCCGTTATTCCCGTAGCGATGAAGATATTGAACTGTTTTATGAAACGTATCGAGCGATGTCAGAGCGCAATAATATTACAACACGCTCAGTGGAGTATTTTAAAAAAATCCGTGATAAGTATGAAGAGGCGCGAATTTATATCGCCTATCATGAGGACGATATTTTAGCGGGTGCGCTGACGATAAATTATCATGGGAAAATGTATTATTTGTATGCGGGTAGCACAAATGTTAAACGAAATATGAACCCTAACCACATTATGAATTATGAAATGATAAAATGGGGTATTGAAGTAGGTGCAACTCAATACGATTTCGGCGGTTTTTTCGAAGTGTCAGATGGGTTGTATATTTTCAAGAAAAGCTTTTGTGATAAAGACGGTGCAACCGAGTATATCGGGGAGCTCGATAAAGTATATAAACCATTCATGTATAACGTTTTAGAAAAAGTCATTCCAATGGTCAAACGTTTGCGTAAGAAACCGAGTCAGGGGTGACTGGACAATGAAATCTACGAGTGAAGGTATTGACAAGCATATGGAAAAGAAAACGTTAGGAATTATCGGTGGTGTGGGTCCGCTTGCTACGATGTTAGTGGGAGAAATGATTGTTAGGCTAACTGAGGCGAAAAGAGACCAGGACCATGTCGACATGATTATTACAAATAACCCTAATATTCCTGATCGCACCGCTTTCATTTTAGGCGAAAGTGAAGAAGATCCAGTGCCGGTTATTTTAGCAGACGCGAAGCGACTAGCCGTTGCAGGTGCTGACATCCTCGCCATCCCATGCAATACAGCGCACTCATTTTTTGGACAGATTGAGGAAGGTACGGTTCTTCCGCTGATCGATATGATAGGGGAGACTGCCGCTAGGGCTGCACAAGGCGGGGCGAAGCGCATTGGTATTCTTGGGACAACTGGGACGATTACAACGGGTGTCTATCAGTCAGCATGCGAGCGTTACGGGATGACGCCTATCGTACCCGATGCGCACATACAGTCAGTGGTCATGTCCCTCATTTATGATGATGTGAAGGCTGGGAAACCAGCTGATCATGAGAAGTGGGCGATTATTAAAGGTGCGATGGCAGAAGCAGGTTGCGATAAAATCATTCTTGGTTGCACGGAATTATCGGTTGTTCGACAGGAGTTAGGGCTAGGGGAGGAATGCATTGATTCATTGCTAATCCTTGCAGAGACTGCGATTGAAAGATGTGGCCATACCGTTAAAAAGTAATAAAGGTCTGAAGGTAAAACGCTTGATGATTATGATACACTAAGAAGACTAGAGTGAAGGTGGGGATAAGCATGTCCTTCTTGGAAAATATAGATGCTACATTCAAGAAAAAATGGAAGTTCGAACACGAAATGCCGATTCAAACAAAACTGATTCCAGAAATACTGGCAGGTAAAGATATCGTCGCGGAATCACCGACAGGCTCTGGGAAGACATTGGCTTTCGTCTTGCCCATTTTGCAATTAGTCGATGGTCATAAAAAACAGACTCAGGCATTGATTATGACGCCATCACAAGAGTTGTCGATGCAAATTGTCAACGTCATTAGAGAATGGGTTGAAGGAACACCGATTACTGTGACTCAGCTCATTGGTGGTGCCAATATGCAACGCCAAATTGAGCATTTGAAGAAAAAACCAACAATCGTTGTTGGAACGCCTGGTCGGTTAGCAGAGCTTGTGAAAGTGAAGAAATTGAAAATGCATGATATACGTCATATTGTGTTGGATGAAGGAGATCAACTTCTATCTCGTGATCACCGTGTAATTGTAAAAAATATGATTGACGCAGCGAATCCAGACAGGCAAGTAATTGCCGTTTCTGCAACGATTACAGAAGAAATCGAAGTGGTTGCTAGTAAGTTTATGAATGACCCCATTCACATTCAAGTCAGTGCTGAGGAAATGCCGAAATCAGGTAAAGTGGTCCACTCATTTGCTAAGACGGATGTGCGAGACAAGACGGATGTTTTACGGGGGATTTCACATTTAAAAGGAATTCGAGCCCTAGCTTTTATTAATAATGTAGACCAGCTTCGGATGAAAGAAATGAAGCTCAAGTATAATGAGGCCCCGATTGCGGTACTGCATTCAGAAATGAAGAAATTTGAGCGACAGCAAACGTTGGAAAACTTCCGAAAAGGGGAGTTGCGTGTGCTAATCGCAACGGATCTTGCGGCACGCGGGTTGGATATCGAAGGTTTGACGCATGTTATCCATGTAGACGTGCCCCATACGATTGAACAATACTTACATCGGTCAGGGCGAACAGGACGTGCAGGAGAAGACGGAGAAGTGCTAACGCTGTTGTCCTATGCAGAGGAGCGCGATTACCGTAAGCTAACAAAAGGCATTAAAACGGTCCAAAAGGTTTGGTATAAAGGTCAACTGACAGAAGGTAACTCGAAAACAGTTGGAAATAATAAGAAGAAATAATAAAAAGGGCTACTTTTTGAATCGACACGGATTCAAAGGGTAGCCCTTTCTGCGGATTAAATTTTAGTCAAAATAATTGGTTCACCTTTAGTAACGATAATCGTATGCTCGATTTGTGCAACGAGTGAATGATCAGGTGTAACGAATGTCCAGCCATCTCCTGATTCAATAATATGCTCAGCTTTTTGTGAGATGAAGGGCTCAACTGCCAGTACCATTCCATCTTTCAAAAGCGTTTTGTCGGAAGGGTCATAGTAATTCAAAATATGCTGTGGTTCTTCATGTAATGATTTACCAATGCCGTGACCCGTTAAGTTTTTAATAACGGCTAGCCCGTGATTTTTTGCCTCACGTTCGACCGCTTTACCGATTCGGTTCAAACTGGAACCCGCCTTCACATACGTCATCGCAAGCTCAAAGGCACTTGCGGCAACATCACAAAGCTGTTGTTTTTTATCATCAGGTGTTCCAACAACAAAAGAAATACCTGTATCAGCGAAAAAGCCGCCATAAGAGCCCGAAACGTCGATATTGACAAGATCTCCGTCCTGAATAATGCGTGCACCTGGAATGCCATGCGCCACTTCATTGTTGACACTGATGCATGTATAGCCAGGAAAATCATATTGGTCAATGGGTGCGGAAATTGCTCCTTTTTCTTCGAAGAGACGTCCAGCGAGCTCGTCAATTTCTTTTGTTGTTTTACCCGGGACAGTTGCCTCTTTTAACGCTTCGCGAATTTCAGCAACAATCTTGCCGATTTTTTTTAGTGCTTCAATATCTTGTTCAGTTTTTGCAATCATTTTGCACAAATCCTTTCTGCCGTTCGGTTTTCTATAACATACTATATCATATTATAACGCAGAAAAAAGCCTGCAAACTTGAAAGAGATTGCAGGCATGTGAATTATTTTTTTGAAGTGGTTGGATTAGAAGTTTTCTTGTTTGCCATTATTTTTCGTACAATTGGATAGGCAATGGGTGCTATTTTAATGGCTGTCTTAATTAATTTTCCGATATTCAAATGTATTCTCTCCTAAGAAAAGTATTTTGTATCCCATTCCCGCGTTTCAAGTACGATAAACCTTATTTTAACACCTTAATGCCTTGGATAATATTCCATATGACGATGATGACAAATAGAAGTCCATAAATCAGCATGAAAATAAACGGGGTTAATTGCCAAAAACTGAAGTTGAAGTTGTTGCCAGAAATCCCGCTTATTTGACTTGTTAAAGAAAACATAGAGAAAGAAAAAATAACAAATCCTGCAATGAGTAATATGGTCGGGACGAGATGGGAGACAAGTGAACGTTTTGCATGAAACTTAATTTCTCGGTTATCTGACATGAAATAAATGATGACGGGCAACAGTAAAGGAGCAAAAAAAACGCTGAAATAGCATAAGGAAGCTAATAGTTTATTGTTTTGCAAGAGTATCCCTCCGTTATATGTTAACTATATATGTTATTTGTGATACTTGTTAATTATCTTGCTTAAAGAACCTCCATCTTATACAATGAATGATGTAATTGAATAACTTGAACCACAAGGGGTGCCTTTCTGGGCTGAGATTGGACAATTTGTCCTGACCCTTCGAACCTGTAAGATTATTCTTGCGTAGGGATGTGGATGGCAACCATCATTTTGTGATGTCCCATTCTATCCGGGATGTCTTTTTTTATGCCCGGAATCCTACACAAACTAGTAGGAGGAGGAAGTCATTTGGATCGTAAGCGTCTGCAATTTTTACTCGAAGTAGCTATTTTGGGGGCTATATCATTTGTACTGGATCAGATTGGTTTTAAAATAATGCCGCAAGGTGGATCGGTTACACTGTCGATGTTACCGATTATCGTCATGGCATTTCGTTGGGGGATTCTTGGTGGTGTATTGACAGGATTTGTTACTGGTGTTTTGCAAATTGCAACGGGTGCCTATGTTCTTAACCCGATTCAGGCAGCACTCGATTATTTTGTAGCCTATGCACTCGTTGGTGTAGCGGCAGTTACCCTCGGTTGGCTGTTAAGTGGCAAAGCGAAAGGTAATAATGGAACGATGATCAAGGCAATCGTTGTAGGTACGGTGATTGGCGGACTTCTTCGATACCTTGCTCATTTCATCGGAGGAATCGTGTTCTTTGCGTCATTCGCACCTGAAGGACAGCCAGTTTGGCTTTATTCGCTCATATATAATGCAAGTTATATGATTCCTTCCATCATTTTATCAGCATTTGTAGCCTCATTATTATTTATGAAAGCACCGCGTTTGCTAAAGCGTACATGAAAAAACGCCGTTCTTCCCAAAGGAGGAGCGGCGTTTTTTCTATTTAACGGAAGTAAGTTGTTTTCTTTTGAAAAAAATCACGACAGCAATTGCCGCAGTTAAAAAAAGTGCTGCTGCCGAGACGAATAATTCATCTACACCGTTTTTCACTGCAATACCTATAAATGCCCATATAAATACACTACTTAGGGCTATATCCGCATGGTGGTATAGAAAATGGAGAGCAATGGCCGTAGCGAAGGTCAAATAAATGACTGTCCATAACGGATCACTGAGTCCCCACCCTGACCATTCATGTAGCGTTAGGACATAACTGATATTAGCAATGGTCGCAATGAAAATCCAACCAAGGTTAATGGCAATCGGAATTCTACCAAACAATTGGTTGTTTTTTTTAGGGTAAGTGAAATATAGGGCTAGCAATGTAACGAGTAACAAAGTCATGAAAACAATGGTCCAATTAAAGAAACCATAATGCCAAAGCAGAAGCCAGACAATATTAAGCAGACAGCTAATTGTAAATAGGATAGCTCGCCCGCTCTGTAGTGATTGGCTGGAAGTAGCATTATTGCGTTTAAAGCCGTAGAGCCAAAATGCTAGTAGCGTATAAATAATAGCCGACAATGCGAAGACATATCCGGCAGGCATGAAAAGCACTGGTAATCTGCTTGCGATGACCACTGTTGTACTGCCGTTAAAAGGTATACTATTTGCTGCTACATTGACAAGGATGATGGCAATGAGCGAAAGGGTCATAATCATAATTCTATACATATTCAAATCCTCCTATTGAATAGTATACATAGGAAAGGTAGAACCTGCGAAGGAAAGTGTGAAGTTTCCGTCACAAATTAACTTCAATCAGTGGGAGCTCTCCGAATTCCCAGTAGTGTAATTGAATAATTTCGCCTTCCTTCGTTTCATGTTATACTATAAGAAGCTTTTTTACGAAAATTTAGAACAGCAGAAGGGTGAATGGGTAGTGATTTTGCTTGAAGGTAAAACGTGCTATTTACGAATATTAACAGAGGATGACGCAAAGCTCTTCACTGAATTACTAAGTGCAAATAAAGACTATTGGTCTGTTTTTGAACCTCGTCATGAAGCGAGTTATTTTACGGTCGCTACTCAAAAAGAGAAAATCAGAGAGTCGATTTATCAAATGCGAGATAGAAGAGAATATAACTTCGGTATATTTGATTCGGATACGAGTAGACTTGTTGGACATATCTCCCTTTATAGTATTAAAAGACTGCCTTTTTCAAGTGGCTTCGTAGGCTATTCGATGGATGAGAGAGAGACAGGACGAGGGCTTGGTACAGAAGCGGTTAGTCTCGTTACTAATTTTGCATTTGAGAAGCTGGCCTTGCATCGAGTGGAGGCATTTGTTTCACCGCGTAATATCGGATCTATGAAGGTATTGGAAAAAGCGGGCTATTTGCAAGAGGGTCTCATGCAGAAATTGCTATACATAAATGGTGTTTGGGAAGATCATTATATGTATGCAATAATTGAAGATGATTTTTGAAGGGGTAAGAATATTTTGCGGAAATGGGCAATGAAAATCAAGGGCTGGTATCTGTAAAAGATATCAGCTCTTGTCATGTCTAGGTATGCTATTTCTACTTTTGTATATTTCCCGGGAAATAAGTCGACTAATTCTGTACGGCGAAAGCGTAGCCATCGACAATTATATCAAGTTTACCTGTATCAGGATGAGCAACAAGCCCATGGATAGGCACTGTTTTATCCATCAAGGGGTGATTTCGAACGATATCGACACTCATTCTGACGCTTTCTGTCACATCACTAAAGCCGTGAAGCCAATCTTTCATGTCTACGCCCGAATATTGTAGTGTTTTAAAAAGACTACGATCAATTCCGCGGTCAACCATCTTATCAATAATACTACTTGTTTCTATGGAGCTCATCCCACAATCATGATGCCCAACAATGAATACCTCGTCTGCTTGCAAATCGTAGATTGCTAAGAGCAAACTCCTCATAATTCCACCAAAGGGATGATTAACAATCGCACCGGCACTTTTAATAATTTTGGCATCACCATTTTTTAAGTTCATCGCTTTAGGTAATAATTCGGTTAAGCGAGTATCCATACAAGTTAAAATAACAATATGCTTGTCTGGGAATTTAGTTGTCGCATATTCTTCATATTTTTTTTCAATGACGAATGTTTCATTAAACTCAAGAATCGTAGAAAGAATAGTCATAGCAACCTCCAATGGTTTTAGTTTAGTTTTATATTACAGAATAAGATGTAAAAAGAAAAGAGCTGCCTATTTGGCAACTCTTAAAATTTTGTTTCAGGTTTTGGATCAATTATTTCTGAATCGGTAGCGATGAAAGCTGTTTGGAGACTTCTCATTATAAATAATGCGGAAATACCAAGACAGACCATGAAACCGATAACTGTTGTGAACATTAAGCCCATGTATAAGACCCCTCTCTGCAATGATAGTTAGCCTCAACTGTCATTATACAGTATAAGAGCCTGTATTTTAAGTAGTAAATCAAAATAGATCATGAATTAATTGTGAAGTTTTTTAGAATGCCCAATTACCTGAACGGAATACTGGTTCTGTAGATCCATCATCGAACACGCCATCAATATCCATTTCTTCTGAGCCGACCATGAAGTCAACATGTGTAATACTTTGGTTTAGTCCGTGTTGAATCAGCTCTTCACGGGACATTTTTTTACCGCCCTCAATACAAAATGCGTAGGCACTTCCGAGCGCAAAGTGGTTGGATGCATTTTCGTCGAACAGTGTATTGTAGAACAGTAGTTCAGATTGAGAGATAGGAGAAGCATGTGGGACGAGCGCAACTTCACCTAAATGCTTCGCACCCTCATCCGTATCAATTAGGCGTTTCAATACTTCTTCGCCTTGCTCAGCAGTTACATCTGTGACACGTCCATTTTCAAATGTGATTTTAAAGTTATCAATAATATTACCGCCGTAGCTTAATGGTTTTGTACTGGAAACATAGCCATTGACACCCGTTTTCAACGGTACAGTAAAGACTTCCTCTGTAGGCATATTCGCCATAAAAGTATGTCCTTTTTCGTTGACGCTACCTGCACCACACCATAAGTGGCCTTCAGGTAATTCCACTGTTAAATCGGTGCCTGGTGCTGTGTAATGCAATTTACGGAAGCGTTTATTATTTAAGTAATCCACTTTTGCATGTAAGTTGTTGTCGTGCTCAACCCATGCTTGGACGGGATTGTCTTGGTCAGCGCGTACAGCTTTGAAAATAGCGTTCCATAATGCATCCACTTGTTCAGCTGCTGGAAGATTCGGGAATACTTTGGCAGCCCATGCCTCCGAGGGTGATGCAATTACTGTCCAGCTAATTTTGTCAGACTGGACATATTGACGGTACTTATCGAGGGCTTGCCCAGCCGCTTTTTGGAAATCCGCGATGCGTGAAGCTTCAATCCCTTTTAAAAGATCGGGACTTTGAGAAACGATGCTCATGAATGCTGCACCTTTTTCTGCAAGCTGCTCGCGTTCCATCACTTTCCACTCAGGAAATTCAGCAAAAGAATCGGCAGGTGCTTGTTCATAACGTAAACGGGAAACAACGTCATCAGCCCAGTCTACAAATACTTGACGTGCTCCTGCTTCATATGCTTTTTTAGTAATAACTCGAACGAATTCTGTTGCTTCGGTTGAAGCACTGATATAAAGGTATTGGTTTGGCTGAATATTGACCCCTACATTCACTGCGAGTTCAGCATAGCGAGACAATTGTTGTTCAAAAGTTGACATGTGAAATTACTCCCTTCCTTATCACTTCTAATAATACCAATATACCCGATGTGCCTGCAACGTCGAAATTATTTGACGGGTTGTGACACTTTCCTAAGTAAAGTTAAATTTCCTAGATTTATTCTGTCGGTCTCTCTAAAGAAATTAAGAAAGATGCCGAAATAAGAAGAAGAATGGAATTTTTGGAGGTTCAACAATATGGATTTATCGACGGTTTTTGGGCTTATACTTGGGTTTGTCGCACTATTTGTGGGGATGACGCTAAAGGGTGTTACACCGGATAACTTGCTGAACGTAGCAGCTATTCTCATTATCATTTTCGGGACAATCGCAGCAGTTGTTATTGCATTCCCGATGAATGAGATTAAGCGCGTACCAAAACTTTTTGGCATCATCTTTAAGGAGAAAAAACTGGCGTCTGATTCTGATATTATTCGCATGTTTTCTAGCTGGGCTGATGTTGCACGACGTGAAGGGCTGTTATCACTTGAGGCCAAAACAGATGATATCCAAGATCCATTTTTGAAAAATGGCCTAGGTTTGGCTATTGATGGACAAAATGCTGATTATATTCGTGATGTCCTAAGCGAAGAAGTGGATGCCATGGAAGATCGTCATGCGGCTGGTGCTCTTATTTTCTCACAGGCGGGTACCTATGCACCAACACTTGGAGTTCTAGGGGCGGTAGTAGGACTGATCGCAGCGTTGAAAAACCTAAATGATATTGATGTGTTAGGAACAGCTATTTCTGCGGCATTTGTCGCCACATTGCTTGGTATTTTTACTGGATACGTTCTGTGGCATCCGTTTGCTAATAAGTTAAAGCGGAAATCGGCTGAAGAGGTCCGTCAAAAAATGATGATGATTGAAGGTATTCTCTCTGTGCTTGAGGGGGAAGCACCACGTGTCATTGAGCAGAAACTATCGTCCTATCTATCTGTTGAAGAGCGACGCAAATTAGCTGCTAAAAATGAAGAGAGCAAGAAGGAGGCGAACCAGTTTGCCGAAGAGACGTAAGAAGAAAAAAGAAGCTCATCATGTTGATGAATCATGGCTTTTGCCATATGCCGACCTTCTGACTCTTCTTTTCGCGCTTTTCGTCGTACTATTTGCATCAAGTACAATAGACGAATCGAAATTCAATCAGATTTCATCGGTTTTTAATCAAATATTCGATGGCGGACACGGTATGATGGAAAACGCAGCACCTACGCCTGTTCCCGTACCAAAAGAATCTATGGGAGCAAATACAGAAAACTCCTCTTATTTAGAAGACCAAAGATCACTAGGTGAAATTCAGGAAAGCCTGGACGAGTATATCGCAGTGAACGAGTTGGAAAATCAATTTGAAACGAGGCTTACGGAAGAGGGGCTGCTTATCACGATTAGAGATAGTATTCTTTTTAGTCCGGGTAAGGCGACAATCCGAGAAGAATACAAATCGATTGCTGGAGATCTTACCGAATTACTTATCTTTGACCCACCACGCCAAATTATTGTTGGTGGACATACTGATAATGTTCCGATGTATAATGCTGAATTTCAATCAAACTGGGAACTAAGTGCAATACGTGCTGTGAACTTCTTGGAAATACTTGTTGATAATGAAGAAATCGATCCCCTGCTTTTTAGCACGAAGGCATATGGTGACAATCTACCAATCGCTTCGAATGATACAGCAGAGGGACGCGCTAAAAATCGTAGAGTAGAAGTACTCATTCAGCCACTTGTATTAAAAGATGGTTCGGCATTTGAATAATCATGTATGAAAAAAAGATTCACCTGTAGGAGTCCCTACGGTGAATCTTTTTTTGTAATCATTGAATACTATTGTCTCATTGCACCGAGTTCTGCAACGATAGCTTGCATCTCGTTCGGTGTTACTGTTTCACGCTTCATAACCATTTCGTACATATAGTGTAAATCCTCATATTGAGATGTACTGAAATTCTCCGCTTTCATTGCATCTACGTTCACCATACGAAGCTTTTCTTTAATTTGTTCAATCATATACATGACGTTTTCTGGTGTTGGTTGTGATAAATCCATGACTGTTGCCCACCTTTCATTTGCTTGGCATTAATCATTTCATTAATCTAACGTAGTGTCAACTGAAAGTTAAGCTACTCTTTTAGCTTCTTTCTTTGCTGCTTCCTCTTCTTTCATCTTTACATGGAAGCGTTTTGTTTCATAAACAATAATACCAGACAAGCCTAGAAGGCCGATTAAGTTTGGTATGGCCATCAACCCGTTCATGACGTCAGCGAATGTCCATACGATGTCAAGTGTTGCAGTCGCTCCTACGAAGATAAATAACACAAATGCAACTCGGTAAAGGATTACGAATTTTTGATTCGGCACTAGGTATTGGAAACATTTCTCGCCGTAATAGCTCCAACCTAAAATTGTGGAAGAGGCAAAGAAAATCAGGCCGATTGCCACGATGAATGGCCCAGCGTCTCCTAGGAAAGTACCGAATGCAGCAGCAGTCAGATCACCTGCCGAGATAGAGGTATCTTTCCACTGGCCAGACATAACAATCGTTACACCGGTAATTGAACAAATAATAAGTGTATCGAACAATACCTGTGTCATAGAAATAAGTGCCTGCCTACCAGGTAGATCTGTTTTTGCGGCAGCTGCAGCGATTGGTGCAGACCCAAGACCTGCCTCATTGGAGAAGAGACCACGGGCAACCCCAAAGCGTATAACTGTACCAATAGCCCCACCAGCAAGTGCTTGTCCACTAAATGCGTCTGAGAAAATCAGTCCGAACGCAGCAGGAACAAGGTCGAAATTTAGGATAACGACAATCGCACCTGCGATAAAGTAGAAAAGAGCCATAATTGGAACGAAAAATGCTGTCACTTTTCCGATTGATTTAATACCACCAAGGATAACGAGTGCTCCGAAAATGAGGAGTCCGATACCCGTAGCCCAGTGAGGGACATCGAAAGTAAGTTTCATGACATCGGCAACAGCTTTTGCTTGTGTCCCGTTACCAATACCGAATGCAGCAATCGCGCCGAAAAGAGCGAAAAGTACACCCAGCCATTTTTGTTTCAATCCATGCTCGAGATAATACATCGGTCCGCCAGCCATTTGACCTTGAGAGTCCTTCACACGATATTTTACTGCTAGAATGGCTTCCCCATATTTCGTTGCCATCCCGAAGAATCCGGCTAGCCACATCCAGAAGACTGCTCCTGGTCCCCCCATGACTACGGCAGTCGCAACCCCAACGATATTCCCGACCCCAACCGTTGCAGCCATGGCTGTCATAAGTGCTTGGAATTGTGAAATATCTCCGTCTGCTTTTTTATCATGATTTTTTGAAAAAACTTGTTTTAATGAATACGGTAATAATCGAACTTGAATAAAAGCAAGTCTAGCTGTTAAGAAAATTCCTGTTCCAACGAGTAGGATAAGAAGTGGTGGTCCCCAAATAATTCCACCAATCTTATCTAAAAAACTTTGTAATGCATCCATTCTTTTACCCCCTTTGTGATATGAGAAGCATTTTCTACTGCAACAACCTAGTTATTTTTTGAATAAACACACCCTTTCAGTAAGTTAATTTGTAGAGACCTCTATTGTTAATATTCCGAAAGTTCGCGACATTCGTCAAGTCTTTTTTTATAAAATCTCTAAATTGTTTGTTTTTCATTGTCGCAGGGTATAATAATGTATGCGAATTAGTTAAAAATGGAGGGTTTAGCATGAGTAGTAGTAAATTTAGTAAATTTATCATTTTGGGTGCTCTTATCGGTGCTGTTGCAAGTATGTTTGACAGAAGCACCCGGGAGCAGGTGACAAAAAATTCGAAGAAACTTGCCTCTGGTATTAGTTTTTATTCAAAAAATCCAGATGTTTTGAAACTTAAGCTACAGGAGAAAACAGAAAAATATCAAACGCTTTATGAACAGTTGGCGGGAGATGCTTCTTACATTAAAGCGCAAGTTGAAGAGTTAAAAATATTGACGCCGCAAGTAAAAGACTTGGTAATGGATACAAAGGATGCGTTTGTTGAGTCAAAGGATGAATACAAATCGATTGTCAGTGAAAGTGCAGATTAACCAAATTTAACTTGGTTCAGCAAATGTGTTTGTACTGAAAGCGAAGCGTAATTGATTAGTCATAGTCGGTATTGAAAGGAGTGAGACGCTATGAAAGACAAAAAACGTTTAACTCCTGAAGCGGATAATGAAAAGAAAGTTGGTAAGGTTAGACGGAAAATTGACAGTATAATGGGCGATACTGGACTCATGAAATTTTACGATGACGTCGTAGAAGGTGATCTTGACAAGTTCGATGTTACGACGACTGAAGGATTTTGGAAGGAATTGCTCATTCGGATAAAGAAAATAGATGTGACTGGATTAGCTTCTCAAATGGCTTTCTTCTTCCTATTGTCGATGTTTCCACTACTCATCTTCCTCATTACGCTGTTGCCATTTTTGAATATTGATGCTGCTCAAATCTTTTTATATATTCGAGAGTATGCACCTTCAAGTGTTGCTATGCTAATAGAGAATACATTGGCAGAGGTTCTAACCAATAGAAATGGTGGTTTACTTTCGGTAGGTGCACTTGCAACAATTTGGTCGGCATCTAAAGGCATGAATACTCTAACAAGGGCATTAAATTTGTCTTATGAAACGGCCGAGACAAGATCCTTCATCCTCACACGTGCGATGTCATTTGTGTTTACGGTTTTGCTTATTGTTACTCTTCTAATCGCCCTTGTTTTACCGGTATTTGGGCAACAAATCGGCATTATTGCATTTTCAGTTTGGGGATTGGAGGAAGGTTTTCTTGCTATATGGAAAAGCCTGCGTTGGAGTATTCCACCTATTCTTATTTTAATCGTATTTGTGACGATTTACTGGCTTGTTCCGAATGTAAAGCTGCGATGGAAAAGTGTACTTCCAGGTGCGTTATTTGCGACACTTGGATGGATTTGTACCTCACTTCTTTTCACATTTTACGTCGAAAATTTTGACAGCTATTCAAATACGTATGGAAGTATTGGAGCGATTATCGTTCTCATGATTTGGTTGTATTTCTCAGGCATTATTTTAATGCTTGGCGGACAGTTGAATGCCGTAATGTTAGAGAGGGAGACGATAAAAGCCCTGAAAAAAGACAATGCAACCACCTGAATGGTATGCATTGTCTTTTTTGAATTCTGATAAAGGCTCGTGATAGCAATCCATCACGCCGAGGCATGATAGATTGCTAGTGTCACTTATTCGATCCGATTGAGCATTCTTAAACCGTTTAAGATGACAAGAATGGTACTTCCTTCATGACCGATAACGCCAAGTGGTAGATCAACAACTTGCATAAAGTTTGAAACGATGAGTAAGGCGATGACCGTAATAGAAAAAACAATATTTTGTTTGACAATACGCTGCATTTTACGTGAAAGCTTGATGGCGTAGGCGATGCGTGTTAAATCATTTTTCATCAGCACTATATCAGCTGTTTCAAGCGCAACGTCCGTTCCGCCACCCATGGCAATCCCCGAAGTTGCTGTTGCAAGTGCAGGTGCGTCATTGATGCCGTCTCCAACCATAGCGACAGTTTTATAGTCAGTGATCAGTTTTTTTAAATGATCGACCTTTGTTTCTGGTAAACATTCAGCGACGTAAGAATCGATTCCAGCTTCTTTAGCAATAGCCTCGGCTGTCTTTTCATTATCACCTGTAAGCATAACTGTGAAAATTCCTGCGCTTTTTAAGATTTGGATTGCATCAACAGCTTCGGGGCGTAATGTGTCTTTTAGGGCCACGGCGGCGATAATTCCTTTGGCATCTGCCATGAAGATAACAGTTTTCCCTTCGTCGGCAAGTGCGGAGGCAATCCCTTGCTGAAATTCCTTAGTTTGCTGCTGACCAACAAAGCGAGGATTCCCAACAAGATATTCTTCTGTTGCTGCAAATGCGCGAATGCCGTGCCCAGGGACATCTTCAATTTGTAAGTCTCGAATAATAGTTATCCCCTTGTCGGCTGCATAATTGGTAATGGCGACAGCGAGTGGGTGATTCGATTGGGATTCGATATTTGCTAGAAGTGCAAGTGTTTCATCCGGATTTTCACCATCGCGGACTAGAAAATCTGTGACGATAGGCTTTCCGTTGGTCAATGTTCCAGTTTTATCGAAAGCGATTGTTTTAATGGAGCCAAGATGCTCTAGGTGAACCCCACCTTTAAAGAGAACCCCCCGTTTTGCAGCATTCGAAACAGCTGCAAGCGTTGCAGGCATGATGGATGCGACAAGTGCGCATGGTGACGCCACGACAAGTAGGACGATGGCACGGTAGATGGTTGTCGTCCAATCCCAATCGAATAGGTAGTGGGGGAGAACCATCATAATTAAAACCATAATGATAACGCCTTTGACGTATGTCCCTTCGAATTTTTCGATAAATTGCTGGGAAGGGGATTTTTCACTTTGAGCACTTTGGACAAGTGTAATTATTTTTTGGAAAAGGGTTTCAGAGCTAGGCTTTATCATCTTCATTTGAATGGCGCCACTTAAATTAACGGTACCAGCAAATAATTCATCACCTGTTTCTTTTGATACAGGAATAGATTCACCGTTAATGGCGGACATGTCGATAGATGTAGCACCGTAAGTGATAGCGCCATCAACAGGAATACGTTCCCCCGGCTTGACGAGAAGAATGGATCCGACCTTTAGTGAAACGGTTGGTACTTTGATTTCTGTACCGTCCTGTTGGATAAGCCAAGCTTCCTCTGGCTGCAAGCTCATGAGTGCAGAAATTTCTTTATGGCTTTTATTCAATGTGTACGTTTCAAGAGCACCGCTAATCGCGAAGATAAAAATTAAAATGGCTCCTTCAGCCCAATAACCAATAATGGCAGATCCGAAAGCCGCGAAAATCATAAGCATTTCGACGTTTAACTCTTTATTTTTGATTGTTTCTTCGATGCCTTCCTTTGCTTTGGCAAATCCGCCAATTAAAAAAGCAATGATATAAAAAGCGACAGAGAAGGTGTCTGCTTCGTTGTTACTCATCACCCAGGCTATGCCAATCAAGATACCCGAACTAATGGCGGCAATGAGTTCAAGATGCTCTACCCAATTGATAGTTTTTGTGGCGTGTTTTTCATTGATAATATTCAAGCTAATCCTCTCCTCGTTGATAATGATTATCAAATTCATAGTCCTATATAAAATACGAAAGCCGGTCCCTTATAAAGGGAACCGACTAATTAATATGAATTACTAGATAATAATTATTATTGTTTATAGTGTAGCACTATGAAATGGGAAGTGTTACTGATTTGCTCATGAATAAAATAGTGGAGCGGGTGATACCATTATCTTCGTTCATTCAACATAAAAAGCGTCCTGTATTCGGAAGTACTCCGATACAGGACGCTAGACTTTTTTTTAGCTAAATACTTTTTCCTTGAACTGTGCTAGTTTCTCAAGTGATGTTTTATCAACATCGGCGTGTAAACTGTTGCCGTGTGAGTCCATTGTGACAACCGCTGTGAAATCTTCGACGCGTAGATGCCACATCGCTTCAGGGATTCCAAATTGTAGTAAGTCTACACCTTCAACCTCTTTAATGCAGTCGGCATAATATTGTGCTGCTCCGCCGATTGCGTTTAGATAGACGCCACCGTGTTCTTCAAGGGCAGCGAGTGTTTTAGGACCCATACCGCCTTTACCGATAACTGCTCGAATACCAAACTTCTTCATAATATCACCTTGATAAGGCTCTTCACGAATGGAGGTTGTTGGACCAGCAGCTTTAATTTCATAGCTGCCATCGTCTTTTTTCAAGACGACAGGGCCGCAATGGTAAATAATATGTCCGTCCAAATCGACAGGTGCATCATTTTCAGAAAGATGCTTATGAATCGCATCACGGCCTGTAAACATACGCCCTGAAATTTTAACAACGTCGCCTACTTTTAAATCACGAATTTGTTCTTCAGAAATAGGTGCAGTTAGCTCTACTGTACGCATAGCTTGTTGTTCTTCCGGCTCGTTATCCTGTGTGAAAGCGATTTTTTCGCCATCATTATAATGCCAATTTGTAATTTCGCCAGACACAGCATCAATATCGACAGCCATCCGACGATACGCCCAGCAGTTATACGCTACGGAAACGAAGAAGCTAGCAGGAATACGATTCATGACGCCCACTTTGCAGCCAAGAAGTGTCACTTCACCACCGAAGCCCATTGTGCCGATGCCAAGTTTGTTTGCTGATTCTAAAATATAAGCCTCTAGCCCAGCCAATTGATCATTTGGATTTACATCGTCAACCGCACGAAATAGCTGTTCTTTAGCAAGGTCATAGCCGGAAGCGCGATCCCCGCCAATTCCAACGCCGATGAAGCCTGCCGAGCAGCCTTGTCCTTGCGCTTGGTAGACGGAGTGTAAAACACATTTACGAATGCCGTCGAGGTCGCGACCAGCACGCCCAAGCCCTTCAAGCTCAGTTGGCAGGCTATACTGGATGTTTTTATTCTCACAGCCGCCACCCTTTAGGATGAGCTTTACTTCTATATGGTTTTGTTCCCATTGTTCAAATTTCACAACAGGGACGCCTTCACCAAGATTATCGCCGCTGTTGTCGCCAGTTAAGGAGTCAACGGAGTTCGGGCGGAGTTTCGTATCCTTTGTCGCTTGAACAATGGCACGCTTAATAGCTGCTTTGATTTCAAGCTGGTTCACGCCGACAGGAGTTTTGATTTTAAATGTAGGCATGCCCGTGTCCTGACAGATAGGTGACATTTTCTCATCCGCCATATTGATATTTTGAGCAATCGTATCCAAGCTCATCGCCGCGCGTGTGCCTGCGTCTTCTTGTTGTCTTGCTGCAAGAATTTTTCGGCGCACATCCTTCGGAAGATTTGTCGATGTTTCACAAATGAGATCATACATGCTTTTTTCGATTTGTTCTATGTACATACTCAAGCCCCCCTCCCTATATAATTAGTTAGTTGATTTTATCTTTTCGACTTGTTCTTCAAGGTCGTCAATCATGCCGATTAGGCGATCAATTTCTTGCAAATCTGCTGTTTCAGGTTCAATTGTATCAAGTGTTTCTAAGAATTGATGGAAGCGTGTTTTTAACCCATCAACTTGGTTATGATCTTGTGCGTTATCCAATACGTACACCTCTTTTCATTACTATAATCGTAAACGAAAAAAAGGTTTTTTTCAACAGGCTCCAATAACTACGCAAAGATGAAAAAAAGGCATAAGAATTTATTGAATAAAAAACTTAACAGAATCTTTACAATTAAAAATCTTTATGCTATGATATGTGTAATCAAATGAAAGGGAGGGCGTAGAGTAAAGACAAATCGAATCCTGTTAAGAAGGAGGGGATCCGTAAGTGTCCACCGGCTATATGCCGAGAGACGACTACGACTTATGTTAATGGAAAATGATAATGAAGGTTCAATTCATATGTAAAGGCCCAGCCGTAATCTGACAATCAGATATGGACTGGGTCTTTACGATTTTTTTAAAAGATGATGTTATGTAAAATTGCGCTGATTTACTGTTCTCCTATGCTAGAATCATACAATGGTCATTAAAATAGGGAGCGTAAAAAAATATGAATACTTTTTCGCAAGTAGAGAGGAAACGTTTTTGGATTCTTGTCATCATCGTATCCATCTCTGGATTCTCACAAGGAATGCTATTGCCGCTTATTTCAGCTATTTTTGAACGCGATGGTGTATCGAGTGCATTGAATGGATTGAATGCAACGGGACTATACATAGGAACGCTTCTGGTATCTCCATTTATGGAGGCACCGTTACGTCGGTTTGGTTATAAGCCAATTATTATCGGTGGTGGGATACTCGTCTTTTGCTCATTGTTGTTATTTCCATTATGGAAAAGTGTTGTGTTTTGGTACATATTAAGACTTCTAATAGGCATAGGGGATCATGCTTTG
The DNA here is from genome assembly GCF_016820585.1 of Arthrobacter beigongshangensis. Lineage (GTDB taxonomy): Bacteria > Bacillota > Bacilli > Bacillales_A > Planococcaceae > Sporosarcina > Sporosarcina beigongshangi. The sequence continues at coordinate 111,955 of NZ_JADHDX010000011.1, forward strand.
CATTTCTCCACACAGACGTGGATTACGAGTTTTTCCCCTCAGCAACGATTGGGGCGTAATATTGCCATTTACGGTTTGTCATTTGGGACTGGCTTTGCGGTAGGGCCGCTATTCGTGCCACTTATCAATGTGTTTGAAGGATTACCATTTATCGTCTCTGGTGTACTTTGCATGCTGGCATGGTCACTTGTTTTCAGACTGAAAAATGAATTCCCGGATGTTATTAAAGGGAAGGCAGTTGAAGAACGGTTTTTTACAAGATTCAAAGCAACAATTGCCGTTGCATGGTTGGCATTTCTCGGTCCATTCGGCTATGGTTTTCTTGAATCATCTCTCAATGCGATGTATCCGGTCTATGCGCTAAGAAGTGGGATTGATCTGACATCGGTATCGTTGATTCTAGTGTCATTTTCATTGGGTGGAATGGTTTCGCAATTGCCTCTTGGGATGTTGTCGGACAAAATTGGCAGGCGCCCCGTCTTTTTGATGGCATTTGGCGGTGGGGCGGCATCGTTCTTTGCGGCAAGTACAGTGGGGACGTCCTCGATTGCGGTCATGTCGATGTTTTTCATAGCTGGTCTTTTTGTTGGCTCGATTTTTTCGCTAGGTATTTCGTATATGTCTGAATTGACACCGAAGCATCTCTTGCCAACAGGGAATTTACTATGCGGTATCTTTTTTAGTATTGGAAGCTTGACGGGTCCGTTTCTCGGTGGGATCTTCCTTGAATTTGAAGCCAGCTTCAGTTACTTGCTACTCATTTCAATTTTCTTGGGCACTTTGTTCGTACTGGCGCTATTAGGGAAAATGAAAGCGATCGCCTAACAGGCACTCGGAGCTCTCATATAAGAAAAAGCGTCCACATTGGACGCTTTTTCTTATCTTAAAATCGAGTGAATGTTTTCATATTCCAGCACAAGATCATCGAGTGAATGGAAGGCGTAGCCAGCCTTTTTAGCGTCGCGGATAAAGTCAGGCAATGCTTGCGCATTATCAGGAGAAACAGTATGCATTAAAATGACGGCGCCCGGATGGAGCTGGGTCATCAATTCATTGTATGCAAAATCACGTCCCCTCGGCTTGTCTGCATACCAGTCGATAAAAGCGACCGACCAGAAAATATGGCGGTAGCCAAGCTCATTTCCTTTGGCAAGTACATTGTCATTAAATACACCAGCAGGCGGCCGCGTATATACTGTCCGTTTTATTCCAGTTAGTTCATTCAATAATTTATCGAATTTCTTCCAATCTTCTTCCATCCCTTGCCCAGATAGTGTAGTTAGGTTTGGGTGACCATAAGTATGATTCCCAATGCCATGACCTTCCTCAATCATTCGTTTGACAAGTGGTGTGGCACTTTTTAAATAATGTCCCGTGAGAAAAAAGGTTGCGGGAGCCTCTTCCTTTTTCAGTGTATCTAAAATACTTTCTGTATAGCCATTTTCGTAGCCGTTATCAAAGGTTAAATAGACAATTTTTTCATCAGGCTTTCCTTTGTAAATAGCACCATATTTTTCGAGCATTGAATCGAGTGCGGCGCCAGCGCTTGGTGGAATGCCATCTGTCGCTTTTTTAAATCCCCAATGAAATTCTTCTGCTTTCGTAGAAAAAGGATTCAATACAAATCCGGCTACTACTATGAAAGCTGCCAGTATAATTCCAGGGCCATGCTGTTTAATCATAAAAAACGCACCTTCCTTTTTTGGTAGGATGTGCGCAAGATGAAAAGTTATACGTTTTCTTTTAGGATATTCCGTAATGCAGCCTTGAGCTTAGGGAATTTGAATTCAAATCCATTATCGAGTAATTTTTTAGGTAAGACATGTTGCCCTTCTAAAACAAGTGCGCTTTTCTTGCCGAGCACTAGCTTCATGACAAATCCAGGAACGGGAAACCAATGTGGACGGTGTAAAACGGATCCAATTGTTTTGCCGAAATCATCCATTCGCTGTGGGAACGGCGAAGCCGTATTAACTGGTCCATGTACGTTTTTGTTCGTAATGGCGAAGGCGATTGCACGCACAACATCATCTACATGGATCCAGGATAGCCACTGTTTACCAGATCCGACTTTACCGCCTGCAAATAGTCTGTAGGGCAACACCATAGGTGGTAGTGCGCCGCCACCTTTACCGAGAACGACACCGAAACGCATGAAAACAGACCGGATTCCTTCAGCTTCTACTAATGTAGCTTTCTTTTCCCAATCCGCCACAGTTTGTGCGAGGAAATCGTTTGCAATGGTGGTGGCATCTTCTGTATAAATGATTTCTTCTGAAGCTGGATAGATACCGATTGCACTTGCGTTGACGAGGACGGAAGGTTTAATTGGTAAAGTAGAGATGATCCGCAATAACTCGTCTGTAGCAATCATGCGACTGTCGTGAATTTGGCGTCGGTGTTCAGCATTCCAACGTCCTGCATTGATGGATACACCTGCAAGGTTGACAAAGGCATCTGCTGAGCCAATTGCTATTTCTGGTGTAGCCCCCTCTTGGAGCCATTGTACGTAGCTGATGTTGTTGGTTCCTTTTTTCTCTTTCCTCGATAAAATAATAATGTCATGCCCTTCATTCAAAAGGAAAGTCGTCAACTTTTGACCGATAAAGCCAGAACCACCTGCAATAACAATCTTCATATTTTCAACACCTCCATGTAGTAATCTATACCCTATTAAGCTGAACTTGAACGGTAGAACATGTATACTTGTAAAGAGTAGGAGGTTCTGTAAAAATGCCTGTCATTACGAAGATAACACAACAGAAAAAAGATCACGAACGATACAATATTTTCCTCGACGAAAAATACGCCTATAGTGTCCACGAATCGGTGCTTGTAAAATTTGGGTTGACCAAAGGAATGGTGCTGGAAGACTGGTCCATAGATGATATGGTGTATGAGGATGAAATACGTAAAGCATTTAACCGAGCTCTTCATTATCTAGGCTTCAAAATGCGTAGTGAGTTTGAAGTGAAGAAAAAGTTGTTGGATCTTGAGTATGGAGAAGCGATTGTTCGGGAAGCGATTGTGAAATTGAAGGAACTGGGTTTCTTGAATGATGAAGCCTATTCAGAAGCCCTTTTGCAAACGCAAAAAAATTCATCGAGTAAAGGTCCGAGGGCTATTCAACAGGAGATGCATAAGAAAGGTATTGGGAAGGAGTTGCAAGAAAAAGTACTGGATTCTTATTCAGAAGATGAACAGTTACAAATTGCAACGAAGCTGGCGGAAAAGGCGGCGAAGGCTAACCGTTCTGTGGCTCCCATACAATTGAAACAAAAAATACAAAATGCCTTGTTAAGTAAAGGCTACTCATTTGATATTATTAACCAAGCGCTTAATAATATAGACTTCGAGCGGGGAGACGACGAATGGGCAGAGATTACGGAGTCGGTCGGAGAAAAAGCATGGCGGCGCCATCAATCAAAGTTCAAAGGGCGCGATCTACATAACCGTGTGAAGCAAGCGATGTATCAAAAAGGAATCCCGTTTGATAAAATTGATGCGTTTATTGATAAAAAGGAGAATGAAGAAGATGGAGAATGAAAAAAAGTATAGCCAGATGTCAGAGCATGAATTACGCACAGAAATCGGTACGATCATGGAGAAGGCGCGAAAGGCTGAACAGCTTGGCATGGTTAACGAGTATGCGGTGTATCAACGTAAAGCAGTTATGGCACAATCGTATTTAATTGATCCGAAGACGATTGTGAAGGATGAAATTTATCGTATTGATGGTGATGAGGGTGTCTTTTTCCATGTCGATTATTTGAAAGGTCGCTTTGCTTGGGGCTATCGTTTAGGTGGCGAGCGTGCAATGGAGGCATTGCCAATTGCGATGTTGAAGCCGGTTAAAGAAGGAAAATAAAAAAGGCTATGTTTTACCATAGCCCATTTATTTAAGAATTCGGTGCAAAATTCAACTTTTTTTGTAGTTTGTCCTCTGAGAAAATCCAACCCGTATAGGAGTTAACGATGTTGAGATTTTTATCGACATGTGCAACTGCGACAAATGGATAATAGCCTTTGCTTCGGTAGCGCAAATCTATAAGGCGAACTTCACATAAGTCACCAATACTTGTGACTGACCAACGATAAATCGGAGAGAACGATGTGAATGCCTCGATATTTTTGTCACTCATAGCTACGTCGATTTCAGGCGACTTTGGCATAGCTACTCGTTCAAAACGGTCATAGATATTAACGGACCGGCCGTAAGCTCGTCCAACATAATGACATTCCTCTGAGGACGCGGCGATTCGCCATTGGAAAAATCGCATCGTAGGGGCAATAATAATATCTGTCGCATCGGGTACAGTATTTTGAACAGCTTTTTTCACTGCGGATTTAATAGCAAAGCGCAGCAAATAATAAAAGAAAATAACTACGTAGGTCGTCAAAATGGTATAGACAGGATTAGCTCCTAGTCCCCAAATGATAAGGGCAATACCGTGTAAAGCGAAAATGATGGGATCAAATGTATTGATGACCCCGATAGCAACCCATTTGTTTGAGAAGGGTCGCAATGCCTGTGTTCCGTATGAATTAAAAATATCAACGAAAACATGCAAGAAAACGGCAAGAAACGTCCAAGCCCATAAGTGGATGAAGCTAGCTTCAGGTACTACAAGGGATAATAGTATAGTGATGATAAGCGGCCATAACAATACAGCCGGGATAGAGTGTGTAATCCCACGATGATTACGAATATAGACCGCGTTATTTCTTAATTTTAAGACGGTGTCGACATCTGGTATAAGTGATCCAACGATGACGCCAGCGACGACAGCACTCATTGTGGCAGTGTCGGTTGAAACGACAGGATCCGCCAAAGCTAGACCGCCGAGAGCTATGCCCATGACAATATGTGTTCCAGTATCCAAGTGATCACTCCTTTAGCCAAAGATTATCGGAGGCGAAAAGCATTCTACATCTATACAGTATATACCCTTTTTCGATTAACAGTAAGCATATGTGATAAGGAGCAAAACATGCAAATAATAATGAAAAAAGACGAATTTCGCGAAGCACTTCTTTCTTGGTATCATCGCGAAAAGAGGGATTTACCTTGGCGTCATACGTCAAACCCTTATTATATATGGGTTTCTGAAATCATGTTACAGCAAACAAGAGTCGATACAGTGATTCCTTATTATGAGCGATTTATCGACAGCTTTCCGACAATGGAAATACTTGCATCAGCAAATGAAAATGATTTGTTGAAAATGTGGGAAGGTCTCGGCTATTACTCACGGGCAAGGAATTTGCAGATGGGTGTTCGGGAAGTGGTCGAAAATTATGGCGGGGAAGTGCCGGATACGCGTCAGGAGATATCCAAGTTAAAGGGTGTCGGACCCTACACAGCTGGTGCAGTACTCAGTATTGCTTTTGGCGTTCCGGAGCATGCTGTCGACGGCAATGTTATGCGTGTGATGTCTCGTCTTCTTTTAATTGAAGAAGATATTGCGATTCCGCGCACGAAAAAGATTTTTGAGACAGTCGTGATGGAATTAATCGATCGAAAAGATCCGTCTTCATTCAATCAAGGATTAATGGAGCTTGGTGCGACAATTTGTACGCCTAAACCAAAATGCTTACTTTGTCCGGTACGTGATTTTTGCAATGCTTTTCATGAAGGTAGACAAGAGGAATTGCCTGTCAAGACGAAAAAAACAACGATGAAAGTAATTCCGGTTGCATCATTCGCGATACAGAACAAGCAAGGAGAATGGCTGCTAAGGCAAAGGCCAGCAAAAGGTTTGCTAGCAGGGCTATGGGAATTTCCGATGGTTGAACGATTGGATGGCATAGCACCATTAGAAAAAATGCGCCAACAATTTGGTGTTGAGTTAGAAAATGTTGTTGATGTATTAACATTTAAACATATTTTTTCCCATATAACATGGGAGATGACAAGCTTCAAAGCACAGATGAAAGGCACCGATTCATTACCACCTGGTTACCGATTTTTTACAGTGGAAGAAGTAGAAGCGTTGCCGAAGCCAGTACCTGTTTTAAAAATATGGGAAGAAATTAAATGGGAGGAATAAATGTATGACAACTCAAAAAGTAGCAATGGTGACGGGGAGTTCTAGAGGATTGGGGAAGGCGTTGGCGATTGAGCTAGCAAGGCAAGGTTATGATATCGTGGTGAACTACGCGCGTAGTAGATCTGCGGCGGAAGAGACTGTGAAAGAAATTGAAGCGCTAGGTAGAAAGGCGATTATGATCCGTGCCAATGTCGGGGATGTCGCTAAATTACGCGTCATGTTTGAACAGGTGAAAGAAGAATTTGGACGTCTAGATGTGTTTATATCGAATGCGGCATCTGGCGTATTGCGTCCTGTGATGGAGCTGGAGGAGTCACACTGGGATTGGACGATGAATATTAACGCCAAAGCGATGTTATTCGGCGCGCAGGAAGCAGCTAAGCTAATGGATAAAGGCGGAAAAATTCTTGGCGTCAGTTCACTTGGCTCCATACGTTATCTTGAAAATTATACGACAGTTGGCGTTTCGAAGGCGGCAATTGAGTCTATTACACGTTATCTTTCAGTTGAACTTGCTCCACGAGGCATTGCTGTGAATACGGTGTCTGGGGGAGCGCTTGATACAGAAGCGTTGAAGCATTTCCCGAATCGCGATGAAATGTTGGAAGATGCACGCAAAAACACGCCGGCAGGTCGCATGGTTGAAGTCGAGGATATGGTGAAAACGGCGATGTTCCTTATTTCAGATGGAGCGGATATGATTCGTGGGCAGACAATAATTGTAGATGGTGGCCGCTCTGTCTTGTTGTAAAATTTTCTAGTGGATAAAAAAACGTTTTGTGCACATGTTAGTGTGTACGGAGGTGAAAATCCATGACAAACAATAACAACCCAGGCCAAACAAATGCGAACAAAGTGAAGAAACAAAATCAGCTATCACAACAAAACCAATCATTTACACCGATGGCTGAAGAATTTGGTTCTGAAACAGATGTGAATGAGGTTCGTAAACAAAACCAACAATCTGAAGCAAAGAAGAAAAATGCTTCCGGTCCGCGCGCGAACCGATTTGAAAACGGCACTAAATAAGTGGATGGACATCACCGACCGATGGGGGCATCACGCTCCCATCGGTTTTCTTTATATGCGTTCAGCAAATGTATGTGTATTGAAAGCGAAGTGTCAGCTACAGAAAACGATTACCTTGATGTGCGGCAAGGTGAATGTGGTGTAGTCTACTATGCGGAGTGTGCTCGAACATACATTGAACGAATGCAAAGTCTCCGGGGGATGTCACTTAAAATAAGAAAAAAGGATTATAAGATTTCAAATTTTGCCGTTCTGTTGGTATAATGATGAAATAAAGAAAGCTTAGAAATTTTTTGGCAACTAAAGGGTGGGTATAATCATGGCGATTGCTACAGAAGGAGAAACGATACAAGTACATAGTTACAAACATAACGGTAGCATTCATCGTGTTTGGCAAGAGACAGTTGTATTAAAAGGAACGCGGAATATTGTTATTGGGGCAAACGAACGGACGCTTGTTACAGAGGCAGACGGTCGCACTTGGTTGACGCGTGAGCCTTCAATTTGCTATTTTCATGCGGAACATTGGTTCAATATTATTTGTATGCTGAGAGAAGATGGCGTTTACTATTATGTCAATATGAGTTCGCCGTTCATCTACGATAACAAATCATTGAAGTATATTGATTATGATCTTGATGTGAAAGTGTTCCCTGATATGAGCTATATGATTCTCGATGAAGACGAATATGCCGATCATAAGAAACAGATGGAATACCCTGAAATCATCGATCAGATTATGCAAAAGAATTTAACGACATTATTAGGTTGGATCAAGCAGCGTAGAGGACCGTTCGCTCCCGACTTCATCGAAGTTTGGACGGCACGGTATGCGTTTTACAAACAGGTTAAGAATGGTAAGTGAAAAGCCTGACCGTGATTATTGACGGTAGGCTTTTTTGCTTGCTGAATAAGGGAATTCAAACTGAGTAAGCTACAGCAGAATTGATAGAGGGAGGTATAACGAAAATGGGTGAAAGTATTAAAAGGTATATGAAGTTCGTCAAGCCATACAATTGGCTCATTCTTGTGACGATTATTCTTGGTGTTATAAAGTTTGCAATACCCTTATTTATGCCCTTATTGATAAAAATTATTATTGACGATATTATCGACTCGGATCTGTTATCGAAGGCAGAAATGACGCAGCAGCTCTTTTATTGGCTTGGTGGGACGGCGTTATTATTCTTCATCGTCCGACCGCCAGTTGAATATTACCGGCAATACTTTGCACAATATGTTAGCAATAAAATCTTATACGATATCCGCCAAGTATTATTCGGGCATTTGCAAAAACTCAGCTTGAACTACTATTCCAATACGCGAGCTGGAGAAGTTATTTCACGTGTGATCAATGACGTGGAGCAGACGAAAAACTTTGTCATGATTGGACTAATGAATGTCTGGCTCGATTTAGCGACGATTCTCATCGCGATTGCAATCATGTTGACGTTGGACGTTCCGTTGACGATCGTCACGCTTCTCGCATTTCCTTTCTACGCTTATAGTGTGAAGCATTTTTTTGGCAAACTACGCGAATTAACAAGAAAACGATCCCAAGCCTTAGCGAATGTGCAAAGTTATTTGCATGAACGCGTTTCAGGTGTCAGCGTTATAAAAAGCTTTGCATTAGAGGAAAAGGAACAAAATAACTTCGATGAGGTAAACGGTCAGTTTCTTGATAAAGCTATCGATCATACCAAATGGAATGCAAAGGCCTTTGCTGTCGTCAATACCATTACGGATGTTGCCCCTTTACTTGTGCTTGCCTATGCAGGCTATCAGGTCATAAATGGAGCATTATCTCTTGGGACGATGGTGGCGTTTATCGCTTATATCGACAGACTGTATAGCCCGCTTCGTAGGCTCGTCAATTCATCAACATCACTGACGCAATCATTTGCCTCGATGGACCGTGTATTTGATTTGATGGAGGAGGGATATGACATTACAGATAAAGAAAATGCAGTGGAGCTACCTGCCGTAAGCGGGAAAATTGAGTTCGACAAAGTATGTTTTTCCTATGAGCAAGGTGGACAAGTTGTGTTGAACAGCATTGACTTCACTGTGAATCCAGGAGAAACCGTAGCATTCGTCGGGATGAGTGGCGGCGGAAAGTCGACAGTAATTAGTTTAATTCCACGTTTTTATGATGTCACAGGCGGAGCTGTTCGAATAGATGGCTATGATTTGCGTGATGTGACAGTGAAGTCATTGCGTGATCAAATTGGTATCGTGCTACAGGAAAGTATTTTGTTCAGTGATTCTGTTAAAAGTAATATATTGATGGGGAATCCTAATGCATCAGATGAGGAAGTCATTGTAGCTGCAAAAGCGGCGAATGCGCATGACTTCATCGAATCATTACCTCTCGGCTATGACACGAAAGTGGGAGAGCGTGGTGTGAAATTATCTGGCGGGCAAAAGCAACGCATTGCCATTGCCCGTGTCTTTTTAAAAAATCCGCCATTGCTTGTATTGGATGAAGCGACATCAGCGCTCGACCTCGAAAGTGAAGCACTTATTCAAGAATCGCTGGAAAGGCTGGCAAGTGATCGAACAACACTCGTCGTAGCTCACCGTTTGTCGACTATTACACATGCTGATAAGATTTTAGTCATTGATGCAGGTGAGTTGAAAGAAATGGGTACACATGAGGAATTAATGGCTAACAAAGGGATTTACTACGGATTGTTCCAAGTACAGATGCTTGATAAATAATAATATGTTGGTACACCGCTAAAAGTAAGGACTTTAGGGCGGTGTACCTTTTTCATTATAAGAATATATGAAAATAGTATTGCATTTGTTCGAAATAATCGTATAATGATGATAACTTTAAAATTCTAAAAGTAATAGATTAGAAAAAGGTGATCTGATGAGTGAGAGGAAAATAGTCCTCGAAGTAAAAGATTTACAGACGACCTTTTTTACTGATTCGGGAGAAATACCGGCTGTAGATCATATCGACTTTCACGTGAAAGAAGGGGAAGTGCTAGGTATAGTCGGAGAATCTGGCTGCGGTAAAAGTGTTACGTCTCTTTCAATTATGGGACTTGTCCCAAAGCCGCCAGGAAAAATTGTCGGGGGAGAAATTCTTTTTGAGGGCAAGGATTTACTAGAGATGTCGGAAAAGCAAATGAGACATATTCGTGGCAATGATATTGCGATGATATTCCAGGAGCCGATGACGTCGTTGAATCCATTGTTCACGATAGGCAATCAAATGGTCGAAGCAATTTTGATTCATGAAAAGGGCTGGAGTAAAAAGAAAGCGGAAACACGTGCAATTGACATGTTGAAGCTTGTTGGATTACCACGGGCAGAGGGAATTATGAAAGACTATCCTCACCAATTATCAGGTGGTATGCGACAACGGGTAATGATTGCGATGGCACTCGTCTGTGATCCGAAGGTGCTAATTGCAGATGAACCGACGACAGCACTTGATGTAACAATTCAAGCACAAATTTTAAAGCTGATGAGAGAGTTGAATACGAGATTGAATACAGCTGTACTTCTCATCACACATGATTTGGGCGTTGTGGCGGAAACATGTGAGCGTGTTATCGTGATGTATGCTGGACAAATTATTGAAGAAGCACCTGCCAAGCAGATCTTCGAAGATCCACAGCATCCGTATACAAAAGGACTTATTCAATCAGTTCCAGATATGCGTTACAAAAAGGATCGACTTTATTCCATACCAGGAAGTGTTCCTAAACCGGGTTCAATTCGACAGGGATGTCGATTTGCAGCGAGATGCGAATTCGCATTCGATCGTTGTCAGAAAGAGAATCCAGAGTTATATAAGACGTCGGATGGTCACGAGACACGATGCTTCTTATACGATGGAGAAGGGGTGGGAATGAATGACGACAAAGCCCTTATTGAAGGTTGAAGGTTTAAAAAAGTATTTCCCTATAAAAAAAGGGTTACTTGGCAAAACGGTTGGCTACGTCAAAGCAGTCGATGATGTGTCTTTTTATGTGAATGAAGGTGAAACGTTAGGTATTGTTGGTGAATCTGGCTGTGGTAAATCAACGACAGGTCGAATGCTTATGCGATTACTGGAACCGACTGAGGGGATGGTAGAGTTCGACGGTAAAGATTTAACCTCTTTATCTACCGAAGAAATGCGGAAAACGAGACGAGAAATTCAAATGGTGTTTCAAGATCCATATGCCTCATTAAACCCGCGTCACACAATAGAGAAAATTTTAGAGGAACCGCTCATCGTTCACGGTATAAGTAATGCGAAAGAGCGTAAACAGAAAGTGCATGAATTTTTAGAAATTGTAGGGCTAAGCGCTTATCATGCAAAGCGTTACCCGCATCAGTTTAGTGGGGGACAAAGGCAACGTATCGGCATTGCTCGCGCGTTGATGACGAATCCTAAATTGATCATTGCGGATGAACCGGTTTCAGCATTGGACGTCTCTATCCAAGCGCAGGTGTTAAATCTGATGCAGGATTTGCAAAAAGATTTTAAGCTTACGTATATTTTTATCGCACATGATTTAGGTGTTGTTCGCCATATTAGTGATCGTGTCGGTGTTATGTATTTGGGGAAAATGGTGGAAATCGCGGATAGTGAGCAATTGTATATGGAAGCGCTTCATCCGTATACGCAGGCGCTATTATCAGCTGTCCCGGTGCCAGATCCCGAATTTAAGAAAGAGCAGGTTATTCTTGAAGGGGATATTCCGAATCCGGCAAATCCGCCAACAGGGTGTACATTCCATACACGTTGCCCATTTAAAATGGACGTCTGTACGCAAGTTGTACCACAGTTAATTGAACATTCTTCGGGTCATTCTGTCGCCTGTCATCTTTATAGTGAACAGGGCGGCAATGATATAAAACAGAAACAGATGGAGGGGTCAGTATGAATAAAAGAAAGTTTTGGTCGTTCGCTTTAATGATGTTATTAGTACTTTCGGCAGCACTCGCAGCCTGTTCTTCAGGTTCAAGTGATGGCAAAACTGATGATGGCAAAAAAAGTGAAGACGGAGAAAAAGTGGTTCAAAAAGACGTTAAAGATACATTGGTATTTGGACGCGGTGGAGACTCTACTTCTCTTGATCCATCCCGTGTTACTGAGGGAGAATCCTTCAAGGTTACAGTTAACCTTTACGAAACACTGTTGAACTTTGGCGAGCAAGACACTACGATTCAGCCTGGTCTTGCAACAGAGTGGGAGCCAAGTGAAGACGGTTTAACGTATACCTTCACACTGCGTGAAGGTGTTAAGTTCCATGATGGTACAGACTTCAATGCAGAAGCGGTTGTGAAAAACTTTGATCGTTGGGCAAATGGAGATCCTGATAAATTCCCTTACTACTACTCTATGTTTGGTGGTTTCAAGGATGATCCAGAACGCGTTATCGATTCAGTAACTGCTGATGGCGATAACAAAGTTATCGTTACATTGACGCGTCAACAAGCACCATTCCTAAAAAATATTGCAATGAGTATGTTTGCGATTGCAAGTCCAACAGCATTTGAAAAAGGTGACGATGATTTTGAAAGAAATCCAGTAGGTACAGGACCTTTCAAATTTGTTGACTGGAAGCCAAATGAAACGATTACAATTGAGAAATTCGATGATTATTGGCAAGAAGGATTACCAAAGCTACAAAAAATTATTTTCCGTTCAATTCCTGACAACACTGCACGTTTGAATGCATTGATGAATGGGGATATCGAACTTGCAGATGGTATTAACCCATCTGATGGTAAAGCAATCGAAGGAAACGCTGACCTACAGTTGTTTGAACGTCCATCTATGAACGTTGGTTACCTAGGTTTAACAGTTACACGTCCTCCTTTCGACAAGAAAGAAGTACGTCAAGCGATTAACCATGCTATTGACAAACAATCTATCGTCGATGCATTCTTTGAAGGGCGTGCAAATGTTGCGAAAAACCCAATGCCGCCATCAATTTCAGGCTATAACGATGATATCGAAGGATACGACTATAATCCTGAAAAAGCAAAAGAACTTCTTGCACAAGCTGGATTAGCAGATGGTTTTGAGATGGAACTATGGGCAATGCCTGTACCACGTCCATACATGCCAGACGGTAAAAAAGTAGCTGAAGTTATTCAGAAAAACCTTGCAGATGTTGGCATCACGGCGACTATTGTGTCACATGAGTGGGCAACTTACTTGGATCTTGCAAGTAAAGGAGACGCAGATGCGTTCATGCTTGGTTGGACTGGTGATAACGGAGATGCAGATAACTTCCTATACGTTCTTCTAGATGAAGATAATATCGGAAGCAATAACTATACGTACTATCAAAATGATGAAATGCACGAGTTGTTTATTCAAGCACAAACTGAAACAGATGAAGCGAAACGTAATGAGCTTTACAAAAAAGCACAGGAAATTATCCATGAGGAAGCTCCATGGGTACCGTTAGCTCACTCGACTCCACTTCTAGGTGGCGCTAGTGATCTATCAGGATTCCTTCCGCATCCAACTGGATCGGATCTACTATCAAGTGTAGAATTTAAGTAATCTGTTTTTAGTAATAGAAGGAAAGGGAGAGGTCTGCAAGATTTCTCCCTTTTTTAACTTGACTCTTGATTGAAGTCTTCGGTGCAATTGATAAAAGTAACAGTTAATACATAGTAGAGATAAAGTGTTGGAGGGGGAAAGTTTATGCTCAGCTATATTGGGAAAAGGTTGCTGCAGCTCATTCCTGTCCTACTTGGGATGACGTTCATCGTATTCATGATCATCCGGGCCATTCCGGGTAATCCCGCACAGATCATTCTTGGCCAACAGGCAAGTAAAGAGGCTGTCGAGGCATTGACGATTAAGCTTGGACTCGATAATCCATGGTATATTCAGTACTTTCATTATTTAGGAGATCTATTTAAAGGTGATCTTGGCGAATCGATGAGAACGCGGGCACCTGTAGCGGATGAAATTTGGCCTTATTTTGCAGCTACTTTTGAACTGGCGCTTTTTGCTATTATTATCGCTATTGTTATCGGTATTAATGCGGGTATTATTTCGGCGTGGTTCCAAAATTCATGGTTTGATTATACGGCCATGATTTTAGCGCTTGTTGGAGTATCGATGCCCATTTTCTGGCTCGGTTTAATGGGTCAATGGGTATTTGCGTTAGAGCTTCACTGGCTACCGACGACTGGACGGGAGGAAGTACGAGACCCCGTAAGTGCCATAACGAATCTTTATGTGCTTGATAGCCTTATTCAAGGGCGTTTTGACCAGTTATGGCAAGTCATTCGTCACCTTATTTTACCGGGGCTAGCGCTTGCGACAATTCCGATGGCGATTATTGCGCGGATGACACGCTCGAGTATGCTTGAGGTTATGCGGGCTGATTATGTACGTACAGCTCGTGCAAAAGGACAAAAAATGTTTTGGGTTGTATATAAACATGCGTTGAAAAATGCGATTATTCCTGTACTAACGATTATTGGATTACAAATGGGGATGCTGCTCGGCGGAGCGATTTTAACAGAATCGATTTTCGCTTGGCCTGGTATTGGGCGTTACATTTACGAAGCCATCGGTGCAAGGGACTATCCAGTCATTCAATCAGGCATACTCATCGTCGCATTCTTCTTCGTCATGATTAACCTGGTTGTCGACCTGTTGTATGGTCTCATCGATCCAAGGATTAAATATGACTGAGGAAGGGGGAAGCATTTATGTCTGAATTAGTGCCAAAAGTGAATGATAAAGTGGAAATTGAAAAAGTAGCAGGACCTGGGCGTGAAGCATGGAGAAGTTTCAGTAAGAACAAAGTTGCTGTGGTCGGTGCTGGAATTGTAATTTTCTTCGTGCTACTTGCGATTTTCGGTCCATGGATTGCGAAAGAAGGTATTAACGATCAAGTTCTAGCTGATCGGCTTCTCCCTCCTTCCAGTGAATACTGGCTCGGAACGGATGATCTTGGTCGAGATATCTTATCTCGAATTATCTACGGCGCGCGTATTTCTTTATCGGTGGGCTTCTTCTCGGTCATTGGATCAGTCGTTATTGGAAGTATACTTGGAATTCTTGCGGGGTACTATGGTCGTTGGGTAGATATAGTGATTTCAAGGCTGTTTGATATTATGCTTGCATTTCCTTCTATTCTATTAGCGATTGCAATTGTTTCTGTACTCGGCCCAAGCTTACAAAATGCACTTATCGCAATTGCGATTATAAATGTGCCGAACTTTGGACGGCTCATTCGTTCAAAAGTATTGAGTATTAAAGAAGATGAGTATATTATGGCAGCGAAGGCGATTGGGATGAAGGATGTAAGGATTCTATATTCCCACATTTTGCCGAACTCGATGGCACCCGTCATTGTTCAAGGCACGCTTGCCATTGCAACGGCAATTCTAGAAACGGCTGCTCTTGGTTTCCTAGGTTTAGGAGCTCAGGCACCGCAACCGGAATGGGGAACAATACTCGCCGACTCGAAAAACTATTTACAGTCCGCTCCATGGACAATGATTTTCCCAGGACTCGCGATTATGTTCACCGTCCTTGGCTTTAACCTAATGGGTGACGGCTTACGTGATGCGCTAGATCCCCGGATGAAGAATTAAAAAAACAGCCTTGAAGTCAATGTGTTGTGACCCCTAAAAGTTAGAGTTTATATTAAGCAGCTAATTGGCTGGTGTGAAGACGGTAT
>NZ_JADHDX010000012.1 GCF_016820585.1 Arthrobacter beigongshangensis
TACTTGTTTACAAGTGTACCACTCCGAAGGTGTTTTATATTGTCTCATTAATTTAGGTTAGTCCACAGGTTATATAACTTGTACATGCTTTTTATTATGAAACGAGTAATACAACCTGTATACAAGGTTAAGCGGGAATACGATTAAGACCCTAATTACAATTACACTGAAAAGACCTTTCCTTTTGATATATATATTTCTTTAACGAGCAAAAAACCTAACTGTTCTTTTTCAGTGGTCACAGCAACCTCAAACCTCCAACCGTTTTTGTTAGGTATTCTGTGGGTGTGCCATTATAAAATGTCCTCTCATTGTTAGTCTGTAAACTTCAATGATACACGAAATTTTATAATGGCCATTTTTTTGTCTAAATTTAGGTGGCTAAGTTGATTATACAACTAGCCTTTATTTACTGTTACCATACTGGCTCAACACCAAAACATGTACTTGACTACTTCTACCAGCCGATAAGCTCCTCGTTACATTCTAGTAAAATCCGTTGTTTGTAGTGCTGGGGATTTCGTATAAAGTAATGTCGACGTTGTAACGCTTTTATTTTGTTGTTTCTTCCTTCTACAGCTGCATTCGTGAAACGTAAGTGGTGGTAATTACAGATTTCTTCCTGCCAATTTTTCATGGTTTTTAGACAGCTTTGTACAGCTGAACTGTTGATTTGTTCACCTTGCTTAATCCACCGCACGAAACCTTTTACGGCTAAGGTATGATTTGAACTGCAATCATACCAAGTAATAAATGCTTCTTTCCATTCGTAGACCGCGCGTAAAACATCCGAATATTGAAGGAATTGGTTGATCAATTCGGTTTCTTTGTCGGTTAATTGATCCGCCCGTTTACCCAGGAGTCGAAAATGCCTCTTTAATTGTTGACGCGCGCGGGGCAAAAGTTCTTTCTGAACTTGCTTTCGAACAACCTGTAAGGCTTCTGTCACATAACGATTCACATGGAAACAATCGGCAATCCGAATGGCAGATGGATAGATTTCATTGATAAAGGTATGGTAGCCTTTTGCCAAATCCATGACGACGGCTACAGGTTGAAGCTCTTTCCACCGTAGTTGCCGGTGTTTTCGTCTGTCTTGCGGCATGTGTAACCGTCGCTCCAACGACATGATTAGGAATGGTTGCTTCAAATTGTTTGGTATAGCGCTTTTTAGGCGCGACACACGCATACTGCCAAACGAAAGAAGCCCCACATTGGTTACACGACATTCGGATTGCTGGAAGCAAGAGATAAACACAACGGCCAAAGGCTGGAAGGTGCCGGACTTTTCGCTCATAGGCAGTGCCTTTACGGATGACATTCTTCCCCTCGCATTGAGGATAAACTTGCAGATAGTCAGTTGGTTGGACATAAATATAGAAATCATCTTGGACATTTACAATGTTGGTAATAGTTAGCTCTTTTAAATTGAGAAGAAGACTGGTAAAATGAGCGTGCATCTGTATCCCTCTTTCGTTGTTTGCTGGTACTTACAACTATAGGGGATACGGGTGTTTTTTTGCATACTTTTTTACGTCAAGAACAGACTTTGGTGTTGAGCCACCATACTGCCTGAATAAATTTCGGTTACCATGTTCTCATTGAATTCAAAATTGTGTTAGAATCTGGCACCTCGTATTAATTGCATAAAATATAACTTGAAATCCGATACTAGCTGTCATTGGCGAGCTTCCAATTGAATTGTTATAAATACACCGCGCACAGGAACTGTCATAATATTTATATACCAAAAAAGGGTGACATCATGCCAATCATCAAACATGAAATTTCAATCCATGCTCCCATCCAAGTTTGTTTCGATGTTGCAAGAACTGTTGAAGTTCATGCAGGAAAAACGTTGCTAACGAAACAAATAGCCATTGGCGGAATTACGTTTGGATTGATGGAGCGTGGCGATTTCGTTACTTGGGAAACGACCCATTTTGGGATGAAACAAAAATTAACGTCTCAAATCATCGAAATGGTGAAGCCTTACAGATTCACCGATGCCATGGTTCATGGAGCCTTTCATTCGTTTACACATACACATGAATTCATTGAAAGGGGCACAGAAACAATCATGAAAGATACATTCTTATATAAATCCCCTTTTGGCATTTTAGGCAAAGTAGCTAATCGATTATTTTTGGAAAATTATATGAGCCATTTTATTGCCCGTCATGCCCAAAAGGTAAAAAAGGTTGCTGAAGCGACGAAATACTAAAATATCTTAATTTTAGGTTCTCATTGGATTCAGAATCGTTTTATAACCCTTCACTAGAGTGGAGCTAGTATGGATAGCGAGGAAATGTACTCACGCTAACGGGATGCTAAAGTTGAACATGCTTTAGTTTTTCAGATAATGTAATTTTCCTTGAAGAAATATTCAAAGCCAACTCGGCAATCTTGAATAGCTTGGCTAACGCTTATAAACGAAAGGCTATTCTATAATAAAGGGACGCCAGTAAGGGTTCATTTGATGTCAGTCGTTGAAGCTTCGAACGAATACCGGAAGAGGGACTTAAAGCTCTTTTCGACAGGTTTTTACTTAGGTTCGGATTAGATTACATTGCAGATGAAATGAATTTTGTTTCAATGATGAAGGGGACCGGTCAAAATCAGGTTATGCCCTCCATGACAATGGATGAGTTGGTTCAACTTCAGTTTTTTACTGACATGGTTACAATTCCTGACGAAGTATATGAAACTCTTTCAAAAATCCGTAATGAATTGCGTGATGAAGGAATCCGTCCTTCTGACAGGCGGTTTAAACAGTCGCTGTCGATTCTTCAAGCAAAAGCTTTGATAAACCAAAGACAGGTAGTAAAAGTTGATGATATTATCATCCTTGAAAATGCCCTTTGGGAAACGGTTGATCAAAAGGAAAACGTTTCTCTGATTGTTCGTAGCCACGCACAAGATGTGGTTACTCGAAAACTTGATACGATTCAGGAAGAGGTGAAAGAAATCTTTTCCTCCATGTAGTCGGATACATCTACAGACTCTGGAATGGAGGCTACTCAAAAATTTAAATCGTTAGTTGTCGATTTAAATAAGTTGAAAAAATAATTAAAGTAGAGATACGGATATTGACTCTTTACTTGATAAAGCAATGCAACAAGAAATTCTTGACAGTATTTTGGAGCCAATGGATTTTAACTATAACTTTTGGGGTGCACTTCAGAATCAAGGGGCTGATTTCCAATTTAAGTTTTTAGGCGCCCTTTTTTGACAGCTTTTTTGGTGCTTTATCACCATTCCTGTTTCTCAGAGGCTTCTGGCTTGAACCTTCACTTGATGCTTGTACTGACCCTTCACGTAGACGACTGCAATACTCATCATGGGCTTCTTCAACAAGTGCAATCAATTTGTCTTGAATTCGTTGATTACAACTTGAAAGGTCAACTACCAAGTTTGAAATTAGATCCTCGCAATCCTATTCTTCAAACATACGATACGTTTCCTCATTCTGCTTTTGCCATAGATCCAAACTAACATTACTTCATGGCGGAAAACAATCAGTAGCCATTTGGTATAAGCTTACTTACTTCTGTGCAAGATAAATGCTAGAAGCTTATGTTGGAGGTTTTATTACATGAAGAAGACCGACCCAATTAGCATTTTGCATGTTATATTACTTTCGATGACCGTGATTGGTTTGAAAAACCATGTCACAATACTCCCACCACTTTTGCAAATAGGTGGGAGAGATGGATGGGCGTCTGTGATACTAGCAACGTTGGTTATGTTGCCGTGGGGAGTTCTATTGTTATACATTCATAAAAAATCGAACCAAGAGCCAATTAGAAATTGGTTGGAAGATAGAGTGGGTAAAGTCAGTTCATACACTTTTATATATACAACAATTGCTTTTCTCTTGTTTCTCGCTTCAGTCACGATGAGGGAAACATTACAATTTGTGACGAACACGTTTTTACCGGAAACACCTTTTATTTTCTTGTTAATTATTTTTACAGTTCTTTGCGTACTGCTTGCAACAACGGATATTCAAACGATTGTCATGGTAAATATACTTGTTGTAGTTGGAGTTGTCGGTTTTGGGTTTTTTGCCGCTTTTACGAATATACAGGTGAAAGATTACAACTTATTACGTCCTTTTTTTGAAAATGGATTCCAACCTGTAATAAAAGGGATGGTATATCCTGCTTCTGGGATTGTCGAACTGATTTTCTTTATCTTCATTCAACATAAAATAAAAAATCCAATTCGCTTTTCCAATTTTGTAGTGATGACTCTAATTTTAATGGGGTTAACGCTAGGTCCATTAATCGGTGCAATTACAGAGTTTGGACCTGATGAAGCGGCTAAGCAACGTTTTCCTGCTTATGAAGAATGGGGACTTGTGACCATCGGACGCTTTTTCGAGCATCTTGACTTTTTATCAATTTATCAATGGCTAACAGGTACTTTTATAAGAGTTGGATTAATTTTATACGTTGTGATTGACCTGTTAAATATGAATGGGAAAAGGAAGGGGATTTTGATATTTATTGCTCCTGTTTTCATGATAATATGTTTATCACTATTTTCCATGAGCGATAGCGCATTCGATGAGTTCAAAGGGAAATATGTCTTGCCCATTACCTTCTATATTTTTTTCATCATGTCTCTTTTTTTGGCGACCGTTGCCTTTGTGTCGGTAAAGTCATCGAGAAAGGAGATGAAAAAAGATTATGAAGAAGCGTGAAGAAAGCAATACAAGCAAACCAGTGAAAACGATAATCGACGCAGCGGAATTACGACGGATATTTCAGAAATCTGCGGATGTTCAGTTTCAAGAGTATACGTTTAAACAGCGTAAAGTGATGTTTATAACGTGCGATGCAATGATTGATCGACATTTATTAAACGATGTAATAATTGAGCGGGTTCAACTATTCTTCGATGCCCTTAAGAAAATATCATTTGAGGAAGCAGTGGAAGGTTACTTACACATTCCGGAAATAAAGAAAATAGAAGGAAAAAGCGATATAGTTTCTAGTGTTTATTCTGGAAAAGTCCTTCTTTATTTTGAAGAGTATGATGTTATTTATTCAAGTAATATTGCAAATATTCCGAACCGTACTCCTGAAGAATCGAATATAGAAGTTCCGGTGAAAGGGGCAAGGGATAACTTTATTGAAGATCTTTCGATTAATATCGCGTTAATAAGGAAACGTCTACCAACGGATTCATTATGCGTTGAAAAAATCGAATTAGGGAAAAGAACCAAAACGACTGTAGCCCTACTTTATTTTGATGATATAGCGAACAAATCGATTCTAAATGAAATAAAAGAAAGAATGAATCAAGTCAATGTAGATATCATTTTTAGTGGTGATCTATTAATGGAGCAGATAGAAAATGGTTCGAACACTTTCCCGAAACATGATTACACAGGAAGACCGGATTATGCTGTTCAATCTCTTGCAAGAGGAAGATTTCTAATCCTAGTTGATGGAGTCACCTATGGAATTATCACGCCTGTAACTTTATTTCTGCTCCTTAAAACAGCTGAGGATAATGAGTACCCAACTATATTTAGTTCATTCGCACGGTTATTGAGATTGTCTAGTCTTTTATTAGGCATATCACTTCCCGCAATTTGGCTAGCCTTGACGACCTATCATCAAAATCAGTTACCTATGCTGTTGTTAGCTACAGTCGTACAATCACGCATAGGGCTTCCGCTTCCTTCAGTGATTGAAATGTTGCTAATGTTACTCCTGTTTGAATTATTTCGCGAAGCGGGTTTACGACTTCCTTCTGCAATCGGTGGCACAATAAGTGTCGTTGGAGGCTTAATTATCGGTGATGCGACTATTCGAGCTGGGATTACGAGTCCAGCAATGATTGTCATCATAGCTGTTTCAACGATTGCGACATACACCTTGGTCAATTCATCGTTAGTTATGGCTGCGAGTATAACGAGGTTCTTTTCAGTCATATTAACAGCATTTTTTGGTTTCTTTGGACTTTTTATTTCACTATTTTTTATTGTTCTTTATTTAGCGAATATGCGAACGTTTGGTGTTCCCTATTTAAATGTAGTGGCAGATCTAAGTTGGTCTACGGTAAAAAAAACATTTTTAAAATTACCGCAAAAAGATTATGTGGAAAGACCGCATGAGTTAAGTCCAAAAGATAAAATAAGGTTAAAAGAGGATGGAAAATGAGTAGAAAACAGAATATTCTATTTGCCATACTTTTTATTGTGACATTACTTTCCGGGTGCTCAAGTCAAAATGAACCTGAACGTATGTTGTATATTCATGGAATTGGAATTGATTATGAAGATAATATGTACACGATATATGCACAAGTTATAAATTTTTCTAGCGTGGCTAAATCAGAACAACCGGGTAGTGAATCCGAACCAGTTGAGGTTGGGAAAGCTTCAGGTAAGACAGTGGATGAAGCCGTATTTAATTTGTATCGTTCGCTTGATCAAAAGCTTTTTTGGGGCCATCTTACTTTTGTTGTATACTCTGAAGAAGCGATGAAAAAAGGACGAATGAATACCGTCATTGATTTGTTAAGCCGGTATAGAGAAACAAGGTATCGCATTTGGTTTTATAGTACGGAAGATTCCGTAAAAGATGTACTGTTAATAGTTCCGATTATTAATACGTCACTTGCCTTATCTAGACTTGGAGATCCAAGGAATTCATATACGCAAGAATCATTTGTTGAACCTGTTAATATGCGTATGGCGATCATCGGATTAAATGAGCCGAACCACGAAGCCGTAATACCGGCTATATCCGTTGTTAAAGATTGGGAAACGGCAGAAGGGAAAGATGATATTGCAAAAGTAATAGGGGTTGGAGTTGTCTCGAGAGATGGCTTTAAAGGGTTTATAACTGGTGACAAAGCCCGTGGATTACGTTGGATGAATAACAAGATGAAAAGGACGGAGATATCGCTAGATACGGGAGAGGGTAAAGATCGCGTAACAGTCACAGTTGAAAAAATAAAAGTACATGTGGATCCAGTCGTAGAGGGAGATTCTGTAGGATTTGATATTAATATTAAAATGACTGCTGAAATCGCTTCAATTCAGGGGAAAGTAACTATCGAAGAAATTCGGAAGCAATTAGAAGAAGAAGTTAAGCGAGAGATAAAGGAAACATACGAAGAAGCATTAAAAAAAGATATCGATATTTATCGTTTATCAGAATATTTATATCGTAAAAATGTAAAGGCTTGGAAAAGAGCCGAGCAGGATGGAAAGGTGGAATTATCAGATAACTCAATTGGTAAGCTGGATATTAAAATTAAAGAGATTAAATCAGGAAGGAAATCTTTTAAGGAAACACTAAAGTAGAAAAGGGAGGGGTGGACCTATATCAATTTCTCCTGATTTTATTTGAATAATAATTAAAATCTGAAGGACTTGTATCTTCAGGGAAAAGATGAGTATTTAGAAGTTGAATCAGGAATGTTTTTTATGAATTCAAAGCAGCTCTCGGTTTATTTGAACATGTCTTGGAATTCGATTGAAACCGAGCTTTCATATGAAGAAGAGTTTCCGAAAATACGTTTAGGAAGCAGGTGGCTGTTTCATAAAAAAGGTTGGTAAATATATGGAGAAGTATTATAATGAGGTTCGTAAAAATGGTGGAAGAATCGTATCTTATAAACGAAAGTCATGATGGAAATTTACACAATGAAATAATTATACACAAATTTTACACAAGAAATGAACTAACCCTTGTAAGCACAAGGGCATATAACAATAATCAAGATTGTCCAGACTAAAATAGTTTGGTCTTTTTTGATTCTTTCAATTGAAGCCGTTATTATAGAAGGAACAGAACTAGTCGGAAGAGGTGGCAAAAATGGCGAAAATAATACCATTCAAAACTAAGCGGCAACTAGAAACAGGAAAGGCAGTTAAGGTTATGCGTGAGTGGGAAGCGCATATAGAATGGGAAGAAGCGAATTGGCAGAAGATAGTAGATAGGGAAGTAAAAGAAGAAAGTTTATCACAGGAAGAAATTGAGTGGTTGAATGAGTGGGTGGGTGAAGAAAATTGATTACCATAGAAGTTGATCAAGAAAAGCTAAAAGAGCTTTATCTTCAGAAAATAGATGAGCATTTACAAGAACTTGAATCGGAAGTATTTTTCATGAATTCAAAGCAACTAGCGAAATATTTAAATATGTCGTAGAATACGATTGTAACCCATCTTTTATATGATGAAGAATTTCCGAAGATACGTCTAGGGAGCAAGTGGCTGTTTCATAAAAAAGAGGTCGGTAAATATATGGAGAAGTATTATAATGAGGTTCGTAAGAATGGTGGGAGTATCGTAAATTACAAACGGAAGTGACGAAGACTGGATTGGGAAAGTTGGGTTTACTGCAATCTTTGGAATCAAGAAAACAGACAGCGGAATATGAAAGTTTTTAGCTATCTGTTTCTGATGCCAGATGCTCATATTTGATGCCCTGATTGATGCCGAAACTTATAAAAACCAGTATAAGTTGATATAATTAAATTGAATGAATCACTCCAGAACGTTGATGTAGAGCAGTTTGTACTAGTAAGTATATAACTTTAATAGCCCGGACTCTATGGGCGGCATGATGTAAGAAGAACTCTAAACCCCTGATATACAAAGGGTTAGAGCAACTTTCATCAAACCGTGGTCATTTTATTGGTCATAAGCGCCACAAAATCATACTAAATATTGAAGCCTTTCATAAATTCGCTGAATTTTGAGAGGCTTCTTTTTCTATTCCTTTTGTCATATGTCCATATGTTTTTTCTACTTCTTTTGTAGATGCATGCCATTGTTTCGTAACAACTTTTATTAATTTTTCTAAAATAAGGTCTTAACTTGGATGTATTAATACCTCTACTTTAGCTCAAGTACAGAAAGTTTATATAGAGTTTATATAACTTGTTTATGATGAGGAATGTAAATGAAAAGAAGGAGGTTTATTGTATGTTTTTAGCATTAAAAGAATTAAAACATGGTAAGTTACGTTTTACAATGATAGGGCTTATCATTGTATTAATCGCATGGCTTGTATTTATCCTTTCAGGTTTAGGAAATGGATTATCTACACTAAGTGCCGCGACGATTAAAAACTGGGAAGCAGAGCATGTGGTTTATGAAGATGGGGCTGGTGCGAGATTTTCAAAATCATTATTATCTCAATCGATGCAAAGTGAAATTGAAGCTCAGCAGGGAGTAGAAGAAGTTGCACCATTTTCTCAAGCAGTCATTGCAATCTTGCCAATTGGTGGGGTTGCTGAAGGGGAGGAGAAAGTAGATGCAGCTCTATTAGGTATTGAAGCAGGCTCATTTTTACAACCTGAAGTAATAGAGGGTAAAGCACTTGATCCGAATGTTAAAAATGGCGTTGTTGCGAATGTCACAATAAAAAATCAAAATGGCTATGAAATTGGGGATGAGATAGCAATTGATGGTTCTGAACTAAATGCAGAAATTATTGGTTTTGTGAAAAACGAGACATTCAATCACTTGCCTTCACTATTTGCAAACATGGATTTTGTACGGGAGTATAAATATTCCGCACCCGGATCAAATAATGGAGTGGAAGATGCTATCAATGCATTCGCCATATTAGGTAAAGATGTGGAGGCCATTCAAATGGAAAAAGAAGTAGATGGCATTGAAGTAGTAACAAAATCCTCAGCTATTAATGGCATGCCAGGTTATACTGCGGAAAATGGTACAATAATGATGATGCTTGTGTTCTTGATTGTCATTTCTGCATTCGTCATTGCAGTGTTTTTCTATGTTCTAACCATCCAAAAAACACAGCAATTTGGTGTGATGAAAGCAATTGGTGCTTCAAATGGATTTATAGCTAAAACAATCGTGTCCCAAGTATTTGTGTTGTCATTTTTTAGTATTTTAGTAGGAATTGGTCTCACATATTTAACTGCTATGGTATTCCCAAAAGAAATGCCATTTAATTTAGATACTGGATTAGTTATTATATATGGAATCGTACTATTAGTGATTTCTGTTGGTAGTTCATTGTTTTCAATTCGTCGAATTTCAAAAATAGATCCATTAACAGCGTTAGGGAGGGTTGAGTAATGACTTTAAGCATGAAAAATGTCTCAAAAGTATATAAAGAAGGCGAAACTCAAATAATTGCTTTAGATCAAGTCTCAATGGAGGTTGCGTCTGGAGAATTTGTAGCAATTATAGGTCCATCAGGTTCCGGAAAATCGACGTTTCTATCGATTGCTGGTGCGTTATTAAAACCCTCGCAAGGTGAAGTGGAAATTAATAATAAGAATATCGCAACACTAAAAGACAAAGAGCTTTCCGATTTGCGATTACATGAAATAGGATTTATTTTACAAACGTCTAACCTAATGCCATATTTAAACATATTAGACAATTTGCTTGTTATAAAAAAGATGTCGGGTAAAGTAACAAAACAAGATGAAGCCTTTGCAAAAGAATTATTAACAGGGCTTGGTTTGACAAGTAAGTTCGGGAAATTTCCAAACGAGCTTTCTGGAGGAGAACGTCAACGTGTAGCAATCGCACGTTCATTTATGAATGATTCATCGCTTATTTTAGCCGATGAACCTACTGCATCATTGGATACAAACCGTGCAAATGAGGTCGTTTCCCTTATTTCAAAAGAAGTTAAAGCACGTGGTAAAGCGGCTGTTATGGTAACACATGATGAACGAATGCTAGCAAATTGCGACCGTGTTTACCGCATGGAAGATGGTAAATTAACGTTACAATAAAATGATTAATAGATTACATGAAGCTAAATTCACTAGAAAGTGGAGGCGTTACGATGCAGATTTTATTAGTAGATGATGATTTAGATACCTTACAACTAGTATCTATACATTTGGAACGTGCAGGGTATAAAGTGCATATTGCTGACGATGCGGAAGCAGCGCTAACGTTATTAGAAACTTACAAAGTGGATTTGGCGATTGTAGACGTTATGATGCCAGGAATGAATGGTTTTGAATTAACAGAAATTCTGACGGAAGATTATGAGATTCCTGTCATATTATTGACCGCTAAAGGCCAATTAGTCGATAAAGAAAAAGGATTTATTGCTGGATCGGAAGATTACATAGTAAAGCCATTTGAGCCTAGCGAATTATTATTTAGGGTTGCAGTTGTTTTACGACGTTATGAACGATCATTAGAAAATTTCATAGAAATCGGAAATATGAAAATTGATCGAAAAAACTACGAAGTAATTATTAGAAATGAAACCGTTTTGTTGCCTTTGAAGGAATTTGAGCTCCTCACTTTACTAGCATCACGAAGTGGAAAAATCGTACAACGAATTTTTCTGATTGAGCATACATGGGGAATTGATATTGAGGGCAATGACGCTACGTTGAATACACATATTAATCGATTGAGGGAGCGATTAATACGTTATGAGGCGGACGTTGGAATTCTAACGGTTCGTGGAATTGGTTATAAATTAGAGATGTTGAAATGAAAACACTTTATCGACAATTTATTAGCGCCACGTTATTAATTTTGTTTTGCAGTATCATCGTCGGATATGCCCTCGCAAATATTATTTACTTTTCAATTTCAAAGGACAATATTAACTCACAAAATGTAAAGTTTGCTCAAGAGGTTGCCAATGGGATTGAAAATATGCATGATTCAAAGGATTCGATGCATGCATATTTATCATTAATCGGTAATTCAGGCTATCAACTATATTTAATTTCTAGTTCCGGAGAAAAATACCCTTTTGGTGAAGAATTTCAAAACTTAAAGATACCTCATGAAACAGTTCAAACGATTATTGATGGTGAAATATACCATGGGATGAAATACGCGCCGAGTTCGTTATTTATGATCGGACATTTTTCCAATAGCTTGGAAAATTCAGTTGGGGTACCTGTTATTACAATGCAAGACCAATATGCATTATTTTTAAGACCCGATAACAAGTCAATTTTCTCGGATATACATGTTGTTTTAATGAGCTTTGTAGTTGCAATCGCTGTAATTAGCTTACTGGGTGTGGTTGTAATGACACGAAAATTAATTCGTCCCATTTCATCATTAACAGAAGCAACAAAGGCAGTAAAAAATGAAAATTTTAATTACCGATTAAATATTTCTCGAAATGATGAGATAGGTCAATTGGCGGAAAATTTTAATTTGATGCAGCTACAGCTTGCTCATAATGATGAATTACGTAAGGCATTTATCAATGATGTTTCTCATGATTTTCAGTCGCCATTAATGAATATTCAAGGTTACTCTGATCTACTGCAAAATGATGAACTAAGGAAAGAAGAAAGATTACAGTATGCAGCGATTATTCAGCGAGAATCTAAGAGATTATCGAACTTAACAAAACAATTACTCATCTTAACCTCATTAGATCAGGCTTCTTATTCCTTTCAGAGGAATAGTGTCCGATTAGATGAACAGTTAAAAGAGATTATTAGGAAGTCACAATGGCGGATCAATGAACGCGAATTAGAACTATCCTATAAATTAGAACCTGTATCTATTCGAGGCGATGCAGAATTACTCATGAGTGTGTGGGATAATTTATTAAGTAATGCCATTAAGTATTCTGAATTTGGAAGTATTATTTCGATTACTTGTCGACAAGTACATGACGAAATTCAAATTATTTTCAAGGATTCAGGAATAGGGATTAATAATGAACAACTAACGCAAATATTTGTCCGCTTTTATCGAGTAGATACAGCAAGAAAGAAAGACGGAACGGGGCTAGGACTATCAATTGTCAAGAAAGTTGTGGAGTTACATGGTGGGCAAGTAAAAGTAACAAGTAAAATCGGAAAAGGAAGTACATTTGAAATTAAATTACCAATTAGAAGGACCTAAAATTAGGGAAAAGAAATGGTCAATCCAATTAATTCGTTTTGCAGCTATTTTTGGAATAATCGGTACGTTTTTAGGCTCGAAAATGAGTAGAAATATGGAATGTTCATTGCGTCCGATACATGCACATATATTATTAGTTGGATGGTTATCCGTATTTGCATGGGGAATATTTTATAAAGTTTATACTGTAAAATATAAAAAAAATGTGTCTATACACGCTATTACAGCAATGATTGGTGCATTTGTCCAAACGTTTGGTATGCGGATGTATAATTTAAACCCATTTAGAATGGGAAGAAGCGAATTGGCACCATGTAATAGAAAGAGAAACAGAAAAAGAACAAAACTTGTCCCTGTAGGAGATCGAGTGGCTGAATGAATGGATTAAGGAAAATGAGTAAATTGAGAAAATAGAAATATCGGGGAAGTCGTTGTATAAAAAATGCTTACTCTACCGAAAGAGTAAGCGGACAAAATTATAAACTTAAACAATTTCACACAAATTTTACACAAGGATTGTCGGAAGTACTGATTTAACAGCATCCATAGGCCATAATAGAAACCGGCCTCGGGTATTCAATAAAAAAGACATAACTTCGGTTATGTCTTTTTTATGTTATATATAAACCAAGTTGCGATTATGCTACAGTAAATGTAATCACTGTAGGTGGAGGATTGTCATGCCATTAATTGAACATCATGAATTTATCGTTTTCCGACAGAAGACTTCAACTCCAATCGGGTGTAGGGACAAGCCCGGCGATAAGTGGGAGATAAATGTCGGTTGGTGATAGCCAAAAAGCATATCAATCCGTTAAAATAGGAATATACATTCTGTATGATAGGGGTGAATGTAATGCTAATCAATAAGGCCTATAAGTTTCGCATCTACCCAGACGCGGAGCAACAAACGCTCATTGCTAAAACAATTGGGTGTAGCCGCTTTGTCTTTAATTACTTTCTAGCCAAGTGGAATAATACTTACAAAGAGACGGGCGAAGGGTTATCGTATAATACCTGCTCTGCCGAGTTAACTCAATTAAAGAAGAAGGAAGACACGATTTGGCTAAAAGAAGTCGATAGCATTTCGCTTCAGTCATCTTTGAGAAACTTGGCAGACTCATACGCAAGGTTTTTCAAGAAGCAAAACAAAGCCCCATGTTTTAAGTCGAAAAGCAATAACATTCAATCCTACACGACAAAACACACCAATGGAAATATAGCGATAGTTGGCGCCATGATTAAATTGCCTAAACTTGGACTTGTGAAACTTTCTAAAAGTCGTGAAGTAGATGGTCGGATTATCAATGCAACGATTAGACGTAACCCTTCAGGTAAATACTTTGTCTCTATTCTTGTTGAAACAGAAGTTTTGGAGCTACCTAAAATGAATTCATCGGTAGGTATTGATGTCGGCTTGAAGGATTTTGCAATTCTATCTGACGAAACGGTATATCGAAACCCTAAATTCTTTCGCTCATTGGAGAAGAGGTTAGCTAGAGAGCAACGTGTCCTTTCAAGACGAAAAGAACTAGCAATCAAAAGAAAATGTAAACTAAGTGAGGCTAAAAACTATCAGAAACAACGTGTAGTAGTTGCACGTATTCAGGAGAAAATTGTAAATAAAAGAAAGGATTACTTGCACAAAATCTCAACTGAGATCATCAAAAACCACGATGTCATCGGAATTGAAGATTTGCAGGTGTCTAACATGCTTAAAAATCACAAGTTGGCCAAGGCGATTAGCGAAGTAA
This sequence comes from Arthrobacter beigongshangensis, assembly GCF_016820585.1. Classification (GTDB taxonomy): domain Bacteria; phylum Bacillota; class Bacilli; order Bacillales_A; family Planococcaceae; genus Sporosarcina; species Sporosarcina beigongshangi. The sequence goes on from NZ_JADHDX010000012.1 coordinate 14,614, forward strand.
GTTGGTCGCAATTCAGAACAATGCTTGAATATAAAGCGAAATGGTACGGTAAACAGGTTGTTGCCGTGGGCAAAACATTTTCTTCAAGCCAACTCTGCTCATCTTGTGGCTATAGAAACAAAGACGTTAAGAATCTTGCCTTGCGTGAATGGGACTGCCCAGAATGCGGAAGTCATCACGATAGGGACATTAACGCGAGTATAAATCTTAAAAATGAAGCCGAAAGGCTTTTAACCGTAGGGATTACGGGGCTAGCCTAATCAATAACTGGCGGATACGCTGGTGATCTTAGGAATCTCCCACTTCTAAACGAAGTGAAAGTGGGAGTAATTCAAAGAGCAGGATAATGGGACACTGATGATTGATCGTTTTCAATATCAATCCCCTTTAGGGCTGTTGGGGGTTCTTGCAGACAGGTTGTTTTTAGAAAATTATATGAAAAGGTTTATTGTTAACCGGGCAATTGCTTTGAAAGAGATTGCGGAACGTATGTAAATTAAACTGAAACGCTCCTTTTGTGATACGAAGGGAACGTTTTTTCTTGATTTTGGTGCTGTAATATTTTACGTAGTAAATCGTCTAATGAGTAAAGGAGGGGAGAATGAGTGACGGATCATAGAATCGAGGAATGGTTTCAATTGTATGAGAGAGATATTACTAGTTTTCTAATTTACTATACAGGCTCGATGGATGTTGAGGATCTTGTGCAAGAAACATTTATGATTGCTATAAAAAAGATACCCGGTTTTAAAGATCAGTCACATCCGAAGACATGGTTGGTTTCTATTGCAAGAAATAAGATTATCGACGATTATCGTAGAAAGAAAGTGTGGGAAAAGATCAAGCACTCCGTTTTTCGAGAACAGCAGCTGTCGAATGAATTGGAAGAGAAAACGATTATGAATCAAGAAATCCTTCATTTATACAAAGCGATTCATCAGCTTTCTCCTCGCTATAAAGAAGTAGTTATCTTAAGGGGAATTTTGGAGTTAACATCAAAAGAAGCTAGCGAAGTATTGAAAAGTAATGTGAACCGTGTAAATGTCATGTTCCACCGAGCATTAAAAAGACTGAAGGAGATACTTGTAGAGGAGGGACTGGATTATGAAGGGCATGAAGACTTTACAAGAAAATCTAAGAAGCCTTCCTAAATATACGTTGAGCGAAGAACAGAAACAAAGAGTCAGCATGGCTTTGCAAAAGGAAATGAAGCCTAAAAAGAGAATAAAATTTGTTGAGCCTTTCGTTGCATTTGCTTCAATATGTGCGATAGTATTTACCCTTGTTCTGTCGAGTGATAGTGATCAGTGGTTTAATGAGCTGCGGCAATCATTTCAGCCTCAGATAGAATTAACTGCACCGAAAGCAACTGTTTTTAAAAATCATTATGACGTAATTGGGGTCGAAGGGAAATTCGGGATATTAGTTTTCAATGAACAATTTGTAGCCGAAGATGTTAGGAGAGGTAGTAAATTGATGCTTTATTTCTGGGGTGATCCATTACAACTTATTGATAAAAATTATCGGGTTGAAGCTAGGAATAGCTATAATGAAAATCTTGTCTTATCTGAAGGCGTTCTATCTACCTCACTGATTAACGAAGATGCGCATTCGTTAGCAAGTTTTTTGCCATTCCCAGCAGACGGTAAATGGCAGTTATCTATATTTGTCGAGGATCAATTATTTGAAGAATTTACGGTTGATGTTCTACCCTCGTTTCCAAAAACGGAAGATTACTCCTTGATTAGCCATCCAATGGAGCTTGCGGTAGGCGAGGAGACAGAAATTACTATCGAAAGCTCAGTGGAGAGCGAGAAGGGGATAGAAGTAAAATTATTAAATGAGCAAGGGAATATTGTGTCTGAACATATTTTTAATCAGGATGGTTCATTTATCGATGGCTCAGGAGGATATATATATCACTATAGTGGAAATATGATTTTCCCGGAAAATGGTACCTGGACGTTGCTGATTGAAGGTGAGAAAACAAAGCCATTTAAAAATTGACCATAAACAAAATCGCTCCTTGCCGTCTAAGCGGAAGGAGCGATTTTCATAGAGGGAGACCTGGTGATACTCAGTTTTGGTTGTTCATGCAATTGCCTTAGTTGGTCATTGGGGATGGGTCACAAAGTAAATGGGGACTGGTTATTGGTTTGCCAGCAATTTAAATTGTGTCCCCGCTCTATGCCTTGGAAAGGAGTCTCACCTTGCCAAGGGATTAGAAATATTTACTATCATCAAAATCGAGCGTGATAGAATAGTTTTTAGCATTAATCGCATTGGATAACTTATGCGCATCCTTTTCAGCTTGCAATGATTTCACTCGATAGTCTTCTGGATCAAATAAGGCGACACGATAGACAATTGTACCTTCGGAGTAGCCGAATTGGATTTCTTCTTTTTGCGACATGGAAAGTTCCTTGTAAAAGCGAGCTTTAGCACGTAATTGAGTCGCAAGTTCAATTGCTTCTACAATGGCTAGTGGTTGCCCTTGGAAGTCGATACTGTGGTCGATATTGGCCCGATACATCAGACGGTCAAGTACGCGACTATCAGTACGCACTGTATCTAGTTCTGCTTCGACTACTTGAAGGGAGCGTGGGCTTTGTACAGGTTCATTGCCCTTTTCTACAGTTGTAAAGGCAGCACGTCTCATTTCATCTTCCAGGTCATGAATACGCTTCGTTAAAATACTTTTTAATTTTACTGCTTCAGCAAGTGTAATGTTAGCCATCTCATCATTCCCTCGATTCTTTAATCCAATTATTCAACTATAATGGAAGTTTGTCCCTCATGCAAAACATACGAGTGGACGTCGCCGCCGCTAATACTGGTAAACATATTGCCACATGCCGTTGTTAGTTCAAGTGCCTCTGCTGCGTCCATCGATGGGCGAATAAAGAAGACGTGAAGCGCTTCGGTTGTTTCTGTTGTGACAGCTGTTCGTACAGAATCGACAAATGGGCTACCGAACGGGCTATAATCATCTTTTAAGAGTAAAATATTGTGTAAAGAATTGAAACGACCATTCAATCCGTCATAGCCAGTTTCTTCTGAACCAACAGAAATTCGTACATTGCCGACAATTTTGTTGAAGTCATAAATACCAGCTGGGATTTCCTGCTGCAAGGAGAAAAAGTTGTTTAAATCGACTGCTGAGTGAAATGGAGTAATATAGTTTTGTTTTTTCACACGCCGCATAAGTGCTTCCGCGGAGTGACGATAGCGATTAGGATCTGCGCCAAGCGTTTTCCATACAGTTCTCCATTCTTGAATACCTGGAAAGTCAGTGACAGATTTGTCTTCCAGTTCAAAGAAAAGCTGCTCTTGGAATAGTTGTAGTCGACCTTTTAGCATTTGAGGCGATTCTGATACGGTAATTTTGGTATAATGATTAATGCCCAATTTTAATCCGGGCACGGCTTGTAAAATTTTTTCGGCCATTTCGATATACAATGACATCACCCTTTATATAATTTGATTTAGTTTAATTCAATACTAGCATAAAGGAGGCGTTAAGGTGTGAATGCTGTTCAACTGCAACAGGCAGTGAGAGACTATGCAGCTTCAATTGGCATAGATAAGATTGGTTTTACAACAGCTGCTCCGTTCAGAGAGCTGAAAAACCGTTTGAAGCGTCAGCAAGAATTGGGCTATCAGTCAGGGTTTGAAGAGAAGGACCTTGATAAGCGAACAGAGCCAGCGCTGCTTCTTGATCAAGCAGAAAGTATTATTGCGATTGCGATTGCCTATCCATCCAAGATGGTGAACACGCCCAAGGGGAAGAAGGGGGAGCGACGCGGCGTGTTCAGCCGCGCTTCATGGGGGATGGACTACCATACCGTTTTACGGGAGAAGCTGAGGCTTCTAGAAGAATTCATCTTAATAAATGTGCCTAGTGCTAAGCTTCGTTCGATGGTCGATACGGGGGAGCTTTCTGATCGTGCAGTTGCCGAGCGTGCAGGCATTGGGTGGTCGGCAAAAAACTGTGCCATTATTACGCCTGAATTCGGTTCATACGTCTATTTAGGTGAAATGATTACGAATATTCCATTTGCACCTGATGTGCCAATGGAGGATGAGTGTGGGGATTGTACGCTTTGCCTAGATGTTTGTCCAACCGGGGCATTAATTCAAGGTGGGCAATTGAATGCGCAACGTTGTATTGCATTTTTGACGCAGTCGAAAAAACCAATCCCAGAGGAGTTTCGTTCGGAGTTTGGAAATCGGGTATATGGCTGTGATACATGTCAGACTGTATGTCCAAAAAATAAAGGGAAATACAATTTACATCAGGCTGTATTTCAGGCAGAGCCTGAGCTTGCTAAACCCCTACTCCAACCGATGCTTAGGCTATCGAACAGAGAGTTTAAAGAGAAATTTGGCCATGTGGCGGGCTCATGGCGTGGTAAAAATCCGATTCAACGCAATGCGATACTAGCACTTGCTCATTTTAAAGAGGAATCGGCGGTACCAGAGCTGATTGTGATGCTAGGGCAAGATCCGCGTCCGGTTATTCGAGGAACGATTGTATGGGCACTTAGTCGAATTGGTACAGACGAAGGCTATCAAGCTATCCAAGAGGCGTTAACGAAAGAGCAAGATGAGGAAGTACTTGTGGAATTAAAAAAAGCAGTAGATAATTGGACATATCAATTGTAAGGGGAAGTGTTGAAATGGCAATACATGTTGCATTGTTTGAACCGCTTATTCCGGCGAATACGGGAAATATTGCACGGACTTGTGCAGGAACTAAAACGAAGCTCCATCTAATTAAACCACTTGGATTTTCGACAGACGATAAAATGTTGAAGCGGGCAGGCCTTGATTATTGGGAGCATGTTGATATTACGTATCACGAAGGCATTCGGGAAATGTTTGCAGCATATCCGGCGGCAGTATTTTACTTTTTGACGAAGCATGGGGACAAGCCCCATACCGCATTCGATTACTCGGATACGGCACAGGACATATTCTTTGTGTTTGGCAAGGAAACGAGCGGGTTGCCAGATGACATTATCGAAGAGAACAAAGAGCGCTGCTTGCGAATTCCGATGAATGACCATATTCGCTCGTTGAATCTATCGAATACAGCAGCGATACTTATTTATGAAGCACTCAGACAGCAACATTACCCAGGATTAGCCTAAAAAAACGGGACAGCCATAAAAGGCTAGTCCCGTTTTTACATTGTATTAGGTTGGCTGATGACCACGGCTCTTCTTGCTTTTATGGCTATTGCCTTTGTCTTCGTAGCCACCTGTAAGGATTGCAGAAAGGAATGCTACGCTAACACCCATGATAAGAATCAAATTCATTAGATGATACCTCCCGTAAAATCAGTAGTTCTTAGTACAGTATACCTTATTGGCAATCAAATTGAAATAACGGTAAGAAAAAATTGTGACAAAGACAGTAACACCTTTCACTTAATTCAGCTGGGGTTTCAAACCCTGCTGAATTAAGTGAAAGCCTCCGGCGGATGTCACAGATTTTGAAGGGAGTCAATTGAGCAAGCTCAATTCAAAATCCGGACGCAATCACGCCGAGGCGCGATTGATTTTAATGCGGCAAAAAGAGTAGCTGATAAGCGAACAATACAGCGAAAATATATAAGAGAACGGGAACTTGTTTCCCTTTGCCTTTCACGACTTTTAACAGTGGGTAGGTGATAAAGCCAAGTGCAATTCCTGTTGCAATGCTTGAAGTGAGCGGCATTGTTAGAATAACGAGAAATGCTGGAAATGCTTCATCGAATGAATCCCAGTCGATATGTTTAACCGCACCAATCATTAAGCTACCAACGATAATCAAAGCAGGAGCGGTTATCGCTGATACACCCGAAAGCGCACTGACAAATGGTCCGAAGAATGCAGCAATGATGAACAAGATAGCTACGGTTAGTGTTGTTAAACCAGTACGTCCACCAACTGCAACACCAGAGGATGACTCGATGTAGGCAGAGGTAGGACTTGTTCCGAACATGGCACCTGTTGCAGTCGCGACTGAGTCAGCAAGCAAAGCATGGCGTGCACGTGGCAAAGTATTGCCTTTCATTAAGCCAGCTTGCTTGGCAACACCAATCATCGTGCCAGTTGTATCGAATAAGGTTACAATTAAGAACGCAAAGACAACGCCATATAGACCATGTGAAATGACATCGCCGACTGCATGAACGGGATTCCAAACAAGAATTCCCTCGGGTAAATGTGGTATTTGCCACAGGCTACCTTCAAATTTTAGCTGTTTTGTAACAAGTGCTACAATACCTGTCAGAATCATGCCGATGAAAATCGAACCATAGACATTCAAAGTCATCAGAATGATTGTGACGAGTAGGCCGAATAATGCCAATAGAACAGGTGGGGAGGTGAGATCACCTAACTGTACAAGATTACCTGGATGCGGAGCAACAAGGCCTGAAAGACGCAAGCCGATAAAAGCAATGAACAACCCTATCCCAGCCGTAATTCCTAATTTTAAGCTCTCAGGAATGGATTGGATTAATTTTTCGCGGAAGGATGTTAGGGATAATAAGACAAATAATAGTCCTGCAACGAATACCGCCGAAAAGGCAGTCATGTAGTCCAGTTGACCATCGGATGCAATGACGATGGATGTGAAATAAGCATTTAACCCCATACCCGGTGCGATGGCGATTGGGTAATTCGCAAATAATGCCATCCAAAGTGTACCAATTACCGCTGCAACAATTGTCGCGAGGAAAACTTGCTCGAATGGTACGCCGGCATCGGCAAGAATAATCGGATTGACAATGACGATATAGGCCATTGTTAAAAAAGTAGTCACGCCAGCTAATAATTCAGTTTTTACGGTTGTATTCAGCTCTTTTAAATGAAACATTGTAAATCTCCTTTCAAAATACGAACAAAATGAAGCACATGTACAATAATATTCGTTTTTCGTTTAGATTTCAACTGTCAATTTCATCACATATTAGCAAACCGAGGTCGTCCTTTAGAACTTCTTTCAAAATAAGTGATCTCTCCTAAAGGGTCAACATAAATCAGAGAATACATTCAAACGTAATGAGTGAACATATCCAACGCATTGCCAGAAATTTATTCCTTTTGAGGTAATTAGATTCTTTGATTAGGGAATTAGTATGATATAATTAAGAAAAGAGTCTAGGAGGAATAGATGTGTTCTCTAGTAAAAAAAAGAATGTTCAGGATACAGATTTACAATTAGAAATTGAACGTCTAAAAACGGTATATTCAGATAAAGAGGCGCAAGATAAAAGTCGCTTAACTGATTTGAAAAGTGAACTTAATGCTGCTGTTCACCACCACGAGAAGGTTAATGCACAGCATAATATAATGGGCGAAGCAGTTAGCCAGATTGAAGTAAGATTTGATAGAGTCGGAGATTTGAGTGAGAAAACGTCTGAGAAATCACATGAATTGTTTGAAAAAGGACTTTCACTTGAGACAAGATCACATAGTATGGTTGAAGAAGCAACAGAGGGTACGAAGGAAGTCAATGCAACTGCTGAAGTTATTAGGGATTTAGGGGTACAAATTCAAGCGTCAGAAAAAAACATGACTAATTTGAGTGCTCGGTCTGTTGAAATTCAGTCAATTGTTGGTGTTATTGAAGGAATTGCGGCACAGACCAACTTGCTAGCATTAAATGCATCTATTGAAGCGGCACGCGCAGGAGAATCTGGTAAAGGATTTGCGGTTGTTGCACAAGAAGTACGGAAGCTTGCAGAAAGTACATCTGATAGTACGGCTAATATCCAAACATTAACGTCCTCATTGCGTGATGAAATCGAACAAGCACTTGCCGCAACACGGAAAAGTGCCGAGCTTGTTGAAAAAGGTGTAGCCGTTAGTTTTGAAACAGCTGCGAAAATCGAAAATATTCTTGGGACAATCGAGCATAGCCAAGGAGATATCGGTGCAATTCAAGAGATGATTGAAGAACAGAAGAGATTGTCTGAAGAGGTAAAAAGCGAGTTACTTGGTGCGAAAGAGCTTTTTGCACAAGCACATGATTTGATTGTTGAGCATATCGAGGATGCTAAAGAAGTAGACGAGCGACTTGAGAATGGAATTCGTCAATTAGCATTTTAACTTGATTCAGCAAATGTGTTTGTACTGAAAGCGAAGCGTCAGCTACAGAAGTCCGCCACTTCTATAAGTGGTGGGATGAATGCCGGAAAAGCATTTCGGTCAAAGGGGGTTCAAACTCCCTGCTGATTCAAGTTAAGCCTCCGGCGGATGTTAAGGATTTTGAGGGGAGTTAATTGTGCTGTGCACAATTCAAAATCCTAACGCAATTACGCCGAGGCGCAATTGATTTAAAAATAAAATCCATGGAGAAATTTCCTCCATGGATTTTTTATTTTATTTCAATTGTAGTTTGCTGTTCAGTAAACGGATGAATAAAGCGTAGCGTTGTGGCCGTTAGGCGGTAATGTCCATCCGCAGTTTCGCTGCCGTCATAGAGTGTATCTCCTGTAACGGGATTACCAATATGAGCTAAATGAACGCGAATTTGGTGCGTGCGTCCTGTTTCAAGCTGTGCCTCAACAAGGGTCGTGTTTTCCTTGCGTTCAATGACCTTGAAGTGAGTGACAGCAGCTTGTCCAGACATGGAAACAAGTCGTTTAGCAGGGTGATGGCGATCTCGACCAATTGGCAATTTAATCGTACCCCTTGGCCTTTTCAGGTAGCCATCTACCTCTGCAACATATTGGCGTGTGAGATTGTTCTGTTCAATCATTCGATCGAATAGTGATTTGGCAATGGGGTGCTTGGCGATAAGCACAAGCCCGGAAGTGCCTTTATCTAAACGATGGATATGCTCAGCGTAATCACCGCCATTGTTCCGAATATGTGCCATGACAAGATTCATCAGCGTACCTGTCTCCGTTGGTCCATCAGGATGAGTCGCTATGCCTGCTGGTTTTACTGCGGCAAGAATATGTTCATCTTCGAAAAGAATAGTCAATTCACCTTTGTCATCTGCTACATATGTGGAGGCGGTATCCGGGAATGTGAATACTAATTCCGTCCCTTCAGGCAGGGGAGCACGCCAGTCATCTATTGGATTACTGGCTGAATCGAGTACGCTTTTTGCCATTCGCATAAGGTGAACTGTTTTTTTGCCGCCCTGCCATTGTTCTTTTAGTAGTTGTTCGACCGTTATATCCGGCTGTTGGGTTTTATAATGAAATAAAGCCATTTAGATCATTCCTTCCAGCTATCTTTCATTATTTACCTGCGAATTCAGTGAAGAATGCCCGTATCTCTTCCGCCGGGCGTTCACCGCCCATTCTTACAACTTCTTTTCCATCCTTGTACTGGACAAGCATAGGCCATGTTTGAATATCAGCAGGATGAGGGTATTCCAACATATTATATTGCAATACGTCAACCCCCATCTCTTTAGCAATCGGCATCATGACAGGTGTCATCGCCATACAATACTGACATTCTGGGTGGAAATAGTATGCTGTAACGGATTCGCCAGAAGTGATTTTTTCGTTAAGTACTTCTGGTAGAACTATATTGTCGTAATGCTCATTGCCGATTAAAGCAATTGTAGATTTAGATAACTTGTCTGTGTCATACGGATTATCCTTTAGTTTTGCCTTATCTGATTGATTTGATAAAACAACGATGAGTATGAAAACGGCGACAATCGCACCGCCAATGATGAGTAGTTTTTTCAAATTACTTCGACTCCTTCTGCCATTTCACGATGAAAAGGCTTGTGATTAAGATGATTGTAAACGCGATTAGTGCTAAAAAGGGAATAGTGATGAACCCAAGATAGTTAATGTACTGTCCTGTACAAGATACAGCCCCACAAGAAGGTGCACTTTCGCCTAAGAAGCTTAGCTTTTGGATGCCATAATGATAGAGGGAAATGCTTCCACCAATCGTCGCAAAAATAGCAGTCGTTAAAGCGATTTGTGCATTTTTCTGAAACAAGGCAATACCTGAAATGAGGACAAGTGGATACATCAAAATACGTTGGTACCAACAAAGTGTGCAAGGCTCGTATCCGCGTACTTGTGAAAAGTATAACGAACCCAGTGTCGCAACAAGCGATACGGTACATATTAAGATGAGTCCGTTTTCTATCCGTTTATTCAACATGACCAGCTCCTAGATCGTTTACTACTTATTTGATTATAGAGGGTCGACAGAAGCAAGTAAATAGTATTGACTTGCTTCTGTCGACGCTAGTTAGTCTAGGAGAAGGTTGTGAAGTTTGAATGGAATTAGGGAGGCATTCTGCGGGCGTAATTTCAGCTCGGTGTAATTGATTCACAAGGGTTGTGCGATATAATAAAGAGAAAGGGGTGTTTCGGGTGAGTGAAGAATTCGATTTGTCGTCGTTTGAAGTAAGTATGGTCATCCGTCAGATGGAATCTGCGGATATTAAGCGGTTGCTGGCGATGCAGGAGCTTTGTTTTCCGGGAATGGAACCGTGGGAAGAAGGGCAGTTAAAGAGCCATTTGGCCATTTTTCCAGAGGGGCAGCTCATTGCAGAACTAGATGGTGAAATTATCGGTTCCTGTTCAAGTCTTATTATAAACTTTGATGAGTACGATGATCGTCATACATGGGATGATGTCACAGACGAAGGCTATATAACCAACCACAATCCGGATGGTTACAATATGTACGGCATCGAGGTGATGGTACACCCGGGCTATAGACGTATGAAGGTGGGGCAACGCCTTTATGAGGCGCGCAAGGAGCTGGCTAGGGAATTGAATTTGAAGTCTATCATCCTGGGTGGCCGGATTCCGAATTACCATAAGCATGCTGCGGAGATGTCGCCGCGTGAGTATGTAGATTCCGTATCACGCCATAAAATTTATGATCCTGTGCTCACTTTTCAGCTGATGAATGACTTTACGTTAATGCGTGTCAATCCAAACTATTTGCCAGATGATAAAGCTTCGAAGAAATATGCAACTTTGATGGAATGGAATAATGTTGATTATAAGCCACTCACGAAGCGGCATTTTAAGACGAGCTATCCGGTGCGCATTTGTGTCGTACAATATTTAATGCGAAAAATTTCGTCATTTGAAGAAATGGCCCACCAATGCGAATACTTCGTTGATGTTGCAGCAGATGCTAATTCCGACTTTGTCGTGTTTCCAGAAATATTTACAACACAGCTAATGTCCTTTTTGGATGAACGATCACCAAGTCAAGCAGTGCGCAGGATGACGGAGTATACACCGCAATATATTGAAATGTTTACAAACTTGGCGGTACGGTACAACATCAATATTATCGGTGGCTCTCATTTTGTAGAGGAAGAGGATGAAGAAATTTATAATATCTCTTACTTGTTCCGTCGTGATGGTTCGATTGAAAAGCAGTATAAGATTCACATTACGCCAAATGAGCGAAAATGGTGGGGGATTAGTGCAGGAGATGCTGTTCGTGTATTCGATACAGACTGTGGGAAAATCGCCATTCAAATTTGCTATGATATTGAGTTTCCAGAGCTTGCACGTATTGCGACGGATATGGGTGCTAATATTATTTTCACGCCATTTTGTACAGAGGATCGCCAAGGCTATTTACGTGTTCGTTATTGTGCACAGGCACGCGCCATTGAAAATCAAATTTACACCGTTATTTCGGGGACAGTCGGCAACTTGCCACAGACGGAAAATATGGATATCCAATATGCGCAATCTGCCATATTTGCCCCGTCCGATTTTGAATTTGCTCGCGATGGGATTGTAGGCGAGACGAATGCCAACTTGGAAATGGTGCTGATTGGTGATGTCGACCTTGAAATTTTGCGTCGTCAGCGTCAGGATGGAACGGTTAAGCAGCTGAAGGACCGAAGGCATGATGTGTATCATATTGAGTATAAGAAGGATTGATGAGGAAGAGCAGCCATGAAAGTGGTTGCTCTTCTGCTAGTTTATCCAGTTCGAGGAAGGGAAAAAGTCCATGGCGGTAATAATAACAAAAGGGGACAGTTCTGGTTAAAAGAACTGTCCCCTCTATATTATAAGTTCAAACTGTCTTACTTCTTTTTCGAAGGATGCTTACGCATACTTTTTGTTATACTTTTCCACTTGTTACGCTCCGCGGATTGCGCCGCACGATCCGTTTTACGCTCCAAGAAAGCTAATTCCTTTTGGAGTTTCAAATAGCTCGCATAGCGGTCCTCGGGTAATGCACCTGTGGAAAGTGCTTCCTGTATGGCACATCCAGGTTCGTTGTTATGTTGGCAATCATTGAATTTGCAGGCTTCTGCAAACGCTTCAATATCCTTAAAGCCAGAGTCTAGGCTTTCACTATTATCCCAAAGCTGGAATTCCCGCATCCCTGGTGTATCAATAAGGACACCTCCACCTGGAATTTTGATAAGCTCTCGGTGAGTCGTCGTATGACGGCCTTTTGCATCATCCTCACGAATCTCTTGTACCGCCATCATTTCATTTCCACAAATGGCATTTGTCAGAGATGATTTACCAACACCTGACGAGCCTAATAATGCTGCTGTTTTTCCATCTGCTAACAACGCAACTAGTTCATCAACGCCTTCACCCGTCACATTACTAACAGCGAAGACATCTGCACCTAATGCGATATTGCGAGCTTCCTCTATATAAAATGAAGGATCTTCGCAAACGTCTTTTTTCGTCAAGACGACAACCGGATTCGCACCGGAGTCATAGGCGGCGACTAGGTAGCGCTCAAGTCGCCTCGCGTTAAAATCTTTATTCATCGACATGACGAGAAAGACAATATCGACATTTACTGCGATAATCTGTTCGACGATTGTTGTACCTGCTGCTTTCCTGGAAAAGAGAGAGGTTCTTGGCAAAATCGCATGAATGATACCACGTTCTTCTCCTGGCATCTTTTCAACCGCAACCCAATCTCCGACTGCCGGGAAGTCACGTCGTTCCACAGCGTCATGCTGCATGGTACCCGAACAGACAGAGAGCCATTCTCCATCAGCGGTGACTACCCGATACATATGTTTATGCTCAAGTGTGACACGCCCAGGCGTGCACTTCTTCATTTTCTCGTTATCGTTCATTTCTTCCCATCGTGCTTCGTGGGATGTATTCCAGCCGTAATCTTGTAAATTAATCAATTCATTTTCCTCCTGTTATGTGCGTTTTAGACTAGAAAAGCGCAAAGCGCTTGAAGCTAGACAATAAAAAAAACCGTGAGTCCAGATCGGACACCACGGCTTTCACGCGCATAACAGAATAAGCATACTTTTATCTTTATTCAGCAGAAGGCTGCCATCTCCAAAGGTAGATAAGATGACTTTGATTTTGCTTCCTGTTCAACGGATGTTCGAATGCCTGCTGAACAAAGATAATGCCTCCGGCAGATGTCACAGATTTTGAAAGGAGTTAATCGAGCAAGCTCGATTCAAAATCTGGACGCAATTACGCCGAGCCGTAATTGATTAAAGTATGGCAGGTGAAAGTATGGGTCCGACCGAATTTGCAATAGGTACAATGATAATAGCCATAAAACTTCACCTGCTTTCTGTAAGATGGATTAACAATAACAAAATAAAAGTTATGTGTCAATATAGATTTTTTGACAACAAGCTTAAGGAATCCCGTGAATTGTGCAACCAAGTTGTAAGTGTGCAACGAATCCTGTGAATTGTGCAACCAAGTTAGCAAAGTGTGCAACGAAACCTGTGAACTGTGCAACCAAGTTGTAAGTGTACAACGAAACCCGTGAATTGTGCAACCAAGTTAGCAAAGTGTGCAACGAAACCTGTGAAATGTCCAACCAACCGTGCAAAGCATGCAACCAACTCTATCCTCGCAGCATAACAAAAAAACGACTCTCATAGTGAGAGCCGCTCTTCATTAAGATTCTAATGACAATTCGGATGTATCATTGATATGTTCCTGCTCGTATTTGAATACTTCCAAGTAGAGAATATGGTGTCCATCGACATCTTTTACGATGAATTCATAGCCCTGCTCGATAATTTTTTCACCTTGGATGGCATCGAAGCGTTGGGTCATAAACCAGCCGCCAATCGTATCAATATCATCTTCGTCAATGTCGATTCCGAGAATGTCATTGACATTTTCGATAAGCATTTTGGCATCTAAGATATAATGATCCTCGCCTAGCTTTTGAAGTTCAGGTACTTCATCTGTATCGAACTCGTCACGAATATCACCGACGATTTCTTCAAGAATATCTTCAATCGTCACAAGACCCGAAGTCCCGCCATATTCATCCATTAGGATGGCCATATGGATCCGTTCTCGCTGAATTTTAAGGAGAAGGTCGCCAATCGGTATTGTTTCAATCACATGGATAATAGGTTGCATATATTGAATGACTGATTGATGCTCGGTTTCTGGGTTTTTAATGAACGCCGTTAAAAGATTTTTCATGTTGACGAGACCGATAATATGGTCTTTGTCACCATCTGTTACTGGATAACGCGTATATTGCTCAACACCAATCACTTCGAACACTTCACGCAATGTCATATCTTTTTCGATGGACATCATTTCTGTCCGAGGTGCCATGATTTCTTTGGCAATTCGGTCATCGAACTCAAAAATTTTATTGACATATTTATATTCAGATTGGTTGATTTCACCGCTCTTCAAACTATCCGCTAAAATCAATCGAAGCTCCTCTTCAGTATGAGCAACTTCGGATTCTGACATGGATTTAAATCCTAAAAGTCTAATCAAGAATTGCGCAGTTCCATTCATACCTCTAATAATAGGATATGCCATGCGATAAAAGATAATTAGCGGTGTTGAAAAGGCCAATGTAATGGCTTCTGCTTTTTGTATCGCAATCGTTTTAGGAGCTAGCTCACCAACGACAACATGTAGAAATGTGACGATCGAAAAGGCGATAATGTATGATACGATACTTGTTGTACTAGTGGATAGACCTAAACTTTCCCAGATGGGAGCTAACATGAGATTGACGGTAGGTTCACCGAGCATCCCAAGTCCAAGAGCAGTAATCGTAATCCCTAATTGACAAGCAGATAAGTATTCATCCAAATTACCGATTACTTTTCTAGCATTGACAGCTTTGCGGTTTCCTTCCGCGACAAGCTGATCAATTCGTGATGTCCTTACTTTCACAATTGCAAATTCACTCGCAACAAAAAATGCGGTGAGGGCGATCAAGACAGCAAATGCTGCCAATCGTATGGGGATTTCCAAATAATTACTTTGTCCCGCACCCGAATGAGGGGTTGAACAAAGTGTACACCTCCTGTAGTGGTAAAATAGTTAGTTAAGACAATGATAATTTATTTACAAGAAAAAAACAAATAGTTTTGCTTGGCTACTTGTCAAATCGATTTTATATTGCGGTCCTACAAGCAGTTACTTATATCAGTGGATTGCGAATGAAATATAATTTCTGAAAACTGTTGACAGCTGGAAATTGGAAATGGTAACCTGTAATAGTTAGATACTCGAAATAGAAAGGGAGGTACGGAACATGAAAAAGCTATACATCGCACAAAAAAACTTCATGATCCATCCGTCCCAACCAACTTCTATTCAATTTTGAATTTGAATATTTATGGAATGGAACGGATACCCGTTCCCTTTTGTTAAGCACACGCTTATGTTAAAAGGCGTGTGCTTTTTTGCTTTTATAGCATACCAAATTTTGGTGTTTTCACGCATTGCGTGTTGCATAAATAATAAGGAAAAGGAGTGCTGGCTATGTTGATCATGAAGCAGCAAAGAAAATTATTGAAAAAGGAATCTCTTGAAAGTGGATAGTTGGTAGAGAAAAGGGAAGAAGGTAGATGGGGTTATGTTTTCGGTTTTATTCAAATTAAAGTGGTTTTTTAAAGAAAATCGTAAGAGGTATACAGTTGCACTGATCTTATTGATGATCACGAATGTATTGGTTGTAGTTCCACCTTGGCTCATTGGTGAAGCAATTGACTCCATTTACATGCAGACGTTGACGACGAAGTTATTAGCTGCATTTATTGGCGCCATGTTGCTCATTATGGTTGTTGGCTATGCATTTAATTTCGTTTGGCAATACCAGCTATTTGGTGGTGCTTATGTCATTGAAAGGCAGCTTCGGGGAAGGCTAATGCGCCATTTTTTGAAGATGACGCCGACGTTTTATGAGAAAAATAAGACGGGCGATTTGATGGCACGTTCCACAAATGATTTGCGCGCTATTTCGGAAACAGCTGGTTTTGGTATTATGACGCTCGTCGACTCGACGTTGTACTTGATGACGCTTGTTTTGACAATGGGTTTTCTAGTGTCGTGGAAATTGACGCTGGTGGCGATTTTACCGCTACCGATATTGGCGTACATTATGCAAGTGCTAGGAAAGAAGATTCACGAAAGATATATGACAGCACAGCAAGTGTTTGGTGATTTGAACGATAATGTTCTGGAGGCTGTTGCTGGTGTACGTGTTGTTCGTGCATATGTGCAAGAGCGCGCAACTGAAAATGTATTCGCGAAAATGACAGAAGATGTTTTTCAAAAAAATATGCATGTCGAAAAAATTGATGCTTTGTTCATGCCTATTTCAAAGGTGTTAACAGGATTAACGTATATGATTGGACTCGGTTATGGGGCGTATCTTGTTTCTATAGGGGATATGACACTGGGGAATCTTGTAACGTTTAATGTTTATCTGGGCATGATTGTTTGGCCAATGTTTGCGATTGGAGAATTAATCAACGTCATGCAGCGTGGTAATGCCTCACTCGATCGTGTAACGGAGACGCTAGAGTATGAGGAGGATGTCAAAGATCCTGAACAGCCCGTTACTGTGAAGCAACCAGAAAATGTTGGCTTCCGCGATGTGAATTTTACGTATCCGATGTCGCATTCGGTCAACTTAGATGCAATTAAACTCCATTTAAATCGTGGCGATACACTTGGAATTGTCGGCAAGACGGGCAGTGGGAAAACAACATTTGTGAAACAGCTATTGCGTGAATACCCGGTTGGCGAAGGAGAAATTGTTTTCTCGGGTGTACCACTTCAGTCGATGACA
Source organism: Arthrobacter beigongshangensis (assembly GCF_016820585.1). Classification (GTDB taxonomy): domain Bacteria; phylum Bacillota; class Bacilli; order Bacillales_A; family Planococcaceae; genus Sporosarcina; species Sporosarcina beigongshangi. Next base: position 31,647 of record NZ_JADHDX010000012.1, read on the forward strand.
AAAGCTCAGGTAAGAGATTGGATAGGGTACGTCCCGCAAGATCACGTGCTGTTCTCGCGATCAGTGAGAGAAAATATTTTGTTCGGTAGACCCGATGCATCGGAAGCAGATATTGCTGAAACGATTCGTCTGTCTTATTTCGAGAAAGATCTTGAAATGCTACCGGACGGATTGAATACGCTCGTTGGTGAAAAAGGGGTTGCCTTGTCTGGTGGACAGAAGCAACGGATCTCGATTGCACGTGCACTCGTGAAAAATCCGGAAATTCTTATTTTGGATGATTCACTATCTGCTGTCGATGCCAAAACGGAAGCAAAAATTATTGAAAACATCCAAGCGGAACGTTCCGGTAAAACGACAATTATTACGACACATCGACTGTCAGCAATTCAACACGCTAACTGGATTATTGTGCTGGATGATGGCCGTGTGATTGAAGAAGGAACACATGAAGAACTGCTAGGAATGAACGGCTGGTACAAAGAGCAATTCGACCGCCAGCAGATTGGGGAGGTTGAATAATATGAGTACTGGTAAACGTTTAGTTCACTATGCGCTTGATTATAAAAAATTATTGATTACGGGTTTGATTTTTCTTGCGATTGCAGTAGGTGCGGATCTGATGGGTCCAATGATTGCCAAGAAAATTATTGACGACCATATTGCGGGTGCTGTAGATGGTGGCATCGATTTTGAACCGATTGCCAAGCTACTTGCTGTCTTCTTCGGGCTTGCGGTTGTCACCGCGATTTTCAGGTATTTCCAATATTTATTGCTACAAAACGCTGCGAATCGTATTATCCAGAAGATGCGTAATGATTTGTATGAACATATCCAAACATTGCCGATTCGTTATTTTGATAATTTGCCAGCAGGGAAAGTTGTGGCGAGAATTACCAATGATACAGAAGCGATTCGAAATTTGTATGTAACAGTCGTTTCACAGTTTGCCATTAGCGGGATGTATATTACGGGAATCTTTATTGCCATGTTTTTTTTAGACCCTAAAATGGGTGCGATTACGCTGTTCGTCTTGCCGATTTTATATATTTGGATGAAGATGTACAGGAAATTCGCATCGAAGGTCAATCATATCATCCGTGGTAAAGTCAGTGATATGAACGCGATGATTAATGAATCGATTAATGGCATGACGATTATTCAGGCGTTTCGTCGTGAAAAGCAGATGGAAGAGGAATTCCGTGAGTTGAACGATGAGCATTATCGTCATCAAAATAAGCTGTTGAAAGTGGAGGCGGCGACGTCACATAATCTGGTCGATATTATCAGATCGTTGGCGTTCGTATTCTTCATCTGGTATTTCGGTGGTGCATCATTAGAGATTGAAAGTGCTATTTCAGTCGGGATGCTCTATGCATTTGTCGATTATATTACACGGTTATTTAATCCTGTAACCGGGATTGTCAATCAGTTTGCACGACTCGAGCATTCACTTGTAGCAGCGGAGCGTGTTTTCAAGTTGTTGGACCGTGAAGGGGAGCCGGTAAGCGATGATAAAATCGCTCGCTACCGTGGAAATGTCCGTTTTGAAAATGTGTGGTTTGCTTATAAGGAAGAAGAGTATGTACTGAAGGATCTGTCTTTCGAAGCAAAACAAGGGGAAACCGTCGCGCTCGTCGGTCATACGGGATCAGGGAAAAGTTCGATTATGAATCTACTATTCCGTTTCTATGATGCATCGAAAGGGACGATTACGATTGATGGCATGAACATTGGTGGTATGTCTCGCCAGACGGTTCGTGATCATATGGGGATTGTTTTGCAAGATCCGTATTTGTTTAGCGGTACGGTCGAGTCGAATGTGAGCTTAGGGGATGCACGTATTACACGTGAAAAAGTGCAGCAATCGCTTGATGCGGTTGGTGGAGAACGTGTATTGAAACATTTGCCAGGTGGCATTGACGAGCCGGTTGTCGAAAAGGGGAGTACGTTGTCATCTGGGCAACGACAGCTGATTTCATTCGCACGAGCATTGGCATTTGACCCAGCGATTTTGATTTTGGACGAAGCGACGTCTAACATTGACACAGAGACAGAAGAAATTATTCAGCACGCGATGGATGTGCTGAAAAAAGGGCGTACGACATTCATCATTGCTCATAGACTATCGACGATTAAAAATGCGGATCGGATTTTAGTATTGGACCGCGGGGAGATTGTGGAAAGTGGCTCGCATGATGAGTTACTTGTGCTTGGTGGACAGTACGCACAAATGTATAAATTGCAGGCGGGAACTTCCTCTCAATCGAAAATTGGTTGAGGGGGTTCCCTCTTTTTTTTGAATCCAAAAGTCCTGTTTCGCCAATAAGTCATTGATTTGCGCCAATAAACGGCTTTGAATCGCTAATATCTAGCATTCAAGTGCCAATATCCAATCATTGGCAAGAGGATATGAAGGAACTCATTGCGAAACTATTCTGAAACACGTATATTTAGAGTTACGAAGTAATAACTTGAAGCAGCAGAAGAAGTTCCTGCTGCTTCAAGTTAAGCCTCCGGCGGATGTCACAAATTTTGAAGGGAGCTAATTGCGCAAGCGCAATTCAAAATTTGGACACAATTACGCCAAGGCGTAATTGATTAGAGAGTTGGAGTGCCATGGGGAAATGGTTGGTAGATTGGAAGAGGAAGATTACTTCATTTAATAAAAATGTTAGGCTGTTTATGCTGGCAAATGTGCTCATTCAAATTGGGATGGGTGTTTTTATGGTGATGTACAATCTTTACATAAAAGAGCTGGGGATGCCGGAAACTGTTAATGGCAAAGTCATTTCGATGACGGCGTTGGCGTCGGCGATTATGCTTGTTCCAGCGGGATTTCTGAGTGATAAGTTTGGTCGTAAATGGATGATTGTTGCCGGTGCGTTGTTTGGGGCGATGACGTTGTTTTACCGCAGTGTGACGGTCGCGGAAACACCGATTATTTATGCGGCATTTTTGACAGGTTTGTTCATGGCATTTGTACAAGTGTCGGGTGTGCCGTTTTTGGCGGAGAACTCGACGCCAGCTGAGCGCGTGCATATGTTTAGCATCCATTTTGCTTTGATGACTGTGGCAAACGTGATTGGTAGTCTATTTGGTGGCGTGATTGCGGATGTTCTAGAGGTTGTTGCCGGAATGGATGCAGCATCGGCGATTCGTTGGGCGCTCCTTGTAGGAGCTGTTATTTTTACGGTTGGTTTACTACCGTTATTCAAACTACGAAATAAGCCGCCGGAGCCTGTGCAAGTGAAACATGATGAGGTAGAGAAAGTGGAGCGTGTGGATAGTAGCTTTAAGCGCAATATTATTCTAATCTTCCATTTCTCGTTTGCGAGCTTGCTGATAGGTATTGGATCTGGGTTAGTTGTTCCTTATTTGAATTTATATTTCTCTAATCGTTTTGATGCGTCGAATGCTTATATTGGGCTCGTTTTATCGCTTGGATCTGCGATGACGGCGGTGGCCATGCTTATTGGACCGTTGCTTGTAAAGAAAGTTGGCAAAGTAAAGGCTCTTATTATTTTTCAAATGCTGTCGATTCCGTTTCTTATCTTGACGGCTTATACGACCTCGTTAATGTTGGCTTCACTTGGTTTCCTAATGCGCCAAGCGCTCATGAATGCAGGAAATCCAATTCAAAGTGCAATTGCGATGGAAATTGTCGCAGATAAATACAAGGGACTTGCCAACTCGGTGAACCAGATGGTGTTCAATATTGGCTGGGCTACCATGGGGCCGGTGGCGGCGGGGCTTGTTATTGCAAATGGTTTCTATTGGGGTTATGCCTATGCCTTTACGATTACAGCAGGTCTTTACATTGTGTCATCCACGTATTATTTCTTTATTTTTGGTAAGAGGAAGTTAGCAGAAGAGTAATAAAACTACCCTGCATAATTATATGCAGGGCATTTTGTTATTCGCCATACCTAGGCTGCGTTTCCTTCCATGCATTTTGCTCGTTAGGCACTCGGCTTTTATCCTCAAAGATATTTTCGGTTTTCTGATTTTGTACCTGCAACTGCTCTTTTTCCTTCCGCAGCTCTTCAGGTGATTTTTCTTTCGTCATCATTACGCCTCCTTATTTGTTATGAGGCTAGTATTCCCGAAAAATCTCAACCTCATTCAGCAGGGGTTCAAGCCCCTGCTGAATGAGGTTGAAGCCTCCGGCGGATGCCACAGATTTTGAAGGGAGTTAATTGAGCAAGCTCAATTCAAAATCTGGGCGCAATTACGCCGAGGCGTAATTGATAATAAATCAGTCGTAAACATGGAAAGTCATTAGTTCATGAATCATCTTTTTTACGTTCTCTTCTTCAGGCGGCGTCTCTCCGTTCCAACGAATTTCTCCCTCTGGCATATAATCGCCCGTATATCTCGTATTACGAAAGAAAAACGCAAAAGTCCAACCGGGCAATTTCGTATTGTCATACATGGGCTTGTAACTGAAATGTTGTAGCATAGTCATACTCCTTTCATAAGATGCTACCCAATCGCATAAAATCAGAGTAAAGAGAAGCGAAAGGGTGCTGACTTGTTTGTAAATAAATTAAAGCAGGCCATTGAAGATGAGTACAAAGATTATTATTTTTATAAATCAATGTACAGTCTGACAAATGATCCGCTCTGGCAAGATTTTCTCCGTCATATGTATGAAGATGAAAAAAGCCATTATGAAATGTTTCAACAGCTCTATTATATGATGACGGGGTCATTTGTTCCAAATCCCAAGAAGCCATTGCCTTGTTATAACTTGAAAGAATGTGTGCAAAGGGCGTTGGTGGATGAGTTGGAGGCGGTTGAGACGTATAAAGAAATGCTTCTAACGATTCCTTTTCAACAGGCTTATAATCCATTATTCATCGCCATGCATGACGAAATGGAGCATGCGATTCGCATGTCGACGATGTATAGCGCATTATCTTGATTCAAGATAATGACGGGGTGTAATGGATGACAAGCCTTTGCATTTTTCCGTTTGGTCTCGTTCTGCTATAATTGGGACGTAAAGAAACGGGAAAAGGTGAAGCGATTGGACTTTTTATGGACATTGTTATTTATGACCGTTATAGGCGCGTTAATTGGAGGATTCACGAATCATCTGGCAATCAAAATGCTATTTAGGCCACATGAAGCAAAATATATCGGGAAATGGCGACTGCCGTTCACGCCGGGGTTGATTCCAAAACGGCGAGATGAATTGGCAAGGCAGCTTGGGAAGACGGTTACGAATTATTTATTGACACCGGATACCTTTCGTAAAAAATTATTAACACCTGATATGGAAAAAAAGGCAGAGAGCTTTATTCAACAAAAACTGGAAGAGCATGTCCTTCATTCTAATAAAACCTTGAATGATTGGCTGGCGACTGCGGGTGCGACACAAGTTGCAGAAAAAGCAGAACAGCAAGTGTTGGAGGTGCTCGATGCCCAGCTTAACGCCGTGCGTAGAAGGCTGACGACCGGAACGGTAGAAGAGGTGCTACCGGAAAAGTGGCGGGTGGAAGCAGGAGAGCGTATTCCAACTGTGACAACGTACATTTTAAGTAGGTCAGAGCAATACTTCGCATCTGATGAAGGAAAAGCGATGTTCCGGAATCTCATCGATGATTTTCTTGCCTCTAAAGGAACGCTGGGCAGTATGGTCAATATGTTTTTTGGTGAATCGGAGTCGCTCGTTGGAAAAGTGCAAAAAGAAGCGATCAAGTTTGTGACTGCTCCTGGTACAACAGCTTTAGTGAATACAATTATTTATAATGAGTGGGAAAAATTACAGCAGCGCCCCGTTGAGGAATTGTTGGCTGGCTTCGACTGGGATGGATTATTCGGATCAATTTCAACGTACGCAAAAAATGAACTTGCGTTGGAAGCACGTCTGAATAAGTCGATTCGACATTACTGGCCAAATGGGGCGGAATGGACGGCGGTTAATATTACGCCAAAGCTCATTGATTTTGCTTTTAATCAAGCAGAAGTACAATTGGAAAAATCACTTGGAAAATTGAAATTAGATGATATGGTAAGAGAGCAAGTCGATACGTTTCCTGTTGCAGTGCTAGAGGATCTGATGCTAGGCATTTCCAAGCGTGAATTTAAAATGATCACCGTTCTTGGGGCACTACTCGGTGGGGTCATCGGAATCGTTCAAGGCCTAATCGTCTTTGCAACAAATTTATCGTAGGGGGAATTGTAAATGACAGTGAATATGTATGATGATTTGAACAAGTTGGAAGCAACATTCCGCAAAACAGCGGAATTTGCAGAGGTAGAACAAGCCGTAGGTGAAGTGAAAGCGGATGAAGAAGCACTTGCGTTATTCAAAAGTTTCCGTAAAATTCAGATGACCCTTCAAGAAAAACAAATGCAGGGTGAGGAAATTGCTGAGGAAGAGCTTGAATATGCACAGAAGACTGCGCAGCTGGCACAGCAAAATCCTAAAATCATGACGATGCTCGAAGCCGAAATGAAGCTAAGTGGTTTGATTGAAGAAGTGAACCGAGTCCTGATGAAACCGGTACAGCAACTATATGAATCTATCTAAAAACCGGCTAATGCCGGTTTTTTCTTCTTCCTACAAGATGAAAATTTGTTACAATTGACGTTATGGGATAAACCAATATGAGATGGATAAATAGAAAGTTGGTACATATACATGCAGAAAATCGTTATTAAACAACCTTTCGAGCAGGATTGGATTCGGATGTTCACTCATCTGGCTAATCTATTTTTCGAGCAGTCAAAGATTATAGATGAAGACGAAGAACAGGCCATCAGTGTGACGTTTTCACTTGAAAAAAATGCGGATAATATGCTGAACGGGCAAGCATTTCTTACTTGGAATGATCAAGAATATACCGCTACATTTACAGAGCTAGAAGAGAAGGATGACGCAAAAATTCAAACGCGTCAGTTAAAACGCGTCTACTCACATATTTTGCTTGAAGCGCTTGAACAGGCGACAGGTATGCAGCAATCATGGGGCATTTTAACGGGAATTCGCCCGATGAAGCTCTACCATAAATATCGTCAGCAAGGGAATAGCACGGAACAGGCACAGCAACTACTAATGGATCGTCATCGTATTTCAAGTGAGAAAAGTGAGCTCCTTGCCAAAATTGCGGATGTACAGCTTCGTTCAGTACCTGATTTATATGACTTGAAAAATGAAGTAAGTATATACATCGGTATTCCATTTTGCCCAACGAAGTGTGCTTATTGTACGTTTCCTGCCTATGCGATTCATCGGAAAAATGGCCGAGTAGAATCGTTCCTTGATGGATTACATGAAGAGATTCGCGAGATGGGGAAATGGTTAACAGAGCGTAATATGGCGATTACGACAATCTATTTCGGTGGCGGTACACCCACTTCAATCGAAGCAGAAGAGATGGATGCCTTGTATGAAACGATGTATGCCTCGTTTCCTAATATGGAGAATGTCCGCGAAGTGACGGTGGAAGCAGGGCGACCTGATACAATCACACCAGCCAAGATTGAGGTATTGAAGAAATGGGGCATTGATCGCATTAGCGTCAATCCGCAATCGTATACGGATGAAACTTTGAAAGCGATTGGGCGTCATCATTCGGTTCAAGAGACAGTTGATAAGTTTTGGTTGTCGCGAAACATGGGCATGAAAAATATTAATATGGATCTCATCATTGGTTTGCCGAATGAAGGAATCGAAGAATTTAAGCATTCACTTGAAGAAACGGCAAAGATGCAGCCGGAATCACTGACGGTTCATACATTGTCATTCAAGCGAGCTTCGGAAATGACACGCAATAAGGACAAGTACAAAGTGGCGGATCGTCAGACAGTTGAACAAATGATGAAGCTTGGCGAACAGTGGAATGCAGAAAATGGCTATGAGCCGTACTATTTGTATCGCCAGAAAAATATTTTGGGCAATTTGGAAAACGTCGGCTATGCAAAACCAGAAGAAGAAAGTATCTACAACATCGTCATTATGGAAGAAGTGCAGACAATTATTGGCGTTGGTTGCGGAGCATCAAGCAAATTCATTGATCCGACGACAGGCAAGATTACGCAGTTTTATAATCCGAAAGATCCGGCAGCTTATATTTTGACGTTTGAGGATGCCATTGACAAGAAGCTAGAGCATTTGAATACAATTTTCCCGGAGACGGTGAGTAAATAAAGGGTTTATGGAAAAGGCACCGAATATAGAATAATGAATGGTGATTCATTTGATTTTACTCTATATAAAGGGGTGTCTTTTTTATGTATACAACTGTTGAATTGAAAAAAGAGGGACGTCTTGCGCGTCTCACATTGAACAGGCCGACATCGATGAACGCGATGGATGATGTCATGATGAAAGAACTGGCAGACGTTTTTGAAGAATTGAAGAGTGATACAACGGTACAAGTGTTAATCATTCAAGGGGCTGGACGTGCATTTTCCGCAGGTGGCGATATTAAAGCTATGCTAGATCCAGACAGCCCAATGGATATAGGAAAGGTCATGGTTGATGTGTCACGTCTTGCGAAAGCATTGTACACATTGCCACAAATAACAATGGCGGTCGTCCATGGGGCGGCAGCCGGACTAGGGTTTAGTGTTGTTCTTGGCTGCGATATAGTTATCGCGGAGGAAAATAGTAAGCTTGCAATGAACTTTATCGGCATCGGTCTCGTACCAGATGGAGCGGGTCACTTCTTCTTGAAGGAACGGGTCGGTGTACCGCAAGCGAAAAATTTAATATGGTCTGGCAAGGTGATGAATGGTTCCGAAGCCTTGTCTAAAGGTCTGATTGACGAAGTGGTGGCGGAAGGGAAGGCTGCTGAATATGGCGAAGCATATGCGCAAAAACTGCTTGCTTCACCTATTGCTTCGATGATTGCGTCAAAGCATATTTTGCACACGCAGAACATAGCTGAACTTGAAAATGTCTTGAAAATGGAAAGCGAAGCACAAGTGGCGATGCGTAAAACAGCTGACCATATGGAAGGGATCCAGGCGTTCGTGGAGAAGCGAAAGCCAGTATTTACGGGGAAATAAAAAAAGTAGCGGATGCCAACCTGATTGTGGGCAAGTAGTTTGAACCAATGCTTGTTGATATGGATTAGTTAAATTGAAAAACGATACACCTACTCGGCTAGCCGTTGAGTAGATGTATCGCTTTTTTATTTATATTTATCGACTGTTTCTCGCCAAGCAAAATCCCCATTTTCGACAGAGCGTATTAACAGCTCAGCTGTTGCGATATTCGTGGCAAGTGGGATGCCATAGACATCACAGAGCCTCAGTAGTGCACTGACGTCAGGTTCATGTGGCTGTGCCGTCAATGGATCACGGAAAAAGAGAATGAGGTCTAACTCGCCAGTCGCCAACATCGCGCCGATTTGTTGGTCGCCGCCTAAAGGTCCTGACATGAGTCGGTTAACGGTAAGCTTTGTTTCTTCCATAATTCTTTTTCCAGTCGTCCCCGTTGCATATAACGTATATTGTGAAAAGATATGCTCATAGGCAATTGTGAAGTTGACCATCTCATTTTTCTTTTCATCGTGAGCAATTAATGCGATTTTCATTTAGAACACCCCTCTTTACTCTACTGGTAAGAAATAATCTAATTCCTCTATAGATTATCACAATTTTAGGGTCTGTGTATGAATTAATTTAGGTGCCACCAATTCAACCTTCATTCTATCGGGATCTTCAAAATAAACGGCATAATGTTCAGGTCCACCGGCAAATGGATGCTTATCGGTGTAAAGGATGCGGATTCCCTTACTTTGTAATTCGTCTGTTAGCTCATCAACCTGTTGGCGCGAGCTAGCGTGAAATGCCAAATGATTAAGGCCAACTCGGCATCTATGATAGGGCACATCCAAAAACCTTTCCTCTGCCTGTACAAAAACAAGATATGTTTCGCCTAACTGCCAACTTCGCCCGTTTTCCCATTCCTGAAACGGACTATAGCCTAATTCCTCTAGTAACCAACCCCAAAAGTCAATCGTCTTTTTTAAATCGGAAACGTACAGTTCAATATGATGAACCAGTCCCTGTGCCATCTATTTCCCCCCCCCTCATTATCTAAATGAAAACGCAGCTAAGCTGATGTGTTTTGCTTAGCTGCACTTTTTTAAGAATGAAACAATAATAATTTCCCAGCTGGAGATGCAAGGCGATGTGTTTTTTCAACAAGATCTTTTTCTTCAAGCAATGCCTGGCCTTGTATTTTTGCTGCGTCGTCTGTTTCAGCAGTGAACGTTTCTTCTGTAATCAATTTCCCCGTAGGCTCGTATGCAGTTAGTTTATAAGTTCTCACAACATTCACCCTTTCCATTCAATTTCATTCATTATACTACAATACTACGAAAGATTCTAAAAACAAATCGTTAGTAGCAAAAATTAGAAATCCTGAAACTTTAGGTTACTAGATACGTATATGTATAAGGTTGAAAAACGAAGGGAGTTACAAAAATGACTTTACTACTTGAAAATGTCACGAAGCGCTTCGGTGATTTTACTGCCGTTAATGATTTATCTCTGTCGGTTGGGGATGGCACGATGTATGGGTTTCTTGGCGCCAATGGAGCGGGCAAGACGACGACGTTCCGCATGATTCTTGGGCTTTTGAATGCCAATGAGGGGCGGATTACATGGAATGGAAAACCGATTTCATATGCAACGAGTCCTCAAATCGGTTATTTACCTGAAGAACGTGGGCTTTATCCAAAAATGAAAGTTGAGGATCAGCTTATTTTCCTCGCACAGCTACGAGGTATGAGCAAAGGAGATGCGAAAAGAGAGCTCCACAACTGGCTTGAACGTTTTGAAGTTCCGCATTATGCGACTAAAAAAATCGAAGAGCTATCGAAGGGGAATCAGCAAAAAATCCAAGTCATTGCATCGCTTCTACATAAGCCGCAATTGCTTATTCTCGACGAACCGTTTTCCGGTCTTGACCCGGTGAATGTTGAAATGTTGAAAGCAGCCATTTTAGATTTCCGCAATGAAGGTGCGACAATTGTCTTTTCGAGTCATCGCATGGATCACGTGGAAGAATTATGTGAGCAGTTAAGTATTATCGATAAGGGAAAACAGATTGTCAGTGGCTCACTGCGGGATGTTAAACGGTCATTTAGTAAGCATAATGTCCGTATTCATTCAGATAACGATTTGTCGCTACTTGCATCCATTTCGGGTGTTACGTCTGTCACCAAAACAGTAGAAGGCGCGATTTACCAAGTAGAAGCAGAGGAAATCGCTAGCAAACTATTAACAGCGGCTTTACAAACAGGTCCAATCCGTCACTTTGAAATTGAAGAGCCTTCGCTGCAAGATATTTTCATCGAAAAGGTGGGGAAACAACATGCGTGAATTTATGATTATTTTTAAACAAGCCTTCGTAACAAAAGCGAAAACGAAATCATTCATCATTACAACTGCGATTATGCTAGCCGCAGTTTTCCTGTTTGCCAATATGGGGAAAATTATTGATGGTGTGAAAAGTGTTACAGGTGGCGATAGTGAGTCGGCTCAAGTGCTACAAGTGATAGATGAAAGTGGTATTTTAGTAGATCGTTTAACTGCACAGTTTGAGGCAAGTGGCTCGGATATGATAGTAGAAAAAGCTAGTGAATCAGAGCAGGAGCTGACCGATCAAGTGAAGGAAGGAGAAATCGATTCCTTTTTGACCTTGAAATTGGATGAAGCAAATACGATTCAAGCGAACTATACCTCTATGAGTTCGATGGAATTCTCGCTACCGATGATGCTACAAGATGCGCTTCAATCGATTCAAACGGAAATGAAAGCGGAGGAATTATCGTTGTCGGGTGAACAGGTGCAGACGCTGTTTGCGCCGATTCAATTTGAAGAACATTCCGTATCTCCATCGGCGAAAACGGAAGAGGAGTTAAGTCAGGCACGGGGTCTTGTCTATGTGCTCATGTTCCTCATTTACTTTGCGGTTATCATGTATGCAAGCATGATTGCAACAGAAGTAGCAACAGAAAAATCATCGCGTGTTATGGAAATTCTAATTTCCAGTGTGTCTCCCGCGAAGCATATGTTTGCTAAAGTGCTAGGAATTGGCTCGCTTGGTTTATTGCAAATGGTATTATTCGGTCTCGCCGGTTTTATCGCGCTGAAAACGTCAGCGGCTAACATGGCAGATGGTTTCTTTTCAGTGTTTGGCTTTTCCAATATGAATGTTGGAACAATCATTTATGCTATTGTCTTCTTCCTGTTAGGCTATTTCCTGTACGCGACGCTTGCAGCTTTGCTAGGCTCGCTCGTTAGCCGAACAGAAGATGTGCAACAAATGATTATGCCGATGACATTGTTAATTGTAGCGGCATTTATGATTGCAGCAACGGGCCTTGGTAATCCAGAAATGGCGTATATCAAATATGCTTCCTTCTTCCCGTTCTTTGCACCACTCGTCATGTTCTTACGTGTCGGCATGTTGGATTTACCTGTGTGGGAGCCAGTGTTATCGATCGCGCTGCTGCTCGTCACAATTTTCATCCTCGGCTGGTTTGGCGCACGTGTCTACCGCGGTGGCGTTCTCATGTATGGCCCATCAAAATCGTTGAAGGATATTAAAAAGGCAATTCAGTTAGGGAAAGAATAATCAGTATGAAAATTAGGACTCTGAATTTGTATTCTCAGAGTTCTTTTTTTATGCGCCAAAGGTCACAGTTTGCAAGCAAATCTCGATTGAGTGCAAGCAAACGGGATGTGTATGCAAGCAAACCTGGGTTGAGTGCAAGTAAACCATAAGGGAGTGCAAGCAAATCACTAGGATGTTAGGTACTGCCACAATTGTTCTTTAAATTGCGGCAACACCTGGCATTCCGAGGACAATTTATGGTAAAATAAGAACAAGTATTCGTTGGGCGGAGGAGGGATTTGAGTTGTCGACTATTCGATTTATTCATACGGCTGATTTGCATTTGGACAGCCCATTTAAAGGGATGACGGGACTGCCAATGGAACGGTTGAAAGACTTACGAGAGAGTACGTTCAAAGCATTTGCGAACCTGGTTACTTACGCACTCAATACAAAACCGGACTTCGTGCTCATTGCCGGGGATATTTATGACGGAGAGGATCGAAGCTTGCGTGCGCAAATGAAATTCCATGAAGGTATGGAAAAATTGAATGAGGCGGGCATACCTGTGTTTATTTCACATGGCAATCACGATCATCTTGCAGGAAGATGGACGCGTTTTGAATTGCCGCCGAATGTGCATGTATTCCAAGAGCGTGTGGAAGAAGCTCAGCTCAACGTCAATGGACAAGCAGTTTCAATCTATAGCTTTAGCTATAAAGAACGGCATGTTCGTGAGCGGAAGATAGAGGAGTATCCGATGGCGCAGGATCAGGAGGCACTTCATATTGGAATGTTGCATGGGAGTTTGGCTGGAGATGAAACACATGCAGTGTATGCGCCATTTACGAAAAGTGATGTACTGGCTAAGCACTATGATTATTGGGCACTCGGTCATATCCATCTGCGGCAGCAGTTGCATGAGCAACCTCCTATTGTGTACCCGGGAAATTTACAAGGGCGGCATCGCAATGAGCGTGGCGTGAAAGGATTCTATGAAGTAACGTTATCGAAAGTGAGTGCGGCTCTTCATTTCATCCCCGCGTCTTCCATTGTTTTTGAACGTCTGGAAGTATCCTGTAAAGGAATCAGTCATGCCAATGAATGGTTAGTGGCATGTCGAGAAGTACTGGAGTCCTTCGCATCACAGTACGGAGCAGCCATCGTGGAGCTGGTGATGCTTGATATAGACAGTGGGACTGCGGAGTTATTTCGGCAATCGACAGAGCAAGAGTGGCTCGAGGTATTACGCGATGCGATAGGAAACGGCGAGCCGTTTGTCTGGGTGCAGAAGCTATCATTTGCCCAGTCAGCCACTCCCATAACAGCACTAGGTACGCTTGGTCAATCGGTTATCGGTAGGATTGACGGATGGCAGGCAGACGACTGGAAGGACGTTTTGAAGGAGCTATACCAGCATACGCAGGGCGTGAAGTATTTAGATATTTTACAGACAGATGATATCGAAGAGGTTAAAGCAGCGGCGCGGGCATTAATAGTAGCGGAAATGGAATGAGGTGATGAAATGAAGATTGACAAGCTAATCATTTACGGATTTGGTAAACATGACAATGCCACAGTGGATTTTGGCGCTGGTATGACGGTGTTATATGGAGAGAATGAAGCCGGAAAAACAACAATTCAGCAATTCATCTTACATATCCTTTTTGGCTTTCCGCAAAAAAATAGTGCCTTGCTGCGCTATGAGCCTAAATCGGGAGGCAAATATGGAGGACAAGTCCATCTTGTAGACGAACGATATGGCAAATGCATCGTAGAACGTGTCCGAGGGAAATCAGCCGGTGATGTCACCGTTCACTTTGAAGATGGGACAATGGGTGGTGAGCAAGAACTCCGTAGCTTACTACGGCATTATGATCGGATATCTTTTGAATCAATCTTTTCATTTTCCTTGTTGCAGCTGCAAGGCTTCGACAAGATGGATGAGGAAGAGCTGAGCCGAACACTTCTTGCGTCGGGGACGACGGGTGTGGATTCCTTGTTGCAGCTTGAAAAAAGAATGGATAAAGAGATGGGCGAGTTGTTTAAAAAGTCTGGGAAAATTCCAGAGATGAATGTAAAAATGATGGAACTTCGTGAGCTAGAAATCGAGTTAAAGGATGCGCAAGGGAAAGTGGCGGAGTATGCACCGGCTATTCAACGATTGCAAGAAATCGACAAGCAGCTGACGGATTTATACGCCCGACGTGAAATATTTCACAAGCAAGCAGACAAGCTAGCTATAACAAGGCAGCTTCTCCCTTTACATCAGAAGAAAATGGCCCTTGAAGCAAAGCTAGCACAACTACATGTAGCTGCTTTTCCAATAGACGGTATCCGACGCTACGAGGCGTTGGTCGATAAATGGACGGAAGCGGATGCAACAAAGCGGAGATTGACTGATGAACTGGCACAATTAACCGCAACAATGCCGGAGCAGCTGGCGGCTAATCGATTGGAAGATAGTGAGGTTTTATTGGCAAAAGAGGCGGAGTGGCATGGTTGGTGTATGGCAACGGCGTCTGCTGAAGATGAATTAAAGCATTTAACAGATGTGAAAATCCGTTTGATGGGGCGTTTAGGTGTCCAAGGGGAACAGGCGGAGCAACGTCTGCTACAAGCGAATGTCTCCTTGCAGCAGGAAGAAGAGATCCATCACCTCTTAGCAGGTCTCACAGCAAGTGAACAGCAAATCGACTACTCAGAGCGTCAGCTTGCACAACTGGAAAATGACTTATTAGCGATTGAAGCAAAACTCCGAGACATCCAACAAACGATGGCTTCGCAGGAAGAACTGGAACTTGCTCAGCGATGGCCAACAATTCGTCAGCAGCTCGCAGAGGCGAAAGCTTATGTGGCGATTGGTGGCCGGCAACGGGTTAACAATGTGGCTGTACTACCTGCCTTGCTAATCGTGTTAGCTATTGCATGTATTCTCGTTGGTTTTATTCAAAAAGAATGGCTCATTATCATACTGGGGGCTGTTTGTGGGATTATTGGTGCATTTTTGTGGAGGCGCCAAGGCTCACAAGCTGGCGATGCGGTGAAAATGCAGGAGATGGAACGTTTTATCGCCTTGTATGAAGGGCGAGAACAGCAAATGGAGCAGCTGATAGAACATATTGCGGGTGCTCAGCGGGATAAAGAAGGGCTACAGCAAACTTTTGCAGATCTTGAACGCAAGCATCAGGTCTTTGTGCAGGAGCTCGATATTGGTCATGACGATAGAAGGCAATTGGAAGGCCAGCTATTGCAGATTTTACAAGATTATGGTTTTGATCGTTTGCCATCACCTAAAATTATTCCAGAATTACTACGCTTCATTCGCCAAATACAAGAAGTAACGAAGGATATCGAAGAAATTGACAATCGACAAAAAATAGCGCAAAACAATATTGACATTCGCATACAGGAAGTTGAAAAAGTACTGCAAAAAAGCGTGCCACAAGCAGCATTATATGAGATGCTTAGAAGAGAATTTATGCAGTTAAAGGATCAAACCGAAAGCTTTAAATCATGGCAAGTGAGCACCGAGCATAAGAAAGAAGTGATGAGAGAGGTAGCTGAACTCGCTGACAGGCTACAAGACCGAATACAGCAATTGCTTGCTGAAGCTGGTGTGGAAACGGTAGAAGCGTTTTATGCAGCAGATCAGATCGTCCAGGAAGTTGGAAAGTTGACGGAGCAGTTAAATGATATACAGCTACAATTGGCCGTGCATGGGACGATAGAATCGCATGATGGAGTGACTGAAGAAGAGGTAGCGGTGCAGTTGGCTGACAACAACAGTGCCCAGTCTGTAGTCGACGAACAGCTCAAGGAACTCATCAATGAGCAAGCAAGCCTCGTTCATAAAACGAATCATTTATTGACGGATGAAACTTATGGACGTAAACTCCAACTATTTGAAATGAAAAAAGCCGAACTTGCCGAGCTTGCGAAACGATGGTCAGAGCGCAAAGCAATTGCTGAAGCCATTAGGCGGACGATGGTGGAATTGAAGGAGAAGAAGCTGCCAGAGGTGCTTACCGTTGCAGAAAGATTATTTTGTGAGTTAACAGGTGGGCGATATGAATCGCTAATTGTGACGGGGGCTGGCTATTTCGAGGCAGTGGCTGTCGATGGAATGCGTTATCCGATTGTAGAGTTAAGTCAGGCGACCAAAGAACAAGCCTATATTGCACTTCGCTTGGCATTGGCTGCTTCTATTTTGAAGACCGCACCGTTTCCAATCATTATGGATGATCCATTCGTCCACTTTGACGGACAGCGACTTTCGCGTATGATTGAATTACTCAATCAGTTACAGGAGCAACACCAGTTCATTTATTTCACCTGCCATAAAGAAATGACGGAACGCTGGCAGGATGCAACAATAGTAAACGTTTCTGCTATCGGAAGCGAACAGGGGGTAAATAGTTTATGAAAAAGCTGACAGATTATAAAGTAGGTGAACCGCTAGATATCTATCTGCTCATCAAGCAGTCTACAAAAGGAGTTACGACGCAAGGTAGCCCCTTCATGACACTGATTTTGCAGGATAAAAGCAGTGATATTGAAGCGAAGCTCTGGGATACAACGGACGAGCTGGCAAAGACGTATGCAGCCGCGACGATTGTCAAAGTAGGCGGCGAATTACATGAATACCGTGGTAAAAATCAATTGCGCATTAAAAGCATCCGACCAGTTAAAGAGGATGAGGGCATATCAATAGCTGACCTCGTTCCTTCTTCAGCTAAAAGTAAGGAAGTACTGTATGAGGAGTTAATGCAGTATTTCTTTGAAATGCAAAATCCGCATATTCAACGAATTACCCGTCATTTATTGAAGAAACATCAGGCGGCTTTCATGACTTATCCAGCAGCGACAAAAAATCATCATGATTATGTGTCTGGTCTTATCGATCATGTTGTATCGATGCTTAAACTAGGTAAAGCACTGGCAGATTTGTACCCATCTCTCAATAAGGATTTACTCTATGCGGGTATTATTTTGCATGACGTGGGGAAAGTCATCGAGCTGTCTGGGCCGATTGCCACGCAATATACGATTGAGGGGAATCTGCTCGGTCATATTACAATTATGGTGAATGAAATATCGAAAGCTGCAGACGAACTTGAAATTGCAGGTGAAGAAGTGATGTTGCTGCAACATATGGTATTGTCTCACCACGGCAAGGAAGAATGGGGAAGCCCGAAACGACCGATGCTGAAAGAGGCAGAAATCCTTCACTACATTGACAATATCGATGCGAAGATGAATATGTTAGATCGTGCACTCGGAAAAACGGCTCCGGGTGAATTCACAGAGCGAATTTTCCCACTCGATAATCGCTCGTTCTTCAAACCGTCTTTTGAATAACAAGAAAAGGGCTACCCGAATGACGGATAGCCCTTTTCTATAGCATGGAAAATATTATTCTTTATCCTTGAACATGTCCAAAGTAGCCTTTAAATCTGCATCTTTTATTTTGATATCGGCTTCTTTAATCAGTTTTGCAACTTTTTCGAAGGCCGCGTTTTGGTCTGCTTTTTCTAGAGCTAGTTCTTTACGAACTTTGTCTTCGTCTACTTTTGTCGCTTTATCACCTTCAAGATCGCGCTTGCCAAGTGTTTCGATGATGTGGAAGCCATGTGATGATTGTACAGGCTCACTAATTTGGCTTGGTTCTAAATTATAAGCAGCGCTCCAAAATTCTGGAACCATTTTCCCGAAACCGAACCACTCATATTCGCCACCATTATCTTTTGAACCTGGGTCTGTCGAGAATTCTTTTGCTAGATCAGCGAATGCTGCTCCGCCCTCAAGCTTTTTAATTACTTCCAGCGCTGTTTCTTCATCCTCAACTAAAATATGTCTTACATGCAATTCAGTGTTGAGCTCTTTTCCACGCTGTGCAATTTCTTCAGCAGATACTTCGATATCTTCAGTAACTGCTTCGTTATTTAACAATTCAAAGCGAAGCTGTTTTTTGAGAGTTTCCTTTGTTAGACCTTGTTGAGCAAGGACCGTATCAAGACCCTCTCCGTATTGCTCTTCGATTTCTTTAAACTTATCCTCAACGTCTTGATCAGAAACTTTATACTTATCGTTAAGCACTTTTTCAACAGTCATTTGTAGAAGGATCTGTTCACCACCTGCTATTTTCATTTCTTCATAAAATTCGTTTTTTGTAATATCACCAATTTTTGAAGTAATGACTGCTTCATCAGCGGTATTTTTATCGCTACAAGCTGAAAGTGCAAGAACAGATGCGGCCATTGTAAGTGCTAATACAGTTTTTTTCATTTTGAATTCTCCCCTAACTTTTATGTGCAACAGTAGATACTATATCATAAAAACGCCTCGAAAACAAAAAGGTTCCCCCGGAGAATTTGCCTATAACAGCACAAAAGCAATGCATAGGATACAGAGAGAGAGAGGGGGTGCTCCAATGAGCGGATAAAACCAAGGTTCTTCGGGCTTCGCGTTGATTGTTGTGTTGTTCATCTTACTAATCATTGTCGGTGCAGCCTTCCTGTATTAAACCAAGAGGCCTAAACAATGTAAAAAGTCCATTACCCTCTAAAAAAAGGGAATGGACTTTTCTTTATGCGTTCGTGTTAGACATTCAATAGGATTTCGACATAGAAAGATAAAATTAAAATGGTGACAAGAATGTTTACCGTTTTATAGATTTTCGGCTGTTTCTCTTCGGGGATTTCCCGGGATTCACATAGCGCATATGTCATCTTATTGATTTGGAACAAGTAAAATAATGAGAACAGAATTGTAATTACAAGGATCAAGTCCATTCCTCCCCTTCAGCTTAACAAAGTAATCATAGCAGAAGACAGTATGAAAAGAAATTATTTTTCATCGGAAGGAGTAGGGAGTGATGGGTTACTTTCTCCCTGTTGATCTAGTGATGACGCTTTTTGATGGCTATCAAATGAGTTTTCAAGGTTCTTAAAACCTTGTTCAAAAATCTCCATAAAATCTTCCCCGTAAATATTGCGGATTACGGATTTCACTTCAAGAAACTCAGGGAATTTGCCGTAAAGCTCCTTAATAGGAAGTGAACCTTCTAAAATATCCCGTTCAGAGTTAAAATAATTATCATTCATTTCAAGAAGTAGTTTTTCTCCTTCTGCTGTAACGGAAACATATGTATTACGTCGATCTTCTTCTTTTTTAAAGAACACTAAGTATCCGCGTTGTTCGAGTTTTTTGGAGAAGTTAAATGCAGTGGAAACATGCATGACACCAAATTTAGCAATATCAGAAATAGTAGCAGCCTGAAGATGGTAGGAAATCCATAAAATATGATGCTCATTAATATTCAAATCATAAGGTTTGATCCAATTTTGCCAATCCTTTTCGACTGCTTTCCAAAGTGCTTTTGACATTTGTGCAACGCGCTGACTGAAAATCATTGCGTCCTTTTGGGAAAACTTTTGTTCTGGCACAGAGTCACCTTCTTTCTAGTTAGTTTCATTTCTTTTATTATAGCAGGAAAGCAAAGAAGAGAAAAGTAAGAATTGCAAAAAAACTTTTATCTGCATTCAATCGATGCTCGAATTCCGGTTGAATGCAGACAAAACCTCCGGCGAATTTCACGGCACTTTAGTAATAAAAAAAGGTTATCCAAGTAAATTTGGACAACCGGTTGAATCATTTTTGTTGTGCTGCAAGTGATTGTTCAAGTTCTTCAAGTGCTTTTTGAATGGCGGCAATTTCTTTTTCCATCCGTTCCTTGTTCGGTTCAGTTGCTTGCTGCCATTGTTCAACAGAGCCTTTAATACCGTCAATCGCAGCAGGAATGGCTTCTTTTGCTTCCTGTGTTAAGTGGGAGATGGAATCCTTCAAATCGTCGACACAGCCTTTGACGTCTTGGAATTTACTTTTCATGTCAGTCGTTGCATTTTTAACAGTTTTTCGAAGCTCGTTTCCCGATTGGGGAGCTGAATATAATACGGTTACTGCAGCTGCAACAGAGCCAGCTACGAGTCCAAGGAAAAATGTAGATGCTTTCATTGTGCAGGCACTCCTTTCATGGTGAATAGTATTTGTCTCATATTATTATTAAAGCATGGAAGCATCAACTGGGCAATCAATAACTTAATCAAACACAGGGCACTTTATGTATAGTCGCTTTTGGTTCGCTTTAGATTGAACGACTTCTATACAATTACCGAGCTGTTTTTATATATAGGGATGCGACTGCGCCGTATCCCTATACATTTCTTCGGGTAATTGTATGTTGGTCGTTCATCCGTCTCTCACCAAAAGCGAAGATAAACGAAGTGTTAATGCTTTTTGGGACGAGGGAACAGAAGCCTTTCTACCTGGGTAAAAGCCGCCAAAGATACAATTTTGGCGGCTAAGGCTTTTACTATGGAGTTTTCTTTTTTGAATTTGGGAAGGAATACTTTGTACAAAGTGCAAAAGTTCCCGAAATTGTATCTTCGGGAACTTACTCCCTTTATAGAAAGTCATCTATTCTTTTCTTTCCAAACAATTGCATTTATCACTTGAACGTTGTAGGTACGCGATAGGCAACTATTCACAACAAGATGACCGAAATTAATGTGTCTGGAAATGACGAAGTCATTTCCAGACACATTAATTCCTCCTTGGTTATTATATCGTGAATAGTTAGCCGAAAGCGAACCGGAAATGGTCCAGTAGAAATGCAAATAAATAAAAAAAGCTTTCCGCATGATGACGGAAAGCTTGGATGGTTATTAATTAGATAATACTGTTTTGAATGAAGTTCGCTTCATCAAGCCTTTGACAATCGGATAGATGATGAAAAATGCGATACAGTTCATAGCGATGGCAGGAAGGACAACAGCTACGAATAATGTTGTAAAAGCTACCATTGGAGATGCAAGTCCTGGAATTGTTACACCGAGAATGAAAAGTGCAACGGATAAGAAAATGCTACCTGAAAGAATAGTTCCTATACCAGTCATGATTGTTGTAGCTATTATATTACCAGTGAACTTTTTAAATGTAATAACAAGGGCATAAATCACAAATGCAGTGATAAATTTGTCAACGATATTAGGGACGAA
This sequence comes from Arthrobacter beigongshangensis, assembly GCF_016820585.1. Lineage (GTDB taxonomy): Bacteria > Bacillota > Bacilli > Bacillales_A > Planococcaceae > Sporosarcina > Sporosarcina beigongshangi. The sequence continues at coordinate 53,292 of NZ_JADHDX010000012.1, forward strand.
ACCACCAGGGAAACTAGAGAATAGCCCGGATATTACGCCTGTTGTGACAGCTAGTAAAAATACATTCTTTGTTTGTGGGAAAAGTAATATACCGATAAACATCATCGTTAGCATGAAATCAGGCTTCATTCCTTCACCATATCCTGGAATGATTAAATACAATGCAGCACCTACCGCGACCAATAATGCCATTAATACAAGATTCTTCGTATTCATTTCTCATCTCTCCTCAACTCAACTAGTTTGTTAGTTTCTCCTGACGTATCCTCGTGATCGGCAGCGAAAAAACTTATATGAATCTTACACCTTTTTTAGAAAATAAGCAAGCCTAGATAGTTAGTTTACCTCGAATACCTGCAGCGAATTCAGTGATTTGTTCGGCAGTATAGGCTGCGTCATTTGTTTTAACATCCAATTGGAAGCCATCTGCTTCATCGTAACGAGGGATGAAATGCAGATGAAAGTGGAATACAGCTTGTCCTGCAAAAGCTCCGTTGTTTTGTAGTAGGTTCATACCTTTAGGGTTGAATTCGGCTTGAATAGCATTGGCAATATTGGGTGCAACCGCAAATAATTGTGATGCTTGCTGTTCCGTCATATCGTAGATGTTTTCACAATGTGTTTTCGGAATAAGGAGGACATGTCCTTTTGAGGCAGGCATAATATCCATGAAGGCATAAACATGGTCGTCCTCATATACTTTCATGCTCGGAATCGTTCCTTCGATAATTTTACAAAAAATACATGCAGTCATTTTGGCACTTCCTTTCATCAATGGGACAAGTGTAGCATAATATGATCTTGAATCCGTAAATGATGAATGAGCGACAAAGCATTTTATACAGTTTTTTGTTAAACTAGAGCAAGATGAATGGGGGATGGACATGACAATTTTAGAGATGAAAGATGTAACTGGCGGCTATACACGTAAACCTGTCCTGCATGATTTATCATTTAACATTGGAAATGGTGAGCTTGTTGGTTTAATCGGCCTAAATGGGGCTGGTAAAAGTACGACCATTAAACATATTATTGGGCTGATGAATCCGCATAGTGGCGAAATCCGTGTCAATGGGGTGACGTTCAGTGAGGACCCTGAAACCTATCGCAAGGCGTTCACTTATATTCCTGAAACGCCAATCCTTTATGAAGAGTTAACGCTGCGCGAACACCTTGAGTTAACAGCGATGGCATATGGGTTGGACAAAGAAGTATTTGAGGCACGTTCAGAAATCTTATTGCATGAATTTAGGATGGAGAAACGCTTGAACTGGTTCCCAGCGCATTTTTCAAAAGGGATGCGACAAAAAGTAATGATTATGTGTGCGTTTCTCGTCAACCCTTCGTTATACATTATCGATGAGCCATTCATAGGTTTGGACCCCATCGGTATTAAATCACTGCTTGAACAGATGACGGAGCGCAAGGATAGTGGAGCCTCAGTCCTCATGTCGACGCATGTTTTATCAACGGCAGAAAAGTATTGCGATAGAATCATTTTATTGCACGACGGACGGGTGCGAGCAGAAGGGACGATGGATGATTTGCGAAAAGCATTCGGACGTCCGGGTGCATCACTGGATGATCTGTATATCGCGATGACAGAGGAAGCCGACAATGAATAATTTACGTGAAATATGGGGGGCGCGGTTCGTCCATTATATAACCGAGCTCCAAAAATATATGAAATATGTGTTTACAGGTCATTTGGCCATTGTATTCGTTTTTACAATTGGAGCAGGAGGCTATGCTTACAGTGAATGGTTGAAGGAAGTGCCAGCAGATTTTCCAGCGGCATTGTTGACGGCTATTGTACTTGGACTAGCACTCGTTTTTTCCCCGACCGTGACGCTGTTGAAGCCAGCAGATACTGTTTATTTTTTACCACTTGAAAATAAGCTTGAGATGTATGTGAAGCAAGCATTACGATGGACGTTTTTTTCACAGCTGCCTTTACCGTTCATCCTGTATATTGTCGCATTGCCGTTATTGTCTGCCACGGGGACGGGAGATAAAACAGTATATATAGGCATCGCGATAATGATGGTTCTCGTCAAATGGCTGTTTGTTGTGTCAGAATATAATTTTAGGCATAGCTTTGAAGGTAGACGAATTTGGTTGGACCGGCTTATTCGGTTTGTATTGGTAGGGTTATTTCTGTTAAATGGTCTAGTTGAAAATTACCTTCTCCTGTTAGTCGTTAGTGTGTTAATGGGAGTGTATAGTGTGCAGTGGACGAAGCGGCGCAAGGAAAAGCCGTTCCCATATGATCACTTTATCGAACTAGAGCAGAATCGGATGATGCGATTTTACCGTTTTGCGAACTATTTCACTGATGTTCCTCATTTAAAAGGCTCTGTCAGTCGAAGAGGCTGGATTGGACTGTTATTCGACAAGCCGAAATTCGGACAAACTGTGCCGCAGGCTTATCTTGTCAGACGCACATTTATCCGGACAGATGATATTTTCTGGTTATGGGTAAGGCTAACCGCTTTGTCTGCGCTAGGTGCATTATTCATCCCGTTTCCGATTGTTATTTTCGTTTTTTCCGGAGCGCTGGCATTTGCATCGGCGGTGCAGTTGATCCATGCGTTGCGCGCGGGAGATGAATTCCGCATGGATATGCTGTTTCCTGAGCAGGAAGACACACGTCCCGCAGCGATTAAGCGGCTCGTCCGCTCGGTACAATGGATTCAAGCAATTGCCGTTACAGTTACCGCATTGTTCCTTTATGGAATCACTACGACACCGCTGTTAATCGGGGCAGTCATTGTCATTATTTCAGAAGCTACGATTCGTTTGACTGGAGAAAAGAAAGAATTTGATTGAAAGAAGCCGTTCCGATGACATATTGGGACGGCTTCTTTCGCGTTGATACAACACAAGGTTCAATTCTTTGCCAACAGGTAAAATCACTCGACCTGAAGGTAAGAAACGCCACCTATATTGAAAGGCTACCGGAAGTATTATTTAAAGAAGTGAAAGAAATTATTGTAAGTCAGCTGTAGTTTGCATGTTGATTAACTAAAGGTAACCTGAAAAGTCTTAATCAAATACTAGGTGCTCCATGTATAGTTGCTTTCGGTTCGCTTTAGATTGAACGACTTCTGTACAATAACCGTACTGTTTTTATGTATAGGGATGCGGCGAAGCCGCGAAGCCGCATCCCTATACATTCTTCCGGTAATCGTATGGTAGTCGTTCATCCGTCGCTCACTAAAAACACTTGTACACGAAGTGCTAATGCTTTTGGGGATGAGGGAATTGAGAGCTTCTTAACTAGAGAGGGCAGCCAAAGATGCAATTTTGGCTGCCGAAGCTTTTACAATGGACTTTTCCATTATTATTTTAGGAAGTGTCACTTTCTTATAGAGCTTGCTAAAAGTAAGAAAGAATCACCTTGTACAACGTGCCAAAGTGCCCGAAATTGCATCTTCGGGCACTTACAACCTCTATAGAGAAGCGTCTATTCTTTTCTTTCCAAGCAACTGTATTTTTCACTTGAATGTTGAAGGTTTGCAACGGGTAACTATTCATAACAAGATGTCTACTACTCGGTTATTATGTCTTAATTATTTTGCCGAAAGCAAACCAGAAATGATCTAGTGAAAAGGGTGGCAATCCTATGTTGATAAAAAATAAAATAGAATATTCCCAAAAACCTTGCAACTTACCCCGAAAAGTAGATATAATAAATAAAAGGCATCGGGGTGAGCGAGATGGAAAATAATTATTCATATGCTGAGTTTTTGAAAGCCGTTGGGAAAAATAGTTCTTCACTCCAGGCGGAAAAACTGTTGAATGACATTTACATGGACCTATTCCTAAACCATATTCACCGACAACAAACAATGGAGCGACTCATGGGACTAATTGATCTTTCGCTTGACTGTCGTGACGAACAGGCATTTCTTAAGTACACAGAAAGCCTTAAAAAATTAGAAGAAGCTAACTAAAAAAATAAAAAACGTCGCATGGATGTACATATGCGGCGTTTTTTTTATTTTGACAAAAAACGTACGTTCGTTTTTATTCGTATAAAATGAAAGATTGTGCTAAAGTAAAAGTAATTCTTCATAGGGAGGGCACGACCACTATGGTACGGAAATTTAACTTGCAAGCCCCTTATACACCCCAAGGCGATCAGCCTTATGCAATTGCCAAATTGTTAGAAGGACTTGACAAAGGCGAAAAGCACCAGACACTACTCGGTGCGACTGGGACAGGGAAAACATTCACGGTATCGAATGTCGTGAAGGAAATCAATAAACCAACCCTCGTCATCGCCCATAACAAAACGTTAGCAGGTCAATTATATAGTGAATTCAAAGAGTTTTTTCCGGACAATGCGGTTGAGTACTTTGTAAGTTATTACGATTACTACCAGCCGGAAGCGTACGTTCCGCACACGGACACATTTATCGAGAAGGATGCGAGTATCAATGATGAAATCGACAAGCTTCGGCACTCTGCGACATCTGCGCTATTCGAGCGCAATGATGTTTTAATCGTTGCATCCGTGTCCTGTATTTACGGTCTAGGATCGCCTGAGGAATACCGCGAGCTCGTTGTTTCACTGCGCACAGGGATGGAAATCGGGCGCAACGAATTGCTACGTAAGTTTGTAGATGTCCAATATGAGCGAAATGACGTTAGTTTCACACGCGGGACATTCCGTGTCAGGGGCGATGTTGTAGAGATTTTCCCGGCATCCCGTGATGAGCATTGTATGCGTATTGAATTTTTCGGTGATGAAATCGATCGAATTCGTGAAGTGGATGCACTAACAGGAGAAATTCTTGGTGAACGTGATCATATCGCAATTTTTCCAGCATCCCACTTCGTCACTCGTGAAGAAAAAATGGTTCAAGCAATCGACAATATTGAAGCCGAACTGGAAGAGCGTTTAAAGGAATTACGTGGACAGGACAAGCTCCTAGAGGCGCAGCGTCTTGAGCAGCGAACGCGCTACGACCTTGAAATGATGCGGGAGATGGGCTTTTGTTCGGGTATTGAAAACTACTCACGTCATTTAACCCTACGTCCAGCGGGTGCTACTCCATATACGCTACTGGACTATTTCCCAGATGATTTTCTAATCGTGGTCGATGAAAGTCATGTGTCGTTACCGCAAATTAGGGGTATGTTTAATGGTGACCAAGCACGAAAAAATGTACTAGTTGAACACGGTTTTCGTTTGCCATCAGCGCTTGATAATCGGCCGCTAACATTTACTGAATTTGAGGGACATGTCAAGGAAGCGATTTACGTTTCGGCAACCCCAGGTCCTTACGAGATTGAGCACACACCTGAAATGATTGAGCAAATCATCCGTCCAACCGGACTGTTAGACCCGACGATTGATGTTCGTCCAATCGAGGGCCAGATTGATGATTTAATTGATGAAATAAATGCCAGAACGAAGAAAAATGAACGTGTTCTCATTACGACGTTGACGAAAAAAATGTCGGAGGATTTGACCGACTATTTGAAGGATATCGGTATCAAAGTGCAATACCTACATTCTGAAATCAAGACACTTGAACGAATTGAAATTATTCGTGAATTGCGTATGGGCACCTACGATGTTCTTGTGGGCATTAACCTACTGAGGGAAGGAATTGATATCCCGGAAGTGTCACTTGTGACGATTCTCGATGCAGACAAGGAAGGCTTCTTACGATCGGAACGGGCGCTTATCCAAACGATTGGTCGGGCGGCACGTAATTCCAATGGACATGTCATTATGTACGCGGATCGGATGACCGATTCTATGACAAAGGCGATCGATGAAACGGATCGACGTCGAGCTATTCAACAGGCTTACAATGAAAAGCATGGCATTACACCAACGACGATCAAAAAAGAAATTCGTGAAGTCATTCGTGCAACGCAAGTAGCCGAAGAGGTTGTTTCTTATTTTGACAAGGTGACAAAAGGTAAGAAGCTGACAAAGGACGAGAAAGTAACGCTTGTTGCTTCGCTGGAAAAAGAGATGAAAGAAGCGGCCAAAGCGCTTGATTTTGAACGTGCTGCAGAGCTAAGAGATACGATTCTGGAACTGAAGGTTGAAGGGTGAGGGACTATGAAAAATAATGAAATCGTCATACAAGGTGCCAGAGCACATAATTTGAAAAATATCGATGTTACTATTCCGCGTGACCAGCTCGTCGTGATGACAGGTTTGTCAGGGTCAGGGAAATCCTCACTGGCATTTGACACCATTTATGCTGAGGGGCAGCGAAGATATGTTGAATCATTATCAGCATACGCTCGCCAATTTTTAGGGCAGATGGATAAGCCGGATGTTGATGTTATTGAAGGTTTATCGCCAGCGATTTCGATCGACCAAAAAACGACTAGCCGTAACCCGCGTTCTACAGTGGGAACTGTTACGGAAATTTATGATTATCTTCGACTGTTGTATGCACGTGTAGGAAAACCGATTTGTCCTATTCACGGCACGGAAATTTCATCACAGACGATACAACAAATGGTCGATCGACTGTTGCAATTGCCAGAGCGCTCTCGGATTCAAGTGCTGGCACCTATCGTTTCCGGACGCAAAGGGACACATGTGAAGTTAATTGAGGATATTAAAAAACAAGGCTATGTGCGTATCCGCGTCAATGGAGAAATTATCGACTTGGATGACAATATTGAGTTGAATAAAAACAAAAAGCATAACATCGAAGTGGTCATTGACCGGATTGTGATGAAAGAAGATATCGCAGCCCGTTTAAGTGACTCCCTCGAATCGGCATTACGTCTGGCAGAGGGTACGGTTCTTATCGATGTGATAGATGGGGAAGAGCTGTTATTTAGTGAGCATCACGCTTGCCCTTTATGTGGATTTTCAATTGGTGAGCTAGAGCCACGAATGTTTTCATTTAACAGTCCATTCGGCGCTTGTCAGGATTGTGATGGTTTAGGTACGAAGCAAGAAGTCGATCCAGACCTCATCATCCCTGATTGGTCACTAACACTGCGTGAGCACGCGATTGCACCATGGGAGCCGACAAGTTCACAATACTATCCAGAGCTACTAAAAACGGTTGCTGACCATTTCGGAATTTCGATGGATGTACCCGTTAGTGAATTGCCTGATGATGAGTTGGATAAGCTATTAAAGGGCTCACAGGATGAAAAAATCCGTTTCCGTTATACAAATGAATTTGGTGGCACGCGAGATAGCAATATTTATTTTGAAGGAGTTTTAGCGAATATTGAGCGTCGTTTTAAAGAAACGTCCTCCGATTACATCCGTGAGCAAATGGAGAAATATATGGCGCAGCGCCCTTGTCCGACATGCGCGGGCTATCGTTTGAAGGAAGAAACACTTGCTGTGAAAGTGGCTGGTGTCCACATCGGTAAGGTCACGGAATTATCAATTGTCGAAGCGAATCAGTTTTTCAAAGATCTTCAACTGTCTGAAAAAGATGCCCAAATTGCCAAACTAATCCTCCGTGAAATTGATGAACGACTTGGCTTTCTCATTAATGTTGGACTCGATTATTTAACATTGTCGAGAGCATCAGGTACGTTGTCAGGCGGAGAGGCACAACGTATTCGACTTGCTACACAGATTGGCTCACGGTTAACAGGTGTCCTTTATATTTTGGATGAGCCATCTATCGGCTTACATCAAAGAGACAATGACCGACTCATCGGTACATTGAAAAGTATGCGAGATATCGGTAATACGTTAATTGTTGTGGAGCACGATGAAGATACGATGATGGCAGCCGATTACTTGATTGATATCGGTCCTGGAGCGGGGGTTGCAGGCGGAGAAATCGTTTCTGCAGGTACACCAGACAAGGTGATGAATGACCCCAAATCGTTAACGGGACAATATTTGAGTGGTAAGAAATACATCCCACTACCTGTTGAACGCCGTAAAGCAGACGGTCGAAAAATCTCCATTAAAGGTGCTTCTGAAAATAACTTAAAAAATGTTAATGTAGATATTCCACTCGGGCAATTCATTGCCGTAACGGGTGTGTCGGGCTCTGGGAAAAGCACGCTCATCAATGAGGTTCTTTACAAAGTACTCGCCCAGAAGCTGAATCGTTCTAAACAAAAGGCAGGTCAACATAAATCTGTTGAGGGCCTTGAAGCACTAGAAAAAGTTATTGAAATCGACCAATCCCCAATTGGACGCACGCCGAGGTCGAATCCAGCAACGTATACGAGTATGTTTGACGATGTCCGTGATGTCTATGCCTCTACAAATGAAGCAAAAGTACGGGGCTATAAAAAAGGACGCTTTAGTTTTAACGTTAAAGGTGGGCGCTGTGAAGCTTGCCGCGGTGATGGCATTATTAAAATTGAAATGCATTTCTTACCGGATGTTTATGTACCTTGTGAAGTATGTCATGGCAAGCGATACAATCGTGAAACATTGGAAGTACACTACAAAGGCAAAAATATTTCTGAAGTGTTAGGGATGACTGTTGAAGATGCACTTGTGTTTTTTGAAAATATACCTAAAATCAGTCGCAAGCTACAAACAATTGTTGATGTTGGGCTTGGCTATATCCAGTTAGGACAGCCTGCAACTACCTTATCGGGCGGTGAAGCACAGCGTGTGAAATTGGCTTCGGAGCTACACAAACGCTCGAACGGTAAATCATTTTATATTCTTGATGAACCGACAACGGGCTTGCATGTACACGATATTTCCAAGCTATTAGTCGTCCTGCAAAGACTTGTCGATTCAGGCAATACCGTTCTTGTTATCGAGCACAATCTTGACGTCATTAAGACCGTCGATCATATTATCGACCTCGGACCTGAAGGCGGAGATAAGGGTGGACAAATTATTGCGACAGGAACACCTGAAAAAGTTGCGGAAAGTGATAAGTCTTATACCGGCTATTATTTAAAACCAATTCTTGAACGAGATCGTCAACGAATGGTCACTGCAATTGCAGCGGCTGAATCAAGATGACCGATGACTCCATTACGCGTCGGCGTAACGGGGTCCGCAGATTCTGTTGTGCTTGCACAATTAACTCCCTGTTGGCTTAACTTGAATGAAACCTTTTCGGATACCAGTCGTATATATAGATAACAAAACGGAGCAATCCGTATTACGAAACTACTAGGAGGCGCAACGATGCAAAATGAACGACAACGAATTTTAGCAATGCTAGAAAACGGAACGATCACAACAGACGAGGCACTAACACTTCTAGAAACACTGGGACAATCCAAGGATGCAGCAAAGTCAGGTGAGGCGGAGGAAGTGACTTTAGCGAAAAAAGAATCTGTCAAACAAGAACAACAAACAAATCAACAGCAATCGACAAAGCAGGAATTTGAGTTTGAACAAAAGGAAGAAGAAGGACCTTCTATGGACGAATTTCTAGATGATTTACGCAAGGATTTTTCCAATGTAGGTGAGCGCTTCATGCAGTTTATGCAAACGGCTGTTCAAAAAGTGAAATCCTTCGACTTTGATTCACCTTTTGGCACCGCAATCACATTCAATCATGCACAGACGAAATCAGCCAGCGATGTGGATGAAGTGATTATTGATATTGATAACGGTAAAGTGACGATTCACCATGATGAAGTGGATGAAATTCGCGCAGAATTTACAGTGAAAACGTATACGGGAGACTCGGAAGAAAAGGCGAAGGCCGATTTCCTAGAAAAATTATTGTTCGTCAATGACGAAGGTAAAGTTAGAATTTCAAGTGACTTGAAAATGATTCAAGTAAACGTAGAATTATTTGTACCTAAAAAAGAATATGCTAAAATTTCTGCACGTCTATTAAACGGCTCGTTCAAAATGAAAGATGCAGTGGCAGAAACAGTACGAATTAAAACAGCAAACGGAAAGATTGAAGTTGCTGGGTTGACGTTTAAAGATGGTGAATTTGAAACGGCCAATGGCTCTATCACATTAAATAATGTGAAGGGGAACAGCATTGAAGCAGAAACATTGAATGGCCGTGTCTACATCGATGGCGCGGTGAAGGATGTGGAAGCACATTCTTTGAACGGTCATGTGGTTGTCACAACGACGGATCCGGAAGCGGAGAAAATTGATGCCAAAACGATGAGTGGTTCAGTCGAAATTTATATCCCGAGTGGAGTTGCCTTATCGGGTGAAATTTCCTCCAATATGGGACGTCTCGATTTACAATTAGATGACATTAACCGTACTGCTGAGCAAGAACAATTACTACAGCGTAGCATTCGTTTTAAGAAAGATGTCGAAGGCCATACGAACCCACTTCACATTTTTGGTGAAGCAAAGACCGGTTCTGTTCTCGTTTGTTATAATGCAAAACAAGAAAAGTAAGCGTAGAAAAAAGACTGCCTTAACCCCATTTACGGGCGTTAAGGCAGTCTTTTTGTTTTTCATCAATCACGCCTCGGCGTGATTGCGTCCAGATTTTGAATTGAGCTTGAGGCCAACAGGATGTTGGTTACTCAGACGTCGCCGCAGGACGCGGCGGTTTTAGTCTGGGTTCTACTATTCAGCAAGGAGTGGGACCCCACTGAATTTGAAGGCATATCTAGCATTCATCCCAACACATATAGAAGTGTGGACTTCTGCTGAATTAAGTTAAACTTTCCCCCGATAAGCCCATGCTGTCACTGCAAAGGAAATCGCTTTGGCACATTGCTGTCGATAGGCTCTGTTCAGTAATAATGTGGCTTCCTGCCGATTCGTCATGAAGCCGCATTCAACGAGTATGGCAGGCATACGGGTTTCGCGTAAAACAGCAAAGTTTTCCTTTTTCACGCCACGATCTGTTCGGTTGCAAGCTGATATGAGCGATGATTGAGCTAGTGACGCAAGTGCTACAGAACCCTTACTAGCAGCCGAATAGATGAAAGTCTCAATGCCATTTGCGTTATTCCAATTAGCTCCATAGGCATTAGCATGGATGGAAATGAAGGCATCGACATTCATTTTGTTGGCATGATTTGTTCGTTCTAAAAGTGGAACGTCTCTCTTTTCATCATGTGCAAAGAAGACTGTCAGCCCTTCTTCAACAAGATACTGTTTAATGAGATTTGCAACAGCGTTGTTGAAGCTGAATTCGCGTAAGACCCCATCAGGCGACCGTTTTCCTGCCGTTTCTGGACCATGTCCAGCATCAATCATTATTTTCATCATATTCTCTCCTCCTCGTCCTTTATATAGAAAAAAAGAGGAGGAAAATGGACCGTTCTGGTGCAAAATTTTTTCATTTACAAAACGGCATGTTAAAATGGGGAATAGATGTTTGAAAAATAGAAAAAGGGGGCACTATTATGTCTTTCGTGACAGTAAGAGATGTGCAGGAAGCATTATTTCTGGAATTAAGCGCTGGGGAATCTGGCCTTGATCAAACGATACATACGAGTGATATTTCAAGACCTGGCCTTGAGATGGCGGGTTATTTTAATTTTTATTTGTCGGAGCGTATCCAGCTACTTGGTAAAACGGAATTATCATTTTTTGAGAAATTAACGGATGCTGAACGACTAGATCGGATGCAAAGACTTTGTGCACCTAAGCCACCAGCTATTATTGTGGCACATGAAATGGAAATACCTGTAGAACTATTAGATGCAGCTGCTGAGAACGGTGTTCCTTTGTTATTTACAGATGTGCCGACGACTCGTTTTTCGGGCATGCTCACGAATTTCTTGGGAGGTAGACTTGCACCGATGACGGCACTTCATGGGGTGCTGGTCGATGTTTATGGAATTGGCGTCCTAATCACGGGCAAAAGTGGTGTTGGAAAAAGTGAGACAGCCCTTGAGCTTGTTAAAAGAGGACATCGACTTGTCGCAGATGATCTTGTGGAGATTAGACAAGTTGCGAAGAATGTTCTCATTGGGAGTCCACCAAAGCTGCTAGAACATATGCTTGAAATCCGTGGTGTTGGAATCGTGGATATGATGACGTTGTTTGGTGCGAGTGCTATTAAAAGCGACAAGCGAATTTTGATAGTCATTGATTTAGAAATATGGGACCCAACTAAAATTTATGATCGACTCGGAATTGATGAAGAGAAGTTGAAAATTATGGATTCAGAATTGACGAAGCTAACAGTTCCGGTACGACCAGGCCGAAATCTGTCCGTGATTATCGAAGTAGCCGCAATGGATTATCGGATGAAAAGGCTTGGCATTAATGCTGCAGAGGAATTCGCCAAAAAAGTGAATAGTGCCATTGTAGATAATCCGGCACAGCCTAACGAGGAAGGGACAGAATAATTTATGTTTGAATTACTAGCGATTAACCCAGTTGCCTTTTCTTTAGGCTCAATTGAAGTCAGATGGTATGGTATTTTAATAGCACTTGGTATCGTACTGGCATTTATTGTCGTTCAAAAAGAAATGGTCAAACGAGGGATGCATCCAGATTTTTTAACGGATCTACTTATCTGGGCAGTTCCCATTTCAATTATATCGGCACGTATCTATTACGTTATTTTTACATGGGATTATTATAAAGACCATCCAGGACAAATTATACAAATTTGGCAGGGCGGAATCGCCATTCATGGTGCGCTCATTGGTGCGTTTTTGACAGCATACATTTATACGAAACGTCGTGGGATTTCATTTTGGAAGACGGTAGATATTGCGGCGGCAGGACTGTTGATTGGTCAAATTATTGGTCGCTGGGGAAATTTCATGAATCAGGAAGCACATGGCGGTCCTGTTTCAGCTAAATTCCTTGAAACGACAATTATTCCAGATTGGATTATGAATCAAATGACCATCGAGGGCGTCACTTATCATCCGACATTTCTCTACGAATCGATGTGGAATATAGTTGGACTAATCATTATTTTGCTATTGCGTAAAGTGAGCTTGAAGCGCGGCGAAATGTTTTTGTTCTACCTTATTTGGTATTCAGCAGGGCGTTTCTTTATCGAAGGGATGCGCACGGATAGCTTATATGTGATTGGCGAGCTGAGAGCTGCACAACTCGTATCCGTTGTGACGATTATACTGGGAGTCGTTATTTTTATCGTCAGACGCTATGTTCAAAAAGTTAAAGTGACGTATCAAGATAAATAAAAGGGGTTAGGGAAATGGGGACGCTTCAAAATGGCCTGAAAGCGGGGCTTCGGACAACGTGGACGTTAGGGAAAATTATTTTTCCGATCACGATACTAGTCGTCATCTTGCAACATACACCAGTTTTGCCCTGGGTTATTCAGTTAATCGCACCGATTATGGGGCTATTCGGTTTAAGTGGGGAGGCTGCGATTCCGTTAGTACTCGGTAATGCCCTTAACTTGTATGCAGGAATCGCTGGTATTTTATCTCTAGAATTGACGGTAAAGGAAGTATTTATTATCGCAATTATGCTATCGTTTTCGCATAATCTATTCATCGAAACGGGTGTTGCGCTGAAGGTTGGCGTGAAGCTGTGGATCGTACTCGTCGTGCGATTTGGGCTTGCCGCGCTGTCCGGAATAATGATTAATCTATTGTGGCAAGGCGGAGGAGAAACGGCGCAGTATGGGATGGCCCCGAAAGTGACAGCTGTGCCCGATGGCTGGTTAGAAATCGGCTTGCTAGGTGTCCAAAAAGCATCTTTTGGTGTGCTGCAACTGGCGCTTATCGTCATTCCATTAATGATTATCGTGCAATTTTTGAAAGATCGGAATTACTTGCAAAAATTTTCGGAGAAGTTGGCACCCTTTACAAAGGTCATTGGTGTACAACCAAATGCATCCATGACGCTTGTGGCGGGCTTGGTCATTGGGCTTGCTTACGGTGCTGGTGTCATGATCCAGGCTGTCCAAGAGGATGGTGTCAGTAAGAAAGATGCGACGTTGGCATTCATTTTCCTTGTAGCCTGTCACGCTGTTATTGAAGATACGCTAATATTTATGCCGTTAGGTATTCCTATTCTTCCATTGCTGCTTATCCGTGTTGTGACGGCATTTGTCTTGACCATCATTGTTGCATATGTTTGGAAACGGACTGAACTACAGAAAGAGAAAGAGGTGTCAGTTGCTGATGGCTAAACCCATTACGACATTATTATTTGATTTTGATGGAACATTAATGGATACGAATGAATTGATCATGCAGACGTTTGAGCATGTCCTTGGGAATCATTATCCGGGAAAATATAGTCGTGAGGATATTTTACCCTTTTTGGGGCCGACCCTGCATGAAACGTTCAGTTCGGTCGATTCGAATAGGACAGAGGAGCTCATTGCGGAATATAGAGCATGGAATAAAAAGATGCACGACGCGCTAACAAGTGAGTTTGATGGTGTCTCTGAAACGTTGAAGTTGCTGAGGGAAGCCGGTTTCAAAATGGCAGTTGTCTCGACGAAGAGGAATGATATGCTTTTCAAGGGACTTAACCTGCTTACAGTAGATCATGTTTTTGACGCTGTCATCGGCATGGATGATGTAACGAAAACGAAACCAGATCCGGAGCCGATTTTACTGGCTCTTGAACGACTGGGAGCTACTGCAGACGAAGCCCTCATGATCGGTGATAATTATCATGATATCGAGGGAGGTAAAAATGCAGGTGTCCGTACAGCGGGCGTGGCGTGGTCTGCGAAGGGGGAAGCGTTTTTACAAACATTCCAACCAGATTATATGCTACAGCATATTACGGATTTATTGCGCATTGTAAAAGGTGAAGAGGTTTGAGGCGTACTGAACGGCACCCGGCAAAAGGCGGAGCAAATTCACTTTGGCATATTTACAAAACAGTATCGTTTTTCAAGGTGGCAAAAAACTTTGCAGTGATTCAATTGTCTAGGTATACACCCTTTATTCCGGTGAAAAATTTTCTGTTTCGGACATTTTTAAAAATGGAAGTGGGACAAAAAACTTCATTTGCGCTCATGGTCATGCCAGATGTTATGTTTCCAGAGCGAATTAAAGTAGGAGATAACTCAATTATTGGTTTTAACACTACCATTCTTGCCCATGAATATTTGATCGATGAATATCGTATTGGCGATGTTGTAATTGGAAAAAATGTGTTGATTGGAGCGAATACGACGATTCTTCCGGGTGTGGAAATTGGTGACGGGGCAATTATTTCTGCAGCATCTCTCGTTAACCGAGATATTCCACCAGGTGTCTTTGCGGGTGGAAATCCGGTAGCTATCATCTTTACGCAAGAACAGATGAGAGAGCGTCAGCAAAATAATTGAAAACGAATTGCGTTGGTGTAAGTTATGTTATAATAGGCAACAATACGGGAAGGAACGTATAGCGCGTTCCTTCTTATTTTTTCGGGGGAATATGATTGGACAAACAACGTAAGATGCAGGATAAAAAAATTATTTCGTTCATTCCAGACGGTGAGTTTTATTATAATAAAGCACTTCAAGCGATGCAGCGTGACCGTTTTGATGATGCGCATAAATATTTGAAAAGGGCCACGGAATTGAGTCCGAATGATTCCGATATCCTCATGCAATATGGTGTGCTCGTCATGGAGGAGGGTCGTTTTGAAGAAGCTCATGAGATACTGATGACTGCACATACAATTGCCCCTCTTGAAGTGGAAATTATTTTCTATTTGGCGGAAGTGCATGCACATCTGGGGATGTTGCGTGATGCTAGAATGTATGCAGAAAAGTATATCGAGCTCAGCCCAGATGGTCCATTTGCAGATGAGTCGATGGAAATTATCGACTTTGCAGAACAGGAAGAACCCTTTTTTCAAGAAGATGAAATGCCTGATGGTGAAGTCTATTTTCTTCAGGAGAAAGCACGAAGTCTTATGGAATCAGGTAAGTTTAACGAAGCCGTAGAACTGCTGGAGTCGATTATTGTGGATTACCCAGAGTTTTGGGCAGCCTACAATAACCTGGCGTTAGCATATTTTTATGTAGGTAAGACCGAGCAGGCAAGTGTGCTGCTGCATGAAATTTTAAGTAAAAACAAAGGGAATATACACGCACTCTGCAATCTTGCGGTCTTTTATTATTACGAAAAAAAAGAAGAGGAATTAGAGTCGCTTGTTGATTTGTTAGTGAAGATTAAGCCTTATCAATTCGAGCATCGTTACAAGCTCGGGGCGACATTTGCACTGGTAGGTAGACATAAAGAGGCTTATGACTGGCTACGGAGCTTGCAGAAGCGTGGTTTTCAAGGAGATGCAGGCTATTATTTCTGGTTATCGCATTGTGCCTACTTTTCCGGCCATGAGGAAGTGGCAAGAGAAGCATATACAACATTAGTGGAAATGGATCCAACGAAGGTTGGCTATGAGCCATGGAAGGATGTTCAATCAGATATTCAAGCCGATTCGCTTGAACAGGATCGGGAGTTTTTGTTGGACAAAATTCAAAACAGTTATAGAAGTGAGCGGATGTTTGGATTTTATTTGCTTGGTAAGTCAGGTCATAAACAAGAAATTATTTCACATCCTTCTTATATTGATATGGATAAATTAAGTAATTTGGAGCAGTTGTTCTTGGCGAGTGGAATCGATTATGAATTCATGCCGACAACGATTTTTGATAAATCGTTTTTAAGAGCACTTGAAACGACGGATTTGCTTTATTCGAAATACCGACCGTTGGATAAACAAGCGACACATCTTTTTCAAATGTGGTTTACACTTTGTGAAACGGGGCTAAGCCGTTCTTATTTGTTCCGTAATCCATCTGCACTTGCAGCTGCAGCTGATTATATGTTCCAATCATCGCGTTATTCAGGCGTTACGAAAACGGCAATTGCACGCGAGTTTGGTATATCCGTTCCAACATTAACGAAGTATGTGGAGGAATTGATCGAATTTCTGCCACATTTTGATGCGTAATTGACTACTTGTGTCTAGCAAAGGGTTTCTGATGCTCCGAGGCTCACAGGATGCGGCGGACTTAGACTGCATTCCTTGTGTAAAGGCGCCATTCGCTTTTCATGCCAAGCAGAAAAGTTGAATGGTGTTAGCCAATCTTATACGATTTGGTAAGAGTTAATTTGAATGAGTGTGAGATACAAACTTTCTGTTCATTCAAATTACACCGAGGTGTAATTGATTCAAGGAGGAAATTTATATGACAACCGAAAAAATCTATGATGTCATTATTATTGGTGCGGGACCTGCCGGCATGACAGCCGCTGTCTATACATCTCGTGGGAATTTATCGACGTTGATGCTGGAACGCGGAATACCAGGTGGTCAAATGGCTAACACGGAGGAAATCGAAAACTATCCTGGATTTGAAACGATTTTAGGTCCGGATTTATCTACAAAAATGTTTGAGCACGCGAAGAAGTTCGGTGCTGAATATGCATATGGCGATGTGACAGACGTAATTGATGGCGAAAGCTTTAAAACGATTGTTGCGGGTGGCAAAGAATATAAAGCGCGTGCCATTATTATTACAACAGGTGCGGAATATCGAAAAATGGGTATTCCAGGTGAGAATGATTTGACTGGCCGTGGTGTAAGTTATTGCGCGGTTTGTGACGGTGCATTCTTCCGCAAAAAAGAGCTTGTCGTTATCGGTGGCGGTGACTCTGCTGTTGAAGAGGGATCGTATTTAACACGCTTTGCAGACAAAGTAACGATTGTTCACCGTCGCGATGAGTTGCGTGCACAAAAGATTCTTCAAGATCGTGCGTTTGCGAACGACAAGATTGACTTTGTGTGGAATTCAACGGTTAAACAAGTGAACGACAAAGACGGTAAGGTTGGCTCTGTTACGCTTGTTTCAACGATTGATGGTTCAGAAAAGGAATTTGAGACAGATGGCGTGTTCGTCTATATTGGAATGGATCCATTAACAGCTCCTTTTGAAAAATTAGGAATTCTTGATGAAAACGGCTATGTCAAGACGAACGACATTATGGAAACGTCTGTACCAGGAATTTATGCGGCTGGCGATGTGCGTGAGAAATTATTGCGCCAAGTAGTGACAGCAACAGGTGACGGCAGTATTGCTGCACAAGCCGTTCAAAAATATGTCGAAGAATTGATGGAAAAGCTAGGCGCTAAAGCATAATTGATCGATTTGGCATATTTTAACGTAACCTTAATATGCTTGTAACAGGAATGCAACATCTTAGAGGTATACTAGTAGTATCAATTGACCCCCCTTTTGATATAGCTACTTACAAAAAAGGCCATCTACTAGAATATCCTAGTGGGTGGCCTCCTTTTTCGTTTTGTTTATCTTCAATTCATTGTATACTAAATGCATGCGCTTAAAAAGGTGAGGATGGACAAATGCAAAAAATCGCAAACTTAGTCGTTGTGAAAGACGGTCAAGTATTATTATTAAAAAAACCACGTCGCGATTGGTATGTAGCGCCCGGAGGAAAAATGGACCCTGGCGAGTCGGTGTATGAAGCGGCAGTGCGGGAGTTTTTAGAAGAAACGGGTACCGAAGCTGTTGAACCACATTTAAAGGGCGTTTACACAATGGTTATTATGGATGATGCTGGACAGCGCGTTTTAGATGAGTGGATGCTCTATACATTTATGGCACGTGATCTAATTGGAATTCCATTTGAAACGACAACAGAAGGGGTGCTTGAATGGCATCCTGTTGAAAGCTTACAAACCCTTCCAATGGCAGAAGGAGATCGAACAAATTTATTGTTTGCCGTCACGCAAAAGGGCATCCAGTATGGTACTTTTTTTTACACGGAAGACTTTAAATTGTTGAAGGAAGAAATTCAGCGATCAAAGGAAGGTGATGGACTATGACGGAAATAGAAACACCAAATAGCGATGTGGAAATTGTCATTATTACAGGCATGTCAGGTGCAGGTAAGACAGTAGCGATGCAAAGCTTTGAAGATCTTGGGTTTTATTGTATAGATAATTTGCCTCCTGAATTATTAGTCATGTTCCTTGACCTTATGATGAAGTCGGAAAATCGTATGAGACGCATCGCGGCCGTTATGGATACGCGGGGCGGGGACCTTTTCGATTCGCTCATTGGTGCGCTCGATGATTTGCTTCGGATGGAAGGTGTGTCTTCTCGTATTTTATTCCTCGATGCAGATGATGAGACGCTCGTTCGGCGCTATAAAGAAACGAGACGCTCGCATCCTTTAGCGGAGGGGGGATTACCACTAGAGGGAATTCGCAAAGAACGCCTTTTGCTAACAGAATTGAAAGGTAGGGCTCGCTCTATTTATCAAACGTCGGGCTTGAAGCCAAGGGCATTGCGCGAAAAAATTATGGCCGAATTTTCTACAAAAGAAGGCGCTGGCTTTACTGTAAACTTCATTTCATTCGGCTTTAAGCATGGTATGCCGATAGATGCTGACGTCGTGTTCGATATACGCTTTCTACCGAATCCTTTTTATATTCAGGAGTTAAAGGTGCAGACGGGACTTGATAAGGATGTGTACGACTATGTGCTGAAGTGGAGCGATACACAAATCCTCATTGAAAAGTTATCCGATTTGTTTAAGTTTTTAATTCCGCAGTATAAAAATGAAGGCAAATCACAAGTTGTCGTCGCATTCGGTTGTACGGGAGGGCAGCATCGCTCAGTCACGCTAGCCGAATTTTTCGGAGCGAGATTTAAGGATGAATACCGGACGCTCATAACGCATCGAGATATTGAAAAGAGAAAGGAATGACATCATGTCTCGATCCGGTAAATTGAAAAAAGTAGTTGCCTTCGGTGGCGGAACCGGATTGTCTACGTTATTGCGCGGTTTAAAAAGTCATCATATTGACTTGACGGCAGTTGTGTCTGTAGCGGATGATGGAGGAAGCTCGGGTAGACTTCTTGACGAATATGATATTCCCCCACCGGGTGATATCCGTCAGGTCATGGCAGCGCTTTCAGATGTTGAACCCCTTATTGAAAGGATGTTTCAATACCGTTTTTCGTCTTCGGAGGATTTGAAAGGGCATTCACTAGGTAATTTAATGCTTGCTGCGATGACGGATATTACAGGTGATTTCGCACGTGCTATCGAGCAAATGAGTCGCGTGCTGAATATTAAAGGAAAAGTGTTACCGGCTGCCAATCAACGGATTACATTGCATGCTGAATTGGAAGATGGCACAATTGTAACAGGAGAGTCTAAAATTCCGGTATATGGTCGGAAAATCCGCAAAGTGTATATGTCACCCCAAGAAGCTGAGCCACTTCCCGAAACGGTCGATACAATTATGGGAGCGGACTTACTTGTTTTTGGTCCAGGTAGTTTGTACACAAGCATTTTACCGACAATACTCGTTCCAGCGATTCGTGAGGCTGTTCTAGCATGTAAGGCAAAAAAAATATATATTGGTAATTTAACAACACAAGCAGGAGAAACGTATCGTTATACGGCATCAGAGCATGTCCAGGCATTATATGATCACGCAGGTGAAGCATTCCTCGATGCGGTATTATTGAATGGTGCCGATATTGCAGCGCTGTTAGGCAAGAAGGAGCAAACGGAGCCACCGTGGTCTGTTATTAATGATTTGGAGAACATTCAACGACTTGTCCCTGATGTCATTGTGAAAAATATGGCATTGGTGAATGGCAAAAATGTGATGCATGATTCTGAAAAAGTTGCAAATTTGCTCATGGATTATATAGATAGTGCTATAAAAACGGATTAGACGTGATCGTCGCCGGGAAAGGGGACTTGAAAAATCATGTCTTTTGCTTCAGAGACAAAGAAAGAAATGACGCAGATTGAGGCAGATGATTGTTGTATAAAGGCGGAGGTTGCGGCTTTCATTAGAATGAATGGCGCACTGTCCTTTTCAAATAAACAACTAAGCCTAGATGTGCAAACTGAAAATGCTGCGATTGCAAGGCGTTTGTATTCAAATTTAAAACGCTTGTATCCCTATAAAGTAGAATTACTTGTTCGGAAAAAAATGCGTTTGAAAAAAAACAACGTATATATTTGTAGAATACGGGATGGTGCTAAGCCGCTTCTGGAAGATCTACTCATTTTAACGGGAACATTTCAATTTAAAAATGAAATATCACCCGAAATCGTAAAAAAGAAATGCTGTCAGCGTGCTTATTTAAGAGGTGCTTTTCTTGCGGGTGGTTCGGTGAATAATCCCGAGACATCCTCTTATCATCTTGAAATCTTTTCGATTTACAAGGAACATAGCGAAGCGCTCGTAGAATTGATGAATAAATATCAGCTCAACGGTAAAACGATTGAGCGCAAAAAAGGTTATATTGCCTATTTGAAGGAAGCAGAGAAAATATCGGACTTTCTAAGCATCGTCGGCGCGCATGTCTCGTTGATGAAATTCGAGGATGTACGGATTATCCGTGATATGCGCAACAGCGTAAACAGGCTTGTGAACTGTGAAACCGCAAATTTGAATAAAACAATTGGGGCTGCCCAGCGCCAGGTTGAAAACATAAAATTTATCGAGAGCACAATAGGATTAGGGCAATTGCCAGATAGATTACAAGAAATCGCGAGACTACGTGTGGACAATCAGGATATTACATTAAAAGAACTTGGCGAATTGGTTTCAGGCGGGGCGGTAAGTAAGTCAGGCGTGAACCATCGTTTAAGAAAAATAGAGGAAATTGCAGAAAATCTCCGTAACGGGGGCATTGGAAGCTGACAAATAGATAGGAGTTGGGGAATACATGGCAGAACAAACAGTGGAAGTAAAGTTGAAATCAGGATTACAAGCAAGGCAAGCAGCACTTTTTGTCCAGGAGGCAAACCGTTTTACAGCGGATGTATTTTTGAGGAAAGAGAATCGTCAAGTTAATGCGAAAAGTATTATGGGGATTATGAGCCTCGCAATCGCGCGCGGCACATCTGTCACACTCATTGCTGAAGGCATTGACGAGGAACAGGCACTAAGTACACTTTCGGTCCTTGTTGAAAATGAAAAATAAATAACCATCCCAGCCGTTTTCTTATCGTCATACGATAGTTGGAGACGGTTTTTTATTTTGGGAAGTGCAGCCATTTGAAGGAGTGTGCAACCAAAGTGAGC
Organism: Arthrobacter beigongshangensis; assembly: GCF_016820585.1. Classification (GTDB taxonomy): domain Bacteria; phylum Bacillota; class Bacilli; order Bacillales_A; family Planococcaceae; genus Sporosarcina; species Sporosarcina beigongshangi. Next base: position 75,199 of record NZ_JADHDX010000012.1, read on the forward strand.
AAATGTGCAACGAAATCGTCGAAGTGTGCAACCAATTGGGTGGAGTGTCCAACCAAAGTGGGAGAGTGTACAACCATTTTGTCAAAGTGTCCAACAAAGGGCGGAGTGTGCAACCAAAGTGAGCAAATGTGCAACCATTTCGTCAAAGTGTGCAACAAAGGGTGGAGTGTGCAACGAAATCGTCGAAGTGTGCAACCAATTGGGGGGAGTGTCCAACGAAAGTGAAAGAGTGTGCAACCATTTCGGCAAAGTGTCCAACAAAGACGGAAATCTAACTTATTCACTCCCAGCTACAAATGAATAATACTTTTGTAAACAATAAAATACCCGTCATTGCGTACGTACACAATGACGGGTGAGAATGCCCTCGGCGGGAGTCGAACCCACATTTCAAGCTTCGGAGGCTTGCGTGCTATCCATTGCACCACGAGGACTCAATATGCATAAACTGCCTTGTAGCAGACAAATTCCATTATACTAATGCAGTCAGCCGAATGCAATAGTTATTTTAGAAGCGTTATATTTGACCTTCGTTGACCATACTATGTATGATAAAATTACAGTTGAAGCACATCTATGTTTCAACAGACTGAAAACACTATCCACCTTGAAGGAGGAAATGGAATGAATCTAATACCTACAGTAATTGAACAGACGAGTCGTGGGGAGCGGGCTTATGATATTTATTCCCGCCTATTGAAAGACAGAATTATTATGCTTGGTAGTGGAATTGACGACAACGTTTCAAATTCTATCGTTGCGCAGCTTCTTTTCCTTGAAGCTGAAGATCCAGAAAAGGATATTTCAATTTACATTAATAGCCCAGGTGGAAGTATCACAGCTGGTATGGCAATTTATGATACAATGCAGTTCATCAAGCCGGATGTTCAAACAATTTGTATCGGTATGGCAGCTTCAATGGGGGCATTCCTTCTTGCAGCGGGTACGAAAGGGAAACGCTATGCCCTTCCAAATGCAGAAGTGATGATTCACCAACCACTTGGCGGCGCACAAGGTCAAGCGACAGAAATCGAAATTGCTGCAAAGCGTATTCTTTTCCTACGTGAAAAACTAAATGGCATTCTTGCAGAGCGTACAGGACAGTCGATTGAAGTACTTGCAAAAGATACTGATCGCGATAACTTTATGACTGCAGAACGTGCAAAGGAATACGGTTTAATTGACCATATTATCGCACGCAGTGATATGAAGGAAGTAAAATAATTATAATGAAGCCGATCTGCTTATGGGTCGGCTTTTTTAATTTCAAAACTTAACCATCGCTACCTAGCACCGCAGCGACTTCAATGGAATCACTAAGTTCACTTTATATGAAGCAGTATCTTGTGCACACCACACATTCTTCATCTATACTAAAAGTATATTAAATTTCTAGAGGTGTTTCCAATGCATGTCACATTTTACACAAAACCAAACTGCCATCTTTGTGAGGAAGCAAAAGCAATGATGAAACTAGCGCAGGAGGATTTTCCACTTACGTGGGACGAAATTAATATTGAAATGGACGATGTGAGTCATGAAAAATATATGCTAATGATTCCAGTTATTGAGAAAGACGACTCAGTATTATTGTATGGTGCAATTGGTTATATAGACGTCGTTGGTTTATTTTGAATTCAGCAGAAAGAAACTACCTTTGTAGGTGGCGGAATGAATGCGGTTTTGTTCCCCTATTTAGGGGATGCCCAAATGCCCGCCGAATTCAGAGAAAGCCTCCGGGCGTAATTGATTTTGAAAACAAAACGTTATTGTTGATTAGTGACAGAAGATAGTATACAATTAGGTTGTAAATATTTTTTTGTTCTACGTGGGACATTTTTCAGTTCTATGGGACGACATATGTCCTTGTGACTGAAAGGAGGAACAATTGAACACTATGATGGAAGCGCAAAGGCAACTCGTACCTGAAATGATGGAGCTTATGCAGCAAAGATACCGAATATTGAAGTTCATCAAAATGTCGGGTCCAATCGGAAGGCGTCCACTTGGTCAGATTGCTGGTCTTTCAGAACGAGAAACACGAACGATGATGGATATTCTACGGGCTCAGAATCTTATTCATGTGGCAAAAGAAGGTGCCTCGATTACAGTTGAAGGTAACACAGTGTTACAAACGCTTGAGTCTGTTATGGAAGACTGGTCGGGTCGCGCATCGCTTGCTAAAAAGCTAACGGAGTTTTTAGGCATTCGCTCTGTCAAGGTTGTTTCTGGTAATTGTGATATGGACAGTGACTCTACTGCAAAAAGTTTGTTAGGCATGGAGGCGGCGAAACAATTCAGCTCCAAAATTGGAGAAGGCAAAATTGTAGCCGTTACTGGTGGGAGTACAATTGCAGCGATTCCCTCGCATATCGAAAAATTTAGTGACACAACGGATCAGTTTTTTATCGCCGCGCGAGGCGGTGTCGGAGACGATATCGGCTTACAGGCAAATGTAATCGCAGCTTCCTTCGCTGAAGCGTGTGGGGGAACGTATAGTACGTTTTATTACCCAGAGTCGTTAAGTGAAGAAGCGCAAAAAGCATTTCGCAATGAGCCGTTTGTTGTGAAGATGCTTGCCCTTTATGAAACTGCGGATTGTGTTCTTCATGGAATCGGAGATGCTCAAACGATGGCTGTCTTGCGTAATTCGCCAGACGAGGAACAGCAATTGCTTCAAAAAAATGGAGCTATTGGTGAAGCATTTGGTTATTATTTCGACAAAGATGGTAATGTCGTTCATCGACTTCGTACAGTTGGTATTCAGACGAGCCATTTAGAGCGAGTTCCACTTATCATTTCGGTGGCTGGTGGAGGTAGCAAAGCAGAAGCCATTTTGGCTTATATGGCAAGCGCACCGAAACAAACGATTTTAGTTACAGATGAAGGTGCGGCAAATGAAATGCTGAAACTGCTCATCAATAAATAATTTTTTAGGATTAAGGCTTTAATTTTTAGGGAATAGGTAAAAGTGGATAAATGTTTTAAAAAATATAAAAAACTACTCGGAGGTAATTTATTATGGCTATGAAACTTGCAATTAACGGATTTGGACGTATTGGGCGTAAAGTATTCCGCGAGGCTTTGCAACAAGAGGAAATCGAAATCGTTGCAATCAACGATTTAACGGATGCAGCAATGCTTGCACACCTTCTGAAATATGACTCTGTACACGGTGTTAACGATGCAGAAATCAGTGCTGAAGGCAATAGCCTAGTTGTGAACGGTAAAAATATTAAAGTATACGCTGAAAGAAACCCTGCAGATCTACCATGGGGAGAGCTTGGCATAGATGTTGTTATCGATTCAACAGGCGTATTCACAGACCGCGAAGGACTTAACAAGCACATTGAAGCGGGCGCGAAACGTGTTATCTTGTCAGCTCCGGCAAAAGGCGATATTCCAATGCTTGTTATGGGTGTTAACCATGAAACATACGATGCTGCAAATGATACAATCGTATCGAATGCATCATGTACGACAAACTGTCTTGCACCAATTGTAAAAGTATTGAACGATAAGTTTGGTATCGAGCGCGGTATGATGACAACTGTTCACTCTTATACAAATGACCAAAAAATCCTAGACTTGCCACACAGCGACTACCGTCGTGCACGTGCAGCTGCTGAAAACATGATTCCAACAACTACTGGTGCTGCATCTGCAGTAACAAAAGTTATTCCAGCATTGGCAGGTAAATTGGATGGTATGGCAGTACGTGTACCAACACCAAACGTTTCACTAGTTGACTTTGTTGCTGATCTTAAACAAGACGTAACAGTAGAAGAGGTAAATGCTACTCTTAAAGAAGCATCTGAAAACGAACTAGCTGGCGTTCTTGTTTACAATGAATTACCACTTGTTTCAAGAGACTATAACGGCAACACAGCATCTTCAACAATCGATGGCTTGTCAACAATGGTTCTTGCGGATAACATGGTAAAAGTTATTTCTTGGTATGACAACGAATCAGGTTATTCTGCTCGTTGTATCGACCTAGCGCTTTATATGCACAGCAAAGGCCTATAATTATCAGCGGGCACTTTCGCTGATAATTATAGCCAATAAAATAGATACCGCTTATAATAAAGTTGGGTAAGAGGAGCGGGGGATTACCCCGTTCCTCCTTTTTTTGAGAACAATACTTTTGAAGGAGGCATGTTTCATGAAGTCGAAAAAGACGATGAAAGACTTACAGCTTGAAGGACAACGCGTATTTTGCCGCGTAGATTTTAATGTGCCGATGGAAAATGGACAAGTAACGGATGTTACACGAATCCGTGCAGCAATCCCAACAATTGAATACATGGTAGAACAAGGAGCAAAAGTTATTCTTGCCAGTCACCTGGGTCGTCCAAACGGCGAAGTGAACGAAGAAATGCGCCTGACTGTAGCCGGCGAAAAACTAGCCGAGCTAATTGGTAAACCAGTTCTTAAATTAGATACGTCTATTGGACAAGAAGTTGAACAAGCAATCGCTTCTATGAAAAATGGCGATATTGTCCTTCTTGAAAATGTTCGATTCCATGCTGGGGAAGAAAAGAATGATGCTGACCTTGCGAAAAACTTTGCAGACCTTGCAGATGTATTTGTTAACGACGCATTTGGTGCTGCACACCGTGCACATGCATCCACTGCGGGTATCGCGGACTATATTCCGGCAGTATCAGGCTTGTTAATTGAAAAAGAATTAGATGTGCTTGGCAAAGCATTGTCTACGCCAGAGCGTCCATTTACAGCGATTATTGGTGGAGCAAAAGTGAAAGACAAAATCGGTGTCATCAATCATTTGCTCGACAAAGTGGACAACTTGATTATTGGCGGCGGCTTGGCTTACACATTTTTGAAAGCGCAAGGCTATGAAATTGGTAAGTCTTTGCTTGAAGAAGATAAAATTGACTTAGCAAAATCATTTATTCAAAAGGCAAAAGATAACGGCGTTAAGCTATATCTGCCGATAGATGTGACGATTGCAGACGATTTTTCGAAAGATGCCAATACGAAAGTCGTGAAAAATGATGCGATTCCTGCAGATTGGGAAGGTCTCGATATTGGGACTGAAACAGCTGAATTGTATGCAAAAGTAATAGAAGAATCGAAATTGATCATTTGGAATGGCCCAATGGGTGTATTTGAGTTAGAGCCATTTGCAGGTGGCACGAAGCGCGTTGCACAAGCAATGGCAGTAACGTCCGGCTATACAGTCATTGGCGGCGGCGACTCAGCAGCAGCTGTTGAAAAGTTTGGCGTTGCTGATAAAATGGATCACATTTCGACTGGTGGAGGCGCTTCTCTTGAATTTATGGAGGGCAAAGACTTGCCAGGTGTTTCTGCACTAAACGATAACTGAGTAGGGGGAATCGATATGCGTAAACGAATAATTGCGGGTAACTGGAAGATGTACAAATCTGTTGAAGAAGCGAAAAGCTTTGTTGAGGAAGTAAAGGGTAAAATTCCGGTTTCAGATAACGTAGAAGCCGTTATTTGTCCGCCATCTTTATACCTTTCAGAGTTGGCACAGCTAACAAAAGGCTCAGCTTTAGGTATTGGTGCACAAACGATGCACGATGTAAAAGAAGGCGCATTTACGGGTGAAGTGAGCCCGGCGATGTTAGTTGGCATTGATGTTGGCTACGTCGTTCTAGGTCACTCTGAGCGTCGTCAATATTTCAACGAAACAGACGAGTCCGTCAATCGCAAGGTCCATGCGGCATTCGAATACAACCTGACACCACTTGTTTGTGTAGGTGAAACGCTTGAAGAGCGCGAAGCAGGCCAAACAGTTGAGCTAGTTGCTGCCCAAGTGAAGAAAGCATTTGAAGGCATCAGTGCGGCACAAGCGGAAAAAGCGGTTATCGCATATGAGCCAATCTGGGCAATAGGTACAGGTAAAACAGCAACTGCACAAGATGCCAATGAAGTATGTGGCGCAATCCGTGCAACAGTTAGCGAACTATACAGTGAAACAGTGGCAGTAAGCATCCGCATTCAGTACGGTGGTAGCGTAAAGCCAGATAATATTGAAGAACTTCTGTCAATGGAGCATATTGACGGTGCACTTGTTGGTGGCGCAAGCCTTGAACCAGCATCATTCTTGAAATTGGTTGAGGCTGGAGCACATGAGTAAAAGTCCGGTCGCACTAATTATTTTAGATGGATTTGGGCTACGCGATGAACAACTAGGTAATGCAGTTGCGCTGTCGAAAAAGCCAAATTACGATCACCTATGGAATAACTTTCCGCATACTACGTTAACAGCTAGCGGAGAGGCGGTAGGACTTCCGGAAGGCCAAATGGGGAACTCGGAAGTAGGGCATCTCAATATTGGAGCTGGTCGTATTGTCTACCAAAGTTTGACACGTATTAACAAATCCATTAGAGAAGCAGATTTCTTTGATAAAGAAGCACTTTTAGGTGCGATTGCCCATGCCAAGCAACGCGGTACGGCACTTCATCTCATGGGATTGCTATCTGACGGTGGCGTACATAGCCATTATGAGCATTTGTTTGCGCTGTTACGTCTTGCAAAGTTGAATGGCATTGACAAAGTGTTCGTTCATGCATTTCTGGACGGACGCGATGTAGGTCCACAAACAGCACTTGATTATATCGAAAAGACAGAAGTAACGATGAAGGAACTTGGTGTTGGGAAGTTTGCCAGCATTTCAGGGCGTTATTATGCGATGGATCGGGATAAGCGCTGGGAACGTGTGGAAAAAGCCTATCATGCAATCGTTGATGGCACAGCCCTAACAGCTGCAACGCCAACTGCGGGAATACTCGCATCGTATGAGCGTGGTATCCATGATGAATTCGTCGTACCATTCGTTATCGAAGAGCTAGGTAAACCTGTTGCAACAGTCGAGGATGGGGATGCGGTCGTATTCTTTAACTTCCGTCCTGACAGAGCCATTCAGCTATCACGTACGTTTACAGATGCTACATTTGATGGTTTTGATACAGGTGGCAACAAGTTCTCGGATTTGAAGTTTGTCACGTTCACACATTATAGTGACGAAGTTGCTGCGGAAGTCGTTTTTAGCAGTCAAAACTTAGAAAACACGCTCGGTGAAGTGATTGCCCATAATGGATTAACACAATTGCGTATTGCAGAAACTGAGAAATACCCACATGTCACTTTCTTTATGAGTGGCGGTAGGGAAGAAAAGTTTGCGGGTGAAGAACGGATTTTAATTGCTTCACCGAAAGTAGCTACTTACGATCTAAAGCCGGAAATGAGTGCCTTTGAAGTAACAGACGCACTGATTGAAGGCATTGAGGCTGATCGTTATGACGCGATACTCTTGAACTTTGCCAACCCAGATATGGTCGGGCATAGTGGAATGCTAGAGCCGACGATTAAAGCGATTGAAACGGTGGATACTTGTTTAGGTAAAATCGTTACTGCTTTACATGCGAAGGGTGGTATGGCAATTGTTACAGCCGATCACGGTAATGCCGATGAGGTCATGACACTAGAAGGTTCGCCAATGACAGCACATACAACAAATCCTGTGCCAGTCATTGTGACAAAGCCAGATATCGTGCTACGAGAAGGCGGTATACTCGCAGACCTTGCGCCAACAATGTTAAAATTATTAAAGCTTGAACAACCGGTAGAAATGACCGGCACACCATTATTTTAAAAAGGGGAGACTAACATGCCAGTTATTACAATTGTCCAGGCAAGAGAAGTACTTGATTCACGAGGAAATCCAACGGTAGAGGTTGAAGTATTCACAGAGAGCGGCGCATTTGGCCGTGCAATCGTTCCATCAGGAGCATCTACAGGTGAATATGAAGCTGTAGAACTACGTGATGGCGACAAAAATCGTTACCTCGGTAAAGGAGTTCTAAAAGCAGTTGAACACGTCAATGATGTCATTGCTGACGAACTTGAAGAAATGTACTCTGTTTTGGATCAAGTAACAATCGACAAAGCGTTGATCGAACTTGATGGTACACCGAACAAAGGGAAATTGGGCGCTAACGCAATTCTTGGCGTATCAATGGCAGTAGCACGTGCGGCTGCAGATTATCTCGATATTCCACTTTACCAATACCTTGGTGGTGTCAATGCAAAACAATTGCCAGTTCCAATGATGAACATTTTGAACGGCGGCGAGCACGCAGATAACAACGTCGATATTCAAGAATTCATGGTTATGCCAGTCGGTGCGGAATCATTCCGTCACGGTCTACGTATGGGTACTGAAATTTTCCATAGCTTGAAAGCTGTATTGCAGTCAAAAGGCTTGAATACTGCTGTTGGCGATGAAGGCGGATTTGCTCCGAACCTATCTTCTAACGAAGAAGCATTGTCAACAATTATCGAGGCAATTGAAAAAGCAGGCTACAAGCCAGGTGAAGAAGTTCTTCTTGCAATGGACGTAGCTGCTTCTGAAATTTTCAATAAAGAAGATGGCACATACAACCTTTCAGGCGAAGGTATCGTCAAGACATCTGCTGAAATGGTTGATTGGTACGCTGAAATGTGCGAAAAATACCCAATTGTTTCAATCGAAGACGGTTTGGATGAAAATGACTGGGCAGGTCACAAGCTATTGACAGAACGCCTTGGCAAAACAGTTCAACTCGTTGGAGATGACCTGTTCGTTACAAACACTGAGAAATTGGCACGTGGTATCGAAGAAGGCATCAGTAACTCAATCCTTATTAAAGTGAACCAAATCGGTACATTAACGGAAACGTTTGATGCAATCGAAATGGCAAAACGCGCTGGCTACACAGCTGTTATCTCTCACCGTTCAGGTGAATCAGAGGATACAACAATTGCTGATATCGCAGTAGCAACAAACGCTGGTCAAATCAAAACAGGTGCTCCGTCACGTACGGATCGCGTTGCGAAATATAACCAATTGCTTCGTATCGAAGATCAGCTTGACGACACAGCTGAATATTTAGGTGTAAAGACGTTTTATAACTTGAAAAAATAATTGCGATGAAAATCCCACTTCGGTGGGATTTTTTGATGGGATTGATACTTTGTGAGTTGGGTGTGCAACGAAAAGTGTGGAGTGTCCAACCATTTCGGGAGTGTGCAACGAAAAGTGTGAAGTGTGCAATCATTTCGGGAGTGTGCAACCAAATGTGTGAAGTGTCCAACCATTTTCATGGAGTGTGCAACGAAATGTGTAAAGTGTCCAACCATTTGCATAAAGTGTGCAACGAAAAGTGTAAAATGTCCAACCAACTGCATACACGCACCAATTTTTTCTATAAAAATCACTGCTGATCATCAATAAAAACGATTCATCTAACAAAAGGTTGTAACGGCAGCTTATTTTTGGTAAAATAAAGATTGTTGTGAGTTTTAATCAGGAGGTGGAACAAAATGCATGAAGTATTGATGGTACTACTTGTAATCGTATCGCTAGCTATGATCGCTGTCGTATTATTACAATCTGGAAAAAGTGCAGGTCTTTCAGGAGCCATCTCTGGTGGAGCTGAACAACTTTTCGGAAAACAAAAAGCACGTGGACTTGATCTTGTTCTTCAACGGGTGACATTGGTATTGGCTATCTTATTGTTTATCTTAGCCATTTTAATTATGAAATTCTAAAACTTATGTGAATAAACTACGAACGCCTGACCTTCCGACTGGTCGGGCGTTTTTTATCTAAGTTCAGCAGAAACTCCCTGCTGAACTTAGATAAAGCCTCCGGCGGATGTCACGGATTTTTAGGGGATCTTTTCGAGCGGGCTCGAAAAAAATCCGGACGCAATTATGCCAAGGCATAATTAATAGAAAGGAATACATATTATGCGAATATCTCAACCAAAACCATTTTTTATAGAAACAGGCAAGCGTGCAGTTTTACTATTGCATGGATTCACGGGCACTTCAGCAGACGTACGGATGCTTGGGCGCTTTCTTGAGAAGAAAGGCTATACATCGCTCGCACCCCATTATAAAGGGCATGGCGTACCACCGGAGGAATTGATACAAACTGGACCTGCTGAGTGGTGGCAAGATGTCCTGGCGGGTTATAATCAATTGAAGGAAGCTGGCTACGATGAGATTGCGGTGGCAGGATTATCGCTAGGTGGCGTATTTTCATTGAAATTAGGGTATAACATGCCTGTGAAGGGGATTGTCACAATGTGTGCGCCAATGTCGATGAAAACGACGGATATCATGTACGAGGGTGTCCTAGCGTACGCGCGGGAATATAAGAAGTATGAAGGAAAAGATGAGCAACAAATCGAAAAAGATATGGAAGCATTACAGCAACAATCGATGCCATCTCTCGCGGATCTTCGTGCACTTATTTACGATGTTCGCGAGCATATCGATCATATCTACGCGCCACTACTTGTTACGCAAGGATCACTCGATGACGTCATCGATCCAGACTCGGCAAATGTTATTTTCGACAATACCGAATCTGACGATAAACAGTTAAAATGGTACGAGCAATCTGGGCACGTCATCACGCTAGGACCAGAAAAAGTACAGCTACATGAAGATATTTTTGAATTTCTTGAATCACTGGATTGGCATGTGTGAAAAATAAAACAAATGATAATGCTAGGTAAATGAAGGAGTGAGATATATGGATAATTTCGATCAAGAGATGCAACAAAAATTGCTGTCCCTGATGAAAGACGAGTCATACAAGCCGCTGACTGTACAGGAAATCCAAGAACTAATGGGGTTTGAGCAAGCGGCAGAATTCAAGGAACTTGTCAAAATGCTTGTTCACCTTGAACAAAAAGGGCAAATTATTCGTTCAAGAACGAATCGTTACGGGGTACCTGAGCGCATGAATCTTGTGCGTGGAAAATTTATCGGTCATGCTAAAGGGTTTGGCTTCGTTGCACCGGAAACAGAAGGAATGGATGATATTTTTATTCCTCCACATGAAGTGAATGGTGCCATGAACGGGGATATCGTCCTCGTCCGTGTCACAAACGGCACGTCAGGAGACCGCCGCGAGGGCACGATTAGTCGAATCGCAGAGCGCAAAACAACAAAAGTTGTCGGCACATATCAGGATAATAAAGGCTTTGGCTTCGTTATTCCCGATAATAAAAAACTGCCAATGGATATTTTTATTGCTAAAGGTGATGCACTGGACGCGGTAGATGGGCATAAGGTTGTCGTTGAAATAACAGACTGGCCAAGTGAATTAAAGTCCATGACAGGTATGGTGACACAAATACTAGGACATAAAAATGATCCTGGTGTGGATATTATTTCTATCATTCATAAGCATGGCATTGAAGTGGAATTTCCTGAAGAAGTGCTACAACAGACGAATAATATTCCAGACGAAGTGCAGGAAAAGGATTTATTCAAACGGCATGATCTGAGGGAAGAGCTGACCATTACAATTGATGGCGCGGATGCTAAGGACTTGGATGATGCGATTTCAGTTGTCAAAAATGACGACGGATCGTATGTATTGTCCGTCCATATTTCAGATGTCAGCTATTATGTAACGGAAAATTCTCCGATGGATGACAATGCTTTCGATCGCGGCACTAGTGTTTATTTGACGGACCGGGTCATTCCAATGCTGCCACATAAACTATCAAACGGGATTTGTTCGTTGAATCCAGGCGTCGATCGTTTAACATTGTCCTGTGTGATGACAATTGACCGCAACGGTAAAGTGACGGGTCATGAAATTTTTGAGAGTGTTATTCGCTCGAAGGAACGCATGACGTATACGGAAGTTTATAAAATTATCGACGAAAAAGATGAAGAGCTGAGTGCGAAATACGCACAGGTTGTGCCGATGATCAATCATATGGCAGACTTGGCAGCTATTTTGAAGCAAAAGAGAGTAGACCGTGGCGCCATAGATTTCGATTTTAAGGAATCGAAAATTCTTGTGGATGACAAAGGCTGGCCGACTGACGTGGTCATTATGGAACGTACCGTTTCAGAACGCCTCATTGAGGAATTCATGCTTGCGGCGAATGAAACGATTGCGGAGCACTTCCACTGGCTACAGCTGCCATTCCTTTACCGCATTCACGAGGATCCAAAAGCTGAAAAGCTGCAACGATTCTTCGAGTTCTTAACGAATTTCGGTGTGGTTGTCAAAGGAACGGGCAATAAAGTGCATCCACGTGCCTTGCAGGAAATTGTAGAATCAATTGCAGGCTTACCGGAGGAAACAGTTATCTCGACGATGCTGTTACGCTCGATGCAACAGGCGAAGTATTTAGATGAAAGTCTGGGTCACTTTGGCTTGTCGACAGAGTTCTATACGCATTTCACAGCGCCAATTCGTCGTTATCCTGACTTAATTGTTCATCGCTTGATTCGCAAGTATTTAATCGAAAAAGATGTTTCTCCACAAACGGTTGCGGAGTGGGGCGGTAGATTGCCTGAGATTGCGGATCATACGTCTGAACGTGAGCGTCGTGCTGTTGAAGCAGAACGCGATACGGAATCTCTGAAAAAAGCGCAATTCATGTTGGATAAAATCGGCGAGGAATTTGAAGGTGTTATTTCGTCGGTTACGAACTTCGGGCTGTTTGTTGAACTGGAGAACACAATCGAAGGACTTGTCCATGTCAGTTATATGACGGATGATTATTATCGTTTCGATGATAGACAAATGATGATGATTGGCGAGCATACGGGCAAGCAATTCCGTTTAGGTGATGAAGTAACGGTTAAAGTAGCGGCCGTGAAACCGGAGGAATCTGCCATCGACTTTGAAATTGTTGGGATGAAGCAATCCTTCCATCGAGCGCGCAGGGAAACCCCGAAAGTGATTCATGCGGAGAAAAAGGGTCGCGGTGGCGGTAAGTCTGACGATAAGTCGAAAGACAAAAAGAAAACGGGCACGTATAATAAAAAGAAGAAGTTTTATGAAAGTGTTGCTAAAAAAGGTAAGGGTAACAAGCCTAAAAAGAAAAAATGATACTATACGAATCAATTTCATAATAGAACAAATAGCCTTAAAATCCGAACGAGGTTGATTTACGCTTCAGGCGGACGCTTTCCGCGGGCACGGCTTCAGCCGCTTCCCTCGCTGTGCTCAGTCCAGGGTCTTCAGCTCGTGCTGTTCCCGCAGGAGTCGCCGCCTTACGCTCCAATCAACGACAATAGAATTGCATATTTGTAAATGATCTAACAAAAAATCGTGCAATTGTTCGTTTTTTAAACTAAAATAGATAATCATGAAATTACCTCGTATTGGATGGTATTTGATTAAGGGGTGAAAGAGATGGCGAAAGGCCAAGGGAAAGTTGTTGCGGTTAATAAAAAAGCGAATCACGACTTTGCGATTGAAGAAACGATTGAAGCGGGTATTGTGCTACAAGGAACGGAGATCAAGTCGATCCGTAACGGTAAAGTGCAGTTACGAGACGCCTTTGTGCGTATCCGTGACAACGAAGCGTGGATCTCCAATATGCATATTAGTCCATACGATCACGGTAACCAGTTCAACCATGACCCAACTCGTTCGAGAAAGCTGTTGCTGCATAAAAAACAAATTAGTAAATTGTTTGTCGAAACGAAACAGCAAGGCGTTGCGATCGTGCCATTGAAGATGTATTTAAAAGACGGCTTCGCAAAAGTGCTGATTGGCGTTGGTAAGGGTAAGAAAGATTATGATAAGCGTGAGGATCTTAAGAAGAAGGACGCTAAGCGTGAAATGGCTCGGGTCTTGAAGGATAGACAACGGGATTGATTTTTAGGTGAAAATGCGGTATGATAAGTACAGTAAGTCAGTTCAGAAACCTTTTTTAGCTTCGCTATTAAGGTCATCCTGACATCCTCATAACGGGGGCGTTACGGATTCGACAGGGGTAGTCTAAGCTTGAGTTGCGCGTCGGAGGGTTCGGCTCCGTCAGAAACGACACCTTATAATAACAGGCAAAACAAACAACAACCTAGCATTCGCAGCGTAAGCTGTTGAATCTGCCTTGTAGTTCTATCGCCCATGTAGCATTGCAGGGCTCACTCTAAGTGGGATACGACAGCTGTTGCCTTCTGAGGCAGTTGGAAGAGATTCGCAGAATAGCACACAGGACGCCCTGATTGCCGGCTACTGATGTGCGAAACCTAATAGTCAATCTACACGCGTAGACGCTTAAGTGTTAGGGCCTTTGGACGCGGGTTCGACTCCCGCCGCTTCCATATTTAAATGGTAGACAAAATTAGTCGTATTAATGGTTTTGAAGGATAGGGATATTGAACAGGAGTTGAACTCTTGGGCAATATCTCTTTTTTCATACCTATATATTTTAAGGTTAGAATAATGGATTTAATTTCTTTTCCTAATAGCTATAGCTCCAAAAAAATTGACAAGGTAATGTATGTAATTATTATAACAATGAAGCTAATTATTTTGTTACGGATGAAAAGTAGGAAAGTAGTGTGAATTTAACATTATTTGATTATTTCCTATAAAAGGATGAATATTGAAGCGTTTAAATTTAAAAAGAAGCTCTTTTCTATATATAAATATGATTGATAAAAGGTAGGTTATAACATGATTAATGAGCGAATAATACAAATTGAGGATGAGGTAGATCAGTATCTATATAATAAGTTAGATGAGAATACACCCAGGTATAAATATATTTACCATATGAACTTAGCTTTTATAGATTATGTTATCAAAAATCAACTTTGGTTTTCACAGGTTGAGAAATATATAGTATATTCTTTAAGTTATAATACATTTCTTGCTTATAAAAAATTAAAGGAAGAGGATATTACTGATTTTAATTTTGATCAAAACTTATATTTGGTTTGCTTTGAAAATTTGATACTTGGTATGGAGTATTCAATGTTGTGTGAAGTTTTTCCTGCTGTCAGGTCAAACAAAACAAGAATGTATATAAATGAAGAAAAAAAGACAATTACTGTTCAACAAGATAATTTGCCCCGTGGCCAATATGAATTCTTTTTGAAATATATAATAAAAAAGTCGCTTAGCTATACATTACAGATGACATCAGGGATGTTAGAAAAAAAGACAATTGAGGAAGCTGCTTCGGAATTGACTAAGGGATATTTTAGTTTTTGGAATGAAAATATGATGTATGATGATTTTGAGCCATATTCGCGTCTAGATTGGGGAGGAATTTCGTCATTTTTTATTTCCGCTGCTATGAACCGTTTTATTAGATTATATAGAGAAGATTTTAATCTCAATAAGATAGAGACGTCTAAAGTAATGGTAGTATTATCTCCAAATGGTAGAGAGAAATTAGTAGAATACACTATCTCCCAGGATAAAGAAATGGTTGAAAAAGTTCTCAATGACTTAATTTATAAACCAATTGGAAATGGATTATTTCCAAAATCTCATCTTTCAGACTCACCGGTAATATGCACAAAAGATGGTTATCTATTATTAAATCCACTTGTATTATTGTCAAATGATTCTAGTGAAACTATGTTATTAAATAATTTAAGGAAATGCGACAATAAACGGTATTTAAGAATAAAAGACAAGCTTAAAGAAAGAGTTATACCTCTTATTGAACAGCTAATTAAGCTAAAATATCCGGAGTCAATTGTAATAACAAACTTTAATCTACCTATACCTAATAAAAAGAACCAAAAAAGAGAATTAGATATTTTAATCGTAGATAATGATAAAGGTTTTGTATTATATATTGAGGTGAAACATTTTTTTAATCCGAATTCTTATTCAGAAATTAAAAGTCTGGATAACCAATTTAGAGATGCTCTAAAAAAAGCGCCAGATCAGTTATTTGCTATTCAAGAAAACTGGGAATTAATTAAACAAAGATACTCTGTACAAACTGAAATTACATCACTCAAAGCAATAATCTTTTCACATAATTACTTAGGAAAAGATGTAGAAATCAATACAGAGGTTCCAATTGTAAATACAACAAATTTCTATGAAAGTCTTGCAAATGCTTCAACAATTGAGGAGTTATATCGATTAAATAAAGAAATAGACTATATTTATACTAGCATACCTATTATTCAAAAGCCGCTTGATTTCAGTTTTGCTGGTTATACATTTAGCCTTGAATTGGAAACCATTGACCCAGTATTTGAAATAGAATTTTTAAAAGCGCATAGAAAAATTATCTTAAATGGTATTGATTTGAACCAACAAATAGTATTTAGAACCATAGAGGAATATGCACAGGCACTTTTAGAGAAACTATAAAATACAAAATAACAAGGAATTTGGAGAGGTAATTGAACCGGTATGATTAGAACTAAGTATATTCATTTATATATATCCAGAAGATGCTAGAATTGATTTCATTTCATACAAACCTTTCTATAATAATATATTAATATCCTAATTTTCGTACAGTGAATTCGGCAAATAAGCCTTGATATAACTAGGCATACCTTAGTTATTGTGATGACTTATTCGTAAGCCCGTACTCAAACAACGCATATAAACAAGCAGCACCTCCTGGTACGATAAACGTATCAATTGAAAGGAGGTGCTTTTCAATGCCACAACAACACAACCATTAGTCATCGTCCCCGTTACACTACATCCTATCGCAAATACTCATCAACTACACGTATTCGCAAAACCCTCCGGTTTTTGTACGATTACACTTGCGCATGCAGAAATCACCTTCCAAAATGGCGTGGAGGAGCGCATCATCTAAACAATTATAAGAGAGCTGATTGAACGATGAGGCAGGATTATACAAAAGTCAAAAATATCTATATCATTTGTGGAAAGACTGACATGCGAAAAGGGATTGATGGCTTAGCAACACTAATTCAAGATTATTTTGAGCTTGATCCATATAGCGATTCCATCTTCCTGTTCGCGGGTGGAAAAAAGGACAGGTATAAGTGTCTGTATTTCGATGGAGATGGCTTCACCGTGCTGTATAAGAGACAAGGAATACTGCGGATGACTTTTACTTTCAGCGGAACATGCCGCCGTTTATTCTTTTACCCCTAACATCGTCGTACGGTATCGTGACGCTACAGCAGTACACGAACTCATTTAATTGTGAGAGGAAAGCATGCTCTTTTATCTATCAGTTGGTATAATACAAAGTAAAGGTGGGGGTTGATATGCAAGAAATTGTTACACTGATTATTTTTACTGTTCCTGGATTGTTAACTTATTTTTGGGTAAATTCATTTGGGATAACTCCGACTTCTAAGAGAAATTGTTAATGACATAAGAAATCGTCCAGAAATTGACTTGATCTTTTGTCCTTAAATTGCCGCTTTTT
>NZ_JADHDX010000013.1 GCF_016820585.1 Arthrobacter beigongshangensis
AGCCGAAGCGGTTTCAATGGAAACTTTCAGTCACAATTTTGATAGAGGACTTTTTCAGTGGCCTCGAAAAAGGACAGGGACTTTTTGAAGAGTCAAATGGGGGCACACTGTTTTTGGATGAAGTTGCGGATCTTCCGCTTGTCGTACAAAAAAAATTATTGTCCTACTTAGCGGAAAAGAAGATTGATGGTAGTGCTACTGAACTTTCTGTTCGTATCATTACAGCAACGTCAAAAAATCTAGAAAAAGCAATGCACGAAGGGTTATTCATTGAAGAATTGTATTATATTCTCAATCGAATTTCCATTCAAATTGTACCATTGAGGTCTCGAATAAAGGATATTCCACTCATTGTTGAACATTTACTTGTCAAACTCAATCAAGAATTCGGCATGAACATAAAAACGATGACTGATGAGGCATTGAAACGGCTTCAACAATATGACTGGCCAGGAAATGTACGAGAGCTTGAAAATGTACTGAGCCGAACGATGATATTTATGGATCCAGGGGAAGCGGTTATTGGCTTAGATGAAGTGGCAAAATCATTTTTATCACGCGAGGATAAAGACGAGGAAGCGTTTCTCCCAGAAAAAAGCACGCTTGCTTCAATTATGGATGATTATGAGAAGACGATACTTGAAACAGCACTTCGTGAAAATGATGGCAACAAATCACTAACTGCGAATAGGCTAGGTATTTCGCTCCGTTCGTTGTACTATAAGCTTGAAAAGTTCAGTCTTGTCTAAAGCTAACCAAGTAAAGGAGGCGACGCAATGGTTATACTCGATTCACTCATTACAAAAGCTGCATCGAAGACGGATCCAGTTGTTTCTGTTGCATCAGCAGCAGATTTGGAAGTTCTTGAGGCGGTTAATCTCGCCATTACAAAAGGAATCGCAACATTTTTGTTGTTCGATGATGAAATAAGATTGCAGGAATTGCTGGCATCGAATTTCCCGCATTTGCTAGTGCATGATAAAGTAAGCATCCATCATGCAGAAGATGAATTCCAAGCATCCAAACTCGCGGTGAAAGCGGTTTCAAGTGGAAAGGCTCATGTTGTCATGAAAGGGAATGTGGCAACATCAATTATCTTGAAGGCGGTCTTGAATAGCGAGTACGGATTGCGGTCTGGAAAAATATTATCACATGTAGCCGCATTTGAAGTAGCTGGCTACGATCGTTTACTATTCGTCACAGATGCGGCTATGAACATTGCACCGGATCTTGAAGCGAAAGCACAAATCATTCGCAATGCCGTTGGGACTGCACATGCATGTGGTGTTGTTGAGCCGATTGTTGCACCACTTGCTGCGATTGAAACAGTCAACCCAGCAATGGAGCCAACAACAGACGCCGCATCGCTTGTCGTTATGAACAAACGTGGACAAATTACGGGCTGTATTATCGATGGGCCACTTGCTCTCGACAACGCTATTTCTGAACAAGCGGCTGCACAAAAAGGCATCACAAGTAACACTGCCGGAAAAGCAGATATTCTCGTAGTTCCGAACATCGAATCTGGTAATATTTTATACAAATCACTCATGTATTTTGCCGGCGCTAAAGTCGGTGCCATTATCCAAGGCGCAACAGCTCCCATTGTTCTAACATCAAGGGCAGACAGCGCCGAAAGTAAGCTGTACTCATTAGCATTAGCCATTCTTGCAATAAAACAATAAAAGAACCCCTAGGAGGAATTTCACAATGGAACTTTTTAAATATATGGAGAGTCATGATTACGAGCAACTAGTTATTTGTCAGGATAAAACATCGGGTTTGAAAGCGATTATCGCTATTCACGATACAACACTTGGACCAGCACTTGGTGGAACACGTATGTGGACATATGCAAGTGAAGAAGAAGCAATTGAAGATGCATTGCGTCTAGCACGCGGTATGACATATAAAAATGCAGCAGCAGGCTTAAATCTTGGCGGCGGAAAAACTGTAATTATCGGTAACCCAAAAACGGATAAAAATGATGAAATGTTCCGCGCATTCGGTCGCTTTATCGAAGGCTTGAACGGTCGCTATATCACTGCAGAAGATGTAGGAACAACGGAAGCGGATATGGATTTAATTCATCTGGAAACGAATTATGTAACAGGCACTTCAGCGGGCGGAAATTCAGGTTCATCAGGCAATCCTTCGCCAGTAACAGCTTATGGTATTTATCAAGGGATGAAAGCGGCGGCGAAAGAAGCATTTGGTACAGATTCATTGACAGATAAAGTAGTCGCTGTCCAAGGTGTTGGTAACGTCGCCTATTCACTTTGCGAATACTTGCATAAAGAAGGTGCTAAACTCATTGTTACAGACATTAACGCGGAGGCAGTCCAGCGTGTTGTCGATGCATTTGGCGCAACAGCAGTTGGCATTAATGATATCTATTCACAAGAAGCGGATATTTTCGCACCATGTGCGCTTGGTGCCATCATCAACGACGAGACGATTCCACAGTTCAAAGTAAAAGTCATTGCTGGATCAGCTAACAACCAATTGAAAGAGCCAGAACACGGCGACAAAATCCATGAAATGGGTATTGTTTACGCACCAGATTATGTTATTAATTCAGGCGGCGTTATTAACGTTGCAGATGAATTAATTGGCTATAACCGTGAACGTGCATTGAAGCGTGTAGAAGGGATTTACGATACAATCGAGAAAATCTTCGCAATTTCTAAACGTGATGGCATTCCAACATACGTAGCAGCGGACCGTCTTGCAGAAGAACGTATCGCACGCGTTGCAAAATCACGTAGCCAGTTTTTACAAAATGAAAAAAGCGTATTATCAAAACGTTAATTTAACTTGAATCGGCAGAAATTTCCTGCCGATTCAATTATGCCGAGGTGTAATTAAATTTATAAGAATGATTGAAATGGAAGGAGGTTCTGTTGTGCAAAACACACCAATCAAGGTTCTGGTCATTAATCCGGGATCCACATCCACAAAAATAGGCGTTTTCGAAGAAGAAACTTTATTGCTAGAAGTTACCTTACGCCATTCATCAGAAGACATTGCACGATATCCTTCTATTATCGATCAATACAATTTCCGTAAAGAAACGATTGTTGAAGCGCTTGAAAAAGAAGGCTTCAACATCTCGGAACTTACTGCCGTTTGCGGTCGTGGCGGCCTTCTCCGCCCGATTGAAGGTGGTACGTATTCCGTCAACGACGCGATGATCGAAGATTTGAAAAAAGGATATTCTGGGCAGCATGCCTCGAATCTTGGTGGTATCCTAGCAAATGAAATTGCGAATGGATTGAATATCCCTGCCTTTATCGTCGATCCTGTCGTCGTCGACGAACTTACACCTGTCGCACGCATTTCTGGATTTGAATTATTCGAGCGAAAGTCGATTTTCCACGCACTTAATCAGAAAGCTGTCGCACGTCGGTATGCGAAACAAGTTGGTGAAAAGTATGAGGAGCTTCGCCTCATCGTAACGCATATGGGTGGTGGGATTACAGTCGGCGCACATGAATTTGGTAAAGTAGTTGATGTCAATAACGGTTTACATGGGGATGGTCCGTTTAGTCCAGAACGCGCGGGAACGGTTCCAGCAGGTGACCTCGTTGAAATTTGTTATTCAGGCGAACTGTACCGCAATGAAGTGATGAAAAAACTCGTCGGTCAAGGTGGTCTTGTTGGCTATTTAGGTACCAATGACGCTGTAGAGGTAGAAAAAAGAATTGCCAAAGGTGATGTTAAAGCAAAGCTCGTCTATGATGCAATGGCTTATCAGGTCGCCAAAGAAATCGGCAGTGCAGCAACTGTCCTTCGCGGACAAGTTGATGCAGTCATCCTAACAGGCGGTCTTGCGTATGGTAAAGAGTTCGTTGAAGCGATTTCGTCCAGAATCGACTGGATTTCTACAATTGTTGTTTACCCAGGTGAAGACGAGTTGCAAGCACTTGCAGAGGGAGCCATTCGTGTTTTATCGGGTGAAGAAACAGCTAAAATCTATCCGTCTTAACGGGTCGTTGTGAAGGAGGCCATGTATATGGCACGGGAATATGATGTAGTAATTTTGGGAGGCGGAACAGGCGGCTATGTCGCCGCTATTCGCGCTGCACAATTAGGACTAAAAACGGCACTTGTCGAACAAGGGAAACTTGGCGGTACTTGTTTACATAAAGGCTGTATTCCAAGTAAAGCGTTGCTGAAAAGTGCTGAAGTTTTTGATACGGCGAAAAACCAAGCAACTGCGTTTGGTGTGGATACGAAAGAAGTAACACTCGATTTTAGTCGTGTACAAGCACGCAAAGAAAGTATTGTTAAACAGCTACATGGTGGCGTTACCGCACTCATGAAAAAGGGCAAGATTGACGTTTTTGAAGGGCTCGGTAGAATGCTCGGGCCATCGATTTTTTCACCAATGCCAGGTACAATTTCAGTAGAAATGAACAATGGCGACGAAAATGAAATGCTTATCTTGAAAAATTTAATCATTGCAACAGGTTCTAGACCACGTTCATTACCTGGTTTGGACATTGACGAACAGCAAATTATGTCATCAGATGGAGCACTGGCAATGGAAACACTTCCGAAATCTATTCTTATCGTTGGCGGCGGTGTCATTGGTATTGAATGGGCATCTATGCTCAATGATTTTGGTGTAGACGTTACAGTTCTTGAATATGCAGATCGCATTATTCCAACTGAAGATGAAGATATTTCTAAAGAAATGAAAAAGTTATTGACGAAAAAAGGAATAACTTTTGTGACCAGTGCAAAAGTGCTTCCAGACACACTTGTGAAAACAGCAGATTCTGTCACCATTTCCGCTGAGCTAAACGGTGAAGCAACAGCGTTTACAGCCGGAAAAATGTTAGTATCTGTAGGTCGACAAGCGAATGTAGAAGGAATTGGCCTTGACAATACCGAAATAGAATTAGACAAAGGCTATATTAAAACAAGACCAACGTTCCAAACGAAAGAGCATCATATTTACGCGATTGGCGATGTCATTGGTGGATTGCAATTAGCGCATGTTGCTTCTCACGAAGGAATTGCGGCTGTTGAACATATTGCTGGATTGAAAAATGAGCCAATGGATTATACAAAAATCTCACGTTGTATCTATTCGAGTCCCGAAGCCTCAAGTGTTGGCATAACGGAGAAACAGGCGAAAGAACAAGGGTTTGACGTGAAGATCGGAAAATTTCCATTCATGGCAATTGGTAAGGCGTTGGTCAACGGCAATTCGGATGGTTTCGTTAAGATTGTTGCAGATAAGAAAACTGATGACATTTTAGGTGTTCATATGATCGGTGCACATGTGACGGATTTAATATCCGAAGCAGGGCTGGCAATGGTTCTTGACGCGACACCGTGGGAAGTGGCTAGCACGATTCATCCGCATCCATCTCTATCAGAAGTGATGGGTGAAGCAGCACTTGCTGTGGATGGTAAAGCAATTCATATGTAACTACGTTTTCTAGTGGAGGGGGAAATAGAAATGGCAAATAATCGTCATGAAGAACTTGGTTTGACGAACGAAGATGTCCTACAAATTTTTGAAACGATGCTAATGGCTCGCCGTATTGATGAGCGCATGTGGCTCTTAAACCGTGCAGGGAAAATTCCATTCGTCATCTCCTGTCAAGGCCAGGAGGCAGCACAGGCTGGAGCGGCTTATGCACTTGATAAGGACAAGGACTGGATTGCACCTTATTACCGTGATATGGGCGTGGTTCTTCATTTTGGTATGACTCCGAAAGATCTAATGCTGTCTGCGTTCGCGAAAGCAGAGGACCCAAACTCAGGAGGTCGCCAAATGCCGGGCCACTTTGGCCAACGGAAAAACCGTATTTTAACGGGTTCATCACCTGTTACGACACAATTACCACATGCTGTTGGCGTTGCACTTGCTGCAAAGATGAAAAAAGAAGATTTCATCACATTCGTAACACTCGGTGAAGGTTCGTCCAACCAAGGAGATTTTCACGAAGGTATGAACTTCGCAGGAGTACACAAATTGCCGACCGTTATTATGGTTGAAAATAATAAGTACGCGATTTCTGTACCTGTCGAAAAACAATTGGGCTGTGTCAATGTGTCAGACCGCGCTATCGGATATGGTATGCCGGGTGTCACTGTCGATGGAACAGACCCACTTGAAGTTTACAAAGTCGTAAAGGAAGCAGCAAATCGTGCGCGGAGTGGCGAAGGTCCAAGTTTAGTAGAAACCATTTGCTATCGTTTAACAGCACACTCCTCAGACGATGACCAACGTCAATACCGTGATGCAGAAGAACTGGAAAATGAGAAGAAAATGGATCCAATTCCAAAGTTCTCGGCTTATTTAAAAAAAGTCGGCGTACTAACGGACGAACTAGAAAAAGAACTGGAAGAACGCATCATGAAAGAAGTGAACGAAGCGACCGATTATGCGGAAAACGCTCCGTACGCTGAGCCTGAATCTGCGCTTCTCCATGTTTATGCTGAACAAGGAGGGAACGAATAATGGCTGTCATGTCTTATATTGATGCAATCACACTTGCCATGAAGGAAGAAATGGAACGAGATGATCGCGTTTTTGTACTGGGTGAGGATGTTGGACGTAAAGGTGGCGTTTTTAAAGCAACGACTGGTCTTTACGACCAATTCGGTGAATATCGTGCGCTAGATACACCTCTTGCTGAATCTGCCATAGCAGGTGTCGGAATTGGTGCAGCGATGTATGGATTGCGTCCAATCGCAGAAATGCAATTCGCGGATTTCATCATGCCAGCTGTAAACCAAATTGTTTCAGAAGCAGCAAAAATTCGTTACCGTTCGAACAATGACTGGACATGTCCGATTGTTGTCCGTGCACCTTTTGGTGGCGGCGTTCACGGTGCATTGTACCACTCGCAATCCGTGGAATCGATGTTTGCTAGCACACCTGGACTCAAAATCGTCATACCTTCTACTCCTTACGATGCAAAAGGGCTGCTAAAAGCGGCAATCCGTGATGAAGATCCCGTGCTTTTCTTTGAGCATAAACGTGCTTATCGGTTAATTAAAGGGGAAGTACCAACAGATGATTACGTACTACCACTTGGTAAAGCGGATGTAAAACGCGAAGGCGATGACATTACGATTATTACTTATGGTTTATGTGTACATTTTGCTTTGCAGGCGGCTGAACGACTTGCAGAAGACGGTATTTCTACACATATCCTTGACTTACGTACGGTTTACCCACTCGATAAAGAAGCGATTATTGAAGCAGCTTCTAAAACGGGGAAAGTTTTACTTGTAACGGAAGACAATAAAGAAGGAAGCATTATGGGAGAAGTAGCAGCCATTATCGCTGAAAACTGCCTATTTGAACTTGATGCACCTATTAAACGTCTTGCCGGACCAGATGTTCCAGCAATGCCGTACGCACCGACGATGGAGAAATTTTTCATGGTCAATCCAGACAAAGTCGAAAAAGCAGCACGTGAACTTGCTGAGTTTTAACACGATTCAGCATGCCATTTTGGAGAAATTCGCACATTGGCTGCATCAATTACGCCATAGCATAATTGATTTTTATTTTCATTCAGGACGGAGGCAAATGAATTGGCTATTGAAAATATTTTAATGCCACAGCTTGGGGAAAGTGTGACAGAAGGTACCATTGAGAAATGGCTCGTCAAACCGGGCGATACGGTGAATAAATATGACCCACTTGCAGAAGTAAACACAGATAAAGTAACGGCGGAAGTTCCATCTTCATTTGCGGGGACAATTAAAGAATTGGTTGCGCAAGAAGGGGAAACACTAGCAGTTGGCGCTATTGTTTGTACGATTGAAGTTGAGGGTGAAGCCACTGCGGAAGCACCGGTGGTAGCGGAATCTGCTCAAGTTGAAGCGGTAACTGAAACGCCGGCAGCTGAACCACAAAAACCGACAGCGTCATTGAATCGTGAAAAAGGCAAAGCGGCGGGACGTTATTCACCTGCAGTGCTGCGTCTGTCACAAGACAATGGTATTGATTTGACACTTGTAGAGGGGTCTGGCAAGGAAGGGCGTATTACCCGTAAAGACTTGTTGGCCATTATCGAAAGTGGCAATATTCCAACGGCTGCTACGGCGCCAATTGTAGACACGACAACTCCGGCTTCAGTTGTTCCGGCTACATCTGTACCAAAAGCAGCTGAACCTACTAATGTACCTGTTGCTGTAGGGGATACAGAAATTCCGATTACTGGTGTGCGCCGTGCCATTGCTAGCAATATGCTACGCTCGAAACACGAAGCGCCACACGCTTGGATGATGATTGAAGTAGATGTTACGAATCTTGTTCAGTATCGTGATTCATTGAAAAATGACTTCAAACAAAAAGAAGGCTTCAATCTGACGTACTTCGCATTTTTCGTGAAGGCAGTCGCACAAGCATTGAAAGAATTCCCAATGATGAATTCCATGTGGGCAGGCGATAAGATTGTCTTGAAAAAAGACATCAACATATCCATCGCTGTTGCATCGGATGACGCATTATTCGTTCCTGTCATCAATCATGCAGATGAAAAGACGATTAAAGGCATTGGGCGTGAAGTCCAGGAGCTTGCTGGTAAAGTGCGTTCTGGTAAATTGAAATCATCTGAAATGCAAGGTGGTACGTTTACGGTGAACAACACAGGCTCATTCGGTTCTGTTCAGTCAATGGGTATCATTAATTATCCGCAAGCGGCGATTTTACAAGTAGAATCGATTGTCAAACGTCCAATGATTATGGACGGCGGTATGATTGCAGCACGTGATATGGTGAATTTATGTCTATCACTCGATCATCGTGTACTTGACGGCTTAGTTTGTGGACAATTCCTTGCGCGTGTGAAAGAAATTCTTGAAAATGTTTCTGCGGATAATACATCTGTTTATTGAGAAAAATGATACGCCTCGGTCCGTCTCTTATGGGATCGAGGTTTTTTATTTGCCGAAAAGATAGAGGTATTCGTATGAATAGAGCCGAATAACAGAATATGAGTATTCAAATTGAAGTAATTGAAGAGTGATTTTGTTAACTTATATTAAAGAGGTGAATTAAAGTGGTGCATCACTGAAGCGGGTTTGTTATGTTGTAAGTTTGTATATCAATCTATTCTAAAATGGAAGTGACAGGATGACTTTAGAAAAGGGGCCGGCCAGTAATCATACGTATGGTTTTTTAGAAAGAATATTATTTCAACCTACTTACTTTAATTTCAATAAGCTGCAACAGGAACTAAGCGGTAAGACCATTCTAATTACGGGAGCTAGTTCAGGCATTGGTGAACAAGTGGCGTACGTACTAAAAGATATACATGTACATTTAATTTTAGTCGCTAGACGAGAGCAAAATCTTCAAGTTATAAAAAGTGAAATTGAAAAAAGTAAAGCCTTTGTAACCATACATAAAGCTGATCTTAGAATAGAGCAAGACCTAAATGGTTTAGTGCAGCTGATTCAAGAATTACCTGAAGGGCTAGATGTCGTTATTAGTAATGCAGGACTATCTATCAATCGATCGATTTACCAATCTTTAGATAGATATCATGATTTTCAGAGAACAATGGCTATTAACTATTTTGCACCTGTCAACATGCTACTATCACTTATTCCTTTATTAGAAAAAAACAAAGGACATATTGTCAACGTTTCTACAATAAATTCTTTATTAATTCCAATCCCAAATTGGGCTGCTTATCAAGCTTCAAAAACGGCTTTTGATGTATGGTTTCGTTCAATAGCCATTGAATTGCAACAGAAAGGTGTATCTACAACTTCAGTCTATCTTCCGTTGGTTAAGACCGACATGATACGACCTACTGTTGCTTATAATAATATGCCAGCGATGTGTCCAAATCATGTAGCGAAAATCATTTGTAAGTCTATATACACAAAAAGAAAAAAGTATAGCCCATGGTGGCTTCTATTCGGTCAAGTGTCATCTATTCTTTTTAGGGGTTTTTTAGAAAGAACGATGCTAAAAGTAATTGGAAGACGAGGGGATAAGCGTGCAGGCTCATAAATTTATGTATCTCTTAAACAAAATGAATTTGCTTTCTCCAAAGGGTATAGGTAGATTTGTGTCTGCCATTATGAATGATGGCATTAATATTATGATTTTAGTGAAACTTTCTGAGAAAATATATGGTGACAAAATTGCTCTAATAGATGATCAAGAGTCGATTAGTTACACAGAACTGCGTACGCAATGTGAAAACCTTTCAATAAACCTTCAACATAAGTACGATTTTGGTGAGCATAAAAAGGTAGCTTTTCTTTGTCGAAATCATGCTTCATTAGTCAAAGCAATTTTTTCTGTTTCACGTTTAGGAGCAGATATTTACTTATTAAATACAGAAATGAGCAGTAGTCAATTTGAAGAATTAGTAGAACAACATCAATTCGATTTGATTATCTACGATGAGGAATTAACTTATTTACTAGAGAAGTCCACTTTAGGCAACAAGAAAATATTGTGTTTTCATGATGAAATGATTGCTATTAATCATTTGGTTGGAAATAAATCCTGCTTTAATCATAAATTAAAAAGAGCATCTGCGAGTAAAATTGTTCTATTAACAGGAGGGACAACAGGGAAGTCCAAGAAAGTTATGCATCAACCTTCACTTATGAATTACGTCAACCCATTCTTATCTTTGTTAACTAAATTAAAGCTAGTCAATAGAGAAAATATGCTGATTGCAACGCCGATTTACCATGGGTATGGAATTGCAATTTTGTTATCGTTTATAGCTTTAGGAAAAACTGTCGTTCTTACTAAAGGGTTTGCTGCTGAAAAAGTGTGCGAACTTGTTCGTGAACATCAAATTGAAGCAATTACTGTCGTACCCTTAATGATAGATAAGATGTTAAAACACAATGCCAATGATTTAACGTCACTTAGGTGTATAGCTTCCGGGGGAGCGATACTAAATCCAAAACTGGTTATCGAAGTAAACGATAAACTGGGTGAAGTTTTGTTTAACTTATATGGAACATCAGAATCTGGTTTAAATTGTATTGCAACACCAGCAGATTTAAAGTTATATAACGGTACAATTGGTAAGGCCATTAATGGGGGTCATTTAAAAATACTAGATACAAAGAAAAAAGAAGTAGAGGTTGGCAAGGTTGGCCAATTTTACATAAAAAATAGTTGGTCGATGAAAAATCCGGAAAATGCCTGGATAGGTACAGGCGATTTGGGCTACAAAGATCAGCGAGGCTTTTACTATTTACGTGGGAGAACTGATGACATGATTGTATCCGCTGGTGAAAATGTGTATCCCATTCAACTTGAACAAATCCTGATTAAACATCATTTAATAAAAGATGTAGCAGTAGTTGGTATTGAGGATGATAGGTTTGGTCAAAGATTGTGTGCGTTTGTGGAACCAATTAATGATGAATTAACAAGCGAAGCCATTTTTGATTGGTTACATAGTAGAACGGCTAGGTATCATATGCCAAAAAAAATTATTTTCATTAGCAAAATCCCGTATACCTCTGTAGGTAAACAGGATAAGAAAAGTTTAAAAATAGGGGTAAATGATTATATGTAAAAATAGCATGACAAAGATAGTTGTGTCAGGTACTAGATCCGAACAAAAGTACTCGTTACTATTCATAACGAATGAAAAATACAATCAACGCTTGTGCAACAGAATCATTGATGGAACAAGTCAAGATCGTCCATCGACGGTCTTTTTCCTCTTTCATCACTAAGCATAGTCGGGTAAACTAGAAGTAGATGAATAATTTGAGGGGGGAAGCGTGTACGATGACTATACATACTATGAAATCGATGACATTCGAACAAGTGGACTTCGAGCAATGGAAAGAGGAAGCGATTCGCTCTTTGAAGGGGAAACCGCTAGAGTCACTAATGACGAAAACCTTGGAAGGAATTGACCTTCAACCACTGTATACGCGTGAAAGTTTTATAGAAGGCGTTCGTGTAACGAAACAACAGACGGGCTGGATCATTGCACAGCAAACACATGCAATGAATGGCCAACAGTTCGTTACGGAATTGAAAAGTTCATTGGATCGTGGTAATGAGGCGATTGTTTACGATGGTACACAGCCATTTGACTGGGACGAATCCTCACTTCGTGAAATCGCACAGCTAATGACAGACTATCCAATCTTCATTACAAATACTAAAAAGGAAGACACGTTTTTGAAAGCCTTTACATTTGTTGAGGAAGCGAATCGTTCAGCAGTTAAAGGGGCCATTGCTGTTTCCGGATGGGCATTGCCTGAAGGTTTCACAAGCTTGCGGACAAGCGGTGCCGATACATGGACAGTGCATCATAACGGCGCTGATGCGGTGACTGAACTGGCTCTGGCATTAGCAAAAGCCGCAAGGTATGCGGAGAAGCATGAAACGTTCAATCAGTTTGCAGCAGATTTCTTTGCCCGCTTTGCTGTCGATACGCATTTCTTCATGGAAATTGCCAAATTCCGCGCATTCCGTGTGCTCTGGCAAGCCTTTAGCGCCGCTTACAGTGTAACAGATGCTCCGTCTATTCCGCTGCTGGCAACGACATCGCTCCGGTCCTATTCGAAGCTAGATCCGTATGTCAATCTGTTACGAGCTGGCAATGAAACATTCGCTGCGGTGCTTGGGGGAGCAGATGTGATGACGGTTCATCCGCATGATATTTTGACGGGTCCATCAGAAAGTTCCATCCGATTTGCCCGCAATATTCAACTTGTACTGAAAGAAGAAACGCATGTCGATAAAGTCATTGATCCAGCGGGCGGTTCTTATTACATCGAAACATTGACGGCTGAACTTGTAGACAAAGCATGGGCATTATTTGTAGAGATAGAAGCTGCGGGTGGTTACGAAACATATATGGCTAATGGCAGCCTGGCCGCACTTCTTGAACAACGTAGAGATGAAGTAGCAAAAGGGAAACAGTCATTGATTGGCACGAACGTCTATGCAGATGTGGCGGCTACCGAATTTGCTGATTGGAGTGGCGTTGCGGTCGAAGGTCGCCTTGCTGAACCATTTGAGGATCTTAGATTATTATTTAGTAAAGAACAACCACGAACGGTGCTACTGAAGTTTGGCGCGTTGAAAGATTTCAAACCACGTGCTGATTTTGTCGCTGGATTTTTAGCGACGGGCGGTATTCAGTGTGAATGGAGTCCGGCATTTGAAGATGCACAATCGGCACAGGCTTGGCTTGCGAATGAACAAGTCGACTATGCCATTGTTTGCGCTACGCCTGATATGACTGTAGCCGTTATGGAAACAATACTTGAAGGATGGTCAAAAAATATCCTGTTAGACGTCGCAGGGAAATATGAAGCGGCAATGGAACAACAATGGTTGGGTGCTGGTTTGAATGGTTTTCTGTTTGCGGGACAAAACAAAGTCGACAAATTAATAGCTATCCACACTACATGGAAAGGGGGCGTTGACGGTGAATAAGCCCGATTTCAGTCAAGTAGATGTGCAGAAAATTGTACAAGCTAACAAATCGCAAACACAATCTGCTGGTAAGCTGTTCCGAACAAATGAAGGAATTGATATTAAAGCAATCTATACAGATCAGGATATTGTAAACGTTGAACACGTCAACGATTATCCCGGACTTGCACCAAATACAAGAGGTCCTTATCCAACGATGTACGTGGCTCGACCGTGGACAGTACGTCAATACGCCGGATTTTCAACGGCTGAGGAAAGTAATGCGTTTTACAGACGTAATCTAGCGATGGGCCAAAAAGGATTATCTGTGGCCTTCGACCTTGCGACTCATCGTGGTTATGATTCCAATCATCCACGGGTTACAGGTGATGTAGGGAAAGCCGGCGTTGCTATCGATTCGGTTGAGGATATGAAAATTTTGTTCGATGGCATTCCTCTTGATCAAATGTCTGTCTCGATGACGATGAACGGGGCGGTATTGCCGATTATGGCGTTTTATATCGTCGCTGCTGAAGAACAGGGCGTTACACCAGATAAGCTTGCGGGGACAATCCAGAATGATATTTTGAAAGAATATATGGTGCGCAACACGTATATTTTCCCACCTGATATGTCGATGAAGATTATTGCTGATATTTTTGAATATACGTCTAAAAATATGCCGAAATTTAACTCGATTTCAATTTCGGGCTACCATATGCAAGAAGCTGGAGCGACTGCGGATATTGAACTTGCCTACACACTGGCAGATGGACTCGAATATGTCCGGACAGGCTTGAAGGCGGGTATCGACATTGATTCCTTCGCGCCAAGATTATCGTTTTTCTGGGCAATTGGCATGAACTACTATATGGAAATTGCCAAAATGCGTGCAGCACGTAAAATATGGGCGCAAATGATGTCAACGTTTGAACCGGAGAACCCGAAAACACTGGCATTGCGTACACATTCGCAAACATCAGGCTGGAGTTTAACAGAACAGGACCCATTTAATAATGTTACACGCACGCTTATCGAAGCGAATGCAGCGGCAATGGGACACACACAATCACTCCATACGAACGCACTTGATGAAGCAATTGCGTTACCGACAGATTTCTCTGCACGTATTGCACGTAATACGCAATTATTCCTGCAAGAGGAAACGATGATGACGAAAGTAATCGATCCGTGGGGCGGCTCATACTATGTCGAAAAATTAACGGATGAATTGATGGACAAGGCTTGGGAATTGATTGAAGAAATCGAGGATTTGGGTGGTATGGCGAAAGCGATTGAAACGGGCTTACCAAAAATGAAAATTGAAGAAGCTGCGGCCAAGCGTCAAGCACAAATCGATTCGCGTGCAGAATCCATTATCGGGGTCAATAAATATCGCCTGGACAAGGAAGATCCTATCGATATTTTAGACATTGACAATACGCTTGTTCGTCAGAAACAAATTGAACGTATCCATCAGATGAAGGCAGATCGCGACGACGCGGAAGTCGTACGCATTCTAGCGACATTAACGGAAATTGCACGTAGTGGTGAAGGCAATCTACTTGCCTGTGCTGTTGATGCCGCACGTGCGCGCGCGACAATCGGTGAAATTTCGGATGCGATTGAAAGCGTATCTGGCAGACATAAGGCGGTGATTCGTTCCGTGAGCGGCGTATACAGTTCGAATTTCTCGAACGCAGAAGAGATTAACGAAGTGAAATCAATGGCGGACGACTTTTTAGAAAATGAAGGTCGACGTCCACGTATTCTCATTGCCAAAATGGGGCAGGACGGCCATGACCGTGGTGCGAAAGTGATTGCTTCGTCATTTGCGGATCTTGGCTTTGATGTCGATATCGGGCCATTGTTCCAAACGCCAGAAGAAACTGCTTTACAGGCAGCAGAAAACGATGTTCATGTCATTGGGGTTAGTTCTCTTGCTGCCGGACATAAAACACTTGTGCCAGAGCTTCTTGGAGAGCTCGCGAAAATTGGTCGGGAAGATATTCTCATTGTCGTCGGCGGTGTCATTCCAGCTCAAGATTATGCATTTTTACGTGAAAATGGTGCAGCGGCAATCTTCGGTCCGGGGACTGTTATCCCAGTCGCCGCGCAAAAAGTCATTGAAGAAATATACCGCAGACTCGGCTACGAGGAAGTGACGGAGTGACTGAGGACAACCGTTTGTTACCCGACGACAGTGCACTTCATGTAATGGATGGCATCGCCTCCTCGCATGATGGCATGGCTGCTGCGAAGCGCAAGCGATTTGTGAAAAAGGACCGAGATATCCCGATCGACGAGTTATCGGACAAGATTGTAGGGGGTTCACGCCTTCATTTAGCAAAAGGAATCACCTTACTTGAAAGCATTACCGTAAAGGATAAAGCAGCGGGTCAACAACTGCTGCTAAATGTTTTGCCGAAAACAGGAAACAGCATCCGCATCGGTATTACCGGTGTCCCGGGTGCCGGAAAAAGCACATTCATTGAAGCATTTGGACTGATGCTTGCCAATGCAGGTCATAAAGTAGCCGTCCTTGCCATTGATCCAAGCTCGACAGTAACAGGTGGCAGTATTCTTGGTGATAAAACCCGAATGGAAGAATTGGCAAGACATCCAAATGCCTTCATTCGACCGTCACCATCGGCAGGTACGCTTGGTGGTGTCCACAAAAAATCACGTGAGACAATGCTGCTTTGTGAAGCAGCTGGCTATGATGTGGTATTAATCGAAACGGTCGGTGTTGGGCAAAGTGAAACCGTCGTTCGTGGCATGGTCGATTATTTCATGCTCCTTGTGTTAACAGGAGCTGGAGATGAATTGCAAGGGATGAAAAAAGGGATTATGGAGCTGGCGGATGGAATCGTCGTTCATAAAGCTGACGGAGATAATCTCCGACTTGCGAAAAAGACAGTGAGAGAATATCGCCAATTGCTCCATTTTCTTCAACCATCTTCACCGGGATGGACAACAACATCACTTCCTGTTTCCTCCATTAAAAATACCGGGCTTGAGGACGTGTGGCAGACGATATTGACTTTTAAACAGACGATGGAAGATAGTCGCGTTTGGGAAGGTAGACGTCAGTCTCAAACGAGAGACTGGTTCCGTTCAATGATTAACGATAGGTTAATTGATACGTTTTTTGCGGAACCCGGGAAGAAAGAGCAAGTTGCAGAACTGGAGAAGTCCTTGCTTAAAGGGGATTTGACGGTGACAAGTGCGGTTGATCGGCTGTTTGACTAAAAAAATAAAAAGGTGACTTTCCGTTTTAATAAACAGCGGAAGTCACCTTTTCTATTTAAGATACTTTCTCCTTGCGATGACGTAAAAAATAAATAAACTCTGCAATTAATGATGCGGGTATCGTATAAAGACTACCTTGTAAATTAAATTGCATTTGCTGCTGCTCAAAACTCATGTCGTCATACATCTCATTATGCGTTTTACCGGACTTTTCTAGCTCCTTTTTG
Organism: Arthrobacter beigongshangensis; assembly: GCF_016820585.1. Lineage (GTDB taxonomy): Bacteria > Bacillota > Bacilli > Bacillales_A > Planococcaceae > Sporosarcina > Sporosarcina beigongshangi. The sequence goes on from NZ_JADHDX010000013.1 coordinate 16,885, forward strand.
GTTGCTTCAATATTACGGTATTGCACGGGAATCATGATAATCATGTAAATGGCCAAAATCGCACCGATGATCCACCATTCCATGATTTTCACCTCCTTCCTTTTCTCGTAATGTGCTGTTAATCGTATATACGTATGTCTATTGGAAAAAGTTTCATTTTTAATTTCATTTATTTTGGCAATTAAATCAGTAACTTTAGCTCAATTGCACGAATGACAGCCATAAAAGATGTTTGCAAAGGACGAAGCTGTAGAGGACAAGTGTAAAGCTAAGTAAAAATTGTAAGTATCTTTTGGGTTCAATCTTAGCTAGCAGATAAAGTAGTAGAAAAGGAAGACTGATTTTTAGTAGATAAAATCCAGGGACACTTGTATCATAGACAACCCGCATCAATGGGTTTGCTTCTGTAATATAGTTATTCCGTAGACCGAAATCGGTGAATAAGGAATCTAAAATAGCTAACGAGAGTAAAAAAACACCTGCTTTAAACAGTTTACTACGAGTAGAGAATAGCAGCTTCGTGTTCACAGCCTTACGCTCCTTTCCATTGGGCGATATGGAAATAGGGTATGGATGATAGAGCTAAAATATTCACTACTCTTTTTAGAATTGATTTTTTGCACGAAATCTCTACTCCTGCTATGATAAAGAAGAAAATAGAAAGGGGATACATGCACAATGAGTATGGATTTTAATCTTTATATGAATGATATTCTTAGACAAGCTCGCTCAGAGATGGAAGCGAGTGGTTATGAGCAACTAACGACTGCTGAAGGCGTTGAAGATGCGTTTAAACGCTCGGGTACAACACTTGTCATGGTCAATTCTGTTTGTGGCTGCGCAGGTGGTATCGCACGACCAGCGGCGGCTCACGCGGTTCACTATGATAAACGTCCTGACCACTTAGTAACAGTATTTGCTGGGCAAGATAAGGAAGCGACTGCACAAGCACGTATGCTATTCGGAGAAGATCACTTGCCATCATCACCGTCTTTCGCCCTAATTAAAGATGGTAAACTCGTAGCAGAAGTGGGTCGTTATGAAATCGAAGGACATGATCCAATGTCTGTTGTCGTTAACTTACAAAGTAAGTTTGAAGAATTTTGTGAGGAAGTTTAACCAACGTCCTGTTGGTCCAAAGCTTTCGGGTAATTAATAAAAACAGTCCGTATGCGCATTTAATCGCTTATACGGACTGTTTTTGAATTGTGATTACGATAAAATTGCGCTGAGGCCGAACAGGACACTTGACGCAAACATTGCGCCAACCATTACAAGAACAATGATTTTTTGTACTTTTTTATTGCTCATTAGTCAAAACCCCTATACGTTTGATACTTCTATTTTAACAGAAATTGCAGATTTCACAACATCTAATGAAATTATGAGGTAAAATAGAGAAGAGAAGAGGGGGTATGAAGATGCAAGCAGTTGATCATATTGGCATTGCTGTGAAAAGTATAGAAACGTCACTGGACTATTATATACATACTCTTGGTTTGAAACTATTAGCTATCGAAGAAGTCATTAGTCAAAGCGTCCGTGTTGCGTTCATTGATGCTGGAAATGTGAAGCTAGAACTACTGGAGCCGCTTGGGGAAGACGGTCCAATCGCGAAGTTTATTGATAAGCGTGGGGAAGGTGTTCATCATATTGCATTTGGTGTGATGAATATTCGTTCAAGAATGGCCGAATTAGAGGGAAAAGGGGTTCAGCTGCTACAAACTGAGCCAAAAGCTGGCGCTGGTGGGGCGCAAGTGGCATTCCTTCATCCTAAATCATCATTTGGCGTGTTATATGAGTTATGCGATAAGACTGGCAAAGGGGATTAAACAATGGACATTTATGATAAAATTAATGAATTATATGATAAAAAAAGAACGATTGAACTTGGTGGCGGCGACGAGCGTATTGCCAAGCAGCATGAGAAAGGCAAGCTTACAGCCCGTGAACGAATTCATTTATTATTGGATCCAAACACCTTTGTTGAATTGAATCCTTTTGTAACACACCGGACACGTGATTTTGGCATGGACAAGCTAGAAGGTCCTGGAGATGGCGTTGTTACAGGCTATGGTAAAATTGATGGACGACCAATTTATTTATTCTCCCAGGATTTCACTGTTTTTGGTGGAGCACTTGGGGAAATGCACGCTATGAAAATTGCCAATGTCATGGATTTAGCAGCAAAAAATGGCGCGCCTTTCATTGGTTTGAATGATTCGGGTGGCGCCCGTATTCAGGAAGGTGTTGTATCGCTGGATGGCTACGGGGAAATTTTCTATCGGAATGCCATTTATTCAGGCGTTATTCCTCAAATTTCTGTCATTCTAGGACCTTGTGCAGGAGGAGCTGTCTATTCACCAGCCATTACAGATTTTGTTTTTATGACTGATGAGACAAGTCAGATGTTCATCACTGGACCGAAAGTCATTGAAACGGTAACTGGAGAAAAAATTTCCTCTGAGGATCTCGGTGGTTCAAAAGTACATAACGCAATTAGTGGTAATGCACATTTTCGTGGGAAAGATGAAGCGACTGTTTTGCAGGATGTTCGAAAATTATTGTCTTATTTACCGCAAAACAATACTGAAAAAACACCTGTTACCCCGTATAATGAAGATGAAATGGAAGACTATCGTGCAGATTTGGCGGATGTTGTGCCATTTGAAACAACTCGACCTTATGATGTCCGTAAAGTGATTGACCAAGTGGTCGACACAGGGTCATTTATGGAAGTTCAAGCTGAATTTGCGAAAAATGCTGTTGTTGGATTTGCGCGGATGAAAGGCGAAACAATAGGACTTATTTGTAACCAACCTAAAGTAATGGCAGGCGGTTTGGATATCAATTCATCTGATAAAATCGCGCGTTTCATTCGCTGCTGTGATTCCTTTAATATTCCATTGATTACATTTGAAGATGTTACTGGCTTTTTCCCAGGTATTAAACAGGAGCATGGCGGTATTATTCGTCACGGCGCGAAGATTTTGTATGCGTATTCAGAGGCAACTGTACCTAAAATGACTGTTATTTTGCGTAAGGCATTTGGCGGCGCTTATGTGGCCTTGAATTCAAAATCTATCGGCGCAGATATCGTCTATGCATGGCCTAACGCGGAAATCGCTGTGATGGGTGCAGAAGGTGCAGCTAATATTATTTTCGCTCGTGATATTGCGAATAGTGATAAACCAGAACAAACACGCGCTGAAAAAATCGAGGACTACCGTGAGAAATTCGCCAATCCCTATGTAGCAGCTTCTCATGGTATGGTGGATGATGTCATTGATCCACGAGAAACGCGCATTAAGTTACTACAAGCACTAGATATGATGCGTAATAAACAAGAAGTAAGACCGAAAAAGAAACATGGCAATATCCCATTATAAGGAGATGTACGATTTGAATAAGCAAAGATTATTGGATGAATTTTTTGAATTGGTTCAAATTGATTCGGAAACAAAGGATGAAGGACAAATTGCTGATATTTTAACAACAAAAATGAAGGCCCTTGGTTTTGATGTGAAAGAAGATGATTCGGCTGTTCGAAGTGGACATGGTGCGGGGAATCTGATTGCGACAATGAAAGGAACGGTGGAGGGAGTCGACCCGATTTATTTCACTTGCCATATGGATACGGTCGTTCCGGGCATAGGCATTAAACCTGAACTTCGGGAAGACGGCTATATTTATTCTGACGGTACAACCATTCTTGGTGCGGATGATAAAGCCGGGATTGCAGCGTTATTTGAAATGGCGCGCACATTGAAAGAAAGTAAGCAGCCACATGGCGATATCCAATTTATCATTACAGCAGGTGAGGAAAGTGGACTTGCCGGTGCAAAGGAAATGGACACGTCGTTGATTACCGCAAAATATGGTTATGCAGTGGATAGTGATGGAAAAGTTGGCGGAATCGTAACTGCAGCGCCACATCAAGCAAAGCTGCAGACGATGATTTATGGAAAAACGGCTCATGCAGGTGTTGCACCTGAAAAGGGTGTTTCCGCTATTAATATTGCAGCCAAGTCAATAGCGGCTATGTCTCTTGGACGAATTGATGCAGAAACGACGGCCAATATTGGGCGCTTTACAGGTGGTCAAGCAACGAATATCGTCTGTGATGAAGTTCATATTTTGGCGGAGGCGCGCTCTATTAATCCTGATAAATTGAAGGAGCAAACAGAGCATATGGTGCGGACATATGAACGAACTGCCGAGTTGATGGGTGGAAAAGCTGAAACGGAAGTTAAAATCATGTATCCTGGATTTAGCTTCGCAGAGGATACGGAAGTAGTTCAAACTGCGATGCAGGCAATTCGCAATATCGGCCGCACGCCAGAGCTAATGACAAGTGGCGGTGGCAGTGACGGTAATATTTTCAACGGTGCAGGTATTCCGACAGTTACATTATCTGTCGGCTACGAGGAAATTCATACAAAAAATGAGCGGATGCCCGTTGAGGAATTAAATAAGTTAGCTGAGTTATTACTTGAAATTGTTCGTGTAACAGCAAATGTCTAAGGGAGGCGTTAAAAATGAGTGATTTAAAGGCGGTTATTATCCAATGTGGCAACGAGGAGTATGCAATTGCGGTTGAAACGGTTGTATCTATTGAACGACTTGAGCAAGTAAACCGAATTCCACATTTACCTGACTACATGCTTGGTCTGATGCGGATTCGTGGAGAACTTGTTCCAATCATAGACTTTGAACAAGTTTTGTATGGTAATAGTGCAAAAGGGCATGAGGAAGCACGTGTCGTCGTCGTTCAGACTGAGAATTTATTCATCGGGTTGCTGGTTTTGGATGCTAAGGAAATTCTCGATATTCCAGAAAATGTTATGACGTCCGCAGGATTGATGGCTTATTCGAGAACACAGTATTTCACAACCGTTGCAAATTTGGAAAATCGTATGATTACAGTTGTCGATCCTGAGATTCTATCAAAAACGCTTGCTGGGATGGAAGAAATCAGTGAATATGTTCAAGAGCAATTAGCGCTGGAACAATAACAATTACAACCGGGTAGTATCATCTGCCCGGTTTTTGTAATCAACGGGAGAGCCAAGGAGGGAAGGGATCGTGACGTCGACTACAAGAGTGATTTTACATCTGGATATGAATAGTTTTTTCGCTTCTGTCGAACAAGCGCATGACCCATCCTTAAAGGGCATTCCGATGGCCGTCGCGGGTAATCCGAAAGAACGTCGAGGCATTTTAGTCACTTGCTCGTACGAAGCGAGGGCACGTGGTATTTATACAACAATGACTGTTGGAGAGGCGAAACGTCTTTGTCCAGAATTGGTCCTTGTCCCACCTGATCACGAAAAATACCGAATAGCTTCATCAGCTGTTTTCGACTTGCTACGCTCCTATACGGATCTTGTGGAACCGGTGTCGATTGACGAGGCCTACATTGATATTACGGCCATCGGTGGATTAACAGATGCCGTCAAAATTGCATCTGATATGCAACTTCGCCTCCTACAGGAACTCGATTTGCCCTGTTCTATCGGAATTGCACCGAATAAATTTTTGGCTAAAACCGCATCCGACATGAAAAAACCGATGGGGATTACGATTTTACGTAAACGGCAAGTTGAAGCAATCCTCTGGCCTTTGCCCGTTATTGAAATGCATGGCATTGGAAAAAGTACAGAGAAGAAATTGCAGACACTTGGTATCCAGACCATTGGTGATCTTGCCATTTCAGATGAAATCAAAATCAAATCAACACTTGGTAAAAATGGCTTGAGACTTCGACAACGAGCAAATGGTATCGATAACCGCGTTGTTGACCCCGAAGCAGCTGAGGAACGAAAAAGTGTCGGTAGTTCAACGACATTAGCTATCGATGAAACAGAGTTGGATGCCTGCCTTAAAATTTTCAGTAGACTTGCCGGTAGCGTGGCGAAGCGGCTTGATAACAGACAGCTTGCAGGAACAGTCGTTATGATTCAACTGCGCACCGCTGACTGGCGAAATCAGACGCGCAGTCGCACGGTTTTAAATCCACTTTATAAAGAGCAAGATATCTATAAAGAAGCCGCAAATTTATTCAAAAAGTATTGGAATGGTGAGCCGATTCGATTGCTTGGCATTACAGTATCGAATGTCATTCCGATACATGAACTACATGAACAGTTATCGTTCTATAATTTTGAAAAACATGCCAAAGAAGAACAAATGGATAGTCTTCTTACGCAATTAGAGCAAAAATTTGGTCCCGGCTCAGTGAAACGGGGCAATACATGAGAGGAGAGATGCTGTTATGGAACTGCAATTTTTAGGGACAGGTGCAGGTATGCCGTCAAAAATACGTAATACATCAGCCCTTGTATTGAATTTGTCTGCCGAAGGGCGAGGCTACTGGCTATTCGATTGCGGCGAAGCTACGCAGCATCAAATTTTACATACCTCATTGAAACCACGAAAAATTAGCAAAGTGTTTATCACACATTTGCATGGTGATCATATTTTCGGCTTGCCAGGGTTAATTGGCTCACGATCATTTCTTGGTGGCAATGAACCACTTGATATATATGGGCCAGCGGGTCTTGAAGAATGGTTAGAAACAACGCTACGTATTACTAACACACATTTGAATTATGAGTTGCAGATTCATGAAGTTGGAGACGGCATTGTCGTTGAAGATGATGAATTTTTAGTTGTAGCAAACAGCCTACAGCATGTCATTCCATGTCTCGGTTATCGGATTGAACAAAAGCCACTGCCTGGAAAATTGCTTATTGATAAGGTGAAAGAAGCAGGAGTACCAAGTGGGCCGCTGTTGAAGCAATTAAAAGATGGGGAAGATGTGACCTTGGAGGACGGACGGGTTGTGCATAGTCAAGATGTTACCGGTGAACCACAGAATGGGTTTACAGTAGCTATCCTTGGTGATACAAGTTATTGTGCGGCGGCTGTTGAGCTAGCACAAGCTGTAGACATTCTTGTCCACGAGGCCACATTTGATATGGAAACTGGAAATTTAGCGAAAGAGTATGGACATTCAACCATTGGTGACGCGGCGCGTGTGGCGAAGGAAGCAGGTGTGACAACGCTGATTGCCAACCATATTAGTGCGCGTTTCATGCCAAGTGATGTGGCGAAGCTCAAGGAACAAGGCGAGGCTATTTTTTCTACGCTACATATTGCGGAAGATTTTGTTCGATTTGAGTGGAAAGATGGGGCAGTAATTGAGTGCCGGTCATAACTACATCTAAGACTGTCATAAAGTAGTTCGTGGCGGTCATAACTACATCTAAGACGGTCATAAAGTACTTCATGGCGGTCATAACGTCATCAGAAACCCACTTTTCATAGTCAACGAGAAGTGGGTTTACGTTATGACTATTATTTCACTGCAACAACTTGTCCCTTAGTCATGTTCTCCAACTCACTAGGCGTCAATTGAAACACCGCTTTTGGATGTCCAGCTGCTGCCCAAATTGTGTAATATTGAAACAAATCTTCATCAATCAAGGTACGTACAGGATTCTTATGTCCCAATGGTGGAACTCCACCGATAACAAATCCCGTCGTTTCACGGACAAAATCAGCATCTGCCTTCCCTAATTTTTCCCCCAATTGCTTGCCAATTAACTTTTCATTGATCCGATTAACGCCGCTCGCTACAACTAACAGCGGCTCATTAGTACTTTTTAATCGAAAAATAATCGACTTGGCAATTTGGGCAACCTCACAGCCTAGGGCATCTGCCGCCTCTTGCGCTGTTCGTGCGCTATCCGTCAGTTTGATTACTTGGTTTGGATGCTGTAACTCCTGTAGCTTATCTTGTACAAGTTGCGAGCTAGACGTTAAATTTGGCATGGTCTCCAATCCTTTCAAACAACTTCTTTTTTTATCTGAATAAATAGTTCATTGATTAATATATCACATTCTACTCCAAGCATTAAAGTGTATTGTCGATTAGTAAGGAGGTAATTGTTTTTTATATGGAGAATACATATAGTAGTGGAATAAAATCCCAGCAAACAGGAGGTAGAGATATGTTGAAAAAAATACTTGCGGTATTGGTTACACTAATCATTTTGACGGCGTGTTCACATAAAAAAACGGACAATTATGCATATGCGCTTAAAGGGGAGAGCGAACATTGGGAAAGTGAATATTTTGTCGAGGGAAGAGATGTCTGGAAAGAAAAAGATAACAGAACGACGTTTTCAAGCGATCATAATCATACATTTACAATAATATACAAAGGGCCTTTAGAAGAGTTGTCATCGTTGAAAAACCTAGAGTATGCTTTTGAAGGAGCTGCGCATAGCGGGGGTGGATCACAGGAATTCGATGAACCACCTATCTCCAAGATCCTTGTTTCACATAGAGGAGGAGGTGGCGGAGCAAGAGTGCAAAAAGATGGAGTTATTCATGTAACGATAAAATGGGATACATTTGAAGAGTCCATTGAATTGCGTAATACAGGTAAATGATTTTTACTAATATTTTACTCTAATAGCCCCCAAAGGAATGATGCATTTTTATGGGGGCTATCTTTAAACTAGTTAAAAAAGCCAACCTCGCGCATACTGCTTAGGTGTCGGAACCTCCACACCAAGCTCTTTCGCAGCCGTATAAGCCCAGTACGGATCACGTAGCAATTCGCGTGCCAATAACACGACATCCGCGCGTCCATTTTTCAATATTTCCTCCGCTTGAATGCCTGTTGTAATCAACCCGACCGCACCAGTTGCAATATCGGCACCTGCCTTGATAGTTTCCGAAAATGGTACTTGATAGCCAGGGAATACATCGATGGCTGCCGGGACAACTGCACCAGAGCTAACATCAATCAGGTCGACACCTTGCGCTTTCATCCACTGTGCCATTTCCACATAACTATCTGCTGTCAGTCCACCGTCTGCGTAATCATGCGCGGAAATACGAACGAAAAGGGGACCTTCCCAAACTGTCCGTATTTCATCGATCACTTCTCGCAACAGTCTATAGCGATTTTCTGCTGAGCCACCATATTCATCCGTTCGTTTATTGGATAAAGGAGATAGAAATTCGTTAATGAGATAACCGTGTGCTGCATGGAGTTCAATGACATCGAATCCAGCTTTTTTCGCACGGACGGCTCCTTCTTTAAATGCTTGCACGGTTTCCTTAATATCCTTTATAGTCATCGCGACTGGTACCCGATAGCTGTCACTGAATGCAATAGCAGATGGTGCATAAATATCGCCTTCGACTGTAGCTTTCCTTCCAGCATGTGCAAGCTGAATGCCAGTTTTGGCTCCATGCTGCTGCATCAAACGAACTGCTTCTGCCAATCCTTCCACATGCTCATCGCTCCAAATGCCAAGATCTTGCGCTGAAATCCGTCCTGCCGGCTGCACCGCAGTCGCTTCAACAATAATCAACCCAACTTGCCCTACAGCACGTGTAGCATAGTGAATCTTATGCCAATCCTCAACTTGGCCCTCCTCATTGAAACTTGAATACATACACATCGGCGCCATAACGATGCGGTTTTTAAATGTCGTGTTACGTATTGTGATTGGTTCAAATAATTTAGCCATGTTTTTTTCAATCCTCTCAATTGCTTTTCATCATCAGTATAGCAAAGGGACAAGACGATAGCTGTGTATGTTGCTTGTGAAATGCATCCTTTTCAGCCGCTCAGCAGGAGAAATAGTGTCTTATGTAGAAGTTTGTCAAGTATAAGAAAAGGGAGTGATTGGAAGTGCAAGCGTTATTAGTCATTGATGTTCAAAATGGTATTGTGAATCTCGGAGATTTCCAACAAGAATTAGCACACATGGTGACGATTATTAAGGATTTCAAAAGTCAGGATAAACCTGTAATTTTCGTTAGACATTTTGATGATGCTAAGGAAAGCCCGTTGCACAAAAACTCTGTTGGCTCTGAGCTACATCCTTCGTTGAAAGAATACGCTGATTGTGTTGTTGAAAAACAAACACCAAGCTCCTTCTTTAACACAAATTTGGCCTCATTGCTAGAAGAATTGGGCGTAAAGCATCTGTTCATAACGGGCTTTAACACCGAGTTTTGCTGTATGTTTACCGCTATTTCTGCATTTGACAGGGGCTATAAAGTGACTTTTATTGAAAACGCAACGGGAACGGTCAATACAGATGAAACGTATGAGATGGAAGGGTTGGATATTCGAGATTTCATCGGGACTGTTTTGCACTGGTCGGATGTCATTGAGGTGTTGGATTTTGAGGAATATGTTGAACAATATTCATTGAATAAAACCATCTAAAGGGGCAATTATGCCACTTTTTTTGTGATTCGCTTAATTAAAAGAAAAATTTGGAACTTTAGAAATTCGTAGCTCGTCTACATACATAGTTTGTACAACGAAAGCAGGTGCACGTGATGAGTTATCAATGGTTGGAATGGGCACAACGAATCCAAGCCTTATCACAATCGGGTTTAGCCTTTTCAAAGGATATTTATGACATCGAGCGTTATGAAGAATTACGTAGGATTAGTGCGGAAATCATGGTGGAACACACAGAGTTAGAGATGCAAAAAATCAAAGATTTATTTCTGAGTGACACGGGCTACCAAACGCCTAAAGTGGATGTACGTGGCGTCATTTTTCAGGATGATAAGATCTTAATGGTCAAGGAAAAGTTGGATGATCGATGGTCATTACCTGGCGGGTTTTGCGATATTGGCTTGTCTGCTTCTGAAAATATTATTAAGGAAATCAAAGAAGAATCTGGCTATGATGCAGTGCCGACGAAACTGCTTGCAGTGTGGGATAAAAACAAACATCCACATCCACCAGAGGCTTTTCATTATTATAAGCTATTTATCCAATGCGAAATTATCGGAGGACAGCCGCTGACGGGTATTGAAACGAGTGATATCCAGTTTTTCTCCGAAAGCGATATCCCAAGCTTGTCGGCTAACAGAGTAGTCGAGTCACAAATTAAAACCCTTTTTGAAATTTCAAGGGACCCTAACAAGGAAACGTTATTTGATTGAGTGGGGGAGATAGATTTGGCTGTCAGTAAAAAAACATGGAGTAAACTTTATGAAATTGTATTTTTTACAGTCTGTGGGCTCGTATTTGTGTGTTCAGGTATAGGTTTCATCTTTATTTTGCTGTTTACGATGGATTATTTTTCGCAATAAAGGAGGCTGAATACCATATGTAAAATCCTTTCATCACTATTCTTGGAAGTAGCTCTTATTTCATTTGTCAGTCCACTAGTATTGTATTGCTTTATCCACGGGAATGCAGAAAGGTATATTTAGATTATCAATGGACCAGCCCCATTTAGTAATTTGGGCAGTGGTCCTTATCAGTTCTGGATGGGAATAGGGCTTGTTCTCGTAGGAATTTTTGGATTATATTAGCTGCTGTTTTCAGGAAGTTAGGTATGCTGCTTGATGAAAAGGAGGCATATAGGCATTGAATCCATCTGTTAAAAATAAGCTAAAGAAGATTTCTACCTTTATTCTATTTATTGTCATTATGAGTTTAGTGTCTTATTTTGAAGTGTTGATTAAGCGCCAAATTCAAAAAATAAAATTACTTTAGAACCTAAGAATATTCTTAAACTAATCACAATATGAAAGGTTGTTGCGCTTTGAACCGAATTTCAATGGTAGAAGACCTTTTAAAGGATTCATTTAAAATATTAAATGGGTTTCCCTATTATATTGCAATTGAAGAGAACGAGAGCACACACTATGACCATGGGAACTGGTTAGATGAGATAAGAACTTTAATTGATTTTGCTATACAAAGTGAACTTAATAGAGTAAGTGCTTTAATTAATAGGTCTTCTGAACATTATTTATATCTATCTAAAATGTTAATCAGCTTAGGATTTGAACAATATGCTTCAAAAATCGAGGTGTTCAGGGACCTGCATGATATAAATAGCAACGTAAAAGGATATGAGTGGCGTTCCTTAAGCGACTCTACAATTTCTGAAGAAGAATTTAAGAATCTTTGGAAGGATTGTATGTCTGGCTCAGAAAACTCAGTCTCTTCACTCACCATTGACGAACATCTAAGCTCGGTACAAAGTGAATTAGGGGAGAAGTGGAGAAAATCTTGTAAGGCAATTTATTTGGAAGGTAGACCTATAGGTGTCTCTATGCCTCATATCGAGCCCGGCACAGTAGATGAAGGAAGATTATTTTATTTTGGATTAATACCTGAAGAAAGAGGAAAAGGACAAAGTGCAATTATTCACTATCAATCAATGTATTTATTAAAACTAATGGGCGCCACTTATTACATAGGAAGTACCCATGAGACCAATAAAAAAATGCAGAAAGTATTTTCAAGAAATGGATGCTCTATTAGGGCAAGAATGGAATCATATTATAAATATTTAGATAGTTAATTAATTCTTTGATGAAGGGAAGGTATTTATAGAGTGAATTCTTCTATTAAAAATAAGCTGAAAAGGTTTCTGCCTTTATCTTATTTATTGTGATTGTAGGATTAGCGTCCTACTTTGCTGTGTACAAGGCTTCATTTTCACCGAATGGTTATGATATTGTTTCGCAGGAAAAAGATCGTGTCACGGTGAAATCATTTAATTTAGTTGGGATGGAAAAAGATATAACAACCGTAGTATTTTCTGAAGATGATGTATGGAAAATCGATTATATGAGCGATGAAATCAAGAAACTGAAAGATTTTTTATGGTTTCTGTTTACGGCAAGTAGCATTTCAATTCTTATGCTTATTATAAAGTTGCGTGGTGGCAAGCATTGGTGGTATGCAATTTGGGAAAGTAACCTAATTATCGCGATACTTTTACCGCTACTTTACATTAAAACCGCTTTGACGACTATACAGCGGTTGATTGAGAACCTATGAATCGAGAATTTGAAAAATAGAATGTGGGGTTTGGAATGAGAAAAGTTGAGGTTCTGCCTTATGATAAACAATGGGTTTCCATGTTTGAAAAAGAGTCTCGTAAATTGTATGAGATTTTAGGCACTGAAATAATTGAATTACATCATATAGGGAGTACATCCGTGAGCGGTCTGCATGCAAAGCCTATCATTGATATGATGCCTGTAGTAAGGGATATACATCGAGTGAATGACTATAACACTGCAATGATTGCCATTGGCTATGAACCAAAAGGTGAAAACGGCATAGCTGGGCGTCGATATTTCCAAAAAGGCGGAGATCATCGAACGCACCATATCCATATGTATGCATGGGGGAATCCAGAAATTAAGCGACATCTTACATTTCGGGATTATTTACGAGCATATCCAGATGTTGCACAAGAATATGGGGATTTAAAGGTAATATTGTCTCAACGTTTTCCCTATGATATTGAATCGTATATCAAGGGCAAAGAACAGTTAGCATCCGAGATTGAGCGAAAAGCGAAGGATTTTAATAATAACTATACGGAGTGATATTGAATGGAGTTTATAACACCAAAACATATTGTTTCAGCAGCAACGATTGTACTGAATGACCAAAATGAAATTCTATTAATAAAGGGACCAAGAAGGGGGTGGGAAATGCCTGGTGGCCAGGTTGAAGAAGGTGAATCCTTGAAGGAAGCTGCAATTAGAGAAACAAAAGAAGAATCAGGAATAGATATTGAAATAACGAAATTTTGTGGAGTATTTCAAAATATAAATGCTTCAATTTGTAATACATTATTTTTGGCTAGACCAATTGGAGGCGAGCTAACAACGAGTATTGAGAGTTTGGAAGTAGGTTATTTCCCTATTGAAAAAGCATTGGAAATGGTTACTTGGGGAAATTTCAGGCAAAGAATTGACTATTGTCTAAATGACGAAATGCAGCCTTTTTGCATTGAATTTTAATTTGGCATTTTCAGTTAGCAGATTGTGTAAGAAGATAGTTGAAATTATGTTTCATAAGAGAGTTACATTTGATACATACAGCTGGATCACGTGTTTCAAAAAGAATAACGAATGACTTAACAGCAGTGATAAAACGTTCGGAGGAGGAGTTAGCTATGATACATATTATAAAAGCCAATGCTAATCACGTTGAAGGGATAGCAAAAGTTTGTAGCGATGGTTATTGGGCAACATACAAAGAAACACATTCTGAAGCATACATCGAAGGAATAATTAAGGAGTTTTATAATCGTGAAAGAATTCTAAAAGAGGTTACAGAAACGAGTAAGGAATGGGGAGGCTATTTTGTTGCAGTAGAAGATAATGAAGTGATTGGAGCAGGCGGTGGTGGACTGGTTGGGGACGAATCTGGAGAAATTTTTGTTTTGTATCTAGATCCTAGCAGACGTAACGAGGGGATTGGCACAATGATAGTAGATGCTATTACGAAACAACAAAAGGAAGAGTTTAACGCAACGGAGCAATGGGTTTCTGTTTCGAAAGGAAATCAAAAAGGCATTCCTTTCTATGAGGCAAAAGGATTTATTCTTAACCATGAACGGGATGGACATGGAAGCGTTGATGGGGAAAGTTATATTTCATTAAGATATTGTCGTAAGATTTAATGGCTTTGTTAAATATGAAAGGGAGGTTAATACGATGAAAAAATATTTGAGCATGATTTCAGTAGTGTTGCTAATTGCATTTATCGTTTTAGGTTTTATTAGCCCGCAAGTATTGAATCCCTTACCTGATTCATGGGACATATTGATAATCATATCATTACTAGTTTGTTCATTTTTCACGGCATTATTTAGTGTGAAAGGACGTTTGAAAACAATTACTGTAGTGATTTCTTCACTTGGTATGTTAGCTTTATTAGTTCTAACTATTTTCAGTATTGGTATCATGTTTTTTGGTGATTTTGGAACATAGATATTTTTGGAAATGAAGAAATTGAGCAGGAATTAGAGGTTTATTTAAAGGGGAGAATGATTAGTGGCTAATCCATTTGACTGCATTACCGACTTTATTTTTGTTGAAACTGAAATTGCTTCAGCAGATGTCATTTTAGTGCCTGGTGCCAATCATCCTCAACTAATGGAGAAAGCTGCTTCTTTACATAAGCAGGGATTCGCACCATACATATTACCATCTGGTGGATATAAGCCACATGTAGGGACTACTGAGTGGAATTACTTACGGAATATTGGTATTGAAAACGGAGTACCAGAAGACGCCATTTTAAAAGAAGACAAAGCACGGCATACGTTGGAAAATGCTCGTTTTTCGTTGGAGGTTCTTCAAAAAGCAGGCACCCATCCGAACAAAGTAATAATTGTTTGTAAAGCAGGTCATTCTCGTAGAGCATTATTATGTTATCAATCGGAATTTCCAAAAGAAACCGAGTTTCTAGTAGCACCTGTTATAGATAGGCATGGGATAACGAAGGAAAATTGGTTTTTATCTGAAGTCGGGATCAGTCGTATCATGACCAAAGTTGAGAAAATCGGTAAATACTTTGGTGATTATATTCCGAATTGGGTTGAGTAATACATAGAATTTGTTCGAGAAATTTGAATAAACAATACAAGGGGGATCAATATGAAGGTGGTTCTTCAAGATGAAGTCGTTTTTGGTAAGATTATTTCTCCTAGTTTCGGTTTATTGTCAATCATGGGGGTCGCAGTTATTTTGGGATTTATAATATTTACTTTAAAAATGGGGGGATGGTAGTTTGAAGAACACAAAGTTAAGAATTGCAAGGATTATCCCTAATGTGTTTTGTTATTTAATGTTTATCGGAGCTTTAATTTTTGTTGTTAGCAATGCGGAAGGAATTAAGGGAATAGGACAAGCTCCCTATTGGACTTTAATGTTATTGGCGCTTTTAGGAGTATCTCTTTTGGGAAGTTTTCGAATATGGCGATGGATTTCCGATGGGAAAATGTAAAGGGTCTGCTTAGCAATTATGTACAATTTAAGAAGGGAATATGATTTTTACTAAGATGATAGTACAACTGGACATCGTATAAGGGCTAAAGTAAATGGTGAACTGAAAAGGAATGGGGGTAGATTTTTTGGATTCTAATTATAAATGTTCTATAGATATACGTTTCAGTGGCGGAGATATTCAATTTGACGTTTCGAATGACATACAGTTATTTAGTTTTAAGTCAGGTATAGGTTTTGTTGCAATCCCACATTTTTTTTCGACGCTTTCATCTCTATATAAAGGAGAGATCAGTGAGGCACAATTGGATTGTCACGGAAACTTTGATTACTATATATTTTCTAACGGTGGTACAAACCTTTTTATCGAACATATAGGTCATTATCCAGAAGGTATATTCAACTATCAATTTAAGCTAAAAAAATATATGGAAGCTATTGATACAGGTTTTCAAAAATATTTGCAACAACTTGAAAAGGAAGGAATATTACCTTTGGAAAACCCAGAATTTGGGCATCCATTAGGTGAGGATGTGTTGAATGCTTTTTATGATTTCTCATCACTTTTAAACTGTTAAAGTTAACAGAGTTATTCATACCGAATAGTCATAAAATAGAGAGGTGTGGTGACATTAAATGAATGAAACAATAGAAAAAGCAAAAGATCTTGAGGAATTATCTCACTTTTTATCGGAAATAAACAAACAAAAAAGATCACATATTGGCTATTGTGGCGTGAAGGTAGTGGAGATTTATGAAACATTAAAAGAAGACTTTGTCAGTGATGATGGCGATATCAACTTTTTTGTCGCGAGAGATAATACAGGGAAAATTATAGCAGCTGTTGGTTTGGATATGGATGAATCAAGTGCAGAAGTATGGGGCCCGTTTAATAAAAACTCTTCTGTCAGGCTACAGCATCAATTATGGGAACAGTTAGTAAACGATAATCCTACAGTTCAAACCTTTTACTTTTTTATTAATCAAGAAAATACAGAACAACGAGCATTCATGAATGAACTACAGACAAAAGAGTCGGGTGAACACCTTATTCTAGAAATTAGAGAACAAGACTTCAATAGGGTAAGTGAGTTAAAGAGTATACCTTTTATCCAAAGCGATTTTGATGCATTTGAAAAATTACATAACGAAATGTTTCCCGGTACGTATTATGATGCAAAAACAATAACAGAGAGACTAAGCGATGAAAATATGTTGAGAGTGCTTAAAACCGAATCTAATGAGTTGCAAGGCTATGCCTACTTTGAGGTTGATACTGAAATGGCGGAGGCTTCATTGGAATATATCGGTATTTCTAAAAAGGCACAAAATCAGGGTTTAGGCACGATGTTGTTAAAAGACGTGCTGACAGAAATGTTTTCTTACCCACAAATTAGCGAAATTAAACTATGTGTAGATAATACCAACAGCCGAGCGAATCACGTTTATATCAAAGCTGGCTTTAAACCGAGAGATATTTTAGTTAGTTATGTTCTTAAAGTGTAGAGGCTTTCGTTAAAGAGTTTATGGCTATTCGTTTTGGCATCGCCGTACTAGCTTATCTGGCGGTTTCCTGAAATGTAATGGTAATCACTTTTTCAGTAACCGTAGCATACTCAATTTTGACAAAGACACCGAATTCATGGCCAGCATCTTTGAGCCACAGTTTAAACTTTTCAATTGTCGAATCTCCTTTTAATTCATTGCCTTCATGCAGGTAGTCAATAATAGTTGCATTTGGATATCTGGATTGTGTTTCTTGCATAGCGAGCCTTCCCCACTTGGCATAGGCTGGAACTTCTTGATGGATTTGGGCCATCGCTGGGATGGGTGTTGGTCCGGCGTTAATAATCGTAAAAATACCGAGCGCAAGAAACGTTTTTCGCATAATGAATATCATCTCCTTTTGCAGTAGGATACGTAATTTTCTTGGGATTATTCTATAGAGGATAAGAATATGAATTTTTTCCAGGAATAATAGCAGGAGGTTACAATGATGAGAAACAAAATTGATGAAATAGTAGACAGTCTGCCAAAAGATGAGCTGGAAAATGTGTATTGGTCCATTAAGTTTATCGAAGATGAGTACCTGCTTAAGAAAAATTTACATAGGATCAGTTGATTGATGAGGAGGTTATGATTTGAAAGTAAAACAAATCTTGATTTATATGCTTATTTTCATTTCGTTCATTGCAACAGGTTGTACATCCGATGAAATAGAGAGTAATAACGCTGATAAAGAGATTAGAGATGTGGTATTGAATTATTTTGAGGAGCAAGATTGGAATCATGAACCAAATTCGAGAAGTGATTGGGAAAATGCGACAGTGGGGAAAATAACGGTGGATGACCGTTATAAAAATATCGATAAATCATATATGGGAAAAGAAATCTTTACGGTAACGATTGAAGATACAATCGCCGCACCAATTGTCTTTGTTGATCCAGGTACTTTAGAGGTGGTTGGAATTATGCCAGGGGAGTAATAGCCTTGTATTGCTATCTACTAAAATGTTTGCTGGTGAAATGAATGCAAATAATGATTTATTTAATCCTGAGGATTACTGTTGAAAACGATACGATGGTACATTTTCAAGAAGTAGCTTCCAAATATCTGGACAACCAACTTTGCTGGCTCCGTTTGTTAGAACTGTGTAAAAATTCATCATTTGAAAAACGCATTGAACAAATGCCGATTTCTAGCCGTCACAAGCCGTGTTATACAACTTTTGAAATGCTAAGAGGTGCATATGAAAAGACCTTAATCAAAGGTCTCGGTTCAATGACTATTCCATTAAATCCATTATCTTGTTAGTTGATTCTTCTGGGAGTATATAAATGGTGTGTGTATCATCTGTTTTCATTAAAGTACTTTCTTCAAACTTCCCACCCAACCAGAGATGAAAACTTTGTTTGTTTTCATTTTCATAAACAATATCCACATAAAACTCTGGATTTGCCATATTTACTATGCCATTTTCTTTTATAGCACTTGAAAATACGCTTTTCAAGATTTCAATAGAGAAGTCATCGTCAAAAATGGTTGCATTATTACCTTTTGATGTTGAAATGCTGACCTTCTTAATTTCTCCATCAAGTACTAGCACTTCATTTTCACCTGGTTGTTGTTCTGATAAGGCTTGTTTTGTTGGCTCCCGTTCAGTGGTATCCGTATCCGTATCTGTATTTATTGCAGCATTATCCTTTGCTTGGCAACCTAAAAGGGTAACAGTCATAAAAGACATTGATAAAACAAGTAGTACAAATTTTTTCATATACTGTATTCTCCAATCTTATTTTTAGTTATTATTAAAGTTAGACGAATCAAGTCCTTTTAACGTTTCAAAATTTACTGTGTTGTAATGAACGTTAAACCATATATCGATTTTTAGTTGATAACAACATTCTTTATGAAAACAGACTTGATTAAAGAGGTTAATTTGTAGCTATTTTAAAGCGTTGATCGAAGAAGGATTAATGCTTTTTTATCGAACTAACGAGGTAAGAATGGGTTGCTCTTACATGGCAGCCCCTTTTTATTGCGTAATAAAATTAAATCCCTTCATCTGGAGTTATTTCAACCTATAGCTAATTTGGTTAGAAAAATGAACTTTCGATAGATGAGCCTCGTTTATACTTATGAAAGGGGGGACGATTCGTGAATAAAGAACAATTGTTAGAAGAAATAATGGACCATTATACAGACTTGTTATTTCGGATTGCTTATTACTATACGAAAGATATACAAGTGTCTGAAGATATCGTACAAGATACTTTCGTGAAATTTTATCATTCAGCTCGTTATGAAGAACAGGGAAATATAAAGGCTTACTTATCAAAAATGACCGTTAATCGTTGTAAAGATTATTTGAAAAGTTGGTCTTATCGTAAAATAATCGTTCAAAAAAAGTTGTTCCATACTAAACACTATACGCATAAAGATGTCCTTATCCATACTGATGAAACAAATATGCTAGATGAAGCAATCCTATCTCTACCTTTAAAGCAACGGGAGGCGATTGTTTATTTTTATCTTGAAAATATGTCGATTAAAGAGATTGCGAAACTTCTATCTATTTCTGAAAATACGGTGAAGTCAAGGTTAAGACGTGGCAAAGAGCTATTAAAAGCTAGTTTGCAGCATATCGAATGGGAGGTGTTGTTAAATGACTAATTACCGTATGAAACGGCTACAAAATATAGCGGAAAATAAACAACGAATTATATCGAATACTCGGCAAAAAATAGCCGAGCCGAAGAATAAAACAATCAATTGGCTGTATTTATCAACATCAATGGCAGTCATTGTTTTATGTGTTTTTTTCGCAAGGCTATCATGGGATACAATTGGAAATCCAATTGACATCAGCCAATCAAACATGTTTGTTGAACAATCTGAGGTGGAGCTGATTGTAATTGATACTGTGGAAACAGGGGAAACGGTTACGATTGAAAATAAGGAAACGATCGTATTAGTAGCTGATTGGTTAAACGAAGTATTTTCTAAGCCCAACCACAATCTAGAGAATGAACAAGCAATTGCATATCAAATTTATATAAAAAATACGGGCTATTATCCAGCAGGAGCGATTTCAATTACGAGTGAAAAGTTGATTGTTGGAGAAAACTATTACGAAATCTCGGCTCAACAATATGAAACGATTTCGAGCCTAATATTCGAAGTAAAAGAAAAAGAAGATGACATTATTTTTGATGTTAATTCATTTGGAACAGTGAATGAAAAGCTATTGAAAGAGTTAGATGACGTGATTTCAGGAAAGATGAAAACAGAAGTATTTGGAAATGGTATACCGAATGCTATTCATACAGTACGTATTAATAAAGAAGGAATAGCAATTGTGGATTTGCGATTGGTTTTTAGAACTACTCTTGATAATTTCTGGTCTAGTCATGTCAAAGGTGAGGTGGGAAGGGCTTTTAATTCGATTCTATTTAATGAGCCTCAAGTAAGTACGGTTTATTATTTATTAGAGGGTAATTTTAGTGAGTGGAGTAGGTGGGGCGAATTTGTAGAAGAACCTTACACTCGAGAAATGTGGGAAGAAGTATCTTACGGGCTACAATCACTTTTTGAAATAAAAGTAGAAACACATTATGATATAGGTAATACTGACTCCCATTCAGGCTGGAAAACATCTCCTGATCATTTACAACAAGCAACCATTGATGGAAAAGGAGAAAATGCAATTGAAGAAGGAGAAGCGTTGCTGGTTATAGAAAACCTTGAAACGAGCGAAGCAACGATTTATAAGCTCAAAGATAATAGCGTAGCTCAAAATACACCTAAATATGTTGAGTGGATAGATGAAAATCGACTATTTGTAATTATCGGCTATGCGTATGGTACGGTAACGAAAGGTGGTCAACTTTATGAGATGAACATAAAGGACAATACCATTATCCCAGTATTCGAAGATTTGACAGAAAAAGAAGAGATTATGACCATTAAAGCCAATGACAACGGTACATTCACCTATCAAAAACATGTATATCATGATGATAATTATAGTGAAGGTCATATAGAAGAAGGTATACTTCCTTTTCCATCCGCTAAGTAATGAAGTGCTTCGTAAGAAGGGGAGCAATATGTATGCATGAGGTGAATTGCCTACCTAATACTCATACGCTTAGACGGTAGTTTGATGTAAGATAATGGTCCCATATTAATAGGCAAATTTTTATGCAGAAAACTCCGCAAAGAAGGAAGTGCTAAACGATGAATTTTGAAACGGTTATGCAGGAGCTTGAAGTCCTAGGCAAGGAAAGAATGAAGAAAATGTACATGTCCAATGGTGCTCATGAGCCACTTTGGGGCGTGGCTACAGGTGCTATGAAACCAATGGTAAAGACTATAAAAATAAATCAACCGTTAGCTGAAGAGCTTTATGCGACAGGAAACTACGATGCCATGTACTTTGCAGGTGTTATTGCAGATCCAAATGCGATGACAGAGTTGGATTATGATCGTTGGATGGATGCAGCGTATTTTTATATGCTGTCCGACTATGTAGTAGCCGTAACGTTATCAGAGTCAAATATTGCACAGCAAGTTGCTGATAAATGGATCGCAAGTGGGGAAGAGCTGCGAATGTCGGCGGGCTGGAGTTGCTACTGTTGGCTGTTAGGTAGTCGGAAAGATGTGGAGTTTTCGGAAAGTAAGATGTCCGATATGCTTGATTTGGTGGAAAATACAATTCATGATTCACCAGAGCGAACGAAATCCGCTATGAATAATTTTGTATACACGGTGGGAACATCCTATTTACCGCTCCATGAAAAGGCAGTCGAGACCGCAAAAGCCATTGGAGTAGTAGAAATTAAAAAAGATAATAAAAAGAGCAGTTTCATAAATGCCGGTGAAAATATCGAGAAAATGGTTGATAAAGGGAAGATTGGTTTTAAGCGTAGGCATGTAAGGTGTTAATAATATCCTCGCATTTGCGAGGATACATTTTTAATCAGTCACAATCAAACCTAATAAAGAAGCGATTTGAACGGCCTGATAAGAATTTATTTTACAGCCATTAAGATCCTCAAAAGATACGATAAGCGACTCAAAAGTAGAATTGCTTAGGTCAACCCCTTTAAGTCGCGTTTTTTCAAAGTTTGAACCATCAATTTTGCATGAGTTAAACTCGATATTTTTAAAAATACAATCATAAAAATCAGCACTGACTAATGAAGTGTCCTGAAATTTAACTTTTTCGAATTTTGAATTGCCAAATCCGGTTAAGTTTAGTACAGAATTATCAAATTCTACATTACCGAAACGAGATTCTGTCAAATCTAGCCCTAATAATTTGCAATTCTTAAATACAACCCTGTGTATGGAAGAATTACTTAAATTCGCGTTTGAAAAATCACAGTTCTCAAAAATGACGTCAGTCATTTCGATATGGCTAAAATCCGTATTATTAAACCTACAATTCTTTACAAACATTTGAGATAATCGTGGCCTATCCAGCACTTCATTCGTAAAATCGGAATCATTAATGATGCACAATTCAAGTTCTGGATCTTCTTGATAAAAAATATCTTGGAAATTCATTGCAGGTAAATCGTTAGGGATTTTGGGCGAATCAATTTTCATATGAACTACCTCTTTCCAACATAAATTAGGTTCATTTGTTCAAAAAATGAACTTCATACCTTGAATCATAACTGTAAGCCATTATCGATTATTATAAAAGACTATATTTTTATCGGGGTTTGTGTCCACTGTTCTTAAAATCTCTGATTGGATAAATGCGATAACCTAGGAAAGATGCTGAGTTATGAAAACCCGGTAAGTAAAAAAAGTGATTGTAGAGGAGGCTGTCTCATGAAAAAACTTTTGATTCTGGGTGCTAGTGGGTTGGTTGGGAAAGCGATTGCGAAGGAATGTGCACAGGATTTTGATGTATATGGAACATATTTTTCAACCAAAACGGATCTGGCAGACGACAAGCAATTTCAATTAAATGTTCAGGATGAGGGGGCGATAAGAGATATACTGCAGATAGTTGAGCCTGATATCATTATTTCGAGTTTACGGGGTGATTTTGACGAGCAGCTCACATTCCATCAAAACTTGGCGGAGGCAATAAAAAATAAAGCGACTAGGCTTTACTATTTCTCTACAACAAATGTTTTCGATGGTGATTTGTCCAGGCATCACAGTGAATCAGATGCAACAATTGCCGACTCGGATTATGGTCAATTTAAAATAAATTGTGAGAAAATGCTAACGGAATTACTTGGACATCGTGCTACCGTTATTAGAATACCCGGTATTTGGGGAAAGAACTCGCCACGCATGAACAATTTGAAAAAGAATATTGAAGTAGCTGAGCCTATTCAAGCTTATCGTAATTTAGAATGTAGTTTTCTGTCAGACATGCAGCTAGCTAGTCAAGTCCACTTCATTGTCGAACATGAATTGACTGGAATAATCCATTTAGCTTCAGTAGACAGGGTGAAAGAAAGCACGTTTGTCGAAGAATTAGTTGGTAAATTAACAACTCGGGACGTGAATTTGCAATATAACGCTTATCAAGACGAAGAAACTACTTATTATTTTGGCCTTGTGTCAAATCGTGAGGACTTGCCGGACAATCTTAACATTACTAACGGGGAAATTATATCTTATTTGCTTGGATGAGGGGAAACAGTATATGCCATTAGAAGAAGGTATTTTAGGGATGTTAATGATAGGATTTTCGGTTGTAATGGGGATTGCAATTATAATTCTGTTGTTACTTTGGTTTCAAAAGAAAAATAATAGTTCTGCCTATGCTTGGACATTATTGCATCTACTATTTTTCTCGGTTGCAGCTTATTTTTTCTTACAAGCTCTTTCTTTCGATTATGAACATGTAATGGCATCTGAAGAAAATTCACTTCAACTAGGAATTGCTGGAGTCATTTGGTTTTTCAGCATGGTTTGTTTGATTCTGGGAGTTTTTAAATTTTCTAATTCTGGAAGAGTGACGAGATAGTTAGTAGACTGAAAATAATGAAGTTAGTTGTAAAAGGATAGAGCAGGCAGAAAATTTCTGCTTGTTTCTATCCTTTTTTGCGACTTTAATAAAAACCTTCTATGAGGGCACGTCGTCTATTGATTGGGAGGAGGGATATAGGTTGGAGGAAGTAATTGTTAAAGCGTTTGAAACAGAAGATAGGAAAGTCCTCATGGATGAGATTATGAATCGCTATGGACAGGATATTTTAAGGCTTGTTTATTCTTACGTGAATAATAAAGAATTGGCGGAGGATTTGACGCAGGATATTTTTGTGAAATGCTATAAATCCCTTCATACATACAAAGGAAAATCATCGCTTCGTACATGGTTGTGGCGTATTGCGATTAATCACTCCAAGGACTTTCTGAAAAGTTGGTATAACAAACATGTCGTTATTTCGGAAGAACAACCAATCACCCATCGAACAACAAAAGAAATGGTGGAACAGGTTGTCATTCAAAAAGAAGAGGATGATCAATTAATTTCTGCGCTTTTGACGCTACCGATTAAATACCGTGAAGTCATCTATCTCTTTTACTATGAGGAATTGTTGATTAAGGAAATTGCAGTTATTACCGGGGCTAGTGTGAATACGGTTAAAACACGGCTTAGACGTGCGAAAGAGTTGTTGAAAGAACGATTGGAGGCATGAGGGATGGAGAATCGCTTGAAAGGACTAAAAAAATCAATGGATGATACTGCATTTAGCCAACTTCAGTTTACAGAACAGCATCGTAAGGAAATTCGGGCAAAAATTAGTGAAACGGATGACAGTGTTTTATTGGCTGTCATGCAGTTGCTTGTCGAAGAAAAAACGGGCTATGAATTGGTGCAGTTTTTAGGAGGACGGGGCATTCGAAAATTTGAAGACAACGAAGGTAACTTGTATACCTTGTTGCATCAGTTAGAACGCGACGGTTGCTTACAATCTAGCTGGAACGAGGCGACGAAATTTTATAGGTTAAACAATAAAGGCATAAAGCGATTAGGCAAAATGGAAAAGCAATCTAGTAGTAGACGATTCACTTTGAAAGACATCGTGGAGGGGTGAGTGACAAATGCACAAGAGTAGTCAATCTTTTTTAGGGGAAGTTAGGGAACAGATTCAATCAAAAGAAGCGAAGGAGTTTGTGGCGGCGGAGTTGGATCATCATATAAAAGAAGCAAAGAGTAAGTGGATGGAGAAAGGATTAGATGAAACAGTATCTGAGGAAAAAGCTGTCGTGCAGATGGGTAGTCCTGTAACGCTGGGACAGCAGTTGAATAAGCTTCATCGCCCAAAGGTGGATTGGCTGATGGTGATGTTGTTGGTTACGACGATGGGTTTAGGATTTTTACCGATTTTGTTTATTGAAGTTGAATACCATTACATGGATGCAGGCTCTTTTTCTGTGAAGAAAGCTGTGTATTCATTGTTAGGCGGGGCATTAGCTTTCGGAATAATGTTTATAAACTATCGAAAGTTAGAAAGATTTGGCTGGTTATTTTATGGTGTTGGAATACTCATTCTTCTGCTGTTGCACTATTCATCCCATATGATAAATGGCGTATCTGTTCTTGTAATCGGGACATACAAAATAGATAGTTTAGCAACTATGCCATTTTTTCTTTTAGCGTGGGCTTCCTTTTTTAATCATAAAAAAATAAAGATTTGGCATTTACTTTTATTATTCATAGTCTCTTTTGGGTTATTCTCGAACACTGCCAATCTTCCAGCAATGTATATCTATATCGCTATGGTATTTGGGCTATTTTGCTGTAGCCGGTTTAGCCGAAAAGTAAAGTGGTGGATTACTGGCGGGATAGTAGGCTCGTTATTTTTGTTAGGTTTAATGGCTTGGGCATCTATTAAAATGTATCAGATAGAGCGTTTGCTAGCGTTTATTAGCCCAGAACAATATGCCAGTGGAGCCGGCTATATGAATTTGCTCCTCCAAGAACATATATCAAAGGCGGGTTGGTTTGGCAACGCACTGAGTAGTGGGATGATACCCGATGTTCATACTGATTTTGTTTTTGCGGGCTTCACATATTATTTTGGCTGGCTAGCTGCCTTCGCCCTTTTCACGGTTCTTACCCTTTTTATCGTGAGAATTATGATGATTGCGCGTACCATTCATGAGCCCTTTGGCAAGTTGTTGTTAATGGGCGCAGTTGCACTGTATACGGTCCAGCTAGTTAGCAATATTGCAATGACGTTAGGATTGATCCCGATTACTTCGATTTCTTTACCGTTCATTAGTTATGGTTTAATGCCGATTTTGTTGAATGCTTTTATAATGGGCATTGTGTTGAGTGTTTATCGGCGGAAGGATTTGACGTCAATGAAATCGGCGCAGCCGCAGCAATAGGTAGGAAAACCCGAAGAGTAGATGCTTCGGGTTTTTTGCCTTTTATTTAGATAGAGAAAATGTTTGTTTCTGGAGTGGGTAGTCGAGTTTTCCGAAAAGGTAGTTCAGTTTTGCAAAAAGGTAGCTCAGTTCGTCCTTAGGGTAGTCCAGTTTGTCTCTAAGGTAGCTCAGTTTATGAAATTGGTAGGCGAGACTGACTTTAAGACTCTGCTCCAAGCTCCCGCGAGCGCGCAGTCGCTTTATCAATGCACTCCCCAATTGCTTCCTTAAACAATCTACCTTCCAACGCTTTCAATCCCGCTTCGGTCGTGCCGTTTGGACTCGTCACGTTTTTTCGCAGTTCTGCTGGTTCTGTACCGGTTTCTTTCATCATTGCCGCGGCGCCTTCGAGTGTTTGAATGATGAGGGAGCGGGCGGTGTCTTTGGAAATGCCTTTGGCTATCGCAGCTTCTTCAAGCGCTTCGGCTAAATAGTAAACATAGGCAGGGCCGCTACCAGATAAGGCAGTCACAGCATGGAGATCGTCCTCTTCGACTTCTTTCACTAGTCCAATGGCTTCCAATAGGCCAAGAACATGCTGGCGCATTGCTT
The DNA here is from genome assembly GCF_016820585.1 of Arthrobacter beigongshangensis. Lineage (GTDB taxonomy): Bacteria > Bacillota > Bacilli > Bacillales_A > Planococcaceae > Sporosarcina > Sporosarcina beigongshangi. The sequence continues at coordinate 44,168 of NZ_JADHDX010000013.1, forward strand.
CGTCAACAGCGCTATTCATAGCAATGCCCGTCGCGGACTTACCAATGGTAGCAGATGTGTTTGGCATGGAGCGCGCTACAGGTCGTGCGCCAAGTCCATTTTCAATTGTTTGGGTAGAAACGCCTGCAATGACAGACAAGACGGCTGCTTGTGGCGCAAGAAGAGGACGAATATCTGCCATCACCTGATGGATGTCTTTCGGTTTTGTCGCAAGCACAACTAAATCCGCCGTTTTTACCGCTTCTTTATCCTGACAGACGATTGAGACCCCATATTTTTTTTGTAATGAAATAAGTCTTTCATCATCTGATTTATTCATCACGTATACATTATGTGGCTCGATTGCTCCTTGCTTTACAATCCCAGCAATAACAGCTTCGGCCATTGAACCGGCACCTATGAAAACAATTTTTTTCATTTCAATCTCTCCTTGTATCTATCAAATTCCGACTGAATGGAAGAAAAAACATGCGTTTTCATCCTTTAATAAAAGGACGAAAACGCATGTTTCCGCGGTACCACCTAGTTTTACTAGCCAATTGCATGCCAGTACATCTCTTTCTTTCGTAACGCGAAAGGCACGGCCGGGTTTCCACGGCAGCTCGGAAGGAGGTTCAAGATAGGAGGGGGATTGTGGCTTTCAGCCGATGACCACATTTTCTGATATCCGTTTCTACCAATACTAATCTTCGTCTACGCTTATCGTTTCATGAATTAGAATGATTATTGCACGTTGTCTGAACAAAGTCAACATTCAGTTCGACTATTGGTTTGTCTGAATGAAAAACCAAATGACACTGATGATGGCGATGACGACCAGCACGGTGAATGTAACTTTGACTGCGCTCACCGGTGATTTACCGCTTACCTTTCCAGTCTGTCCATTGACTAAAAAACGATATATCTTATCGTTAAAGCTAAAGGATGAAATCCAAATAGGTAATAAAATATGCTTGTACGTAATCCCTGTATAGTCAGTGGAAACACTTACTATTTGGACTTCATCACCATGGACTTGCCCGTGAATTCCACTCCTAATCCCCTGGTCGATCATCCCTTTTGCATCTGTCCAGCCTTCCTTTAACGGAATAGAATATCTTTCTGCTAAAAAGCCCGATAGATACGGAGTTTTATAATCAACCAGTTCATGTAGACGAAAAGGCTCAATATTGTCAATCAGCCCACTAGCCACATTGCGTGAGGCTTTGACTAATACATCATCAAAAAACTCACTATAACGACCGTGTTCTGTGCGCCACCTAATTTTCCGTACCTGCTCTGTCACTTGTTTCGGTTTGCCGTCTTCCATGACAGTGCGCGTCACCATGACATAGTAATACGTACCAATTCTGACGACATAGTTAGAATTGGTTTGCGAATCAAATGTCCAGTAGGGAATATAGGCACCTGATAATTTATCCAATGTATACGATTTTTTTAACTTGTTTGGGGCAAAATATCTTTTTCGTATCCACACTTTAAATTTATCAATCGCTTCTTCCTTTGCAATTTGAAAGGGCAGTACCAATGCGGGCTTGATTCCGGCATGATGTTCGCTGATGGTGATGTGTGATGATCCGCAAAATGAACAGAAATCTGCTACCTTATCTTTATCCAATAGTGTTTCTGCACCACAGTTATCACATCTAAACACCCGTTTTTCATCGTCCCAACTATGATTGTCTTGCTCTAATGCTTGTAAAAAGTCATGCTCAATTGTATTATGCTGTGTCATTTCAATTTCTCGTTCGCTTCCACAAAACGGGCATTTTAGTGTCCCGCTTGTGGGATCAAATACAGCATTACCACCACAAGAAGGGCATTTAGTCACTTCTGTTTGCTCGACTATATATTCTTCATTCTCTACATCTGCCATGAAGACACCCCATTTACTTCCATATTACAAATTGTCTCCGCAGTCGACGCAAAACTTTGCTGTCGGCGGATTTTTCTTCCCACACTTCGCACAGGCTTTTTCTGTAATTTGCTGCACACCGCATTCTCCACAAAACTTGGCATCTGCATTGATAGGGGCTTGACAGCTAATACATGGCACTTTTTCTGTTTGAATCGTTTTTCCACATTCTCCACAAAATTTAGCTGTTGAAAGAATTTGTGCCTGACAATGCGGACAGCTTATTTTAGCTGGCTGTGCTGCCGCTGGTTGTTGCGGAGCTGCTGAAAAAGCATTGGCCATTACGCCGCCGAGTGCAGCCCCTGCACCAAGTCCAGCACCTGCGCCCGCTAATCCGCCGCCTTCATTGCGTGCCGCTTCACGAATCGCTTCGGCCGCTTGGTATTGCTGATACTGATTCATATCGCCGAGCACACCCATCGTTGTGCGCTTATCCATCGCTTTCTCGACTTCTTCAGGTAACGATAAGTTTTCGATGTAGAGGGAAGTGATGTCAAAGCCGAATGCGCTGAAACGTTGTTTCATCTTCGCTTGGCCTTGCGTGCTCAATTCATCATAATGCATCGCCAAATCCAAAGCCGGAATTTTTGACTCGGCAAACAGATCCGTTAATCCAGACAAAATCATCTTTTTCAGTTGCTCTTCGATGGCGCTTGTTTCGTAGGAAGCACTCGTTCCAAACAGTTCCTTGAGGAATACAGTTGGCTCAGACACCCGGTAGGAATAAATCCCGTAGCCACGTAAACGAATCATGCCAAATTCAGCATCCCGCATCATAATTGGGTTAGAAGTGCCCCATTTTTGATTGACAAATTGCTTTGTATTGACAAAATAGACTTCGGCTTTAAAAGGAGATTCAAAGCCGTGTTTCCATGACTTCAACTTTGTTAAAATCGGCATATTTTGCGTGTATAATTGATGGCGCCCAGGCCCGAAAACATCGGCAATCTCGCCTTCATTGACAAAAATGGCAACTTGAGATTCGCGGACAGTTAACTCTGCACCCATTTTGATTTCATTGTTTTCAACAGGGAAGCGATAGACTAACGTATTTGTACTGCTATCCGTCCATTCAATGACTTCGATAAATTGACTTTTGAAAAATCCGAACAAGCCCATGTAGACACTCTCCTTTAAGTAAGATAATCATTCTAAGAACTTAATTTAAATCAGTAGGGAATTTCGTTTCCTACTGATTTAAATTAAGCCTCCGGCGGATGTCACAAATTTTGAAAGGAGTTAATTGCGCAAGCGCAATTCAAAATTTGGACGCAAATACGCCAAGGCGTATTTAATTTTTATTATAGCATATTTTGAAAAATCAAAAGGTGACGTCCCTCTCTAAAAAAGGTACAATGGACTGAATACTCATTCATTTATACAAAGGGGACTTTTATTGATGATACATAAAATTATCATTCCAACACCATTCGCTGTTGGCGATGTCAATTCATTTCTGATGAAAGGAGATACACTGTCACTCGTCGATGCAGGACCGAAAACACCCGAAGCCTACGCGGCGCTCGAGCATGGCATTAAGGAAGCGGGATATGCATTCAACGATATTGAACAAGTCATTTTGACACATCACCATCCCGATCATGCTGGCTGGATTGATGCATTTGATCGGGCAAATGTGTTGGGGCATACCTATAACGATCTTTGGCTGAAGCGAGATGATGATTTTTTCAAGTACCATGATGCATTTTATTTGGAGCGTCTTTTGGAGGAAGGGGTTCCTGAGGAATATCTCTTTTGGGTCAAGCGCATGAAACGTTCCGCCGCGTTAATGGGGGAGAGACCGCTCGATCATCTACTTGCCGAGGGAGATGCACTGCCTGGACATGAAGGTTGGACGGTCATGGAAACACCAGGACATGCGCAAAGTCATCTCGTTTTTTTGCATGAACAAAGGGGTGAAATGATTGGTGGGGATCTTGTGCTTGAAAAAGTTTCTTCTAATCCACTCATTGAGCCGCCACTTGATCCGAAGATGGGACGTCCGCGTTCGCTATTACAATATAACGCGTCATTGAAACGGCTGCTGACATTGCCTATTGATATCATTTACAGTGGACATGGCAATGACGTGCGCAATATTCATCCGCTGATTGAAGGTCGCCTGGTGAAGCAGCGTGAACGAGCGATGAAGGTGCTGGCTATGATGGACGGTGGACCGCGCACTATTTTTGAACTCACAAAAGAGTTATTCCCGGCTGTTTATGAAAAAGAATTAGGGCTGACATTGTCCGAAACAATTGGTCAAACAGATTATCTTGTCGATGAAGGGCTTGTTGTTGAAACACGTGATGAAAGCGGCGTCTATTACTATGAACAAGCGTAAATCAGTTGTTGTGACAGGCGCGACGAGCGGTGTTGGCTATGCGGTGACAAAAAGGCTGTTGCTGGAAGGTCATACTGTTTGGGCGACAGGTAGAGCACCAGATAAGCTATGGGAATTGCAAAATGCAGGTGCACAAACGGTACCTGCGGATTTATCCGACAAAGAGGAAGTTGAACGGTTGTTGGCGCACATTGGTACGCCGGATATTGTTATTTTTTCTGCTGGTGTAGGAGCGTTCGATTATGCCTATGAAACGTCGGATGAAGCGATTGAGAGCATGATGGCAGTCAATGTTGTTGCGCCTATGCAGTTGAGCAAGCGTTTGTTGCCAGGGATGATGGAACGTCGGCAAGGGCACCTCATCTTTCTTGGTTCCCAGGCGGGTAAAGTGGCAACACCCAAGGCTTCAATCTACGCAGCATCTAAGCATGCGATTATAGGTTACACCAATGCTTTGCGAATGGAAGTAGCGCCATTCGGTATCCATGTTACTACAATCAATCCAGGACCCATTGATACGCCTTTTCTAGATTTAGCAGATGATACAGGTGACTACCGTACATCGCTTGGTCGGCATTTATTAGCAGTGGAAGATGTCGTAGATGCAGTGATGAAAACGGTGGGACATCCGGTGAGAGATGTGAATTTGCCTTGGTATATGGGCGTCACTAGTAAATTGCATGCTGTCGCGCCAGCACTTGTGGAACGGCTGGGGCGTAAGTATTTTATGAAAAAATGATACGGCATAGTAAAAAAGCTCAGATTTAAACCTGAGCTTTTTGAATGTACCTACTATAGTTAGAAGCATCATATAAAATAATTTACGCTTAGTTATCCTTTTCCAACTTACTTTCCATCAATTTTGCCATTTGTTGAGAATTCGAATCTTTTTCTTCATAGAGTTTATCAATGATGTTTTGATAGTCCTTTTCATTGCGATTTTGACTTAGTTTATTGGCAGCTTGAATTTCTTGTACTTTAATCTTGAATCCAACAATACCTTTTAGTTCTTTTTCTAACAACTGAGGAGAAATTTTATCCCATAAAACTGGATTTTCACGGTTACCTTCATATTTTCGCAGTAACTTTGTCAGATCCTGCTTTAGACCTTCCTCGTCCAAAATGTCGACTTTACCATACATATGTACAGCTTGGTAATTCCATGTCGGAACATTTTCTTTTTCATACCAGGAAGAAGAGATATAAGAATGCGCTCCCTGGAACATCACTAATACTTCTTCACTGGTTTCGAATGTTTTCCATTGAGGGTTTCCATAAGCCATATGCCCCGTTATATAATAAGTATCTTCTTCTTTACTGAACTGCAATGGCAAATGAGTAGCAATTGGTTTCCCTCGTTTTGTTGTGACAATCGTACCAAAAGAATTTTGTTGGACAAAATCCCAAATTTCATCAACATTTGTGACCTTAAAATATTTTGGAATATACATAATAACCTACCTTTCAAAAAGTTAAATGAGCGTTTTGGTCATGATCAAGTCCGTTTGCTCTTCATCTCCCATATAAAAAGAGTGGGCTCCAGTTTGAACAAACCCTATTTTCTTATAAAAAGCAATTGCATTTTCATTTTTTTCCCATACACCTAGCCAGATTTTACTTTTCTTGCTTTCTATCGAGATTTCTATCGCTTTATTTAGAAGGCATTTACCAAGTCCATGTTTTTGAAACTTGTACCTTATATAAATCCTTTCAATTTCAAGTGATTCATTGTCCATTTCTTCAGACTGTGCTTCATTGGTATTGACCTTCAAATATCCAGCAACTTCATTATTTAAATAAATAAAATAGAATTGCGAAGAAGGATTTGATAATTCTTTTTCCAATTGTTTTAAGTTAAACGCTCTTTCCAAATAGGCATTCATATTTTCGGGTGAATTCTGATGCTGAAATGTCTCATTGAATGTTTCGTAACTAATTTCCTGCAGTTCACGTGAATCTTCAAGGGTACATATTTTTATATTTATAGTCATTTACATATATCGCTCCTTTATGTAATCAATAAGTCCTCTTGTTTCCCTTTTTAACAAATTCCCAATCTTTTTCTACATTTTTTCTTGCCCTTTGAAGAAGATTGAAAATGGTTTCTGCATCTTTTTCAGAAAATCCCTTTAATGCAATGTTGTTGGAGTAATCATTTTCTTTTTTTATAAGTGGGTAAACATTTTTCCCTTTCTCTGTTGGAAAGAGTTTCTTGATTTTTTTATTATGTTCATCGTCTTTCTTTTCAATAAAGCCATTAATTTCAAGTTTTTTTATAGCACGAGATGCTGTTGTTCGATCTACTTTTATCATTTCAGCTAACTTTTCTTGAATGATTCCTGGGTTTTCAAATATTCGTACAAGGTATAAATACTGACCTTTTGTCAGGTCATATTCTTTAAATTCTATATTACTTATCGAATCTAATGCCCTTGCTATCATTCCAATTTCACGAAGAATTCCCTTCATAATTTCCTCCTTAGTACATATTTTTTATTGCGAATGCAATAAAAATGGCATACATTAAATATATTTTATTTTTGTTGCATTTGCAACAAAAATAAATTACGAAAAGGACGAGTAAAGTGCAATGTTTTCAAATGATCTTTAATCGGTATTATTACTCTTTCTGTTTCCTCTACAAGACATTTGGTTAATTTACCCGATTGAATATGAACGTATGTTCTGTATATAATTAGTGGAACAATCGTTCTTAGTTGGAGGAGTGAAATATGTATAAACATTTACCAGATCGAAAAATCGTCTGTCTCGACATGCGTAGCTTTTATGCGAGTTGCGCTGCGGTGATTGAAGGGCTCGATGTCACGAAGACGTCCATTGCCGTTATTGGCAACAAAGAACGGAAAGGTGGCATTGTCCTAGCGGCGTCTCCGTTGCTCAAGAAGAAATTTGGGGTGGAGTCTTGTATGCGTCTGTTTGAAATCCCAGATGATCCCTCGATTCACCTTATCGAGCCCCAGATGGCGTTGTATATAGAGATATCAATGGAAATCACCCGATTGCTAAATAATTATGTGCCAAAAGAAGCCATTCATGTGTACAGTATCGACGAAAGTTTTATTGACTTAGGTGGGACGGAGCGATTATGGGGACCTGTGGAAGAGACGGTTCAACGTATACAAGACGATCTTGAAAACCAATTTCAATTGCGATCAGCCTGTGGAATTGGCCCGAATATGCTGATGGCAAAACTTGCTCTCGACATCGAAGCGAAAAAGACGGGTATCGCGCGGTGGACGTATGAGGATGTTCCGACAAAGTTATGGCCTGTTGCGCCGTTGAGTCGCATGTGGGGGATAGGTAGTCGATTGGAAAAAACATTGAATGATATGGGATTATATTCTGTCGGCGATCTTGCTCACGAGCCCCTTGAAGTGCTTGAAAAGAAGTTCGGCCTAATGGGCAATCAATTGTATCACCATGCGCACGGAATCGACTTGTCCGATTTGGGTGCCCCACTTGTTGAAGGGCAAAAGAGCTATGGGAAAGGGCAAGTGTTGTATCGGGATTATAATAAACGAGAAGATGTGCTCACGGTTATGCTTGAAATGTGTGAAGATGTCGCGAGGCGGGCAAGGGAAGCAAGAAAGGTAGGGCGTACGGTCCATTTGTCTATCGGCTATTCGAAACGGTCGCTGTCTGGCGGTTTTAGCCGTTCACGTTCGATGGGTGAGGCGACCAATGACACGATGAAAATCTATCAACTCTGTATAACACTATTCGATAAGTTCCATGACGGCAGTTCGGTACGACGTTTATCGATTAGCCTAACAAATTTGGAAGAGGAGCATTCTGTGCAGCTTAACCTGTTCGATAATCAATCAGAACGAACTCGGCAACTAGGTGCAACCATCGATGCACTCAGGAGTAAATACGGATCAAATGCTATTCTCCGTGCGGTGTCTTATACAGAGGCGGGGACAGCCATTGAGCGAGATAAGCTGATTGGGGGGCATAAGAAATAGTTGGAAAAACTTATTAATTCTAACCAAGTGTAAGGCATTTTTTCGCACAGTTTAACAAAGCATCCCTCGTTTTTGAGAGATGCTTTGTTTTTCTTATTCGTACTATTTCAGTTTTATTTCACATAAACAATTGGCAATCTTTATGAAGAAAATTATATGTAAACAGGCGAAAGAGAACATATGTGTGGTATACTATAAGAGTAATTAAATAGGGAATCGAGGGTAGTCGGCACTCCTGTTATGGTCTATTCACCTGACGGAAGGGGGTGTTGTATGTGAGCGTGTTTCAAGCAATTGTCCTTATGATTAGCTTCGCCAGCCTAATCGTTGCTGTCATCGCATTATCACAAAAGAAATAACCCGCCCTTGAGCCTCCAAGCAAATGAGCGGATTATTCTGTAGAGTTTGCTGATCGCCTTTGAAGCGATCCTATTTTATTGCAAAGCCGTTTGATGGTTGCGCATCAGACGGTCTTTTTAATATATGCTACTTCACTACTAGTATACGTTGTGCACTTCCGAATTTCAAGTTCGTTGCAATTGGTGTAGAGACGTTAGAATTTGTTCCCGCTAGCACTTTTTATAACACATGAACGTAACTCAATCAGCAGTATTTTCACCGCCACGGTAAGGGTGGTAAATTATGAATCTCTAAGTATGACAAATCAATTTCTTCTTCGTTATTAATTATCGAAATACTGGGGGTTAAGTGTATTTTGATGCGTATATGGATGCAATTGGTTGACGTATTGATAGGAGGTGTTGTCATTTGCTCTATTGCAGTCGCTAGGCGGACCAATAAATGTTGATGGCTTAACGGGAGCAATTGCTTTCTCCCATTGACCTTCATCAAGACAATAGGTGTGCGCCATAATATTGGCAGGCGTTAATGTTAAAAGGTCAGAGCCTAGAATTACTTCCGGAGTTGACGCATCAAAAATTCCTAGAAAATGAGTGTCATTAGCCGTGGCTACCATGTAATGCCACCAGCCTTGAGGTACGTTTGCTACCTGTCCGGCTGTAATAGGATAATCTTGAATTTGCTTTGTAAAAGGATTGAGTAACGATACAGTAACAGCACCAGAAATACAATAGAGTAGCTCTGCGGCATGTTGGTGGTAATGAGGCTCAATCACATTATCAGCGTTAAGAAAAATATCAAGCAAAGACACATTTTCTAGCGTGTTTAATTGATTGATGCCAAGTACATTAATAAAATTTTGATTATTTTTCTTGAAAAGCGGACTGTTATTTACATCAAAAGTGAACTGTGTTGCCGGTGACGTGTAATCGATAATTGACCCCATAAGTACATCCTTCCGTCATAATCTCAAATATGCGTAGTTCGCACATTTTTACAGGGTATGTATGAATTCATTTTTGTGTGATGATTGCTAATAAGCAATAGCTTGCCAAAAGTATATACATGCATTTATAATGGGAACTAATGTTCTTGTCTGGTGGAAAGGAGGAAGTACAAATGATTCGCGATCGAGGACGTATCAAATGGACAGCGATGATGTTGCCAGAACACTTGGCGAAGTTACGTGATTGGGTTGGTGAAGATGACTTTGAAGAAAAACCGGATATTGACGAATGGACTCTACAAGAGTTTCAACAGCAGTTGGCCATTGCATATCAATCGAACTGTGAAATTCGAGTCAAGACATGGAACATAGGGGTGCTTGCTAATATAACAGGCATCTTGACTAGAATCGACGAACAAGCCCGGCTCATTTACATAACGGATGGGTTAACAGTGCAGAAGATATTGTTGAACAGCATTGTCGGAATTGAAACGATTACGACGGATTAATTAGCTCTAGTGGTCATGCTCGTCTACTTGCTCCTTCAAGACAGTTAATAGCATAAAACCTTCAATGAATAAATCTTGATCGCAGCCTTCCAGTGTATATGTGAGTACTTGTTGACCATTTCCCGTGATAAGATCCGTACAGGTCATAGTAAATTTGGCAGGATCATTTCCTTTGTTGCTATTTTTGGACCGGTCAATTTCCAAATCGATGGATGAACCATCGAAAGTCAGATTGTAAAGTGTCGGTTCTCCCTCAAGTGTGTAATTCGCAATCCGTATAGAATCTGGCTTATCCCTTTCGACACTGTCCAAGAACAATTCAAAGCTTGGAAAATTATAAACGGGACCATTCATATTAATAACATCTCCGTTTTTCACTGCTTTTTCGCTATCATATGAACAGGCTGATACTAGTACTATTCCGAGAATCCAAAGTAAGTACAAAAGTTTCCGCATTTTATCCCTCCGGCAATTAACTAGGTCTTCACCTTCACTATATGGTTTTATCACGCGTTATATTACTGTAGTTACTTCGAAAACCGAATAATTTAAAACTCGGACCTTTTCTATTGTTCAGACATTTGCTAAACTATTCAAAGGGCAATTTGAAACAGTGGAAATCTAAACGCTCTGCAGATTCAAATTTCAGATCCAATTAGACCAAGGTATAATTGATTTTTAAAGAAAAGTAGGGGAAGCCAAGTGAAAGTTTTAGTACAATTGAGTTGGTTTTTTAAACAACAGAAAAAGCAATACATATTTGGCATTGCTATGCTTGTTTTTGTATCGCTCTTGCAGCTCCTCCCTCCGAAAATTATCGGAATTATCGTTGATGATATTACGCTAGGTGAATTGACGGCTGGGGGGCTGACAAAATGGCTTATTATTTTAGGAGTGGCGGGCATTCTCATGTATGTTGCGCGTTTCTATTGGCGCGTGATGATTTTTGGTTCAGCCGTACTACTATCTCGTAAAATGCGTGAAAAATTATTCAATCATTTTACAAGAATGTCACCTTCCTTCTATCAAAAAAGAAGAGTAGGCGATTTAATGGCCCACGCTACAAATGATATTAACGCTGTACAACAAACGGCGGGTATGGGCGTTTTAACACTGGTCGACTCCATCTCAACAGGTGGATTTGTTATTTTGACAATGGCGATTACTATCAATTGGAAACTAACATTAATTGCCCTCATTCCATTGCCGTTTATGATTTTCATGACGGGTTATTATGGGAAGTTGCTGCGAAATCGTTTCCGCTTTGCGCAAGAAGCTTTTTCTAATTTGAATGACAAAACACAGGAAAGTATATCGGGCATTAAAGTCATCAAAACATTTGGCCAGCAGCAGGAGGATATTGAGGATTTCACGAATTTATCGACTGATGTTGTCGCTAAAAACATGCGGGTTGCTAAAATCGATGCATTATTCGATCCGACGATAACAGGAATTTTTGCGATTTCATACATTTTGTCGTTCTTTTTCGGAACGAAGTTTATCATGGCAGGTGACATGTCAATCGGGGATATGGTGGCGTTTAGTACATACCTGGGCCTCCTTGTGTGGCCGATGCTGGCATTTGGGTTCCTGTTTAATATTGTGGAACGTGGAAATGCATCCTATAGCAGGATTACAGAACTATTATCTATCGAACCAGAAATTAAAGACCTACCCGGCGCCATCGATAAAAGGCCAGAGGGTGATCTCTATTTCGATATCGTTGAATTCAAATTCCCTGATGACGAACGCCCTGCTTTGTATAATGTTCACTTCACGTTGCAGCGAGGAGAAACGATGGGAATTGTAGGGAAAACGGGTTCGGGGAAAACTGCTATTTTGAAATTATTGCTCCGGGAATTTGAAGGGTACAAAGGTAGCGTGGTCTATGGGGGAAGCCCAATCAACCAGTACAAGCAGCAGCGTTTACGGGAATCCATCGGCTATGTGCCACAAGATCATTTCTTATTCTCAACAACACTATCTGAAAACATTGCGTTTACCAATCCTAACATTGCGACCGAGAAAATTTATGAGGCGGCACGACTTGCGCATATCCATGACGACATTTTAGGGTTTACAGAAGGCTATGACACTGTGGTCGGCGAACGCGGCGTATCGTTATCAGGTGGGCAAAAGCAACGGGTTTCCATTGCGCGTGCGTTAATTATGGAGCCAGAATTATTGATTTTGGATGATTCCTTGTCGGCTGTTGATGCGAAAACAGAGGAAGCTATTTTGGAATCGCTCAAACAAACACGGACAGGTGAAACGACGATTATTACGTCACACCGTTTAAGTGCCATCCAACATGCGCATAAGATCATAGTCCTCGACGAAGGAACAATTGTAGAGGCGGGAACGCATGAGGAGTTAATTGAGATGGATGGTAAATATAAAGAAATGTATGATTTGCAACAACTAGAAGTACTTGTCGAACAAGGAGGTGAGGGGTAATGTCGATGGAGAAACAGCCAAAACTAACAGCAAAAGATCAATGGTTGGTTTTCAAAAGACTGTTAAGCTATGCTATCCCTCATAAAAAAAGTATACTCATTGCGCTTACCTTATTGATATTGACGACGATTGGTACGATTGTAGGACCGTTAATCATTCAGCGCTTTATCGACAATCATTTGACACCGATGAGCTTTCCGTGGGATACGATCGCGACGATTGCAATTGTATACATTGTGATTCAAGTATTCATTGTCGTGGTGTCCTATTTCCAGCTAATGCGTTTCCAGGATATCGCATTGAAAATCATTCAGCAAATGCGGATTGACGTGTTTTCAAAGGTTCAAGGACTTGGAATGCGTTACTTCGATAAAACACCTGCAGGTAGTATCGTGTCACGCGTTACAAATGACACGGAATCGATCAAAGAAATGTTTGTCAGTGTCATTGTCACGTTTTTACAAGCAATTTTTATTTTGATTGGTGTCTATATTGCTCTCTTCTCACTGGATCGTAAGTTAGCACTGATATCGCTAGTATTATTGCCTTTAATCCTCCTGGTGATTGTCGCCTACAGACGCTATAGCGCTGACTTTTACCAAGATATAAGGGAACGTTTAAGCCAGCTGAATGCCAAAATTGCTGAATCGTTATCAGGTATGGGGATGGTTCAGGCATTTAGACAGGAAGACCGTCTAGAGGCTGAATTCGATGCGATTAATGAAAAGCATTTCCGAGCGGGAATGCGCAATATTAAATTCGATAGTGTGCTACTTGGACCTGCGATTGACCTGCTATATGCAGCAGCAATTGTATTCGTTCTCGGTTATTTCGGATTTATGTCACTTGACAGTGCAGTTGAAGTAGGAATTCTTTACGTTTTCACTACATTAATCGGTAAGCTTTTCCAGCCTATTCAGCAAGTCATGCAACGCCTCTCGATTTTTCAACAAGCACTCGTCTCTGCTTCGCGTGTCTTTGTATTGATGGATGATTCTGATATGGAGCCAGAGCAACAAAGCACTAGCAATGCAACTATCCAAGATGGAAAAATTGAATTTCGTAATGTGACATTTTCGTATGATGGGCAAATGAATGTGTTGAAAAATATTTCATTCACAGCGAACGCAGGAGAAACGGTTGCTCTCGTTGGCCATACAGGTAGCGGGAAAAGTTCCATCATCAACTTGCTTATGCGATTTTATGAATACGAACACGGGGACGTCTACATTGATGGTATCTCATTGAAGGAATTTTCAAAGCAGGAACTGCGTCAGAAAATGGGGCTAGTTTTGCAAGATCCCTTCCTGTTTTACGGGGATATTGAAAGTAATATCCGTTTGCATGATCAGGAGATGACCTCTGCCGAAGTGAGAGCGGCCGCTGAATTTGTGCAAGCAAATGAATTTATTGAAAGGTTACCTGACAAATATGCACAAAAAGTGACAGAACGCGGCTCGACTTTTTCTAGTGGGCAGCGTCAGCTTGTCGCATTCGCACGGACGATTGCAACGAATCCCAAAGTGCTCGTTCTCGATGAAGCAACGGCAAACATTGACACAGAAACGGAAGTCGCTATCCAGGCAAGCTTGGAGAAGATGCGCAAAGGACGTACAACAATCGCCATTGCTCACCGTTTGAGTACTATTCAAGACGCAGAACTGATACTTGTTCTTCATAAAGGTGAAATTGTTGAACGTGGAACACATCAGGAATTGTTAACACAACAAGGTCTTTATCATAAGATGTATTTGCTGCAAAATGGCATTTTAGAAGACAGCATTTAGAATATAACCCGGCTCAAACGTACTTTTATTCGGTACATGTGAGCCGGGTTAAATGTATACTATAAAAATGTCATAAACTGTTCACAGACAAATAAGGCGTATTTCGGTGCTTCTTTTGATACGATTAGGTTAGAAAAGATAGAAGGGAAGAGAATAATGGCACCAGACTTAAATCTATTTCTCGCTTTCGGCGCCGGATTTTTAAGCTTTATATCTCCTTGTACATTGCCTTTGTATCCAGCATTCTTATCGTATATTACGGGCATGTCATTGGATGAATTGAAATCGGATTCGAAACGCATGAGTAAAAGTGGAATGCTGCATACGCTGTTCTTTTTAATTGGATTTTCACTTATTTTTATTGTACTTGGTTTTGGATCATCATTCCTAGGCCGGTTCTTCATTGAAAATCAAGAAATTCTAAGGCAAGTGGGAGCTATTTTCATTGTCTTATTTGGTGTGATGATCGCCGGTATATTTACACCCAAGTTTCTTATGCAGGAAAAGAAGCTACAATTTAAAAATAGACCTTCTGGCTACGCTGGGTCCGTGCTAATTGGGCTTGGATTCGCAGCGGGTTGGACGCCATGTTCTGGACCTATCATCGGAGCCATTATCGGATTAGCTGCTGCCAACCCGGGGTCAGGTATGGTGTATATGCTATTATACGTCCTTGGTTTCGCGATACCATTCTTCATCCTCTCGTTCTATGTGACCAGGCTTAGCTGGATTCGGAAATCAAGTGGCATCATTATGAAGGTGGGCGGCTACATTATGATTGCAGTCGGGATTCTATTGTTTTTCGATGGTATGACGTACATCATCAGTTTATTGAGTCCGATTTTTGGAGACTTTACAGGTTTTTAATTTGGAAGGGGATCACTCATGGAACAAATAGCTTCGTTTGAAGATTGGATTGAGACAATCGAGCGAGAAAATGAGTTACTTCTTTTCGTGAAAACCAATAATTGTTCGGTCTGTGATGGATTATATCCACAAGTAGAAGTCTTAAAAGCGGACTATCCAATCCCTTTTTATCAAGTAAATATAGCGCAAGTACCGGAAATAGCGGGACAGTTGTCATTGTTTACGGCACCGGTTGTCTTGTTGTTTTACGAAGCTAAGGAGTACACGCGATTTGCTAGGTTTGTTCGGATCGAAGAGTTAAAGCAACGCTTAGCGGAGCTTATTGAACGGGGGAAACCAGATTGAGCGAATTGGTTGAAATGATTTTCACAAAAGTCCCCCCCGTTTATCTTATTATCGGTTCAACGGCAATCGCATTGTTCATGGGAATATTAGCACTCATCGTTCGAACAAAGGCTGCCAAAAAGCCGGTGACTGCGAAAAGGATTATCCTACCGCCTCTTTTTATGTCAACCGGTGCACTGATGTTTATATTCGAAGAATTCAGGGTACCTCCGTTGCAAATTGTGGAGGCACTCATTGTTGGGGCACTATTCTCCATCATTTTGATTAAAACGACACACTTCGAACAGAAGGACAATGGCATTTACGTTAAACGTTCAAAAGCGTTTCTATTCATCTTACTGGGACTACTCATTGTTCGGCTGGTCGGCAAGCTCATCCTGAGCAATTCGATTGACGTTGGTGAATTGGGTGGCATGTTTTGGATTCTTGCATTCGGCATGATTGTTCCATGGCGAATTGGCATGCTGTCGAAGTTTAACTCACTTCAGAAAATATAATAACAAGAACTAAACTAAAAAAAGATGCTCACACAATTTGTGTAGGCATCTTTTTTGGTTACGCCTCGCCAAAATTTGTGATATTCGCGGGGGGCTTTTGTAGAATGATGTTAAAATAGATGTTCATAGGGAGTTAAATCAATATCCATAGATGATAGCTTTTTCCGTAGAAATTTATGGTCCCGTTTTGGCGTCGCCTGTATATAACCGCGAATAATAAGATCATGATTAATTTTCGGTGCTTTTTCATCTAATGCAATCTCACCAATTTTCCCGGCGATTTTTTGCTTGGCAACAGGTCGGAATAACTCTGGTACTGGGGTGACGAGCTCGTTGAGTAGTAATTTAGCTTCGTCATTCCAAAGATGAAGGGAACTCTCCACATAATGCTCTTCCCAGTCAAGCGTCGATTTACCATCTGCTTTCGGAAATACTTTGAGAAATTTCCGAAACATGAAGAAGCCGCCTATGGCAAAAAGTCCAACGAGAACAAAGGTCCATAAAGTAATCAACCACATAAATAAATCTGGCAATAGTCTTCACCTCTTCCATATCTATTCACCATTATAAGAGTATCAGTAAAAAAATACACGAACAATGTATTTCTAAGCTTAATTTATACTGAGCCCCTTAAAGTGAAGCGGACTTCACAAAATCGTCAAAGTTTCAAGGAGTGATTATCGACTCGTTTGCTTGTGAAGGTGAATTACATCCGCTATGATAAACGTATAAACAGTATAGTGAGGGATAAGAAGATGCGTAGAAATTTATTATTACCGTATATTTTACTTGTAGTACTTGTCCTGGCAGCTTGTTCAGGACCAGGCGGCTTCAAAGCAGACTTTGAATATCAAATCGCACCGTTTGAATTTACAAATCAGCATAATGAGCAAGTTTCGCTTGATGATTTGGAAGGACAAGTGTGGTTATCTCAATTTATATTCACAAAGTGTACATCAGTCTGCCCACCGATGATGGTGAATATGGTGGACATCCAAGCAAAACTAGCTGAAGAAGGCGTAGAAGACTATAAAATCGTATCATTTAGCGTCGATCCAGAAGTGGATACACCTGAAGTGTTACAAGAGTATCTTGATATGTTCGATACAAAGGACCAAAGTAAGTGGGAAATGCTAACGGGTTACACAATGGAGGATATTTCGAAGTTTGCGCTGGAATCTTTTAAGACAATTGTAGTTGATGATCCAAACTCTGACCAGGTGACACATGGTGTTCAATTTTCACTCGTCAATCAGCAGGGACAAATCGTCAAAATGTATAAAGGCGATACGGATGTCCAATTTGAACAAATTGTTAAAGATATGAAAGCACTTATTAAAGCAGGTGCTTAATCAGCATATGTAAGACTGGAACTGATGGGGTGTAAAGAGTCATGGCAAAAAAGAAAAATAAAGGGTTGTCTATGAAGGTAAAAGCACTGCTCATTATTCTTCTTATTCCCGTGGCAGTTACCGTTTTTACATTGACGGCTATCATCTGGACAGGCTTACAAAACCCAGAACTGATTCGGAAGTCAGCAAGCGCACTGCTTGAGATAAAAGAGCATCATAGTGCGACGACGATTCCGGAAGAATATATCCAAGTGTATAAAGATGCGGCAGAATCCTACGGTATTCCGTGGACACTATTAGCGGCACATCATCGGATTGAAACTCGTTTTTCGACGATGGATCCTCTTCTTTCACCAGTGGGGGCAGAGGGACATATGCAGTTCATGCCCTGTACATTTGTAGGATGGGGTTACCCAGGTTGTAGTGGACTTGGTAAGGGAGAGATTCCAGAAAAGGATAAAACGAATCCAGCCATTATAAAGCAATATGGTGGCTATGGTGTAGATGCAAATGGTGACGGTATTGCCGACCCATATGATATTGAAGATGCCATGCATAGCGCTGCGAAATACCTAGCGAAAAGTGGAGCGGCCGATGGCGAGCTCGAAAAGGCGATTTTTGACTACAACCGTAGTGAAAAATATGTACAGGATGTTCTTTATTTTTTCAATGAATTTGAGGCATATCGTATTGAAATGGAAAACAAATAATAAAAAGATGGACCTCCGTTCAAAGGGGTCCATCTTTTTATTTGAACTTTCGGCGGATGTCACGAATTTCGAATTACGCCTCAACGTAATTCATACTCATGTAGCTCTACGCATGGTTTTCATGATAAAGCTCACAATGAAGACAAGGATTATCGCACCAATCAGGGCTGGGAAGACGTAAAAATCGGATACTCGCCAACCCCATTGGCCAAGAAGTTTACCGCCAATCCAAGCTCCGATAATACCAGCAATGATATTTCCGAAAATGCCGCCTGGAATGTCTTTCCCTAAAATCATACCAGCCAACCAACCGATGATTCCGCCGATAATCAAAAACCAAATAAATCCCATTGCATTCCATCTCCTTTGAAGTAATTCGTAGTTGCTTCTGTAGTATTCACAATAACCTTCTTTACAATACTTTAAACAACAAAAACGAAAAAATTACCAGAGATTTCAGAGGAGGTTAGCGGACAATTGTAGCACCTAACGTATTTTCAAAATGACGTAGTGCCCATTCATGACCCGCAGAATCGAAACTTGCGACACCTTGTTCATGAATAAAGATATCGAAACCACGGTTATAAGCATCGACAGCCGTGTGAAGGATACAAATATCTGTACAGACGCCCACAAGATGTAATTGTGTAATTTGTCGTGTCCGCAAAAGTAGCTCCAAGTCAGTTCCGACAAATGCGCTGTAACGCGTTTTGTCCATCCAGTGGATGTTTGCCTTTCGCGCCTCATATAACTGCTGAAGAGATCCATATAAATTTCTGCCGGCAGTCCCACGAATATTATGAGGCGGGAACTGATTCGTTTCAGGATGGTACGGATCGTCAATTTCATGCACATCAACCGGCATGGCAACAAAATGACCTTCATCTAAAAAGGTTTTTGTCAATTCTGTAATATAATTTTCAAGCGCCATCCCAGGTTCTCCACATGTTAATGCGCCGTCTTTAGCAATAAAATCGACCGTATAATCAATGACCATTAATGCTTTCTTCATACTAAATCCACTCCTTTTTATGTTGGTCTATTTATCATGTCCTATCCAAACAGCTTGTTCAAGTCTATTCTTAATGTATAGAATAATTAAATAACTTTATTTTAAGTAAAAAATGTTCTAAGAGGCTCAAAAGAGGGTATGTATTTGTGAGGTCTTCGCATTCGTGAGGAGAAGTAAATAAGCGATTCCTTTGCAAAGATTTGAATGCTGTCATTAGTGGCTGTAAGCTCTAAAACGATAATCCGCTTGGTCATTACAATTACTTATGAAAGACTATAAATATAATGTATTTTACTTATGTACGTTGGTATTATATGATGGACTAGAGAAAAGTTGCTTATTTGTCTTCAGCTTAAGACAGATAAAGCCTCCGGTGGATGTCACGGATTTTTTAGGTGGAGCTTCAATTCTCTTCGAGAAAATCCGGACACAATTACGCCGGGCGTAATTGATTTACAGCCTTTTCAGCAGTTTTAGTAGAAAAAAGGAGGAATTCAGTAATGGCAAAAAGCAATTTGCACAACAGCCGTCAATCTTTCGATTTGAATGGCAAGACGTATAACTATTATCGTCTAGCTGCACTCGAAGAAGCAGGCATCGCAAACATTTCAAAACTACCTTATTCCGTAAAAGTACTACTTGAATCCGTACTACGTCAACATGACGGTTATGTCATCAAAGACGAACACGTAGAAAATCTAGCAAAATGGGGCAAAGATGCGGACGCGGATGCAGAAGTACCATTCAAACCATCACGTGTTATTCTTCAAGACTTCACAGGTGTACCTGTTGTCGTTGACCTTGCAGCACTTCGTTCAGCAATGGCGAAAATGGGTGGAGATCCTAACAAAATCAACCCTGAAATTCCGGTTGACCTAGTTATTGACCACTCTGTACAAGTTGACCGTTACGGAACACTTGATGCATTGCAAAAAAACATGGAGCTTGAGTTCGAGCGTAACGCAGAGCGTTATCAGTTCCTAAGCTGGGCACAAAAAGCATACGATAACTACCGTGCAGTACCACCGGCAACAGGTATCGTTCACCAAGTTAACCTTGAGTACTTGGCAAACGTTGTCCATGCGATTGAAAACGCAGATGGTACATTCGAAACATACCCAGATACACTTGTTGGAACGGATTCACATACAACAATGATCAACGGTATCGGTGTACTTGGATGGGGCGTTGGCGGTATTGAAGCGGAAGCAGGTATGCTTGGACAGCCTTCTTACTTCCCAATTCCAGAAGTTATCGGTGTTAAATTGGTTGGAGAGCTTCCAAACGGAACAACTGCAACTGACCTAGCACTTAAAGTTACACAAACACTTCGTGCACACGGCGTTGTTGGTAAATTCGTTGAGTTCTTCGGACCAGGCGTTGGTAAATTACCACTTGCAGACCGTGCAACAATTGCTAATATGGCACCTGAATACGGTGCAACTTGTGGTTTCTTCCCAGTCGACGAAGAAGCGCTTAACTATATGCGCTTAACAGGTCGCGAAGAAGAGAATATCCAAGTCGTTAAACAATATTTGGTTGAAAACGATATGTTCTTTACAGTGGATAATGAAGAGCCAACATACACAGAAGTAGTTGAAATCGATTTATCTCAAATCGTAGCAAACCTTGCTGGACCAAAACGTCCACAGGATATGATTCCACTTACAGACATGCAACGCTCATTCAACGATGCAGTTGTAGCGCCTGAAGGGAACCAAGGCTTCGGTTTCACACCAAAAGAACTTGAAAAAACGTCTACAATCAACTTCGAAGACGGACGCACTGTTGACCTTAAAACAGGTGACCTAGCTATCGCAGCGATTACATCATGTACAAACACATCTAACCCATACGTTATGTTAGGTGCAGGCCTTGTTGCGAAAAAAGCTGTTGAAAAAGGACTTACGCCACCAGCTTACGTGAAAACGTCATTAGCACCAGGTTCAAAAGTTGTAACAGGCTACCTACAAGATTCAGGTCTTGATGCTTACCTAGATCAAATCGGATTTACAACAGTAGGGTACGGCTGTACAACTTGTATCGGTAACTCTGGACCACTTCTTCCAGAAATCGAAAAAGCAATTACAAGCAACGATATGCTGATGTCATCAGTCCTTTCAGGTAACCGTAACTTCGAAGGACGTATCCACCCACTTGTGAAAGCAAACTACTTGGCTTCACCGCCACTAGTTGTTGCTTATGCATTGGCTGGAACTGTCGACATTGACTTTGATAAAGATCCAATTGGTCAAGACAAAGAAGGTAATAACGTCTTCTTTAAAGATATTTGGCCAACAACGGAAGAAGTACAGGACGTTGTGAAAGCAACGGTTACACCTGAACTATTCCGTAAAGAATATGCGCGCGTATTCACAGAAAACGAAGCATGGAATGCAATCGAAACAACAGATGATTCCTTGTATGATTTCGATGAAAACTCGACATATATTCAAAACCCACCGTTCTTTGAAGGACTTGCGAAAGAACCGGCTGACATTCAAGCACTTTCAGGGCTACGTGTTATCGGTAAATTCGGAGACTCTATCACAACGGACCATATTTCACCAGCAGGTGCAATCGGTAAAGATACGCCAGCAGGGAAATACTTGACAGATAATGGCGTTAGCCCACGTTTCTTCAACTCTTACGGTTCACGCCGTGGGAACCATGAAGTGATGATGCGCGGTACATTCGCGAATATCCGTATCCGTAACCAGATTGCAAAAGGTACAGAAGGCGGCTTCACTACTTACTGGCCGAATAAAGAAATCATGCCGATTTATGATGCAGCGATGAAGTACCAAGAAGACGGTACAGGACTTGCGATCATTACAGGTAAAGACTACGGAATGGGCTCTTCACGTGACTGGGCTGCGAAAGGGACATCACTACTCGGTATCAGAACAGTTATTGCTGAAAGCTATGAGCGTATTCACCGTTCAAACCTTGTGATGATGGGTGTACTTCCACTTCAATTCATGAAGGGTGATAGTGCTGAAACACTAGGCCTAACGGGTGAAGAAGCAATCAGCGTTAACATCGCGGAAGGCGTAAAACCACGCGACATCTTGAAAGTGACAGCAACAGCTACAGACGGTTCTGTTAAAGAATTTGACGTGCTTGCACGTTTCGACTCTGAAGTTGAAGTTGACTACTACCGTCATGGCGGAATCCTACAAATGGTTCTTCGTGATAAAATGAAAGAAGCTTAATTTTTTGGAAAAGGTGTCCGATTCACTCGGACACCTTTTTTTAAGTCCTTTTTGTATAATGAATAGTGAGGTGAGAGACAAGTGTATATAAGTGAAAGAGAAATTGAAATTAGGTATGCAGAGACAGACCAAATGGGGGTTGTCTATCATGCTAACTATTTAGTATGGATGGAAATTGGGCGCACGAAATTGATTGAGGACCTTGGTTTTACATATGCGGGGCTCGAAGCGGAAGGCTATCTGTCACCTGTAACGGATTTATCTATCCAATATAAGGCGGCCATGAAGTATGGGCATAAGGCAATTATTCGTACATGGGTTGAATCGCATGGCAGATTGCGTACGACATATGGCTATGAAATCCTCCACGCGGACGGCAAGCTTGCCGCAACAGCAACGTCAGAACACGTCGTCGTCAAAAAAGAGAACTTCCGACCCGTTTCACTCCGTAAAATTGCGCCTGAATGGGATGCGAAATACGTAGAAATTTGTCGAGCGGCTGACTGATGGCATTCGGCATTAAACGAAACGAGCTACTTGCATGGAAAAAAGCGGTCGAGAGTGGGCAAGTCGCTTTTCTAACGCATTATTGGGTCGATGATCGATTTCCCGGTTGTAACACGGTAACGAAGGCTGGCTGCGCAAATCTGGACAAGCTAACAGAGTGGGGAAAGCAATACGGCTTAAAGCCAGAGTGGATTGATCTGCGGGACGATTATCCGCATTTCGATTTATTCGGAAAGCATGAACGAGAAATTTTGATCGCAGAAGGCTTGTCGAATCAGCTTGAACGATTTGGTTTACTCAAGAATAAAACTGAGGATTGAACGATAAAAAAGTGTGAGTGCCAAGTGCCTCATGCTTTTTTTACATCCGCGTTTATTCAACATAATCTATCATCCAATTCAGAACATTGGTATGCTAAACTTATAGAAAAGGAAAAATTGGAAGGTGATAAACTGATGACAAACACTTTAGTGCTTCAATCAAAATTAATTCCTCCAGTTCCCACTTCAACATACATGCGTAGATCTTCCTTCATAAAAAAAATGAAAATTTCCGAACAGGCAAAACTAACCTTGTTGCATAGCGGCGCAGGGTATGGGAAAAGTTCTGGCTTATCTGCCTATTATAAAGATACCCGGGCCGTACATTCTTGGTATAGCGTGACTGAAGAGGATGATGACATACTGCCATTCATTACGTATCTGCGATATAGTATCCAACGAATTATTCCAAACTTCGGTCAGTCATTTGATGGTTGGGAAACTCCTTCGATGTACCCGAAAGAAGAAGACCTTAACCGATGGGTTACTTTATTCATTAATGAGCTATGTAAAATTGGTGAACCAATCGTCATAATAATTGACGATTTCCATCTTGTTGATCATGTATTTCACATCAATTACATGATGGAAAAAATCATAGAATTCCTTCCGCCTCATGTCCACTTGATCATTGCAACCCGAATCCGTCCAAAGTGGTCAAACCTTAATAAATTGAAAATGACTGCACAGCTTTGTGAGATAACTGAAGAAGATTTGGTGTTTTCAGAGGAAGAAATAGCCGTCTTTTACGAAGATTATTACAATAAATTATTATCCGATGAAGAAATAAGTAGCATTGTTCGAATAACAGAAGGATGGGCCATTGCGATTAATTTGTTGGCAATGCATATAACGGAAACTGAAATCCTTTCTATAACAGCAATGAAACCTGCATTACATGATTTGTTTTCTTATTTATCGGACGAGGTTTTTAAAAATATGAAGGAGGATCAAAGAAAATGGCTTTTGTCATTCTCCATTTTTCCGGTATTTTCTGAACGACTTGTACACGAATTTTTCGGCATAGAGGCGATTAGAGTACTACAGGAGCTTGCTGGTCGGCATGTTTTTATCCAACCATTGGGAGAAAATGGAGCATACCGTTACCATGCGCTATTTCAACAATTCCTAGAAGAAAAACGAGATACATTGGATGCTAATCGCTTTATAGCTTTACAAAGGAAAGCGGCAGATTACTATAGTTTGGAAAATAATCCAGTCCAGGCTATTTACCATGCTGTTAAAAGTGGAGAGGATTTATTTGTCGCTCAAAAATTAGTAGACATGGGTGCTTCAATAGTGAAATTAGGCCAATTCGACTGGCTACTTGATACGATTCAAGTACTTCCGAATGCATTGCGCGATACCTATTATGCTCTTCATTATTATGAAGGTGAGGCTCATCGCTATCGGGCATTCTATGAAAAAGCAAGGCAGTCCTATACAGCTTGCCTACAATTAGCCATGCTGAATAACGATAGCCATTTTCAAAGCTGTGCAAATGCAGGTATAGCACATATTTATTTGGATACAATACAGCCTGGACTGGCAGAGCCTTATTTACGTGAGGCAATTTTCTACGGTCAAAGAAGTACGGAGACGAGTTTCCGAGATATGGAAAGACTTAAGCGACAATTTGCAGAAAATCTTGTGAATCTCGGAAAAGCTGAAGAAGCAGCAATTTGGGTAGAGAAAGAAAAGCTGGACGAAAGCATTCTTCAAGAAGGAAATCTCGATGCAAGGATTTCTATTCGGACTGGAAAGTTGAAAGAAGCACAAGCAATTCTTATAAAACGGATGACGAACGATTCGACTTTGCCAGATTCTCATAGAGAAACGGATGTGCTACTATCTCTTGTCTATTCAATGACTGGACAAGTTGAACTTGCTAAGGAAAGTGCATCAAGAGGAATTGAACTTGGGGAAAGAGGTAAATCCGGTTTCGTCGAGGCGGTAGGAAGAATTCGAATGGGACACGCAAAAATGATTCAAGATCCCACTGAATTGTATGGACCTGAACAGTACTATAGGCAAGCGATTGGACGAATGGAGGAGCTCAATGTATCGCGGGGGAATGCAGAACCGTATATGGGGTTATCTTTATTGAAGGCGCGGCAAGGATTATTTACGGAAGCGATTCAATTTGGAGAAGCCGGCTTACGGGAGACCGAAAAAGTGAGTGACGGATGGCTTTCGGGACTCATTCGAATTAGCCTTTCAATTGTTCACTTTTATGCTGGGAACTATGAAGAATCAAAGGAGCAATCAATCGTTGCGAATCTCCTTTTTAAAGCATGTGGTGACACGTATGGAGAGTTGGTCACATTATACTGGCTTATGTCAGTATATGATAAAACGGAAGAAAGCGATCGGTTTTTGGAGCAAGCAAAGCTATTTTCCGAATTATGTATACGACACGATTACCTCTTTTTCCTCACGTGTGAAACAATCTTCTCGCCTTTTGATCGGCAGGCGATCTATCCTCTCTTCATTAAAGCGGGAAGTAATAACGATGGGCATGATGAAATCCAACAGATCCTAGACCAATTGAATTTGAAAGACGTCTTGGCACACCCAGGATACAAAGTTGAAGTCTTATTGATGGGGCTGTTTACACTACGTCTTGGACTTGACGAAGTAAATGACCGCAACTGGCAGCGTGACAAGGCAAAGGAGCTTTTTGTCTACTTACTGCTCAATAGGGGAAGATACGTCCCGAAAGAAGAAATCATGAGTAATCTTTGGGAGATATCTGATGAAAAAAGTGCTGACAGGGATTTCAAAGTAGCATTGAATGCATTGTTGAAAGTCTTAGAGCCGCATCGAAGCGCTAGAGAAAATTCATTTTTCATCATTCGTAAACAATCTATGTACCGTTTGAACCCAGATGCGGATATTCGAACAGATTTGGATACTTTCCGGAGATATAAGGAAATAGGTTTGTTGGAACATACTCCACTTGTTGCGGTTGAACATTTATTGAAAGCAGTTGCGC
This sequence comes from Arthrobacter beigongshangensis, assembly GCF_016820585.1. Classification (GTDB taxonomy): domain Bacteria; phylum Bacillota; class Bacilli; order Bacillales_A; family Planococcaceae; genus Sporosarcina; species Sporosarcina beigongshangi. The sequence goes on from NZ_JADHDX010000013.1 coordinate 70,292, forward strand.
TTTATAAAGGTCCCCTATTTGAAGGGAAATTAACTATCGATTGGCTGTCTGAAGAGCGAGAACAAGTGGAGCAGCAATATATTGATGTCATCGAACGTCTTGCACAAACCTATACACGGCTACGCGAATTTGGGAAGACCGTGTATTGGGCGGAAAAATTGCTGCGCATTGATCAAACATGGGAAGAAGCGTACCGTCTCCTTATGTACGCTCACTTCCAGCTTCAAAATAGGCCACAAGCTGTTAAGTGGTACAACAAGTGTCGAACAGTTTTGAAGGAAGAACTCGCTATTCAACCAATGGAGACGACAGAGCAGATGTATAAGATGATTATGAGTCAATGAGTAAGGGCTATCCTGTACGTCGGTAAAGATGCGACTTGTGGGATAGTCTCTTTTTGTAACTCATTTGTAACTGCCGTCTTGTAGAGTAATAGTCAGCAAGAAAGCGTTTACAAATGGAGAGAGAAAGGGGTTTGTTCATGAAAAAGAAATCATGGTTAGTTTCATTATTCGCCCTTATGTTGGTTTTCAGTTCAGCTTGTAGTAAAGATGGCGGTACAGCAGATTCGACAGACAAACCGGATGACGGAGGCGATAAAGGCGTAGAGGAAGCAGGAACTATTAAAATCGGAGTGCTTGCCTCACTTACGGGAGCACTTGAATCGTATGGCAAACAGACACAGCGCGGCTTTGAGCTCGGGTTAGAGTATGCAACGAATGGCACGATGGAAATAGCGGGTAAGAAAATAGAGGTTGTTTTTGAAGATACAGAAACGAAACCTGAAGTAGCCGTTCAAAAAGCGACGAAACTACTAGAAGAAGATAAAGTAGATTTCCTAGTCGGGTCATCAAGTTCAGGAGACACGCTCGCTGTGTTACCGCTCGCGGAAGAATACGAGAAAATCATGATTGTTGAACCGGCTGTTGCGGACAGTATTACAGGTTCTGAGTTCAATCCATTCATTTTTAGGACGGCTCGTAACTCCTCACAGGATGCGGTGGCTGGTGCTGCTGCCATTGCGAAACCAGGCGTCAAAATTGCAACATTTGCACCGGATTATTCATTTGGTTGGGACGGGGTAGCTGCTTTCAAAAAGGCTGCCGAAGATCTTGGTGCCGAAGTGATTATTGAAGAATTTGCAGATCCAGCAGCAACAGATTTTACATCCAATTTACAAAAAATCGTGGAGGCTAAACCCGATTACATGTTTGTTGTATGGGCAGGTGCAAACTCTCCTTGGAATCAGATTGCTGATTTAAAAATGCAAGAAAAGGGCATCAAAATTTCAACGGGTGCCCCAGATATTGCCGCCCTCTCAATTATGGAACCACTTGTCGGGATGGAAGGGTTTACAGTCTATTATCATACGTTACCGAACAATGAAGTGAATGACTATCTTGTGAAAGAACATAAAGAACGCTTTAATGGCGAAGTGCCTGACTTGTTCACACCTGGTGGAATGTCGGCAGCTATTGCAATTGTAGAGGCGTTAAAAAAATCTGACGGGGACGCAGATGGTAATAAATTAATTGGATTAATGGAAGGGATGTCATTCGAAACGCCAAAAGGGACGATGACTTTCCGTGCGGAAGATCACCAAGCCTTACAAACACTGTATTCTATTAAACTTGAAAAACAAGATGGCGTCGATTATCCGGTTCCTGTCCTTATTCGAGAACTCTCTCCGGATGAAACCGAACCACCGATTATGAACGACAAGTAAGAACAAATGCACTGAGGCGTGTGCATCTGGCGCTCGGAGTCGAGATAAAAAAGACGGGACAGTCCATTTAGAAGGACCTGTCCCTCCCCATTTGATGAAATTCATTTATCAAATGGGGAGGGGCGGAAGAAAGGGGCAAATTGTATGGAGCCGATTTTAAGAACTGAAAACCTGACGATTCGTTTCGGCGGTCATACCGCTGTCGACCATGTGAATTTTGAAATGCCCGCCAATCATTTCAAATCGATCATTGGTCCGAACGGAGCGGGAAAAACAACATTTTTTAACTTGATTAGCGGAGAATTGAAAGCGACAGAAGGCGAGGTCTATTTCAAAGGGGAGCCTTTAGCAAAGTCTTCTGCAGTTTCTAGAACGCGGAAAGGAATCGGCCGTTCATTTCAAATTACAAATGTCTTCCCGAATTTGACGGTGTTGGAAAATGTCCGTCTAGCCGTTCAATCGAAAGAAAAAATTCGCTATCAACTGTTGCGACATTTCAGTAGCTATTCGACATTGACTGAAAAAGCGGAGCAGCTGTTAGAGCTGGTCTTGCTGACTGGAAAAGAAACCGCAATTGCGAGTCAGTTGTCACACGGTGAAAAAAGGAAATTAGAAATTGCCATGCTTCTTGCACTTGATACGGAAGTACTTCTTTTGGATGAGCCAACTGCAGGCATGTCTTTGGAGGAAGTACCGGCGATATTAGATGTCATCCGCCAAATCAAAAATACAGGCGGGAAAACGATTTTATTGATTGAACATAAGATGGATATGATTCTCGACCTTTCTGATTCAATCATGGTACTTTTCAACGGTAGGCTGCTAGCAGATGGAAGCCCGCAGGAAATCATGGATAATGAACAAGTCCAAAATGCGTACTTAGGAGGGCTTTACGATGAAACCCCTATTGAAAGTTGAAGATGTTCATACGTATATCGGGCAGTATCACATTCTCCAAGGTATTTCCTTTGAAGCCCCTGTAGGAGAAGTCAGTGTATTACTCGGCCGAAACGGTGCAGGTAAAACAACGACCTTGAAAACAATCATGGGGCTCACACCTGCATCAGAGGGAAGTGTCATCTTTAATGAGGTTGGGATTACAAAGAAAGCAACTTTTGAAATTGCGAATGCAGGAATTGGTTATGTTCCGGAAGATCAGGGGATTTTCGGGGATTTGACAGTGGAGGAAAATTTGAAAGTCGCGATGAAAAAAGAAGATAATGCTGCTTTAGAAAGACAGGACTATGTTTTGAAACTTTTCCCCGATTTAAAAACGTTTTGGAAAAAGGATGGAGGACATTTGTCAGGTGGCCAAAAACAGATGTTGGCCATGGCAAGGGCATTCGTTAATGACAGTAAACTACTGCTAATCGATGAACCTTCTAAGGGGTTGGCGCCGATCGTTATTGAAAAAGTAATGGAAGCGATTTTGGAAATGAAAAAGAGCACAACAATCGTTCTTGTTGAGCAAAATTTCATGATGGCGAGCCGAATCGGAGATACATATACACTTATTGATGACGGGAAGACAGTCCAGTCGGGTTTGATGAAGGATCTCATCCATAACGAGGAAGTAAAACGAAAGTATTTAGGAATCGGATAAGGGGGCTGCACGATGGAATTACTTATTAACTTAACGGTAAATGGTTTAGCAACGGGCATGCTCATCTTTCTTTTGGCTTCGGGACTGACTCTTATTTTTGGCTTAATGAGCGTGCTCAATTTTGCACACGGTGGCCTGTTTGCGTGGGGTGCATTTTCCGGTGTTTGGTTTTATGGACTTACTGGAAGCTTTTTCATCGGTATTTTAGGTGCGATTGCTACGGGAATCGTTCTTGGCTTCATTACAGAAAAGCTTATTATTACACCCGTTTATGGCAATCATGTCCAGCAAATTCTAATAACACTCGGCTTCATGATTGTTCTTACTGAAATGTTAAAAGTCGTGTGGGGACCGAATCAGATTGCCGCGAAAGTGCCACCTTATTTGGCGGGAAGTTGGGAATTCGGTGATGTCCTCATCATTAAATACCGTTTGTTCATTATCGTGGTCGGCTTCCTTATCTTCGGTGTATTTCAGTTCATATTGAAGAAGACAAAAATCGGACTGATTGTACGTGCGGGCGTTCTCAATAAAGACATGGTGCAAGCACTCGGCATTAACATTAAGCGTGTATTTCTCTTTGTTTTCATGACTGGGGCAGCCCTTGCGGCATTGGGCGGAGTCCTGTTTGCCCCATACTCCGGTGTCATCTACGCGGAGATGGGAATGGAATTTGCGATTTTGGCATTCATTGTCGTCGTCATTGGCGGTATGGGAAGTTTTCCGGGTTCATTGCTTGCGGCTATTCTTGTCGGTCTTGCAGGGAGTTATATGGCGTACTACGTTCCGGCATTATCACTTGCGGTCAATATGATCCTCATGGCGATTGTATTAATATTCCGTCCGCAAGGTCTTTTCACAGCAAAGGGGTGATGGCATGAAGAAGAAATATCAGTGGAATAACCTATTTCTCGGTATCATGGTCATCGCCCTTGTGATGTTCCCATTTGTATCGGAATCACGAACATGGACGATTTTATTGACACAAATTTTCATCTTTTCAATTCTGGCGATGAGTTATGACATCTTACTTGGATATACGGGAATCGTATCGTTCGGTCATGCCATGTTTTTCGGTATGGGTGCTTATACGACAGCTATTATGCTGAAAAACATCGAGCCGACGATGGGTGTCTTCATTCTGTCAATCGTAGCAGGAATGATTATTGCAGGCATAATCAGTTTTTTTATCGGATTACTAACATTGCGGTTGAAAAGTCACTTCTTTGCGATGCTCACTTTGGCTGTTTCTGGATTATTTTTAGTCCTCGCGGAAAAATGGCGAACGCTTACGCATGGCAATGACGGTTTTACGTTCAAAGCACCTGAGTTTTTCAAAGATCGAATGCTGTTTTACTTTGTTGTATTGCTTTGCCTCGTCCTTGTCTATATTTTCTTACGGCGGTTTGTCAATTCTCCATTAGGGAGAGTGCTCGTTGCAGTAAGGGAAAATGAACAGCGGACAAAGTCGCTTGGCTTCAATACATTACATTATAAAGTGATAGCTTCTATCGTTGCAGGTGTCGTTGCAAGTCTTGCAGGATCGTTATATGCAGTTTCACTGCGCTTCGTTAATACGAGTGTTTTGACGATGGATATAACACTCGACGCACTGCTCATGACAATCATCGGTGGGGTTGGAACACTCATAGGCCCGATTATTGGAGCAGGCATCATTGAATTGGCTCAGCATTATTTATCTGGTCTAGCAAAAGACTATCCCATTTTCGAACGATGGATCATCTTCTTTGGGATTATCTATATTTTAGCAGTCATCTTCTTCCCAAGAGGCGTTGTTGGTACAGTGCGTGAAAAACTATGGAAGCGTGCAACTAGCAAATCACAAGCAACGATAAATGATGAGAAGAAGGAGGTGTTGTGATGGCCGTCGGAATTGTCAGTACAGGTGTGTATATTCCGGAAACGGTTATGACTGCGGAAGAAATTGCAGCACAATCTGGATTACCCGTCGATGTTGTGAAAACAAAAATGGGCATCACTCAAAAACCGATCCCGGGTACAAATGATCATACGGTGGCGATGGGAGTGTGGGCTGCTCAAGAAGCATTGCGAAAAGGGAACGTCGATCCGAAAAAAATAGATCTGATCATCTATATCGGAGAAGAACATAAGGAATATCCATTATGGACCGCTGCTATCAAAATTCAAGAAGAAATCGGTGCTTATCATGCATGGGGCTTTGATATCGCACAACGCTGCGGAACGACAATACTGGCAATGAGGGTTGCGAAAAGTATGATGGAGTCAGATTCTTCTATAGAAACTGTTCTGCTCGCTGGGGGCTATCGAAATAGCGATTTTATCGACTATACAAACGAACGTACGCGCTTCATGTTTAACTTAGGGGCAGGTGGTGCGGCAATGATCTTGAAACGAAATCATCCGGAAAACATTATTTTGGAATCGGATATTGTGACAGATGGCTCTTTTTCAGAAGATGTTGTGGTTCCAATTGGTGGAACGAAAAGCCCTTTGACACCAGAAGACTTACAACAAGGTCTCTATCGTCTTGATGTACTCGATCCGGTTGGGATGAAAACGCGCCTGGAACAGAAGTCGATGCAAAATTTCTTGAAAGTCATTCGAACTTCACTCGAAAAAAGTGGGGTTTCAGAACAACAAATTGACTACTTAGCCATTTTGCATATGAAAAAATCTGCACATGACTTTGTCTTACAAGAACTTGGCCTTTATGAGGATCAATCGATCTACTTACACGAATATGGTCATATCGGGCAAATCGATCAAATTCTGTCGTTGGAGCTTGCTGAGAAGGAAGGGAAGTTGACGGACGGAAATATTGCAGTCCTCGTTAGTGCGGGAATCGGCTATGCTTGGGGAGCAGTGACCGTTAAATGGGGAAAACATTGAAGGGGGAGAAATACTGATGAATCTTCAAAAAGTACGCTTACCTAGTGAGGAACAAATTGCCTATCGTGAAAGAACAGGCGGCGAAAAAACAGTCATACTTGTACATGGTAATATGACATCGTCGAAACATTGGGATTTGCTCTTAGATGTGCTGGATACGAAGTATAAAGTGTATGCCCCAGATTTACGTGGTTTCGGAGAATCATCGTACCACAACCGTGTAACAAGCATCAAAGATTTTTCAGACGACTTAAAAGATTTTGTTGATTCACTTGGATTGAAAGATTTCTATTTGATTGGTTGGTCGACTGGAGGTGCCGTCTGCATGCAGTTTGAAGCGGATTATCCCGGCTATTGTGAAAAGCTTATTCTACTTGCTTCAGCCTCAACGCGTGGTTATCCTTTTTTTGGCACAAAGGAGGACGGCTCGCCGGACTTGCAACATCGTCTGGTCACAATTGAGGAAGTTGAACAGGATGCGGGGAAAACATTGGTCATCCAAGGCATGTACGATACGCGCAATCGAGAAGGTTTGAAAGCAGTTTGGAATGCGGTCATTTATACACATAACAAGCCAGACGATAAAAAATATGAACAGTATGTCGATGATATGCTGACACAACGAAACTATGCAGATGTCATTCATTCCTTGAACCTATTTAATATAAGTGACCAACATAACGGTATAAATGAAGGCACAAACCAAGCGAAAGATATTACCATCCCCGTGCTCATTTTGCGAGGGGATCGGGACTATGTTGTAACGGAGCAAATGACCCTTGAGATTGAAGAGGATCTTGGGGATAATGCAACGTCAATCCGATTATTGGATGCAGGTCATTCTCCATTGGTCGATGATTTGGAACAACTAAAAAAAGCAATCGAAAATTTTCTTCAGGGGTGATGATATGCGATTAGCAGGAAAAACGACAATTATAACAGGCGGTGCAAATGGTATTGGTCTCGCGGCATGTGAACGATTTGCAGAAGAGGGCGCACGCGTAATCATGGCCGATTTTGATGAAACAGCCGGGAGAGAGCAGCAAGCAATATTTACGGACAAAGAACTAGATGTCACTTTTGTGCAAGTCGACGTCGTAGATCGTACGAGTGTGACACAGTTAGTCGAAAAAACGCTAAAACTCTTCGGCAAGATTGATATTTTGATTAATAATGCCGGTATTACAAAAGATGCAACGCTACTCAACATGGATCTAGCTGATTTTCAACGTGTTCTCGATGTTAATTTAACGGGTGTTTTCAACTGTACGCAAGCGGTTGTCCCACATATGCTGACAAACGGATCTGGGAAAATCATTAATACGTCTTCAGTGAGTGGTGTATACGGTAACTTTGGACAGACAAATTATGCTGCTACAAAGGCAGCAATCGTTGGAATGACAAAAACATGGGCGAAAGAATTTGGACGAAAGGGCATCAATGTCAACGCCGTTGCGCCAGGCTTCACCGCAACAGCAATGGTCAGTAAAATGCCAGAAAAAGTTCTTAATCAAATGAAAGCCGTTGTTTCCTTGCAACGACTTGGAGAACCGCGTGATATTGCAAATGCTTATTTGTTTTTGGCAAGTGGAGAATCTGATTATATTCATGGTCACGTTTTGCATGTCGATGGCGGAATCATGATGTAACTAACGAAGGGGCGAAGTCATATGTTCACAGAACGTGGTTGGATCATGAAAAGAGCCGCTCTTTCTTCGAATCGGACTGCACTTATTGATGTCCATTCTGGAGAAAGTTGGACGTACGCCACACTTCAAAAAAGAATTATTGGTTGGGTCTCTTTTTTTAATCGAAATGGTTATAAAAAAGGTGAACGAATTGCAATCGTTGCACCGAATAGTCCGGAACTATTCGCCATCCTGTTTGCGTGTGAAATGACAGGCTTGCTATATGTCCCCCTAAACTGGCGGCTTAGCCGCTTTGAGCTTGTCACGCTTCTAGAAGATTGCCGTCCTGTTACCCTTTTGTTTCATGAACAGTTTAAATCGGTGATTGATGAACTAAATTATCCGAATTCCGTTGCACTTCATCCAATTGACACCCTAGACAATCAAGATTTTCAGATGGAGCAGATGATAGGCGAAGATCCATGGATGATTATTTATACGGGCGGGACTACAGGCGTACCAAAAGGGGCCGTCCTATCAGCCAATGCGGTAAATTGGAATGCAATAAACACAATTGTTAGCTGGGGATTAACGGAAGAGGACAAAACAATCAATTATATGCCCCTTTTCCACACAGGTGGCATGAATGCATTAAGCATCCCTCTCCTCATGGCTGGTGGTACGGTCATCATCGGAAGTTCATTTGATGGTGTGGAAGCATTGATGGCAACGGATCAGTACGGAGCGACCATTTCACTTTTCGTCCCAACAATGTATCAGTTGATGATCAAAACTGCTTATTTCAAACAATCGACTTTTTCTTCAATGAAAGTTTTTTTGTCTGGTGGTGCTCCCTGTCCAAAGGCAATTTATCATTCATTTCATCAAAAAGGGTTAAAATTCAAAGAAGGTTATGGTCTGACAGAAGCTGGCCCAAATAACTTCTACATAACGAACGAGGAAGCTTGTCGGAAAATAGGTTCTGTTGGTAAAAGCATGCTATTCAATTCTGTGAAAGTATTAAATGAAAAAATGAAGCCTTGTCGTGTAGATGAAGTCGGAGAATTATTTATAAAAGGACCTCATGTTTTTAGTGATTACTGGCAAAATCCGTTAGAGACGGTACATGCGCTAGTCGACGGATGGTTACGTACAGGAGACCTTGCCAAATACGACAGTGAAGGCGATTACTATATTGTCGGAAGAAAAAAAGACCTGATAATTTCAGGGGGTGAAAACGTATATCCGCAGGAAGTCGAACAATGCCTTGTTCTATTCGAAGGAATCGATGAGGCCGCCGTCGTCGGTGTAAAGGATGATGTCTGGGGTGAAGTCATCGCTGCATTTATAATCATGGCAGAGGGGTATGTCATCGATGACGATGCAATTGCTGAGCATTGCAAAAAGTTTTTAGGATCCTATAAAGTCCCTAAAACAATAATCGTGTTAGCAGAACTACCTAAAACACACGTCGGTAAGATTGACAAAAAAGCGCTTCAAGGGATGATTAACCATTAAAAAAGCGTGGGGCATTGTGCCTTCACGCTTTTTTATATGAGTAAATGAGTTCATCTAATTTGGGATCTACGTTAACATGCAGGTCGTGCTCTAAGAAATACCATTCATCTCGACGCTCAATATAGTATTGAACACCATCGTGTTCTGTTTGGACAGCAGCTTCATCTGGGGATTCCATCCTGACGCCGAGTGAAAATCCATCATGTAGTGGACTCGCACCGCCATATCTAGCAAAAAATTTGATGCTATCACCAGATTCGGCCGCCATTTCTGCTTTAAACCAGCTTAATGCTTCAGCTGATAAGACAATTTTCATTCCCGCACCAACCTTTCGATTACTGCCTCTATTGTATTACAATCCCTTCACTTTTGGCTCGGTTCCTGCCTTGATGCGGGCGATATTGGCTCGATGACGATAGAAGATGAAGATGGCGAACGAGCCAATCATGATCAGTAGCGTGAAATCATCAGTTCTTACATAATGAAAGATACTGTAGAGCACACCAACAGTAGCTACAGCCATCGACGAGAGTGATACCATCTTCGTTATTTTCAAAAGGATAAGAAACGTGATGAAAAGTAGGACAAAGACGAACCAATTATAGCCTAGCAGCACGCCGCCTGAGGTTGCTACCGCTTTGCCACCCTTGAAATGGGCAAAGATAGGATACATATGGCCAATGACGGCAATAATACCTGGAATGAGTGGGTGAACGTTTGTCTGCTCGAAAAGAGGCAAGGCCACTAACCAAACAGCTGCTGTTCCTTTTAAAATATCAAGTAGCGTTACAGCAATACCTGCTTTTTTACCTAAAATACGAAATGTATTCGTCGCACCTAAATTTCCACTGCCATGCTGGCGGATGTCCATCTTGTAAAACAGTTGCCCCACCCACAGTGCTGACGGGATGGATCCGAGTAAATAGGCAATGAGTAACAGTAAGATAGTGTTCATTCTATACCCCTTTTATATAGTTCTATAGTAATTCTAGTTTAGCAGAATCATGTAGTCTCCACAATGGCTTCCGTGAGAGAAACATCCCCCAAAGTAAAAGGATAGCGAGCGAATTAATATAAATTAGGTGTGAACATCTGGTTGAAATAGCCATCATTTAACTAATCATCATTGCAATAAATCTTCTTCTTCTATACAATTAATTGAGCAAGCTTCAGGGAACGTTGATTTGACAACCTTCTAGGGAAGCAGTACGATTACATAAAAGAGAACATTCGTTTGATGGAGGTCGTAATTTGACGAAACAACAGGAAATATTTAACTACGATGATGATTCGATTCATGTACTAGAAGGTCTTGACGCAGTTCGTAAACGCCCCGGCATGTACATAGGATCTACCGATTCCCGTGGACTGCATCACTTAGTCTATGAAATCGTTGATAATGCAGTGGATGAAGCGTTAGCAGGGTTTGGTTCTGAAGTGGACGTTACCCTTCATACAGACGGTAGTGTCAGTGTTCGAGACTACGGACGCGGGATGCCAACGGGGATTCATGCGACAGGGAAGCCAACTGTAGAAGTTATTTTAACCGTCCTCCATGCAGGCGGAAAATTTGGTCAAGGTGGTTATAAAACGAGTGGTGGACTTCACGGTGTTGGAGCATCTGTTGTCAACGCATTGTCAGAATGGCTGGAAGTAACCATTTTCCGTGACGGTAAAAAGTTTTGTCAACGTTTTGAACATGGCGGTAAACCTGTCACAACGCTTGAACAGATTGGCACAACACGTGATAAAGGGACGCTCATCCATTTCAAACCAGATCCGTCTATCTTTTCTACGTTAAAATATCAATATGAAACATTAAGTGAGCGTTTACGCGAGTCTGCTTTCTTGTTAAAAGGGCTAAAGATTGAGCTCAAAGAAGAAGGCACGGACAAGCACGACGTTTTTCATTATGAAACTGGAATTGAAGCCTTTATCTCTTACCTGAATGAAGAGAAGGATGTGTTGCATCCTGTTGCTTACTTAGACGGAGAATCAGACGGCATTGAAGTCGAATTCGCGTTCCAATTCAGTGATGGCTATTCAGAAACTATTTTGTCGTTCGTCAATAATGTAAGAACAAAAGACGGTGGAACACATGAAACAGGTGCCAAAACCGCTATGACACGCGTTTTTAATGAGTATGCAAGAAAAACGGGTTTATTGAAAGAAAAGGATAAAAACCTAGAAGGCTCGGATATCCGTGAAGGTATTTCGGCAATCGTATCTGTTCGGATTCCAGAGGAGATTTTGCAATTTGAAGGACAGACGAAAGGCAAGCTTGGAACAAGTGAAGCACGCGGGATCACAGACTCCATCGTATCCCAGAAGCTGCTTTATTTCCTTGAAGAAAATGCCGATTTGAGTGCGTCACTCGTTCGTAAAGCTATTCGGGCGCAACAAGCACGCGAGGCGGCGCGTAAAGCACGTGAGGATGCACGTTCTGGGAAGAAGCGGAAACGTTCGGATACGCTACTGTCGGGTAAATTAACACCCGCACAATCGAGAAATGCTGCGAAAAATGAACTGTACCTTGTCGAAGGAGACTCTGCCGGGGGATCTGCGAAGCAGGGCCGGGATCGTGTATTCCAGGCAATTCTGCCGTTACGAGGGAAAGTACTTAATACGGAAAAAGCAAAGCTTGAAGATATACTGAAAAATGAAGAAATCAATATGATTATTCATGCCATCGGGGGCGGCGTAGGCTCTGACTTCCAGGTAGAAGATATTGCCTATGACAAAGTCATTATCATGACGGATGCCGATACGGATGGGGCGCATATACAAGTGTTGCTACTGACATTCTTCTATCGCTATATGAAGCCGCTTATTGAAGCAGGCAAAGTATACATTGCATTACCACCTCTCTACAAGGTATTTAAAGGGGCAGGTAAGAGTGAAAAGCTCGCTTATGCATGGACAGAAGCTGATCTTGATGAGGCGATGAAAAAAATTGGTAAAGGCTATATGCTCCAGCGCTATAAAGGGCTTGGGGAGATGAATGCCGATCAGTTATGGGACACGACGATGAATCCCGAAACACGCACGCTTATCCGTGTAACGATTGAAGATAACGCAATATCTGAACGTCGTGTAACGACGTTGATGGGCGATAAAGTAGAACCAAGACGACGTTGGATTGAAGAGAACGTCGACTTCGGCATGCAGGAAGAGCATAATATTTTGGACAATGAATTTTTACACGTCGAGGGGGACTTTGAATGACTTTAGAAGAACGTTACCAGGATCTGCCCTTGGAAGAAGTGATTGGTGACCGGTTTGGACGCTATAGTAAATATATCATTCAGGACCGGGCATTACCGGACGCACGGGACGGGTTGAAGCCTGTTCAGCGACGGATTATGTACGCGATGTTCCACGAAGGAAATACGCATGAAAAAGCATTTCGTAAATCTGCTAAAACGGTCGGTAACGTAATCGGTAACTATCATCCACACGGAGATTCGTCCGTTTATGAAGCGATGGTCAGGATGAGTCAAGACTGGAAGCTGCGTCATATGATGATTGAAATGCACGGTAACAACGGTTCTGTCGATGGTGACTCCGCTGCTGCTATGCGTTATACTGAAGCACGTTTATCCGCAATTGCGGGCGAAATGATGCGGGACCTCACTAAAAACACAGTCGATTTCATCCCCAATTTCGATGATACCGAACCAGAACCGACTGTGTTACCAGCTCGTTTTCCAAACTTGCTCGTCAACGGCTCAACGGGTATTTCAGCCGGTTATGCAACGGATATTCCGCCACATGCACTACATGAAACTTTAGATGCTGTGCTAATGCGCATGGCTAATCCGGACGTTTCTGTTGATGAACTCATGACGGTCATTAAAGGACCCGATTTCCCAACTGGGGGAATCATCCAAGGGACAGACGGTATTAAAACAGCATACGAAACGGGCAAAGGACGTTTCATCATCCGTGCAAAAACTGCGATTGAACCGTTAAAAGGTGGTAAGTCGCAAATTGTTGTGACGGAAATTCCATATGACGTCAATAAGGCTAATATGGTTAAGAAAATGGACGAGCTCCGTCTAGATCGCAAATTGGATGGTATCGCAGATGTGCGAGATGAATCTGATCGCACAGGACTTCGTATCGTTATTGAACTGAAAAAAGACATTGACGGCAATGGTATTTTACAATACTTATTGAAAAACACGGACTTACAAGTGACGTATAACTTCAATATGATTGCTATTTCTGACCGTAGACCAAAGCTGATGTCATTACCGATGTTGCTAGACGCCTATATCGGGCATCAGAAGGACGTTGTGACACGTAGATCACAGTACGACATTCAAAAAGCGCAAGACCGTTTACATATCGTTGAGGGGCTTATGAAGGCTCTGTCCATTTTGGATGAAGTTATCAAAACCATTCGTGGATCAAAAGATAAACGTGATGCGAAAAATAATTTGATTGCCAAGTTTTCATTTTCCGAAATTCAGGCAGAAGCGATTGTTTCTCTTCAACTTTACAGATTAACAAATACAGATATTACTGAATTACAGCAAGAGGATGCAGAGCTTCGCAAGTTGATTGACCAGCTGGATGCAATCTTGAAGAGCGACAAAAAACTTTCTGCTGTTATTCAAAAAGAGCTTATTGCGATTCGCAAGCAATTCGCAGAGCCACGTCGTTCGGTCATTGAGGAAAAAATCGAAGATATCAAGGTCGACCTCGATATTCTCGTACCGAGTGAAGAAGTGATGGTCTCTGTTACAAAAGACGGCTATGTTAAACGTACAAGTATCCGTTCTTATGGCGCTTCAAATGGGACGGGCTATGAGATGAAGGAATCCGATTATAGCTTGTTGGAAGCGCCGATGAACACACGACATCATCTGTTATTGTTCACATCGGCAGGGAACTATCTCTATCAGCCTGTTCATGAATTGCCGGATATTAAGTGGAAAGATCTTGGTCAGCATATTTCTAGCATCATTGCACTAGAACAGAATGAATCGATTATTGCAGCCATTGGACTGGAAAGCTTTGATGATGATGCGTTCATATTGACTTCATCAAAAAATGGGGCAGTTAAACTATCAAAATTGGTAGACTATCAGGTTCAGCGTTATTCTAGAACATTCAAAACAATGGGCATTAAAGAAGGCGACCAAATGGTAGATGCGCGTCTTGTTACAGGGGCAGAGGATGTTATTCTGTTCACACATCAGGCTTATGCACTCCGTTTCCCTCTTACTGAGCTGTCCGTTACGGGTATTCGTACAGCAGGTGTTCGCGGTATTAATTTGAAAGACCAAGACTACGTAGTAGCGATGGAACTCGCACAAGATGACGGATCTTCCATCTTACTAGCGACACAGCGCGGAACTGTGAAACGAATGGGCTTAAAAGAGCTAGATAGCGCAGCGCGTGCGCAACGTGGCGTCGTTGTCCTGAAAGAATTAAAATCAAATCCTTACCGAGTTGTTGGAGCTAAAATGGTGACGACCGATGAGATTGTTGTATTGGTAACGGATAAGGGCAGTAAATTTACTGTCGTTGCAGGTTCATTACGTCCGGTCGATCGCTACTCTAATGGTAGTACGACAACGGATGAGAAAAAAGATGGTAATATTACGCACATTTATAAAGATCCAAAAGCTACTATTGGATAAGGATACTAGACAAGTCACGGGTGCAAAATTCCCGTGACTTTTTTTCTAGACTGACTTATAATAGTTCGATAAGCGAAATAATAGATCGGGGATAGAATCATGTGGAGAAATCGTAACATTTGGATCATTTTAGTGGGGGAAATGATCGCAGGATTGGGGTTATGGACTGGTATTATTGGTAATCTTGAATTTATGCAAGAAAAAATTCCTTCTGATTTTGTAAAAGCGCTTATTATGTCAGTTGGACTCCTTGCGGGAATCATAGCAGGGCCGCTTGCGGGGAAAATCATTGATCAATCAAAGAAGAAAACCGTACTTCTTATATCAGGAACGGGGCGTATGCTTAGTGTTATCTTCATGCTAATTGCCATTGCAACCGGATCGGTATGGTGGATGGTTGCGTTCATGATTAGTATACAATTATCTGCAACATTTTATTTTCCTGCCTTACAAGCAACCATTCCACTCGTTGTAAAAGACGATGATCTATTAACGATGAATGGCTGGCATATGAATGTAGCAACGATTTCGCGCGTTATCGGAACTGCTCTTGCTGGTATCTTACTCGTTTATTGGTCGTTGGCATCTCTTTATTGGATTTCAATGGTCGCCTATGGTGCACTTCTATTCTTCACGATGATGTTGCGTATCGATGAAGAAGTGGGAAGAGAGGCTAAGGTGAAAACAGTGGGAAGCAAAGGGGGATTCATGGAAGTGTTTCCCGTGTTGAAAGCATATCCAGCCGTTGGTATGACGCTCATCATGACGCTTATTCCGTTGCTTTTTATCGGTTCCTTCAACTTGATAGTCATCAATCTTAGTGAAATCCAGGATTCCGCATCAATCAAAGGGCTAATTTATACGTTTGAAGGAATTGCATTCATGCTTGGGACAGTGGTCGTGAAATCTATCTCAACGAAATGGAAAACAACGACCATTCTGTTTACTTTTGCAAGTATGGTGGCGGTAGCAGAATTCATGCTATTTTTTACGGAAAGCCTGGCAATCACGCTAAGTGCATTTGCCGTACTAGGATTTGCGCTTGGTTGTTTTTTTCCGACAGCAATGGTTATATTCCAGAAACAGATGCCCAAAGAGTTCCACGGTCGATTTTTCTCGTTCCGCAATATGTTAGAGCGGGTTATGTTCCAGGTCGTTTTATTGTCCGCGGGTGCATTGCTCGATATTATCGGACTTCAGTCGATGGTCATCGTGTTCGGATTGATCAGTTTAAGTATGACAGCATTGTTCTTCATTCAGATGAAGAAAAGAAACATTATATTGGAACAACCGAAAAACACCGCAGAAAGTATTTAACTTTTCTGCGGTGTTTTTCGGTATAAAAGAAAAAACGAACCTCATTTTGGAAGTTCGTTGGTGTTTAATCTATTGAAATTAAAGTACTGAGCAGTAGCTGTTCAAGTAAATCTTCACATGTCACTGCTCGAATCACGGCTTGCATGTACTGATCGCGATCCATTTTGTCGTATGTCCATAAGAATCCTTTCTGTTTTGCAAGGGATTGTAAGAAAATGCGGATTGTACGGCCGTTGCCTTCGCGAAATGGATGCAGCATATTCAGTTCCGATTTGAAATAAGCCAATCTTTTGGCTGCATACTCAAGAGAGTCCCAAGTGGGTTCGTTGTTTAGCAAAGTAAATAAATCAGAAGCGTATTCATCCATGAATTGCACTTGGCAAAAGCGTGTGCCACCTTTCATCAATTGGACATCTCGGAATTGCCCTGCGAACGCGTAGATATCTTGGAAAAGGTGGTGGTGAAGCCCAACAAAATCAGTAAGCGAAAAAGCAGTAATGTTGTATACTCTTTGCTCAATTTGTGTTGCACGCATTGAAAACGTAAATGCTTCAGCCTGCTCATGCTCAGCAAAATCAGTTATACTTAACAGATTTGTCTTTAAAAGATAATTTTCATTTTCAGATTCATTGTACTTTGCCATTCGCTAAAGCTTCCTTAATCAAAGCTGGTGTTATAGTGATCCCCGAATTGACGATATCGAGAGCCTTTTGTTGTAGTGAATGACTTAAACCTAAATTTTCAAGCTGCATGTTTTTTAATACACGGTTAAATTCAGGAGAATTTAATTGAATTTGCTTCATATAAACGACTCCTCTCTATAACTAAGTATAAGCTGAATGGGAGGATTTATCCACTTAATCGTGTGAAATTCAACTTTTTAAATCATCTAACATATTCACAGTATTGCTTCAACTCGAAGTGGGTTTGATGAATAGAATTGTTTCTTCGTTATCCAGAAAGCATAGATGTGCAGAAAGGTCTTTGGCTATAGGTGCGATTGTGGGTGCGAAATATTCCTAACCCAAATGAAATGTGGTCATGCAATCTCATTTGGGTTAGGCAGTTAAAACTGAAGGGGTATATCAACGCTAGCACGTTGTTGGTAAAAAACTGTGCGTGTGATAAGTTCGGCTAATAGGTGCAATAATTTGCCGTAACAGTTTTGTTGTAAAAGGACACCAACAAAGTGATTTTTCACCACTGAACGGCAAGATGTATACCAGTAAATGAGGGGGGATTGCCATTTAACATCTTCTGGATCAATAAAGTTGTAGGGGTGTAAATATTTAGAATTACAAGTGTTAAACTTGTTGTAATAATTTGATTGAATTATTATAAGTACGGTCTTCAACAATTGGATCTATGTCAATATCCTGGACACAAAAATGTTAAGTCGTTGTCAGAAACGGCATCCATT
>NZ_JADHDX010000014.1 GCF_016820585.1 Arthrobacter beigongshangensis
GCTTAGAAGCCGCAATGAATTTCCAGTTTTCATGTTTTAGGTGCTTGACATATTACCACTGGGCTAAAAAAATAATCGATTGTACTCTATCTATTCTATCTATAATTGACGAAAAAGTCAGTATAATTGTCGGAATCTTTATTAATATAGGGTAATAGGTCTAATATTTTCACGTAATTATGGTCGTTTCTGCGAAATTTCAATTTTCGCGCGATTTCCCCGGAAATACTCATCATTTCTTGGAAATAAAGAGTGATGTAAACTGAAAGGGGAACTCTTTTTGTATCTGAACTACCGATTTCGAAAAATAGCCGACCAATTTTGTAATCTGGCCAACGCTAACTTCAAACTGTGCTTTCAAACGTAAACTTGCTAACCACATAATAAAAGGAGTAGCCGCATCGGGCTACTCCTTTTATAGAACAAATTATTTATTTTGCTTCGAATGTTGCGGCTGCTTCGACTTCGCTCCAAGCGATACCAAGTGCATCAGCTACACCTTTGCCGTAAGCTGGATCTGCTTTGTAGCAGTGTGTAATATGACGAAGTTGGATATGCTTGTCAACGCCTTGCATATTACGTCCCGTGTTTTCAAACAACACTTTCTGTTGTTCCGGACTCATCAAGTTGAACAATTTACCTGGTTGCTCGAAGTAATTGTCATCGTCTTCTCTAAAGTTCCATTGATCTGCTGCACCAAATAGATCGAGTGCCGGATCTTTGTAGCTTGGTTGTTCTTGCCACTCACCATAGCTGTTTGGCTCATAATGCATTCTGCTGCCATGATTACCATCGACACGCATAGCCCCATCACGGTGGAAGCTGTGGACTGGACATTTTGGTTGGTTGACCGGAATTTGGTGGTGGTTTACGCCTAAACGGTAGCGTTGTGCATCGCCGTATGAGAATAGACGTCCTTGTAGCATTCTGTCTGGTGAGAAACTAATACCTGGTACAACGTTTGCTGGTGTGAAAGCAGCTTGCTCTACTTCAGCAAAGTAGTTTTCTGGGTTACGGTTTAGTTCCCATTCGCCAACTTCGATAAGAGGGAAGTCTTTTTTGTACCAAACTTTTGTGAGGTCAAACGGATTGTAAGGCATGTTGTTTGCTTGTTCCTCTGTCATCACTTGGATATACATTTTCCATTTCGGGAAGTTACCGTTTTCGATGTTGTCGTAAAGGTCGCGTTGATGGCTCTCGCGGTCTTTACCAACAACAACTTCAGCTTCCTGATCTGTTAGGTTTTCAATGCCTTGTTGTGAACGCATATGGAATTTTACCCAGACACGTTCGTTCTGTGCATTGATCATACTGAATGTATGACTTCCAAAACCGTGCATTGTACGGTATGAACTTGGTAGTCCACGATCACTCATGACAATTGTCACTTGGTGGAGTGCTTCAGGCAGTGATGTCCAGAAGTCCCAGTTGTTATTAGCGCTACGCATATTCGTGCGTGGGTCACGTTTAACAGCGTGGTTCAAGTCAGGGAATTGCATCGGATCCCTAAAGAAGAAGACAGGTGTGTTGTTTCCAACGAGATCCCAGTTTCCTTCTTCTGTATAAAAGCGCATAGAGAATCCACGAATATCACGTTCTGCGTCAGCACCACCACGTTCACCAGCAACTGTTGAAAAACGAACGAACATATCTGTTTTTTTACCAACTTCAGAGAAAATTTTAGCTTTTGAATACTGTGAAATATCATGTGTGAGGGTAAATGTACCGTAAGCTGCTGAACCTTTTGCGTGCATACGACGCTCAGGAATTACTTCGCGATCGAAGTGAGCAAGCTTTTCTAGCAACCACACATCTTGTAATAAGATAGGTCCTCTTGGGCCTGCTGTCATCGAGTTTTGGTTGTCTACGACAGGTGCACCAGCTGCAGTTGTTAATTTTGGTTTTTGATTTTCAGTCATTTAACGTCACTCCTCAGATTGTTTTAAATCTTACATGATAATGATAACAAATAAAGAATAGTTATACCAATAAAATAGACTCGTATTTATAAAAATACCTTTTTAATTGAGAAAAAATATAATCTAAGTGAGAGAAAGTATTAAGAAAAGCATGTGTTAGCCTATATAATAAGTTCCACATATCTATTCAAAATCTACGTTAAGGATACCATAACATCTACTTTTTTTGCAAAATTCTAAAATTGTAAACTTTGAACGAAATCCACCTAAGGCTTTAACTAAATTCAGTAATTGGATTTAAACTGAAAGCGGGGCATTAGTATTAGGGATAAGGACTTTTGATGAATCAAGTTAAATGCTACACTATTATCATATTTAAGTTTTGAGGGGAGAGTGGAATTTTGTTGCGACGGAAACTTGTAAAAGTACTTCTTGCATTCTTACTAGTATTGGGAACGATTTCTATATTTTTAACAGAGCATTCAACAGCTCATGCAGCAATTGCTTATGAAGATTTGCAAAGCTCCATCGATGCCATTCTATTGGATAATAGGATGAAGGGTGTTGCAAGCAGTGTAGCGATTCGCAAAGCATCCACCGGAGAAATCATTTATCAATCTAACGCAGATCAAGCCATTACACCGGCATCGACATTGAAAATATTGACAGCGGCAGCAGCGCTGGAAACATTGGGTGAAAATTATCAATTTAAAACTGAAGTGTTGACGAATGGAAAAGTGGCAAAGGGGATATTATCGGGTAATCTCTATGTTCGTGGGACAGGCGATCCAACGTTGTTAAAAAGTGATTTTGACCGTTTAGCTACCCAACTAGCTAAACGAGGTGTGAAAAAGATTACCGGTGATTTAGTGGGGGATGATACTTGGTTTGATACGGTTCGTTTATCACCGAGTATTGATAAAATGGACGAGTCCTATTATTATGCGGCGCAAATCTCTGCTCTAACGGTTTCCCCGAACACTGACTATGATGCAGGGACAGTTATTGTAGAGGCAAAGCCGACTACGCGTGGGAAAATGCCTAAAGTCACGTTGACACCGGCAACAGCTGTTGTTCAAGTTATCAATCGTGCTAAAACGGTGCCAAAAGGTTATAAAAATACAGTGAAGATTGAGCGTCAGTACAAAACAAATAAAATTGTTATCACGGGTAATGTACCCATTGGTTCTACTGGCAAGAAAGAATGGGTAACAGTGTCCAATCCGACCGCCTTTGCACTCGATGTTTTCAAAAAATCATTAACTGCGAAGGGAATTACATTTGCTTCTTCATCCAAAACGGTTCGCGGTAGAACACCGATGAATAGTCAAGTGTTGGCTACCAAAAATTCAATGCCGCTAAAAAGCTTAATGCGACCATTTATGAAGCTTAGCAATAATTCGCATGCGGAAGTATTGGCGAAATCGATGGGGAAAGAGCGATACGGAGAAGGAAGCTGGGATGCTGGCCTTCAAGTGATGCAGGATTATGCACAGTCGATTGGGTTAAATACGAAGGAGTGGATATTTGAAGATGCTTCGGGCATGTCACATGCTAATAAAATCACTTCTTCACAATTAACAGAATTACTGTATCAAGTGCGTACAGCACCGTGGTATGGCTCGTTCTTGCAGGCATTACCAGTTGCAGGGGCACCTGACCGTTTTATTGGAGGCACATTAAAAAGTCGTTTAACAACCGCACCAGCAAAGGGGAATGTATTTGCCAAAACAGGAAATTTGAACAAAGTTAGTGCGTTGGCAGGTTATGCTCAAACCTCAGATGGGGAGTTACTCATTTTTAGTGTGCTAACACAAAACCAAACGACCAGCACAATACCCATCTTAGATCGCATCGCGACTATCATTGCAAGTTCTAAAAAATAAATTACGACTCGGCGTAATTATACCTAACGCTTCGTTTTCAGTACATGTTCATTTGCTGAATAAAAATAAAATAACCCCGGTGATCAACGATTTTTTTTCTACGCTGATTACCGGGGTTATTTAGATGAGTAAATCAAATAATGTGCTATCTTTGTTAACTTCTTTAAAGGGGAAGCCGCAGTCATTCATTCGCTGAACGAGACCGTGATAATCTTCTTTTCGTTTGATTTCAACGCCGACAAGTCCCGGACCGCTTTCCTTGTTATTTTTCTTCGTATATTCGAAAGTTGTAATATCGTCATCTGGTCCAAGTACCTCATCCAAAAATTGGCGTAAAGCTCCTGCACGCTGTGGGAAATTGACGATGAAGTAATAAAGAAGACCTTCGTACAGTAAGGATTTTTCCTTGATTTCTTGCATCCTACCAATATCATTGTTACCCCCGCTAATGACACAAACAACCGATTTACCTTTAATTTCATCTTTGTAAAAATCGAGTGCTGCGATCGGTAAGGCTCCAGCTGGTTCAGCAATAATCGCATACTCATTGTACAAACTCAAAATCGCTGAGCAAACTTTTCCCTCAGGGACAAGTATGATATCTTCCAAATACTTGTTGCAAATTTCATACGTAAGTCGTCCTGCACATTGTACTGCAGCCCCATCTACAAACTTATCAATTTTATCGAGAACAGTGACTTCTCCATTAGTAAATGCAGCCTTCATACTACCAGCACCTTCGGGCTCTACACCAATCATACGTGTATGAGGAGAAACACTTTTAATGTAAGTACTTAAACCTGCCATCAAACCTCCGCCACCAATACTTGCGAACACGAAATCGAGAGGCTCTTCAATATCATTCATCATTTCAACTGCAACTGTTCCTTGTCCTGCGATGACATCGTAGTCGTCGAAAGGATGGATGAAGATTCGATCATTTTCACTCGCGTATTTAGTAGCGTGAGCAGAAGTGTCATCGAATGTATCACCGACTAGTACAATATCAACGACATTTTTACCGAACATTTTTACTTGGTTAATCTTTTGTTTAGGCGTCGTTTGCGGCATGAAGATTTTTGCGTCAATCCCTAAATGTGCACAGGCATAGGCAACGCCCTGTGCGTGATTTCCTGCACTTGCACAGACGACACCTTTTTCACGTGCTTCTGCCTCAATGCTTTGAATTTTATAGTAGGCGCCACGCAGTTTGAAAGAACGTACATGCTGCAAGTCCTCTCTTTTGACATATACATGACAATCGTATTTTTCAGATAATCGTTCATTTTTTTGCAATGGTGTATGGGCAACGACATCTTTTAATAACTGGTTGGCAACCAGGATTTCTTCGACATGAAAGGTTTTAGGTTCTGTGTGAGTAAGATTCATAGTTTTGTCAATAACCTCCGTTAATCATTTGAACATTTTTAAATCATAACACAACATTCTAACAATTAACACTATAGTGTTTGAAATAATGAGAAATAACTAGGCCATTATGTTGTGAGGACAAGTGTTAGTGCTCGTTCTTGAATCGTAATGCGTAATGGGTTGGAGGTGATAATTTCTCCATCTACAATGACAGCAACGCTTCGATTTGTATAAATGTCAACTTCTTTTCCTTCAATGTAAGTTACCCCTTTATGAAGAATTGGTTGTCCACGAAGTAAAGCCGGAAAAAGCTGAAAAAGAATCTTCATACGTCCGACGTCGTGAAGCATTGTCAGATTGAGAATTCCGTCTGACGGTGACGCTTGGGGACAAACAACTAGTCCACCTCCATAAGAAGATGTATTGCCACACGCAATAAGCCAAGGAGTTTTCAACGTGTAGTTTTCACCGTCAACTGTCACGTTACTTGAAAATGCTTGAAAGGATAGTAATTCTAATACAGCAGCAATGGGATAGGCGAGGGATCCGATTCCAAGCTGATTCAAAAATGGCTTATACCAAGATTGATTGACGCGTTGGCCAATCGTGGCATCGACACCAACACCGGCAACAGTTATACCAAGTCTTCCATTGATATTGAGTAAATCGATAGTTTTTGTTCGATATGTAACCAATTGAGCAACGAATTGGGCTGGCTTGCTTGTTAGTTTGAATATACGCGCTGTATCATTCCCTGAGCCAGCTGGTAGGATGGCTAAAGATATCTTCGTCCCGGCGATGGATTGAATGACAGAACCAATCGTTCCATCCCCGCCAATAACTGCAATGACCTTGGGGGTATAAATTTGTAGTTGCTGTGCGATAAAACTTTGTGTGTCTATTTCTGCACTGCTCATCAGCACGCGATAGTCTATGTTTTGTTGCTGTAATATTATTGCTGTTTCCCTCCATAATCTAGCAGCCTGGCCTTTACCGGCTTCAGGATTGACAATAAAAACATACATTTCATCACCTCATTTCTATTCTCTTAGTTTATCATATGGAGAAAAAGAGAGATGTTTATCTACGCTAGCTTATTCAAAAGAGTCTTCAGGTTATTAGCTTTGCATTAGGTACAGGCAATAATGGAGATAGTAACTAAGTTTCATATGTACTATTATTGCGAAAAAATGTTTGGTCTTATAGAATTCAATGTGGATAGTGACAAAAGGATGTGCATCGTGCCGATGAAAAAACAAGAAAAAAAACGCTATGAAGTCGATTTATATCAACCTGTTAAAGATTATTTCATCAATGAAGGATATGAGGTGTATGGAGAAGTAAATCATTGTGATGTGGCCGCGGTGAGAGAAAGCGAGCTCGTCATTATAGAGTTGAAATTGTCGCTGACGATTGATCTGCTTATCCAAGCGACTAAGAGACAGCGTTTGACGAATCAAGTTTATATTGCTATCCCGAAACCTACATATAGCAATCGCTCGAGGAAGTGGAAGGATAGTTGTCATTTGATCAGGAGACTAGAGTTAGGTCTGATTACAGTTGAATTTCTCGAAGATGACGTTCAGATAAAAATCATACACGAACCAGCTTCTTTTGATCGAAAAAAAAGTATGCAGCGTAGCCAGAAGAAAAGGAAGAATATGTTGTCTGAAATCAAGGGAAGAACGGGTGATTACAATACGGGTGGAAGCAGTCAAATGAAAATTGTTTCAGCCTACAAGGAGAATTCTATTCATATCGCCTGCTGTCTTTTGGCTAACGGACCGCTCTCTCCAAAATTATTAAGAGGAATGGGGACGGGTGAGAAAACTTTGTCTATTCTATCAAAAAATTATGATGGTTGGTTTGATAAGATTAGAAGAGGGATATACATGTTAAGTAAGAAAGGAGAAAATGAGTTGAAAGCATTTCCTAATCTTACGGCGTATTACAATGGAATAGTATCTGAAGCTTGTCGAGAAGAATAATCCGTTTTTATTGCCTGATTATCCCGAAAATAGTATCATGTTCATCAAAACTCCACAACTTAGTGCTTTGTTTCTACTACGAACTATAGTATTATAGAATTTTAGTCTAGGTAATATGATCCTAGTTGTGAGTAGGGTAGGGGGAAAAAATGATGAGGAATACATTAACGGTCCAGCTTGGGGCAATTATTATAGGAATTATGTTAGCGATGTTAGCGATTACATCTGTAGCAACTTATAAAACAGCTTATGATAAATTATATGACGCGGCAGGAATTGAAGCATATGGTTGTGCGAATATTACTACAGGATTATTAAATCCAGATGATGTGAAGAAAATGCTTGATGGTGACCTTCAAATGATGGACGAGGTTGGCAAACAATTGAATTGGACGATTGAACATAAAGACATTTTTGAGACGCAATATATACTAGATTTGAATGGTCAAATTCTTGCACTAGACGATAACTCGCGTGAAAAAGGATTGAAGCCAGGTGATTCAGTCCCGATGGATGAACAAGCGATTGCTATGCTATTGGAAATGAAGCACTCGACGTATTCCGAACTATACGAATTTAAAGGAATGGAACGCTTATCCGGCTATGCTCCAATATTTGAGAACCATGATCCAACTGGAGAAATTATAGCCATTAGTGTGATTGATTTCGACGGAGCGATTGTGGGAGAGCGAACATGGGATGTTGTACGAAATGGCATACTGATTAGCTTAATCCCAATGATTTTGGCATCGCTTGTTACGCTGTTCCTAATTAGAAGGAAAACAAAGTCGATATCAAATCTAATTGCACATGCAAAAGAAATTGCCGATGGAAATCTTGCGATGAAGGATACGGTAGTCAAGGGCAATGATGAAATTGCTGATCTTGGAAATACGTTGAATATCATGACGGCGAATTTACGCAATATGATTGGTACAGTGCAAAACACCGCAACTCATTTGACACAAAACTCTCTTGAAACAGTTGCATCATTGAATGAAATGCAGATGTCTGCCCAGCAAGTTGCACATAATATGGGTGAAACAGCAGCTTCAATCTCCGATGGGACGACGAATGCGGAGCATGCAGCATCGATCTTGTCATCACTTGCTAACGATCTTCAAGACTCTAAAGTGAAGGCAGAACAAAATGTGGAAAACTCTCAACAGACGATGCAGATTGCTAGGGAAGGTCAACAGCGTGCCAATGATATTAGTAGTGATATTGGGAAAATTCGAACGTCATCTCTAGAGGTAGGTAGCACAATTCAGAATCTCATTGGATCTACAACGAAAATTCAAGATATTACAGGTTCGATTGCAGGTATTGCAGCACAGACGAACTTACTTGCTTTAAACGCATCGATTGAAGCGGCACGTGCTGGTGAACATGGTAAAGGATTTGCAGTAGTTGCAGAAGAAGTACGAAAACTTGCAGAACAGTCAAACAAAGAAGTGCTGGAAGTGGAACAACTAGTACAAAATATTATGGAAAGTATTGGACAAGTGGTCATTTCTACATCAGAAAGTACAAAACTTGTTGAATCTGGAACAGAAACAGTTCGTTTAACAGCACAATCTTTGAGTAATATCTCGACAGCTGTTTCAGAAACCGTTGAAGAAATTAAAATAATTTCAGGATTGATGACAGCCGAGGCAGAGAATTCAAATCGTGTTGTGTCACTCATCAATCAACTGACACAATCGATTCACGTCATTGATGACTCAACAAATAATATCTCAGCTGCTGCTGAAGAAACGTCAGCCTCAATTGAAGAAATTACGATTCGATCAGGTGAAACGAGTCAGATGGCGCAGGAACTTGAAAAGGTAGTCAGGCAGTTTAAATTGTAATGAAGAAAAGCTAGCGTACGGTTCCTAGTTATTGCAAAACACCCTCACAAATTATTCCTATTGTGAGGGTGTTTCATTATAAGTTATAAACTCTGTAATATTGCTTTCCGAATCACCAAAAATAACCAAGTGCTAATAATGAAAGGCGATGTTAAGACAGGAAGCCCTAATGGGTATAGTAGCAAGTCCATCCCAGCTGAAATCGGTACGGTTGTTGCTGCAGCAAATATAGCGACAAGTGGGAAATGGCGCTTGTCGTCGAATAACAGTCCTACGGCAATCACTGTCAATACAGCGTTATAATTATAGAGACCTAAATCGAGTAATTCTGCATCTACCCCCAGCAAAAAGGCCGTTAACCATGAAATGAAAGTCCCCCCAACAGCATAGACACCGAATCGCCAACCAGCTACAAACAGGGCAATCAGAATAAGTGAGCCTGCCCACAGTGAATCGATGATAAAGACTTCTCCGACTCCTTTAATCAAACCAAGAAAGAAATTAGGGGTTCCCTCAACGGGCAGATTCCATTTGGCAGGGGATGACGCAACAAACTCCGGATTGATATGTAATCCTTTGATCGTATAAGCGGCAAGAAGACCTATCCATGTCACGATAATAAAAGGAATGGTGAGAACTGGGATTCCCCATTTTTTTAAATATTTCGAAAGATATAACATCAGTACTGCAGCTATAATGGCCGAGATAGGTGTAATGAGCATGCGCCAGTTGTTTTGTAGAAATAACATAACTGCCATTCCGCATAGTAGAGAATTGAAACTGTAGAACCCTTGATGAATAGCTGGTTTGTCACCGTCAATATAATGTCCAGTCAATGTCCCAATAATCGATGAGATAAATGCCATTAAACCGAGTAGCGGTGAATGGATTGTAATGCCCAGTAGAATAATCGCTCCCGAGAGGGCATTTTCTATTAACATCACTTGAGAGAATCCTTTTAATGAAGCTAGAAAAAGATTTTCAACTTTTTTAATATTGTAGGATTGCCTCATCTAGTTTATATCTCCTTTCATTCGTTATTATTGTTTGCCAATATATTGCAAATAATCAACTATGAAATCTCTTGAATAAACGACCAATTCGTAATAATCCGGAAATATAAACAAAAGGCAAAAGAGTTACATCTTCTTTCGGAATACATTATAATTTTCAATGGACAATTATTTGTACCATACTATTTTTATAAAGGAGAATACATATGACAAAAGTTCGTCACCTTCGTCACATCACCATGTTTTTAACAATGCTCTTAGCAATACTTGTTCTCGCTGCTTGTGGATCAAGTACGGGGAACGATACGAACAAGGAAAAAGAAAATTCCTCAGTTTGGGATAAAATCACCGAAAACGGTGAAATAGTTGTGGCGACATCGGGTACACTCTACCCAGCCTCTTACCATGATAGTGAGTCGAATGAATTAACAGGCTATGAAGTTGAAATTATGAAAGAGCTTGGTAAACGTTTAGAATTGGATGTTAAATTTGTGGAGATGGGCCTAGACGGAATGCTTACATCTTTAAATAGTGGACAAGTGGATCTTGCGGTAAATGATATTGAAATTACAGAAGAACGTCAAGAGAAATTCACTTTTTCTGAGCCTTATAAGTATTCATATGGGACAGCCATAGTCCGTAAATCGGATCATTCTGGTATTGAATCCCTAGAAGATTTAAAAGGGAAAAAAGCAGCTGGGGCTGCAACGTCTGTTTATATGCAAGTGGGACGTGACTATGGTGCGGAAGAAGTCATTTACGACAACGTGACAAATGATGTCTACCTACGTGATGTGGATTTGGGACGCACGGATGTTATTTTAAATGATTACTATTTGCAAAAATTAGCACTTGCTGCATTCCCGGAATTTGAAATTATGATTCACCCAACGATTAAGTATCACCCAAATGTCCAAGCAATTATTATGAAAAAAGATAATGAAGCATTATTGGAGCAAGTAAATAATGCGTTAGCAGATTTGCATGCTGATGGAACGATTACTGAACTGTCGAAGCAATTTTTTGGTGGAGAAGATGTTTCGGTTGAACAAGATTTTGATTTTGAGTAACTCGAAAGGCGGTTTGTAAGGTGGGAGCGATTGAATGGGGCAACATCTTCGACTTACAACTGGCTATAAAATCGTTACCTTATATTTTGCAAGGAATTGGCTATACTATTCTTATTTCGTTCGGGGGCATGGCAAACGGCCTTGTCATAGGATTTATCCTTGCACTTGGACGTGGTTCCAAATGGCGCATCATCAGGTGGCCCGCACGTCTATTCATTTCCTATATGCGTGGAACACCCATGTTAGTGTTTTTATTTCTTCTTTACTTTGGCTTGCCCAATATTGGTATCCAGTTCTCCGCAGTTACAGCTGCTTTAATCGGCTTTAGTCTACATTCATCAGCCTATATGGCTGAAATTAATCGTTCTGTACTAAATTCGGTTGGGAAAGGCCAATGGGAAGCCGCTACTGCACTAGGAATGTCGTACTGGCAAACGATGTGGTCGATTATTTTGCCTCAAGCGACACGAATTGCTATCCCACCGTTATCAAATGTGCTATTAGATCTTATCAAAGCTTCTTCTTTAGCCGCCATGATTACGGTCCCTGAATTGTTTCAGCGGGCAAAAATTGTTGGGGGAAGAGAATTCGACTATATGACAGTTTATATTCTTGTCGGCTTTGTTTATTGGGGTATTAGTGTGCTTGTCGAGGTGTGGCAAAACTGGCTTGAAAAACGCTTTACCTTTAGTCGGAAATGACTGAAGATGGGGAACGATCGTATGCAAAAGTGGTGCATGTTTTGTTGTAAAAATTCGGTGAAGGTATGTTATAATTAATTTTATAAAATAGTAATGAGGAGTTAATGACATGCTAAAAGATATCTTTATGGGTTTATCACAAAACCAACTTTTGAATGGTGCTGCTAAAAAGTATGGCCTGAAACTGGGCGCACAAAATGTCGTAGCAGGAACGAACGTAGAAGAAACGATTCAGAGCATTAAAGAACTGAACGCCCATGGAATATCTTGTACGGTCGATAATCTTGGGGAATTCGTTTTTGAAAAGTCAGAAGCAACAGCTGCGAAAGAACAAATCCTAGCAGTTATTGAGGCGATTCGTGAACATGGTGTTGATGCACATATTTCGTTAAAACCTTCACAGCTTGGTTTAGATATCGATTATGATTTCTGCTTAGAAAACTTGAGAGAAATCGTTAGTAAAGCATATAGCTATGATATTTTCGTTAACTTTGATATGGAAGATCATGCACGTTTGCAGCCTTCTTTCGATATTTTGGAGGAGCTTTCAAAGGACTACAATAATGTTGGGACAGTAATTCAAGCTTATTTCTTCCAAGCGGAAGAAGACCTTCAGAAGTATAAGGATTTCCGTCTTCGCATTGTAAAAGGTGCATATAAAGAACCTGCGAGTGTAGCGTATCAAGAAAAGCAACAAATCGATGAAAACTATATCAAATTAATTGAGTGGCATTTATTGAATGGTAAATTTACGTCCATTGCCACACATGACCATAACGTTATTAACCATATTAAATTGTTCGTGAAGCAAAATAATATACCAAATGATAAGTTTGAATTCCAAATGCTATATGGGTTTAGAAAAGATATGCAGCTTCAATTAGCAAAAGAGGGCTATAACTTCTGTACGTATGTGCCATTTGGTCAAGACTGGTACGGCTATTTCATGCGCCGTCTTGCAGAAAGACCGCAAAACTTGAACCTTGTTGTGAAACAAGTTTTTAACAAGAAAACGAACACGATGATTGGACTAGCGGCAGGAGCATTTGCACTAGGAAGATTGACGAAGAAAAAATAAGTTGTAAAATAAAAATGTAGGGGCTGTCCGAAAAGTCAAAATGACAAATCGGCAGCCCCTTTTCCGTTATAAAGAAGATGATTTCCGTTCCGGTGGCGGACGCTTTCCGTGGGCATGGCTTCAGCCAATCGAACAGCAAAGGGTTCGATTTGCCGTATTTCTGCGCACTTTGCGGAAATTAAGGCATCTACCCCGCTGCTCCCAACACTACGCTTTTGGTCGCAAAAGCCGTTCCTTGTAACGGCTCTTCCTGCGGGGTCTTCAGCTCATGCTATTCCCACTGGAGTCGCCGCCTCCTCCAATCCAATCATAAGTATAATAATCCTGTAAAGCGAGTTCTTTCATATTTATTAGACAACCCCTACATTTTTTTGTTATACATAAAGCTTGAAGGTGGTTTGCAATACGTGAGATTTGTCTTCATTAGAAAGTTGAGAAGTTTTCTTAATTCCATTTTCTACAACAGTCAACGTGTTGTCTGCTAAAGTAATACGCCCGGTGTTAGTTGCAATGGAGACAATATCATGATGTGTAAAAGTAGATGCTTTGTCGACTTGATTGAAAATACAGCCTTCATGAAAATCGACGAGCTTTTTCTCATCGGTATTGAATCGATATAAAGTCTTTGTTCCGGATTCGCTATCCTGGATCAAGTCAAATAGGCATTCAGTCACCTGCATAACTTTATAAGTGCCGTTAAGGTCCGTTCGTTCACTTCCGTCCAATGGTATAGGCGTGCGTGGTGTAGCAGCTCCAAAACCCACATCAACTAAATAGGGTTGGTCTAACTGAACAAGGATGGTGGCGTGTGTGTCTGTTTTTGCCCATTGACCATTAGGTCTTAACACCGTAGCGGCAACTAAATGTGCGCAAAATCCGAGTTCGGAGAGAAGCCAGTTAAAAAGTCCGTTCAATTCATAGCAATAGCCTCCGCGATGACTGTGTACAATCTTGCTGAATATATTTTGTAGATTAAGGTAGATAGGTACTTTCCGAATGACATCCAAATTTTCGAATGGGATATGCTGCAAGTGTTGGTGCTGAAGCCCCGTTACTGTAGAAAGGGAAGCTTTATGTGTTGGCATTGCATTGAATCTAGTCAAGTATTGCTGTATATCCAAAATAATCACCTCTTCTACTTTAGTGGCAAAAGACAGTCGATAAAGAAGCACAATCTCATGGTGGATTGTGCTTCTTTATTTATTTAGTTAGTAATAACTATGACGATGAAATAGGCAACCATTGCAAGCAATCCGATTGGAACAGCAAAGCGTGCCCATTCAACACTTTTAATATTAAGCTTACCTGCAGCAATAATATTTGGGATATTCCCTGGAATCAACATTCCTCCGCTGACGAGAAGTCCGAGTAAGATGGCCCTAATTGTTGAATTATCCATCGTCGGGCTAATTTCGGCAGCAGTTAACGTCGCATTATCTAACACCGCTGAAATCATATTAATCCAGTACAGAACAAATGGGTTAAGGTTCAGTAAATATTTTTCGATGAAAGGCTCGAAGCCGGCACCGAGAAAAGTAAGCGCCATGACAAATAGGTATACTTTAAAGCCACGAGTAACAATTTCCAGATACGTCTCTGTCCCATGAGCAGCTTCTAATTGATTCATTTTCTTTTCTGGTTTGATTAACATTGCAGCGAGTATGCCAAAAACAATTACTCCAACAATAATATCAGCACCTAAAAGTCTGAATAAA
This sequence comes from Arthrobacter beigongshangensis, assembly GCF_016820585.1. GTDB lineage: Bacteria > Bacillota > Bacilli > Bacillales_A > Planococcaceae > Sporosarcina > Sporosarcina beigongshangi. Next base: position 14,595 of record NZ_JADHDX010000014.1, read on the forward strand.
TAGAAGAAGTCTTGATTCAGTTTGCTCGTTGCAATTGTAGAAAGTGGTTCACCGATAGGTGTCAAAACAGCACCAAGACCAATGGAATAACAGGTCAAGATAACTAAGCGGATTTCTGATTTTCGATCTAGACGTAAAACGCTGACAACTGCGACAAGAACAGTCGCAGCAATGATTGCCGTAATTACACTTGAAATGAGACCGAGAACGACTACAACCAAAGCCAAAAATAGACGCGTCGGCATTGCCTTACTCATCCCAAGAATTCCTTTTTCAATAGGTTTTTGGAACCATCGGAATAGTATTCCTGCAATAATAACAGCTAACGTAATATGTAGAGGATCTTCCAACGCTTTAAAAACAAGATCTTTGTCGAGCACTTTGCTTACGACTACTGCGGCAATTCCCATTACAAACAAAAAGACTTCTAAATTTCGTTCGACGATTTTTACCGTGAAAGGCATAAATAATACAAGTATTAAGATAATAGTTAAACCGAGTATCATAAATTTTCACCTTTACTTTCTTTTTTTTATATAGCGGTACTTTTATTTTAACATTTAATTAAGAATAAAATAATGATTTTTCGGAAAAATATTTAAGTTTTGATAATGATTTTTTATGGTTCTAAAAAACCATGTTAAACGTAAAACAAGCAATCCCGTTATTAAATGATGGGATTGCTTGTTTCCGACTTATGCAGTTATCGTACACCTTTCATATAGCGTTGAATGATTGGTGACAGTGCGAACACAATAATACTAAGTAAAATTGCACTTCCTCCGATAATTCCGAAGTACATCATTTCCGTTTCAGGTGAATAAAACTTTACAAGTTGTGCGTTAAGCCCTTGTGCAGCTGCATTGGATAGGAACCAAAGGCTCATAGTCTGTGCAGAAAACGCAGCCGGTGCCAGTTTGGTCGTTGCAGACAGTCCGACAGGTGATAAGCATAGTTCGCCCAAGACGACGATGAAGATACTTAAAATGAGCCACAGTGGGCTGACAAGTGTATCTGTCCCACCAAAGTACGAAGGAACTAAGATGACGATGAACGATAGTCCAGCAAATAGCAAGCCTAATGAGAACTTCTTAGGAATCGACGGCTGGCGATCTCCGAGTTTCATCCACAACCAGGCGAAAACGGGTGCTAGTGTGATGATGAATAATGGGTTAAATGATTGGAAAAAGGCTGGTGAAATTTGATAGCCGAAAATATTAAGATTTGTTCGTGTATCCGCATATAAGGCAAGAATAGTTGACCCTTGCTCTGCAATAGCCCAAAACATGACCGCCGCCAAGAATAGTGGGATATACGCGATAATGCGTGATTGTTCTACTTCAGTTGTTTTCGGACTTCTGTACATGGTAATGAAATAAATCGTTGGAATGAGGAAACCGAGTATCCCGACGATAGCGATAAATGAATCGAATGTCAGCCAACCTTTTGGAATTGCAATTGCAATTAGAATTGCGAGTGCAACGGTTGTTATGCCGAAAATCGAATAGATTTTTTTCTTTTCTTCAGGAGCTAATGGGTTTCCGACTTGCGTACCTGCAAGACCAAGATTGTTCTTCTTTGTTACAGCAAAGACAACCAAACCGATGAACATCCCAACTGCAGCGACCCCGAAACCAAGGTGGAAGCTCGTTTTCATTAGTTCACCAACAATTAATGGGGAAATGAAAGCACCTAAGTTAATCCCCATATAGAAAATGCTGAATCCTGAGTCGCGACGATTATCAGTTTCTGAGTAAATATCGCCCACCATACTCGAAACGTTTGGTTTTAATAGACCTGTACCAAGTACAATAAGCACCATTGAAATAAAGAACATTGTTATATTTCCGGGAATGGCAAGCGCAATATGCCCGAGCATGATGAAAATCCCACCGTAGAAGACTGCCTTCGATGTCCCAAAAATACGGTCGGCTAACCAGCCGCCGATAATCCCCGACATGTAAACCAGGGAACCGTAGATGGACATGATGGACAATGCGACTGTTTTATCAAGTCCAAGCCCACCGCTGGATACTTCGTAGTACATATAGAAAACAAGAATAGCCCTCATTCCGTAGTACGAAAAACGTTCCCAAAATTCCGTGAAAAATAATGTGAACAAACCTTTCGGGTGTCCGAAGAATCCTTTTTGTGGGACACTTTCCACGATTTGTTTTTTAGTTATCTGTGACATCATGATGCCTCCTTCATATTTCACTATAATACAATTAATCGTTTTCAATTGTCAAAAATAATTAATGGAAACGCTGTTATTTGCAATAAGGTTGATATTACAACGTTTCTGCAAAGTTAAAATCTTAAGATAATAGTTAATAGTTATTAAAAAAATAATAATTAATTATAGTGAAAAAGTTTGATTGTTCTTTGCACATTTCTTTAACTATATTTTCATAGAGTGGAGAAGGAGGGGAGTTATTGGAAATATATGATGTTGTCTTAATTCCGCTAATCATTGGCATGGTGGAATTGTTGAAGATGTATGGGATGAAGAAACGACTACTGCCACCTATTGCAATAATTTTTGGTATTGTTGGTGGTATGTTTTATGTTTACCCAGACGACATCAAGGCTGGGATACTCGTTGGGGTAATGATGGGTTTATCTGCAAGTGGACTGTATTCTGGTGGGAAAGCTGTAGTTGAAAAGAGCGCAAATTGAAAAATATAGAATCCCCTTAGCTGTCTGTTAGCTTAAGGGGATTGTCTTATTGATAGTTATTTTTCGTTTAGTAAGAGTGCAATTTTTAGGACAAACGCATCTTGGAATAGTGAAGGATTATAGCTTGTGATTTCTTGGATATTTCGGAGCCTGTACGTTAAAGTGTGTCGATGAATATTTAACTTATCAGCGGAATTCTTACTGTTTAGATCAGCTGCAAGATAGGTAGTCAACGTATCCTGTAGCTGACTATTCAAACCGTTTAAAATTCGATTGGAAAACTTAATAGTTTCGGAGGAAGAGATATTCTTTTTGAGTAAGGCTAGTAATTCGATTTCTTCAAAGTAAATAAGCTGTTGTTTAGGCTTTGCAAATTGTAAGGCGTTTTTGGCAGTTGTATAGGAATAGCGGACTTCATCCAGCGTATTTACGGCATAGCCAACGCCAATTCTAACAAAGGAATCCTTCTGCAAAATAGGAAGCAGTGTAGCGAGTTTACTTTTCAAGGTTGGTTCACTTACTTGACTCAAGAGTATGAATAGTTCGTTCAGCTGCGAATGACCAATCAGTACGGAGTTTTTTTCGAATTGCTCCTCCAATTGTTCAATGATTCTTTGTGAAGAGGGAAGAAAGTTTTCTGATTCAATTAACAAAGTTATGAACGGACTTGCTACGTTAAATTCTAATAGGGTCAGTCTTTCCCTAACGATTGGCGATAGAGGCTCGCCGCTAATCAGTTCTTCGAAAATAAGCTCCTTCATCTTTCGTTTCCATTCGGCACGCGAGGTGATAAGTGATTGGTGAACCATCATTTCAGTTGTTAGTTGTACGAGTGTTGCGATTTCCCTAAGCTCTTCTGGATTTCCAGTTATGCCAATGACCCCAACTAATTGTTCCTGGAAATAAATCGGCATATTCACACCTAGTTTCGTTCCATACCATTCTGCTAAATTCTTTTTCGTAATCCATAGTTCTTCTCCTGTTAAAGCGACATAGGCAGCTCCTTCATGGATTTTGTCGATTCGTTCTTCGTCACCGGAAGATAAAATCATTCCATTTGTGTCCATGACATTTAAATTCCGTTTTAAACGGATTGTAGTTTGTTCGACAATTTCATCTGCAAGTTGTTTTGTTAGCATTAAGTATCCTCCGTGTATAGTTTTTATCATTTTTTAGAAATAAATTTATACAATAAGTATAATGTATTATTAGAATATTACCACTATACTCTTTGTAAGCGCTTTAAAAAGGAGGTGTACGCGTTGAAAATACTAATAGCGCCCGATTCGTTTAAGGGAAGTCTGACAGCAGTTCAGGCGACACAGGCGATGGCTGATGGGATTCATGATGCTAACCCGGCAATTGAGACGGTGATGCTACCAGTAGCTGATGGCGGGGAAGGTACGATGAGTAGTTTAGTTGGCGCTACCAATGGAACGACCGTTACTGTCACCGTACAAGATCCAATCGGCCGGCAAGTGAATGCTAGCTATGGTGTGCTTGGAGATGGCGAAACATGTGTCATTGAAATTGCTGAGGCATCGGGTCTGATGCTGTTGACTGAAGAGGAGAGAAATCCACTTATCACATCAACATTTGGTACGGGCCAATTAATCGTTCACGCATTAGACGCCGGCTTGCGCAAATTTATTATCGGGCTTGGCGGAAGTGCAACAAATGACGGTGGTTCAGGATTATTGCAAGCGCTTGGTATGAAGTTATTGGATGCGAATTCCAAAGAATTAACCCAAGGTGGAGGAGCACTTGGATCACTCTATACGATGGAGCAAACATCTTTCGATGAGCGAATTTCTGAAAGTCATTTTTTAATTGCTTGTGATGTAGAAAATCCACTAACTGGTTCCGAAGGAGCATCTGCTATTTTTGGACCGCAAAAGGGTGCTATGCCTAAAATGGTGAATTTATTGGATGAGAATTTAGGAGTATTTGCAAAGGTAGTGGAAAAGCTCACTGGGATTTCACTTCATGCAAGGAAAGGTGCGGGTGCGGCAGGAGGAGCAGGGGGAGCTTTTCAGGCATTTTTCCCGGGTGAAATGAAGCAAGGAATTAGCGTTGTGTTAGAGACGATCTTGTTTGATCAACAACTAAGGGATGCAGATTTAATTGTAACAGGTGAGGGGAAAACAGATAGGCAAACATTGGCGGGGAAAGCCCCGTTCGGTATTGCCAAAGTGGCAGCTCGAGAGGGAAAACCAATTATTCTCATTTCGGGAGCAGTAGATAATGGAAGTCGAGAGCTTTTAGCACCACTATTTTCCGAGCTTCATGCAATTGCAGATGGAAGTGTATCAGCGGAAGAATCGATGGAAAATGCCGAGCATTATTTACGTTTGAAAACAAAGGAAGTAATGGAGAATTATTTAACTACTAAAAAAGGGGTGTAGTTATGTTATTTGCAGTTATTGGGCTAAGTGTTGTATTAGTTGTTGTGTTGACAGCTGTTTTTAAGGTTCATCCATTTTTATCTTTATTATTAGGGGCATTTGTTGTTGGTATTAGTTCTGGTATGCCACTACTTACAGTTGTTGAGAGTGTGAATGATGGATTCGGTGGACTGATGAAGGGAATTGGAATTGTCATTGTTGCGGGTACGATTATTGGGGTCATCCTGGAAAAGTCAGGTGCAGCTTACCGGATGGCGGAAGTCGTTTTACGAGTAATCGGTGAAAAAAGACCGCAATTGGCGATGTCAATCATCGGTTATATTGTTTCGATACCGGTATTTTGTGATTCGGGATTCATTATATTATCAAGTTTGAAAAAGGCGTTAGCGAAGCGAGCGAAAGTTGCAATTGCTTCGATGTCAGTTGCGCTTGCAACAGGATTGTACGCAACACATACGCTAGTTCCGCCGACACCAGGCCCAATTGCAGCAGCGGGTAATATTGGTGCAGAAAACTATTTAGGTACGATTATTTTAATCGGGCTATTCGTTGCAATTCCGGCAGTCATTGTAGGGTATCTATGGGCTGTAAAAGTTGCATCAAAAATTGAAGTGCCTGAGGACTTAGAAGAAGGTGGACTGGATTACGAAGAAATTGTGAAATCCTTTGGAAAAATGCCTTCTACGTTTAAAGCATTTTTACCGATTGTCTTGCCAATCGTATTGATTGGGATTGGTTCGATTGCTGCTTTAACGGGTGAAGATACTGGTTTTATAAATTTCTTACGTTTTCTAGGGGCGCCTTCTGTTGCTTTATTATTCGGTGTACTGGCGGCGTTTTTATTATTACCAAAGTTTGATGAAGAAACATTATCAGGCTGGATTGGTGAAGGGATAAAGGAGGCTGCTCCAATTCTTCTAATTACCGGCGCAGGAGGAGCGTTCGGTAAAGTAATTTCAAATTCCGGTGTTGCAGATTTAATCGCTAACATGAACATGGATGCTTTAGCGGGTGGCGCATTGTTCTTGCTCATTCCATTCATCATTGCGGCAGCTTTAAAAACAGCACAAGGTTCTTCAACGGCTTCACTTGTTATTACCTCAACGTTGGTGGCACCATTATTGCCGGTAATGGGCATTGAAGGAGCCGTTCCACTTGCACTAGTTGTTATGGCAATTGGCGCTGGGGCGATGACTGTAAGCCATGTGAATGATAGCTTTTTCTGGGTTGTCACGGAATTCAGTGGTATGAAAGTAACGGATGCCTATAAAGCACAAACAATAGCAACGTTGTTACAAGGCGTGACGACAATTGTTGTTACAATGGTCATTTGGATGATTTTTGTATAAATACTAGGAAACTACTATCTATCTTGTGGGCCATTAACCGCCTGCAAGATAGATATTTTTTGATCGGATTCAAAATAAATATCCCTAATGAATAGGATTGTGAGTCCATGTTGTAGAATTAAAGATATATCACAAATTGAAGGGGGACTGTATCATGGACACAGAACAGGAGCATGGAACTGTGTATTCATCGCCGGTCAAAAGTATTTTTGATAAATTTGCTCAGAACAAAGACGTCACTCTTGTATACGGTGAAACAATTGACCTTACGAATAAACGGGTACTACCTGTTGCCAAGGTTAGCTATTCTTTCGGGGGAGGTGGAGGATATTCTGAAGCAAGCGATCATTCTCCAGCAGGTCAAGGTGAAGGCGGCGGTGGACATATTGCTATTAAACCACTGGGTGTCTACGAAATTACAACCGAAAAAGTTAAGTTTAAGCCCATTATTGAATTTAGAATGGTAGCTCTCGTATTCGCTTTATGTACAGTAGTAACTATGTGTCTGTTAAAAAACAAAGAGAAAAGTTCAAACGAGTAACAAAGTATGAAAAAGCTTGCCTTGCCATGTGAAAAACATAGCAACAGCAAGCTTTTTTCATGTAATGAATTACGTAGGTATACGACAAGTTAACAAAGATAAAGGAGTAGAAGACTGCAGATGACGCAATAATTTGGTCGGAAATTTAAAAAGTATAAAAAAGGGATTGAATAATAAAAGATTAAATGTATAATGAGTTCATAAGTTGTGCAACCGGTTTCATTGGATTGTACATTAATAGTTTGTTAGTTTGTGTGAACATTTGAATGTGGAATTCTATTTGAACGTTCCACATATAACAAACGAATGCAAACGGTTGTACAACTTTAGCAAAAGATTGACATTATAAGGAGGGGGCAAAGAAATGAAAAAACAGTTATCGTTATTAGCTGTGCTTGCGCTTATTATTGGTCTACTCGTAGCATGTGGACCAAATCGAGAGGTACCGGAAGAATCGGGAAGTGCAGGCGGATCCGAAACAACAGGGGAAGCAGAAGAACAAGGGAATACGGAAACCGACGAGCCAGCAAAACCAGAAAAACTTGTCGTCTGGGAAGATGTTGACAAATCAATCGCATTAGAACCTGCAATCGAATCTTTTGAAAAAGAATATGGCATTAAGATTGAATTTAAAGAACTAAATATGGCGGACAAAATGCGTGATCAGTTACGTCTAGATGGTCCATCTGGAACAGGTGCCGACGTTGTGACGTTACCACACGACCAAATTGGTCAAGTTGCAACAGAAGGGTTAATCCAGGAAATCAAAGTATCTGATGACGTGCTTGCTAAGTTTACGGAGTCTTCTGTTGGTTCACAAAAATACGATGGTAAGCTATACGGACTACCAAAAGCAACAGAAACACCAGTCTTTATCTACAACAAAGCATTAATGACTGAAGCACCAGCAACGATGGATGAATTGTATGCGTTTTCAAAGGACTTTACGGACGGAAAACAGTTTGGGTTCCTAGCGCTATGGGATAACTTTTACTTTGCTCACGGCGTAATTGGGGGCATGGGCGGTTATGTATTCAAGGATAACGATGGTGCACTTGACCGAGAAGATATCGGTTTAAATAACGAGGGTGCAGTTGCTGGAGCGAAATATATTCAAACATGGTACAGCGAAGGTCTATTCCCAAAAGGAATCATTGGGGATACTGGAGGATCTGCTAAAGATGGTCTGTTCAATGAAGGTAAAGTAGCTTCTGTTATGGATGGTCCTTGGGCTTTCCAAGGCATGACAGATGCTGGAATAGACATCGGAGTTGCGGCATTGCCGACACTACCAAACGGCGAACATATGAAGACATTCATGGGAGTAAAGGGCTGGCATGTGACATCCTTTACAGAGCATGAATATTGGGCAACAAAATTGATTGAGTGGCTGACAAACGAAGAAAACGCAAAAATTCGTTTTGAAAAAACTCAAGAAATCCCACCTGTTAAAACGCTGATTGAGGATCCAATTATTGCTGAAAATGAAGGAGCAAAAGCAGTTGCACTCCAATCTCAATATGCAGTTCCAATGCCGAACATCCCGGAAATGGGTGAAGTGTGGGATCCCGCTGCATCCGCTTTGCAAACAATTGCTACAGGAAAAGCAGATCCACAAACGGCGATGGATGAAGCAGTTAAATCAATCAAAACCAATATTGAAACAAATCACCCAAGTAAATAATGGTTGTGTAAGTGCCTTGGTGAAGGCGGCAACATAAGGGGGTTCAGCATATGGCAACTGTCATAAAGGAGGGATGCAGTTCAATCCCTCCCCGCTGGACTTACTTATCAATGTGCTACTAGTGTCAAACACTAATAGTAGGTGAAGGCATGTTTCTAATTTGGAAATATGGCTTTGCTTACTATAGGCAATAAAACAAACGATTGCACGAAGAATAGACATTATTCTCCGTTCAGTGAAAAGAAGGAGGTAGTATATGTAATGGAGAATAAAGTTGTCACTNTAGTATATGTAATGGAGAATAAAGTTGTCACTAAACATAAACGAAACGCCAGTTTATTATCAATTATCCCAGGTTTCGGTCAATTTTATAATAAACAATATGTGAAGGGGGCCATCTTTTTCATATTGACTGTTGCATTTTTCAGCAGCTTTACACAAACGTTAAACTGGGGCTTCTGGGGTTTAATCACATTAGGGACAATTCCGAAGCTCGACAATTCTATTTTTTTACTAATTGACGGCATTATTGCGTTACTAGTCGCTTTAATCGGGCTCGTCATTTATGCTTTCAATTTGTATGATGCATACATAAACGGCCAAAAGCGTGATGAAGGATTTACGCTGAATAGTGTAAAAGAACAATATCATAATTTATTGGATACGGGTTTTCCGTATTTAATGATCTCACCCGGTTTCTTATTACTCATTTTCGTCGTTATTTTTCCGATTATTTTTGTTATTTTATTGTCGTTTACGAATTATGATTTATACCATTCACCACCTTTAAAGCTGGTTGATTGGATTGGCATCCAGAACTATATTGATATTTTCGCTTTAGATCTTTGGAGAACTACATTTTTCGGTGTTCTTGGCTGGACTATTGTTTGGACTTTCGGAGCGACTACTTTACAAGTAGCGATCGGAATCTTTTTAGCAGTTCTAATCAATCAAAAAGATTTGAAGGGGAAGGCAGTTTTTCGGACTATCTTGATTCTTCCATGGGCAGTACCGGCATTTATCTCGATTATGGTTTTCTCCGGTATGTTTAATGAGTCCTTCGGGGTCATCAATACTGGTATTCTGAATTTCTTGGGGATTGAAGCCATCCCTTGGATGACTGAAGAATTATGGACTCGAATTGCTTTGATTTTGATTCAATCATGGCTAGGATTCCCGTTTATTTTTGCAATGGTGACGGGAGTGCTTCAGTCTATTCCGAATGAATTATATGAGGCTTCAAATGTTGATGGTGCATCTATTTGGCAGAAGTTCCGCAGCATTACATTGCCAATGGTGTTATATGCGACTGCGCCAATTATGATTACGCAGTATACCTTTAACTTCAATAACTTCAATGTCATCTTCCTCTTTAATGGTGGAGGACCTGCATTGCCGGGGCAAAACGCTGGAGGGACTGACATTTTAATATCGTGGATCTACAAGCTAACGATGACTTCTGGGCAATATGGAAAAGCAGCTGCAATTACTATGCTACTGTCTTTAATCGTTGTAGCGGTGGCTTTATGGCAGTTCAAGAGAACCAATTCATTTAAAGAGGAGGATATGATGTAATGAGTAATAGGACTGAAAAAATTATCAGACTGACAGCATCGTATCTTGTACTTCTCGTTGCTGCAGTTGTCGTGATCTATCCGCTGTTGTGGGTCATTGGCTCTTCTTTTAATCCAGGGCAAAGTCTCTCGGGCTCTTCTATGTTTCCGAAAAACCCGACAACGAAGCATTATGTTGATTTATTCGATTTGGAGAAATCCAATTATATTTTATGGTATATCAATTCGATGAAAATTAGTTTGACTACAATGGCTTTATCCGTTATTACAGTTTCTCTCACGGGGTATGCTTTTTCCCGTTATCGCTTTATTGGGAGAAAAAATGGGCTACTGACCTTTTTAGTTCTTCAGATGATTCCAAACTTTGCTGCATTAATCGCCATTTTTGTTCTAGCTCAAAGGACAGGCCTGATTGATACTCACTTAGGTTTGATACTCATTTACGTTGGTGGACAAATTCCGATGAACACTTGGCTGATGAAAGGGTACTTGGACACAATTCCAAGGGATTTAGATGAGTCTGCAAGAATGGATGGTGCAGGTCATTTACGTATCTTTTGGCAGATTATTCTACCGCTTGCCAAACCAATCATTGCGGTAGTTGCACTTTTTTCATTCATTGCTCCATTTGGAGATTTTATCCTCGCACGTATTATGTTACGGACTGAGGAGAAGTTCACTATGGGGGTAGGTTTATTTGAATTAGTAGCGAAACAATTTGGCAATGAATTTACAACATTTGCCGCGGGTTCGGTATTAATCGCTATTCCGATTACGCTTCTTTTCCTCGCATTCCAAAGGTTCTTTGTCTCAGGATTGACGGCCGGAGGAACGAAGGGCTAATTGACACAATCACAAATTTAATGCATTATGGCAGGATTCAGAAGGAGTATTGATTATGAATAAAGCATGGTGGAAAGAAGCAGTTAGCTATCAAGTGTACCCAAGAAGTTTTCAAGATAGTAATGGGGACGGTGTAGGTGATTTACGTGGTGTTATTTCGAAATTGGATTATTTAAAGGAATTAGGGATAGATGTCATTTGGATTAGTCCATTTTACAAGTCGCCAAATGCGGATAACGGCTATGATATTAGCGATTATCAGGATATTTCAAGTGAATTTGGGTCTATGAAAGATTTTGATGAATTATTAACAGAGATTCATGCCCGTGGAATGAAGCTTATTCTAGATTTGGTCATCAACCATACGAGTGACGAGCATCCATGGTTCATTGAATCACGCTCATCATTAGATAATCCGAAAAGGGATTGGTATATGTGGAAAGATGGTAATGGGCAGGAAGCACCGAATAACTGGGAAAGTATTTTCTCAGGGAGTGCGTGGGAGTATGATACATCGACAGCACAATATTATCTTCATTTATTTGCTACTAAACAGCCAGATTTGAACTGGGAAAATAAAGAAGTTAGGGAACAATTGTTTAAGATGGTCAATTGGTGGCTTGATAAAGGGATCGACGGTTTCCGAGTTGATGCGATTAGTCATATTAAGAAACGAGAAGGCTTACCAGATATGCCAAACCCCGCGGGGGAACAATATGTAGCTGCTTACGATATGCATACAAACCAGCCCGGCATTGAGAGTTATTTGCAGGAGCTAAAAGAAGAAACTTTTTCAAAATACGATATTATGACGGTTGGAGAAGCAAACGGCGTCGGCGTGGACGAGGCGGACGAATGGGTTGGAGAAGATAACGGACATTTTAAAATGGTATTCCAGTTCGAGCATTTAGGCTTATGGAATAAGGAATTGAATGACTCTGTCGATGTCATTGGCTTGAAAAAAACGCTTACGAAATGGCAAAAGGGACTGCATGGTAAAGGCTGGAATGCCCTGTTCTTAGAAAATCATGATCAACCGCGTAGTGTTTCGAGCTGGGGGGATGATCAGACGTATTGGAACGAAAGCGCAAAGATGTTAGCCGCTTGCTATTTTCTTATGCAAGGAACGCCATTCATCTATCAAGGACAGGAAATAGGGATGACAAACGTTCAGTTTTCTTCAATTGAAGATTATGATGATGTGGGTATGAAGAACTTCTATGCAATCGAAATCGCAAAAGGACGCCCGCATGAAGAAGTCATGCAAACGATTTGGAGCAACGGACGTGATAATTCAAGAACACCGATGCAATGGGATAATACGCTGAATAGTGGATTTACAGAAGGGCAACCTTGGATGAAAGTAAATCCAAATTATATGAAAATTAATGTAGAGGTACAGCAACAGGATGAGCAGTCCATTTATCATTTTTATAAAAAAATGATTCAATTACGAAAAGACAATCCTGTATTTATTTATGGTGACTATGATATACAGCAAGAGGACCATCCGGGAGTCTATTTGTATACGCGTTCAATGGAAGGTCAGTTTGCTGTCGTAATTTGCAACTTCCGTGGGAATGAGGAGAAAGTGCAGCATATTCATCTTCCGGAGGAGAAAGTTGAACTTGTGCTTTGTAATTATGAGGATACTCCGAGTCGACTTGCAGAAGAAGCTACACTTCGACCGTATGAGGTGAGAGTGTATATATCTAAATAGATTCCAGCAATGTTCCGTCCTAGTTATGCCTTCTGTTGAAGATTATGTGAAAATCAAAAATTGTTGTGTCTCGAATGGACAGCGCATGGACTAGTTTATAAATAAAAGCTTGCCTTTACTACGGTGAAATTGTAGTATTGGCAAGCTTTTTCTTCATTTATTTTTTCTTTTCAAAACCAACAATGATAGTACAAAAAATACGAGCGTCGTCGCAACAAGATAGAAAACGCTGAATAATGTTGACATCTTTTCGCCATTCATTTTATAAAATACACCCATATCGAATAGAAATGCTTCTTTCATTTCCGCAGGGGCATTGGCAAAAGAACTCATCAAAGGTGTTTCCATCAGTACTTGTCGAAACAGTGCAGCCGAATGGGACACGGGGAATAGCTTCACAATCGTTTGTAAGTAATCAGGTAAGCTGCCAATTGGGATATAGATCCCAGCTAAAAAGCCAAGCAATGTTCCGATAACTGTGCTTGCGGCGGCAAAGGCATTGGAAGTTTTAAAAAATGAAACTAACAAGAGAACCATCGATGCGCTTGCCAACACAGCTAAGACGACTAAGCCAGCTGCGGCTATCATTTTACCGAATGACAGCATTGCTTCTCCGGATACAACAAGAAATAGATTCGATGCAATCAGTGTGCTGAGGCACATGATGAAGCCCACGACCAACGCACTTATAATATAACCGCCAACCAATTTTGCCCTAGGAATAGGCGACGAATAAAAATCCATATAGGTTTTATTCGCTCGATCCTCGACAAGAATCCCGAAAGAGGCAAGAGTTGTCGTCATAGAGGTGACAGCAAGCATGCCAGCGATGAACCACGACATGAGCAAAGCTTTTTTTGTTGGGAAGTCAGGCAGTTGTTTCGCAGTCATATCGCCTAAAAATAATACGTATAAAGCGACGAGAATAATAACCGCAAGCAATGAGAAAAATACAGTGGATTTATCTCGAAAGTATAATAAAATATTTCGTTTAGCGAATGCTAGCATCACGATTCACAGCCTTTCCATTAATGGCGATAAATACATCATCCAAACTGGATTTTTTTACTTCAAAGGAAGAAATGAAAGGTGTGAATTTCGTTAAAATCGGTATTGCATCTGTCGTTTGGCTAAGTGGGAGATGGAAAAGTGACTTTTCTTCATTGAAATCGAGCTCATCAGCTAGAAGTAACCTTCGCAGTTCATCTGCTTGATCCGTTGAAATGGATAATTGATGAGCAGAATAGTCATTTTTCAATTGCTCCGGCGTTCCTTTCGCAACAATGCGACCTTCTTTCATCACGACGACATAATGTGAGTTTGCTGCTTCTTCAATATAATGTGTCGTTAAAAAAACGGTCATGCCTGTATCTTTTTGCAGTTGTTGTATGGTTGACCAAATGTTTTTTCGACTTTCTGGATCGAGCCCCGTTGTCGGTTCGTCCAGTATTAAGATATTTGGCTTATGAATAAGGGCGCGGGCAATGTCCACACGCCGTTTTTGTCCGCCCGATAATTTTCCATATGGGCGATCTGTTAATGAGGCTACTTCTACGACTTTCAAGACACGGTGAATCGCCGCATTGCGCTCTTGTCTAGTCATTCCGTAAAAAGATGCTCGAATTGCTAAATTCTCTTTGACAGTCAATAAAGGATCGAGCAAGCTATCTTGAAAGACAACGCCGATTTCTTGGCGAATAGCTTGATCGTGCTTGCCAACTGTATAACCATTGACTGTGACATGACCTTTGTCTTGCTGAAGAAGCGTCAAAAGGATTGAAATAGTTGTTGATTTACCAGCACCATTCGTGCCTAAAAAAGAAAAGAGGGAACCTTCTTCTACATAGAAACTGATGTCGTTGACAGCTTTTACCGTCCCGAAAGACTTTGATAACCCATTTACTTCAATGATTTTAGTCAATAGAGGCACCCCTTTTTTTACGTGCAATGACAGCGTTGATTTGCATCGCACTTGTTTGATTCCCCATAAAAGTAACGACAATGACAACGAGATAAGTCAGTACTCCGATTGCGATGACGAACAACGTAGTCGTCCAATTGAATGGGAAAAAATTGAACGCTGCCCCTGCAACAAGAAGAACGACTAGGACATCAAGCAATTCGATTAATCGTAAAATCAATGCATTTTGAATAGGCAACTGATGTGTCATGAAGATCAGAAGCATGATACAAATGGAGATAAAGAGCATTTGAACGATCAATATCTCTTTCATAGGCGGGAAGATTTCCAACAAGCTAAAAAGAAGATAAAATAGAGTGCTGAATGTAAATGATATACACCCTGCTGAAATGTAGTGCTTCACTCGGTTCATGTAAATACCTCCTCACGATAAAAACTGCTCTTTGAATGCTTTGACATAATGTCGATTGACAATTACCTTTTCATCATTGGTCAAAGACGCTTCAAATTTGCCATTGAATAATGCGCGAACACTTT
Organism: Arthrobacter beigongshangensis; assembly: GCF_016820585.1. Taxonomy (GTDB): domain Bacteria; phylum Bacillota; class Bacilli; order Bacillales_A; family Planococcaceae; genus Sporosarcina; species Sporosarcina beigongshangi. The sequence continues at coordinate 29,848 of NZ_JADHDX010000014.1, forward strand.
CGATATGCACTGTATTGACGATTAGGTTTTTACTAATACGAATAAAATGCGTCTTACTTAATTTTTGTTCAATCTCATACAACTTCAAATCGCATGCATATACTTCTTTTTCCGTGTAAATAAAAGTTTGATTATCAATTGTTTCGATATAATACACGTCATCTACAAGAAGCGAGTAGGTGCGTCCCTCTCTTGTACCGATTAATGTAATGCTTATTTGATGAATCTGTTTGATGATTCGTGCTAGCTGACTGTCGATTTGTGAACAATTGATAATAATTTCAGCATCGTCATACTTCTCGGATTCATTGATTGTCAAACGAATGATAGTCACATCCTTCAGTTGGAATCTTATGGATAGAATCGTACCATTTGACGGAAGTCAGAACAATGCATTTTATGTAACCTGCATTTTTCAAACCGTAAGTTGCAATGAATAGAACATACCCTTTTAAAAATAGAGTAAAATCGGCTATGATAGAACCATGCAGTTATTAGAAATGGAAGTGTTGTCATGAGTCAATTGATTATTGAAAACCTCACGAAGACCGTTGGGGAGAAAACATTGTTTAAAGATATAGCATTTACGGTTGTCAGCGGAGAAAAAGTAGGCCTGCTTGGCATTAATGGAACAGGGAAGTCTACGCTACTGTCTATTCTTGCGGGTGTCGAAGAAGCTGATTCGATTTCGACGGATCATCCGAACAGATACCGCATTGTATATTTACCACAAGAGCCTGAATTCGATCCGCAATTAACAGTGATGGAAACGGTGTTCATGAGTGATGCACCGATTATCAAGGTCAATTTGGAGTATGAGCATGCATTGCAAGCTTTATCGGCAGATCCTGAATCGACATATAATCAAGACCAATATTCAAAATTCCAAAATCAGATGGATGATTTGTCTGGCTGGGATATCAACTCCAAAGCACGGACGATTCTATCGAAGCTGGGCATTGAAACATTCGATAAGAAGGTCGGAGAGTTGTCAGGTGGGCAGAAAAAACGTGTCGCATTGGCAAAAGTCCTTATTGAGCCCGCTGATCTATTGCTACTCGATGAGCCGACCAACCATCTCGATGTTGATTCGATTATGTGGCTGTCCGATTACTTGAAAAATGAACAAGGGGCTGTCATTTTTGTCACGCATGACCGCTACTTTTTGGATGAATTATCGACCAATATTTATGAATTAGCCGATAAAACGTTGTACGCACATACAGGCAACTACGGCAATTATCTTGAAGCAAAAGCGATTCGTGCGGAAATGGCTGCATCGTCAGACGATAAGCTACGCAATCAGTATCGTTCTGAATTGAAATGGATACGTCGCGGTGCGAAAGCGAGATCGACGAAGCAAAAAGCGCGGATTGGTCGCTTTGATGAACTAGCTGAGAAAGTGAAAAAAGAAGACAGTGTTGGAGAGATGGATGTTGCGTTGAAGTCCACGCGTTTAGGGAAGAAGGTTATCGAAGCGATTGGCATTTCAAAATCGTTTGATGGCAGAACAGTCATTGATAATTTCTCGAGTATTTTACAATCAGGTGACCGTATTGCTGTTGTCGGACCGAACGGAGCGGGAAAAACGACATTATTGAATATGCTTTCTGGGAAAACTGAACCAGATAGCGGCGTCATCGACACAGGTACGACTGTGAAAATTGCTCATTTCCAACAACACACGCCGTTAATGGACGAGAAAAAACGGATTATCGAATATATTCAAGATACGTCCAATGATATTGAAGATGCGGATGGTGTGCGCATTTCAGCTTCGCAAATGTTAGAACGCTTTTTATTCCCAACGAGAGCACATGGTACACCAATTGGTAAATTATCGGGTGGAGAACGTAAACGCCTTTATCTCTTAAAATTGTTAATGGAACAGCCGAACGTCATGATTCTAGATGAGCCGACCAATGACCTCGATCTCGAGACACTGTCTGTTTTAGAAACGTTCATCGACACATTCCCTGGCGTTGTCATCACCATTTCGCATGATCGGTTCTTCTTAGACCGTACGTCAACTAAACTATGGGTAATGGATGGCTCTGGCCACGTCGATACATGGTTCGGTATCTATACGGATTTCCTGGAAACGTATGTAGCACCAGAAGTAGTCAAGTCGAAGCCTATCGTAGAAGTTGCATCACCTGAACCAACGTCGACATCCCAGCAGGCGAAGAAGAAAATGAGTTATGCAGAGAAAAAGGAATGGGAAACCATTGATGCGGATATTGAAAAAGTCGAAACGGATATTGAAGCAACTGAGGCGGAAATGGCCGCTGTTGGCTCCGATTACGATAAACTGAGGGTGTTAACGGCAACACTTGATGAATTAAATGCCGTATATGAAACATTGGTGGAACGTTGGACTTATTTACAAGAACTAGCTGAATCCTAATAAGGGGGCAATACGAGTGAATATTGTAACGATTGAACCGACACCGAGTCCGAACTCCATGAAAATTGTGCTCGACACGGAGTTGCCAAAAGGCACGGGGCTTAATTATAAAAAAGAGGATGTTGCAACGGCGCCACATCCAGTTGCGGCATTATTGGGCATAACGGGAGTCAAAGGGATTTACCATGTCATGAACTTTATGGCGGTTGAGCGGGTTGGTAATGTTGCTTGGGAGTCCATTCTTGCAGAAGTCCAAGCCGTTTTTAATGAAGAGCAAGGTGAAGAAACAGAAGCTGAAGTGGAAATTGACGATAGCTATGGTGAAGTTTACGTACATGTCCAAACCTATAAAGACGTTCCGCTTCAAGTGAAAGTGTTCGACAGTACTTCTGAAGAACGTTTCGGCCTAAGTGAACGTTTTGTGAAAGCAATGGAAGCCGTGCATAGTACGGAAGTTGAAAACTATATTTTATTGCGTAAATGGGCTGATTACGGTATCCGTTACGGAGAAAAAGCTGAAATCGGCGAAACGGTTATCAAAGAAATCGAAGCGGCTTATCCTGCGGAACGATTGCAAGAAATTATCCGCCAGGGGAATGAAGGTCAAACGGAAGCATCCCAGCGAGGTAGAAAAGTTTCACTTGAGGAATTCTCGGTAGATGAATGGGAAACAAGATTTCAATTGCTTGACCAAATGCCAGATCCTGATATGTCTGATGCGGCACTTCTTGGTCGGGCACTTGAAGATGACAAGATGTCGATTAGACGTCTTGCGACAGTTTACCTTGGGATGATCGAAGACGAAGCGGTGATTCCTTATGTTGAACGAGCACTCAAAGACAAGAGTTGGGCAGTGCGTCGAACAGCGGGAGATTGCATGAGTGATCTGGGCTTTGAAGGTTTTGAAAATGCGGCTATCGAAGCATTAAACGATAAAAATAAACTAGTCCGTTGGCGTGCGGCGATGTTCCTTTATGAAACGGGAACTGAAACGGCGCTACCTGCGCTAAAAGATGCTGAAAATGACCCTGAATTTGAAGTGAAGCTTCAAATCCGCATGGCCATTGCGCGCATTGCAGAAGGTGAAGATGCCAAAGGGTCTGTTTGGAAGCAAATGACGGAGGCGCGGATGGCATCATCAAAAGAATAAAATGGTGTGAAAATATAACTTTCGGAGCAACCAAGTATGGTAGCACCGAAAGTTATATTAAAATATCCGAAAATTAGGAGGGTGGGTGCGCCATGCAATTAACAATTAGAGCAACGGGGGACAATGTGCAAGTCATTTCCTATTTGCTTGCTAAAAACCCGAATAATATTTATGAAAGAAATCATAAAGGACATTCGATACGAATGTTTTATAGTCTATTCACGGAAACAGCCCTTGAGATGACGGTCTTTGTAGCACCGGACCCCCTCGCGCTTATGAATCAATCATCGAACGCATACGATATTACTCATTACATTAACGATCGGGAATTTGCGGTGAGTAGTATTTTCATCTCGCTTATTCGTTCAGCGTTAGGAACGGCGCTGAATGGTCAACCAAAAGATGACTACATCAAATGGGTCAATCACCCATTTCATTTCGAGTTTGGCCTTGGACCTGTCGTTTCGGATTTGTCTGATGAACAAATCCGGGGGCTTTTCGAACCTTTAGGCTATGAGGTTGGCATCGAGTACGGTGAAACAGACTATGCTTTTCAGATTAAGACGAAAAGTACAGCACGTTTCCTTACGCTTGTGGGAAATGTAACGCTCCAGAAAGGGCTTCAACAACTGTTTTTGCTCATTCCAGTTTTGGATAATTATAAACATTACTTCATCGATGAAAGTGAAGTTGAAAAGATTAAAAGGTATGGAGAAGGCTGGCTTGATGACCATCCAGAAAGAGAATTTATTATTCGCAAGGCGCTGCGCTTTAAGGAAGTGTATAGCCTTATGGAAGAGCCTGCCGACAATCATCTCTTAGTGGAAGAAGTTACTATCGAAAAAGTGCGTTTAAATGAGTTACGCTATGAAAAAATTGTTGAAGTGGTCAATGGTTTACCGATGAAGAAATCGATTGTCGACTTTGGTTCTGGTGAGGGGAAATTAGCGGTTCGATTGGGCTTTGTCAAAGGAGTGCAGGAGATTCTTGCGGTGGAGCCATCGGAAATAGAATCGTTGAAAGCAATGAAGCGATTTGAAAACGTGATAGAAAAATATGGGTTTGTTGAGCCAACGCCGATGTGGGGATCACTATTTTATTATGATGAACGGTTAAAAGACAAGGATATTATCATTTTATGTGAAGTAATTGAACATATCGATGAGGAACGGCTACCAAAAGTGATGGATCTCCTGTTGGATGACTACAGACCGAATGTTTTGATTATCACGACACCGAACCAAGAATATAATGCGGTTTACGAGATGCAGGATGCAAAGCGGCATAGTGATCATAGGTTTGAATGGACGCGAGATGAATTCGAGCAATGGTGTGCAGACAGAAATCAGTTCGGAAAGTATAGGCTAACATTTGAAGGCATTGGAGAAATGCATGAAGCTTTTGGTTACCCGACACAAATGTGCACGTTCGTCAGGAAGGAGGAGGTTGTATGAAAATCACCATTCCATACGCCGGACTTGTGTTACTTGTCGGTGTTTCTAATAGTGGGAAAACGACGTTATTGAATAAATGGATTGAAGAGCAGAAAATCTTAGCATCCGAAGTGATTAGCTCAGATGCATATCGAGCAATCGTCGGAGATAAGGAGTTTATCAGCTGGTCAGAACGACCGAAAGATGAAGCAGATAGTCTAGTGGATGAATACCAGGAAATTTCTGCGGAAGCATTTAACATGATGGATCACGTTGTAGCAGCCAGATGCAGACTGAATAAAGTGACATTCATCGATGCAACTCATCTTTATCAAGATGACCGTAAAAAATATATTGCGCTTGCCAGGAAACACAACGTTCCAGCGATTGCGATTGTTATGGATGTGCCACAAGTGACACTGCTTGAACGCGATGAGCAACGGAGCAATCCACGAGGGAAACGACGTGTTAAACAGCAACATCAGACATTTAAGCGGGAAAAACGTTTTATTAAGAAAGATGGTTTTGCATCCGTTTATGTCACAGATGGACTAGAAGAGATTGAATTGCTGAGACGGGACAATCCGTTGCTAATTGATAGTGGTCATGGAATTGACATCGTTGGCGATATCCACGGCTGCTACGATGAGCTGATTACGTTACTCGCTAAGCTTGGCTATGAAAAAAATGATGAGGGTTTGTTCGTTCATCCGCAAGGACGGGTTTTCTTGTCGCTCGGCGATGTCATGAGCAGGGGACCGAAATCGTTGCAGACGATGTTATTTTTCCAGCAGCATGTTGAAAAGGGTTTGGCTTATATGATTGACAGTAATCATGGTTGGAAGATTGCGCGCTGGCTTGGTGGGCGGAAGGTAACACTGCATCATGGCGATGAAAAGGTCGAGGCGGAATTGCAGGCGTATGAAGAGAAGTACGGAGCAGAGCAAACGAAGGCTATGAAACAATCATTAGAAGAATTCCTACTACGCGCCCCCTCTCATTATGTTTTATTGAAAAATGGCGTGCAGACTGCTGTTTGTACACATGCAGGCATTCGGGATGAATTCATTGGTAAACAGTCCCCAGAGGTTCAAGATTTTTGTCGTTATGGAGATACAGATGGCAGCACCGAACAAGGTAAACCAGTACGTAAAGATTGGACAATCCATCATAAGGGAAGTGCACTCATTATTTGGGGGCATGATCCGAAACCACAGCCACTCGTCATCAATAACACAGTCAATATCGATCAAGGCGTTGTGTTCGGTGGTAAATTAACGGCTTATCGCTATCCGGAAAAAGAATTTGTTTCTGTGGAAGCGTTAGCTGATTATTCCGAGGCTATAGATAATCCGTTGAAAGAGTGGAAAGAAAAAAGGTTAGCCCCGCCGAATATTGGCAAATTTATTAATGGTTACACTGTTCAAACGAAGCAACTTGGTGAAGTGAAAGTCCATCAGGATATTGTGAAGCCTGCTATTGATACGGTCTCACACTTCGCGGTGCCTATTGAGCAATTACTTTATATTCCACCGACGATGAGCCCGACCCCTGTCACCTCATCACATCCAGGTTATTTAGAGCATCCAAAAGAAGCCGTTGATTATTATAGAAGCCATGGTATTTATACAATGATTGCTGAGAAAAAGCATATGGGTAGCCGGGCTGTATTATTGCTATTCAAAGATGTGGATTCAGCAAAAAAAGCAATCGGCTCCCGAACGCTAGGTGTCATTTACTCAAGAACGGGCAGACGGTTTTTTGATAAAATAACAGAAGCTGAAATCGTTTTAAAGTTGAATGAAGAGCTAGTAAGCAAAGGGTATTTTGAAAAGTACGAAACGGATTATGTACTACTCGATGCCGAAATTATGCCGTGGAATTTAAAAGCGAAAGAATTGATCAGCGAGCAATATGCCCATGTCGCGGAAAATGCAATTCTCGATCGCTCGAAGTTGAAAGAGAAATTGGAAGTTGTTGCAACCGGCGATAAGAATCTAGCTAGATGGTTGGTGGAAATGACAGATAAGATCGACAATTCGAAGGTCTTTAAAGAGGTTTTTCAAAAGTACTGCTGGGATACAGATGGTGTGAAGGCAATTCAAATTGCACCGTTCCATGTATTGGCACATAGCAATAAAACCTTTTTCGACAAATCGCATATGTGGCATATGGATATGAACAAGGAGTTCGCAGTAGATTCTTCTTTCTTTGTTTCCACGGAATTCAAAGTCATTTCGGATGAAGCTAGCGAATTAGAAGTCATTACTTGGTGGGAAGAGATGACGGCAGAAGGACATGAAGGAATTGTCATTAAACCGGAATTTTTTATTGGGACCCAGAATGGAAAGCTTGTGCAGCCTGCCATTAAAGTGAGAGGCCGCAAATACTTAACTATTATTTACGGGATGGATTATTTAGCGCCTGCTAATCTTGGGCGGTTGAAAAAACGCAACACAAGCAAAAAACAGAAGCTTGCGTTAAAAGAATTTGCTTTAGGTATCGAAGGCATCCGACGATTCGTCGATGGAGAATCCATCGAAAGAGTACATGAATGCGTTCTTGCAACGCTAGCACTGGAATCGGATCCAGTTGACCCAAGATTATAAATTGTCGGGTGATTTGTTTACAAGTAAATATAATCTTGGATTATGGTAATTGAATGTAAAAATGAATTACATCGAAAGGCTGAATCACAACATGTACAATGTTGTGATTCAGCCTTCTTTCATATTAAGCATTTTGGTGATAGAGTAGAGGACTTATGCTCCACAATCGTGGTCACTTCACGAATTGATTTTCAGTAGTAGAAAGGTTGTTTATGAACATGAAACCAGTAGCAGGGTCAAAAAGATTTCGTTTTGCGGTATTACTTGGAACACTAGCTGCAATGGGGCCATTATCAATTGATATGTATTTGCCTTCATTCCCTACAATTGTAGGTGCTTTTGACACAACAGCATCCTTCGTGCAGGTTAGCTTAACCGCCTGTCTGTTAGGAATTGGCCTGGGACAGCTCATACTTGGGCCAATGAGTGATGTTCATGGACGGAAGAAGCCGTTACTGATTGGACTTGCCGTTTATTTCGTTGCTTCTTTTTTATGTGTAATTGCGCCGACCATTGAATTTTTTATCGCTGCACGTTTTATGCAGGGGTTTGCGGCGTCAGCAGGAATCGTCATTTCGAGGGCGGTTGTTCGGGATGTTTATAGTGGAAGGGAACTGACGAAGTTTTTCGCTTTGCTTATGCTAATTAATAACTTAGCACCTATTCTTGCTCCGGTTTTTGGTGGTGGAATTCTTGTTTTCGCAGAATGGACGGGTATATTTGCTGTACTGAGTGCAATCGGTTTTTTACTTTTTGTCGTTGTCTTGTGGAGAATGGAAGAAACGCTACCAGGTCAAATGCGCGTACCTAGTAGTCTAACCAATACGTTGAAAAACTTTCTGTCTCTACTTAAAAATCGACAATTCATGGGCTTTGCGCTTGCGCAAGGTTTCATCATGGCTGGGATATTTGCTTACGTTGCAGGTACCCCGTTTGTCTATCAAAATATTTATGGGGTTTCACCGCAGACATTTAGTTTACTTTTCGGTATGAATGGGCTAGGACTTATATTGGGAGCTCAAACAGTGGGGCGCCTAACGGGTGTTTTATCTGAAAAGAAGTTTTTGGAAATCGGTTTATGTATGTCTATTATTTCAGGCACATTGCTACTAATCGCAGTTTTGTTAAATGGACCGCTTCTCACGATTGTGGTGCCAATTTTCTTTTTCGTCGCTTCAATAGGCGTCATTGCAACATCCTCCTTTTCATTGGCGATGGAATCACAAGGACATATTGCAGGAAGTGCTTCTGCATTGCTCGGGTTACTGCCCTTCATTCTCGGATCGATCACAGCACCACTTGTAGGAATAGCAGGTGAAGAGACGGCGATCCCGATGGGGGTTATCATCTTCACTTCAAGCTTGATCGCAGTCATTGCTTATGTTGGATTATCGAGAAAGATCTTGAATGACAGCTGATAGAAAGCCACTTGCTCAATGAAGTAGGTGGTTGTTTTCATCCTTTTGCAGCTAGCTGAATATGCTAAAGCATTAGGAGGAGAGTGGAATTGCGGGAGGTCATCATTGCTTTAGTTAGTTCTTCCATTACCATTGTCATTACAAGCTTCTTTAATTACCATTTTCGATTGAGACAAGAGATTCGCAATGAATCAGTTAAATATACAACAGAAATTTTAAAAAATGTATATACGCCTATTTTGAAAATACTTCTCTCTGCAATTGTACCGGGAGATGGATATGATGGTATCACAAAGGAAATGCTTTTTGAGATCGAAGCGATTATGAAAAGAAATTACGAGCTTGTAGACCCTCATCTTCATTCAATTATATGGTCTTTGAAAACAGAAGTTAGACGTGAGCATTATGAGGAAAGTTTAAGGTTGTTTGATAAAAATAAGACCTTATTAACGCATGTTGAGCATCACTTCAATTTCTATCGAAAACGGATAGGATTACCTTTCGATAAAACAAAGCTTACTAGAACCATTACCTAGAAACGTAATTGATTCCTTTCAGGATTGGACAAGTGCCGCCCTTTAAAAATCTCGCGTGAATAGACTAGAGAGAAAAGTATTTACACTAGTACTTTTTTAGGCTAATAAAGAGAGGGGGTAAATAGGATGGTTAAAATCGTAATCGATGCAGGACATGGCCTTCATACACCTGGGAAGCGTTCACCTGATGACGAACGGGAGTGGACATTTAACAATAAAGTAGCCCAATATGCGATTGCAAAATTACAAACCTATGAAAATGTGGACATTTTACGTGTCGATGATTCTACGGGAATGACGGATGTTCCTCTGGCAACACGGACAAAGCAAGCGAATGAATGGCAGGCAGATGTCTATGCATCCATTCACCATAATGCATTGAACGGCCAATGGGGTCAGCATAGTGGTATTGAAACATATACGATGGACAACCCAACAGCCAATCCAAAATCACATGAAATTGCGGGGGCAATCCATCCGCGGGTTGTTATGGCAATGGGTATTAGTAATCGCGGCATGAAGCGGGCCAATTTCCATGTGCTACGCGAATCTGACATGCCTGCGTTCTTAACTGAAGGGGGCTTTTTGGATTCGACAATCGATATTTCTAAATTACGCGACGATAACTACTTAAAGGCGCAAGGGGAAGCCATTGCTGAAGGACTCGCAGTCTATTTTAAATTACAACCAAAGTCTGTACAAGACCAACCAGCAACAGAACCGTATAACCAATATGGAAATCACCTCTATCAACCATCTATGCAGACTATTATTAACTCGACTCTTGATGTGTTAATTAGACTAGAAAACAAGCAGGAAGGTGCGCTATCTCCAATTTGGCGTGAAAAGCTATCCGAAGGAACGTTGACAAACTCTGATGCTATTGGAGTTTTGTTTGTAGCACTTGACCGTGGGTTACTTGGAGAATTAAAGTGAGAATTTGATGACAAAAGGCGGGTGGCTCAGATGAGTGCCTGCCGTTTTCATGTCAGAAAGCTACAATCGGTGAAAATCTTACATAGACAATGTAGAATGAATATGTACAAAAAATTATTTTTTAATGAACTGAAAGGGGATTTATACATGAACGCCTACGACGAGTACATGAAAGGCATCGTGAAACCGATGCGTGAAGAGCTTGCGAGCAATGGCTTTACTGAACTGACAACGGTTGAGGACGTCGAAGGAACGATGGCAGCACTTGAGGGGACGGCGCTTGTCGTCATTAATTCGGTTTGTGGCTGTGCAGCAGGTCTTGCGAGGCCCGCAGTAAGAGAAGCGATTGTAGAAGCAGAGCACAAGCCCGATCACTTATTAACTGTTTTTGCAGGACAAGATAAAGAGGCAACAGAGAGAATGAGGGCATATTTTCCAGAGGTGCCACCAAGCTCACCATCTATTGCATTATGGAAAGATGGGGCACTTGCATATTTTATCCCTCGGGAACAGATTGAGAACTTTGAGATGGAACAAATTAAAGACCATCTTTCAGAAGTACTTGAACAAGTTTGTCAATAATGCCAACGGTTATTACAACAGGGGGACGACCTGATTGGCGTTCTGAACAACTTGCAAAGGAAGCGGCAGCAGTTCTCGGTTATCCTGTTGTTGAACGAAAGAAACGCTCGGTAGCACGGTTACAGCAAGAATATAGATCAGATGTCATCGTTGCGGGCAAGGAGCGCTTCGATTTGTATCGGGTAGGCATGGACGAGCCCTTTTTCTTTCATCCTAATTCAGCAGCCTTTCGCTTGAAACGTTTATTGAAAGGCGAGTCAGATCCGTTAGTGGAAGTGTCTCAATTGAAGCAGGGCGATTCTTTTCTCGATTGTACATTAGGGTTAGCTTCAGATAGCATAGTTGCTTCCTTCATCACAGGGGATAGCGGTAAGATTACAGGTATTGAGGCAGATCCAGCTGTTGCCTTTATTACAGGGCGTGGTTTGCGAACGTTTCCATCGGAGTCACCGCAACTTGTACGAGCGATGGGGCGAATTGACGTTATCCATGTAGAGGCGGTGAAGTTTTTGCGCGAGCAAGCAGATGCTTCTTGGGATATTGTCTATATTGATCCAATGTTTCATGCGCCGATTACGGAATCCTCTAATTTCACTGCGCTGCGGCAAGTTGGTGTCCATAGCCTGTTGACGCAAGAGTGGGTTGAACAAGCGCAACGAGTTTGTAAGCGGCGAGTTATCGTTAAAGATCGGTTTGACTCGCCGGTATTTGAGCAATTTAAACTACAACAAAAAATTAGACCGAATACTAAATTCCATTTTGGTTTTATTGAAAAATGAAAACGCCGTCACATCTCAAACAGAGGGTGACGGCGTTTCCAATAGATTAGTGCGTGAAGCTTAAAGAGCTCAAGTATAAAATTAATGCGAGCATTCCGATACCAATTAGCAAAGTTATATCCATCAATGATACCCTCCTTTAAAAAAACGTACATTTATCTACAGTTTTATTGTACAATGAAAGTAACAAAGAAGAAACCTTTTCAATATCATTTCGTCTATAAGATAGACTATATGTTTTAAAAATATACACAATTGCGGGTGATTGTTGATGAAAAAATGGTTACAAAAAACACTAATTGTCGCGGTTGCATTTTTAACGCTCGGTGCAATTTCACCGAATCACCAATTCTGGACAAGCTTACAGGATAAAGACCAAGCAAAACAAGCAGAACAGCCACCGAAAAATACCGATTATTCAATCGGTCTGGCAGATGCATTTGTCTATGAAAGATCGGCAGAACCGGTTGTATCGGCAGAAGAGTCACTTATTGCTACCGCGAAAGAATTATCGTATGTGAAATTCGGATCGAAAATTGGCCCGGTCATTGCTGATGAATTTGATGAAATTATTTTTCCGAAAATTGAAGAAGCCATTAATATGACGTTTGAAAGTTCTGGAGATTTACATAAGCGTCGATTGGCGATTACCGAAAAACCAGCGGGCGATTACGCTGAGAAAATTTTCAATGTTTATAATTTAGAAAATGGACAGGATGTCATTCGTTTTCATGTTCGAACTGAAAAACGACCACAAGATGGTTACTTCTATAATTTCCATTATCATATTGCCGATGATGGATTCGTAGCCCATCATTCGATTGGTGACATCTACTGGTCAAAAAATACTCCTCCTAAGTGGTTATCGTAACTAACCACTTAGGATTTTTTTATTCCCTTCCTAATTATTATCCTCATATGATTTTTTTTGCTATACTGAACACATGTATTAGGAGGGAAATTGTATGAAACAATATATTGAGCTATGTAAACATGTACTTGAAACTGGGACAAAGAAAGAAGACCGTACAGGGACCGGAACAGTAAGTGTATTTGGCTATCAAATGCGCTTCGATTTGAATGAAGGTTTCCCTTTGATGACAACTAAAAAGACGGCATTTCGCTTAATTTCTTCAGAATTAATTTGGTTTTTGAAGGGCGATACGAATGTGAAAGCGCTGATTGAAGACCGCAATCCAATTTGGGATGAATGGGCGTTTGAGCAGTGGGTGAATAGTGCTGAATATGCCGGTCCTGATATGACTGATTTCGGACATCGTGCTACACAGGATGAACAATTCGAAGCAATTTATAAAATTGAAATGGATGCATTTAAAAAACGCGTCATTGAAGATGATGATTTCGCGAATAAATACGCTGATCTTGGTCCGGTCTATGGTAAACAATGGCGTTCTTGGACGACTGGTGACGGTACAATTGACCAGATTACAAATTTGATAGAAGGCATTAAACGTAATCCCGATTCAAGACGTCATATTGTCACGGCGTGGAATCCCTCTGAAGTAGAGGATATGGCGTTACCACCTTGTCATGCGCTTTTCCAATTTTATGTTGCAGATGGTAAACTATCTTGCCAACTCTACCAGCGCAGTGCAGATATTTTCCTAGGGGTGCCTTTCAATATTGCCTCTTATGCGCTTCTCGTTCATTTGATTGCTCATGAATGTGGTCTAGGTGTTGGAGAGTTTGTCCATACGCTTGGTGACGCACATATTTATACCAATCATATCGATCAAGTCAATGAGCAGCTGTCCCGTGAGCCGAAAAAATTACCGACATTGAAGCTAAATATCGGAGATAAATCTATTTTGTCATTAGAAACGACCGATATAGAACTGGAAAATTATGAATTTCACCCTAAAATTAAAGCGCCAAAAGCGATTTGAAAAGGAGCAGGAGACTATGATTTCATTACTTGTAGCACATGATCCTGATCGGGTCATCGGTCTTAACAATGAACTCCCTTGGCATATTCCCGAAGATCTTGCTTATTTCAAAAAGATGTCGATGGGCAAAGCGATGGTCATGGGACGCAAGACATTCGATTCGATTGGGAGACCGTTACCTGGCAGACTTAGTATTATTGTGACGCGTAACGAATCGTATACGGCGAAAGATGCTGTGGTCGTCCATGATATAAAGGAGGCCATTGCGAAAGGACAAGCATTTTCGGATGAAGTGATGATTATCGGTGGTGCCGAAATTTTCCAAACGACAATGGACATTGCAGATCGGCTGTACATTACAGCGATTCAAAAAAAGTTTGAAGGTGATACGTTTTTCCCGCAGTACGGAGCCGAATGGAAACTTATTTCATCTTCAGAGAATCACATCACGGCAGATGGAATACCGTATTCATTCCTCGTGTACGAAAGGAATTCTTTGAATTAATATGTTTAAAACAATTCGAACGTTTTCGTATCTTTTTGGCTATTTGCCATTCACGGTTCGAAGACTGCTGAAAGTGAAGAAATTGAGTCGTGAATTAGATCCTGAAGTGAGGGCTTTATATGTCGATGAGGTCCCTCGAATTTGGGCAGCAGGTATTTTGAAAAGAACCGGAAGTACCATTTCAATTACAGGTACTGAGCACTTGCCAGTGGGTCCTGTACTTTTAATTAGTAATCATGAAGGGAATTTCGATATCCCTGTTTTGATAAATTCTATCCCAAAACCTTTTGGCTTTATTTCCAAGGTGGAAGTGAAGAAGCTACCCATTATTAATGATTGGATGGACGAGATGAATTGTGTTTTTATCGACCGATCTGATAGAAGAGGCGCGATGAATGTACTCAAGGACTCAATACAGAAGCTGCGCGATGGCCATACGATTATCATTTTCCCAGAAGGAACGCGTAGTAAAGGTGCGGGTATTCAAGAATTTAAGTCGGGTTTTGCAAAAATTGCACAAGATGCGGGTGTCCCAGTTGTCCCAATTGCATTACACGGGACTTCAGCGATTATGGAAAAGAATAATAATAAAATTCGTCCTGCACATATACAAGTGAAGATTTTGCCACCAATTGAAGTGGAAGCAATCAGGGCTATGACAAGAAAACAGCTTGTCGATCATGCCGAAATGCAAGTTCGACAGGCAATTGAGTTGATGTAGATTGAGTCTTAAAAACACATTTGTTCTGAAAGCGATGCGTCAGCTCTAGAAATACTCTACTTCCACCAATTGAATATTAATCAATAAAAAAGCGTCCTCAAGTATACAAGAGGACGCAGAAATACATGGAAGCACTACCCGCTATTACAAATAGATGCCAAATAGCGTGGTTGTACGGAATTTTCCGCCAAGCGTAAAAGATAGAGCCGACTGTGTATAATAGGCCGCCCGCTACTAGTAGTGAAAAGCCTGCAATCGTTAGCTGAACGAATAAAGGCTTTATAGCAATCAAAATGAGCCAGCCCATTACAACGTAAAAGATGAGCGAAACAAACTCAAATCGATGAATGAAAAATACTTTAAACAAAATACCTGCAATCGCTAGACCCCATATGACCCCAAATAATGTCCAGCCAAGTGCACCTTTAATGGTAACGAGGAGAAACGGCGTATAGGTCCCAGCGATAAGGATATAAATGGCAGAGTGGTCAAGTATGGAGAAGATGCGTTTGAATTTGACAGGCATACTATGGAGCAGTGTACTCATAAGAAATAAGAGTAGCATAGATACACCAAAAACAGTGTAGCTGACAATATGCATTGCTGTGCCTTGCTGAATACCAACAATAATTAGGAAAACAAGAGCTGGTATACTGAGCACAAAGCCGAGACCGTGAGTAATTGCATTCCACAATTCCTCTCGAAAATTTTTAAAATCATAGGCAGTGGTCAAAAAAATAACCTCCTTTTTTTTACTATACTAAAATAAATTATGAATTGCTACTATTAGAGGGGAGTGCGTGTTATGAAAAAAGTTTATATTGTGACAGATTCAACGGCGGAATTAGAAAAAAAGGATATTGAACAATATGGAATCCATATTGTCCCACTAACGATACTCATTAATGGTCAAACATATATCGATGGTGTTGATATACAGCCTGATAAATTTGCAGAAATGATGAAGGATTCAGTAGAGTTGCCTAAAAGCTCACAACCAGCAACAGGCGTTTTTAAAGAGCTATATGACCGATTAGGTGAGGATGGTAGTGAAATCATTTCCATACATATGACGGGTGGTATGAGTGGAACAGTGAAATCTGCACAAGTAGCTGCAGATATGACCCATTCAAAAGTGACAGTTATTGATTCGATGTACATTACACACGCTTTATCATTTCAAGTGCTGGAAGCTGCAAAAATGGCAGAGCAAGGAAAAGCAGTTGCTGAAATCATTGAACGCCTGAATAATGTACGAAAAAAGACAACTCTTTTCGTCGTTGTTGACGTGCTAGATAACCTTGTCAAAGGTGGTCGAATCGGTAAGGGCAAAGCGATGATTGGGTCGTTGCTCAATATTAAACCGATTGCTACGCTACAGGATGGAGTTTATACGCCTGTCGCAAAAGCACGTAGCCATAAACAAGTCGTAGCCCATTTGTTTAAAGTATTTGGGGAAGAAACGGCTGGAAAAATTGTCCGTGGTGTCGGTATTGCGCATGTCAATGGCTTAGCAATGGCGGGACCACTTAAAAAACTTATTGAAGAAACAGGCGTTAAGGATGTTAAATTGACATTTGCAACACCTGTCATTAGCACACATACGGGTGAAGGTGCAATTGGGTTCATGTATTATACTGAGTGAAATCATTGAATCTTTATGAGAGAAAAGGGGAACAATATTTATGAGAAGAGTATTCATAATGATGATAGCCTTCTCATTGTTTTTGTCAGGCTGTCAACAAGGTGACTTATCCACACCAGACTCGTTGTCAAAACGGCAAAACATTGTATTTACAGCATGGGACATACCGGGCTATTTCATCCCAAAACGAGTTCATGTCATTGGGTTGGGGGATTCATTGACAGAGGGTGTTGGGGATGAACGAAAAAAAGGTGGATACTTCGGCCGAGTAACGAGTGAGATGAATGAGTGGCGTGGCGTAAAAGAAGTCGATGTCGTCAACTTGGCCAAGCGCGGTCGAAGGAGTGATCAGCTTATAAATCAGCTCGAAGAGCGGGATATACAATCGGCTGTTAAAAGAGCCGACATGATTTATTTGACGATTGGCGGCAACGATATGATGAAAGTATTCAAATCCAATCTTTTCAATCTGAAGACAGAGCCTTTTTATATCGAACTCGGCAAGTTTGAAAATAGATTAGATGAAGTGTTTTCCATCATTCGGGCATTAAATAGTGATGTCATCATTGTCGTGGCGGGCCTTTACAATCCAACGACACTTGTGACGGATGAAGCAAATGAATTTGTAACGATTATAGATGATTGGAACGAAGCGATTGAAGTTCGTACAACGCTTGACAGTAAATCTTGTTTCGTGCCTGTTATCGATTTATTTGATTCTAACGAAAACATGGTGTACCACACCGATTTCTTTCATCCGAATGCAAAAGGCTATGAGACAATGGCAGCACGTTATGTTGAACAGTTGAAAAAATGTGGTTTATTTGAGCTATCAGATGGGGAAATGGATATGTAGGAGCTGAGGTAAGATGAATAAATGGAAAATAGGTTTTTTTTTACTAGCAGGTCTTATCGCAGCGGGAATATCAGCTGTAATTGTATTTGTTAGCAGCTCTAATGAATCAGTTCCTCTTCCAGACATGAATGTCTTGAACGTGACGGATAATGTCTTAACTGTAAATGCAACGAAAGAGAATTTAGAAGGAATTGCAAATACGTATATACGAAAAGCGATGAAGGGAAGGCCGATTCCGGTAACGATGAAAGTCAGTGACGAGGTGCTATTATTCTCAGAAATGACGATATTTTCATATACAGTGCCAGTCATTATGCATTTTGACCCGGTTGTACGGGAAGATGGCAATTTAATTTTAAAGCTGTCGAAAATAGAAATTGGGATACTGGACACTGTGCCACCTTCGACCGTATTAAAAGTATTAAAGGACTCTATGAAACTTCCTCCTTGGATGACCGTTCGTCCAAAAGAAGAGGAAATATTCTTCAACCTATCGGAAATTCCTGTTTCGGGTAATTTACAAGTGAGAGCAAAAACATTTAACTTGGCTGAAGATCAGATTATTTTAGAAATCATTATTCCGAATGAATGAGGAGGGGTATGAATGGCGCAAGCAGTTGCAACATTTGCAGGAGGTTGTTTTTGGTGTATGGTCAAACCGTTTCACCGTTATGAAGGCGTTGTTTCTGTAGTTTCAGGCTACACGGGTGGAGAAATTGCTAATCCGTCCTACGAGCTCGTTTGTACAAACACAACGGGACATCGCGAAGCGGTTCAAATTACATTTGACGACGCAATCATTTCATATAATGAGCTTTTAGATATATTTTGGAAGCAAATAGATCCGACTGATAGTGGCGGACAGTTTTTCGATCGTGGAGAATCGTATCAAACTGCAATCTATTATCACACTGTAGAACAAATGGAGTTGGCAGAGCAATCGAAATCTAAATTAGAGAGTCTGGGCAAATTTAGTAGGCCGATTGCGACAAATATCCTTCCTGCAAAGCCATTTTACGCGGCAGAAGAAGGACATCAAGATTATTACTTAAAAAACCCTACGCACTACAACCGTTATGCAACTGGCTCAGGCCGAGAACGCTTCAAAACTGATAATTGGGGGGAAGACGCATGAAAGAACAGTTAAAAAAGACATTAACGGACATGCAGTATTACGTCACGCAGGAAAGTGGAACTGAACCACCTTTTCGCAATGAATTTGATAGTCATTACGAAGAAGGTATCTATGTTGATATCGTTTCAGGCAAGCCGTTATTCAGCTCGAAAGATAAATATGATGCGGGATGTGGGTGGCCGAGCTTTACGAAACCAATTGAAGAGGTAGAAGTAGTGGAGCATGAGGATGTTAGTCATGGTATGCGGCGGATAGAAGTACGTAGTAAGACTGCAGATTCCCACCTCGGTCACGTTTTCCCGGACGGACCTGGCGAAAACGGACTACGCTATTGTATTAACTCGGCTGCGCTGCGCTTCATTCCAGTCAATCGTTTTAAAGAAGAAGGTTACGAAGCTTACACGCAGCAATTTTTAGACTGAAAATAAGGAGGAGTGAATAAATGGATCGTTCTTTTTACCGTTTTGTTCTTTCATTCCGTGGTGGCGGAAAAGGAGATTTGAATGCTCTGTTTGCGGAAAGTGTGTTCAATGATTTAAGCTTTCCAAAGGAAGAAAAAGCCTTTGATCCATTATCTCGCTACATCGAAGAAAAGGCGGATCCGCAAATGCCATCCGCCATTTTTGATGAATTATATACATTATATGAAGAGCGTTTCCCTCAGTAATAACAATTGAGGGAAAATACATTTGAACGAAGATAAAGCGTCATCTTCTTTGCATAATGGCTTATTTGACTGTATGATAATAAAAGAAAATTTAAAAGTGAGGTTTTATAAAATGAGTATACATATTAATGCAAAAAAAGGTGAAATTGCAGATACTATTTTACTGCCAGGCGATCCACTTCGTGCAAAATACATTGCCGAAACATTTCTAGAGGACATCACTCAATACAATGACGTGCGGAATATGTTCGGTTATACAGGCACATACAAAGGAAAACGTATTTCCGTACAAGGGACTGGAATGGGTGTACCGTCTATTTCCATCTACGTAACGGAGTTAATGCAAGAATATGACGTTCAAAAACTGATTCGCGTTGGAACTTGCGGTGCTATCCAGAAGGACGTACACGTGCGTGATGTAATTCTTGCACAAAGCGCATCTACAGATTCTAAAATGAATGATATTATTTTTAACGGTGTCAGCTATGCACCAACTGCAGATTTTGATTTATTATTGAAGGCACATCAAGCCGGTCTTGAAAAAGGTCTAAAACTAAAAGTAGGAAACGTATTTACAGAAGATATTTTCTATAATGAATATGCACAGCATGAAAAATGGGCACAATACGGTGTTTTAGCTGTAGAAATGGAAGCTGCAGCATTGTACACACTTGCAGCAAAATTTGGTCGTCAGGCTCTTGCGATTTTAACAGTTAGCGACCATATCCTTACAGGGGAAGCGACATCATCAGAAGAACGTCAAACGACATTTAACGATATGATTATCGTAGCGTTAGAAGCAGCCATTCAAGACTGATTGTAAGAAAGGACCGCCCGCAATAGAGCGGTCCTTTTCTGAACTAACTCTTATGGGGAGGAATGCAGTTTAATCCCCCCTCATAGTACCTAAGGCGAATGTCACGGATTTTTTAAGGGAGCTTTCCGAGCTCGCTCGAAAAAATTTGGACGCAATTACGTCGAGGCGTAATTGATTAAGAAGTGTGGAAAGTGGGAAATAGGATGGATGACAAAGAGAAAACTGATCTTGAACTAGAACATAGCAACGACCAACATTCGACGCATCAGCCACCTGCCAAACGAACGATTAATTTAAAACCGTTTTCCTTCGTCATGCTTGTATTCGGACTTGTACTAGCGACGGCAGCTATCACATTTTTTGTGCTAACGACAGGTGATGACAAAGTAGTCGAAGTAGTTAATCCACAAAATCCAAAAGTTGTAGACCGCAAAGAATTTAAAAAATTGTATGACGCGTATGATGAAATGACAGCGAACTATTATGCTGATATCGATGAATCAGCTATTATTGACGGTGCAATCAATGGAATGATTGATGCACTTGGCGATCCTTATTCTGACTATTTGAATGAAAAAGAGGCACGTCAATTGCATGAAAGCATCTCATCGAGCTTCGAAGGCATCGGTGCTGAAATTCAAGAGAAAAACGACTATATCAACGTCGTTTCCCCTATCAAAAACTCACCTGCGGAACGGGCAGGTATTTTACCGAATGATCTCATCATTGCTGTTGATGGTGAAAGTATTCAAGGTCTTTCTTCTTCGGAAGCAGTTTTACTCATTCGTGGGGAAAAAGGGACGACTGTAACTTTGACGATTAGACGTGGGGAAGCAGTGGAGCCCGTCGATGTAAAAATTGTTCGTGATGTCATTCCGATAGAGACAGTCTATACCGAAATGTTGGAAGATGGCATTGCACATATTCATATTACGAGCTTCTCAGAAGGCACTTACACGGAATTACTTGCTGCTCTTGATGATATGGAAGCGCAAGGGATGAAGGGGTTAATTGTCGATGTACGTCAAAATCCGGGTGGTATATTAGATGCCGCTATAGAAATTTCTGATTTATTCGTAGAAAATGGAAAAAACCTATTCCAATTTGAGAAAAAAGGATCCAAACCGATTATCTATACAGCAATGGGTGATCGAAAAGTTACAGTTCCTGTCACGCTTGTTATTGATGAAGGAAGTGCTTCAGCTTCTGAAATATTAGCAGGAGCATTGAAGGAATCGGCAGATGTACCGTTAATTGGTGTGACAACATTCGGTAAAGGAACGGTTCAATCACCGAAAAACCTTGCAGATGGCTCTAATTTGAAACTAACGACAGCGAAATGGTTAACAGCTGACGGCAATTGGATTCATAAAAAAGGAATTGAACCTACGATTAGCGTACCGTATCCCTCTTATGCAATGTTGCCATTTCTCGATCCGGCAACAGAAATGAAGGAAGGTATGAACACCGCTCAAACTAAAGCAGCGGAAGAAATGCTAGAAGCTGTTGGTTATGGACCTGGCGAAGTTGATGGACAGTTTGACGAACAAACGACAGAGGCCGTTAAAAAAATCCAAGAAGATCTTAAATTAGAAGTGAATGGTATTTTAGCTGGGGAAACAACAATAGGTTTGATGAACAAGCTAAGAACAAAAATTAAAGTAGATGATCCACAACTACTTAAAGCAAAAGAACTACTGCTTGAAAAATTAGGACAATAAATGAAAAGCGTCCAGCCTTAAACGGATGGACGCTTTTTCTAATGAATAGGAGGATTTCAATGATTGAAGTGTATTTATTCAGTGGCTTTCTCGGTAGTGGGAAAACGTCACTGTTACTCCATACAATTGGACAACTGAAAGAACAAGGCAAGAAGCCTGCAGTGCTAATGAATGAATTCGGAGCTTTGCCTTTTGATTCAGATGCAGTCGCAGGGGAGGGGGAGATTCCCCTTAAAGAGCTGTTAGAAGGTTGCATTTGCTGTACGGGCTCAGAAAAGACAGAGGCGCAGCTACAAGGATTACTAGAGGAAAATGACGATATTGATGTTATTTTAATCGAAACGACAGGCGCAGCTCATCCTGTAGAAGCGCTGGACGCCATCTATTCACCGTTATTTGCCGATCGATTGACGATTAAAGGCATCGTCACCGTTGCAGACTCCAAGCGCTGGTTAGAGCGCGATAAGCTATCTCCACAAATTCGAGCGCTGTTCATGGAGCAGATTCGCCATGCTCATTTGTTAGTAGCAAATAAAGCAGATCTCCTCACAGACGAAGAAATGGCAACTGTTACACTTGAACTATCTAATTTCAATGGTTCTGCTCCGATTGTTCAGACGACAGGCGCAAAAATCGCATTTTCATTTATTGAAAACACACTACAAGCTCCAAAGAAAATGACCGAACAACCTATTATTTCTGGAAGGGGTCTGCCGCTATCTTCAAAAATGATTACTTTTTCGGAAAGCGTAGATCAGGAAGACTTCGAAAGTTGGATAAGATCTTTACCGGACACAGTTTATAGAATGAAAGGCTATGTGCCTGTCAAAGGTGTTAAAAATCCTTATTTATTTCAATATGCATACGGTATGGTTAACTGGCTGCCTGAATACGTCAAGATGGAACCCCGTCTTGTCATTATCGGAGAAGGGATTGAACAGCTAAATACATGGGCGTCAACCCCAAATTGGATGAAATATAAAGAGAGTTGACCAAAAGTATCCAATCTTTAAATGATTGAGGTCTTTGACAAAGGTCTTCATCATAGAACTGGACAAATTGGTAAGAACATCCGTTATTCTGAATCTCACAGACGGTATGATAGTTTGCGAAGGGAGGAGTAATGAGATGAAAAAAACGATTGCAGTACTCATGCTCGGTTCGGCGCTCTTACTGCCGAACAACAACAATGTAGAAGCTTCATATTCAGCAAATAAGGTACAGGTGACAAGTTCGCCAGTCCAATGTTACGTATGGAAGGGGCAACTCTACGATACGAAAACAAATAAGAAGATGGTCGATAGCTACCGCTACCATTGGAAAAAGTCTTATGGCAAAAATAAAGTGGAGGTTGTTCCAGCTCCAAGCAAGCCGGTAGAATCACCAGCACCAGTCAAGCCGGTTGAAAAACCAGCTCCAACGAAGCCAACACCGGCACCAACACCAACACCGGCACCAGAAAAACCTACTGAGGTAGCACCTAGTACACCGGTTGAAACACCACAAGATGCATCTATTTCAGCCATTGAAAAAGCGGTTCTTGACCTAACAAATGCAGAAAGACAAAAAGCAGGTCTTAAACCACTACAAACAGACAAAAACTTAATGACTTCTGCACGTCAGAAATCAGCAGATATGGCTTCGAAAAAATACTTTTCACATACAAGCCCAACATATGGTTCACCATTCGATCAAATGAAGGCAAATGGTGTCACGTACAAAGCAGCTGCTGAAAATATCGCGATGGGTCAACGTACAGCCGAAGAAGTTGTCAAAGGTTGGATGGAGTCACCAGGACATAGACAAAATATTTTGACGCCTGGATACACGCACATCGGTATTGGTTTTGATAAAAATGGAAACTATTGGACACAACAATTCATTCAAAAATAAATAGAATTTAGGAGTCATCCTTTGTACTGGAGTTGTTCTGGTACAAAGGATGACTTTTTTAATAGGTTCTATCGCTATTCATCCTTCTTGAAAACGTTTAAAACGTTTTTACGTTGCGCATACTTTCCCAAGAGGTGAATGTAATGGATGAAGTGAAATCGAATGATAGTTTGATTTTATATATACAAAGTCTATTCCATGATTCCGTGGATTTAATTGTACGGGAAGTCTCTTGGAAAGATGAAGTCGCGATTGTCTGTTTTTTCAATACAATGACGGAAAGCGGAGATGTGAACAGACAAATCGAAATTCTTCGTCACCGTTCGATTGACGAACTTCCAAATTGGGAGGGAACTGCAGCCTCAAGTGTAGCTGCATTTTCAGTACCGAAATTGATCGAAAGCGTCACAAACGGATTTGTGGCGGTCTATTTCACAAAAACGAATCTGCTACTAACCATTACAATGCCCTCTTTTGAAGTGCGTTCAACATCCGAGCCGAGTAATGAACTAGTCATTCGCGGTTCTCACGAAGGCTTTGTGGAAGACACCTCCAAAAATATATCTCTTATCCGAAAACATCTATTCATTCCAGATTTAGTTGTGAAGGATGTGCGGCTCGGGAATGATACAAATACGAAAGTTACATATATCTATATTGATTCAATCGCCGAAAAAGATGTTGTTGAGGGGGTTAAAGCACGTCTTGAAAATATCGATATACCTAAAGTTTACAGCATGGGGCAAATCGAAGATTATTTGGAGGATTCGGTTTGGTCTCCTTTCCCACAGTTCCTAAATACGGAAAGACCAGACCGGGCCTTGGCAAATTTACTGGAAGGGAAAATTGTTATTTTCACAGACCAATCTCCCTCTGCACTCATTGCACCGGTTACATTTTTTTCGTTTTTTCAATCACCAGACGATTTTAATGGGCGTGTCTTAGTTGGATCTTTCTTCCGTATACTTAGACTTTTTAGTTTTATGATGGCCATTTTTCTCCCTGCATTTTATATTGCTGTGGTCGGTTTCCATTCAGAAATTTTGCCATTTGAAATAGGTAGGAAAGTAAAAATAGCTGTGGAATTTATTCCGTACCGTCCAATTGTTGAGGCGTTGATTGTGGAGATTTTCATAGAAGTCATCCGGGAAGCAACAATACGATTACCGGCACCGATTGGTCCTACAATCGGGATAGTCGGGGGGCTAGTAATCGGGGATGCGATTGTCAATGCGGGTCTCGTGTCGAATTTAATGGTTGTCGTTGTAGCAATGACTGCCATTTCAAGCTTTGTTGTGCCAAGCGTCGAAATGAACACGACAATACGGATTATTCGATTTCCGTTCATGCTTGCAGCCACTTTTTTTGGTTTTTTTGGCATAGCCATGGGAACGCTTATTCTATTTATTCATATGATGAATCGGTCTTCACTGAACCAACCTTATTTGTCACCGATTGTACCCTTTGACCCATCTCGATTCAAAGATGTTTTCTTCAGAATCCCCTATTATAAAAATCATAAGCAACAACAAACATTTACACATGGTGGGGGCAAGCGGAAGAAGGGGGAAAGAACTTGAATTTCAATTTATCAAGAAAACAGTTTTTCCTAATTCTTTTTATTGTCCAGACAGGGTCGGCATTCTTCTCCTTTCCAGCACCGTTCATAAATGCATCTGGTCGAGATGCCTGGCTGATTTTTCTCGTTGCAGGTGTTTTTCATTACATTATGTTGCTTTTCTATGAACAAAATTATAGGTATTTTACGATTGGTCCATTTATCGGATGGCTGTATAAAGGGTATTGGCTTTTGGTAACCGTCGTTTATATTACCTATGTCGATTATACATTAGCGGTATGGGGATTCCCAGAAACGCCACAATTCATAGTTATCGCAGCGCTAGTTAGTGTATCCCTCTATGCAAATTTGAGCAGGGCAGAAACGGTTATCAATTTGTCCGTTATTCTGATTCCGCTCATCCTGCTATTTTTAGTTTTCTTGCAGTTTGCTTGGAAGGACTTGGTGTGGACGAATATCTTTCCGATGGGAGAATCGACCGGTACGCAATGGGTTAAAGGGCTACTGAAAGCACAGATTGCTTTCATAGGTATTGAATTATATTTGTTTTTCAGGAAGCATGTTGACGTAAAACAGAAAATAAAAGGTTTCCCGTTATTCATCTACCAACTGGTATGGCTAATTTTCTTTTTTTTCTCTGTCATATTAATGCTTTTATATTTCACACTCTCCGGATTGGAAATGATTCCTGAACCGCTGTTATTTCTATTGAAAGCGCAGGAAGTAACTTTTGCTGAGCGTCTTGACTTGTTTTTCCTGTATATTTGGACGGTTTGGACCATCGTTACGGTAACCGTATTTTCCTTTGCGGCTTTGTATGTCCACCGGCTTCATGCTAACGAACATCACAAAAGGGATACAATCATTTGGCACGTATTACTTATGCTGCTGCCATTGCTCTTTTTGTCCAAACAAGCCTTAATCAAACTGAATGATATCATCATTTATGTATATCTTGTTTTTAGCATTCTGATTCCGTTCATTGTCATCATTACGAATCGGAGGAAATCAAAATGAAAAAAATCGTACTTATTTGCATTGCCTGTTCTTTTTTACTGGCAGGATGTTGGGATGAACGATTATACAAGGATGTTACCATCGTTCCGGTTATCGGCTATGATGGAGAGCCCGGAAAATGGACAGGATACTTTACACATGCTGTTGTCGCTGCTCCTGATAGCATCAGTTTTACTACTGTAGAAGGAAGCGGTGTTTCGATTGAGGAAACACGGCTCGATGCAAATCGAAAGGTGAGTGAATCGCTTGATCCTTCACAAGTACTCGTTGTGCTCCTTACGACAGAAGCTGTGAAGACGAATCTAATGGAGACCTTCGATGTGGCTTATAGAATGCCACGTACCCGGTTGAGTAGTCGATTTGTGGTGGTGGAAGGGGATATGGCTCCATATATGGAGAAGACAGAAATTATGGGGAAAATGCTCCCCGATTATTATGATGAAAATTTGAAAACTGCCGTATTTTCATCTATTATTCCAGAAGGTGATATTCAATTAGCTGCCAGATTACTACTAGATGAAGCAATTGATCTTCAATTACCTTATTTGAAAATGTCCGACAAGACAGGGGCACCTGAAGTGGCGGGAGTCGCTTTATTTAGTGAAAAAATTTTCTCGGGACACACATTGGATGCGAAGGAGTCATTGATCGTTCAAATTCTCAAGAAGAAACCTGGAAAGTATGCAATGTTCACATATGAGTGGAAAAAAGAAAGTAAAGCTTATCCGGTAACTGTGACTCTTATTACGTACGACAAGAAATGGGACATACATGAAAGTAAAATCAATGCGAGGTATAAAATGAAATTCAATGTCAATGAGTTTGCCTATAATCATTTGGATCAAGAGGAAGCAAGGAAAGAATTGGAGGATTTCCTTTCAAAAGAATTGACGAAAAATTTTAACGAAGTGGTTAATAAATTGCAAGAGGCAAAAAGTGACGTTATCGGCTTTGGTAGGACTGTGCGTGCCTTCCATCCAGACTTATGGAAAAAAGCGAAGTGGCAAGATACGTTCTCAGAACTCGATATAAATGTTAAAGTCGAAGCGGAAATTACGCAAACTGGCATATTGAATTAAATTTTGTAAAACCCGCGAGTTTATGACTCGCGGGTTTTACTGTCTACGCAAATTTCTTTTTCTGAATATAGATAAGTCGAATTGTCAATGTAATTGCACCAACTGTTAGACCAGCAATAAGACCAATCCAGTAACCATATGGCCCTAAATCAGTGTACGTCGCCATTAAATAACCAATTGGTAAACCGAGTACCCAATACGATACGATCGCCATAACGAACGTCATATTAACGTCCTTATAGCCGCGTAACGCACCTTGAACTGGAGCTTGTATCGCGTCCGAAAATTGGAATAAAGCGGCAAAGATAAAGAACTGTGTTGCTAATGCGATAATTTTTGTATCCGTTGTATAGAGGGACGCAATCGGTTCTCTAAATACTAACAGAATAGCAATGGAGATAAAGCTAAACGCAATGGCTAGACCAACGCCAAGAAAACTGTATTGCTTTGCGTCACGCATTTGTCCTGCCCCGACAGCTTGACCAACGAGTATGGTTGCTCCCATCGAAATACTAAGCGGAATCATGTACAACAACGAAGTAAAATTCAGTGCTATTTGATGCGCTGAAATAACAGCTGTCGAATAGTTACTCATCATGAGTGTAACAGCAGAAAAGATGCTCGTTTCCACAAAAATTGAAATGCCGATTGGTACACCGATGAACAAAATCTCTTTCCATCTTTTGAATGAAATTTTGCCCCATATGTTAAACAGCTGATAATCATTGAATAATTTGTTTTTCCAAGCGACACCATAGGCAACGAAAAAAATGAGCCAATAGGTAATTGCAGCCGCATACCCCGCACCTACTCCGCCAAGTTCTGGAAATCCCCAGTTCCCGAAAATAAGTAGATAGTTTGTAAAGATTGTGAGTGGAGCCGATAAAAGAATAATAGCCATTGAAACACGAGTAGCGCCAAGTGCATCAAAGAAACAACGTAATACGGTATATGCGAAAAGGGGGAATAGCCCTAAGCTCATTGCTTCTAAATAATCGGCAGCCACAACCCGAACTTCATCTTCAAGTGGCATCGACGCAAGTATCGGGGAAACACCATATCGAATAATAAGAAATACAATAGCGGCAAGGACAACCGACACGTAAAGTCCCTGTTGAACGGTAAATTTCACCTCATCTTTCCGGCGAGCCCCTATGAGATGAGCGATAATTGGTGTAAGGCCCATTAGAATCCCTGCAAGACCTGTATAAACGGGTAGCCAAAATGATGAACCGATTGTTACTCCAGCGAGATGGTATGTATCGTAACGTCCTGTCATAAGAATATCGAAGAAGGTAATCATGTATAACGCTAGCTGTGTAATAAGTATCGGCATGACAATTTTAGCAAGTCTTAATGGTTTTTTTCGAAGAGAAAGTGTATTTTCCAAATAAATCATCCTTTTTTCAACAGATAAATAACATTGTACCATGGTTCGTTTGCTATAATAGCAAAGAAGTATCATAATTCGTTTTTTAAACATAGAAGAGGTGAATGGTTGTGAAAAGACCGGTAATTTTATTAACAGGGGGAGGCACGGCTGGGCACGTATCCGTGAATCAAGCGCTAATTCCTGTATTCGAAGAGAAAGGTTATGAAATTCATTACATAGGGTCGCACACCGGAATTGAAAAAGAATTGATTAGCAATGGGTATCCTGAGGTTATCTATCATGCCATTCAAAGTGGGAAGATCAGACGTTATTTTTCTATGAAAAACTTTTCGGATCCGTTTCGAGTTGGTGTAGGCGTTATGCAAGCATTGGCAATTATTCGTAAAGTGAAACCGGAAATTATTTTCTCGAAAGGTGGGTTCGTTTCAGTACCAGTTGTTCTTGCGGCTAAACTAGCAAAAATTCCTGTTGTCGTCCATGAATCGGATTTGACGCCTGGTCTTGCCAATAAACTGGCGCTACCATTTTCCAATCATATTTTTACAGTTTTTGAACAAACATTAGATTATGTGCCAGCGGAAAAATCGACTTGTACTGGGGCAATTATTAGACCTGAACTATTCGAGGGGGTACGGGAAGACGGATTAGGAATTGCCCGTTTATCAGGACACAAACCAGTTCTCCTAATTATGGGAGGAAGTCAAGGCTCGTCAGTTGTTAATGAAGCGATTCGCAAAGATTTAGTAGCCATTCTGCAACAATTTGATGTTATTCATCTATGTGGAAAAGGAAATGTCGATGACAACCTAGAAGACATGGTAGGCTATACCCAATTCGAATATGTGACAGATGGATTGCCTCATCTTCTAGCCGCTTCTGATTTTGCTGTATCAAGAGCAGGATCCAATGCTATTTTCGAATTGTTGGCTTTGCGGAAGCCTATGCTACTTATTCCACTATCAGCCGCAAAAAGCAGAGGAGATCAAATTCTGAATGCTGCTTACTTTCAAAAGCTAGGCTATGCGCATGTACTTCAAGAAGAGGAAGTGGCCAATCGGGTTTTATCGACAGAATTCGCTAGTTTATTAGGTAGTGAAAAGCAATTAATTGAAAAAATGAAGGAGTCTTTGTTACCAAAAACCCCCGAAGAGATGGTGGAAATGATTTTGTTGCACCGAAATTAGCTGAAATAGACAAATCAATGTCATTCTATGCGAATTTAATAGGTTGCAAGTAATTTAAAACAGGTGTAATGTAGTCCCGGGCACAAAAGTTTCATAATTGACGCGAAACCCTTTCAGTTAAAGAGTTTGCGTGGTAATATTAATAAGGATAAAAAATAAAATCACAATATGCCAGTAGGCAAATGTGGAGGTCATTTTACATGTCGAACAATGTTGACTACCATCGTTCCCCGTATGCTGTATTTTCGGGTCCAAACCTTGGGTATGTAATGGAAATGTACGAAGTATTCAAAGTATCACCTGAGTCTGTGGATGCTGAACTCGCGGACATGTTCCGCCGTTTTGGTGCGCCTATAATTGATGATGGGAAACAAACAGAAGCAATCGGAGCAGTAGCACCGGCTGATTTCAGTAAAGTATTATCTGCCTATAAGTTGCAGGACGCAATTCGTACATATGGGCATCTCGCAGCAGATATTTATCCGTTACAAGATCGTCCGAAAGATTCAATGCGTATTGAATCTTCTTATTATGGGTTGACGGAAAGCGATTTGCAGGCAATGCCAGCATCACTTTTCTTTACTAATGTTCCGTCAAACATAATGAATGGGCTTGATGCCGTGAACTACTTGAAAACATTATATACTGGGAAAATTGCTTATGAATTTGATCATGTCATCGATGAAGAAGAAAGAACTTGGATTCAATCTAAGATTGAGAGTGGAAATGTTTCTACTCAACTATCTGTAGATGATAAAAAAGCTCTTCTTGAAAGATTGACAAAAATCGAAGGGTTTGAGAAATTCATCCACCGTACGTTCGTTGGTGCGAAACGATTCTCCATTGAAGGCTTGGATACACTTGTCGTCTTCCTTGATGAACTTGTTCGTCGTTCTGAGGAAGAGAAAACGAAAAAAATGTTGATTGGGATGGCGCATAGGGGTCGCTTGAACGTACTGACACATATTTTAAATAAACCATATGAAATGATGTTTGCCCAATTTGCTGGCGTTCCAGACGCTCCGTTTCTTCCTAAAGATGGTTCACTTGAAGTAACACGCGGTTGGTTTGGTGATGTGAAGTATCATATGGGCGCATTGTATACAGGAAAAACAGGTATGCAACGTTTTCTTGCTTATAATCCTTCTCACTTGGAAGTAGTGAATCCAGTTATTACTGGACAAACAAGAGCTGCGCAGGAAAATACGGATAATCCGGGTGTACCCGAACAAGATACAGATGCTGCTTATGCAGTACTTATTCACGGAGATGCGGCCTTCCCAGGACAAGGAATTGTGCCTGAGTCGTTTAACTATAGCCGTGTTCGTGGATTCAAAACAGGTGGTTCTATCCACGTCATCGCGAATAATATGATCGGTTTCACAACTGAATATTACGATTCAAGATCGACACACTATTCTTCAGATCCAGCAAAAGGTTACGAAGTACCGGTAATTCATGTCAATGCGGATAGCCCTGAGTCAGTAATTGCAGCAGCGTCTTTCGCATTTGAATACCGACAAAAATTCGGCAAGGATATCTTAATCGATCTTCTCGGCTATCGCCGTTATGGTCATAATGAAATGGATGAGCCCCTTGTAACGAACCCAGTTATGTATCATGCTATTCATGAGCATAAGACAGTACGAGAATTATACGGTTCAGAACTCACTGCAGCGAATATTTTAACTGAAGAAGAGGTAACGAAGCTGGATGCAGAAATAATTGCAACTATGCAAGATGCATACGACACAGTGAAAGAACAGTCTGCTCAAGCAGAGCCTATTTCAAATGCTACGCCTGAAGAAGTACTTGCCGGCTATCCGAGAGATCTTGAAACGGGGACTAGTGAGACAAATCTTCGTCGTATCAACGAAGAATTACTGACATATCCTGAAAACTTTAATGTGTTTGGCAAATTGTCGCGGATTTTAAAGCGCCGCGAAGAGCCATTTAACGGCAAAGGTAAAATCGATTGGGCACATGCAGAAACTCTTGCATTTGGTGCGATTCTACAAGACGGTAATCCAATTCGTTTGACTGGTCAAGATGTTCAACGTGGAACTTTCGCACACCGCCATCTAGTCCTTCACGATGAGAAGACAGGCGAGGAACTTGTTCCGCTCCATCATATTAGCGGTTCAAAAGCATCATTCGTCGCGTATAACAGTCCATTGACGGAAGCCGGTATTGTCGGTTATGAATTTGGATATAATCTTGAAGACCCAAAAGTATTATCTATTTGGGAAGCTCAATATGGAGACTTTTCAAATATGGCACAAGTCATGTTTGACCAATTTGTATCTTCAAGTTACTCAAAATGGGGTCAGCAATCTGGACTCGTTATGCTATTACCACATGCATATGAAGGCCAAGGCCCTGAGCACTCAAGTGCGCGACTTGAACGCTACCTACAACTTTGTGGAGAAAACAACTGGACGGTCGCAAACCTGTCAAGTGCAGCGAACTATTTCCATATTCTTCGCAGACAAGCCAAGATGCTTGGTGAAAAATCGATGCGTCCGCTTGTAATTGCATCACCTAAGTCGCTTCTTCGTCACCCACTTGTCGGTGCGGACATAAGCGATTTGGCAGAAGGTCATTTCGAGACAGTGCTGGAGCAACCAGGAACAGGTAAGAAGGCAGATAAAGTGAAAAAAATCTTGTTCGCGAGTGGAAAAATAGCGATTGATCTTGCTGAACGTGTCAAAGATGGAAAGGGCTTCGATCATTTACACATCGTTCGTGTAGAACAACTGTATCCGTTCCCAACTGACAAGATTAGCGATATCGTCTCACGTTACCCTAATGCGAAAGAATTGGTTTGGGTACAGGAAGAGCCGAAAAACATGGGATCATGGTTATTCGCAACTAATTATATCCGCGAAATCGCGGGAGAGAAACAAGTCTCTTATGTTGGTCGAATCCACCGTGCTAGCCCCTCTGAAGGTGACGGGGAATCTCATAAGATTGAGCAGAACCGTATTCTTGACGAAGCATTGAAAAAGTAATTCCGACATTGTAAGATAATGAATGGCTTTACACTGTATATAGGTAAATTAGAGGAGGAATTTATTGTGGCAGAAATCATAGTACCAGAACTGGCAGAATCGATTACAGAAGGAACGATTGCGCAATGGCTGAAAAAACCAGGCGACACGGTTGAAAAAGGTGAATTCATCGTTGAACTTGAAACAGACAAAGTAAACGTTGAAGTTATTTCAGAAGAAGCTGGAGTTGTTCAAGAACATCTTGCGGCAGAAGGCGACACAGTTCAAGTCGGTCAAGTTATCGCAATCGTTGGTGCAGGATCAGGCGCACCATCTGCAACTCCTGCTGCACCTGTTGAAGCGGCGGCAACACCAGCAGCACCGGTTGCAGCTGCAGCTGTAGCAGTTGAAGAGGACGCAAGCACATCTGATCGCACAATCGCAAGCCCAGCAGCTCGCAAATTAGCACGCGAGAAAGGTATCGATCTTGCTGCTGTTTCACCAGTAGATCCAATGGGTCGTGTCCGTGTACAAGACGTTGAAGCACATGGTACAGCTCCGAAAGCGCCAGTTGCGACAGCAGCACCGGCAGCACAAGCAGTTGCTCAAGATGATGGCCGTGTAACGCGCGAAAAAATGACTCGTCGTCGTCAAACAATTGCTAAACGTCTATTGGAAGTTAAACAATCGACAGCAATGCTAACAACATTTAACGAAATCGATATGACAAATGTGATGGCACTTCGTTCACGTAAGAAAGACCAATTCTTCGAACAAAACGATGTTCGTTTAGGATTTATGTCATTCTTTACAAAAGCGGTTGTTGCTGCACTTAAGAAATATCCATACGTCAACGCAGAAATCGATGGGGACGAAATCATTTTGAAAAACTTCTTTGACATCGGCGTAGCGATTTCAACAGATGGCGGACTTGTTGTACCAAACGTGGTAGACGCAGACCGTAAAAACTTCGCTGAAATCGAAGGAACAATTGTCGAGCTTGCGAAAAAAGCTCGCGATAATAAATTGACAATGGCAGACATGACAGGCGGTTCATTCACGATTACAAACGGTGGTGTCTTCGGTTCACTCATGTCAACACCAATCATGAATGGTACACAAGTCGGTATCTTAGGTATGCATACAATCCAAAGACGTCCAGTAGCAATTGGAGATAATATCGAAATCCGTCCAATGATGTATGTGGCACTTTCTTATGACCACCGTGTCATCGATGGGAAAGACTCTGTTGGATTCTTGAAAATGGTCAAAGAATTAATCGAAAATCCGGAAGATCTTCTTCTCGGTTCTTAATAACTGCAAGGCATATAGTAGGCCTTAATCCAATCGGCCCGCTTTCGTCGCGGGCTGATTTTTTTATTAACTGAAAGGCGTGATGAGAAATGTCATTCAAAGATTGGACAACAGCACCTGCAACTCGAACAGTCGTCTGTAAACATGCAGATGCCGCAAAATACGTTGTGAATAATGTGTTAACACCTGGTAAAGAATACGAAGTGAAAAATGAAACAGAAGAATTTATTTTTGTTTTGGATAATACAGGTAAAGTCGGCGGCTATTACAAAACATATTTCGAATAAACAGCCGAGCCCGATACATCAAATTGTATCGGGCTTTTTATAAGGAGGAAATTGTTACATGAATGCTCTAATCGAAAAAGAACATGCACATCGCTCAGAAGAAATCCATGAGTCAGTAGCACAGCTGTTAATCCAACAAGGAGGCTATGTCTCACCGGACGCTCATTTATGGGAAGACGTACTCGTTGCGATTGTGTTAAAAAAACCTGTGTTATTAAAAGGACCATCGGGTTCAGGAAAGACAAAACTAGCCCAAAGCATTTCACATTATTTTCAGCAGCCAATGCAAAGTGTCAACTGTTCCGTTGATCTTGATGCTGAATCGTTACTCGGCTTCAAAACAATTATTAGTAAAGATGGAGAAACGGTTATTGAATTTGTTGAAGGACCAGTTGTCCAAGCGATGAAAAAAGGGCATATTTTATATATTGATGAGATCAATATGGCAAGACCAGAAACATTGCCGATTCTTCATAGTGTGCTCGATCACCGTCGTATGTTAACGAATCCATTTACAGGTGAAGTCATTTACGCACATGAAAACTTTACCGTTATTTCAGCCATCAACGAAGGATATGTCGGAACATCCCCGATGAATGAAGCGTTGAAAAACCGCTTTGTGTCGTTTACCGTACCTTATTTGACGGGAGAACAATTACAAACAGTCATGACAGACACTTATCCAACTGCCACACAGCAGCTCGTCGAGACATTCCTTCAGATCGGCAATGATTTGAAAAAGCAAGTGATGAATGGGTTGTTATCCGACGAAGCCGCATCTGTTCGAAGCTTGCTCGATGCAATGGGACTGGCAGAACATATCCCTGTGAAACGTGCGGTGCAGTACGCTATTGCCGAGAAACTGGACGATAAAATCGAACGTAGGCTGGTCATGGAATTAGTGGATACTTGGGTGAAATGAGGCGATTGCTATGGTGAAGATGAATCGATTCATTCAATTCAATGATGAAACGGTCGATGCCAAGACGCTATTACTGTACGAACGACTGGGACGGGCACTTGCAGATGCCCCTTTTCTTGAGTTAACCGAGCGGAAATTGCTTGAATTTCGTCCGCAAGAAGGCGTTATTGCTATGAGTGTTTTTTGGCGACATCGGACAGAGGAAATCATCCACGCAGGAAGGCTTTCCGATATATATTTATTGACAGCGGGGTATTGGAAACGTTTTAGTGTGCCCACTTGGATTGCGTTCACTCGTACATATAGCTTACACCCCCTGCGGAAATTTGCTTTGGAGCTGTTAATGATGCTCGAGGAATTCCGTCTGATGGATGCAATTACGAGGGAAAGACCTGGAACGGCATCTTCATTCGATATCAGAAGAAAAGCGTACGTTAGCTTTCACCGCAATATGCTGTCCTCGAATATGCAGAAAAGCTTTGTAGCTGACGCGATGATGAATCAGCTATTCGTCTCGCTTCATGAGGGCATGTTTATCGATACATCTATCAACTGGGGAGAAATCGATTTGGGGCTAATCCAAACTGTTTTACAGCATGCCTACGATGCCAAGAATACAAAGGATAATACGTACATCGCAGATCGAATTATCGACATTATTGAAAGATCCATCGACAAAGACCTCATCCATCAATATTACTCAGCGGGGGATGCCATTACCGAAGAAAATGTAGTATTTCATTACCATAAAGGGATGACTGATGCTGAGAAAGGGGAGGAGGAGCCAAAAGAAACGATTGAAGAGGTATTTCGCTCATGGCATCGGGAAAATGAAAGTGAATCAGGTGTCCATCTTGAATTTGAACTCGAGCATGGCCGATCCGGTAAGAGTGATGCCAACGATGCAACGCCTGGCAATGAAGAGGCTGACATTGAAGAAACAGGTTCCGGAAATTCGGAAGGCAACGACAACGAACGCTGGACGGACGAAGAGAGCGACAAAGCTGACAAGCGGGAGAATAAGGTAAAGGCCGGTAAAATGTTCGGCAAGGAGCATCTGAACGTCGTCTATGAAGAGTTGCGCGTGAAAGTGGATAATGAGCATGAAAACCGTCAGAAATTGTTCATGTTGCGAGAACAGCAAAAACCGTATGTTCGTTCGTTTGTGGAGGAAATGAAGAAGCGGATCGATTTGAAAGAGGACTCCAAGCGGGAGCGGCTTATGAAAGGACGTCTATCGACAAAATTGACAACAATGGTAGTGGATGAACGACCTAAACCATTTTATCGAAAAAATGCACCTTCCATTAACTTAGACGCTGTGTTTGGACTACTCGTCGACGGCTCTGCTTCCATGCTTGATAAATTGGATGAAACGAAGCAGGCTGTATTGTTATTCCATGATGTGCTTCGTCAACTCGGCGTGAGTCATGAAATTTCATCGTACTACGAGGATGCATATCATGCCTCTAAAGAAATGCAGCCTAACGTTTTCGGGCTCATGCATACATTTGCAGATCGTAATAAAGATAATGGTATGTCCATTCTATCTTTCGACGCGAACGAAGATAACCGAGACGGCTTTGCGATTCGCTGGATGGCCGAGCAGTTGGCTTCTAGGCAGGAGAAGCATAAGTTCTTACTGGTCTTTTCAGACGGAGAACCATCTGCCTTTGGCTATGATCGTAATGGTATTCTTGATACAGCAGAGGCTGTCATGGAAACAGAGAAAAAGGGGATTTCGGTCATTCATTTATTTCTCTCGACCGAGGAACCAACAGGGGATCAGAAAGCCTTATTTTCTATGATGTTTGGAAATAAAACTGCATCTTCTAACTCAGTAGAAAGTTTTGCGGATCAGACGCTACGAATATTGAGAAAGTTACTTGCAATCGTCATCCGAAATACGTAAAGCTAAACAAATAAAAAATCCAAAACCGCCTTTGAACTGCACCCCAATTGTTAGACACCATCTAACAATTGGAGGTGCTTTTTTATGGCTAAATTTACAATTGAAGAGAAGGTAAAAGCTGTGAAACGTTATATAAATGGAAGAGAAAGTCAAAGGACAATCGCGGATTCCCTTGGGGTTGCTTACCCTGTATTTCGAACATGGATTCAACAGTATCAATATCATGGAGAAAAGGCATTTGAAAAACGCTATACATCCTACACATTACAATATAAACTAGACGTACTTACTTATATGAACGAGCTAGGGACGTCTATCAGAGAAACAGCTGCAATCTTCAATATTGCAGCGCCTTCCACGCTATTTCAATGGAAAAGGCAGTTGGAAACACAAGGTATAGACGCCCTTCAATCAAAGAAAAAGGGGCGTCCATCCATGAAAAATAAATCCACACAACAATCCAAACAAGTAGTAGCTGAGGGCTCTAAGGAGGCACTTGAAACACGTATTAAACAGCTAGAAATGGAAAATGCTTATTTAAAAAAGTTGAATGTCTTAGTTCAAAACAAGGAAAAATCACCAAACAAGACAAAGCGCAAGTAGTCTATGAACTAAGGCATGAATTTCCGGTGAAAGCACTTGTAAAACTCGCTGGCATTCCACGTAGCACGTACTATGATCTATTAGAACAAATTAATCGTCCAGATCCAGATGCCAGCTTAAAAACAGAAATCAAAGCAATTTATGAGGAGCATGAGGGGCGTTATGGCTATCGTCGTATTCGTGATGAACTAGAGAATCGTGGACAAATAGTGAATCACAAAAAAATTCAACGTATTATGAAAGAACTTGGTTTAAAGTGCTTAGTGCGTATGAAAAAATATAAATCGTACAAAGGCACAGTTGGTAAAATCGCACCAAATATTTTAGATCGCAACTTTACTGCAGATGCCCCAAATGAAAAATGGGTCACGGACATTACGGAATTTAAGTTATTTGGCGAGAAACTTTATTTATCACCTGTTTTAGATTTGTTTAATGGTGAGATCATTACGTATACAATTGGCTCTAGACCAACGTATTCACTTGTCTCGGATATGTTGGAGAAAGCCATCGAACGCTTACTAGGGGAACACCAGTTACTGATGCATTCCGATCAGGGCTGGCACTATCAAATGGAAAAATATCGTAAAAGACTTCAATCAAGAGGAATTGTGCAGAGTATGTCTCGTAAAGGAAACTGTTACGACAACTCGGTGATGGAGAATTTCTTTGGGATTATGAAATCGGAATTCCTCTACTTAAAGGAATTTGAAAGTGTAGAACAATTTAAGATAGAACTAGAAAAATATATCCATTATTATAATACGAAACGGATCAAGGCAAAATTAAAAATGAGTCCGGTGCAATACGAGGCCACTGAAAAACCTACGGTTTTAAGTCCCATAAGTGAACCTAAATTGAAAAAGACGTT
>NZ_JADHDX010000015.1 GCF_016820585.1 Arthrobacter beigongshangensis
GAGGCATCCACGAAGCGCCGGAGCGGTGTTCGAAGGAATTTCAGCTTTTTGGGTGTGAATCAATAAATAAGATAATAAAGTTTTGCATTGTATTCGCTTTCATTTTCCAATTATGCCAACCGATGACCCAAAAACTTCTACCCCTTTTTATGATTGTAGACCATATTAGCGTAAAGGGAAAGATGAGAAGCGTCACAGTCAAAATGAAATCGACTTCAAAGAATGTACCACAGACAATAACTAGAGCTAAAAATAGCACTAGCGCACTTGCCAGGTGAGCGATTTTTTTAGCTACCTCTTTGACATTCATTTCCCTAGACTGTTCACCGCTTGGGTTTGCATACGCATACTTTCTGAAATGATAGCGACCCCACAAAGCATCAAGTATAAATGTTAGCACTGTAATTAATAACAACCAAGGGAGTATAGCTACATAAGAAACACCCGTTACAAAAATAGATAGGACGACTAGTATTTCAAGTGGACTCCATAGTAAAGCTAAGGAAAAACCTCTTAATGTCGATGTACTAATGAATGAATCTCGCACTTTTTTATTGAAATGCGCTAAATTATCTTTCAGCACGTCCTGTGCAATGGTAACCGCCGATAAATTTAAAAATGCCGCTAGCGTAAGCGTTGTCGCTGAACCACGCGTATACATTTTGCCCACATCAGATACATTCGCCTTCATTAAGCTGTTTAAGCTCCGGTCAAACCGACCACTTCTAACAACACTATTCATCCACGGTAACATCGCTAAAAGTGTGAGTAAGGATATATTAGCCGTTAAAGCACTAGGTATAGCCAAAACTGATTGTCCTGTTGTAGCATATAAGCAGCCTCCTATCACAATGAAGGAGGCACTTAGTATCCTAAATAATTTCGATGCACTCGCAAAAGAAATGACTAACATGACTAAAGCTAATAAGCCAATCACATAATTCAAACGGTCGCTAGCGATAAATATATT
Organism: Arthrobacter beigongshangensis; assembly: GCF_016820585.1. GTDB lineage: Bacteria > Bacillota > Bacilli > Bacillales_A > Planococcaceae > Sporosarcina > Sporosarcina beigongshangi. The sequence continues at coordinate 971 of NZ_JADHDX010000015.1, forward strand.
GGCGATGTGAAGGACAAATACGAATGTGTAAAAAATATATACATACTGAAATACCGAATGCAGTTTCATCTTTACCTCCAAAAACGCCATTCCGTTATTTACCTAATTATTCAATGGTGATAGTTATTCTTCTCCGATAATCACTCGGAGTACATTTGGATGCTTTGGAAACGTTTTAGTACCCGCTCCGTAACCAATGGATTGAACCTTCATAGCGGGTAATGTACAAAATGCTTCGGCAAGTACCGCTACAATGGCTGCTCCTGTAGGTGTTGCCAACTCCCCTTTGACTTGGCTTTCTGCAATAGGAACACCGAGTAAAATTTCTAATGTAGCAGGAGCTGGAACTGGATAAATGCCATGATCAATATGAATTTTCCCGGAACCAACTGGAACGGCAGATGATTTAATACGGTCTATTTGCAGTTGTTCAAGAAGTATAGCGGCACCTACAATATCGATAATCGAATCCACGGCTCCTACCTCATGAAAATGAACGTCTTCAAGTGCTACACCGTGAATTTTCCCTTCGGCTTGTCCTATCTTCTTGAAAATGCTGAGCGCATTTCCTTCCACTCGATTAGAATAACCTGCCGATTGAATAAGCTCAACAATTTTTTTATAAGAACGATGATCATGATTATGGTTGTGATGATGGTGGCCATGGTCGTGACTATGTTCATGACTGTGATTATGCCCGTGGCCATGGTCGTGACTATGTTCATGACTGTGATTATGCCCGTGGTCATGCCCGTGGTCATGATCGTGACTGTGTCCATGATTGTGATTATGCTCGTGGTCATGGCTATGCCCATGGTTGTGACTATGACCGTCGTCATGAGCATCACTCGTTAATAAAACATCAAACTTTGTACTTGTAATGCCGTTTTTCACGACTTTATTGAATGTTAATTCATACTCATTTTCCATATTCAGTTTTTTTAACTCCGTTTCTAAATGAACAGGATCCCCTCCTGCATCAATAAGAGCCCCAATAACCATATCTCCACTAATTCCTGAAAAGCAATCGAAATATAATGTTCTCATATGTATCATTCCTTTCTATGCTATAATAAATTAACGTCACAATTACTTTGTCCGCACAACAAAGTAATTTTTATTACACTAAATAAACCATTTTTGCATTCGTATAATTATAATTAATTCGGGGGTAAATAGATGATTACTGGCGACGGTGCTTACATAAAAAAAATCAATAGAAGTATTATTTTAAGTAAAATAGTTGAGCATGGCATGATTTCAAGAGCTGACCTATCCAAAATTACCGGATTAAACAAAGCTACTATTTCAATTCAAGTTGCCGATTTACTCAGTGAAGACTTAATTTGTGAAACAAGACTGGAGCATAATGTCGTAGGTAGAAGACCAATCATGCTTTCGATCAATAAAGATGCAGGCTATGTGTTAGGTATCGACCTAGATTATAACCATATCCAGTATATGGTTTCCGATTTAGGTGGTAATCCTGTTCAACATGACTCCATAGAGCTAGAAATTGCTAGTTATGAAGAGTTAGTTCATTTACTTATTAAGCAAATTCAAAAATATAAAAATGATTATTCAAAAAAACATTACGGATTAGTTAGTGTAATGATTGGTATTCACGGGACAGTAAATAAAGATGAGAGCATCTATTTTGTGCCTAGTCATCAATGGCAAAATAAATCCTTAAAAACTGATCTTATGAAAGAGCTAGATATGGACATATCCATTCAAAATAACGCAAACCTATCGGCTTATTCCGAACGTGTCTATAAGCACCATGAGAGTAATCATTTACTTTGCCTTCTCTTCTCTTCCGGAATTGGATCGGGAATAATGATTGATGGGAAACTGCATAAAGGATTTCACGGCTATGCCGGAGAAATGGGCCATATGATTATTTCCAAGGATGGAGAAGCATGCCGATGCGGTAACAAAGGTTGCTGGGAGCTCTACTCATCTGAGCCTAGTCTACTTGCACGTTTGGCAATGCAGTTAGGTGTTCCAAAAGTAACTCATGATGACATACAATCCCTACTGGCCAAGCAAGATCCCACTACTCTCCAACTAATGAAACAGTATATCGTCGACCTTTCAATCGGTTTAAATAATATTATCAATATCTACAATCCAGAAACATTGGTGTTGACGAGTGAACTGTTAAAAATGTATCCAAATGCAATCGAGGAAATTAAAAATAACTTGAATTCCGCAGTCAGTCAATATGGTGAATTAGTAATTTCCGATTTTGGGAATAGTTCCTGTGCCCTTGGTGCATGTGCACTAGCGATTCAGCGTTTTCTAGAGGTACCGGAGCTCATCTTAACACTGACAGAGGATACTGTTTTAGTCAAATAGGTATAAAAAAGATCTCCCTATCCATGGGAAAGAGAGATCTTTTTTTTATTTACTTTACTTCTCTTTATTTAGAACCAGTTCGTATGGAAAGTTCCTTCTTTGTCTTTACGTTGATACGTATGAGCGCCGAAGTAATCACGTTGTGCTTGAATTAGATTTGCAGGCAGATTTTCTGAACGATAGCTATCATAATAAGCAATTGCACTTGCGAAAGAAGGAACAGGAATCCCTTGTTTAACCGCAACAGATACGACTTCGCGTAATGCTGATTGGTAACCTTCTACAATTTCTTTAAAATAACTATCTAATAATAAGTTTTCTAAATCAGGTTCTTGGTCATAAGCTTCTTTAATATTTTGTAGGAACTGTGCACGGATAATACAACCCCCACGCCAGATCATTGCAATCTCTCCATAATTCAAATTCCAATGACTCTCCTCAGACTGTGCACGCATTTGAGCAAATCCTTGTGCATAAGAACAAATTTTACTCATGTACAATGCTTTACGAACTGCTTCAATAAGTTCTTCTTTATTGCCGTCATATTGGCTTACTTGAGGTCCAGACAATACTTTACTTGCACGGACACGCTCTTCTTTCATCGAAGAGATACAACGTGCAAATACAGACTCTGTAATTAATGGAAGTGGAACACCTAAATCTAAAGCATTTTTACTAGTCCACATGCCTGTCCCTTTTTGACCTGCTTTATCTAAAACGACATCAACAAGCGGTTTACCTGTCTCTTCATCGATCTTCGTAAAGATTTCTGCAGTAATGTCAATTAGGTAGCTATCTAATTCGCCTTTATTCCATTCTGAAAATACTTCATGAAGTTCTTGTGCATCCAACTCAAGGACATTATCCAAAATTGCATAGGCTTCTGCAATCAATTGCATATCTCCATACTCGATGCCATTGTGAACCATTTTCACATAATGACCCGCGCCATCAGGACCGATATACGTACTACAAGACTTTCCATCAACTCGTGCTGCAATTGAATCAAAAATAGGTGCAACTAAGTCATACGCTTCTTTTTGACCGCCTGGCATAATAGAAGGACCTTTTAGTGCACCTTCTTCCCCACCTGATACCCCTGTTCCAATAAAATGGATACCTGTTTTCTCTAGCTCTTTATTACGGCGAATCGTATCTTCGAATAGCGTATTTCCACCGTCAATTAAAATATCACCCTTTTCAAGATATGGCTGCAGTGATGCAATGGTTGCATCTGTTGCAGGTCCTGCTTGAACCATGAGCATTATTTTACGGGGTACTTCTAAAGAGTTAACAAACTCCTCAATGCTAGTAGCACCAAAAAAATTCTTGCCTTTTGCTTCATTTGCTAAAAATTCCTCTGTTTTTGAAGTTGTGCGATTGTAGACAGAAACAGAATTCCCTCTGCTCTCGATATTTAACGCTAAATTTTTTCCCATAACCGCTAGGCCAATGACACCGATTTGTTGTTTCGACATTTTTTTCTTCCTTTCTATACTCCGAATTTACAACGTTGTTATACAAGTAGAGCATTCTTAAAGTTTAAAATAACGCTTTGCATTATTATAGCAAATGTTTGTCACATACTTCTCTAATAATGCCATATCTTTCGGTACTTTACCTTCTTCTACCCACGTTCCAAGTAAATTACACAATATCCTTCTGAAGTATTCATGTCTTGGGAATGAAAGGAAACTTCTCGAATCTGTTAACATACCAATAAAGTTGCTGATCAGCCCTATATTCGCTAACGTCTTCATTTGGTTTTCCATGCCATCGATGACATCATTAAACCACCAAGCGGTTCCAAACTGAACCTTCCCTGCAATTTCAGAGCTTTGATAATTACCCGCCATAGAAGCTAACACAGCATTATCATTCGCGTTTAAGCTATACAAAACGGTTTTAGGTAATTTATCTTTGCTTTCTAACGCATTTAAAAAATTAGAAAGTTTATTGGCAATGAGAAGGTCACCTATTGAATCAAAACCAGTATCCGGACCAAGTAGATTCAACATTCTTGTGTTATTATTTCTCAACGCACTTAGATGAAGTTGCATTACCCAGCCTTTGTCAGCGTATAATTCACCAAGTGTTAGTAATGTATACGTTTTATATTGCTCAATTTCTTTTGCAGTTAGCTTCTCACCTTGTAATCGTTTCTGGAAAACGGCTGCTGCTTCCTCTTTTGTAGCCTGCTCGTAAAACATCACATCAATGCCGTGGTCAGAACTTCGACAACCATGCTCATCAAAATAATCCACTCGGCTTACGAGAGCGTCTAAAAGTACATCATACGTTTCAATCGAAGAATTTGTTGCCTGCTCCAATTTTCCTACCCATGATACAAACTCATCTTTTTCAATATTCAGCCCTTTATCAGGTCGGAATGAAGGCGATACATTTATTTCGAATCCTTCTTTATGTAACTCGATATGGCTTGCTAAATCATCTGTTGGATCATCCGTTGTTCCAACAAATTCAACCTTATCCTTTTTAAGTAGTGATCGAATCGACATTTCCTTTGTAGCAAGCTTGCTATTTGCTTCTTCCCAAATAGCAGGTGCTGATTTTTCATCTAAAACCTCATCAATACCAAAATAATGAAGGAGTTCTAAATGAGTCCAGTGATAAAGTGGATTGCCAAATGTGTTTGGCACGGTTTTAGACCACGCTAAGAACTTTTCATAACCACTTTTATCTCCTGTAATATACGCTTCATCAATGCCATTTGCACGCATCGCTCTCCATTTATAATGGTCTCCGCCTAGCCAAATTTCAGATAAGCTTGTAAAATTCTTATCCTCTAAAATCTCTTTTTGATTTAAATGGTTATGGTAATCGATAATCGGTAAATCTTTTGCAGTACCATGGAACAGGACTTTTGCTGTTTCATTGTATAATAAAAAGTCATCTGTAATAAACGTTTTCAACGTCATCATCCTTCCACTTGTATTAGTTTGTATGGCAAACAAACTGAATAGTATCTATCATATATAATAGATGTAAACGTTTTACTTTACAAGTCTTTATCGCGTTATCCGCAACAATCTTTGCATTTTTCAATCCTTTCGTCCAAGTTTTCAAATTTTTTAATAGTTCACGTCTGTTGATTAGCTATTTACTTGTATAAATCATAGGTGAGCAAAGACTTGAAACTAGCTTGTTAACTGGATCATTTCCGGTTCGCTTTCGGCCAACTATTCAAGACATAATTACCAAGGAGCAAGCGTGGCTAGAAACGACTTCGTCATTTCTAGCCGCATCTTTTTCGGTCATCTTGTTATGAATAGTTGCCTGTCGCGTACCTTCCATGTTTAAGTGATAAATGCAGTTGCTTGGAAAGAAAAGAATAAATGTCTTTTTTAAAAGAGTGTAAGTGCCCGAAAATGCAATTTCGGACACTCTTGCACATTGTACAAGTTGTTCCTACTTTACTTTTAGCAAGCTTTATAGAAAATGACACTACCTAAAAATAAAAATGGAAAAGACCATGAGCAAGGCTTCGGCCGCCAAAATTTCATCTTTGGCGGCCCTCTCCAGTTAAGAAGCCCACTATTCGCACGTCCCCAAAAGCATTAGCACTTTATGTATCTGTGTTTTTGGAGAGCGACGGATGAACGACTACCATATGATTACCGAACAGAATGTATAGGGATGCGGCGAAGTCGCATCCCTATACATGAAAATAGCACGGATATTGTATAGAAGTCGTTCAATCTAAAGCGAACCAAAAGCAATTGAACATAGAGTACCTACTGTTTTATTAAGTTATTTTTGTTAATCAACAGACGTGATAAAATATATTTCAGCAAAGTAGTTTGAACATTCTCTCACGATGTAGTACACTCTACTTAATTAAATTAATTTATTAACTTTCGAGGAGGTTTATCTATTGAAGCCGGATTTATTTAAACAATTTCAAACAATTTTTGACAGTACTGAAATGCCACGTCTATTTTTTGCGCCCGGTCGCATTAATTTGATTGGTGAACATACAGATTATAATGGCGGCCATGTCTTCCCTGCCTCGATTTCATTTGGTACATATGCACTTGCACACAAACGAGGCGATCAAAAGTTACGCTTTTTCTCACAAAACTTTGCCCATACTGGCATTATTGAATGTGATCTTAGTCATTTAGCTTATAACGAAGCGCGTGACTGGGCGAACTTCCCTATTGGGATGATTAAGTTCATGCATGCAAGCGGATATTCCATTTCGGCAGGCATGGACATCTTATTTTATGGAGATATTCCAAATGGTGCTGGATTGTCCTCCTCTGCTTCAATTGAAATGGTCACAGGTGTCTTGTTGGAAGGATTATTTGACCTAGCCATAGATCGGGTCAGGATGATTCAGCTGGGACAGCAAGTGGAAAATAATTATATCGGTGTCAATAGTGGGATTATGGATCAGTTTGCGATTGGAAAAGGCAAAAAAGATCATGCCATCCTATTAAACTGCCAAACGTTAGATTACCAGTATGCACCTATCCTATTGGAAGACCATGTCATAATGATTATTAACACAAACAAACGACGAACTTTAGCTGGCTCAAAATATAATGAACGACGTGCGCAATGCGAACAAGCATTAAGAGACTTGCAACAGGAACTTTCAATTGAAAGTCTAGGTGATGTGACGAAGGAACAATTTGAACAACACAAGCATCTGATTCAGGATGAAACAAACCAAAGACGTGCAAAACATGCAGTCTATGAAAATCAACGAACACTAGAAGCCCTCCATCAATTACAGCAAGGTCATGTAGATGTATTTGGACAATTGATGAATGAATCACATCTTTCGCTTCAGCTAGATTATGAGGTGACCGGAATTGAACTGGATACAATCGTTCACGCCGCATGGCAGCAGCCCGGTGTGATTGGTGCTCGTATGACAGGCGCTGGTTTTGGCGGTTGTGCAATTGCCCTTGTTGAAAAAGATCAAGTGGAGAACTTTAAGAACATTGTCCATACCATCTACCGTCAAAAAACTGGCAACGAAGCAACATTTTACACTGCAGCAATCGGTGACGGTGCGAGAGAACTTACTGAAGGGGTGCTTTAAATGAGTGTACTAGTATTAGGTGGAGCAGGTTATATTGGGTCACATGCCGTTTATCAGCTATTGGACCAGCAACTGGATGTCGTAGTCATTGACAATCTTCAAACAGGACATAAAGAGGCTGTCCATCCTAATGCCAACTTTTACGAAGGCGATATTCGTGATATCGCCTTTATGCGCAACGTATTTGAAAGGGAATCCATTGATGCCGTCGTTCATTTCGCGGCTAATTCACTTGTAGGTGAATCCATGGAAAAGCCACTAGAGTACTTCGATAATAACGTCTACGGCACGCAGGTTTTATTGCAAGTGATGGAGGAATTCCAAGTGAAGAAAATTGTCTTTTCATCGACAGCAGCGACTTATGGCGAGCCTGAAGCAGTTCCGATTACAGAGGACATGCCTACTACCCCGACAAGTACTTACGGGGAAACTAAGCTGACGATGGAAAAAATGATGCAATGGTGCGAGCAAGCTTACGGCATTCGCTACGTGGCCCTACGTTATTTCAATGTGGCAGGTGCACGTGAATCTGGCGAAATCGGTGAAGATCATCATCCAGAAACACATCTTGTGCCAATCATTCTCCAAACAGCTCTCGGACAACGTACACATATTACGGTTTTTGGAGAGGATTATGATACTCCGGATGGTAGCTGTATACGCGATTATGTACATATAGAAGATCTAATTCAAGCACATCTTTTAGCTCTTCAGTACTTAAATAATAATGGAAGTAGTGATATTTTCAATTTGGGAAGCAATCAGGGCTTCTCTGTTAAAGAAATGATTGAAACAGCTCGCATAGTAACGGGTAAAGAAATCCCAACGCAATCAGGTGAGCGCCGTGCCGGTGATCCAAGTATTTTGATTGCGAGTTCTGAGAAGGCCGCTTCTCTATTAGGCTGGCAGCCAACACGGACTTCAATTGACAAAATCATTCAAGATGCTTGGAACTGGCATGTCCATCACCCGAATGGCTATCAAAAGGACGTGACAAGCGAATGATTTACCAGCAAATTACCGGGCTTATTCAGCAAGGGCTACAAAGCGAGCTGATTGAACAAGCCGACCAAGTATACGTCACCAACCAGGTTCTGGCCCTACTCCATCTCAAAGCAATGCCGGCACAAATTGAAGAACCAATAAACGATACAATTCCTAATTTACTTGAACAAATTATTACTTATGCTGTCGAACAGAATATCATTGAAAATGTTTTTGATGACAAAGAGATCCTATCCGCCAATATTATGAATTGCTTTGTGGCCAGACCATCTGTTATTCATGCAATTTTTCAAGAAAAATATCAACAGGCTCCACAACATGCGACAGATTATTTTTATGCATTAAGTAAAAATAGCAATTACATTCAGATGAATCGCATCCAAAAAAATATCCAGTTCAAAACTGAAACAATCTACGGTAAAATGGATATTACGATTAATATGTCGAAACCCGAAAAAGACCCTGAGCAAATTAAACGCGAGAGTCAATTAAAGCATACGGTTCATTATCCAAAGTGTCTACTATGCCTCGAAAACGAAGGCTACATGGGGCGGACGGGATATCCTGCTCGCGCCAATCATCGCGTGATAAAAATACCGCTTGTTAATGAAAACTGGTATTTGCAATATTCACCGTATGTCTATTATAACGAGCATAGTATTTTATTCGCTGAAGAGCATCGTGATATGAAAATTGGTAAAGCGACTTTTGAGCGTTTACTTCATTTTATCAGTAAGTTTCCACATTATTTTATTGGTTCGAATGCTGATTTACCGATTGTCGGAGGGTCCATTTTAAGCCATGATCACTATCAGGCTGGTAGATATGAGTTTCCAATGACGAATGCAGCAACAGCGTTCTCGTTTGAGCTAGACCATTTCACGGACATTTCGGCCGCTATTCTGGAGTGGCCATTAACGACCGTTCGACTGCAAGGGGATAATACCAAGTCATTGATTGAGGCGGCAGACCATATCCTCTCAACGTGGAAAAATTATAATGATGAGCAGGCGGGGATTAGCGCTTTCAGTGAAGATACACCACATAATACCATCACACCGATTGCTCGCATGCGCGACGAACAGTTTGAACTCGATTTAGTGTTACGTAATAATCGAACAACAGATGAGCATCCACTCGGTATTTTCCATCCACATGCCGATGTTCATCATATTAAAAAAGAAAATATTGGGTTGATAGAAGTGATGGGTCTTGCTGTTCTACCAGCTCGTTTAAAGGCCGAATTAGTAGAGATTAAAGCTTATTTACAGGCCCAACCAAATACTGTTGCCCCATACCATCAACAATGGGCGGACCAGCTAAAAGAAAAATATGGACTATTGATGGATGTCGAGCAAATTGACACTCTTTTAAAAAAAGAGCTTGGAGCTAAATTTGCTAAAGTTCTTGGGGATGCCGGAGTCTTCAAGAATCGTCATGCCTGTGAGCGTTTTATCAATAGTATTAATAAAAAGGCGGATTTTTAATGCATATAGATATACAAAGCACCATAAGTAATTGGAAAAAATTCACACTGACCAATCAACAAAACATGAGCGTCAGTTTGTTAAACTATGGAGGCATTATTACGACTATCAACGTTCCAGATCGCCACAATATTATCGAAAATGTTGTACTTGGTTTCAAAAACTTGGCCCACTATGCCCAGAACCCTAATTTTCTTGGCGCGATTATCGGTCGAGTAGCTGGAAGGATTCAAGAAGCCTCCTTTGCCATCGAAGGGCAAACATACCATTTAGAAGCGAATGAGGGAGCCCATCATTTACACGGTGGTGCTGGTGGATTACATCAAGTCATTTGGGCAGCTACCCCCTTTCAAACTGAGGATACGGTTGGAGTGTCCTTCACCCATACGAGCGTGGATGGGGAAGGTGGCTATCCAGGGACAGTGGAGAATGCCGTTACCTATACTTTGACCAATAACAATGAGCTTATTGTCGATTATTCAGCAACGTCGGATCAAGCAACCGTCCTGACATTGACCAATCACTCTTATTTTAATTTATCGGGAAATATGAAACGGACGATACACGACCATCTTGTAACAATCGCTAGTGATGAATTTATTGAACTCGATAACGAGTTAATTCCAACCGGTAACAAGCTAGATGTTACGCATACACCATTTGATTTCCGGACTGGGCGTCCAATTGTTGATGGGATTAACTCCACACATACACAAAATATCCTAGCAGGTCACGGTTATGATCATTATTTTATTTTGAATCCTAAGCAACAGGAAGCTATTCAGGTACAGGATGAAGTCAGTGGACGCGTAATGACGATTACGACCAACCAACCCGGTGTAGTGATGTACACAGCTAATAACTTGTCTGAAGGGCTTGAGTTAGCAAATGGCTTATCCAAACGGTATGACGGGATTTGCTTTGAAACACAGGCCTCCCCTGCTTCCCTGCATCATGAGGGCTTTCCAACAGTACGACTAGAAGCAGATGTCCCTTATCACAAGCAAACAGTGTTCTCATTCGGTGTAGTGAAAGAATAGATTACTCAATTTGAACATAACAAAAGCGCAAAATAGAACCTTCCTATTTTACGCTTTTTCTTTTGATAGCACTTTCATAAATGCTTCGTATGTCTTTACTTTAATTAACTTCTCGACAATTGAACTATCGTGAATAATCTCTCCTAGCAAATCGTACATTCCTTGTAAATCTTCTTGACTATTCTTTTTCACACTGAGTAAACAAATAAATTGCACTGGCTTATCATTCCACATAATAGGTTTGGCTAGTGTACAAACTGCTAGAAATGTTTTATCCGAATTGGGCGTTATCGGATGTGGGATAGCGACTAAATTTCCGAACGATGTTGGTGCAACTTTCTCTCGTTCGTATATTGCATCGAGAAAAGTCTGATCAACTAGTCCTTTTTCAAGTAACGTCGTATACAAAAATTCTAAAGTTTCTTCTTGTGATTCAAAACTTTTTGTTAAAAACATAAGCTCTTCTTGGAAAAAAGCGTTAAATTTATGATTTGTATGCACGATAAACTCTTCTATTTTCCTTATATCTGAATCCCCTAAAATAGCGTTAACGACAATAACAGGAACTGGAAGCTGTTCTTGAATAGGAATAGAGCTTACAATAAAATCAATATCCAGTAAATTATATTGACGCAGCTTATAATATTCAGTAGTGCCTACGAGCTCTAGCCCTTCTCCAAACTGATTTTTTAATTTGTAATAAATTAATTGTGCAGTCCCTAATCCGGAAGCACAAACAATTAAACATTTTTTTGGACCTATCTTCGATTTCCTGCGTTCAATAGCAGCCCCTAGATGGAGTGCAAGATAGCCTATTTCATTCTCATCAACCTCTATACCTAAATGCTCATTGATCATTGCTCCCGCAATAACTCCTGCTTCGAAAGCAAGTGGATAATTCTTTTTAATATCCTCTAGCATCGGATTTCTGACATTCATACCGTATTTATAGCGGTTAACTGCGGGCTTCAAATGTAGGCTTAACGCTATGATCAATTCCTTGTCCTCACAAACGCCAAGATTTAGTTTGGACTCAATCTTATCCAACATTTTCCCGACTATCTTTGAAATATCTTCCTCTACCACTTCTTTAATAATCTTATTAGTAGCATTCATTTGTAGTAAAATTTTCGTTCCGAGTAAGTGTAGTGCGATATAAGCCGTCTCTTCTTGAGGAAACTCAACTTGAAACTGTTCCTCAACTTTCCGAACGATTTCGCTAGCCACTTGGTATTCCTTTTGCTCAACTATTTCATCAAGATCTGTCTTGTATAGGTTAATGTGATATCCATCTTTTATTCTTTTATAAGCAATAGCCATATGAATAACTAAATTATTAATCGCTATATCTGACACAGTAATTCGATGAAAATTGATTTGACTAACAATAATTTCTAATAAAGAATCCAGTTCACTTTGCGATAACAACGAAAAGTGAGATCCGAATAATTGCTTCGCTTTCCCTTCTCTACGTTCAAATATATATTCAGCCATACAAAAACGAAGTTTTAACTCGTCGGCATTTACTTTTAATCCGTAATTAGGGCGTGCCTCTAATCGAATATCATACAATGACAACTTGTTTTTAACCTGGACTAGGTCATTTTGAATGGTTGATTTGCTAACGTACATTTCATCCGCTAAATCATCTAACTTGATGTATCTTTCGCTTAAAAGGAATCGTTTTATTAAATAAGTGACTCGTTCCTCCGGTAATTTAGGAATACCTTTTTCAACTGTCGACTCATCACCTGAAACCCTTTTTAAATAGTTACGAAATAACTGCTCATCTGTAATTCTTAATTTATACCCTTGCCCCATTATCGAATCAATATAAGCCCCATTACTGACAAGTGATAAGTCAAGGGTCTTTATATCTTCTCTTATTGTACGTGACGTAACCCGGTTTAGCGTCGCTAAATAGCTACCAGTAATTGGTGTCGACACAGCTACTAATTCTCGGAGGATCGTTTCTATTCTTAAGGTCAACATAAAGTCAACTCTCCTTACTCATGAAGCTAAAAGGGCTTTGACCTACAAGTAAGTCAAAACCCTTCCAAAGCTCATATTATTCACCATACCGCAGTGTTACGAAGCTTGGGAAACTTAATGAAAGTCATCCATTATTAGAAACCATTATTTTGAGATACTGTTTTAATCCAATGAGCACTCTTTTTTGGCGTTCTTTTCTTTGTTTCGATATCAACCGAGAAAAAGCCATAACGATTTTTATAGGCATTCATCCATGACCAATTGTCCATAAATGACCACATATGGAATCCTTGTACATTACACTGTTCTTCAATTGCTTTGTGTAACCATTTCAAATGCCCACTAATAAATTCAATTCGGTAATCATCTTGGACTTCCCCGTCGACTATAAACCGTGACTCGTCTTCAACACCCATTCCATTTTCAGCAATAAATGACTGGACATTTCCGTAGTTTTCTTTCAAGTTTATCATAATGTCATAAATACCTTTTTCGTATATTTCCCAGCCACGATACTTATTCATTTTCCTACCAGGCATTTCATAATTGTCGAAGAACCAATCTGGCATAAATGGACCTTCTGTATTTGGTAGATGTGCCTTCGCTTTTACTCTACGTGGTTGATAATAGTTTACACCAAGAAGATCGACAATCCCCGCTTTTAATAATTCCTTATCACCTTGTTGGGTCATTGGTAATTGATTGTGCTCTCTTAATATATCAATTAGTCCAGTTGGATATTCCCCTAATACCGATGGATCTAAAAAGCTTCGATTGAAAAATAAATCAGCCGCATAGGATGCTTGTAAATCAGCTGGACTCTCACTTCTCGGGTAAGAAGGCGTTAAATTTAAAACAATTCCAATTTGACCATCTTCAAATGCGAAAGTACGATAAGCTTTCACAGCTTGTGCATGCGCAATCATTGTATTGTATGCTACTTGGACTGCACGTCTAGCATCTACTACATTTGGGTAATGAAAATCGTACAAATACCCTCCCTCTACTGGAACAATCGGCTCATTAAACGTAAACCATTTCTTTACGCGATCACCAAATAAGTGAAAACACTTTTCAGCATATTCCGTATAGGCATCTACTACTGCTCTATTTTCCCAGCCACCAATTTCTTGTAGTTCCAGTGGCATATCAAAATGATAGAGAGTTACAAATGGCTCAATGCCATTGGCAATCAATTCATCAATGACTTGATTATAAAATTCAATAGCTTCAGGATTTACTTTTCCACGTCCCCCTGGAATAAAGCGAGACCATGAAATAGACATGCGAAATGTATTATGACCAATTTCTTTCATCAAACGAATATCTTCTTTATACAAATGATAAAAATCAGAAGTAGAGTCAGGACCAACATTATCGAAAAAACGATTCGGTTCGGTTTTATACCAATGATCCCAGATGTTTTGACCCTTTCCACCTTCATTTGCAGCGCCTTCTATTTGTGTTGCAGACGTTGCACTTCCCCACCAAAAATCTGTCGGAAATTTATATTGCATAGACATTCTATGACCTCCATTATTTATTGCGATAAATTTCAACAATTTCAATTGCTAAATCTCGAACAGTCATTGCTGTCATTAAATGGTCTTGTGAATGGATTAGCATCACTGTTATAGGATTTTCTTCACCACTTGCCTCTTTTTGCAGTAATTTAGTTTGATAGCTATGGGCTTTCCCCAACTCTTCTCCCGCTTCTTCAATGAGGCGGTCGGCTTCTGCAAAGTTCTTTTCCTTCGCTGCCTGTATAGCTTCCATCGAACTAGATTTTCCATTCCCAGCATTTAATATGATTTGAAATGCAATTTCTGTTATTTTATCCATAGGTTACTCCTTCTTCACAACAATTTTCAAAATATTGACTATACCTTACTTTATATGTCGAGCTAATGATGCAATTTCATCTCATATGAATCAATTTCATAATAAAGCAATCAATCCTAAAATACGAACAAGGTTGATTTCCGCTTCAGTCGGACGCTTTCCGCGGGCATGGCTTGAGCCAATCGAACAGCGTAGGGTTCGATTTGCCTTAATTTCTGCGTTCTTTTGCAGAAATTAAGGCATCCTACTCTCAACGCTTCGCTTTTGTTCGCAAAAGCCGTCCTCTGTGACGCCTTTCGCTACAATAAAAAAGATAAACACTTTTAATCGTTCGACTTTACTCATAGAATAAGCAATTATGAAATTAACTCATATATGTCGAGCTAATGATGCAATGCCATCTCTAGTGAAGGCGCTTTGGGGTAGGCCCCCAAAGCGCCAATCGTTTGTACAATTCTCCAGTTCAACATATATTGTAATTATTTACTAGCTTGTTCATTTTCATAGTATTTTTTGTCCATAATGCGTAAGAACGGCCACCAAATAACCATGACAATAAATAGATTAAAGGCTTGTAGTACTCCACCTTGCCATGCATTTCCTGTTGCAAGGAACCCATTTAAAATAGGTGGTGTTGTCCAAGGTACGATAATTCCTGCTGGTGGTGGAACTAAGCCTGTTGCCATGGCAAAATACGTAGTTAATGTTACAACAACGGGTGCTACTAGCCATGGAATCACAACTAAAGGATTCAAAATGATAGGTAGCCCAAAGATAATTGGTTCGTTTACATTAAAGATACCTGAAGGTGTTCCTAATTTAGCTAATTCCTTCAATTGTCTACTTCTACCAATTATGAAGATTAGAATAATGACAGCTAATGTCATACCTGATCCACCCATTCCAACTAGGAATGAATCAATGAATTGTTTTGTAATAATATTCGGTAATTCTGTTCCAGCCTGGAATGCAGCTAAGTTTTGTTCATTCAATGTATACCAAATTGGATCGAATACAGAGTTCACAATAATTTGGCCATGCAAACCAAAGAACCAGAATACTTGGATGAGCAGTACTGCAATAATCGTAGCAGGTAATCCACTTCCTAGGACGGTTAACGGCCCTTGAATAACAGTGTAGATAAAGTTCTGTACTGTTTCAAATGTAGTATAACTGAAAAGGATTCGGATTATTAAAAATGCTGATAATGTTAACGTAACTGGAATTAATGCACTAAATGATTTTGCTACGGCACCAGGAACACCCGGTGGCATTTTAATTGTCCATTCTTTTTTAACAAAAAAGCGGTACAGTTCTGCTGAAATAAAGGCTGTAAATATCCCCAAAAACATCCCCTGCGCTCCTAGACTTGCAGTCGGAATAACACCTGAAACACCGTCTAAAACTTGTGGTGTCATAATAAGTACAGAGGCTAATGCAATCACACCACCATAAATCGCTTCTCCTTTGTAGTGTTCGGTTAATTTATAACCAATACCGACAATAACAAATAGTCCCATCAAACTTAGTGTTGCTGCTGAGGCTGGCCCCAATGCATTTTGATAAGCCGTTAGTGCCTCTGCACTTATCACTTTATCAAGAAATGGAAGATTTGCAATGACAACAAATATCGATCCAAAAATAATCAACGGCAGCGCTATCATAAATCCATCACGTAATGAAGTTAAATAGCGGTTATTATTTAGTTTATCAGCTATTGGTAATAAGAATCTTTCTAAAAAACTCATAAATTTATTATTTTCCATTCTATTCTCCCCTTTGTCTATTAGATTAGTTACCAATCAATTCTAGCGCTCTATTCAACACTGCTTCTCCATCTAGTCTGCCGTACGCTAGCGTATCAATGACTTCTAACGGTATTCCTACTTCTTCCGTCACTTTCGAAAACTTGTTTTTCAAAAAACGCATTTGCGGACCAATTAATAAAACATCTGCCTTTTCTATTTCCTTCATCGCCTTGTCCTGTGAGACTGCCCAAATATTCACTTCAATTCCTTTGTCCTTCGCAACCTCCTCCATTTTCTTTACGAGTAAGCTTGTTGACATGCCTGCTGAACAAGCTAGCAATATATTTTTCATCTGTAGCACCTCTCTTTCTTTTGTATGATTAGTTGAACATACTTTGATTATAGATTGTGAACGCTTACAACTACACATACTGTTTTTCCATTACGTGGAGGAAAAGAGTAAGTATTCAAATTTTAAAGTTGCCAATGAAGGGCTACTATGACACAATAATAACGATTCATAATTCTAAAGCAGTATTTATTTACTAAGATAAGGGGGATTGCACGATGAGATTTGGTATCATCGGAACGAATTGGATTACAGATCGATTGATTGAGGCAGCTAACGCGCATCCTGAATTTAGCATTGGTGCAATTTATTCAAGAGCCGAGGAAACCGGCAAACGTTTTGCAGATAAATACGGAGTCAAAAATGTCTATACTGATATGGAAAAAATGTTTCAAAGTGGGGAAATCGACGCTGTTTATATTGCATCACCAAATCTTTTCCACGCGGAGCAAAGTATTCTTGCTATGAAAAATGGCATTCACGTCCTTTGTGAAAAGCCTGCGGTAACATCCGTAGATGAAATGGACGAAGTCATTCAAGCTGCGAACGAGTACCAAACAACATATATGGAAGCAATGAAGTCAACTGTTACACCGACGTTTCTCAATTTAAAAAAGCATTTGCATAAGATTGGCCCACTCCGTCGATTTGTATTTCATTACAACCAATATTCTTCACGTTATGATAAATACAAGGATGGAATTATCGAAAATGCCTTCAAACCCGAGCTTGGCAATGGTGCGAGAACAGATTTAGGCGTCTACACAATTGCACCGTTGATGCATTTAGTCGGTGAGCCGAATTCTGTGCAGAAAAATGATTATTTATTATCTACTGGTGCGATTGGCCAAGGAAGTATAATTTTGGGCTATGATCAATTTGAAGCCGTTCTGATGTACTCTAAAATTACAGATTCCTATTATCCAAGTGAAATTCAAGGAGAAAATGGTGTGGTTGAGATTGATAAAATCAGTGATCCGAGTCAGATTGTCATCAAATATCGCGACGGACAAACTGAGGATATTTCCGTTCAACATGAATATGATTCCATGTATTATGAAGTAGAGGAATTTATTGCTTGTGTGAAAAATAAGCAGATTGAATCTACGATTAATACACATGCGATTTCTCGCAGTGTGGCAAAATTACTGGCTCAATAATCATCTTGGATAACAATAAAAAAGTCGTTGTGTATGATTGTTAAACTCATACACGACGACTATTTAGATTGTGCAACTGTCATTCAATCCTTACACTATTTCCTGTCTCCGCCGCTTCGATAATGCTCAAGACTACTTTTAACGAGGCTAATGCATCTAGTCCAGTAACAATTGGCTCTTGATTCAATCGAACACTGTCGATGAATGCATCGATGACGCCACTATTCATTTGGTTATCATTCGTCTGGATTGTTTCAAGTTGGTAGTTAATCCTTTCACCACTATTCGTAATCACTTCAATTTGATAGGTAGGATTATTATAAATCTTTAGTATGCCATTTCTGCAGTAAATCGTCGTGCTATTATCTTCTTCACCATAATATGTCCAAGAAAAGGTTGCTGTGCCGATTCGTCCTCGTTTCGTTTTTAATAGACAGACCATATTGTCACATACTTCTATTGGATTTCCGTCTATATCTACTTTATCGAGTGCTCCTTCCATAGCACTTACTTGTTCAATTTCATCGTCTAATAAGTATTGCAGTAAATCAATTTTGTGGATGCCTAAATCACCTGCCACACCAAAACCCGAACGATCTTTTTTAAAGAACCAAGTGGAGTTTGTTTTATTGACCCCCCATTTCTCCGGTCCTGAATGTCCGAATGTAGTTCTAAAGGTGAGCACATCACCTAATTGGTTTTTCTCTATTATTTCCTTTGCCATTTGGTGTGCGCGAGTTAAACGCTGATTATGATCTACCATCAGCTTTTTTCCTGATAAACGTTGAGCTTCGATTATTTGCTCAGCATGCTCAACTGTTAAAGCAATCGGTTTTTCACATAATACATGCTTGCCACTTAGTAATGCTTGCGAAGAAAAAATATAATGGGATTCGTTTGATGAGCAATCACTAATTACTTGGATTGTCGGATCATTCAGTAGGTCCTCTACTGTATCTGCTACACTTCCCCCAAATAGATCGGCAAGCACTTGTGCTCGCTCTCTATTTCTATCATAAAAAACAATCTCACTTACATAAGGATTTGCTTCATATTCCGGCGCGTGACGCAGTTTAGCGATTGAGCCACATCCAATAATCCCAGCTTTTATCTTCAATTGAATCGCTCCCCTCTTACTCTCTCTTTTGGAATACGACCGCAACAATAATAATCAACCCTTTTACAAAGCCTTGAAGATGCGGAGAAACATCCATTAAGTTCATCATATTATTTAAAATACCTAAAATGAGCACACCAAAAAATGTACCAATAATCTTCCCTCGGCCACCTGTCATTCTTGTCCCCCCAATAATAACAGCAGCTATTGCATCCAATTCATAGGACATCCCAGAACTAGAGGAGGAAATAGAGTTTAAACGTGATGTTTCGATAATTGCGGCTACACTTACTAACAGCCCCGCCAAACTATAGACTCCAATTTTTACACGATCCACTCTAATTGCTGATAAAAGAGTTGCTTTTTCATTACTCCCAAGGGCATATGCATAACGTCCGAAGCGTGTTTTGTGCATTAAAATATAAACGAGTGCAGTCATGATTAAGAAAAAAATGATTGGATATTGAATAATCCAAAGCTTACTGTTAGCAATAAGGGTGAAGTTGGATACCTCCCCTGAAATACTACCTCCATTTGCTATGTATAAGGCAATTGAACGTGCTGCCGCCATCATGCCTAATGTAGCAATAAACGAAGCAATTTTACCTTTAGCGACCATTAAACCATTTAGAAAGCCTGCAAAAATCCCTACTGCGAATGCAACTAAAATGGCGATTAAAATGCTACCCGAGGCATTTAATGCGAGTACAGTCATAACACCTGTTAGCGCAAGAACGGAACCAACCGATAAATCAATCCCGCCTGAAATCATGACGACCGTCATACCTAATGCGATAATCCCAATGATTGAAACTTGCATTAGTATATTAAA
This sequence comes from Arthrobacter beigongshangensis, assembly GCF_016820585.1. Lineage (GTDB taxonomy): Bacteria > Bacillota > Bacilli > Bacillales_A > Planococcaceae > Sporosarcina > Sporosarcina beigongshangi. The sequence continues at coordinate 20,978 of NZ_JADHDX010000015.1, forward strand.
TTGGTTATTAATATCGAGAAATCGAGGACTTATAATAGACGCAGCTATAAAAATAATTAGAAAAGCTATAATTACGCTATACTCTGACCATAACCAAGACAGTCGGCTGCGTAGATTGGACTTTTCGGATAGTTGATCATGTTCTTTTAATTCGACATTAGCCAATGGTATCGAACTCCCTCTTTGAGCCAGTAGCATAACTCATAATTTGGTCCTCTGAAGTTTCTTCCCCTTTGAATCGAGCTGTAATTTCACCTTGGTACATCACGTGCACATGATGACAAATTTTCAAGATTTCTGGAACTTCAGAAGAAAGGATGATGATGCCTTTTCCTTGTTCAGCCAAACTGACAATATGCTGATAAATTTCTCGTTTAGCACCAATGTCAATCCCTTGAGTCGGGTTATCAAAAATCAGGATTTCTGCATTCACCTCGAGCCATTTTGCAATAATAACTTTTTGTTGATTACCCCCACTTAATTTATCAATCGTGATTTTAGGATTGTGTACTTTAATATTCAATTGTTGTTTGTACGACTGGAATTTTTGTTGTTCTCGTTTCTCTTGGATAAAACCAGACTTCTCAAAGTGCCCCATAGAAGATAGACTCATATTGTGCAAGACGCTAAGGTCTTTAATAATTGCATTTTCTTTTCTATCTTTTGGGACAAATCCTAAACCTGCTTCTACTGCTTTACTCGGATGATTGATTTTTACGCGCTGATTATTTATTTTGATCTCACCTGTATATTTTTTCCGATACCCAAATATACTTTCAAATAGCTCGGTTCTTCCGTCACCAGCCAGACCTGTAAAACCAACAATCTCACCTTTTCGTACTTGAAAGTTAATATTTTTAAACAACCTGCCACTCGAAAGATTGTTTACTTCAACTAGTATGGGGCCTAATGTATGCGCTTGTGTAAACCGGTCTTCTGAAACTGATTTTCCGACCATTAATTTTGTAATCGTATCGAGACTTTCACCTTTTATATAGCCGCTTCCAACTACTTCCCCATCACGTAATACTGTATAACGATCACAGATTTGCTGAATTTCCTTCAGTTTATGGGAAATATAAATAATTGAAACTCCTGAATCCTTCAGACTTTTCATCAACGAAAATAAGCGTTCAATCTCATGATCAGCGAGCGCTGACGTCGGCTCATCCATAATAATCAGCTTGGACTTGTGCAGCAAAGCTTTGGAAATTTCAATTAATTGCTTGTATGAGGTATCTAAGTTTCTTACGTATTCTTTAGGGTTAATATGAACTCCAAGCTTGGCAATAATCTCGCGTGTCTGCTTACACATTTCCTCTACCTTTAGAAAGCCGAGTGGAGAACAAAGCTCCGAGCCCAAAAACATATTTTCATAGACTTTCAAATCTGCAACGACATTTAATTCTTGGTGAATGAAACTGATGCCCAATTGTTGAGACATTCTAGGATTTATCATTTTTACTTTGTCACCGTTAATCTCAATTACTCCATTATCCGGCTGATGAACGCCACCTAATATATTCATCAACGTCGATTTTCCTGCACCGTTTTCGCCAAGTAAAGCGTGAATTTCACCTTGTTCCACTTGTAAAGATACACCCTTTAATACTTGAACATCCTGAAAGGACTTTTCAATATGGTTCATTGTTAATAAAGAAGAATTCGACATATGATGCTCCCTCCCATCTATAAATAATAGGAACAACTAGTGTTGGCGCCTTACAAGGGGTTGCCCTAGCTATAGACTAACGGTGAAGCTAGGCACCCCTTGCGCCAAAGTGGGTTGAATAAATTCTTTATTTCGAGTCGAATATTTCGTTAAAATTTAGATTCTGGATCGTAATAGTCATCGACATTATCTTTCGTTACTTGTGTAGCGTCAATGATGACCATTGTTTCTCCTGGATCTTCACCCTTCGCTATTTGCCCAGCAATCTTAATCCCGTCCATGACCATTGTTGGAGAGTATAAAAATGTAGCCTTTATTAAACCATCCTCTTTCATATTGGTGAAAACTTCCTTAGCTCCAGCTGCACCTGTTATGAATTGGATATCCTCACGACCAGCTTCTTTTATCGCTTGAAGTACACCTAGTGCCATTCCATCATCCTGGGTGAAAACAGCATCTATTTCTGGTTGGGCTTGCAATATATTTTGCATTACCGCTAATGATTTTTCAGTTGAAAAATCTCCACTTTGCGAAGCAACGATTTCAATACCTGGCTCCCCTGCCATAGCTTCTTTAAATCCTTTACCACGTTGTTCCGTTACAGAGCTTGGAGGACCCGTAATTTCAACAACTTTTCCTTTACCGTTTAATTGTTCAAGGAAGTATTTACCTGCATTAACGCCAATTCCTTCATTATCACCCTTTACAACGACGGTAGCAGCATCATTTTCTAATTCCCTGTCAATAATAACTAATGGAATACCAGCATCCTTTATTTTTTGACCAATTGGAGTTAGTGCCGCCGATTCAATCGGAAGCATCACAATGACATCTACTTTTTGGGCAATAAGATCGTCAATATCATTGGCTTGTTTATTTGGATCTGCTGCATTCGTCATGACGTAGTCAATTCCGTCACTTTCTTTCAGCTCTTTCGCCTGCTTTTCGGCACTATCGATAAGTGCACCCATCCAGCCATGCGTCGCAGATGGCAAAGAAATCCCGATTTTAAGATTTCCTTCTCCACTATCCCCACTGTCACTACAAGCTGATAAAACTACTGCTGTTAGTAAGGCTACACATAAAAAGATTAATTTTTTCAACAAAATCCCTCCTCTTATTTTATAGGCTCTCCCAAAATGTAATCGATATCATTTACAATTTAAGGTTAGCGCTCTAGCATTAACTATTCTTGTTTAATACCAGAGCGCTAATCTTAGTAACTTCTATCCTGATGTAGATCCACGAATCACCAATTCATGATCTAAAATCACACTTTCTACTCGTTCTCCTTTTATCATTTTTATTAACATGTTAGCGGCGGTTGCTCCCATCTGATACATCGGTTGGGCAATTGTTGTTAACGTAGGATGTGTCATATTTGAAAAATCAATTTTGTCGAATCCGATGATGGCAATATCATTTGGGACATTCAACCCCATCGCATTTATTTCTTTTAATGCCCCAATGGCTAGTAAATCGGATACAGCAAAAATGGCAGTCGGTCGATCTTCCATTGCTAATATTTTCTTCATCGTTTGCTGACCGTAGTCAAATCCTATCCCTTGATTATGATAGATATAGTCTTCTTTTACTTGAATACCATGTTGTTTTAACGCTTTTTTATATCCCATTTTACGTTGTCTCGCATATAAATATGTTTCATCAGAATTAATTAACGCGATTTTTTCATGTCCAAGTTGAATCAAGTGATTGACTGCTTGATATGCAGCCCCTTCATTATCTATTGTTACGTAAGGAATACCGCTATCTTCCGAGTATTCACTACATTGGATAATCGCATGCTGCTCAGCTAATTTGGTCAGAGTCTCTATATTGACAGCTGGATCCATCGAAATAATGCCATCAGCCATCTTCTTTCGAACCAGATTAAAATAAATATCTTCCCTTGCAGAACTAGAATCCGTTTCACATAAAAGAATATTATGATTATGTTGAATTGCTGTACTCTCTATACCTTTAATAATTTCGAAATAAAATGGATTTGAAATCTGTGGGATTAGAATTAATAGTAATCGACTTTCCGAATTTCTTAAGTTCCGCCCCAGCATACTCGGTTCATAATTTAATTTTTCGATTGCAATTTCTACCTTCGTCCTCGTTTTAGCCGTCACAGAATTTTGTCCATTTAAAACCCTTGAGACGGTCGCTACAGATACTCCTGCTTCTTTTGCAACTTGCTGAATGTTCGCCATCTTGATTGTCCTACTTTCTCCAAATGTAATCGATTACATTTTGAATGATAGTATATTAGAAATAATCTGTCAAGTGTTCCGAAATAAGTTGCAAGCCTCACTATAGTCGATAGTAATTAAAGAATTACTATTAAAGTAAATTTCATAATAGAAAAATTAAGAGGATAATACGAACAATGTTGATTTCCGCTTCAGGTGGACGCTTTCCGCGGGCACGGCTTCAGCCTCCTCGTCGTTTCACTCCTGCGGGGTCTTCAGCTCGCGCTGTTCCCGCTGGAGTCGCCACCTTACACTACAATCAACGAGAGTAATCCGTCATATTGACGAATAATAAAATCTTGAAAGTTTAAAATCGTTCGTCTTTACTTGTAGAAGAAGCAATTATGAAATTGACTCATAAAAAAGTTATGCAGTATGAGTTCAATCTTCATACTGCATAACTTTTTTAGTTCGAAAATCTTTAATAATGAATCAAAACTGTATGGCCTTCCCTGTTTCTGCCGACTCGTAAATGGCGTTGACGATTTTTTGAATGATCAGTCCTTGCTCCGGTGTGCTTAATGGGGTCGTCCCTTCCAAACAACACGCTACAAATTGGTTAATTTCAAGTTGATGTCCATTTGTTTCTGGTAAATAAGCGGGTGTACTATCAATAAGTGCATTGTATTTCTCCTGATAAATTTTCAAAGGAAAAATGTCTGCGCCGCCTTTATTGCCCATCAAAGATACTTGCATCGTATCATCCTTTTCAACATTTGCGGCAAAAGCGGCCTCCAATGTTAATGTGGCTCCATTTTTGAACGTCACCATCCCCACAGCCATGTCCTCGACTGTATAATTTTCATGATCCCACTCACCGAGTAGCCCAACACCTTTTTTATGGCCAATTTGCTGATGCGTTTTTCCTAACACAAGGTCAGGCTCTGGATACCCCATGAGATAGAGGGCAGTATCAAGCATATGTACGCCAATATCGATTAATGGACCTCCGCCTTGTAACTCCTTATTCGTAAATACTCCCCAGCCTGGAATTCCTCTTCTGCGAATTGCGTGGACACGCGCAGAGTAAATATCGCCCATTTCTCCGGCATCGATAAATGATTTTGCAATCTTCACTTCAGGCCGATAGCGATAATGGAAGCCGTACGTTAAAATTTTACCTGCATTTTTCGCTGCCTTGACCATTTGTTCAGCTTCTTCCACAGTCATCGCTGGCGGTTTTTCACACAGCACATGACAGCCTGCCTTAAGTGCCGCAATTGTCGCTTCCGCATGAAATTTATTTGGCACGCAAACACTAACGGCATCTAACTTGACTGTTGCGAACATTTTTTCATACGAATCAAAGACATGTGGAATCGCAAATTCCTTTGCTACTTCCTGTGCCCGTTCAATCGCCACATCAGCAATCGCAACAATTTCTACCTCATGCCCACTATTTAAATAGCTTGGGATATGTACACTACTAGCAATTCCACCAGCACCAATGATTCCTACTCTTAATACTGTCATACAGAACACTCTTTTCGTTAGTAGATTAAACTTACTTAAAAAAATTGTGCAGTATGAATTTCTCGCTCATACTGCACAATTTTTCTCAAACCTTTACACCCACCACATATCCGCAGACTGATCCTTGATCAACACCGATTTCAAATTCGTTACGGCGCGTGAAAATCCTTCATCAATCGACATCAATGGATCCTCATGCTCAATGCTGACCACATAATCATAGCCATACGTTCGGAGAGCACTCATCATATCCGACCATTCCTGGATACTATGCCCACAGCCAACTGATCTAAATGTCCAAGCACGTGTTTGTACATCCCCATAAGGCTGCATATCTGTTAAACCATGCATGTTGACATTATCCTGATCAATAAACGTATCTTTCGCATGGAAATGGTGGATGGCATTCTCTTTGCCTAAAATTTTAATTGCGGCGACTGGGTCAATCCCCTGCCACCATAGGTGACTCGGGTCTAAATTGGCTCCGATGGCAGGTGAAGTTGCCTGTCTTAATTTCAACAGCGTATATGGTGTGTGCACAGAAAAACCACCATGTAGCTCAATGCCAATTTTGACGCCATGCTCTTCCGCAAACTTCCCTTGTTCTTTCCAATAAGGAATCAGCTTTTCTTCCCATTGCCAATTATAAATATCCGAGTACTCGGTTGGCCACGGTGAGGTTGGCCAATTTGGTTGCTTGGAATCCTCATGAGCACCTGGTGTTCCTGAAAATGTGTTGACGACTGGAACGCCTAGTAGTTGTGCTAATTTAACCGTCTTAACGAATATATCATGCGCTTCCTGTGCTACTTGTTTGTCAGGCGACACAGGATTTCCATGACAGCTGAATGCGCTAATGGTCAGCCCGCGAGACTGCACTTTATCCAAATAGTCCTTACGCTTGTCTTCACTAGCTAATAACTCATCAACATTACAATGCGCATCTCCTGGATAGCCACCCGTTCCAATCTCAATTGCTTCCACACCTGCATTTTTCACATGATCCAGCATTTCTTCAAATGACTTTTCTGCAAATAAAACTGCGAACACACCTAGTTTCATAAATGATGCCCCCATCCGTTATATTTTAGCGAACTGCTTTGTCTCCATTGATGCCAATGCAGCTAGAATAACCTCTAGCGATTTCATGCCTTCTTCTCCATTAATCAGCGGCTCTTTGTTTTGAACAATTGACTCTACAAAATGCTCAATAACATGCGTCGTCGTTTGTCCCCCTTCTGCATTCGACTGGATTGCACCTAAGGCGTAATTTACGACTTCCCCATTTTTATATTGGACGATTAGTGAATAGTCTGGATCATCCTCTAAACGTAATATAGCATGTTCACCGTAAATAATCGTTGAATTATCCTCCTTTGCTGTGTAAGCCCAGCTTGCTGCTAGTGTACCAATCACACCACTTGCAGACTTTAAAATGCAAACTGCATTGTCATCGACATCCGCATTTTCTTTCGCGCTCGTTTCGATAAAACCGGCAACCTCAACAAACTCTTCACCAAGCAAATAGCGGAGCAAATCAGCCTTATGTACACCAAGATCACCCATCGCACCTATGAAAGCCTGCTCCTTTTTAAAGAACCAGCTATTTACACCGTCTCTACTCCATTGCTCAGGTCCTCCATGACCAAAAGCAGTTCTAAAGCTATAAATCTTCCCGATTTCTCCGCTGGCAATTAACGCTCTCGCCTTCGCATGTGACGGAACAAATCGTTGATTATGCGCAATCATCAGCTTTTTATCATTATTTTTTGCCGCTTGAATCATCGCTTCTGCTTCTTCTTTGGATGTCGCCATTGGCTTTTCACATAAGACATGACAGCCTGCTTCTAAGGCTGCAATGGATACGGGTGCGTGTAAATAGTTCGGTAAGCACACACTAACCGCATCGATTTGTTCAATTTCAAGTAGTTTTTTATAATCTGTATACGCTGTCGCACCGTATTGCTGAGCTACCTCTTGTGCTCGTTCTTCAACAATGTCACAAACCGCAACTATTTCTACGGCTGAATGATTTTCATATTCGCCTAAATGCCTAAATTGCGCAATGCTTCCGCAGCCAATGACTGCAACACGTAAAGTTGTCATTTTCCCCACTCCTAATAGTGTTATTCGTTGTAATTTGCTATTTTTTCTAACGGCTTTGCTTTGCCGTACATAGGTGTTGGCGTATTCGAATTTGCAGACCATTTCACTGCATTGCGAATGACCGTTTGCACATCCTCATTATGATAGGTCGGATACGTTTCATGTCCTGGACGGAAGTAGAAAATCTTTCCTTTACCACGCTTAAATGTGGCTCCACTTCTAAAGATTTCTCCACCTTCAAACCAGCTGACAAACACTAATTCGTCGGGTGCTGGAATATCAAAATGTTCCCCGTACATTTCTTCTTTTTCGAGTTCGATATACTCGCCAATTCCCGCTGTAATCGGATGACTCGGTTCGACGACCCATAGACGCTCTTTCTCATCCGCCTCACGCCATTTTAGGTCACATGTTGTCCCCATTAACGTTTTGAAAATTTTGGAGAAGTGTGCAGAATGTAAGACAATGAGTCCCATGCCTTCCAGCACGCGCTTCCTCACTCTCGCTACGATTTCATCATCCACTTCATCATGCGCAAGATGTCCCCACCAAACGAGTACATCCGTGGTTTTTAGCACTTCTTCCGTTAAACCGTGTTCTGGCTCATCTAGCGTTGCTGTTGTTACCTGATTATTATCTTGGCGTAAAAAGTCCGCAATCGCTCCGTGAATCCCTTCCGGATAAATTTCAGCGACAACTGGATTTTTTTGCTCATGGCGATTTTCATTCCAAACGACAATATTCAAATTGAGTTCCTCCTACTTGGGTTGCACGAATTTAAGCAATCGGTTGCATTTTTGAATAAAATTTCGCATTTCCCCTAGTCACAGGGGTAAACACGAATTTCTTTCCACAATAACAGTTGGAATAATAACGCTTTTCTTGAACATGGTTGGCTCTTTCACCAGTTCAATTAAACAATTCGCTGACTCATAACCTAACTGAAAAATTTGAGTATCTACTGTCGTTAAAGGTGGATTGGATACCTTAGCGATGACAGAATCATTAAAGATAATCATGCTCATATCATTAGGCACTTTAATACCTCTTTCACTCAAAGCCGTTAGTACAATTAATGCATTTAAGTCATCTGAAACGACTAATGCAGTCGGCGGTTCAGGCAAATCTAATAGTTCGCCAATGATTCGCCTTCCATGGTCAGGATTGAATGATATATTTTTAATATAACTCTTTGGAACAGTAAGGTTCTTCCCTTTAAGTGCCTGGCTAAAACCGTTGAGTCTCGCTTCACTTACTTCAAACTGCTCATCTTCTCCAATAAACGCAATTTTCTCATGACCCAAATTCAACAAAAAGTCTGTTGCTTCTTTTGCTGCTTGAATATTATCATTATCGACAAACATAATTTTACTAGACTCGATTAGCGGTTTACCAATGACAACGAAAGGAATACCCGATTCGATTAAATAAGGGACTACTTTGTCATCTTTTTTGGAATATAAAACAATCATCCCATCCACTCGTTTTCCGCGGACCATTTTGACTGTATCATTAAAAATTTCTTCCTCAGATTCCCCTGTCGTTAAACTGATACTGAAATCGTATTTACTGCACAACGCACTAATTCCTCTAATAACTTCTGGGAAAAAGGAATTATGCATCGTCTCTGATGTCGAGTTCTTCATAATAATCCCAATCGTTTTGGTGGATTGCGTCGCAAGCATTTGTGCATTGTAATTAAGGTGATAGCCCATTTCGTCCATCACTTTACGCACTTTTTGTTTTGTTTTGTCACTAATATGTGGGCTATCTGAGAGGACACGTGAAACAGTAGATGGGGCTACCCCCGCCCTTGCTGCAACATCTTTAATCGTAACTGACATAACCTACATCCTTCGTCTAATTTATTTAACAGCACCTTCTGATACGCCTTCAATAATTTGTTTTTGTGCGAAGAAATAACCGATAATGACTGGAATGATTGCTATTGTCAATCCAGCTAATGCTAAATGCCATTGTTTTGTATATTGACCAAAGAACAAATACATTTTCAATGGGATAGTCGCACTTGAATCTGCCAATATAAGTGATGGGAGTAAATAATCATTCCAGATCCAGATAACATTCAGTATACCAACTGTCACTGAAATAGGCTTTAATAATGGAAAGATAATTTTCCAAAATACTTGGAATTTATTCGCACCATCAATAATTGCAGCCTCATCCAACGAGCTCGATATACCTGTCATGGCACCATGGTACAAGAAAATGGATAGACTTGATCCAAATCCTAAATACATAAAAATAAGACCTGTACGATTCAGCATATCCACCTTACCAAAAAGTGAAACGAGTGGAATCATCACTGATTGGAATGGAATGAGCATTGCGGCAACAAATACTAAAAAGATAATGCCACTCAATCTACTCTTATTACGCGCCAGTGCATAGCCTGCCATTGAGGAAAAGATAATAATGACACTGACACCTAGAACAGTAATAAGTAGCGAGTTGAAAAGTGACCTCATAAAATCTAAGTCGGCAAAAGCCTTCACAAAGTTATCCATCGTGTATTCTTTTGGTAATCCAAGTACATCCGTAAAGATTTCTCTTTTCGTTTTGAATGCATTGACTATCATTAAGTAAAAAGGAGATAACCATAATAAAGCAAGCACCAGACCTAAAAGCTCGATGAGATACAAATTACGTTTACTTCGCTTCATTACAAGTCTACCTCCCGCTTTTTATTATAATAAACTTGTGTAATTGCAACAGCCGCTATAATAATGAAGAAAATAACCGCTTGTGTTTGAGCATAAGCCATTTTATTTTCAGTAAAAGCCGTTTTAACAATACTCATCGCAACCATTTGCGTAGAATTATAGGGCCCACCATTTGTCAACGACAAGTTTTGGTCGTAAATTTGAAACGAATTGGACAATGTTAAAAACATACTTACTGTAAATGCTGGTGCGACAAGCGGAAAGGTGATATTTCGAAAGCGCTGAAAACTAGATGCGCCGTCAATTTCGGCAGCTTCTAATAAATCCTTTGGAATGTTCTCCAGATAAGCAATGTAGATAATCATAATGTACCCTGCCATTTGCCAAGATGTCAAAATGACAAGGCCCCAAAAGCCAGTTGCAGTCGTAGATAACCATCCTGTTAGCGCTTCAATACCAAGTAAATCTCCTAAACTTCCAAAAACGCTGATGAATACAAACTGCCAAATAAACCCTAAAATAAGACCGCCAATTAAATTCGGCATGAAGAAAACCGTTCGCATCAAACTACTTGTTTTCATTTTTCGAGTAACAAGTAAAGCGAGACCTAAGCCTAAAAAATTAAGAAGTATGACGGAAGTTACGGCAAATTTCGTCGTAAACCAAATGGATGCTCTAAATTCAGCATCTTTCAATAAGGTGATGTAGTTTTTAAAGCCTAGAAATTCAGTTGCCGCCATCCCGTTCCAGTTCGTAAAGGAATAAATAAAACCATAAACAAACGGCACAATGATGACAATACCTAAACTTAAAATGACTGGCATCAAAAATAACCAAAATGATAAATCTCGGTTACGCATAGCTGGCACCCCCAATATGTAGTACAGCTAACAAAAACTTTTCATAGTTTCTGTTAGCTGCATTGTGCTATCTTTTATTATATACACTAAGACAGCCTAGTATCTTAATTTTATTTCCGTTCTTCTTCCCATTTCGTTCTTGATTGAGTCATGACTTCGTCCCAATCCATCCCACCACTTAAATACTTTTGAATATTTGCGCCAAGTGTTTCCTGATTCCATCCAGTTGGGCTTGCTTGATAGACCCATCCTTCAATTGTGTTTCCTGCTTCAGCATACTCATAGATTTTTTGTGAAAGTGGATCGGAAATTTTAGTTGCATCGTAGCCTTTATAAGCTGGAATAAATTTGAAATCTTCAAGTACAGCAGTCTTTCCTGTTTCAGATGTATACATCCAATCCAAGAAATCTTTACTTGCCTGTACTTTTGCTGGATCACTCTTGCCATTTACAGCCCAGAACATCGGTACACCTGCCGGAATCTTACCTTCAAAGCCCTCAACTGGAACCGGAAGAATACCGATACCATTTTCCGCTAGCTCTGAATCCATATCGTAAACTGAGTTATAGACCCAGTTTCCTTGTTGGATCATTGCTACTCTTTCTAATGAAAATAATTGTTCAACTTGTTGAGAGTAGTCTAGGCTTAAAATTGGCTGAACAGAATATTTGTTTTGCAAATCAAGGTATCTTTTCAGCTCATCACCTTTTTCAAATGCAATCGTTTCCGCTTTATAAGCTTCTGAAATATCGTTATTAAATTCCGGTGCAATAAACATATTCGATATGTGATCACCTAGAACCCATAGTTCTTTCGCTGGTAATGCGAATACTGCATCAATGCCTAGGTCTGCTTTTTTACTATCTAGTAATTCAACCGCTTCTTGCAAATCAGCAAATGTAATAATTTCATCTGGGTTAATGCCAGCTTTGTCTAAAATCGATTTATTGAAAATTAAACCGTAACCTTCCTGGTTAAATGGTAATCCAAGAACTTTATCACCATCTTGTACAGCAGTTAATGTTCCATCTAAAGATGCAGCAACCGCTGCCGTGTCAGAGACATCTGCTAAGTACTCTTTGTATTCTTCAACAGCTGATGGTCCACCTACGTTAAAAATGTCTGGCTCTTCACCAGAAGAAAATGATGTTTTTAAACTTGCACCGTAATCATTTCCACCACCAACGGTTTTAACATTAATTTTTACATTGGGATTTTCTTTTTCATAGACTTTAACTAAACTTTCAAATTGATCTTTAATTTCTACTTTAAATTGGAAAATGTCTATTGTTACCTGATCACCAGTAGCTTCCGTTTTTTCTGTTTCTCCATCTTCCGCTGGTGTACAGCCAACTAACGCGAAGATAGAAAGGAATATTACAGACAACAAGCTGATCGAATACTTTTTGTTCTTCATACAATCTCCCCTTTTCCCTAAAATGAATACGGTTGCATGATTTCACAAGAAGTGATTTTCATATAGCACTTTCATACTATATATAATTTGTGAAACCGGTTGCATTGAATTGCATTTTCAGACTAACATGAAATTTAGAATTATGCAATACAAATATTTTATCCACCCCTATTTCACCTTCTCTACAAATCCATTTATATATCCAAATGGGTCTAGATAGAATGAAAATCTTATGCTACAGTTAATTTGCTAACTTGTTAAAATAATGAAGAATAAGGTGATAGCTATGAACGTATTAGCGATTGATATTGGTGGTACAAATATTAAAATGTGTCTAGTAGACAAAGCAGGACAGGCTTCTGCATTTAAGGAAATTGAATCTGGCGCTATAAAAGGCGGACAATACTTAGTCGAGAATCTAATGCAGACAATTGCAGAGACCTACACAGGCTTTGATGCCATTGGGATTAGCACAGCCAGTCAAGTCAACAGTGACGAAGGGACAATCATTTATGCGAATGAAAACTTCCCTGGATATACAGGCATGAATATGAAAGCTATTTTTGAAGGACGCTTTGGTGTTCCCGTAAAAGTAGAAAATGACGTCAATGCAGCAGCTTTAGGGGAAAATTATTTTGGGGCAGGTCAAGCCTTTAAAGACTTTCTATGTTTAACCTACGGAACAGGCATTGGAGGAGCAATCGTCATTGATTCGACCGTTTACAAAGGGATGAACGGTATTGCCGGTGAATTTGGACATTTGATGCTCCATCCTGGTGGCGAGAAATGCAATTGCGGATGTATTGGCTGCTACGAAATGTATGGCTCCACAACAGCTTTAGTAAGGAAAGCCTCGGAGCTGGATAGTAAATACAGCAACGGTCGAATGATTTTTGAAGGACTTGAACAAGGCGATCAGCAGCTAGAGAAAGTGCTAAACGATTGGGTGCTTGAAGTAGCCAATGGACTTGTATCGCTAATTCACATCTTTAATCCACCAGCAATTATTATTGGTGGTGGAGTGATGGAACAGGAAAAACTAGTGGCAGCTGTTTCTGCAAAAGTGCAACAATTAGCAATTAGTAGTTTTTCTGGCGTCCAAATTATTAGTGCCAGCCTTGGAAATAAGGCAGGATTACTTGGAGCAGCATCGTTGCATTTGTATAAATAAGTACATTTGCAGCATAGAGGAGGCGCAGCTATGACCAATCATTCAGGGTTAATGGGTGGTTTGTTTGCTATCAGTGAATGGATTATGAAGTTTTCTCTTACCAATCTATTCTGGATACTATTCAACTTACCCATCGCCTTTTTATTATTAAATCTAATCTTCGTTGAAAAGCTAGAAGAAGTATTGTTCTTTCTTATTCCGATAGCACTATTGATGCCTGTGCTATTCTTCCCTGCAACTACCGCTATGTTTGCTGTAGTTAGGAGTTGGATTATGAAAACAGAGGATAGCGGAAAGCTTTTCCGACCTTTTTTACGTTTTTACAAAGAAAACTATAAAAGAAGTGTAGGAAACGGATTGTTCCTCACAATGATTTGGCTCGTTTGGGCAGGCGATCTCTATTATTTCTTTAATAAAAATAAAATGATGGTGATTGTTTTTATTGTGTTAGGCATGCTACTGTTCGTTTTCTCAGTCAATCTTTTCTCTGTAACTGTTCATTATCACATGAAATGGCTACCTGCATTAAAAAACACATTTTTACTAACTCTCGGAAGCCCACTATTATTTTTTGCAGTCGCTTTAAGTAGTGGCATCATACTTTATATCAGCTTTAATGTGCTTACATTTTTACTCCCTTTTGCCACCGGCTCACTCATTGCTTTTCTATCATTTTCCGCATTTTATCGGAATTTCTTAACACATACAAAATCAGAATAAGCGCTAGCATCTACAATTTTGTAGATGCCAGCGCTCTTTATATTTCTTTATACGGTTTAAAGCCATTGTTCTTCTGAATATCCTCTAACAAACGTCCATACATCTCCCGCGAACCTGGGTGCTTCGTTCGCACGGTAAACATTTCAGAGCTTCCAATAATAATGAGCAGTTCACGCGCTCGCGATAACGCCACATTTAGTCTTCTGTAATCACGTGCAAACCCGATGTCGCCGCCCTTTTCTCCATGATTTCGTACGAAGCTTAAAATAATGATATCCATTTCCATTCCTTGAAACTTATCTACGGATCCTGTTCGGCAATGCAAATGCTGTGGCACTAACTCCTGCTGGATTAAGCGATCAATACGCTTCACCTGTTCCCCGTAAAAACTAATGACGCCGACACTTTTTTTGTCTTCTGGCTTCATCTTGCCTTCATTTTTAACTTTAGCGGTAGCTTGTTCCAAATCGACGAGCAGATTTTTGACCATCGTCAACTCCGCCTCGTTAAACCGACTTGTTCCGCCCTTCACCTTCTCCTCAAAATACGCCGGTTTATTGGGCATATCAAACCAAAGAAGATGGTCTTTCCGTTTAATATAAGGAGAATCAATCATATGATCACGTACCGTATCAGAATCTGTCAGTCCACATTGCAAACGGTAATCCCCTTCTTCATAAAAAGGTGTAATCGTCTGCATAATGCTCTCATGCATGCGATACTGGATGCCAAGCATCGTCTTATTTTGCTTCGGCAATGTTCTAAAAAGACGCTCGAATAACGATTCATTCAGCAATTTTTCAAATTCCTTCTTATCTTCCTGAACATCGATTTCCTCGAGAAATTCCTCAAGCGTTTCTTGACCAACAAGTGGCGGAAGCTGATGATGGTCCCCCACTAAAATAATCTTTTTGCCTTTTAACATCGGCAATAACAATTCAGGAGGTGTTGCTTTTGACACTTCGTCAATAATGACGACATCGAAGGTTGGGTATTCTTCCATGAAGTCACGTCTAGCTGATGCCACGCAGGTTGTACCAATGACATTGGCGTGTTTGACATACAGTTTTCGGATTTCATCTAAATCATAGTCATTTGCTTCTGTCAGCAAGGATAGCCATTGTCGTTGCAGCGTTTGCGTAATTGGCAGACGGCGTTGTTCTTTTGTCAAATCCTTTAATTCTTCCTGTAATGCTTCTAGGATAGCAACGACTTGGCGCTGCTCAACCTCTGGCTGCTCCATCAAGATGTCTGCTAACACGGCCAGTCGCTGTTGCAATGCCACTATTTTTTCACCTAAGCTGAGTTGCTCTTCTGCTAATGCTTGTAACGCCGAAGCATTGCTTGCCTGTTCTTCGGTAGTTAACCGCGCCACAGTCAGTTGCTGCTTTAGCTCAGATTCGATGGTTTCTAATGATGCCTTCGTTTGTTGGTAAGCAGCATATACTTGTTCTATGTCAGCCAATTGTGCAGTCATGTCACTCAACATGGTTGTTTCATCGACAGTACCAAGCTGCTCCAACAGTTTCAAGCTCGTTTGCCGCAGATTCGTTAGCTCTAGTTGAAGAGTGTCACATTGCTGTCGTATGACCACTGAATTTTGTTCAGTTGTTTCAACCGTTTGCTGCAAAGAATAAATTACTTCCTGACGAATAGCAGTAAATAACGTTTTCGATTGACTAAGTAGCCCATTTTGCTTTTCAAAGCCTGCCAATTGCATTGCGGTGAAGCTTTTTTGGTGACGCAACATATGTAGAGCAATCGCAATTTTTTCAAGGTTTTCATACTTTTCAGCTGAATAGCTTTTAATTGCTAGGCTCTGCTTTGTCGTCGATGCGACAAGGAAGCGCGCGATATTATCAACCAACCCATTGATTTCTGCTACTGTTGTGTACGAACGACGAACTGTTTTCTCACCTGAATGCTTCAAAAATCCATGTTCTCTCAATAATTCTTCCAGCATCTGAATGGCAGTAGCTAGCCTTGCTGCCAGTTCCGTCCATTCTGCATAGCCATCAATCGATTGACTCGCAGCGATATCGCCAAGCAATCGATTTAAATCAGTTATTTTTGGCTTGGTTCCGGATGGCAAGCTCCCCCCTGCCTCAGCTAACCGTTTTTCTAACAGATCTAGCTCCATGACCCCTTCGAGTTCATTGACCAAATGCTGGAGATCGTCTATTTTTTGGCGCTTCACCGCAAGCTCTTGTTGAGCCACCGCAAGTGACTGCTCGGTTTCATCAATTTTTTGCACCGTTTGCCGATAGTCGATGTCACCACGTAGCTTCACTAGTCGTTGTTGTAACTTGTCGATTTGTTCAGTAGATTGCATCCCACTGCGTTGTGATTGCAAATGTAGCTCCAGCCGCCCGATTTCAGTCGCTACCTCGTCACTTAAGGTTTGCAATGTGGATTGACGTTGTAACAAGCCTTCACGCTCTGTTGTAATAACATCCGTCCTTGTTGCCTGCTCGTTAATCTGATCAGTAAGTGTAAGCTGTTCAACTTCAGCTACCTGCTTCACCCGTATCTTTTCCGATAGCGCAACTAATTGCTTTTGCAATTCCGCTTGTTCGACCTCGCCATGTTCGATATCCTCTATCAGCTGCGCTTCCCTTTCGCTATGCGCACGCAGTTGTTCATTGACCGCAGCCAAGGTCTGGTTTTTCCAATTAAGTGCCACGTTTTCTTCGATGAACTTCTTGCCTTCTTCTTCTATACTTTCAGTTCTACCATAGCGTAAAATCCGAATGTCTTGGTGCGACAATAAGCGACCAAGTGCATTATCGACGGCTAAATTCGCTTGTGAGGCGACCAATGTGCGGAGCCCAGCCTTGACATTTTGATGACAAATTTCAGAAATCACGGTTGTTTTCCCTGTTCCAGGAGGCCCCTGAATCACATATAAATCATGCGAGGTCATAGCCCCAGTGACAGCTTCCCTTTGAAATTTATTTAATTCATTATGAAATTCAAGCTGCTGCTGTTGCTTTGCGATACGGACAGTTGGTCGCTCTTCAAATAAAACCTTTTCCAAATTGGCGTTGGCAGCCAGTCCATCCTGCAAATCCTTAAAGCCTTTGCGCAGTCGTCTCACTTGACTTAATTCCAAAAAGTTACTAAATGTTACTTCCTTAAATGATTGTGGCTGCCACTTATGTTGCCGTGCCAACTCTCTATAGTGACGATTCAGTTCAATCTCGACTAGACTTTTTGAACGATTGGCATTCAGCACACTTCCGATATCCTGTGAAGTCCCTGCCATCTTAGCGCTGAAGCCTTTAATGGCCTGCCAATCGGGGCCGTTTAAGTCATTGCATAGTAGACGAAGCTTACTGAAATCCTCACTAAAACTGGCACGCGAAAAAACCGATGTCACATCTGCAACATCTGCATTGCGTTCTTGTATGCGCAAATAGCCTTCCCAGCTAGAAATTCTTTTCTTCACATAATCAGAGCGTTCTTCTGCAATCGGTAGTTCCCGAAGACTCGTATACAAGTCGACAGGCATCGTAGCCCCCGTATTACGGCCAAGTTGGAACTTCAACCGGGTAGGCAAACGACGATTGGTGCGGACGACCTCTTTCCGACCTCTCACATGAAAACCAGTAGCCAAAAAACCATCATGCTGATAGACACATTCCATGACAACAACCTTGCCCTGCAGGCGCTTCGCTAGCACTTCATTCGTTTCGTTATCAAAGAAAAATGAAAAGGACATATTGCCTTGTTTATTATTTGGGCGTTTTTCAATATAGATGTCAAAAGCATCCTGTAACGCAAAAAAAGCATGTTCCCCTGTTACAATTTGCGCCATTCCTTTACGCGCGTTCTCTGTTATGCCGAGGCCGCAGCGCAACACTTGTTGTTTAGTTAATTGTCGAGTCACAGGAATGCCTTCTTTCTATAACGAACAGAAGTCAGCCTCCCTTTACATATGAGATGACTGACTCTGCATTATTATCGTTTCGTCTATACAAGCTGATGTTCTCATTATAGTGTATTTCGAGAGGAATGTCCCGTGATTTTGGATTCCTTGCATGGTATGATTACAAATGGATTATTAACTACTCAACTAGGAGCGGACATTTTGGATAAAAAACAACAGCAGCAAATGACATACTATTATAATAAGTTTACAGATAGAACTTTTGACGAAAAAGATCTGTTTAGTTTTTTAATGACCGTTAAAAACGATGTGCATGACAATAAAGTGATGGAAGAGCTAAGTGATTTTCTACTCCAACGAGAAAATAACACAGGCTACGTCAAGGACTATCTTGAGGAATGCAAGCAAATTATTACTCACTTAGAAAAGTCAAAGAACAGGAAAAAGATTGAGGAGCTGTTTTCATTTAAAGAAATCCGAAATGGCTTTAACGCGCTATTCAGTAGCTATGGTTTTGATAAACTATCAAATGAAATTATTAACGATTTCATTTTATGTATGATCTCTTTATTGCAAAGTGTAGCATTGCTATCTGGGTCGCTGAAGAAGGAAGTCGGACATTTAAGTTTTGCAGCTTCTAGCAAGGAAATATTTTTAATGGGCAATATGAAAACGCTGAGCAATGGTCGCTACATTCCCGTGACGTTTCCCGTATTATCTGTAAGAAATATATACGAAAAAATAACGCCACAGGATAGCAATGATACACCCTACCTTTTTAATGACGAGCTTATCGAAGTTGTCAATATAGACGGAGCGTTAGTCATCACGTTTCCTGAAATCAAATGAGGATAAAAAACCAGCCTTTTTCAACTAGGCTGGTTTTTATTTTATTCGGTAACTATTTGAGTCCATTTCAAAATAGAGCTGCTAACAATCCTAAAATACGAACAAGGTTGATTTCCGCTTCAGTCGGACGCTTTCCGCGGGCATGGCTTGAGCCAATCGAACAGCGTAGGGTTCGATTTGCCGTATTTCTGCGTTCTTTGCGGAAATTAAGGCATCTGCTCTCCTGCTCTCAACGCTTCGCTTTTGTTCGCAAAAGCCGTTCTTCGTAACGGCTTTCGCAGGAGTCGCCGACTTGCGCTTCAATCAACGAGAGTAGAGTGTCAAATTGGCGAACTTTTAAAAAAGAAATTATNGACTTGCGCTTCAATCAACGAGAGTAGAGTGTCAAATTGGCGAACTTTTAAAAAAGAAATTATATAATCATTCGTCTTTTTTTATCAAAATAAGTAGTTATGAAATTGATTCATTTAGTAATATATTTTCATGTACTCGGAATAAATCAAAAAGTTTTTCTTTATTCTTAGTAAACAACTATGTATAATAAATATTAAAGAGAAAGGAGAATTTATTTGACGATTCCTAAGCCACTTGTCCAATTAAATCAGGCTTTTATCCTAACGACTGTATTGTTAGGTCTCTTCATACATCCAAGCATCCTACTCCTACCATTTTTAATAGGCGTTTACACATTAGTAACAAAACAAAATCCAATCATATTACTGGGGAAACGATTTTTGCGCAACCCCGCAAATACGTACCACCAAGAAGATAAAGCACAGCAAATTTTCAACCAATGGATCGCCACAATTTGTATTGGTTTATCGTTACTATTCTTTTCATTCAACCTTCCAACGATAGCCTTCATTTTTGGCTTCATGGTTATCGCAGCTTCCGGCATCGCTTTAATGGGCTATTGTATCGGCTGCACAATTCGTTACCGCTATATGATGTGGCGCAGTCACCGAGCATAAGAAAAGAACCAAGCTCCGAAACCATTCACTACGTTTCGGACTTGGTTCTTTTCACTATTTTGTGCTGTTCTTTTCGTTTTTTGCGACCTTATCTGCTTTTTTATATTCTTCTTGGTAAAGTACTTCTTGCGTTGAAGACAATCCATTATTCTTAGTAGTTAATTGCACATGTGGAGGTTTTTTCTCGCTCATACATACACGCTCCTCTCAGCATTTTTTGCTATTCAGCCCTACAATCGCTTTGCAGATAAAACCTATTTAGTATTTTTCTTTTTAGCTGCATTTTCTAATTTACTTTTTGGTGACTCCACAAATTCCGTATCTGTATATCCTTGCGGTGTTACACTAATCGCTTTCTTGCCTTTATTAGCATTATTATTTTTCGTCATGTGTTTCACCTCCATGTAGACATTTCAATTCACATTGTAGTATGTCCAAATCGAGTAAAGACACTCTTCTATTTTTTATTTCAACTTAGCTATTTCTTCTTGCGTCAATGGCCGCCACTCACCAAGCGCTAACGTACCAAGTGAAAGATCTTTAATTCTCACACGCTGCAACTGCGTGACCGTATATTGAAAACGTCGACACATACGACGAATTTGTCGATTTAGTCCTTGCGATAACGTAATTTTAAAACAATAATCATCTAGTTGAACAACTCGGCAAGGCTTCGTTTTAACATTCCCCTTTTTTCTAGGATTGTAAATGTCAACGCCACTCGCCATATCCTCTATAAATTCAGCTGTTATTTTTTTATCGACCGTCACAATATAATCTTTTTCATGCTCATTTTCTTCCTTTAACAGCTCATTGACAATACTGCCGTCATTCGTCAGTAAAATTAACCCTTCCGATTGCTTATCAAGTCGTCCGACTGGAAAAATACGTTCTGGGTAATTAACAAAGTCAATAATATTCCCTTCAATTCCACTCGCCGCCGTACAAGTTACACCAGGTGGCTTATTGAGCATAAGATAAACATCATTTACTTTCGCTTTAATAAGCTGCCCATCCACCTCAACGCGATCTCCTTCACTCATCACATGTCCAAGTGAAATTTGGTTGCCGTTCACCGTTACTTTTCCCTCTTTAATTAGCTTATCCACCTTGCGCCTTGAACAAAATCCCGATGCACTAATAAATTGATTCAATCGCATAACTTTTCCTCCATTTATTGCATAAATGATAAAACCACTATACCTTTACATTTGGTGTAGTGGCTTGATTTACTATATTCTTTTCTCTATTCGTAAAATCCAATTCGATAATAATGGAAAATACGTTTTGATATTCATGTGGATTTTAATCGCTACTTCCTCATTATATGTATGTACAGTTAGGTTTCTATCGTTCACCATTTGTAATGCAAGAATCGTTTCTTCATCATCAAATAGCGTTATTTCCCGACAGCTTCGAATGACACCTTTTGGTGAGCCAATATCAATGCCCTCCATATCATACAAATATTGTTTGGCGGCTTTCCAAGATGCCTCAAATGTGAATTCAAATCGTTGAATTAGCGCATCTCGTTCTACATCGTTCGGTTGTTCAATCATAACAAGTTTCTGAAAGGAAGCTAATACTTTTTTGGCAGATACTATTCGTTCTTGTAGTCTTTCCAAACGACTCCCTCACTTTTCACATTTTGAATTAAAGCCGAACTTGCGTCTTCAAGATTAACAATATCTACATTGTATGGAATAATGGATTCTTCAATCCAATCATGTAACTCCAACCACTTAGAAGGGGAAAGCTGATAATAAGATTCCACAGCTATATCGATGTCTGAGCTTTGCTTTTCTTCATTTCTAGCCCATGAACCAAACAAGTATACTTTCACATCTTCATTGAACAAAGTTTGATTGATAATATTTTTCAATTCGTTCAAAATTTGTCCTCGTAACTCCAGATGTGTAGCCATTCTTTTCCTCTCCCTTTTCATTTATCATAGCATAGTTCCTCATTGGAACATCAAAAATCGTCAATCCAACGTACGATTCCCCTTGCACCATAAAACAATAAGCGAAATGGCAAAAATAATAATTCGGGTATCCAAAATACAATATCAAAAAAGAAATCTACTATTGAATAGGGTTCATTATCGTTCTTCCTTTTCTTCTTCCGCCGCAATGTTAACAAAAGATCATCATCGCCTTTCATTTCGAATAAAATGATTTCCAATTCAAGAGCCCAAACAACGTGTTGGAATCCATCCTATCTCTCCGTTAGCTCTCTTAATAAGCGTATAGCCTTCGCATGTGTCATCGACGATAAACACATTCTCCCCTTTTTTTACCGATAAAAAGGTTGTACTTAGGTCATCCTTGCAGTGTGGTTGCTTATCTTCAATAACTAGATATTCGTTTTTGATCCATTGTTGAATACCAAGTTGACTATTTTCGCAAAGTGTAAAGAACTCTTCTTGTTTTATGATTGTCATTTGGTAGTTCGGATAGGTAACGGTTCCAACTCTTTTCGTTGAATCCACATGATCATTTTGCACTATCATTTCATGCGTTAACTCGTCAACATATGTAAATGAATAGGTGTCATTTTCAATAATTAAAGCATTAAGCTGACCCTCTACTTTTATTTGGTTTCCCCCATCTAATGCAATCACATTTTTTTCTAGATCAATTAACGGATTATGTGAACTAATTTGTTTAGCTCTATAATTAACGACTGGCCAATGTCCTACAATGACTGCTTTATTTTCCTGATGCCCTTTTTCATAAAATGCTGGCACAGATAAAGCAAATTGTTCATCCGTTAACTTCCAGTCTTTCCTATTTTCAATTCCTGCATGAATGATAATAAAATCATCAGTTTCAAATGCAATCGGGAGTGCCTCAAGCCAATCCAGTACCTCTGAAAAATGTTGTCTGTAGAAAAGTGCTAACGCTTCTAAGTCAGGGAAATCATCAAGAGATTTGGCATATCGCGAAAGCATCTCATTTAAAACAGAATCCTTTCGTCTGTTCATATATGAAATAATTCCTTCATCTCCACTGTATACATGCCTAAATACAACATCACAATTTCCTTTTGTAATAAAGACATTAGTCGATTTTTCGGACATGCTACGCACATAGTCAATTACTTCTAAACTCGTAGATCCTTTTTCGCACAAATCTCCATTAATGAATAGATAGTCTTCAGGTGTATATTGTAATTTGTCTAGTAATCTCTTAAAAAGCTGTAAATTTGCATGAATATCTGAAATCACAATCGAACGTTTTGTTTTATCTAAATCTAAGTATTTTACTTCAATCAAAAGATCATCCCCTGGGTAGTATTGCAAATTTCTAGGTTAACTATTAGCACTTTCATTTTATCCCATTAATACATAATAAGTCTAACAAAATTGAATATACAGAGTATCCAGTAATCCGAGACACTCGCAACTATGTGTATCTCGCAAAAAATTTCGTGTCTCTAAGTACTTGTTTTCTATCCATTCAAGACTATAATTCAATACATAAGATAAAATTATGAAGAGTGTGGAGATCATATGCGGACTTATAATGAGAGAATCAGTATTTATCACGGAATGGCGTCAACCATTGCATTAAACTTTTCGAATAACTTCTTCCCGATTTTTGCCATTACCATTTTAGGCGCAACAAATTACCAGGTTGGGCTTATCAGCTCCCTTCCCCCACTGATGGCATTGCTTATGACAATTCCGGCTGCTATTTTATTGAACAAAGCGCACGCGCAAAAAAAGCTCGTTGCAATGTCGGTATTGCTCGCGCGTTTGATGTTTTTATTAATTATTACGCTTGTTTATTTACCTTCTGCATCGCTTCAAGCCTGGGCTTTTCTTGTTGTGATTGCCCTGATGAGTATGCCCAATACCGTCGCAAATGTCGGCTGGCAAACGCTGATTGGTGGCTTAGTTAGTGACTCCAGGCGAGGCGCTTTTTTTAGTGATCGCAATAGAATGCTCACAATCGTTGGTCTTATTTCAACGCTGTTGATCGGGATTTTGATGAAGGATGCATCCGACAATGTCATTGCCTATCAAATTTTATTTGCCATTGCATTTTGTTTCGGATTACTAGAAGTCTTTTTATTGATGAAGCATGAGGAAGCGCCATTGAAAGTAGATGAGCCGATTGCAAAAAAGAAAGCGATGGATTGGTCTATTTTTCAGCATTCTCGCTATGTATCCTTTTTAATCGCTGCTCTTTTCTTCAATTTCACGTGGCAAATGGCATGGGGTATTTTTAATATTTACCATGTCCGCATTGTTGGCGCAACGATTTTTTGGATCAGCATGTTTTCCGTAGGGAGTATGCTCATGCAAATTTTGACTTTCCCACTATGGAAGAAATGGGCGGAACAAAGATCCAATATCCAAGTTTTCGTGTGGGCAGCTATTGGTATGGCAACGACACCCTTCTTGACGATATTGTCTACAAACTTGTATTATTTAACACTTGTCCAAACGACTTCAGGCTTTTTCTTATCAGGCACTGTGCTCATATTATTCAATTTACTACTCGAACAATCGCCAGAAGCCACACGGACGTATTGCATTACAACCTATAATGTCTTACTTGCAGTAATGGCTTTTATTGCACCACAAATTGGGATTTGGTTGCTAGAAATGTGGGGTGTTGAAATAGCGATGACCATTAATTCCGGATTACGTTTCCTCAGTGCCGTCCTATTTTTTATTGTATATATTCGATACGCGAGGGATTCTAAAGTGTCGATTAAATTATAGGATTAAGCCGGCTGTACGATATACAATGATGACCATTTTCTTAACTGAATAAACTCATGATGAAATGAAAAAAAGAGCAAGGTCAATTACGACTTTGCTCTTTTTACTTACCATTTATTCCACATCTGTTGATTAACCAAAAAATAACTTAATCAAAAACTAGGTACTCTGTGTAAATTTTTCTTTTTGTCTCGCTCTGGATTGAACGACTTCTATACAATAGCCGTGATATTTTATGTATAGGGATGCGACTACGTCGCACCCCTATACATTTCTTCGGTAATCGTATGGTGGTCGTTCATCCGTCACTCTACAAAAACGCAGATACACAAAGTGCTAATGCTTTTGAGGACGAGGGAACAGAGGGTTTCTTAACTGGAGAGGGCCGCCAAAGATACAATTTTGGCGGCTAAAGCTTTTACCATGGTCTTTTCCACTGTTATTTTAGGTAGTGTCAATTTCTGATAAAACTTGCTAAAAGTAAAGTGAGAATACCTTGTACAACGTGCAAGAGTGCCCGAAATTTTATCTTCGGGCACTTACAGACTCTATAGAAAGTCATCTATTCTTTTCTTCCTAAACAATTGCATTTTCCCCTTAAACAGTGTAGGTACGCGACAGGCAACTATTCACAACAGGATGACCGAAAATAATGTATCTAGAAATG
Organism: Arthrobacter beigongshangensis; assembly: GCF_016820585.1. Taxonomy (GTDB): domain Bacteria; phylum Bacillota; class Bacilli; order Bacillales_A; family Planococcaceae; genus Sporosarcina; species Sporosarcina beigongshangi. The sequence continues at coordinate 46,448 of NZ_JADHDX010000015.1, forward strand.
ACTTCGTCATTTCTAGATACATTAACCTCCTTGGTAATGATGTCGTGAATAGTTAACCGAGAGCGAACCGGAAGCGATTTAGTGAAAAAAGTGATTTTTAAGCCTTTATTTACCTGTGATTTATGCAAGTAAATAGTTAATCAACAGACATGCATTTATTCAACTCATGAAATAGGTTACTAGTATACCGAGAATGAGTCCAACTAAGATGGCTACACCGTATAATAATACTCGCTTCAATGCTTCATCCTTTCTATTAGCTTTTACCTCTAGTTTATGGATGAAGTTTGAAACATATTCGATACGAGAATGAAGTATACCAGCGTCTCTTTGCTTTTCGAATTGTTATAGACGCTGGCATCCTTCACTATATTTATTTAGTCATCCCATCTAAGCATAGTTCTTATTTTGAAGGGCAATAGATGCCTAATCCAATGTTTAAGATGCAATCCTCAAATCATTCGCTCCAACCGATCCCCAAATTAGTTCTACCCATTCCGGGTGGTCAATGAACGGATTACGGTTTCCTTGCCATTCCTGGATGGCATTATTTCGATTTCGTTCGAATTCATCAACGGGATCCTGCATATGCCATTCTAAAAGAACGGAGAGCTTTCCGTGATAGGGTGCAGAACCGTTGTTGAGCTTTTCATTTAATTCAAGATCTACACTGTCGCCTTGCTCATAGCGTATTGCCATGTAAAACAGGATTCTGGCGACATCGCCTTTCACTCGATCGGGCGGCTCCCAAGAGTTCGCTGTTTTGAAGCATCCGTCACATCCTTTGACAGCACTGCCTCCGTTATCAAAATCCAAGTTTCCTCTGGCGCTATTCACTTGGACATCTGTCGGACGTAGGTGATGGATATCGGTGCCTGGTCCTTTACTTGTGCCGAAGTCACCATGCGATTTTGCCCACGTGTGTTCGCGGTTCCAGTCGCCTACGTTGCCGCCATTACGGGATTTAGAGCGCGAGTCTCCGGAATAAAACAAAATGACATTGTCTGGATTGTTCGGATCTTCATCGGTTTTCTTCAACGCATCCCATACTTCAGCATAGGAAAGTTGCTTGTGATCTGAAATAATTTCATGAAGAGCGGCTTTCAACTGCTGCCCTTCTTTGCCGATTGCATTTTTGTAATAGCCGTCAGCAGGAATTTCTGCTGCTGTTACATTGACAGTGAAGCTTGTTGTGACCGTTTTTTTACCGTCGGTTGCCGTGACACCGACAATGTGGCTTCCTTCTTCAAGCGTAAGTGTCAGAACGCCGGTAGTTGGATGAATCGTGCCCTTTGTCGCGGTGTACGTCAGCTGATCTCCATCCGGATCAGAGAAGTGCTCAGCCAAATGGACTGAGACGGTCTCCCCTTCCTTCACTGTTTTATTCGAGATTGCTTTTGTTACGACAGGTGCTTTGTTTTCCTTTACCGTAGGAACACCGATTCGTTTCCCATTTGAACTGTAAAACTCGATTGCATCCGATTTGGCACCATTGATAAATTCGATTTTTTGAATATTTTCAGCGCCTCGAATTTGAAGCTCATGCGGACCATCAACAATGACATCGCCCATGACGGTGCCTTTCATATCAACGATTAACCCTTTTTTCTTCGGCTGAAGGATTACTTTATTCGTCTTGAAGCCTTCACCGCTTAGTTCCGCATAATCGCCTTTCAACAGAACGCCTTCCGTCAAGTGAGAATTCGCATCCATCTTCACAGCAACAGTCGGTTCAGCAATGTTCAACTTCTTCTTTTGATAATTAACTAAATCATACACTTTTTTCACTGGGATCGGTTCCCAAACGACAGGTGCTTCAAATCCGATTTGGACAAGGACCGGATCATGGTCGCTTGCACGACCAGCCATGTCTGTAAAGTCCGCATTGATATGAAGAATGTCGATTTCCGCTTGATCGACTAAGTGATTGGACACTAATATGTGATCTAACACTTGTGAATTCCCTTGGTACAAATATGTGTAACGATCTGCAGTTTCCACGTGGTTGATCATATTCGTCATGAGATCGCCCTCGTGAATCTTCAAGCTGTCGGAAAACTGGAAGTCGTTGAAGTCACCTACAGAGACGACATTCGCTTCTGGATTTTTCATTTTCACATCTGCAATAAAATCATAGACGATTGCCGCGATTTTATGACGCTGGACCTCACTACCATATACAGGTGGTTGTGTCGAACCGAATAATGGCGTATCGCCTGATTTCGAATTCCAATGGTTCGCAATAACAATCACACTTTCGCCTTGGAAATCGAATTGTGCTGCCAATGGTTTACGGCTACTATTAAATGCCGAATTGTTTGGATCGATACGTCCTGGATTATGTGATAGCTTTCCATTTTCATAACCAACAGCCGTTGTTGCATCTCCTTGCGGGATCCCTTCCGTTAACGTCACGCGTTGCGGATTATACAGGAATCCGACACGGATATTCGCATTCGGCGCTCCGCCGTCTTGATTGTTCACAGGGTCGATATTTACATACTCATAGTGCACACCGCCTGCTTTTACAATTTCAGCAATCAAACGATCATAGCTTTCATTTGCCTTGGAATCGCCAGCATCTTCACCATTATTGTCTTGGACTTCCGTCACACCTACAATATCGGGACTTTGCATATCTTGGGCAAACGCTCTCGCTAACTTACGTGCTTTGTCAGCTGACGAAGACTTTGTATTGTTTGAGAAGTTTTCCAAGTTGTACGAAGCAATCGTCAACTTATCATCCTTTTTAACAATCGTTGTTTTCTCGGGTGTTGCATTGCCTTTTACATGTGCCCTCTGCATTTCATCTAATGACACATAGATTTTATAGTTCTGGAATGAATAACCGACTACTCCTGTAATCGGACCCTTGAATGTATCACCTGTTGCCACCTCGAAATCTCGAGCTGGAGCGTTCGGCTCTAAACGGAACTGCACACGATTCGCATTTTGGTTATCTTGTTCTAGCAATAGACCACCATGCAATGTGTTCGTCCTCGCAGATTCAAGTACTGTAATCAAATCACCATGCTCTTGTGGAGATACAGCCTTCACATTCCCCACTTTGACGCGCATACCTTCTAAGCTCTCCCAAAAATCAATGGCATCGACTTCCGGATTAAATTCACTTAATTTATCACTATCAATATGTTCAGTTGGCACATTATTTTCATCGATGAGGATTGGTTCAGGTAATGTCACGCCTCTCTGAAGGACGGTAACCTTTCCGCCTTGATCATCACGGACATTGATTTGCGTCACCTTCATGTCTGTCTGTTGACGGTCCGCAAAGCCGTCAATGGCATATTCGCTCACTTTCCCCGTGACGGAAACTAAATCCCCCACTTGAATCGGCCAAGCATTTCGCCCACTGTAAAGGATAATCCCTTCCGAGGTATTCGGATTGTCATCGATCAAAGCATCAGGCGTTTGGATATGATAATACGTCGAGCCGCTTAGCGTAAATGAATACGTGACGACCCCTTCGATTCCTTCAATTGTTTGATTGTCAAATGGGGAGGCATGCCCTTCCCCTTGGATATCATGAATTTGAAGACTTTCAGTTATTAAATAAGCAAAAGTTTTCACATCACTTACTTGTCCGTCATTCGTTTTCACAACTGCTTTAAGTGTTGTATCTGCTATGATTTGAATCGACGCTTTGTAAGGTATACCGTTTTCAATTGGATCAGTTCCATCCAATGTGTAGAAAATTTCCGCGTTCGCAGTAGTTGTCGACAAAGTGACTGTCGTGCTACCTACAAACGTTCCGCCTGCTGGATTCGCGGAAACAGGCTGTACAATTGAACTGTCCACTACAATATCTTGCGATGAGCGTGGAATGAGTTGATAATCCTCATCAAATTGCTGCACAATGCCTACAATCGATTCGTATGTGGTACCGACAGCTAATCCAAGTTCATTGTTTTCATCACGGACGATAAATTCTGTTGTGCCGTCAGTCGCTGTGTAATTTGCCCAGCCTGCGCCCGCTTGCACGTCAGTCAATTCAATCCTTTGTGCAACGACGAGTTGGGATTCGTTTTCCTCCGCTACGCCAGCACCCGTTATCACTTTAGCAGATGGTGTGCCTACGTTTTCGGCTTTCTCCACAATCGTAGCACTATCCAATTGAAGCAATCCGCGATAATTGGCTAACGTACCTGTTAGCGTCACTTCATCGCCGATTGTTGCATTCAAACTAGTAGGACGCACCGCAATACCACCAGTAGCATCTTGCACAGAAATCGTATTTTTCAAGGTCGCGGCGACTAGTCCTTTAATTGTAACGGTTTCCCCTAGATTCAACGAACGCGCATCTGCGATTGAAATTACATCCATCGGCTCTTCGGGTACCTCGGGCTCTACAGGCGAACCTTCCATATCGTGAAACCCTAAATAATCAAACGTATCTTTCGGATAAACAATCCACTCAGCATCGCGATTGAAAGCATTATTCGGATTCGAATCGCCCGTGGTAACAGAGCCTTTCCGAACTAAAGTAACATCTGTCCCCCAGTTACTTCTCACCCCGACTTGTCCAAAGGAATCAACCACTTCACCTGACTTCTTCAGAACAATCGCATCATCGCCATTGAAATTAATGACATTGGCGTTTTCCAATTGCCCCTTACTTTTCAGTTCAGCGATTGCATCTCTGTGGTATAAAACATACGTATCTTCACTAGCCAACGTACCCGATAACGCTAATGTAGATGTAGCCGTCGTTGCCCCATTCGCATAGAGCTCCAACGAATATCCGCTTAAATCTAGTGTTGCCCCCGAAGCATTATACAGCTCAAGCGCTTTGTTAAAGCTACTTCCCTCCACATATTCAGAAATCAGTAAGCCCGGGGAGGTTGTCGCTGCCTTAGACTCAGCTGGGAAAGATGGTACAAGTAAACTCGCTACTAAACTAATCGACAAAAAGGTGTTGAAAGGCTTTTTCCATTTTACTTTACGCATTGGATGAATTCTCCTTCCTGATTTTAAATAGCTTTAGTTCAGCAGTAGTAGAGAAAATCGCTCCCCTTCTAGCAATAGATTTTATAAAACAGGATCCTCTATTAATCGTATCACTGCAAATAGATGAAGACTATGAGACTTTTTGTAATATTTCGTAAGTATTTTGTAAATCTTTTGGCATGTTTGTTAAGCAAGGGAAGGATGTCATTAGTTGCAGGAGGTCAGAAAGCAGATGTGATTATTCATCATAAACAAAAAATCAGCCATCTGCGCACATGACTGATTTTGCTCTTCCTTTATTAAATTTGCACAGGTAGATAAAAATATAAAGAGGCTCTTATATTTCAATAATGAGCGGAAGAATCATCGGTCTTCTTTTTGTTCGCGTATACAGAAGTGTTTCAACTGACTTTTTTATATGCTGTTTAAGATTAATTCTTTGGTTTTTACTGGCACCTTGCAACTTGTTAATGGTTGTACTAACTAATTCATTAACCTCACGCAACAAGGCTTCCGAATCACTGCCGTACACGAAACCACGAGTTATTGCATCTGGATCAGAAATGAGCTGGCCATCCGTTTTATTCAACGTAATGACAATCACTAGCATTCCCTCTTCAGATAGCAGTTTTCGATCACGTAATATGATATTTCCAACATCTCCAATACCCATGCCGTCTACGAAAATATTCCCCGATTGGATTTTCCTTGTTTGACGAGCCGCTTGACTCGTAATATCAACGACATCCCCATTATTTATAATGAAAATATTTTCACTTTGCACACCAACAGATTCGGCTAATAGACGATGCTGATACAGCATTCTAAATTCACCGTGAATGGGAATGAAATATTTCGGTTTCATGAGGGTTAACATAAGCTTCAGTTCTTCCTGACAGGCATGCCCTGAAACATGCATACCTGTAACTGCTCCTGATCCATAAATCACTTTGGCTCCGAGGGAAAATAAATTATCGATGATGCGTGCCACACTTTTTTCATTCCCTGGAATTGGTGAGGAGGCGAATATGACTGTATCTTCAGGATGGACTTCTACCTCCCGAAAATTTGAACTCGACAATCGAGATAGAGCAGCCATTGGCTCTCCTTGACTTCCCGTGCAAAGTATCGCAACCTTCTCCGGGTCCATCCCCTTAATTTCATTCTTCTCGATTAACATCCCTTCTGGAATCTTCAAATAGCCGAGTTCCGATGCAACCACGACGACATTCACCATACTGCGACCAAGTAAGGCCAACTTACGATTTGTTTTTTGTGCAGCATCTACGATTTGCTGGACACGATGGACGTTCGAAGCGAAAGTGGAAATGAATATTTTGCGACTCGCTTGTCGGAAGGCTTCTTCAATATGTCCACCAACAAGGCGTTCAGACGGATTAAAACCCGGACGCTCCGCATTGGTGCTCTCCGATAATAACAGTAATACTCCCTTATGACCGATTTCAGCCATTTTATGAATATCCGGATAATCATTATTCACTGGTGTTAAATCGAATTTAAAATCACCAGTATGGACAACTACTCCCTCAGGTGTATGAAATACAATGCCTAGACAATCAGGAATACTATGATTTGTTTTGAAAAATGTTACTCCCACCATTCCAAAATCCAAATCAGAATCAGCAGTTATTAGGACTAGCTCGGTTGTCCTTAGAAGACCATGCTCCTTTAGACGAAGCTGAATTAAACCTAAAGTTAATCGCGTCGCATAAACCGGTATATTTATTTGTTTTAATAAGTATGGAATACCTCCAATATGATCCTCATGTCCATGCGTAACGATTAATCCTCGAATTTTATCTTTATTTTGTAGTAAATACGAAATATCCTGGATAATCAAATCGATTCCCAACAGACTTTCGTCAGGAAACTTAGATCCACAGTCGATCACCACAATATCGTCCTCATACTGTAAAACATACATATTCTTGCCGATTTCATTAATACCACCTAATGCAAAAACGGATAATGTATTGTCAGTTTTAGTCAACTATAAAATCCCCCTACTTTGAAATAATACTCAAAGTATGCCCGTAAAGGATTTTTTTATGAAATTGAATTTGAAAAGGAATTAACACATTCCGTATATGTGTTAATTCCTTTTCAAATATCGTTTGTTATTCATGTGCTACAACTATTTCTAAATCTCCTTCAAGCTCATAGCTCTTAATCATCGCAGGTAAAATAAAGTTATCCCCTTTTTTTAGTGGGAATGAACGGCCGTCAATAGTGATTTCTCCCGTACCATTCACGATACTCACTAACAAATAATCCGCTTGCAATGGGGTCACTACCTTACCCTTCAACTTCCAATCGTAGACAGTAAAATACTGTTCTTTTACTAGCCGTGTAATGACTAAATCATCCATGCTCTCTTCAATTTTTTCGGGTGCTTGAGAAATATGTGGATAATTGGTCACTTCAATCGCAGGCTGAATATGTAGCCCACGCACGTGTCCCTCAGCATCCTTCCGGTCATAATCATAGACGCGGTAGGTAATATCTGAGCTTTGTTGGATTTCTAGAATAACAATCCCCTTACCAATCGCATGAATCGTTCCACTTGGAACATAAAAGAAATCTCCTTTTTTCACGGGAACGCTTTTGAGTAAATCAGTCCACTCCCCTGCATCTACGCGACTCTTAAAATCTTCTTGCGTGTCGGCACGATGGCCAAAAATAATTTCACTGTCTGGCTCACAATCTAACACATACCAGCATTCCGTCTTGCCATACGGTTCATTTTCTACTTTTCTAGCATACGCATCGTTCGGGTGAACTTGTACAGACAAATTATCATTTGCATCCAATATTTTCACTAATAAGGGAAAGTCACCATCCGTCATTTCTTTACCAAATAATGATGGGTGTTCTTGCCATGCCTGCGCTAAGTTTTGCCCCTGTAACGGACCATTGAGGATCATAGATGGACCATTTTTATGAGCTGAAATCACCCACGCCTCACCCGTTAATTCATTTGGAATGGCATAGCCAAACAATGTTTGCAGTTTATCTCCACCCCAAATACGTTCTTGAAATACTGGTTTTAAAAAAATGGGTTCTTGATACATCTTGAATTCCTCCATTTATTTTATAATGTCAATAAAATGCTTTAAGATCCTAGCGGTTAACCCCCAGATGGTATACTGCTCATAGTCAAAAAACCACTCTTCCATGCCAATGCTTCTCCATTGATACTGGGCACCATTTGCGATTTTATCGAAAGGAAAGTTCGATGCGGGCGTTGCTTGAACAGCAACGACATGCATATACGGTTCATAATTCAAAAGCCATTGAATCGGTACAGTAAATACCTCTTCCACTTCTTCAGTGTTGTAAGAATGAATAATCTCACTGTAGTCAATGGTTGCTACAAATGGGTACACAACAAATGCAGGCGAAGCAATATACGGACTTAATTGTCTAATGACTGTAACCGTTTTTGGATCGACACCTAACTCTTCATGCGTTTCTCGCAATGCCGCCGCCAATGGTGTTGGGTCTGCGACGTCGATTCGACCGCCCGGAAAACTAATATCCCCTGGCTGTCTTCGCATCGTGAATGAACGAACTTCGAAAAGGACATGCCATTCTCCATCTACTTGCACTAATGGGATGATCACAGCCGAACGAAAGGCTGTTTCCTCCCCAATAAAATGAAATTGATTTTCTTTTAACTGCTTCAGTTTATCTAGGAACACAGAAATCCCCTCACTTTAACGGTTGTACTCCTATTATCCTATCACTTAACTGATAGATGAAGAAAGGATTATTATTATTACTATTTCTATCACCACTCGAGTGAATCAATTTCATAATTACTTATTTCATATAAAGAGTCGAACAATTTAAATTATTTGTCAATTCATTGTTCATCAATGTAACGGGCTACTATCGTTGATTGAAGCGAAAGGTGGCGACTCCTGCGAAAGCCGTTACGAAGAACGGCTTTTGCGAACAAAAGCGAAGCGTTGAGAGCAGGATGCCTTAATTTCCGCAAAGAACGCAGAAATACGGCAAATCGAACCCTACGCTGTTCGATTGGCTGAAGCCGTGCCCGCGGAAAGTGTCCACCTGAAGCGGAAATCAACATTGTTCGGATTTTATGTTAAATAGTTCTATTATGAAATTGATTCGAGCCAATGCTTATTTTTAGATGTAAACATAAAATCGCTTTAAGGATTTATAATACCTACCAATTTCGCGGACGTTGTGTATTGCAAGACAGCCATTTATACTATATTTTAGTACTATTTTTAAATTGTTGGGAGGTGGAAGTATGAAACTAGGGGCGTTTTCGATAAGTCTTAGTGTAAAAGATATTCACAAATCAAAATTATTTTATGAAGACCTAGGATTCCAAATTTTCGGAGGCGATATTAACCAGAACTGGCTTATTATGAAGAATGAGAGTTCCATAATTGGACTATTCCAAGGCATGTTTGATAAGAACATTCTGACCTTTAATCCAGGATGGGATGAAAATGCTAAAAACCTCGATTCGTTTACCGACATTCGAGAACTACAAAAACATCTTAAGGAAAAAGGTGTGAAAATGTTAACTGAAGCGGATGAGTCAGGCGAAGGGCCTGCGAGTTTTACAATTGAAGATCCAGATGGTAATCCCATTCTTGTAGACCAACATATATAAAAAGTATCGTTCTTTTCATAGCATTTCAATGGATCCCCTACCTGAAAATAAAATTAGGCCACCGAACACCCATAAAATATGGTGTCAGGTAGCCTACTTTTATTTAGGATTCATTCAAACTGACGTAAAAATGCTATAAGATCTTGATGATTCTCTGGCGTGACACCGTGGCCGTCATTGTACGACTTAAAGGTCACATTCGCATCTAGCGATTCGAAGTATTCCTTACTTTCTCTTCCCCAATGCGGCGGAATAATATAATCATACTCCCCGTGCGAAATAAAGATGTTCAAGTGATCGACTGGCTGCTTCGCATAATCGATCTTCACAAAGTCTGGTATATAGCCACTAAGCGCTACAACGCCACGAATCATATTGTCCATCGTTAACGCTAAAGACTGCGCAAGTATTGCTCCCTGACTAAATCCAAGCAAGTAAACACGTTTCTCATCAAGCTCAAATTCCTCAATCGCCTCATGAATAAAGGATTGGATATACGTAAGCACTTCATCAAATACAGGTCGAATTGGTTTACCTACCTCTTCAATCGTAAAATAAGAATAACCCGGTTTCGATACAATAGGACCACGCAAACTAAATATATGGTGGCTATCTTTAAAATCTTGGACAAGCTGTGGCAAATCCTCTTCGTTACTCCCCATGCCATGTAATAAGAAAATAGCTGGTTGTTTTCCAGACCCCGCCGTTGGTGCTGTATGTGTGAATGTAAATGGTGATTTCACCAGAAACACATCCTCTCCCATTAAAGTATGTCCATTTTATCATGAAATGAAGATATCTGGCTCTACTAACACTCCAATTAGATAGGAGTATTGAAATGTATAGTTACTTTCTGCAAGTATTACTATGAACAAGAATTTTAAAATTGAATCTGCAAATGTTTTAGTATTAAAAGCGAAGCGTCAGCTACATGAGTTAGCCTTTGACTGCTCCACCGGTCAAACCTGCGATAATGAAGCGCTGCATGATTAGTGCAATGACGAGTACAGGTAATGTGATGATGACAGATGCAGCCATTAAACCTCCCCAGTTGATTTCGGAATAGGAAAGGAAGTTAAATACCGCAATGGGTAGCGTTTTGGTTTTTTCTCCCGCAAGAATTAGCGAGAACATAAAATTATTCCACGAAAAAATAAAAGCCAGAATGGAGGACGTAATCATTCCAGGACCAGAAATGGGTAAAATCACGCGAAGAAAGGCGCCCGTAGTCGTACAACCATCGATTCTCGCTGATTCTTCCAGTTCCCCTGGCATACTTTCGAAGAAAGGGATCATTACCCAAATAATGAATGGCATCGTTACGAGCGTATGACTAAGCGTCAGCGCTGTATATGTATCGATGAGTTCTAGTCTTGAAAAAATGATAAACCAAGGAATCAAGAACGAAATTCCTGGAACAATTCGAGCAATCAAAATCAACAAACCCAGTCCATTTTGTTTATATTTTGCAATGGCATAGGCGGCCGGTAATCCAAGTAACAGACCTAAAAAGGTAGATGCCACCGCTATCAGAAACGAGTTAACGATGAAATCCATGAACGCGTATTTGGTAAATACGCTTATATAGTTATCAAAGTTTGGCGTAAAACCGAAGAGATTGGATGTATCCAAAATCTGTTGTTGGGTTTTAAAAGAAGCCAAAATCATCCAAAGAAAAGGCAAGATGAAGAGGATTAGAATGACGTAAATTGCTATATTCGTGGAAATCAATTTCATCGTGATTTTCTTCCGTTTATTCATAATGAAGCACCTGCCTTTTTACGTAAGGAGATCACCAAAATACTAAGAGAGAGAACAATCGCAAAAAATACCATCAATAAAGCGGATGCCTTCCCAATTTGGAAATATTGAAACCCTAACACATACCCGTAAATATTCAGCGTTTGGGATGAAGTACCTGGCCCTCCTTGCGTCGTCGCATAGATAATATCAAAGGTTTTCAATGCATCAATTAAACGAAGCAGTACAGCTGAGTAAATGGCGGGCTTCAAAAGTGGTAGCGTGATGTTCCAAAAAACCTGAAAGCTGCTGGCCCCATCCACAATGGCCGCTTCATAAGGGTCTTTAGGCAAGGAAACTAGACCTGCAAGGACAATGAGGGCAATCATCGGCGTCCATTCCCATACATCAATCAAGATTAAGGACGGAATCACAAGGTCAGGGGATGCAAGCCATTCCTGTGCCGGCAAACCGAGCGCCTGCAAAAAGATGTTCGCAACGCCAACATTGGGTTCATAAATCAAGACCCAAACTAAGCCAACAGCCACTGGGGTGGCAATCATCGGGAGTAGAAAAAGCGTCTTGACAAGTCCTTTACCGATAATATGTTTGTTCATCAATAGAGCTAGGAGAATCCCGAGCACCGTCTGCACCCCGACAGCAACAACGGTAAAATAAAACGTAATCCAAAGCGACTCACGAAACAGCTCGTCTTTAAAAAGTGACGTATAGTTTCCGAGTGCGACCCATAAAGGAGGCGTAATATTCGACATGCTCCATTCATGGAAGCTTAGCCAAAACGTGTAACCTATCGGAAAAATCATCATCAAGCCAACAAATAAAATCGCTGGCAAAGGGTAGATCCATTTCACGTTCTTGTCAATCCAGTACAACATTCAACTTCCCCCTTTCTTCGAAAGTCTATGTGGTAGATAAAAAGAGGAGGATGACTTTCAATTGGCAAGAAAGGAAAGATCCTTTGCCAATCGAAAATCATCTTCCACGTTGCAATTATTCTTTGTCTAAAATGGCTTGGAACGTCGCATTGGACTTCTCTGCAGCAGCTTTCACATCTTTACCTTCAATCGCTGCATTGATGACATCACCAATCGCATCGCGTGCTTCTCCTACATTAATGATGGCAGGACGATCATACGGCACCCCGTGCTTGTTGTTTTCAACTATCGCTTCCGTCAGGTCTTCCGGAAAATGGGCAACACCTTCCGGCATTTCCCAAACCGATGTCAAAGCTCCTGTGATTCCATCGGCTTGAAGATTCATCACGACGTCTTTACTTGTAACCCAATTCACAAACTGCCATGCCGCATCCTTCTTTTCAGAGTTGGCACCAATGGCGATAGCCCAAGCTGGTGGGGCTGCCACTTTATTTCCCGCGGGACCGGCTGGGAATGGGGCAAAACCAACTTGATCGGCTACTCCTGACTTCGAAGGATCCGTTGCATTCGTATAAAGAGCAGATGCATCTGTATAGAAAACAGCTTTTCCTTGCGTAAAGACAGCCATCGCTTCTGGCCAGCTCATATTTAATGTTCCTGGAGGACCATAATCTTTTAACAGCCCACCGTAATATTCAAAGGCTTGGATTGCTTCAGGTGTATTCAAAGTCGCTTGTCCATCCTTCATGAAATCAGCGCCATGGCTGTAAAGGAAGCTTGAGAACTGCGTGACCGCCGGAGAACGTTTCCCGCGTGCGACAAATCCATATAATCCGTTTTGAGGATCACTCAATTTTTCCGCCTGTTCTTTCAATTCATCCAACGTCTTTGGTGGTTGAAGACCTGCCTTTTCTAGGATGTCTTTACGGTAATATAAAACCGTCGATTCAGTTATAACTGGAAGCCCATATAGATTATCCCCATTTTTCACACTGCCAAGAGCAGACGGAACAAAATCATCCGTGGAATTCCCCTCTTGAGCAACATAGTCATTCAAAGAGGCAAAATACCCGTTTTTCTCAAACTGCTTCCCGTCTTGCAGCGGTCGGAACAGGACGACGTCTATACTCTTTGCGTTTGCCGCAAACTCAACAGAAGTCTTTTGGGAAAGCTGATCTTCGAAATAACTGTCTACTTTCACCGTAATGCCCGTTTCCTTTTCAAAATCAGGTAGTAGTGGCATAATGGCCTCAGTCCATGGATGATTGGCTGCAACCAATCTAATCGTTTGAGGCGCATTCTCAGGTGACTTTTCTCCAGCAGTCACTTCGTCTTCTTTTTGGTCACCACTACAAGCCGCAAGAACTGTGCTTAGCCCTATCAATGTCACTAACGAGAAACCGAGCTTTTGAAAACAACTCCATTTTTTCTTCATCATAATCCTCCTCACTATTTTTATAGGTAGACCTTTTCTTAAGACCCCCTTTCTAGCTTGACCACTTTTTAAAGATTGGTTTCCGAGAGGACGTCTGTCCAACATTCCTTTTTAGATACTATGTGTATCATTCATCAATTAGAATTCCTCACACCTTTTCGGTCCACTTGCTACGAACGGTAGCAGTCACTCAAACTTGCACGTTACTCAAAACAAACGAGGCTATTCCAATTTTTAAAAGATTATAGAATTCTCTGCATCATAAGTAGGCTAACTGTCGTCCTATAAGTAAGAACCTATGAAAAGCGAGTGAATGATATGAAAAAGAAGATAGTCATTGCTGGTGGAACGGGCTTTATCGGACAGTATTTTGAGGAGAAGTTTACGGATTTAGGCTACGAGGCCATTATCATTTCAAGGCAGCCACGGCATCTTTCTTGGACGGATCGAACAAGTATTGTAGATGCTTTGGAAGGTGCAGAAATGCTCATCAATCTTGCCGGCAAGTCCGTCAACTGTCGCTACAACGAGAAAAATAAGAAAGAAATACTTGATTCCAGAACAGAGACGACTCACATCCTTGGGCAGGCATTAGTAGCCTGCAAAAATCCACCCTCTTTATGGATTAATTCGAGTACAGCTACGATTTACCGGCATGCAGAAGATCGTCCCATGTCAGAAGTGAGTGGAGAGATTGGGACAGGCTTCTCAGTTGATGTGGCGAAAGCATGGGAGGAAGCCTTATTTACTTTCGACCTGCCTCAGACAAGGACAGTCGCCTTAAGAATGGCCATCGTACTCGGCGAGGACGGCGGAGTGATGGAGCCTTACCGCAACCTTGTGCGATTCGGGCTTGGTGGTGTACAAGGATCAGGAAAGCAAATGTTCAGCTGGATTCATGTAGAAGATGTATTTCGCATCATTCTTTTCCTTCAAGAAAATAAACAGTTGAATGGAGTATTCAATTGCTCCGCTCCTCAGCCTATTTCGAATCGGGAATTCATGGCACAGCTACGAAAATCGATGGATCGCAGAATTGGCCTCCCCTCACCAAAATGGATGCTTGAAATGGGCGCGGTCTTCATGCGAACCGAAACAGAATTGATTTTAAAAAGTCGTTGGGTTGTTCCGGAAAGATTAGAAAAGCACGGTTTTAAGTTTACGTTTAGCACAATCGAGGAAGCGCTTCGAGATATAGTAAAAAGCTAGGAGCAGAGAGTATTATTGCGCTCTACTCTTCACAATGATGACAAGTGAATAAACTTATGTCGGTTATTCGAAGTATATACATTGACAGGACACCATTTAGTGACGTATTATAAAGACACTAAATGGTGTCTTATTTGCGAGGAGGGAGGTTATGAGCGAGACAAAACAAGAGCGTGATGTGTATGCAGCCATCGCCGACCCAACAAGACGTAAATTGCTACGTTTGTTGGCAGATGCAGGGGAATTACCTTTATATGAATTAACTCCCCAATTTGAAATGGGGCGTACTGCAGTTTCTAAACACTTGGCTATCCTTAAAGAAGCTGGTCTGGTTAGCGTCCGAAAGGTTGGAAGGGAAACAAGGTATCGAATAAATGCGGCTCCCTTGCAAGAAATTAAAGACTGGGTATCCTTTTACGAGAATTTTTGGATGGAAAAAGTGTCACATTTAAAAAAATTATTATCGGAGGAATAGACAATGGCAGACGTAACATTAGATTTTCAATTTAAAAGTTCAGTTGAGCAAGTGTGGAAGGCATTAACGGATTCAGATATGCTAGCAAAATGGATATGGACAAATGACTTTAAACCAGTAGTCGGAGAAAAATTCCAATTCCGTTCTGAGCCAAATGAATGGTGGGATGGAATCGTTAATGGTGAAGTACTCGAAATAGAGGAGCCTCATCTATTATCTTACACTTGGGCAAGTGCTGGGGAAACCACTACGATTACATGGACATTGAAAACAGGTGCAGATGGTGCTACACATTTGTATTTTGAACAAACTGGCTTCAGTGAGGAAACGAAAGCAGCTAAAGGAGCTATTGAGGGAGCCAAATATAGTTGGATGAATTTTGGTAAGCAGCTTAAAGAAATGCTAGAACAATAACTTCATCTACGAATGAGGTTAAAAGTGTAAATTAGGCAACGTTAAACAGATAACTAAATGTCTTTATTGCCAATTAGTAATCTGTTTTTCGATAGAAGGAGAATAGGATCATGAGCTTTATTCAAGATGCATTAGCCATATTCAAAAAGAGAGAATTGGTATTTTTAGAAAGCAATAAAGAGTCTGAAGATGTCTATTCTTTTCTATTTGAAAAAGAGAAGGACTTAACCTGGAAAGCAGGTCAACATGGTTTGTTTACGATTACCCATAAGAAAATTAAAAACCCTATACGACCATTCACAATAGCATCTGCTCCCACCGAGAACATGATTAGACTAACCATGCGTATTCATGAACAACCAAGTGATTTTAAAAAAGCTATGTTGGAATTAAAACAAGGGATGCACGTGAAAATGAGTGGGCCAGTAGGCGGCTTTTTTCTTAAAGACGACAGCCCTTCACTTCTGATTGCAGGCGGAATTGGGATTACACCATTTCGGTCGATCATAAAACAATTAGAGGCAGAACAGAATGAACGAGATAATAAAATCCATTTGCTTTATTTAGATAGCCATAACTTATTTACATTTAAAGATGAACTTGAAGGAATGGCCGACAGTACTTCAATAGATATAACTTATCTTGAATCAAAGGATGAATTACATCAGGAGATAGCCAAATTTTCAAGCTCATACAAAAATAGTGGTAACTATTATATTGCGGGACCGAAGTCAATGGTGGATGCAGTTTCTACTCACCTACAAAATAATAATATTCCCAAAAAAAATATCAAAAAGGATGCCTTTTTTGGGTATTAACAAAAAAAATTCCGCAATCTGGCATGATTGTCGGAAATCATAAGCCTAATTCCTCGTTCAAACTACAGAGGGATTAGGCTTTTTTTAGTCTTTGTAAGGATCAAGCTCATTTGCACCAGCCATACAAACACCCACTGGCTTCAGGACGTGTAAAATATCAATCGTTTCTTTATGTGCATCCAGCACAGTTTGTAGTTTTCGGTACACAAATGGACTTTCGTCCGTCCCTCCCCCACGCAGTATGACACCAAATTCTTTCACTGCATCATCCATCTGCTGCTGGGATATTGCCCCGCCAGAGCGAGTACGCTTTTTCCAATTCATCTTCCCGGCTGCCTGCGTACGACTCATGATCCGGCCTGCACCATGAACTGTACTGTAAAATGCCTGTTCATTGTCTTGACAATCTTTCCCTTGCACGATTACCGAAATATCCCCCATACTCCCGCCGATAAAACCTAACTGTCCTGGTGCAGATGGCGTTGCTCCCTTCCGAACAACGACCGTTTCTTTCCCTTGGTGCATCTCTTTCCATGCATAGTTATGGTGATTATGCACTTCAAACAGTGCTTTAGCACGTAGCGTATGAAGAACTTGTTCGATGACATAATCCCTTCCTGCATAAGCATATTTTCCGGCCAATGTCATCGCTCGATAATACATATCGCCTAGCTCACTATCCAAATCAATTAATGTCGGCGCCTGTTCCATCGATTCACCAGGGGCACGGTCTGAAAATCCACGATTATTAGCTACATTTAAAAAGCCGCTCGCTGTCTTGTGGCCAAATCCCCTGCTGCCGAAATGGTTGGCAATCCATAGATCACCTGTCTGTTCTTCGACAAGAAGGTCGACGTAGTGATTACCGGAGCCAACAGTCCCTAACTGATCGATTGCCAGCTTTTTTAGAATATCATGCTCCTGCTTACCAATCTGACTAAAAACATTCCAGTCCGGATCATCAAACAACTCATGATCTATCCGTTTCTTATTCTTTCGACCAATACCAAAAGAGATCTTACCTGCAATTTCATCCATCACACTTGGAAGAATATTTTTAATCTCTTCGTACTTAATATTCGTTCTGACAGCTTTATTTCCACAAGCAATGTCATAACCGACGCCCGATGGAGATATTTGTCCATCGTATACAATGACTCCGCCTACTGGCTGACTATACCCGTAATGTCCATCAGCACATAGCACGCCACCTATGACATTTCCACTTTCCAAACAATTTTGAAACTGCCGAAGTGTATTTTCCTCGTGATCTCCAAACACCACTGTTTGCATGACTTCATTCCTCCAATCATTTGAGCACTCAGCATCTTTGGCTTAAATTTTCTATTATTCAAGTATATAACAGTTTTAGACTATATACACCTGTTACCTTTGACAAAATATGTTTATTCTTTTGCAAGGAATATAATAGCAAAGAAACGTATAGCTCATGTCACTCGTACATGGGTTCTTTACTACTCACTCCTTCAACAATGTAAGCGGCGAGACTTGCACCATAGTTTGAATAAGAAATGATTTGACCTAGAGGAAATACTTGCTGAATATCAGCTGCTTCTAGTACTTCTCTTATTGTAAATAAAAAGGAGCAAACTAACCTTTTAAAGTTTAACATTCTCGAATGGTACAATATCTATTAGGGATTGGAGGTGAAAAGTTTCTGAATTAAAAAATAGTTCGATTGATAACAAGAGCAGACAAATGTAGTTAGATTTGTCTGCTCGTTGTTTGTAAATAGAGGGTAAGTGTCGGTAATTTTATGCGTAGCTTCATGCATGTAGTGAGGAGCTTGATAGTCAGATGAGATGCATTGATTTCATTCGACTATCACTAGAGTAGGGTGCCATAAGCTACCCCTTTCAAAAACCGTGATTAGCGCTCCTTCAAACGCGGGGTAGCCTTCAATTCCTGAATCGTCTGCGCACCGATTCCGAACATCGACATTCGGAGCTCCATCTCCCTAATTTTCATCACTTCAAGGACATCTTCCGGACTTTGGGTCGCTTCTTTCAAAATAGATCGTCCGAACCCAACCAGGTCGGCACCTAACGCAATCGCTTTAGCACCATCTAGCCCAGTCCCCATCCCACCGCTCGCTATCAGAGGACGGTTTCCAATCTTTCCACGGACCAATCTAATTGATTCTGCCGTTGGAATTCCCCAATCGCTAAATGCTTCGGCGGCAATACGCCGAATCGGGTCTTTGGCGCGGAACTTTTCTACCTGGCTCCAAGAAGTACCTCCCGCTCCAGCGACGTCGATAAACGCAACACCTGCCTCAGTTAACTTCTCAGCTGTCTCGCCATCGATACCCCAGCCGACTTCCTTGACTCCGACCGGAACCTTCAACGTGCTACACAATTGCTCAATTTTCTTGAGTAACCCTTTAAAATTCGTATCTCCGTTTTCCTGAATCACTTCTTGAATGCTGTTCAAATGAAGAACAAGCATATCCGCCTCGGTTTTCTCGATAATTTTCCTGCATTCTTCAATACCGTATCCGTAATTGAACTGAACGGCACCAAGGTTTGCAATGATTGGAACACTCGGTGCGTATTTCCTCATCAAGAAAGAGTCAGCATGTCCATCGCTGTCAAGCAGCGCCCGAGTGGACCCGAGCGCCAGCGCCCAGCCCCTTTCTTCTGCAGCTAAAGCCAGGTTCCTGTTAATGGTCTCGGCAAGGGCCGTCCCACCCGTCATCGAACTGATGAGGTACGGCGTTTTGCTTTCAAAACCGAGGAATGTTGTTTCAATAGAGATTTCATCAAAAGCAATTTCCGGGAGCGCATTGTGGACGAACGTAAACGACTCCAAACCTGTAGAAATCGACTCCCCTGTTACTTTTTCATTCAACGTAATTTGAATATGTTCAGATTTTCTTTGCTCAATTGAATTGGTCAATGCTTATACCTGCCTTTATCATCAAAATTCTTACAGATTTTTCTGCTCTATGTTGTAGACGGCAGATTGCAACATAAAAAAGCCCATTAGCTCCACATGGCGAAAATTAATGGAGTCGTACTTCTTCCACCGTTTGTTCTACCTCTGCACGTGTCATTTTTTCGCGCCCTTCTTTCAACGCTTTTAACGTTTTATGAGCAAGGGCAAGCGGTAAACGACAGAATAATAGAATGCTTTTCTTATTGAGTGACTTCATATATTCATCTGCTTTTGCCAAGTTTTCATCAGCATATTCGAACAGCTCTGCACGACTCCATCCATCAGGCACGAAGCTCACACCACGCTCGTCCAAATCTTCCTTTTCATTGCGCAAAATGTTTACCGCCTGAAGCCCACGACCATAGCCGATGGCAAGTTCACGGTCGGTTTTCGCTTCACCATAATGCTCCCAAAGGTCCGAAAGCATAACCCCAACAAGTCCCGCAACGTAATATGTATAGTCATCCAAATCTTCACGTGTATGGATTTCCCAGTTTGCTTTTGCCCATTTAGCCATGCCAAATGACATTTCACTAGCTGCATTCATCACAATTGGTAAGGAAGCTTTCGGACAAGCTTGCAGCCATTCTTCTAGACGAAGTGTAACTTCAGGCATTAGATCTTTAACCTGTCCAAGGACTCTTACATACGCTTCATTATCAAAGGGCTGTTTAAATAATTCGCTTACTTGCATTAAAATCGTGTATTTCACATCATTGTCCAACTCTTCAAGATCCTCAATTTCATCAATTGCTCGAAATACTAAATATGCAGATGCAACCGAATACTGTAACTCCTTCTGCAAAAAAGTAATCGGAATATAAAATGTACGACTCGTCTCTTTTAGCATACGCATTGCATCTTTTGGAAATCTACTCATTCTACTTCTGTACCTCCTGTTTAAAACTGCTATGCTTATTATCGTAACTCAATTTTCAAAAAAATACACGGAAAAAGATGCTCGGGACTAATATAATTAATCGTCCTTAGCAAATGTGTTCTAGTACTTAGCCAATTATAAAAACCCCAGCATCCATTTCTGAACACTAGGGCCTTAAGCTATTCAAATGTTTCCATACCACCAGCCGTCAATTCCGCCGGCTTCGCCACCTTATCTACACTGCGAACTTCTGCAAATCGGGTGGATAGTCGTACTTCTTCAGCAGTATCGTGTAAGGCTAGGGCATATTAGAGGGTTGTGCTAGGTCCTATCACCTTTAGACAAGTTTAAAACAGATTCATTTGCTCTGATACAGTCTCCAACCCATCTGTGGTCACATATCCCATCAATTTATAACCTGATACGCGCTTGCTATACATCCCCTTCAAAACAGGTACGTTATCGTCTACATAATCATACACCTGGACTTCCTGCTTTTGATCGTGGTTTCGGTGCAAACGACCGACATATTGTTGCAAAGTTCCCTTCCATGAAATTGGCATAGTTAAAAATAATGTATCTAGTCGGGCATCGTCAAACCCTTCACCAATGTATTTTCCAGTAGCAATGATGAGCCTCTCTTCACTATCTGGAATCAAATTTAGCCGTTCAAACTCTTTTTTTCGCTCTTTTTTCGTCATGTTTCCAGCTAGCACAATGATATTTTTGGCGAATCCATGAAACAGCTGTTTCAATAATTCCAAGTGCTCCAGACGCTCAGTTAAAATAATCGGAGAACGTCCGTCTTCCAATGCATTTAGAACATCATCAAAAATTTGGCTATTCCTCTTTACATCCAATGCCATTTCCTCATAAATTTCATGGAACTCTGTTTTCTTCGTCACAAAATCCGTTTCTCTCTTGATTAACCGATGACCAAACGGACGTATTTTCGCCTGCGATTTAGCATCGATTGTTGAACGAATTGGACCACATTGCATCGTAATAATTGGGTGTAACCCATCTTTTCGTTTCGGTGTAGCTGTTAATCCCAATACATGATTAGCCCCCAAAAAGCCTGCTTTTTAAAATTGAACAAGGATTTTTCGGAAGTGCTTTTACA
>NZ_JADHDX010000016.1 GCF_016820585.1 Arthrobacter beigongshangensis
CCCCTGCAAGAGTAGGACGTCGCCGGGCACATGGTCATTACCATTAGGTAATGGCTTTTTTGTTGTCTAAAAATAAAAACCGAAGGTTTGTCTTGTGAACTTGTACAATGGAATGCGAGAAAGGGGAGGTGTGGTGGAGTTCGAAGAAGTGAAGGAAGGAGGATCGAAGCGAAAGTCGTTACGAAGAACGGCTTTTGCGAACAAGAGCGAAGGGTTGAGCGTACGGATTTTAACACGGAAGTTAAGCTTTCCAGCGCCGATGGTAGTTGGGGGTTTCCCGCTGCAAAACGAAAGGAGGCCTTTCGTTTCTGCGTGATTTACGTGCTTTTTGCGTAAATCAAAGCAAGGATTTTCAGGACGTCGCCGAGCACATGGTCATTATAATTAGGTAATGGCTTTTTTGTTGTTTATTTTTAATGAAAACTCATTAAAAGTCATATAAAGACTTCGAATTTCTAGTTACAGACTGAATAAATCCCAGGTATCCTCTATAATAGAGAGAGGTAAAGGAAGTGAAATTCACGATGGGAAATTCAAACCGCCCGCTTGTTGAGGCATTACTAAAATTTAATGCAGCAAACCCTGTTTCGTTTCACGTACCAGGACATAAAGGAGGAAGTCTTTCTGGGTTACCGTCTGACTTACGTTCGGTGCTTCGTTATGATTTAACGGAGTTAACAGGCTTGGATGATCTTCATGAGCCGGATGGGGCGATTGACGAAGCACAAAGGAAGCTTTCTTCATTTTATGGCTCGGATCAAAGTTTTTTCCTTGTTAATGGATCGACAGTCGGAAACTTGGCAATGATTTATGCGACGTGTGGTGTAGGTGATACTATTATCGTTCAGCGCAATGCACATAAATCAGTGTTTCATGCTATAGAGTTGACTGGTGCGAGGCCGGTGCTTGTTGCGCCGGGGTGGGATCAGACGACAAAGACAGCTGGGCTGATGACAGTCGTTCAAATACGTGAAGCGCTAGTGGCTTATCCTGACGCGAAGGCGGTTGTTGTGACGCATCCAACCTATTATGGGACAACTGGGGAAGGCTTGGAAGAGATGATAAAGGCTTGTCATACATACGGGGTCCCGGTCTTAGTCGATGAAGCTCACGGAGCACATTTTGCTGTTGGGAAACCGTTTCCTCGCTCAGCGTTGGATATGGGGGCAGATGTTGTTGTCCACTCAGCACACAAGACATTGCCAGCCATGACAATGGCTTCATTCTTGCATGTAAGGTCAGACCTTGTTTCTACTGAAAGGGTTGCGCATTATTTGCAAATGCTACAGTCAAGTAGCCCATCGTATGTATTGATGGCATCATTGGATGATGCCCGGGCATATATAGAAACTTATGATGGAGACGATAAAGTTTTATTTATAGAGAGACGTTTGGCTTTTATAGAACGGTTAGCGACGATTCCCGGGCTCCAGGTGATTGGGTCGAATGATCCGTTAAAGCTGATTATACGGGTAAAGGATTGTTCTGGGTTTGAATTGCAGAGGGAGCTGGAAGTGGAGGGCATTTACGCAGAGCTTGCAGATCCATATCAAGTGCTTTTCGTTTTACCGTTGTTGAAGGTGGGCACGGATTATCCATTCGAGGAGATTGCTAAGAGGATGGAGTCTGCTGTTACTCGTTTACACTTAGTGCGTGAAAAGCGGAATGTGCTTGAAATGCCTTTACTTAATGAAGGAATTTCTTATCTTACATACACAGCTAGGCAAATGGTGCAAATGGAGACGGAATGGATTTCGTATGATGAGGCGGTAGGCCGCGTGGTGGCAGCTTCTATCATTCCTTACCCACCGGGGATTCCATTGCTAATCGGAGGAGAAAAGATTGGTGATGGGCATATTCAAACGCTGATGAACTTGCTTCAAATGGGGGCAAAATTTCAAGGAGCAATTCGAGTCGATGAAGGGCAGATAGTTGTCGTAAAGGAAGGGACTGAGGAATAACATGGTACAGAAAGGTATTTTTATAACATTTGAGGGGCCTGAAGGGGCGGGGAAGACAACAGTTATTGCGGAGTTGTATAATCGCTTGAAGGCTGAGGGACGGGATGTACTTCTCACGCGTGAACCGGGTGGTATACGTATAGCGGAGAAAATTCGTGAAATCATTTTGGATAATCAGCATCAGGAAATGGATGCAAAGACAGAAGCACTGCTTTACGCGGCTGCGAGGAGACAGCATCTTACGGAGAAGGTGATGCCTGCACTTCGTAGTGGTTCGATTGTGTTATGTGACCGTTTTGTCGATAGCTCGCTGGCCTATCAGGGGCGTGGTAGAGGGCTTGGTATTGATGAGGTGTTGTCTATAAATGAGTTCGCAATTGGCGATACAATGCCGGATTTGACTGTTTTCTTCGATATCGACCCGGAAATAGGGCTGGCACGTATATTGAAGAATAATGAACGTGAACAAAATCGGTTGGATAAGGAAAGCCTTGATTTTCACAATAAGGTTTATGAAGGATACCAAGAAATTATACGTCGCTATCCGAATCGGATTGTTCAGACGGATGCTTCTCTTTCTGAAAAGCAAGTAACGGAAAACGTTTGGGAAATTATATGCACGCGACTCATGTAATAAGCTAATTCATGATATAATAATGGAAAGCGGAAAAAAGGGGAGATTACCGTGAAATTAATTGTGGCAGTTGTACAGGATCAGGATAGTAACCGGTTGTCCGCAGCGTTGACTAAAAATGACTTCCGGGCGACAAAGTTAGCCAGCACAGGAGGATTTCTAAGGTCAGGAAATACAACGTTTCTAATTGGTACCGATGATAGCCTTATTCCAAAGGCGCTTGAACTTATCCGAGAAAATTGTCGTTCACGGGATCAGATGGTAGCACCTGTTTCTCCAATGGGTGGTAATGCCGATTCTTACATTCCTTATCCAGTAGAAGTTGAAGTTGGCGGGGCAACGGTATTTGTTCTACCAATCGAACATTTTCATCATTTTTGATGAACAGAGGTGAAGCGAAATGAAGGTCAATGGCGATTACCGTGCTGGTCTTGATAAAATGAGAAAAGATCCCTTGCAAACACCACAAGGCGGAGCAAGATTTGGGCAAATGGTTGTCAAACAAGAGCAGCGCCTTCATGGTGAGCAGATCACTAGGTTGCTTGGTGATATTTCATCAGCCGGTGATCGAATTGCACGTTCACGTAATTTACGTGATATGGCTAAGTTTAAAATGCTTGTCCGACGTTTTCTCAAGGAAGCTGTTGAGTCAGGAATGGGATTGAAACAGTCGCATTCGTGGAATCGTTTTGGCGAGGGGCGCCGTTTAAAACTTGTCGAGACGATAGATGAGCGGCTGATCGAGTTGGCAGAAGACTTATTGAATGAAGAGAAGACATCTGTCGATTTATTAGCTAAAATTGGTGAGATTAAAGGTCTCCTCATTAATTTATACATGTGATCCCGTGTTTTCTGTCATATGAGAAACACGGGCTTTTTTCAAAATAAGGGGTGTGTCAGGAGAAATGAAGCAGCGACTTTTTAAAGAGCAAAAAATTGTCATGGAACGATTAAGTTCTTCCTATAAAAATGGACGAATTGGACATGCGTATCTATTTGATGGTGAATCAGGGACGGGAAAAGAATTGGCAGCCCTTTTTTTTGCTCAACTTCTTCTGTGCAGTCAACCTGAAAATTTTGTTCCATGTGAAACATGCCATTCCTGTCGACGTGTCACATCCCATAACCACCCTAACGTCACTATGATTCAACCAGACGGACAAGATATAAAAAAAGAGCAAATGTCTACCCTGATTTATAATATGACTAAAAAAGGGTATGAATCAGGCAGGAAAATTTACATTATTTCAAAAGCTGATCGTATGAATGTTGCCGCGGCGAATACACTGCTGAAGTTCCTCGAGGAACCTGAGGGAGATGTAACAGCTATTTTGTTAACAGACGCTTATCAATCGATCTTGCCGACAATTCAATCGCGTTGTCAGCGAATTTCCTTCCTACCACCATCAAGAGAAGTGATGATTAAAGGGCTTGTTGAACAAGGAATTACTTCGTCGATGGCAGCAACAGTGACGATGGTGACAGCTAGTCCGGAGGAAGCATTTCGGCTTGCTAGTGACGATCAATTTGCACACATGCGAAAGACAGTGTTAAAATTGGTTGAAGCATCGGATCGACATGTCCATGAAGCATTGTTATTTATCCAATCGGAATGGTCTCCTTTATTTAAAGAGAAGGAAGAATCTGAACGTGGTTTAGATTTGTTACTATATGCTTATCGAGATGTGGTGGCATTTAAAGCAGGTCTACAATCAACGCCAGCATTTCCAGACCAGCAAGAATTTTTTAGGAGTCTTTCGATGAAGATGACATATAGTCGATTGTCTGCTAATATGGAGGCAATTTTGCAAGCGAAAAAGCAGTTGCACGGCAATATGAATCGAATGCTTTTAATGGAACAATTGGTGCTCAACATGCAGGAGGGGTTACTTGTTGTATAAAGTCGTAGGAGTCCGTTTTAAAAAAGCGGGTAAAATATATTATTTCGATCCAGTTGAATTTACACTCAATGAAGGTGATTATGTCATCGTTGAGACTGTGCGCGGGATTGAATACGGTAAAGTTGCAGGTCAAGTGAGGGAAGTAGAAGAACATGATGTTGTACTACCACTTAAAAGAATTATTCGTCCAGCACAGACGGAAGATCTTGAGAAGGTAGAGGAGAATCGTTTAGAAGCTGAAAGAGCTTTCACAACGGGTGTTGACAAAATTCAAGAGCATAAATTAGAAATGAAGCTTGTCGATGTTGAATATACGTTTGATCGTAATAAGATTGTTTTCTATTTTACAGCAGAAGGTCGTGTTGACTTCCGAAATCTTGTGAAAGATTTAGCGGCGATATTCCGAACACGTATTGAGCTTCGGCAAATTGGTGTACGTGATGAGGCGAAGATGCTTGGTGGTATTGGACCGTGTGGGCGAATGCTTTGCTGTTCGACATTTCTGGGTG
Organism: Arthrobacter beigongshangensis; assembly: GCF_016820585.1. GTDB lineage: Bacteria > Bacillota > Bacilli > Bacillales_A > Planococcaceae > Sporosarcina > Sporosarcina beigongshangi. Next base: position 5,006 of record NZ_JADHDX010000016.1, read on the forward strand.
ATTTTGAGCCGGTGTCTATTAAAATGGCGAAGGATCAGAACTTATCACTCAACCCATCGAAGATATCAGGGCTTTGTGGTCGCCTCATGTGCTGTCTAAAGTATGAAAATGACGAGTATGAAGAAGCAAAAGCACTAATGCCGGATGTTGGAACACATGTTAAAACACCGGATGGACCTGGCAGAGTGGTTGGCCTTAACCTTCTTGAACGTTTGCTTCAGGTAAGTTTGGCGGATCAGGATCATGTGTTGGAGTATACGTTAGAAGAATTAATGGGGCAGCAAAATAGTGTAGCTCAATTGACGAAATGATGAGGTGAGACAGTTGAAAGAAAGGAACTTTCTGGACAGGGTAATGGAATTTGAACAACAACTCGGCTCCATGCATAAGCAATTTCATGAATTGATTGGATTTGTAGCACAAATGACGGAAGAGAACCATTCACTTCAACTTGAAAACCATCATTTGCGAGAGCGGCTGGAAGAAATAGATGGGCAAACACAAGTTGCGAATAAACGTCAAGATCATAAGAAGTCAAATACAGTAGACATCGGGGAAGGTGTCGACAATTTAGCACGTCTTTATAACGAAGGGTTCCATGTCTGCAACGTCCATTATGGAGGAAGCAGAAAAGGAGAGGACTGTCTGTTCTGTCTATCTTTTTTAAATAAACAAAATGTGTGAAATGAGCCGATCCTATTGCAATGTAGGCATCGGCTTTTTTATCTGAATTCAGTGGGATACCGAATACGCTATTTCTGTATAGTGTGGGGTAAATGATTGGTAGTTTTATGAGGAGCGTAGAAATATGAAGGAAATTTTAAGGGATGACGAGCGTCTCGATTTTTTGTTGGCAGAAGACTTACGTATTATTCAAAGTCCGTCTGTTTTTTCATTTTCGTTGGATGCGGTGCTATTGGCAAGATTTGCGTATGTACCAATACGTTCAGGAAAAATTGTTGATTTATGTGCAGGTAATGGCGCAATACCGTTATTTTTGAGTGCCCGGACAAATGCGGATATTACTGCGGTTGAGTTGCAGGAAAGACTTGCGAACATGGCAGAAAGAAGCATTCATTATAATTGTTTAGAAAATAGGATTCGTATAATCAATGATGATGTCATCGGTATTGCTGCAAAAATTGGCTATGAAACATACGATACGGTGACGTGTAACCCACCTTACTTCCCAGCACATGAGGCAAGCGAAAAAAATTTGTCGGAGCATGTGACGATTGCAAGACATGAAATCCATTTGACGCTTGAACAGGCGATTCAATCAGCGAGTGCATTGCTAAAACAAGGCGGGAAGGCGGCGTTTGTTCATCGTCCTGGGCGTTTACTGGATATTGTCACCGCGATGCGCGCAAATCGACTGGAGCCGAAGCGAATTCGTTTTGTATATCCAAAGGAAGGAAAAGAAGCGAATACATTGCTTATCGAAGGGATTAAGGATGGGAAGCCAGATTTGAAAGTATTGCCTCCGCTTTATGTATACGGTGCTGATGGTGAATATACGGATGAAGTGAGGATATTACTGTATGGACAACAAGGCTAATCATCTCTTTTATGTGCTGGAATGTAAGGATGGCTCTTATTATGCCGGTTATACGAATGATCTGGAGAAGCGTGTCCGTGTGCATAATGAAGGGAAGGGTGCAAAATATACGCGTGCAAAAAGGCCAGTTCGTTGTATTTATTATGAGGGCTTTGAGACAAAACGGGAAGCGATGCAGGCAGAATATCAATTTAAACAATTAAAAAGAGAAGCGAAAGAGCGATATATTGTAAAGGGGCAGGTATCGGATGAAGTCACAAAAAAGTGCTGAACTAGGTGGAGGTAAATTATTTCTTGTCGGAACACCGATTGGAAATTTGGAGGACATGACATTTCGTGCAATCCGTATTTTGAAAGAGGTCGATACAATTGCGGCCGAAGATACTCGCAATACAATTAGGCTGTGTAATCATTTTGAGATTAAAACGCCGTTGATGAGCTATCATGAACATAACATAGAAGTTGGTGGAGAAAAGATTTTGGCTATGCTCGCAGAAGGAAAGTCCATCGCGCTTGTCAGTGATGCGGGAATGCCGTGTATTTCAGATCCGGGTGCAGATATTGCAGCCAAGGCGATTACTGCAGGATATGATGTTGTACCTGTACCGGGAGCCAATGCAGCAATCAGTGCACTAGTTGCTTCAGGGTTAGTGCCGCAGCCTTTTTTGTTTGTTGGTTTTATATCCCGACAAAAGAAAGAACGGGCAAGTCAGTTGGAAGCCTTGAAGCAACGAGAAGAGACTATTATTTTGTATGAGGCACCCCATAGGCTAAAAGAGACTCTGCATGCGCTTGAAGGAAGCTTTGGTGGGACACGTCGCATAACATTAGCTAGGGAATTGACGAAGCGCTTTGAGGAATTTCTGCGCGGCACGCTTGAAGAGGCTGTCTTGTGGGTAGAATCAAGTGAGGCACGTGGAGAGTTTTGTATTGTTATTGAAGGCAGTGACGGAACTATTGTAGAGCAACAAGATGTCTGGTGGGATGCTTTAGATGTGCGTCATCATGTGATTGAAGTGATGGAAAGAAAAGAACTTCGATCGAAAGACGCTATTCGAGAAGTAGCTAACGAACGAGGCATGAGCAGACGCGATGTTTATAAGGAGTACCACGTAGAGAATGAGTGATACTATCTTTTTTTGTAAATAACAATATCCAGAACGAAGAATCGTCCTGGACATTGTTATAGCAAAATTATTTTTTAAGGTTTTCTTGAATTTCTTGAATCAATTGTTTTGCGCCTTCAGGGCTCAAAATCAATTTTCCATCAATTAAACGTAAGTTGTCGTCAGACACGTCTCCTGTAATTGAGCATGTCATATTAGGCATATATTTCTTCAAGATGATCTTGTCTTCATCCACATAGATTTCCAAAGCATCTTTTTGAGCGATACCGAGTGTACGGCGTAGTTCGATTGGAATAACAACACGTCCAAGCTCGTCAACTTTTCTTACAATACCAGTAGATTTCATAATAAGAACTCCTTCCAAATTTATAGTTTTCGTCAAAATTCGACAAAATTCTCTTGTCTGCTTTTTATCATACCAAGACTTCCAATTATCGTCAATACAACTTACTTAAAACTATAATAAAAATAATAGTTTTGTTTTCAAAGAGGGCCTTAAAGCATGTAGAATCAGGCTTGTTAGAGTTGGAAAATGGAGTTCAATGAGGAATTTGATTGTATCGATGAGGTGCTTTCGATAGAATAGAATGTATATTTAATTACACTGGAGGAATATTCGTGGCAGATCAGAAAAACACATTTTATATTACAACACCAATTTATTACCCAAGTGGAAAATTCCATATTGGGACGGCTTATACAACCGTTGCTTCGGACGCTATGGCTCGCTACAAACGACTTCGCGGATACGATGTACGCTTTCTAACAGGAATGGACGAGCATGGCCAAAAAATTCAAGAAAAAGCAGAGGAAGCAGGACTTCCACCGCAGGAATATGTGAATGGTATTGCAGAAATAGCAAAAAAGGTATGGGGCATCATGGACATTTCTTATGATGACTTCATTCAGACGACAGAAGAGCGGCATAAAAAGGCCGTCGAAAAGATTTTTCAGACATTTCTCGATAATGGGGACATTTACAAAGGGGAGTACGAGGGATGGTATTGCGTACCTTGTGAAACGTATTTCACGGAATCGCAACTAGATAACGGTAATTGTCCGGACTGTGGGCGACCTGTTCAAAAAGTAAAGGAAGAATCGTATTTCTTTAATATGAAGAAATACGCAGATAGACTGCTGAAGTTTTATGAGGATAATCCGAAATTTATCGAACCGGAGTCACGAAAAAATGAGATGATCAATAACTTCATCAAACCGGGGCTTGAGGATTTGTCCGTTTCACGCATGTCATTTGATTGGGGCATCAAGGTGCCTGGAGATCCAAAACATGTCATCTATGTGTGGGTCGATGCATTGACAAACTATATTACAACACTTGGGTATCAGTCCGAGGATGACTCGTTGTTCAATAGGTATTGGCCAGCAGATGTCCAAGTTGTGGGGAAAGATATTGTGCGTTTCCATACTATTTATTGGCCGATTTTCTTAATGGCACTAGATTTGCCATTGCCGAAAAAAGTATTTGCGCACGGCTTCATTATGATGAAAGATGGCAAAATGTCGAAGTCAAAAGGAAATGTCGTCTATCCTGAAATGCTTGTTGAACGTTATGGCTTGGATGCAACACGTTATTTCCTTCTCCGTGAATTGCCATTTGGTCAGGATGGTGTGTTTTCACCAGAATCCTTCATTGAACGAACGAATTATGATCTTGCGAATGATTTAGGAAATTTATTAAACCGAACCATTTCGATGATTAATAAATATTTCGATGGAAATATTCCAACAACAGGGCTTGTAGCGACAGAGTTCGATGCTGATTTAACGGATTTCATCACGAAAACAGTAGAGAAATACGAAGCTTCGATGGAAGATATGCAATTTAGTACTGTGCTATCTGAATTATGGGCGCTCGTTTCACGGACGAACAAATATATTGATGAAACATCTCCGTGGGTTTTAGCGAAAGAGGAGGCAGATAACGGCAAGTTAGCATCTGTTATGCTACATTTAGCTACTTCACTTCGTCATATCGCAGTGCTGTTACAGCCGTTTATGACGGAGTCCCCAAAACAGATTATGTCACAGCTTGGTTTAGATGAAGCACTACTTGCTTGGCACACGTTAGGTCAGTTTGATATTATTCCGGCGGGTACGAAAGTGGTAGACAAAGGTGTACCGATTTTCCCACGCCTGGATTCAGATGTTGAAATCGTTTATATCCGCGATCAAATGTCCGTCTCAGCTCCAGCTGAAAATAAACCAGCAGAGAAGGTTGAAGCGGAAATCGCTGAAGTAGATGAAATCACATTCGAAGACTTTATGAAAGTTGATTTACGTGTAGCGACAGTGACAGCATGTGAGAAGATCCCTAAAGCAGATAAGTTGTTGAAGCTACAATTGGATCTTGGCTACGAGCAGCGTCAAGTTGTGTCAGGAATTGCAGAGCATTACGAACCGCAGGCGTTGATTGGCGAGAAAGTAATTGTTGTTGCTAATTTGAAACCGGTAAAATTACGCGGTGAACTATCGCAAGGTATGATTTTGGCGGGGAAATCGGATGGCATTTTGAAGCTAGCAACCGTGGATCCGACATTGGAAAATGGTGCGCAAGTTAAGTAACTAAGAAAAAAACGGCGTCCCTCATGGAAACGCCGTTTTTCTTTATTAATAAATAGATGGTGAGGCGGAAAATTGATGTTTATCGACACACATGTCCATTTAAATGCAGATCAATATGAAGAAGATGTAGAAGAAGTAATTGAACGTGCCTTAGCGGTAGGGGTGGAAAAAATGGTAGTCGTTGGATTTGACCGCAAGACAATTACTAGAGCGATGGAGCTCGCGGAGCATTACGCATTCATCTACGCGGTCATTGGCTGGCATCCTGTTGATGCAGTTGACTGTACAGCAGAAGATTTGGCCTGGATTGAATCACTGGCTGCACATCCGAAAGTCGTTGGGATCGGTGAGACAGGCCTCGATTATTATTGGGACAAGTCACCGAAGGATGTTCAGCAGGAGTTGTTTAGAAAACAAATTCGCCTAGCGCAGAAAGTGAAGCTACCGATCATTATTCACAACCGGGATGCGACAGCGGATGTTGTCTGTATTTTGAAGGAGGAAGAGGCAAAGAAAACAGGTGGTATTATGCACTGTTTTGGTGGCAGTGTAGAAACGGCTCAAGCGTGTATTGCTATGAATTTCATGATTTCACTCGGAGGACCAGTGACGTTTAAAAATGCAAGGATGCCAAAAGAAGTTGCCGCAGCTATTTCACTTGATCATTTATTGATTGAAACGGATGCACCTTACTTGGCACCGCATCCTTATCGCGGCAAGCGTAATGAACCGGCTTGGGTGACGTTAGTAGCCGAAGAAATCGCACGGTTAAAGGATTTACCGGTGGAGGAAGTCGCGCAAAGAACGACTGCCAATGCGTTAAAAATATTTAATATCAGATGAATAAATTACCAAGAAGTTTTCCATACTTTTCATGTGGAGGACTTCTTGTTTTTTGGAGAAACGAGTTCGAATGGGTTGACAGGTACGAAAGTAACCTTTATAATCAGCCGAGTGATAAAGGAGGAGTTTTTTTCATGTCAAAATGGATCATGGAAAACCTGTTCTTTCAGTCATTGAGGAGTAAACAAATAGCTGTAACCGTCGTATCACTTACACTATTTGTTGCTATTACAGCACTTGTCCTTTTTGAAGGGACACAGAAGTCGGTCACTTTACAAGTGAACGGTGAAGAACTTAAAATCAAGACGCACGCACATACAGTAGGTCATCTTCTTTCTGAACAAGAAATCGAAGTTGCCGAGCATGATTTAGTAACACCCTCAGTGAATACATCTATCGAAGACGGTCTATCGATTAGGTGGGAACAGTCGAAACAAGTTTCAATACAGGTCGATCAGGAGTATACGGATATTTGGACAACGGGTAGTACGGTTGGAGAAGTGTTGGCGATAGCTGGCATTGAATTAACCGAACACGACACTGTAAGTCCTAGTCTATCGGCTAAGCTTGAAGCAGATAATAAGATTACCGTCCGCAAAGCNTTGAAGCAGATAATAAGATTACCGTCCGCAAAGCGTTCGAGGTAACGCTGAATGACGGGGGAGTAGAGAAGAGTGTCTGGTCTACTTCGACTACGGTCGCTGACTTTTTAAAGAGAGAGAACATTCAACTGAATGATGACGACCGACTAACTGGAAAGGCAGAAGAATATCTGAAGCCCGGCTCTGTAGTAGAGGTTGTACGAGTGGAAAAGGTCACCGATGTAGTGGAAGAACCAGCGGGCTTCGCAGTTGAAACACGCAACGATTCATCTTTGCTAAAAGGACGCGAAAAAGTTGTCCAGGAAGGAAAGAAAGGAACGGTTTCACGGGAGTTCGAAATTGTGAAAGAAAATGGTAAGGAAGTTTCTCGTAAGCTACTAGCAGAAAAAGTAATTACAGAACCGCAAAAGAAAATTGTTGCAGTCGGTTCGAAGGTAATGCTGGCAAGTGCATCCACGGGACGATCAGGTGTAGGCATATCTCGTAGTAATACCGATGCCCCATCGGGAGGTCAGGAGTTTTATGTAACAGCTACGGCATATACAGCGTATTGTAATGGTTGTTCTGGAATTACAAAGACAGGTATTAATCTACGTGCGAATCCGGATTTGAAAGTGATTGCAGTCGATCCAAATGTTATTCCACTCGGTTCAAAAGTATGGGTGGAAGGGTATGGATACGCGATTGCTGGGGATACAGGTAGTGCAATTAAGGGCATGAAGATCGATCTTCATGTACCAACGAAAAATGCAGCCTATAAATTTGGGCGACGCCAAGTGAAGATGAAAGTCATCGATTGACATAATATCCGTAGGACTGTAATTGGTCCTACGGATATTTACGTTATAGCTTACTTCTGTTGAAGCAAGCTATAACCCCGGCGGATGTCACAAATTTTGAAGGGAGTTAATTGCGCGGGCGCAATTCAAAATTTGGACGCAATTACGCCGAGGCGTAATTGATCACAGCTTTTATATAATTGATCATATGCCTTCCTGTACATCCATTAAGCCACGGAGTAGAATTGAAGAAAGAATGCAATGGGAAAGAGGATTTTTGTGAACATAAAAGAAATTATCGTTGTCGAAGGGAAATCGGATACAGTTGCCGTTAAACGTGCGACAGGTGCTGATACGATTGAAACCAATGGATCTGCTATTGACGACAAGACACTTGTACGTATTCAGCACGCCTTAGAAACGCGCGGTGTAATTGTTTTTACCGATCCTGACTTCCCAGGGAGGCGGATTCGTGCAATTATCGAAGAGCGTGTCCCAGGTGTCAAGCATGCATTTTTGAAAAAGGAATTAACGATTGCTAAAAATGGGCAAGGACTTGGCATTGAGCATGCACATGATGAGGATATAAGGCGTGCAATTAGCGCAGTTTATACGGTAGAAGACCAGCCTGTGGTTGACATCCCGCTTGCCGAATTGATGGCGGCGAGGCTTATTGGACATCCCGCTGCTAAAAAACGGCGCGAACGGCTAAGTGAGCTGTTACAAATTGGTCAAGTCAATGGCAAAGGCTTGAAGAAGCGGCTTGAAATGTTTCGGATTAGCCATGAACAATTAGCGGAAGTATTACAAGTTCTCGACAAGGAGGAAAATGAATGAGAAAAGATATCGCGACTCCAGTCAGGACAAAAGAGATTCTCGATAAGTACGGTTTTTCATTTAAAAAAAGCTTAGGGCAAAATTTCTTAATCGACCCAAATATTTTACGCAATATCGTGTCACATGCAGAGCTGACCGAGAAAACGGGTGTAATTGAAATTGGACCTGGTATTGGTGCACTGACTGAGCATATTGCTAGGAGTGCGGGTAAGGTAGTTGCTTTCGAAATTGATGGGCGGCTATTGCCGGTGTTGGAGGATACATTGTCGCCTTACGACAACGTGACCATTGTACATCAGGATATATTGGAGGCAGATCTGGCTCAAGTTGTAGCAGAACACTTCGCGGATTATGACGATGTCGTTGTTGTAGCGAACTTGCCTTATTATGTGACGACGCCTATTATTATGAAATTCCTATTAGGAAAAGTGCCTATCTCGGGTATGGTCATTATGATGCAAAAGGAAGTCGCGGATCGGATAACAGCTCTTCCTGGGACAAAAGCATATGGCTCGCTGTCTATTGCCATTCAGTATTATATGGACGCAGAGGTGGCAATGATTGTACCTAAGACAGTATTTATGCCGCAACCGAATGTCGAGTCGGCTGTCCTCCATCTGACGCGCAAAGAAACAGCCCCAGCTCATGTGTTGGATGAAGACTTTCTGTTTGAAGTATCAAAAGGGTCATTTGTTCAGCGTAGAAAAACGATCTTGAATAATTTACAGTCCTCATTACCAAATGGTAAAGAAAAGAAACAACAAATTTTAGACGCATTTGAAAAAATAGATATGGACCCTGGCAGACGTGGAGAAACACTAACTATTGAAGAGTTTGCGAATCTGTCAAATGCTTTATATGAAGATTTTTTTGTTGCAAAGAAAAAATGACATATCAATTATGCTTTGGCATAATTGCGTCCGGAGCTTTTCGAGCTCGCTAAAAAATCCGTGACATCCGCCGGAGGCTTTTTCTTCATTCGGCAGAATCTTTCTGTCGAATGAAGAAAAAAAGATTGACAAACTTACTGATGAATTGTTAAAATAAAACTTTTAATTGACAGAACCTTTTAAAAGTGTTATGCTTAGACTTAGTGAGGTGTAAGCGACATGCCAAAAACATTAGCGGACATTAAGAAGTCATTGGATTCTCATCTAGGGAAACGTTTGCATTTAAGAGCGAACGGTGGTCGTAAGAAAACGATCGAAAGAGCTGGTGTATTGCGTGAAACATATCGTGCAGTATTCGTAGTTGAACTTGACCAGGACGAAAATGCATTTGAAAGAGTATCTTACAGCTACGCAGATATTTTAACCGAAGCGGTTGAAATAACGATTCTTGACGGCGTAGATTCTACCGAGTTTATCGTCAAATAATTACAGCATTTATGATTTTATTCATTTTGTAGGACATCCTTATGATCATTCTGAAAACGAGTGATTATAAGGGTGTTTTTTCTTTTGCATGGTACATACTACAATCGTCAGCTTCAAAAGGAGGAAAACCGAATGGCGAAAAAACGTAGTATTATGTCTGAGCGCTTGAAGGAAGAAATTGCGAAAGAGCTTGGGTTTTACGATGTTGTGGAGCGAGAAGGTTGGGGTGGCATTAAGGCACGTGACGCTGGAAATATGGTGAAGCGAGCTATCGAAATGGCCGAACAAGGAGTAGCACAAAAGCAGAAGTAGCTATGAAGGACCCTGAATTCCATTAAAGGCTGACAGAGGAAGAGTTGCATGTAGCGTCTATACGGCGTCTCGTGCAACTCTTTTTTAGCTAACTTCAGAGGGATCTTGCACATTTGTTCTAACCAAAACAAATCCCCCTATGGTAAAATAGGAAATAATGACAAGCTGGAATGGAGGGAGCCGGATGCTGTATGAGAAGGCGCCAGCAAAAATCAATTTAACACTAGATGTGTTACATAAACGGCCAGATGGTTTTCATGAAGTTGAAATGATTATGACGACTGTGGATTTGGCTGATCGGGTATGGATTCGTCCGACGGATAATGGACGGATTACGATCAAAACGTCTGAACGTTTTGTGCCGAATGATAGAAAAAATTTGGCTTACCAAGCAGCTGAGCTGCTACAACGGCAATATGGCATTAAAAAGGGAGTTGAGATTACACTAGAAAAAAGTATCCCTGTTGCTGCCGGTCTTGCGGGAGGTAGCTCGGATGCAGCTGCCACACTGCGGGGCTTGAATAGGCTGTGGAACTTAGGGATCGGAGCGGACGAGCTTGCTACGCTAGGTTCGAAAATTGGTTCGGATGTATCTTTCTGTGTCCACGGTGGAACAGCGTTGGCTAAAGGGCGTGGAGAGATTATCAAAAACTTACCTGCACCTCCCAATTGTTGGGTGATACTTGCAAAGCCGGCTATTTCGGTTTCGACGGCAGACATTTACGGTAACCTTGACCTCTCTATGGTCAATCATCCACGGACGTCGAGCATGATTGAAGCGCTTGAAATGGGCGATTACGATAAGATGTGTGCATCTGTTGGCAATGTCCTCGAAGGAGTGACGATGGATCTACACCCGCAAGTTGTGATGCTGAAAGAACAGATGAGGAAATTTGGGGCAGATGCTGTTCTGATGAGTGGGAGTGGTCCTACTGTTTTCGGCTTGGTTAAACACGAATCTCGAGTACCACGCATATACAATGGGCTAAAAGGATTTTGTCCGGAGGTTTATGCGGTTAGAATGGTCGGAGAGCGTCACTTTCTTGATTAAACACGTATGATTGTGGTAATGTACGATTAAAACATTCGGGTTTAGGAGATGGTACCATGAAGTGGAAAAGGAGCGAGCGTCTTGTCGATATGACCCGACATTTATTGGAATATCCACATGAACTCATTCCACTGACATTCTTTTCTGAACGTTATACCGCGGCGAAGTCCTCGATTAGTGAAGACTTGACGATTGTAAAAGAAACGTTTGAAGAAAAAGGGGCGGGAAAACTTGTGACGATGCCGGGGGCAACTGGCGGTGTGAAATATATCCCGAAAATGGCTGAGTCAGATGTCCGTGAAGTGATGACACTCCTGATGGAGCAGCTCGGTCATTCAGATCGATTATTGCCTGGCGGCTACTTGTTTTTGACAGACCTACTTGGAAATCCACGTATTATGGATCGGGTCGGGAAAGTGTTTGCTTCGGCGTTTGCGGAAACGGATATCGATGTCATTATGACTGTAGCGACGAAAGGAATTCCGATTGCACATGCCATTGCGCGTCATCTAAACGTTCCAGTCGTTGTCGTTCGTCGAGATAGCAAAGTGACAGAGGGACCAACAGTAAGTATTAATTATGTCTCGGGTTCAACTAGGCGTATTCAAACAATGGTGTTATCGAAAAGAAGTATGCGAAGTGGTCAAAAGGTCCTCATTACAGATGATTTCATGAAAGCTGGCGGTACAATGGTAGGGATGAAGAACTTGCTTGAGGAGTTTGGCTGTGAGCTGGCAGGTATTGCTGTTCTCGTAGAGGCTATTCATCCAGAGGAAGTGCTCGTCGACCATTATTTATCACTTGTGAAGCTTCATGCAGTTAATGAGAAGGACCGGACGGTTGAATTGGAAGAAGGTAACTACTTTTTGGAAGGTGGAAAATGATATGAATTATGTGGCGACAGAAAATGCACCAAAAGCAATTGGACCGTATGCACAAGCAGTTAGCGTGAATGGATTCATTTATACTTCAGGTCAAATTCCGTTAACTCCAGAAGGCCTCCTTGTCGAGGGAACGATTGAAGAACAAACGCATCAAGTATTTGCTAACTTGAAAGCAGTTCTCGCGGAAGCGGGTTCTTCATTAGATAAGGTTGTGAAAGCAACTGTTTTCATTAAAGATATGAATGAGTTTGTTGCTTTAAATGATGTCTACGCACAGCATTTTGGAGCACATACGCCGGCGCGTTCAACGGTAGAGGTAGCAAGATTACCGAAAGACGTAAAAGTTGAAATCGAAGTTATAGCATTAGCAAATTAATGACCTGTACCCGCCCTGTAACCTGGAGCGGGTTTTTTTAAGTTTTTAGCGAGAACCTTCCGTTATTCCTAATGTTTAAAAAATTGTGTAAGTAAAAGAAGGAAAACGCTTTCTTTTGTGGAATATAGACGTCATGCGCTGTAAAGACAAAAGGAGTGGTAAAGGAATGGAAGTAACAGATGTACGGTTACGCAGGGTTGAAACCGATGGAAGGATGAAGGCGATTGCGTCAATCACGATTGACGATGAGTTTGTAGTTCATGATATTCGGGTGATTGATGGCAATGAAGGGCTTTTTGTGGCTATGCCAAGTAAACGGACACCTGATGGAGAGTTCCGGGACGTAGCACACCCAATTAATTCAAATGCCCGCACAAAAATTCAAGATGCGGTGCTTACGGCATATTATCTCTCTGTCAAGGAAGTAGTATTTGAAGGAGCAGGTGCGTGAATAAAGGGAGTGAATTGCACAAGTGTAATCCAAAATATGGACGTAATTACCCCTAGGTGAGATTGGTTTTCTCCATTTAACTATGTATAGGCTGCCTGTAATAGGCAGTTTTTTTATCTGTGTGAACATATTCGAGAAAATGAAAATGATAATAATAAAAGATTATTATCAAATTGTCAAGTATATGTGGTTGAAAAAAACGGAACTTTCGGCTATAGTCAATAGTGAAAAACAAAAAAGAACGTTTAGAATTTATTTTTCATTGATGGGGGAAGTCGCATGACGAATACATATGCTGTTGTACTTGCTGCTGGGCAAGGAACACGGATGAAGTCAAATTTATATAAAGTACTCCATCCCGTTTGCGGAAAACCGATGGTTGAACATGTTATTGACCATATTCGTGGTCTTGGGATTGATAGAATTGTGACGATTGTAGGTCACGGTGCAGAACAAGTGGAAGAGACACTTGGAGAAAAGAGTGAATACGTTCTCCAAGAACAACAACTTGGGACGGCGCATGCAGTTCAGCAGGCGGAGAAGCTCATCGGTGATTTAGATGGCACGACGATTGTTGTGTGCGGAGATACACCGCTCATTCGATCTGAGACGATGGAAGCACTTATCGCGCATCACAATGAAACGGGTGCAAAAGCAACGATTTTGACGGCCAATGCAGATGATCCAACGGGCTACGGACGTATTATTCGAGGGGAAGACGGTCAAGTTCTTCGAAACGTCGAACAGAAGGATGCAACGCCGGAAGAACAAGCAATAGTCGAAATCAATACAGGTACGTATTGTTTCGATAACCGAGTACTGTTTGAAACGTTGAAAAAAGTGAAAAATGATAATGTACAAGGTGAGTATTATCTTCCAGATGTCGCTGGCATTTTGCAAGCAGAGGGAGCGCTCGTATCAGCGTATATGACGAATGACTTTAGTGAAACGCTAGGCATTAATGATCGCGTCATTTTAGCAGAGGCAGAAAGCGTCATGCGCCGCCGTATTGCTGACAAGCATATGCGCAACGGTGTCACGATTATTAGCCCGGATCATACGTATATTAGTGCTGCTGCCGAAATTGGACGTGATACGATTCTACAACCAGGCACAATGATTGAGGGGCAAACCGTTATTGGAGAAAATTGTATAATTGGTCCTAATAGTCAGATTGTAGATAGTGTTATTGGTGATGGTACGACTGTTCACTCGTCAGTTGTCTTGGCTAGTACAGTTGGCTCCACTACAACTGTAGGACCGTTCGCGCATATCCGTCCAGATTCAAATCTAGGCGATAAGGTGAAAATTGGTAACTTCGTTGAAGTGAAAAAATCAACACTTGGAGAAGGAAGTAAAGTATCTCATTTGAGCTATATTGGTGATACGTCAATCGGTTCACGTGTCAATGTTGGTTGCGGCACCATCACAGTTAACTATGACGGTAAAAACAAACATATCACAACAATCGAAGATGATGCTTTTATCGGCTGTAATTCTAATTTAATTGCACCGGTGACGATTGAAAAAGGTGCATATGTAGCGGCTGGGTCAACGATTACGAAAAATGTCCCAGAAAGTTCACTTGCAATTGGGCGCGCGCGCCAAGAGAATAAAGAAGGCTATGTTAAAAAACTAAATCTCAATTAACCAGGAGGGCCACGATGCCTAATCATTATCCAGACGATAAACTGAAGATATTTTCTTTGAATTCTAACCAAACACTTGCGAAGCAAGTAGCAGATGAAGTTGGACTTCCACTTGGCCAATGCTCTGTCAAACGATTCAGCGATGGTGAAGTCCAAATCAATATTGAAGAAAGTATCCGTGGGTGCGATGTATTCGTCATTCAGTCTACTTCACAGCCGGTCAATGAAAACTTGATGGAGCTGTTAATTATGATTGACGCATTGAAGCGTGCATCTGCACGTGCTATCAATGTCGTTATGCCTTATTACGGTTATGCACGTCAGGATCGAAAAGCACGTCCACGTGAGCCGATTACAGCTAAACTTGTTGCAAACTTAATTGAAACAGCTGGGGCAGACCGTGTCATTGCAGTAGATTTACATGCACCGCAAATTCAAGGTTTCTTTGATATTCCAATCGATCATTTGGTAGGCGAACCAATTATGACGGAATACTTTAAAGGAAAAGGCTTGAATAGTGATGAACTTGTTATTGTATCTCCTGATCATGGCGGCGTAACACGTGCACGTAAGATGGCGGATCGTATGAAAGCACCTATTGCAATTATCGATAAGCGTCGTCCGCGCCCGAACGTTGCTGAAGTGATGAATATTGTCGGAAATGTTGAAGGCAAAACTGCTATCCTGATTGATGATATTATTGATACAGCTGGGACGATTACAATTGCCGCGAGCGCATTAATCGAAAGTGGAGCAAAAGAAGTGTATGCTTGTTGTACACACCCTGTGCTATCAGGACCAGCAATCGAGCGGATTGAAAACTCACAAATCAAAGAATTGGTAATTATGAATTCAATTGAGCTTCCAGAATCAAAAAAATCCGCAAAAATCATCGAATTATCACTTGCTAAACTTCTGGGTGAAGCAATTGTTCGTGTGTTCGAAGAAAAGTCCGTTAGCCCATTATTTGGATGATAGTTTAAGTAATAAGGATTGTAAAAAGCGGTGGTATGTTTCATGTCGTCTGTCATTGGGTATTTCTAGGGTGGAGTAACTTTTTCAAAAGAAAGGTGACTAAACAAAATGAGTACAACAATTCAGTCAGAAATGAGAACAACAGCAAAACAATCAACACTTACACAATTAAGACAAAACGGTATTGTTCCTGCGGTCGTCTACGGTTACAATACGGAAGCAACAACGATTTCAGTAAAAGAGCGGGACCTCTTGAATACACTTCGTGTAACCGGTCGTAATGGCGTGATCAAACTGAATGTTGATGGGAAAAGTATTAACGTAGTTTTGAATGACTATCAGTCCGACGCGCTAAAAGGGCATATTCACCATGCAGATTTCCTTGCAATCAATATGACGGAAGAGCTTGAAGTGGATGTTTCTGTAAATCTGGTAGGCGATTCTCCAGGCGTGAAGGAAGGCGGCACCCTTCAGCAACCAAACCGTGAAGTGACGGTTAAAGTGAAGCCTTCAGAAATTCCAGAGACCTTTGATATCGATATTTCACAACTGCAAATTGGTGAAACCATTACTATCGTAGATATCCGTGAAAAGTCACAGTATGAGATTTTGAACGATGATGATTATGCACTTGTCCTCATTTCTGCTCCACGTACGCAAGCAGAAATGGACGAGCTTGAAAGTGAAGTGTCAGAAACGAGTGCAGTGACTGACGAAAAACAAGACGAAGAATAATATAAAACGAGCGCACGGACAAACCGTGCGCTTCTTTTCTGTTCGACTATCTACTGTAAAAGGGAAGAGAAAACTATGAAAATGATTATTGGACTCGGAAATCCGGGTAAACAATATGAAAAAACCCGTCACAATGTGGGTTTTCACGTTATTGATGAGCTTTGTGATCGGCTGACAGCACCCGCGATGCAGGCAAAATTCAATGGCATGTATACGGTCGTTCATCGCCCAGAAGGAAAAGTGATGCTAGTCAAGCCCTTAACATATATGAACTTATCGGGTGAGTGTGTCCGACCATTAATGGATTACTTTGAAATTGATGTAGAGGATGTCGTCGTTTTATATGACGATCTTGATATTGCACCTGGAACCATTCGACTGCGTCAAAAAGGGAGTGCGGGTGGTCATAATGGGATGAAATCACTTATTGCTCATCTTGGTACAGACCGGTTCAATAGAATTCGTATTGGAGTTGGACGTCCACCAAGTGGCATGAAAGTACCTGATTATGTGCTGTCGCCATTTGGTAAGGAAGAAAGTCCATTAATTAAGGAAATGGTAGAAAAAAGTGCTTCTGCTTGCGAAGCATGGCTCGCCAAACCTTTCCTTGATGTCATGAACAACTTTAACTAAATTCAATAGGAAATAGCGGGATGAATGCTAGAAATGCATTTATTCTGTGGGAGTTCAAAATCAGCGTCATTGATCTAGTCAATTCTTGCTGAACGAAGTTATAGTAGTGTGTTACGAATAACGGAGCCGTCTTTTGCCTATACTAAAGGTAAAAAGGGGCGGAGAATAATGGCGATTCGTTATACATGTCGGCATTGCGCAACAGAAATAGGTACACTTCCTTTCGAATCTGTGAAGGATACTATCCTTCAGTTACAACAGACAGACGAGGGGCAAGAGGAACAGTTTTTGACGTATGGAAAAGATGGAGATATGACGGTGCGCTGCATATGTGAGCAGTGTCAACAGTCCCTTCAACGTTTTCCGGACTATTACACACTTCATAAGTGGCTTCAATAGAGGTATGCTTTGACGCTTTATAGCGTTCAAAGCTTTTTCGCTTTAACTTGACTCAGTGGGATGGGGGTACCCTCCCCACTGAGTCAGGTTAAAGCCTCCGGCGTGTTTGATTTTCTACTTGAACCGGTGTATTTAATGAAAAGAAAGGAAGTGTACGAGTGGAAGCGCTGTTAGATTTATTTTTACAAGAAAAAGAGATTCGAAATCTAGTTGAAGAGTTAGAGTTAGGGAAAGACCGCCAGCTCGTCGCCGGACTATCAGGAGGGGCAAAATCGGTATTTTTCAAAACACTCCAACAATCAAGTCAGCAACCGGTTCTGATTGTGTCTCCTAATTTACTACAAGCACAACGTACATACGAAGACCTTGTTAAAATGTTAGGTGATTCTCTCGTGCATTTATACCCTGCAGAGGAACTCATTGCAGCTGATTATTCGATTTCCAGCTATGAGCTCCGTGCTCAACGTGTCGACACAATCGATCATATGGCTCGGATTGGAAAAGGAATATATATTACCCCTATTGCGGGTATGAAAAAATTATTGCCGACAAAAGAGCGATGGCTGAACAGTTCGCTGTTCGCAAAAATAGGCGATACGATAGATATCTCACACTGGCTAGATCAACTTGTTTCGATGGGCTATACGAGGCAGCCAATGGTAACGGCTCCGGGTGAATTTGCGCTACGCGGAGGTATTTTAGATTTATATCCATTGAATATGGAAGATCCTGTTCGGATTGAATTATTTGATACGGAAGTCGACTCCATCCGTACTTTTTTGGCAGAGGATCAGCGCTCCACAGGCAAGCTTGAAGAGGTCACTATTCTTCCGGCCTCGGAGTTTGTTTGGGCATCGGCAGATTTGATGACCGTTGCAGACAAGCTAGAGCAAGCACTTGGCGCTAGTTTGAAGAAGATGAAGGATGCGGAAGCGAAAGAACGGTTAACGCTACATATGACAGGAGATATTGGCTTATTAAGGGACGGTATGATTCCGGAGAATATGTTGAAATATGCGTCATTTTCAGCTGTGACATCTTCCTTCGAAAGTTATTTCCCGAGTAATGGTACCGTTTTATTTGATGAGATTGGACGTGTTTTGGAAGTCGTTGCATCGCTTGAAGCGGAGGAAAAGGAATGGATGATTGCACTTCTAGAAGAAGGAAAGATTGTTCATGATGCAAAAACCTCCTGGTCGTTTGATGAAATACACAGCATGTTAGATCAGCGAAAAGTTTATTTATCACTATTTGTTCGCTCGATACCAGGTATCACGGTGAAAAAGACCGTTACATTTTCGTGTAAACCGATGCAGCAGTTTCATGGTCAGATGAATTTATTGAAGAATGAAATGGAGCGCTGGCAGCAAGGTCGTTTCAATGTGTTCATTGTTGTGAATGGAACAGAACGTATGAAAAAAGTACAATCGATTTTGCGAGATTATGATATGGAATCCGTCTTGTCTGGCAAACCATCGAGTGCAGGCGCAGTACTTGTTATCGATGGAGATTTGTCTGCTGGTTTTGAGTTGCCATTCCAACAAATTGCGGTCATAACAGATTCGGAATTATTCAAAGGGAAGCCTAAGCGTAAAACTCAACCACAAAAGATGACCAATGCAGAGCGTATTAAAAGTTATTCAGAAATCAAGCCTGGAGACTATATTGTCCATGTTAACCACGGTATCGGGAAATATATCGGGATTGATAACTTAAGTCAGGGTGGCATAGATAAGGATTTCCTTGTTATTCATTTCCGTGGGGAGGATAAGCTGTATGTTCCGACCGACAAAATTGATTTAATCCAAAAATATGTTGCATCTGGTGAAAAAGAACCGAAGCTGCATAAAATGGGCAGTGCAGATTGGAAGAAAACGAAAAGTAAGGTATCGGCTGCTGTTCAGGATATTGCAGATGATCTAATCCTTCTCTACGCCAAACGTGAATCAGAAAAAGGGCATGCTTTTGCGCCGGACGATGATTTGCAGCGTGCATTTGAAAATGCATTCCCTTATGACGAAACAGATGATCAGCTTCGTTCGATTCAGGAAGTAAAGTTGGATATGGAAAAAGAGCGTCCGATGGATCGGTTGCTGTGTGGAGATGTAGGCTACGGGAAAACAGAAGTGGCTATCCGGGCGGCGTTTAAGGCTGTGGCAGATGGGAAACAGGCTGCGTTCCTTGTGCCAACGACAATTCTCGCACAGCAGCATTATGAAACGATGAAAGAGCGTTTTTCTGGTTTCCCAGTAGAAGTGTCGTTGTTAAATCGTTTCCGGACAAAAAAGCAACAAACGGAAACGTTAAAAGGAATGAAGGCTGGTACCATCGATATTGTCGTAGGGACGCATCGTCTTCTTTCAAAAGATGTTGTCTATCAGGATCTAGGTCTATTGATCGTCGATGAAGAGCAACGATTCGGTGTGACGCATAAAGAGAAATTGAAGCAGCTGAAAACGAATGTGGATGTCCTGACACTGACTGCAACGCCGATTCCACGGACGCTTCATATGTCGATGCTAGGTGTTCGCGATCTTTCTGTCATCGAAACACCGCCGGCAAATCGTTTCCCTGTTCAGACGTACGTGATGGAACATAACTTTGGACTCGTTCGTGAGGCCATTGAACGGGAAATGGGTCGTGGTGGGCAAGTGTTCTACTTGTACAATCGTGTTGAGGATATGACGCGAAAAGTAGATGAAATCAGGCAGCTTGTTCCAGAAGCTAGGGTAGGGTTTGCGCATGGACAAATGGGCGAGTCGGCACTTGAATCGGTTATTTTAAGTTTCCTTGAAGGGGAATATGATGTGCTGGTTACGACGACGATTATTGAAACAGGTATCGATATTCCAAATGTCAATACGCTAATTGTGCATGATGCGGACCGTATGGGCTTATCGCAGCTGTACCAGCTTCGTGGTCGTGTAGGACGCTCGAATCGTGTGGCATATGCCTATTTCCTTTATCAGCGTGATAAGGTACTGACGGAAGTAGCTGAAAACCGTCTACAGGCGATTAAAGAATTTACTGAACTCGGTTCCGGTTTTAAAATTGCGATGCGTGACTTGTCCATTCGTGGGGCAGGTAATTTGTTGGGCTCGCAACAGCACGGCTTCATCGACTCAGTCGGTTTCGATTTGTATTCGCAAATGTTGCAGGAAGCGATTGAAGAGAAGCAGACGGGTATTGTGAAAGCAGATATTCAGGAGATGGAAATCTCATTGCCGGTCAACGCATATATTCCGGATGAGTATGTCCGTGATGGTTTCCAGAAGATTCAAATGTACAAACGGGTGAAAGCAATTGATAGCGATGAGGATTATAGTGAGCTTGTGGATGAAATGACAGACCGTTTCGGAGACATGCCGCTTGAAGCCGACCTACTGCTGCGTATTGCGCGCATTAAGGCGTGGGGACGTCTGGCGGGTGTTGAATCGATTAAGAAAGTGAATACACGTATTGAGGTGCGGATATCGCCGGAAGGAACAGCGACAACAGATGGTGCTAAACTGGTATCTGAATCGATGAAATTTGGTCGTGCGGTTGGTTTTACAATGGAAGGTGGTCAGCTCATCATGACTGTCGATGAGCGCCATACAGGGAAACAGACCGCATTTGATGTGTTGGAAGAAATGATGAAGCTTCTGAAATCTGCTGTAAAGGAAGCAGTTGTTTCTGATTCCGTCTAAAGGGCATGTTGCATATTTTGTCCAAACATGATGCATACTACAATTGAAACAAGATTTAACTTGAATCAGCAGAAGTTCAAACTCTTAGCTGATTCAAGCTAAGCCTCCGGCGGATGTCAGGGATTTTGAATTGTGCTGTGCACAATTCAAAATCCCGATGCAATTACGCCAAGGCGCAATTGATATTCAATTTTGTGGAAAGTGAGGCATCATGTTATGAAGGCAACGGGAATCGTCCGCAGAATCGACGATCTAGGAAGGATAGTTATTCCGAAGGAAATTAGGAGGACACTCCGAATTCGTGAAGGAGATCCGCTCGAAATTTTCACTGATCGAGATGGCGAAGTGATTTTGAAGAAATATTCCCCGATATCGGAACTGGGAGAGTTTGCGAAAGAGTACGCGGAAACGCTGTATGAAACGCTCGGCACACCTACGCTGATTAGCGATAGGGATGAAATGATTGCTGTCTCAGGTTTATCGAAAAAGGATTATTTAAATCGCCAGCTATCTCCAGACATCGAGGAAATCCTAGCAGGTCGTAAAATCGTCACTGAAAAACTTGAAAAGGCGGTGGAATGGATACCGGGACAAGTTGAGCAGGTCAAATCCTATTGCATCGCACCCATCGTAGCAGGCGGCGACACAATTGGGGCCGTTTACTTGTTATCGAAGGTCCATTTCATCGGCGAGCCAGAACAAAAAGCCGCAGAAACAGCTGCACATTTTTTATCGAAACAGATGGAGCAATAAGAATAGCCCACACGGACCGAGAGTTTGCGGTTTTTGTGGGCTGTTTTTTAATGGATAGAAGTGGTGGTAAAGGTTCTCTTTAAATTTGCTTCGGTACTTAGGGGATGCGCTTGCATAATTTACTTGCGAAAAGAATTCACCATAAACATGGGGAGAAAAGAAAAAGTGAATCCTGATAGAAGTGGTTGAATCAAAGATTCAATGAAATCTCTTTTTCATAGAAACGACTTTTACAGTAACCCCATCCGGTTTATAGACAACTTCCTCATCACAAATCTCATATCCTATGGATTGATATAATGCAATATTCTTAGGTACAGACATACGAACTTTGCATTGGATCAGTGACTTATCTTGTTCAAGTGCATACACTTCTAATGCTTTCAGTATTTCCTTTGCAATGCCTTGACCTTGTTTTTCTGGAATAACGGATAATCTATAAAAATAAATACAGTCCTCTTGTACTTGGAATCGGACCATGGCCACAGGTTGATTAGCCATATAGCCAATCAATACTTGCTCGTCATCCTCCAAAGCTGTTGCTATTGACTGGATGGTCTCCTCTAAAGCACTGGAAGGCGGAGTTTCATTTTTGTAGACTATAAATGCTTGCATCATTAAATCATGAATGATGGCGGCATCGGATGTTGTTGCGAATTTTATTTCCACGGCAATCACTCTCCTTTGAATAAATATACACAATAAATAATGTTTACTCAATGAGGTGAATAAAAAACCAACCCACATAAACCAAACTATCGGTTTACATGGGTTAGTTTCTCACGCGATCAATCCATCCTTCATCGTAATTACCCGATCCGCATACGACAACATTTCCTCGTCATGTGTCACCATCAATGTCGTGATATTCAGTGTCTTCGTTAACTCTCGAATTAATTCCATAACGTCTTTTGATCTTTTTGAATCCAGACTCGCAGTCGGTTCATCCGCAAATAACATTTTCGGTTTGTGAATAATCGCGCGGGCAATGGCGACGCGTTGCTTTTCTCCGCCAGATAGGGAAGCAGGGTAGGCATCTTTTCGACGATACATATCGACTAATGTCAGTACCTTTTTTATTTCGTCTTTTTGGACGTGTTTATTCATTTTTACTTCCGACACATCAAGCATCAGCAGCAGCTGCTCTTCTACTGTCAAAAAAGGGACGAGGTGAGAGGACTGAAAGACAAACCCAAACTCGCTCGCTCTAATTTTTCGAATTTGCTCCTGGCTCATGCCCGTCATATTTTGTCCTTCAAAAAGTATTTGCCCATCTGATGCCTGCTGCAATCCCGCTGCAATCGTTAGAATGGTACTTTTTCCAGATCCGGATGCGCCGACTAATGCGGTGATTTCGCCTTTTTGCAAAGCAAGGTTAATGCCTTTTAATACTTGTTCTTCAACTTCGCCGTTAGTAAATGTTTTGGTTACTTCATCAATTGTGAAAATGGTCATCTTATACCTCTCCTTGTTGGATGGCTTGTAGTGGTTCTACTTTTTTAATTTGCATACCAGAAAGTGTTGCACCTATGAATCCAATACCTAAGAATAGGATGGACAATTGAACCGTTGTGGCAAGGGTTAAGCTGAAGGGCATTCCTTCAGGGGCAATAAATGCAAAGCCTTGGCTGAATGCAACAGACAGTCCGAGTGCAATAACGGTGATGACAATCATTTGGTACCACATCATGCCAAATAATCGGCTCGTTTTCACACCGAGTGCTTTTAAGATGCCGTATAAACCGATTTTCTGGACGTTCATCATATAGAAGAATATCGCGAACAACATGCCGCTAATGGCGACTAAAAACCAAATAATCATATTGAGTGACAGTTGTTCTGCACTGTAGCTTGGAATAGTGTTGAGAAATTCTTTATTTGAAAAGGCTTGTAAGGACGCAATGTCCTGTGCTTTGTCCTGTCCTGGGACGAACACTAATTGCATTTCAAGGACACGGTAAATTTCTTGATAGTTGATCATACTGATGAAAGCGACAGGTGCATGGCTATATTTTTGTTGATCGACAAATCCTGTTACTTTGAATTCTCCACTAAACTGATTGTTCGTTAAGACATCTCCGACCTTAATGCCATTCGCTTCTAATGAACGATCTAGAATGATCTCTCCTGGTGCAACTGCCGGAAACAATTCTGAATCAGTTGATGTGACGAAAGCTACGCTACTTTGTTTGTCATCCTTATCGTTGATAAAGCCCATTTGAATTGACAAAGCGGTTGCTGCTGGGTGTTCTTTTAAGAGAGTAGCCTGCCTATTTTCATCTATTCTTGAAAGATTGTATGTTTCATTGGCGTCGGCATTCATGTAAAACTGTCCGTCCGGCAAATCTTTTATTAACGCTGCATTATCTTGTGATAGTCCGTTAGATAAGCCGGATATGATAAATGTTAAAAAGCTAACGAGAAAAATGATGGAGCCCAAAATCGTAAACTTTACTTTGTTCTTGCTAATTTCTTTCCATGCAATATTCATTTTTTTACGCCTCCGTTTGTTGTGAATAACTAGAGTATAGGGGAGTTAGATGAACGGAGAATGAACACAATATTACAGTTTTGGCGCAACAAAAAAGAACTGATTGTTAACAGCAAATCAGTTCCAGGGTATTAATGTTTATTAGGCGGTGCATAGTCCTTGATACTTATTCAGAAGTTGGTCCAGCTCTTGACTACAAGTAACAACAATTGGATGGGTAAAGCCAAAAAGACTAGCCTTGGCATACATATCTTGTTGTTTTAACTTGATTTGTCTTGCAAGAATGTGTTTTCTAGGAATTTTTTTGACCACAATTATCCCTCCATTAATTTTTTTTATGATAGTATCTTTAATTTAACTGGTTATATTAGGATGTACCCCAGACTTTACCAAACTAAACTTATTTTGATTAAATAAAATAAAAAAGAGCTGCAACTAGGCAACTCTTTTCCATAGAATAGTTTTCAGCAGTTCATACCTGGTTTTTTGTACCCCAAACCTTTCTTGGTAAATAGCTATCTATATCGCTGGAATCCATTCATGAATGAGACTAATGGTATACTGATTTCATTACATATAGAAAGAGGGTCGGGCATGTCTTCTGTGGATTGGAATATGAAAACGTTCATGAAAGGTGCGTCGATCTTGACGATATCGGCGATAGTTGTGAAGTTGCTTGGTGCGGTGTATCGGGTGCCGTTTCAAAATCTAGTTGGGGATAAAGGGTTTTACATTTACCAACAGGTGTATCCGTTTATCGGAATTTTTATTGTTTGGACGTCGTATGGTTTTGCGGTTGCGGTGTCGAAATTGTTGGCAGGCAGTGCGAGTCGTGGTGAGGCGAAGGCTATGATGCGAGTGGCGTTTAGCTATTTACTCGTGTTGTCACTAACATTTTTTGTGGTGTTGACGGTCTTTTCCCCGTTTTTTGCACGGGCTATGGGAGATCCAGAGCTTGTGACCTTATTGCGTGCGGGTGCTTATATTGTGTTAGTTATGCCGGCGCTTGCGGTGTTGAAGGGGTCGTTTCAATCAGAAGGTCGGATGGTGCCTGTTGCAGTGTCGGGAGTTGGTGAGCAAGCATTTCGTGTCGTAGTCATTTTGGTTGGGACATGGATTGCCGTACGTACGGGCGCTTCGCTATACGTAGCTGGCGAGGTGGCGATGTGGGGTGCGGTTGTTGGAGAAACTGCGGGCGTTGTTATTTTGGCACTCTATTTTCGAAATACATTTAAAGGACCTTTGGAAAAGGTGGATACATGGGGCGTCGTTAAAGAATTGACGGTGGTCAGTTTGAGTGTCAGCGCCAGTTCACTCATCCTTCTATTGTTTCAGCTCGTCGATTCATTTACTGTTTACAATATTTTGCTGACAAATGGTTTTGCGCAGGATGCAGCAATGGAGATGAAAGGTGTCTATGACCGCGGGCAGCCACTTGTGCAAATGGGGATTCTCATTGCTTCAACGCTGGCTTTGGCAATTGTGCCGCTCATTGCACATCACTCAACGAAAAGGGCAGGGCAGGGGGCTTTGCCTTTCATCCGCCTAACGTTTCGGACGGCATTTTTGTTTGGCTGGGCAGCAGCCGCAGGACTGGCGCTCGTGTTGCCCTATGTCAATGAAATGCTATTTGAAACACGCGCTGGATCTGTTGCCCTTATTATTTTTTCGCTGCAAATTTTTTGGCTGTCATTGATTTTACCGCTTACCGCTATTTTGCAAGGAGCAGGAAAAGTGAAAATCCCGACGTTGTTGCTGATGGCTGGACTTGTTGTAAAAATGATTGCCAATCAATTGCTTGTTCCTCTATGGGACGTCAAGGGGGCGTCGATTGCGGGTAATATCGGTTTCGCAGTCATTACGCTAGGACTCATACTGTATTTTAAAAAGGTCCATCCCATCCAGCTTGCGCCTCGCAGGTTTTACGGTTGGGTCATGGCTGCAACCGCGCTGATGGTTGCAGTAGTGCTACCGTGGATGGTCGTAGCGGACGGCTTTTTATTTGACGGATTATCAAGCCGGATGGGGGCGACGGTTATTGCATTGACGGCAGTTACACTAGGAGCGTCCGTTTTCCTGCTCGTTATTATGAAATCGCGTATAATGGCAGAGAAGGAATGGTATCTCTTGCCGTTCGGCAAACGTTTAGCTACATTACAATTACGACTGAATCAAAGAAAAGGTGACTAATATGCATTCAATAACAATTATCGGTCTCGGTGCTGGGGATTTAGACCAACTCGCCCTCGGGACCTATCGACAACTAAAAGCGGCAACAACTATCGTTGCGCGGACAGACCAACACCCAGCAATTGTTGAATTAAGAGCTGAGGGCGTGGAGTTGACAAGCTTCGATGCGATTTATGAAAAACATGATGCATTCGAGTCGGTTTACGAAGAAATCGTCGCGGAACTATTGGTTATGTGTGCCGAACAACCAGTCACATATGTCGTGCCAGGGCATCCGCTAGTGGCAGAACGAACGGTGCAATTATTAGTAGAAAAAGAGCAAGCGGGCATTGTCGAACTGAATATTGCCGGGGGAAATAGTTTTCTAGACCCGATTTTTGCGGCGCTACGCATTGATCCAATCGAGGGTTTTCAATTGCTCGACGGCACAGATATGAAACGCGATGATGTGCAAATGACGCAGCATGTCCTCATTGGACAAGTGTATGATGCATTTGTGGCATCGGAAGTGAAGTTATCATTGATGGAGAAATATGCATACGATCATCCTGTGACGATTGTAACAGCGGCAGGCTCTACAGGTGAAAAGCTAAGTACAGTTCCGTTATTCGAGCTGGATCATGTAACGACCATCGATAACTTGACGACAGTGTACGTTCCGCCAGTGCTCGAACGGGAAGGTCGATTGAAGGATTGGTCAACATTCCGTGAAATCATCGCTGCATTACGCGCACCTGATGGCTGTCCATGGGATCGTGAACAGACACATGCTTCGTTGAAAAGATATTTAATCGAGGAAGCGCATGAACTGCTGGAAGCCATTGAGCAACAGGATGATGATGCAGTCATTGAAGAGCTCGGTGACGTCTTGCTACAAGTATTTTTACATGCTCAAATTGGCGAGGACGATGGTTATTTTGCAATGGAAGACATACTTGAGTCTGTTGGTGCGAAAATGATTCGCCGTCATCCGCATGTTTTCGGGGATAAAAGCGTAGAGAACTCCGAAGAGGTGTTGTCAAATTGGCAGGACATTAAAAAAAGCGAGAAGCCACAGGTGGAATCGCTGTTGGATGGGCAAGATCGGTATTCATCTGCTCTGTTAACGTCCTTTAATTATCAAAAAGAGGCGGCGAAGGTGGGATTTGATTGGCCGACGATTGATGGTGCTTTGGATAAGTTTGCAGAGGAATGGCAGGAATTCCATGCAGAAGTGAAGAATGGTACAAAAGAAAGCCAAACAGACGAACTCGGTGACGTGCTGTTCACCATCGTCAATATCTCACGGTTTCTCAAGCTGTCTCCGGAAGAAGCGATGGTCCACGCCAACCACAAGTTCCGTTCACGGTTTTCATTCGTCGAAACAAGTGTCAAAGAAGGCCGGGGAGAATTTGCCGACTACACACTCGACGAACTCGAAGCGTTTTGGCAATTAGCGAAAGGTAGGGAACAACAATGAGACTCGATAAATTTTTAAAAGTATCCCGTCTAATCAAACGACGGACATTAGCAAAGCAAGTAGCCGACCAAGGTCGGATTACAATCAACGGCAAAGTGGCAAAAGCATCATCCGTCGTCAAAGAAAGCGATGAATTAGCCATCCGTTTCGGTCAAAAAATCGTCACGGTAAAAATCAATTTATTGAAAGAATCAACGAAAAAAGAAGACGCAGCTTCGATGTACACGATTTTGAAAGAAGAGAAGCTGGAAAAAGTGGAACCTGAATTTGTGGATGATGAGGATTGAGATTATAAAATGAGTGCTACGTGAATAGCTGTTTTGGATTGAACGGATTCTATATGATTACGAAGATATCTTGATGTGTGGGGATGCGATTTTATAGCGTCCCCACACATTTTTTTCGGTAATATTTTGGTGTTTGTTCATTTTCGAGGTGTGTGAGGAAATGGAAAACAGCGTAGTGAAGTGATTGTTTAAAATGGTGCACAGAAGCAACAGGGATTACAAAAGGTGTTTTCCGCGTGACTGTGGGGGTACGTAGCTTCTGACTCCCGGTGTTATGTCTACTAGAGGTGCATGCAACATATAAATCCGTTCAGCGTCGAATGAATTGTCGAACTAATGCGGCAGTTAAGTTTAATAGGAATGTTGCGCAAATTCTCTAAGGCAATGAACGTTTATTTATTAGAGAGGCGGGATAGTATGAGTTCTTTGGAAAAACGATATAACTTTTGGTCTCTTTATTTAATACTTGTTTGTTTAAGAGCGGCATTCTATTCGTTATATTCCAATATTAACAACACTTGGTTAATTTCACCGCCAAATTACATTCTCTTTATAATTAGTGTACTAGCCTTTATTTTAGGAATTAAAGGTCTTAAAGATAAGAGAAACTGGCGGATAAAAACAAGAAGTTGGTTAACGATAACCTTGTCGTCGATGTTATCTATCGCACTTTTTTTAGCGCTATCGTTTACATTCTTTTTTTCATCATTTGGAGCAAATGAACATATAAAGAGGGTGAGTTCTCCAGACAATAGCTTAATCATAGATTTCCATCGTTGGGACGCAGGAGCAGCGGGAACATTTGTGATAAGAGGAGAATTGAATGGACCACTTTGGTTTAAAAAGAGAATTTATTATGAAAAAAGAACTGAAAACATAAATGTTGAATGGAAAAGCAATAATAAAGTTTCGATTAACAATCATGTTTTGAAATTAAACGAAGGCGAAACTTTTGGATATTAATGTTTGTTAGCAACAATCTACTTAAATTAAGGGTGTGCTTTACTTGAAGAAAAACAGATTTGTAGCATTGACTGGAACCATATGCATATAAAAGGAGGAAACGACAAGTTGAAACTAATTTGTAAAGTCTGTAATTTAGAAATTACAGAACCATTATCGGAATTAAAAGACCTGAATTTGATAAATAAAAAAGACGGTCATGATTATTAAAATGTACCCTTTGTAAAGGACATTTTAAAAAAAGTCCTTGTATAAGCTGAACTAAAGAATCTAACCAGCTGCTGATTTCCGTTCCGAGCGTACGCTTTCCGCGGGCACGGCCTCAGCCTCCTCGTCACTGCGTTCCTGCGGGGTCTTCGGCTCGCGCTGTTCCCGCTGGAGTCGCCGCTCTCCACTTCAATCAGCTGAAGTGAGTAAGAATCATACATTCAACATATTTAGGAAACTTGAAGAAGATGGTGTCTGTATTCTACAGTCGTCATCTTCTTTAAATTCCACTGACCTCGATAATGATTGTAGTAGGTCATATAACTCTTTATCTCTCGTTTTACATCTTCCAAAGCTTCACATGATTTCATATCTATTTCATCTTTAAAATGACCAAAGAATGATTCTTGGGGAGCGTTATCCCAACAGTTCCCACGACGTGACATTGACTGGCCTAAACCCATTTTCTTCACAAGCTTTTGGAAGTGGGGGCTAGTATAATGAACACCTTGATCTGAGTGGATGGATGAATGCACCAGCAGCTAGCTTTCTACCATTCTTCTTTAATTTCTTTATTGTATTTAGGGCGATATCTAGCGTTATTTTATCGGATGTTTCATAGGCTAGAATTTCATTGGTTTCCGCATCTTTGATGGTGGATAGATAGGCACGTTTTCCTTTCCCATAACTTAAATAGGTAATGTCCGTCAATAATACTTTTCCGGCAATCCCTTGCTTAAACTTGCGATTTAAAAGGTTTGGTAGTGTACGATGTTCCTTTGTTGCTTTTGCCATCCTACGATAAGGATTCGCTTTTCGAATCGGACATACGATATCAAATTTTTTCATAATACGATGAATTCGTTTTAAATTATATGTAATTTGATACTGGCGTTCTAATGTCATTTTTATCTGGCGAGCCCCCTTGGGACGACGTCGAAAATGAATGGCCTTTAAAATGATGGCTTTGACTGCTTCATCAGCTTGATGATTTGTTTGTCGTTTTTCCACTTCCTCATCTGAAAAATATCGATAATATCCCGAACGGGATACCCCTACTAATTGACAAAGGTAGCGTACCATTCGTTTTAAATCATGCTTTTCGATGACGGTGTGTATCAATTGGAATTGTCGTTCCTCTGTTAGTTTTACTTTTTCTTCCCCAACATCCTTTCTGCTAGTTCTATCTTTCTTAGTAGTTCATTTTCCGCACGCAGAAGGGCATTTTGCGCTTCTAATCTGGCATACTTTTCATCTAAACTTAATTCACGCTTCAAAGGACGTCCTGAATGATATTTACGTGTATCTTCTAGCCCAGATAGACCATTTTCTTTATAGGCTGCACGCCAGCGTTTCAAAGCTGATTTTGCTCGTTGAATCCCCACGATATCAATATCGACCCCCGCATCTTCAAAGATTCTCCGTGAACTTTTTCCTTCTTCAAATTCTTTAATAGCCATAGCTTTAAATTCATCTATATATGTAATTCCCCTTTCACTAACAGCCTTTACATAGGAATTTCTCCTCAGCATTTTTTGTTCTTAATCATTAAATAATTTCTTTGATATAAGTTCTGCTCCGCTCTATCTATATATGTTGGATTTATGTTTTTCTTGTAAACTCCAGCGAAGGCGCCTTACTGGGGTAGCCGAAGCAATAAGACTGACAGTGATCTTCTGTCTGGCTTATTGCGGGAGGCAACCCCAAGCGACAAGCGTTGTTGGTGGAATTCTTTATGTCAACATATAATCGTTGTTATTCCCATTATAAATAAAAGTACCCCATAAGAGAGACTTTTTTTAAGTGTCTATCTCATAGGGTACATTTTCTCAAGTGAGTGCGTTTTTTTCTTTTATTGTAATTAACTTTTTGCGTTTGAATCCGTCAAAGGCTCAATATTAAACTGATAATCAATCTTAATGTCCATCTTCTCGAAAAGTTCAATCCATTTTTTTTCATCCATTGGTTTTGAGAATGGTTTTAATGTATGAATGCCTAGCTGTAATGGATCCACATTCAATTCTTGCATCTTTTTTACTAGTTCTTGTGTTTGTTTTTCAAGATTGGATTGGATATCTTTTTTTAAATCTTCTAAATCCTTCGGGTCAAATAATTGCTTTTCTCCCCGGTATTCTTCAATTCTTGAGTCTATATTCACTGTATAGGTCATTGTAGACAAGCTTTTATTGATATCCACTTTCGTTTTAGACCTAACATGACCTAGAACAACTTCTAATTCTGGGATCGGTAAAACTGCTAAGTAGTGATCGTTGTGTAACAGCTGGAAGATACGATCATCAAAAGTTGTTATTATTTCAACTAGTTTATCATTTTGAAACAGGGCTGTACCTTCATAGCTGATAGCGTCATTTTCTATTTTGAATACAGGTAAGAAAGGATCTGAATAAGGAGTATATAACAAATTTTTAAATTCATGTAGATTAACGACACTTAATTCTCCCTGATTTTTTTCCTCATAGTGCTTCAGCATTCGGTAAAAAGAGTAATCAAGATTGTCTTGTTCGTCCAATTGATTTTCCAAATATTCTTCAAAATTTCCTTTTACGATAACTAAATAGATTCTCAAAGAAATATCCGGATCAGTCAATAACACATTAATAATGGACATAATCCCCTCGTTTCTTCCGAGGTCTTCATTAATTATCAGCATTCGCATTTGCCCAGTTTTTGTTTCCTGGTAGAAGTTTATATTAAAATTCCTTAATCCCTCCTTTATTAAGCTTACTTCTTCCGTCATTACACTCTTTTTTTCTTTGCTTAGAGAAGGCAAAATCGTACTGATTTTTATTTTACCTTCATCCCCTTTACTAAGTGATAAAAATGTGACTGGAGCAAGCTCTTCAATAATGTTATTTTCAGTAAAAGGGGCACATCCAGTTAACCATAATGCCATAAATATGATTGACAATTTTTTAGCCATCTTCTTTCGTAGTCTCATGTTTATTAACCCCCTTTATCTTCATCACTACGATAATAGTAATTGGAACCACTAAGTAACTTAAGCTTCCTGCTAAAATTTGAAGATTAAGTAAAATAACCTGCTTTTCATCTGATTTCCAAATCCATTCATTCACAAGAATCATTCCAATTAAAATAATGAATACACTGAATAAAAAGCCTACTCGACTGGGTGGTCTCTCCATTTTCCCATTAGCTATTTTAGATGCTCCATAAAACAACAGTAGAAAAATTGAAACCGCAAAGACGATGTTAAATAATGTCAAAGAAAGCATGACCATATCAATACGTTCAATTACTGGATTTTGAAAATAACGGGCCATAGTGACAATTGGAAATTGACTTTTGCTTAAATAATTGGAACCGAAATAGAATAAGGACGCCATATATAAGGATACATACTCTATAACGGTTAGAGCATTGCCATAAGACAAATAGCGAAATGTCTTATTATTTGTTTTAAACCACGGTCCCAAAAATACCAGAAATTCAGGCCCTGAAAATGAAGATAAAATTAAAAATATTCCTTTCCAGGAATCCCTACTTAATTCCATTGGAATAATCGGATACAAATCACTGAGTTGAGCTATTGGAGGAAAGAAGAAAAAAGCAAAGAATAAGAACATCCAAAATGTACATAAAAATGAAATCACGACAAAACGTATAGTTTTTTCAACGCCCTTCCATGCTACATACAAACAAGACAACAGAATAAAAAAGATAAGCCAATTTGAATCTGTAGCTGGAAACATAAATATTTGAACCATTTCCGAGAATCCTAACATAATCACGAAAAGTTTAAGCAGGATAAAGAACAACCCGATGAATGAAAGGAGACGTACAAGTTTTTTTCCGAATAATTGGACAAACCCGTTGTATCCTTCGCTAGAAAACCGGGTTAAAAACCATTTGGATAAAAGAAGAATGTTTAGTTGAGACAATATGCCGACCGCTATAATCACCCAAATCATATATGAATGGATCAAAAACCTTGGCATAATCAAAAAAAAGTAAAGCATTTGGAGGCGATTTACCATCAACATGACATAGAACCCATTATAGGTTTCATTCTTATTAAATAATTGAAGGGCTTCCATCAGTTCATCTCCTAGTTTGATATCTCTTCATCTTCAGCGGTTTAAGATGTTCTGGACGCTCCTTCATTTTGACTAAAGGCCCTCGAATGAATAGGTCAAGCCAATCTTTTCCGTAGAAAGGGGCAACAGGGGATAAATATGGCTGCTTGAGTGAAGACAAGCCATTAAGGTGGGCTAAAACGATAATCATTGCCAGAACAATCCCTACTATCCCAAGAAACGAAGAAAATACAAGAAAAATGAATTGAATCAATGAATTCGCCTTTGTCACAAGGTAATTAGGAAAAAGAAAGGATCCGATAGTTGAAATCCCTACCATGACAATTAACACCTTACTTGCCAAACCAGCCTCAACTGCTGCTTGACCAATTACAATGCCCCCAATAACCCCAAGCGTTTGACCAGTCTTTGTTGGCATCCTTAAACTTGCTTCTTTTATAATTTCAATAAAAATCAACATGATAAATGCTTCCCAAAAAGGAGTAAACGGAAGCTTGCTCCTTGACTCCACCAAGATGAAAAGTGTTTGTAAAGGAATCATTTGATAGTGATGAGTTGTTAAAGCCACGTAGAATGGGACCAATGTGATAGACAGAATAAAACTTACATATCGGATGATGCGCAAAAAACTGGCAACTACCCATCGATTAATATAATCCTCTGGTGATTGGAACAAATGAAAAATAGTAATTGGGGCAACGAGAGCAAAAGGTGTATTGTCTACCAGAATCGTAATTTTTCCTAATCCCAGAGAATAAGCAACAACATCAGGTCGGTCAGTTTGCTGAAACTGAGGAAAAATACTATCTTGATGTTCCTCCATGAATTCCGCTACTTGAGAAGAATCAGAGAAGAGATCATAATTAATTTCCGAAATCTTCTTTTTGGCGGTTGAAACAAATTCTGGATTGGTCAGCCCTTCTATGTACAATAAAACCACATTTGTCTCACTTAAAGAACCAACGGTGAACTTCTCTGTTTTCAGATCAGGTGTTGGAAGACGTCTACGAATGAGCGTAATATTTTGTTCTAGCTGTTCACTAAAACTGTCTTTTGCTCCTAAAAGGATGGTTTCAGTATCGGATGGTTCAATTGCACGTCCAAGTGGATTTTCTAAAGGGATAGCGAACCAAAGGTTTGACGAAGAGTCAAATAACAAGACAGATCCTTTAAACAGCTGCTTTTTTGCCTCTTTAAAAGTGGAAATGGAGTTTATTGTTGAGTGAACAATGCATTCCTGAATGGATTGTTTGGAACAGTTATATAAAGGTTTTACAATGCTTTCATTTAATCTTTCTTGGTCAATCAGGGTTCTTACGTAGATAAGATCAACATTTTGATTTTCAGAAATGTTGATTTCCACAAATTCCGCATCATCCATTTGAACGAGGGCTTTTTTTAGAGCCTCTACTGATAATTCTGATTCTGCGTTTGATTGAGAAACAGGCTTATTTTCATTTGATTGTTTTTTCCAAAACATGTACATCCCTCACCTCTAAATGTAAAAAAGCATTTTTGGAAGAACGGTAAAATTCCATATTAATTCCATTGTTAGCTTTTTAAGTTTAAAATATACGAAACTAAATTAATAAGATGCAGAGGCACACCCTTACCTTCTTAACAGGAGGGATTATATGTTAAAAAGGATATTGATTATTAATGGAATACTTATAGTGGGAATAGCATCATTTAGCATGTTAAATAAGCATTCAGAAGTTGATACTCCCGTTGCGAATAAGGATGAACCAGAACCTTTATCTACTAAAGAACAAGAATTACAATTTTCTGCATTGAATACGGTAACTGAAAAAAATATGAGAAATATAGGGATTTGGAGTTTACAGTAAGTTCGAACTTGGAGATAGAATTGAAGGTAAAAGTTAAAGAGAATAAAGAATATTTTAATTCAGTAAAAAAGGATGTTGAGTCCATTGCAAAAAATGTAATTAAATCCGTTGTTGACATAGATATAAGCACGTATTCGGAAATATAAATACTGAGTATCAAAAAACCATTATCATTCAAACATCAATAAAAGGTTCAGATAAAGATGCACATAGTTAGCAATGGAAATTGTAGAGACAGTGAATGAAATCCTACATTCTAACACGCGTGTTGATTATCTAGTTTCTACCAATAAATAACTACAAAAAAGAGAGACCCTCTTGTACAATGTAAGTTACCACACCAACATTGACGAAACGAGGAATCTCTCATGAACAAGAATACCACGTCCCACACACTGATTCAAAAATTTCTTTCAGAAGCAGAGCTACAGGCTATTTTAACGGAGTTTAACTATACAGATACAGCCCGAAAATGCACGGTTTCTACAGTCATTTCATATTTGATTAGTGCTGCAACAAATGAATGGAAGAGCCTCCGTCA
Source organism: Arthrobacter beigongshangensis (assembly GCF_016820585.1). GTDB lineage: Bacteria > Bacillota > Bacilli > Bacillales_A > Planococcaceae > Sporosarcina > Sporosarcina beigongshangi. Next base: position 40,679 of record NZ_JADHDX010000016.1, read on the forward strand.
CGCAGCCGATGTGGGTCCAAGTATAGGACTTATTTCTGTGGATCATTCATCACTGTCAAAGCATATGAAAACGTTAGATTACGCGATTATGAAACGTATTTTCGAAGTCATTGTTTGCGGCTATGATTGCCTATGTTTTACTGAAATTTATTCATGTACAAGGAAGTAAGGTAAAGCACATAAAACCCTTATCATTTGCAGGTTTTACACGCATGTTTCTTTGTGATGAGCTGCCAATTGAGTGGCGTATTAGTTTGAATGAAACCATAGATTTTCAATGGAGGATAAATCAATTGAACACTGTATAATTTTGGTTAATCAACACGCGTGATAAATTTACATAGTTTCCGATTGTGTGTGGATCACGATTGGCCGACTAGACACTGGACGAACTCGAAGCGTTTTGGCAATTAGCAAAGCAAGTGTGCATATAGACCTGTTTACGGTCACAGAACACACATATATCGAAAAGGATTTCATGAAAGTCCTCTTCGATCCAAACAATAAATTAGAGAAATTCAAACAAAACCAGAATCTGAAATTATCCGATAATGAGTTTCAGGATGCTGTCGACGATGTTGCATGGTTCCTTTTTCAATATAAGAAATCGTCTGCTCGGGGCAATGATATTTGGTTAGTAAGTATGCTCCACCATGTCATGACGCATTTATCAAGAGTGTTACTTCACAGGTACAATCCGGACAGGGCACAATTGGGAATGAAAACAATTGAGACATCACTTCCAGAAGGCGTCGTCCGTGTCATTAATCAGGTCTTTAAGAATATGACACCCCAAAAACATAAACATGCAGCTCAGCTTATATGTGAACTGTTGTCCAATGAAACTGAATGGGTTTTATCTTGCGTTGCAGACCCAGTTAAAATTAAACCATTGTGGGAACGAATGGTCTCTTCCTTCTGCTAAAACAAAACTACCCCTATTAATTGGATTTTTTTTAGATGAAGATGTTCAATCATAGCCCTGAAAGCGTCATGGTAAGATACCTTGATATTATCCAGGATGACATGGATGTAGCACATTTATTGTTACGATGTTGATTTTCGGTTTTGAGAGAGGGGCTGGTAGCATTTGTAAAGCTGCAATTTTGGTTGCTGAAGCCTTCCCTATCTACTAGTGTTTCCATTTGTGATTTTAAAAAAGTAAAGAAGGAATACATCGTACAAAGTGCCAGAGTCCCCGAAATTACATCTTCGGGGACTTACACTCTTTATAGAAAGCCCTCTATTCTTTATTTTCCAATCTCTTCTCTCGGGTATATTAAACAAGTAAAAAGTTCATCAATCGATATGAACTTAACCAACATGACAGAGAAATTCTCCTGTCATGTTTTTTTAGTCCTTAGCATAAGATGACTGTGAACATACAAGCGAAGGGGGAAGCATCATATGCAATTCCAGACGGACAGTCCTACGTACACAATCCCATCAGGTGATCATGTTGTGACAATGCGCAACAGAAAGAGGATGGATCTCACATCAGTAAAATCAATCGATCGCTTCGATCAAGAAGAATTTTTGATTCGGACATCGCAAGGATTGCTGCAAATACGCGGAGAGGAACTGCGCATCGTCCATCTCGATGTCGATAAAGGACTTCTCACATTGGAAGGCACGGTTGCCACCATCCAATATGACGAAGAAGAAGCAGGTTCGCGGAACTTCCTCCATAAATTGTTTGGATGAGTCTATCCGTTCAGTTTCTTAGTCTACTTGCAATGATTGGGACAGGTATTGTTGCCGGGGCATTCATGGATATGATTGGGACTGGAACTGCGCATGCCGGAAAGAAGTCATTCATTAGAAGGCGTGCGGTATGGTTTGAGGTCATTGGCTGGTTTGTTGTCGGATGCGGGACATTTTATGTCCTTTTTCTTGTTCGGGACGGGGCATGGCGAATGTATGACCCGTTTGCGCAGATTAGTGGACTGCTATTGTATGCTAGTTTATTTTATAAGCCATGCCGTTTGCTCGGGAGAATCATCTTGATGATTTTCATCAAACCGTTATGGTTCATTATTCGGTTGGTTATGTCGATTATCCAGCAAGTCTTTCGTATGATAATTAAGATTGTCGTGTTTCTTTTCACCCCATTCGTGAAGCTATTCCGCATCATTTCGAGAAACCTCTTTAATAAGAGGAAGAAATGATATATAATCGATAGACTAACGATGGTGATGTGATGAGAGGACGTGCGGGACTTGGAACAAAAGCAGCAGAGAAAATCGCCGGCAACGGTTGCAACGATTCAAACTGAATATGTCCGTTCCCTGCAACAGAAAGAAAATCGAAAAAATGCAAGGAAAGTAAGGTTATATCGCAGGTTGACGGTGTTTGCCATTATCGTAGCTGTTACCTTTGGCGGTTTAATACAAATGCAAATCAAACAAAAGCAGGTTTTGGCGGTAAAGGAGCAGCAGCGGAAGGATGTGCTTGCGCAGCTTGAAGTCGTACAAGAAGAACAAGAAATGTTGAAAAGGCAGCTTGTTAAATTGGATGACGATAATTATATTGCAAAGCTTGCGCGGAAAGAATACTTTTTGTCTGAAAATAATGAGATTATTTTCTCCGTGCCAGAAAATAAGAAGAAAAACGATAAAAAAGACGACGGAAAAGAGTAGTCTTATTGACACTCTTTTTTTGTTGGCTATAATAAGAGTAGGGATTCTGTATTTTTTACTTGAATCAGCAGAAATCCCCTGCTGATTCAAGTTAAGCCTCCGGCGGATGTCAGGGATTTTTAGGGGAGTTAATTGTGCGAGCACAATTAAAAATCCCGACGCAATTACACCGAGGCGTAATTGACAGAATCATTAATACGGTTGCAAGGCTCCTAAAAGGAGCCCGCTTAAATTCTAAGGAGGAGCATTTTTTTTATGTCAATTGAAGTAGGCAGCAAGTTACAGGGGAAAATAACAGGAATCACAAACTTCGGAGCATTTGTTGAGCTACCGACGGGTGCGACAGGTCTTGTCCATATTAGTGAAGTGGCAGACAACTATGTCAAAGACATTAACGAACATTTAAAAGTAGGCGACATGGTTGAAGTGAAAGTGATGAATGTAGGAACAGACGGTAAAATTGGGTTATCGATTCGTAAAGCGAAGCCTGAGTCTGAGCAACGTCCAGAACGTCCGCAACGCCCTCAACGTCCTCGCCAAGGTGGTCGTCCTAGCCCGGTGGATCGTCCAGAGAATTTTGAAACGAAAATGGCAAAGTTCATGAAGGATAGTGAAGAACGCCTCTCGACTTTGAAGAGAGCGACAGAATCGAAACGCGGTGGCCGCGGCGCAAGAAGAGGGTAACTTGCTAGCTGTTTCAATTCAATAAAAAATATATGTCATATACAAAAGCGACAGACAATGGGGAAATCCCGATGTCTGTCGCTTTTTTAGATATGAAGCCGATGTCTAGCTCCAACAAGCACTATGCTTACTTCAGTATGGCGGCAGAGGGGATCGAACCCCCGACCTTACGGGTATGAACCGTACGCTCTAGCCAGCTGAGCTACGCCGCCGTGATTGTATCTTCTTCCAGAACAACAATATTTATATTACATGCGAACTATCATAGTGTCAAGCTATCGTAGGAAAAAAGAAAAATAGTTCGTAACGAGTCGAAACATTTTGTTTTGTAGTCGTCACGAACAGACAATTTCCCGCCGTTTCCCTATGTATACTGGGAGCATAGTAGACATAGGGGGAATGGGAAATGAAATTGATAGACAGCGTGACACGTCCGGTAGGTCAGCCAATTCGTATGTATATCGGAATGTTTAAGAAGCACAAAATTGACATGCTCGTTGCAACCTTATTTTTGTTTGGCACCTTTTTCTTGTCGCAAGCTGTGTTATTTGACGCAGCGGTGCCCTTTTTCCTTCCTGTCTGGGCTCTAGCACGAGCACGCTTTAAAAAATACCTCGTGTGGGTTTTTGTTGGAGGGATGGTAGGGAGTGCTTTTTTAGGTGTAGGACAGGCAGTTATTCAGCTACTGTTACTTGCCCTTTTCAATACAGTTGTCAGATACCCGTTCTTCCGAAAATCAGTGCCATTAACCGTAGCTGGCTGTATCATCCTAGTGCAAGTATCATGGCAATTTGTCATGTATGTAGGGCAGCCGCCTATCAACATCCAATTATCTATCGGTTTTGAGGCAATACTAGCATTAATCATGACTTTTTTTCTATTTATCGCATTTCCGCCCGTGGATCGAATCTTTTTTGGCAAGTGGACGCCGGAACGCCTCGCCGCTGCTTGTCTAGTTGGGGCGATGGCGACTACGGGGATGAGTGGACTTATGCTGGGCTATGTATCAGTGGCTGGAACACTTATTCATCTCACGATTTTGCTTTCTGCGTTAATAGGGGGGCTACCATTTGCAACAACGATTGCGATGATTATCGCCGCGATTATTGGAGTAGCAGAGTTATCATTTACCGGTATGATGGCTGTATATGGGATGACAGGCTTTGTCGCAGGTACGCTCAGTCGTTTTGGAAAAATTGGGATTGTAATAGGGGGAGCGTCTGTATCGCTCTTTTTCCTTCTATATGATTTGACATTGCCGTTAGATAGCTCGCATTTTGTCACAATCGGTATTGCGACGCTTCTCTTTTTATTGATTCCATCGCAAAAGCTAGGGGCTATTCGCAGTGTCTTCTATCCAGAAAAACAGGAGTCCACAGAAAAACGTCAAAAATGGTTGGCGGAACGTTTGGATGAACAATTGGTGGATTTCCAGCAGTTCTCCGAATTCATGTCAACGCTTGTTGGCGGACGATTTTCCTCCAGGGGGAATCAGGAAGAACCGATTCCCCAAGTAATCCCTAAAACGTGTGCGTCTTGTTTTCGTTATGCAAAATGCTGGGAATCGGCGGATGAAGATATGGCCAGGCTATTGTATGAATGGGAATCGACGTACTCTCCGACAAAAAAAGCCTCGCGTCATCGCGTTGAAGATAAGATAAAGTATAAATGTATTCGGTTTAACGGACTTGTAACAGAATTGGAGGAGCAGGCGACAACTCGTCTATTGACAGGCCAGCTTCAGCATGGTCGAAAAATGCTAGCGCTTCAATTGCGGGATATGAGCACGCATTTGGATAAGATTATGAATGAAGTGAAAGAGGATTTATCTGTGTACAAGCCTGCGGAAGATGAGCTTGCCAAGCGACTTCAAGAGAAAAACATTGAGTATTTTCAAATAGATATTTTATCGGGGGAACGAGGAGCACGTCGTATTGTTTGTTGCATCCCAGAAAAAAGGTCGGATTTTGAAACGGATACGACTGTGGCGGAACGACTTATTTTACCTGTTCTTGAAGAAATGTACGACGAGCCGTTTCAAGTCGCAAAGTCGATTGTGCAGCAGCAACCATTCCCGCATATTCAACTAACATTTGGTTCAGCCGTCCGCTTCGCACTCGATTACGGAATTGTCGCGACAGCGGGGAGTGAGTCGTTTCAAGCGGGAGATGCCTATGAGGTGTTTCCGATTCATGACGGACTTACGGCCGTTTTGCTGTCGGATGGCATGGGTCAGGATTTGAACGCTTATCGGGAGAGTCGTAAGGTAATCCGGTTAATGCGAGAATGCTTGGACCGTAAAATGGATCCAGAAACGGCGATGCATACGCTACATTATATGATGTCATTGAATGGATTGGATGATATGTATGCAACGCTTGACTTGGCGTTGATTGATTTGCAGGATGGTCGGCTTTGGTCGTGGAAGGCGGGTTCTATGAGCACGTATATTAAGCGCGGAGATGACTTTTTAAGATTGGATAGCGAGTCTGTCCCTGTCGGATTTCTCCCGTCCTTTTCTGTTGAAGCGAAAAATGAACAATTGAAGGCGGGGGATATTATTTTAATGATGACGGATGGAATGTTTAATGGGGAGGTAGCACTTGAGAAGCAAGAGAGAATTTTGTATGGCACGCTCGACAAATACGAAGAGTTCGATTGTGATAAAATCGCGGATCGCATTGTCAGTGAAATGGAGCGTAAGTTTGGAGTGGTGGCAGATGATCGAACAGTATTAGTGATGAAGATTGACCATGTCCTTCCGAAGTGGTCCAGCTTCACGCCTTACTCACAAATTATTTCTTGAAAAGTAATACGATAGGCATACCCTTGCTTCGCATAACTTGAAGTGAGGGTATTCTAAGGGTAAAATTTAACTTGAATCAGCAAATACATTTGTTGATTCAAGTTAAGCCTCCGGCGGATGTCAGGGATTTTTGGGGGAGTTAATTGTGCTATGCACAATTCAAAATCCCGACGCAATTACGCCGAGGCGTAATTGATGAAATGTAATAAATGAGGTGCTTATGCAATGGATACATTTAAACAGTCGATTTTTCAATTTATCAAAGAGTGGGCACTGATTGAGCCTGGAAGTCGTGTTCTTGTCGCGTGTTCAGGTGGTGTCGATTCGGTTGCGCTACTACATTTCATGGCTACGCATCGTGATAGAATGGATATTGAAGTCGCAGCTATTCATGTTGATCATATGCTGCGTGGAGAGGAATCGGCGGCAGATGGTGTTTTTGTTGAAGAATTATGTAGGGGGCTTGGGATTCCGTTTTTTGGTGGTCGTGTCCCTGTTCCTGAATTACTGGAGCAGGAAGGCGGCAATGTACAGGCTGTGTGCCGCGAAGGGAGATATGCCTTATTCGCGGAGGTCATGCAACAACAAGGCTACACAGTTTTGGTGACTGCGCACCATGCGGAGGATCAGCTAGAAACGGTCCTAATGCAAGTAGCGAAAGGGCGGCAGCCGTCTGGTATGCCTGTGAAGCGGGACGTCGATGGCGGCATTGTCATTCGTCCTTTTCTTTCTGTTGTGAAAGCAGAGCTTTACTTATATGTTGAAGAGCATGCCTTACAATACCGCGAAGACCCGAGTAATGAAAGTGATGCTTACATGCGCAACCGTTATCGTCACCATATCGTCCCGTTTATACTACGTGAAAACGCTGCAGCTGCTAAAAATGTAGTGAAAATGACCGGCTGGCTTCAGCAAGATGGAGAACTACTCGAAAAGTTAGCGATGGAGCAGTTTGAAAGAATCGTTGAATTCACAGCGGAAGGACTCCCCGTCGTTGACAGTGATGCTTTTTCTGATATGCACCTTGCTTTACAAAGGCGGGTGATTACACTACTATTGAAGTATCTTTATGATGGGGAAAGTGTACCCGTTGAATACAATTCCGTGCTTATAAGCCAGCTATTACATCACATCAGATCGCAGGATGGCACTGTATCCATCAACCTTCCACGCGGCTTTCGATTTATACGGGCATATAGTAAGCTGATGTTTGCTCGAGAGGTATCGCTCGAGGAAATGTCGATGGAGCGAGTATTCCCGCAAGGTAGCTGGACTCGTTGGGGGCATGAAGTAGAGCTTTACTGGAATACGGTGGATGATAGCAATGCAGAATTATTCATAGGTGCAGCCGACATAATGTATTTTGATCTGCCCGATGCCGCTTTTCCTTTACGTATTAGACAAAGAGAAGATGGCGATCGGATCTTGTTACCAGGTATGAGCCATTCGAAACGTTTATCTCGGCTATTTATCGACGATAAGGTGGAATTAGCTGAACGTGATCGCTTACCAATCATTGTTACAGCACTAGGAGAGGTTTGTGCGATTCCGGGGTTGCGTTATGGTGTGGCCTTTTCACGCAACAGGACAAAGCAGAGTCATTACATAGTTCTTACGAGAAAGTGCTAATTGACTTGGATGTTAGATGAAAGAGGAGGAATTTCGATGTTAGGGAAAGATATCGAAGAAGTCTTAATAACAGAACAACAGATTGAAGAGAAAATCCATGAGCTTGGTGCCACTTTGACCAAGGAATACCAAGATAAGTTCCCACTTGCAATTGGTGTGCTTAAAGGAGCTCTACCTTTCATGAGTGACCTTATCAAGCGTGTAGATGCATACATTGAACTTGATTTCATGGATGTATCAAGCTATGGCAATGCAACTGTTTCATCAGGCGAAGTGAAAATCGTCAAAGATTTGAACACAAGTGTCGAAGGACGCGACGTGCTCATCATTGAGGATATTATTGATAGTGGGAAAACGTTAAGTTATCTCGTTGAGCTGATGAAATATAGAAAAGCAAACTCCATTAAAATTGTTACACTACTGGATAAGCCAACTGGCCGGAAGGTAGATTTGAAGGCGGACTATGTTGGTTTCGTTGTACCGGACGCGTTCGTCGTTGGTTACGGATTGGATTACGCAGAAAAATATAGAAACTTACCTTATATTGGCGTGTTGAAAAAGGAAATCTATTCTTTCTAAACTTTCCGGAAAACTAACTTCTAAATAAGGCATTTTCTTTGTAGGTTGAATCAGACCTATGATAAGATTTACACTAGTTTTCTGTTTGAATGAAATGAGGAGGCTTGGGATGAATCGAATACTTCGATACTTTCTACTATACGGACTAATTTTCCTAGCAATCATGGGGATATTCAGTTCACTAAACAAAACAAATCCGAAAACGGAAGAAATTAACTACAGTGAGTTCATCGCTGCGATGGAAGACGGAACAATTAAGAGCATGGAGATCCAACCTGTTCAAGCCGTCTATCAAGTTAAAGGTGAGTTAGAAGGGTATGAGGAAGGCGAAACGTTTATAACGAACATTCCGCAAACCGATGAGGCTTTGATGGCTGATATTCGTAGTATCGCCAATAAATCAAAAATTAAAGTACTTGAAGCACCTTCAACGAGCGCTTGGGTATCCTTCTTTACAGGTCTTGTACCATTCATCATTATCTTCATCTTATTCTTCTTCTTGTTGAATCAAGCACAAGGTGGCGGCGGTGGCCGTGTGATGAATTTCGGTAAAAGTAAGGCGAAGCTGCATACAGATGATAAGAAAAAAGTTCGGTTTACAGATGTGGCCGGAGCAGACGAAGAAAAGGCGGAGCTTGTGGAAGTTGTTGACTTCCTTAAAGATTCACGTAAATTCGTTGAAGTCGGCGCGCGTATTCCAAAAGGAATTCTACTTGTTGGACCTCCTGGTACGGGTAAAACGTTGCTAGCACGTGCGGTTGCAGGTGAAGCGGGAGTACCGTTCTTCTCGATCTCTGGTTCTGATTTCGTAGAAATGTTCGTAGGGGTCGGTGCATCACGTGTACGTGACCTATTCGAAAATGCGAAAAAGAATGCACCTTGTATCATTTTCATCGATGAAATCGACGCGGTCGGTCGCCAACGTGGCGCTGGTCTTGGTGGTGGACATGATGAACGTGAACAAACATTGAACCAACTTCTTGTTGAAATGGATGGTTTTGGTGAAAATGAAGGCATTATCATCGTGGCGGCGACAAACCGTCCGGATATCCTTGACCCAGCACTTCTTCGTCCAGGACGTTTTGACCGTCAAATTACAGTAGGTCGTCCGGATGTTAAAGGAAGAGAAGCTGTACTAAAAGTGCATGCACGAAATAAGCCGCTTGACGATACTGTCAACTTGAAGGCACTTGCGCAGCGTACGCCTGGTTTCTCTGGTGCGGATCTTGAAAATTTGCTAAACGAAGCAGCACTAGTTGCTGCGAGACGTAGTAAAGTGAAAATTGATATGTCAGATATCGATGAGGCGACAGACCGCGTCATTGCGGGTCCTGCGAAGACGAGTCGCGTTATTTCTGAAAAAGAACGTAATATCGTAGCTTTCCACGAAGCGGGTCACGTCGTTGTTGGATTAACGCTTGACGATGCGGAAATCGTCCATAAGGTAACAATTGTTCCACGCGGTCAGGCGGGCGGTTATGCTGTCATGCTTCCGAAAGAGGACCGTTACTTCATGACGAAACCAGAGCTTTTGGATAAAATTTCAGGACTTCTTGGTGGTCGTGTAGCAGAAGAAATCGTTCTCGGCGAAGTTTCTACGGGTGCTCATAATGACTTCCAGCGCGCAACAGGTATTGCACGCTCGATGGTTACAGAGTACGGGATGAGTGACAAGCTTGGTCCGATGCAATTCGGTCAATCTCAAGGGCAAGTATTCCTTGGACGTGACTTTAACTCTGAGCAAAATTATTCCGAGTCGATTGCCTATGAAATTGACCAAGAAATGCAACGTATTATCAAGGAACAATATGCACGTACAAAAGAGATCCTTACAGAAAAACGTGAGTTGCTCGATTTGATTGCGACAACGCTTATGGAAGTTGAAACACTCGATGCTGAGCAAATTAACCATTTAAAAGATCATGGTACATTGCCTGATCGTCCGTATGGCCGTTATGGCTTGGACAATTTAGATGAAGATACTAAGAATGTAGATATTTCGAAAAGAGAAGATGATGAGGTAGTTATCTCTGAGTCGACTGGGGCGTCTACGGATCCATCAATTGGTGACTTGCCAAAAGAATCCGAAACGGATCCAGCGCTTAAACCGATTGAAGAAAAACGTGAAGATTGAATGATGAATTAGAGCTGATTGCTTCTTTTGAAGCAGTCAGCTTTTTTCTAGTTGTCTGTCTGTGGTATGATGTGTTGGAAAACATCGAAGTTAGCGAGGAAACCATTATGATTTTAGTGTTGGATACTGGGAATACCAATATTGTTCTTGGGGTCTATGAGCAAGGGCAACTTAAGCATCATTGGCGTATGGAAACGTATAGACATCGGACAGAAGACGAATATGCGATGGCGGTTAAATCGCTGTTTACTCACGTTGGCATCACTTTTGGGGATGTGACAGGCATTATCATTTCATCGGTTGTACCACCGGTAATGTTTCCGCTTGAACAGATGTGCAGAAAGTATTTTAATCAAAAACCACTGATTGTTGGGCCGGGCGTTAAAACGGGCTTGAACATTAAGTATGAAAATCCACGTGAAGTAGGTGCGGACCGCATTGTAAATGCTGTTGCCGCTATTCACGAATACAGCTACCCGCTAATCGTTGTCGATTTTGGAACAGCGACTACCTACTGCTTTGTCAATGAAAAAGGAGAATATATGGGCGGAGCAATTGCGCCTGGTATCGGTATTTCGATGGAAGCTTTATTTGATCGAGCCTCTAAATTGCCGCGTATTGAATTGACAAAGCCGGATCATGTTATAGGAAAAAATACGGTTGCAGCGATGCAAGCGGGAATTGTTTATGGGTATGTTGGGCAAGTTGAGGGAATCGTTGCGCGTATGAAAGCACAAAGTAAGGTAGAGCCGACCGTTATTGCCACTGGCGGTCTTGCCGATTTGATTGCAAGTGAAACGAAGGTTATTGATGTTGTTGATAATTTCCTGACGTTAAAAGGGCTTCATTTAATTTACGAACGAAACATGTAAAAGGAGAATATGACTTATGAGTGATTATTTAGTAAAAGCGTTGGCGTTCGATGGGACAATTCGAGCTTATGCAGTTCGTTCTACAGAGACTGTTGCCGAGGTTCAACGCCGCCATGCGATGTGGCCAACAGCGACGGCTGCTTTAGGTCGTTCTATGACTGCAGCTGTGATGATGGGAGCAATGGTAAAAGGTGAAGATAAGCTGACAATTAAAATTGAGGGCGGTGGCCCGATTGGTTCAATGATTATTGATGCGAATGCGCACGGAGAAGTTCGCGGTTATGCAACACACCCGCAAACGCATTTCGATTTGAATGACCAAGGAAAACTCGATGTGAGACGTGCAGTTGGAACTGAAGGTATGTTGACGGTTGTCAAAGACCTTGGCTTGCGTGATTTCTTTACAGGTCAAGTACCAATTGTTTCGGGTGAAATTGCTGAAGATTTTACAGAGTACTTTGTTGTTTCTGAACAGGTACCTTCCGCCGTAGGACTTGGTGTTCTTGTGAATCCTGATAATACGGCGAAAGCAGCTGGGGGTTTCGTTATCCAAGTGATGCCAGGGGCGACGGATGAAACGATTGAGAAAGTGGAAGAACGTATTTCTACTGTCGAACCGATTTCTAAACTGATTGACCGTGGTTTAACGCCGGAGGAAATTCTTGGCGAAGTACTCGGCGCAGAAAATGTCGAGATACTGGATCGGATGGATGTTGCGTTTACGTGTAATTGTTCAAAGGAACGATTTGGCGATGCAATTATTGGACTTGGAGAGCAAGAAATTCGTGAGATGATTGATGAGGATGGAAAAGCGGAAGCGCACTGCCATTTCTGTCTGGAGACGTATGTATATCCGAAGGAAGAATTGGAAGGCTTTATCAATGAAATACAGTCGGAATCCTAAATCGGAACTGGCTAGTTCGCAAAAGCGCAAACTAAAGACGAAACCGCTCCTTCTGTTAATAGGTATCCTCTTTGCTTTTAATGTTTTGTGGTTTATTGGCTGGCTGATACCCGATCAGAAGCCTAAACAGACGGGTGAGGAAGTGGCGTCGGTTGCGGGCGAGCCGATCACGAGAGAACAATGGATGACCGCGATGGAAAAGGAAGTAGGGCGTGAGACTCTGCTTGAACTTGTCAATAACAAGGTGATGGAGGTCGCTGCGAAGCGACATGAAATCGACGTATCTGACAAAGAAATCGACCTCGAAGTAGCACTTATTCGCTCGGTGGATGGTCGCTCCTATACAGGTTTAGATATGGAGAAAATGCGTCAAAAAATTCGTGCCAATCTCATCCTTGAAAAAGTGCTGACGAAGGACATCGTCGTTGAGGATGCTGCGATTGAGGAGCATTATGATGAAAATGCTTCACTTTATAATATTTCAACTGCCTATCGAACGGCCATTATCGTTGTTCCGACGCAAGACGAAGCGAAGCAAACCGTGGAGGAGCTGTCGAAAGGATCGAGCTTCGATGTGCTAGCGAAAGAACGTTCAACGGATTTTGCTTCCGCAAGTCTTGGTGGAGACATTGGTTATGTGAATAAATCGACTGATGCCATCGATAAGGAAATTGTAAAGGCGGCAGTCGATATGAAAAGTGCTTCAACGAGTGGAGTTATCACTTTGAGTGACGGTACGTTTGCGGTTATCCATGTAAGTGAAGTGATAGAAGGTCAGTCATTTACATTGAATGAGGTAAACGGTCATATTAGACGTGAGCTTGCATTGGAGCAACTTCCGCAATCTGTGAACCCGGAGGCATTTTGGGATGAATTTGACGCCAAGTGGTTTTATAGTAAATAACAGTGCTGTTCAGAAGCTGATTATAATCGGTAAATCTGAACAGTTTTTTTGGCTAGAGACTGATGCAAAATAAATGTAAGGAATCATTTGACAACGAGCATAATATGATAGTATCATTAATTAAACAAAGCATATCAAAATAGTAGGGATTGGGAGAGGATAAGGATGACGTTAGTTGGAAACTCTGTTGTAGACTTGGTTGGAAAGACACCACTTGTTAAATTGAATAGATTGACGGGACCGGAGGATGCAGAAGTCTATTTGAAACTGGAGTACTTCAATCCGGGTTCTAGTGTGAAAGATCGTATTGCACTTGCGATGATTGAAGCGGCTGAAAAATCCGGAGATCTCAAAGAAGGTGGTACAATTATTGAGCCGACAAGTGGAAACACGGGGATTGGTCTTGCAATGATTGCGGCTGCAAAAGGATATAAAGCTGTGCTAGTCATGCCAGATACGATGAGTACGGAACGTCGTAATTTGTTGCGTGCATATGGTGCAGATCTTATTTTGACACCAGGTGCTGAAGGAATGAAAGGTGCCATTGCTAAGGCGGATGAACTAGCGAAAGAGAATGGCTGGTACGTTCCACAGCAATTTAATAATGAAGCAAATCCGGAAATTCACCGTTTGACAACAGGTCCTGAAATTGCAGATGCGCTTGATCGTGTCGATGCGTTCGTTTCTGGTATTGGAACAGGCGGTACAATTACGGGAGCAGGAAGTGTCTTGAAAGAGCGTTTTCCTGAGGTTAAGATTATTGCAGTTGAACCGACAGACTCAGCTGTCCTTTCTGGTGGCAAACCAGGACCGCATAAAATTCAAGGGATTGGTGCAGGGTTCGTACCTAAGGTTCTTGATACAGCAATTTATGATGAAATTGCTTTAGTAACAAATGATGAGGCGTATGATACAGCAAGGCGTGCAGCGCGTGAAGAGGGAATTCTAGGTGGGGTTTCATCTGGGGCGGCCATTTTCGTAGCACTGCAAGCGGCGAAGAAGCTAGGTAAAGGAAAGAAAGTTGTGGCGATTCTTCCATCGAACGGTGAACGTTATTTGAGTACACCGCTTTATCAATTCGACGAAGAGTAATAGTGAAGGAGGGGGAGCCAAGGTGCTCCTTCTTTTTTTTGCCTAGACTCCAGCGCTTTTCTTAGTGGCGTGAAATGCCTTTTAAGAGGTAAAATGAAGATACTAATTGTTAAGCAGGGGGAATAAGGATGCAAGGACAACAACCAGTGTATACAACGGCGGAAATGACGAAAGAACAATTTTTCTATGCGTATAAAGAATTGGCGCATCAAAATGAGCGTCACTTACTCCTTGAAAGTGGACGGAGTGGTGCGTTATGTATGGCTGGGATTGATCCGCTTGTTACATTGCAAACACTTGAAGGTGATAAATTAAAACTTGTTTGGCGCGATGGAACAGAAGAAGTACGCCAAGGAGAGCCGTTGGCGTTATTGAACGATATCGCCCGTTCATTCGAAATGGAGACAATTTCGGAGTTGCCGGATTTTCAAGGTGGATTAATGGGTTTCATCAGCTATGATTATGCGCGCCGCTATGAACCAATCCTGGTAGATTCAGTAGATGATTTGGAGACACCTGACCTCTATTTCTATTTATTTGATCGCTGGGCTGTGTTGGATATGCAAGCGGAAACCGCCTATTTTATGGCGCTGCCGAATCGTGACTTAGAAGTTGAAAATTTGAAAAGTGAATGGCTAGCTGCAGCTTCGGAGGGATTGAAAAAACAAGTTTTCGCGCCAGGAAAAGCGGTCGAAGTTTCTTCGGCATCAGATGACCTTGAAGTAGCAGTAACGGGACCGCAATTTGAGCAAATGGTACGTGATGTGCAAAGCTATATTGCCAGTGGCGATGTTGTGCAAGTGAATTTATCTGTACGACAATCAAAGCCATTGGCGGCGCAACCGCTTGACATGTATGAGGCGCTTCGTTCATTTAACCCATCGCCTTATATGGCGTCGATTGGCGCTCCGGAATTTGCGGTCGTTTCAGGCTCGCCTGAGTTATTGCTTAAAAAACGCGGGGATGAATTAAGTACGCGACCGATTGGTGGGACAAGACCTAGAGGGGTAAATGATGAAGAAGATGCCGCGCTGAAGGCGGAGTTATTGTCGAATGATAAAGAGACGGGCGAGCATATTATGCTAGTCGACTTGGAAAAGGAAGATTTCGAGCGTGTTTGCGCACCGGGGACAGTGGAAACAGACGAATTTATGGTCGTGGAAAAATATTCACATGTCATGCATTTAGTATCGAATGTTCGCGGAACGGCGGCATCCGGTATATCGAATGCGGATATTATTAAAGGCGTTTTCCCGGGGGGATCCATTACAGGTTCTCCTAAATTGCGGACGATGGAAATCATCGAGGAATTGGAGCCGACGCGTAGAGGTCTATATACAGGGTCGATTGGTTGGTTCGGCTTTAACGGGGATCTGGAGTTGAATATTGTGATCCGCACGGCCTATATCAAAGATGGCATCGCGCATATTCAGGCGGGGGCTGGTTTGGTCGCTGATTCAGTGCCGGAAGCCGAGTATATCGAGTCATTGAATAAAGCAAAAGCGTTATGGCAGGCAAAAGCGATGGCGGAACATTGACAACGGAGGGTGTAGTATGTGGTGTTGGATGAATGGTGAATTCACGCGAGCGGAGGATTTGAGAATATCTCCGTTTGATCACGGTTTTCTTTATGGAGCAGGATTTTTTGAAACATTTCGGACATACGACGGCAACGTATTGTTGTTTGATGAGCATATGGAGCGTTTACATGCTGCCCTCACGGAGTACCGAATTGCGATGCCTTATACAAATGCGGAAATTCTAGCTGTCGTAAAGACGCTTGATGAAAAGTCGGGGAATACAGATGGCTATTTTCGTCTCAATGTTTCAGCGGGTGTCCACGATATAGGTCTAGCACCTTCAATGTATGCAACGCCGAATGTTATTTTGTTCAGAAAAGAGTTGGCTCTGGCTGTTCCAGGTATGGTGAAAAGGGCGGTTTGGCTCGATACGCCGCGCAATCTACCAGAAAGTACAGTGCGTCACAAATCACATAATTTCTTAAATAATGTGCGCGGGCGGTTGGAATTGCCTTCGCTAAAAGACGTAGAGGGACTGTTTGTGACAAGTGAAGGATTTGTTGCGGAAGGTGTGACGTCAAACGTCTTTTGGCTGAGGGATGGCGAATTATTCACACCGGCGATTAAAACGGGAATTTTGCCAGGAACGACGCGTGCGTTTATCACCGAGTTGGCTAGGTCTGCTGGGATTGCAGTTCATGAAGGTTTTTATGGCAAAGAGCATCTGGAATCTGCGGACGAGGTATTTGTCACGAATGCTGTGCAGGAGCTCGTACCGTTAGCGGCAATCGGGGACCACTTGCTTCGAGGGGCTTCAGGGGATTATTATCAAAAGCTTCATGAATTATATAGACAGGCGATTGAGGGTATGAAAGAAGGCGACAATTAATGGAATTAGCGAATGCGCGTGGTGTGTACAAATTTGGCAAGACGGAAATGGATTTTCATAAAGAAACGGTGATCATGGGTATTTTAAATGTAACACCAGATTCCTTTTCGGATGGTGGAAAATTTGGGCAGATGGATGCGGCCCTTGAACGTGTGGAAGGAATGCTTCGTGATGGGGCGAAAATTATTGATATCGGTGGGGAGTCAACGCGACCAGGGCATGCGCCAGTTTCATTGGCACAGGAGCTTGAACGAACGGTGCCGATTATTGAAGCGATCACCAAAGAATTTGACTGTGTGGTGTCGATTGATACATATAAAGCGAGAGTAGCAGAAGAGGCTATTAAAGCGGGTGCGCAAATCATTAACGATATATGGGGTGCGAAACGTGAGCCAGCTATCGCAGATGTTGCGGCGAAATACAAGGTTCCTATTATTCTGATGCATAACCGTGACAAGGCGGAGTATGAGGAACCTTTCATGGACGCGGTTGTAGCAGATTTGGAAGAAAGTGTCGGCATTGCGATTGAGGCGGGTGTTACGCATGATCATATCTGGTTAGATCCTGGCATCGGGTTTGCGCGAGATACGATGCAAAATATATGGACGATGCAAGGGTTGCGTCGTATTTCTGATATGGGGTATCCGGTTTTATTAGGAACTTCACGCAAATCATTGATTGGTAATGTGCTAGAGCTGCCTGTCGAGGAGCGATTGGAAGGTACGGGTGCGACAGTTTGTTACGGTATTGAGCATGGCTGTCATATTATGCGTGTTCACGATGTGAAGGAAATCGCGAGGATGGCAAAAATGATGGATGTCTTAACGGGGAAAACGGTATTTGAAGGGTAGGAGAAGTATGGATTATATTCATCTAAACGAAATGGAATTCTACGGTTATCATGGGGCGTTGCCTGAGGAAAATAAATTGGGACAGCGTTTTCGTGTGACGGTGTCGATAGCGACGGATCTTTCTGAAGCGGGGAAAACCGATAATCTAGATAAAACTGTGAACTACGCAGAGGTGTATCGAGTTTGTCAGTTAATTGTGGAAGGTGAGCCGATGAAATTGATTGAAACGGTTGCGGAAAAGATTGCTACTAATGTCATGGAAGAGTTCGCCGCCAAAGTGACGGGCGTCCGTGTTGTGTTGATCAAACCGGACCCGCCGATTCCGGGTCATTACGCATCAGTGTCTGTCGATATTATAAGAGGACGTTTCGTATGACAGTAGCGTATCTGTCGATTGGTTCGAATATCGGTGATCGGCTGGAGCATTTAGTTGAGGCGGTAAGGGCACTTCAGTTGTATGATGGGGTGGAGGTACTCGCTGTTTCTTCTATATATGAAACCGCGCCTGTTGGATATACAGATCAGGCGGATTTTTTGAATGTGGTCGTCTGTTTGGAAACGGTTGCGGTTGCGCAGGTATTATTGGAGATTTGTCAAACGGTTGAGCGAGAGCTTGGTCGGGTGCGGACGGTGAGATGGGGTCCTCGAACGGTTGACCTTGACATTTTACTTTATAGTACCGACAATATTGAAGAAGAGAATTTAGTCATTCCACATCCGCGTATGCATGAGCGGGCGTTTGTTCTCATTCCGCTTTTGGAAATCGCTCCTACAATCGCCCATCCGGTGACGGGGAAATCATTTTCGAAGGAAGCTGCTGTTCAAGACAGTGGTGTAATGCTTTGGAAGAAGGTTGACGGAGTCGAGCAATTCCTGCAATTAAAGGGATGAAGCGACTCTAGCTATATAGTAATGAGCCGGGCTGCCATGTACTATTTGGTGGCCCTTTTTATTGCACGTGAGAAGTAAAGCGTGTCGAGGTGGCGCAAATTGTGTACAATAGGTGCATACTGTTAAAAGGATAAATGATGAAGGAGTGAAGGAAATGTCCCATTTGGATGAATTAAATGATCAGTTACTGGTGAGACGCCAGAAGATGGAAGATATACGGGAGAGTGGATTAGATCCATTCGGCTCAAGATTTGAACGCACTCATCTATCCAATGAAATACTGGAGAAATACGAAGCTCTTTCAAAGGAAGAGCTAGATGAAACGCCGCATGAAGTGAAAATTGCGGGACGTATTATGACGAAGCGTGGAAAAGGGAAAGCTGGCTTTGCGCATCTGCAAGACCTTGGTGGTCAGGTTCAAATCTACGTAAGGCAAGATGCGATCGGTGAAGAGGCGTATGGGCTATTCAATAGTGCGGATCTTGGCGATATCATTGGAATTTCAGGAGTGGTCTTTAAAACAAAAGTTGGAGAACTATCCATTAAAGCGACGGAATTTACATTCCTAACAAAAGCATTACGTCCGCTACCGGAGAAATTCCACGGGTTAAAAGACGTCGAGCAACGTTACCGTCAGCGTTATTTAGATTTAATTTCAACAGAAGGCAGTAAAGAGACGTTCATCTTAAGAAGTAAGATTATCCAATCAATGCGTCGTTACTTAGATGGACAAGGTTTTCTTGAAGTTGAAACGCCGATGCTACATTCGATTGCAGGCGGAGCGTCAGCACGTCCATTCATCACGCATCACAATGCGCTAGATATGGAACTGTATATGCGGATTGCGATTGAGCTTCATTTGAAACGCCTCATCGTAGGTGGGCTTGAGAAGGTCTATGAAATTGGACGCGTATTCCGTAACGAAGGAATTTCAACACGTCATAACCCTGAATTTACAATGATTGAATTATATGAGGCGTATGCGGATTACAATGACATCATGGCGCTAACGGAAAACATGGTAGCTCATATTGCACAAGAAGTACTCGGTACAACACAAGTGCAATACGGGGAAGATACAATTGAATTGGCACCAGGTTGGACGCGTCTTCATATGGTTGATGCGATAAAACAATACACAGGCGTAGACTTCTGGAAAGAGATGTCGAAGGAAGAAGCGCATGTGTTAGCTAAAGAGCATAACGTAGAAGTAACTCCAATGATGGAGGTTGGCCACGTGTTAAATGAATTCTTTGAGCAAAAAGTAGAAGAACAGCTTGTGCAACCAACATTTATCTTTGGTCATCCAGTTGAGATTTCACCGCTTGCGAAGAAAAATTCGGAGGATGGTCGCTTCACGGATCGTTTTGAATTGTTCATCGTCCGCCGTGAACACGCTAATGCCTTCACGGAGCTTAATGATCCAATCGATCAGCGTCAACGCTTTGAAGCTCAAATGGTTGAAAAAGAGCAGGGTAATGATGAAGCGCATGAAATGGATAATGACTTTATAGAAGCTTTAGAATATGGATTACCACCTACCGGTGGCCTCGGGATTGGTGTCGATCGTCTTGTCATGCTATTGACTAATGCACAATCAATTCGTGATATCCTGCTATTCCCGCAAATGCGTTCAAGAGACTAAAACTGATAATCACCGCGTAAAGCCATGTGAATGTGCTTTGCGTGGTTTTTTTATTTAGGAAGAAAAATTTAAAATAAGTATTGCAATCGAAAGGGGGGGATGGTATATTAAAAAACGTTGCACTTCCGACATATTAAAACAATGAAAAAGAGATTAAATTTAGTTGTTGACTTGTATCCGGCAGGATGTTAGGATATAAAGCGTCGCACTTTTGGTGTGAGAAACAACGAAAAAGAAATTGAAATTAGTTGTTGACATGAGGATTGCAACTTGGTATGATATAAAAGTTGCTTACGAAAAAGCAGTAACAAACAATATCAACATGAACCTTGAAAACTGAACAGCAAAACGTCAACGAAATACAGCGAAGGT
>NZ_JADHDX010000017.1 GCF_016820585.1 Arthrobacter beigongshangensis
AATAACGTCTTTTTCAATTTAGGTTCACTTATGAGACTTAAAACCGTAGGTTTTTCAGTGGCCTCGTGTATCGGGATGCTCTTTTTGGTGGCGGTCACCATTTAAATCGGATTAGTCTCCGAGAGATTCTAATCCGAATCCAACGATGTCGCTAATGCGGAGATAGAAATTCAAGAAATTTTCTAACGCATCGCCAGTTGAGTTGCTTTCAACTTCAACGACTTCAACAGGATTATCAGTTGTTGGGATTAGCTCTACAAACTCACTTCTTACTCTTCGAATAGTCCCTTCAACATGAATACCGCCTTTCGTGAAGAAAACAACCCGATTATCAACAAATCCTTCCAGCTGTCTACGAAGCCAGTTTATTTCATCACGACTGGAACAAGAATCATCGTAGTAACTTGACATATAGTATCACCTCTTTTCCATTAACTTAATGTATGTCCTAAAAAGATTGTGGTAATGGACAAACGTCTGCTTGTCCTTTTTATAATAAAAAATTCGCGGATGGTATCAGTTAGCCAAACAAATATGATGTTAGTATCCATAGTCGCCTCTATACTTCATGCGCCATTTTAAAAAGCAATCCAACCTTTCAACGTAAAGGTCGGATTGCTTTTTTAGTTTCAAGTGCGTGTGTCAAATTATTTAATAGGAACAGCCACCCAGTGCCCCTTAGATACCTCTACAAACTCGGAGTTGTTCAGCTGGTAGCGGTCTTCTGTCGTTTGTTCCTCCATCAGTACTCGCTTTTTCTTCGATTCGATACGAGGATCTGGAATTGGAATGGCGGCAAGTAATGATTTTGTATACGGATGTTGCGGATTGTTGTATAACTCCTCACTTTCAGCAAGTTCAACAATTTTTCCAGCATACATAACTGCGACTCTGTCACTGATATGTTTGACCATCGACAAATCATGGGCAATGAAAAGATAGGTTAGTCCAAGACGATGTTGAAGGTCCTCTAGTAATTCTACGATTTGTGATTGAATCGATACATCGAGTGCTGATAAGGGCTCGTCACAGACGATGAAATCAGGTTCCACCGCTAATGCACGTGCGATGCCGATTCGTTGGCGCTGTCCGCCCGAAAACTCATGTGGGTATCGCATAGCATGTGACGGTTCTAATCCGACCATGACGAGCAATTCTTCGACTCTTTTTTTACGTTCTTCATTATTTTTACTTAAGCGATGAATATCAAGTGCCTGACCGATAATATCGAGCACTTTGAAGCGTGGGTTCAAGGATGAATAAGGATCTTGGAAAATCATTTGCATATGGCGCCGCATTGTTTTCATTTCATTTTTTGATAATCGATTGACAGCCATTCCTTGATAAAGTACGTCACCATCCGTTGGTTCATGAAGACGTAAAATCGCACGACCTGTTGTCGATTTTCCAGAACCAGATTCGCCAACAAGTCCCAGTGTTTCACCAGGTCGAATATGAAAACTGATGCTATCCACAGCCTTCGTCAAGTTTCCTTTTCCAGCGTCAAAATACTGCTTCAAGGATTTTACCTCAAGTAAAGGGCTAGCAGGATCTAAGCCGTCTTTAATACGGGGAGGTTTTTTGGCCTTTTTCCTTTCATCTAATCTTGGCAGTGCGTTTAATAGCTTTTTTGTATAAGCGTGCTGTGGATTTTCGAAAATTTCATTTGTTGTACCCGTTTCTACAATTTCTCCATCTTTCATAACAGCAACACGGTCGCACATCCCAGCAACAACACCAAGATCATGCGTAATTAAGATGATGGATGTACCGAAACGTTCTTGCATATCTTTCATTAAATTTAAAATTTGGGCTTGAATCGTTACATCTAACGCAGTTGTCGGTTCATCTGCAATCAGAAGAGAAGGGCGGCAGGCAAGTGCCATGGCAATCATGACACGCTGGCGCATACCTCCCGAAAATTCATGTGGGAATTGATTAAACCGCGCTTCGCTATTGTGAATACCAACTACTTTAAGTAAATCTAGTGCTTCCTTTTTAGCTTCTCGCTTTGAAAGATTTTGGTGCTTCATCAAGCTTTCAGCAATTTGTTTACCAATTTTAATCGTTGGGTTAAGAGATGTCATCGGATCCTGAAAAATCATGCTAATATCTCGTCCGCGAATGCTTTCCATCTCTTTTTCCGTTTTCTGCGTAAGGTTCTGGCCTTGGAATTCGATTATGCCTTCTTTCATATAGGAAGGGGGAGAAGGTAGGAGACGCATAATCGAACGGGCTGTTACACTTTTTCCGCTCCCTGACTCACCTACGATTCCTAGCGTTTCACCCTTTTTAACTTCGAAACTAACACCGCGTACTGCATTGAAATCATCCTCTTGAGATACAAAGGAGACATGCAAATCGGTAACTTTTAAAACAGTATCCAATGTAGACACCTTCCTGTTGACATATTTAGTAAGAAAAAATAATAGAATTGACAATATTGAGCTCTTTACATATAGTATAGTTTACAGGTAGGGATAATGCAATTTAGGGAGGAGGTTTTATTTAATGAAGCAAGTGGTGCCGGATATCCTTCAACAATCCCATAGGAAGATGCAAGGGAGATGGATGTATAAGTATCTGCTTTTACTAGCCGGTATTCCAATTCACTTGATCACTTATTTATTCTACTTATTTAAAAGAAAGGATCATACCTATTTTTCTTCTCTGGCAGAAGTGAAGAGCGAGATGATCGCGGCTGGTTACAAGGAAGAATTACTAGGTTTGTATAAAGAGCAATTGCTAAAGAAACAAGTTTTCTTTGGAGAAGAGGGAAATATAGAGAAAACAAATCAGCAAGCTATTCAGCTGGCTGAAGAACAATTTGAAAAGAAGGCAATTGAAAAGACGGATGAGCTTACTGGACAAAAAGGGATAGGCAAGCCAAGCTATTCCAGCTATTTTGAGTCGCTATTTGCTCGACCTTCCTTTTTACTTATTTCTTTTGTTCCCGGTATTTTCATGTATGCTCTCCTTTTTTTGCTCAGTAATCCGTTTATTAAATATATCGTAGAACGACTTGTACAAAGTATTTTCGTTATTGCGGGTGTTGCCGTTCTTGTATTTACAATTCTCTACATATCACCATTTGACCCAGCCTCTAATATTATTGGAGTTTCTGCAACAAAAGAACAAATTGCTTCATTTAATCGTTTGTACGGATTAGATTTACCTTATTTGCAGCAATTATGGAACGCTGTTAAGGGGATTGCAACATTCGATTTAGGTGCATCTTTTGCAGGCAATGAGGACGTAGCAGTAAGTATTGCAAATAAATTCCCAATCACTTTTACAATTGCGATGTATTCTGTGTTGATGGCTATACTAATTGCCATTCCAGTTGGCATCATTTCCGCGACAAAGCCGAACTCTTTTCTAGATTATACGTTTATGTTCATAGCGCTGATAGGCCTATCCATCCCTAATTTTTGGCAAGGACTAATCTTCATCCTGAACTTTTCGATAAAACACCAATGGCTACCCGCTACGTTCAGCCCCCAGAATGGGTTGTCGATGATTATGCCGATTGTTGTACTGGGAACAGGGCTGACGGCATCTGTAGCTAGGATGATGCGCTCTTCTTTATTGGAAATCATTCATGAAGATTACATCATTACTGCCAAAGCTAAAGGGTTAAACAAACACCAAGTATTGTGGAAACATGCGGTGGGAAATGCAATGATTCCAGTTGTTACAGTTATCGGTTTGTTATTTGGAGGCATGCTGGGCGGAGCGGCAGTCACGGAAAAAGTTTTTAATATTAAAGGAATTGGTAGCTATATCGTTGATAAGCAGTTCATTCCGGATATTCCAGCCATTATGGGTGGGGTCGTCTATATTGCGATTACCATTTCGCTGGTCAATTTGCTTATTGATATTTTGTATGCTTTCCTTGATCCGCGTATTCGCTCCAAGATGAAACAATCGTAAAGCAGGTGTGAAAATGAAAGCAACATCGACCAAAAGGCATGCTCTAAAATTGTCTGGGGAATATTCACAGTCAATTTTTACTTGGATTATTACCTTGGCCTTGACGGTAATTTTTCTTTTGAACAGTTTCGATTTTAAAACGGGCGATCTAAATAGGAATATGCTTATCCTTGCTAGTGCATATGCTTTGTTCACGCTGATTCAAGTGTTCATTACTTGGAGAGTGAAAAGGGATTTAATAAGATATGGTGACATTCAAAAGGTGACGAGGCGTCTAGGTTTCATTCAATTACTGAGCCTGTGCACCGCAAATATTTTTACTGTGGCATTTGCATTTAGTTTGTTAAACAAGAAAAAAACACCGGAGTATACATTTGCAGTCTATATGCTGTTAACGCAGATTTTTGCGATTGCGATATCTGCACTTAATGTATTCAAACCATATGTGTCGGATACATTTTTACCGGCAATGGGTGTTTTAATAGGAATGATGGCTTTTTATGTAGTTACATTAATACTAGTAATCAAATTTGTCGATGATACAAAGGCTTCGCCTGTGATGTCTGTGATTGCGATCGTAACTATAATCACTGCTTTATCGGGTAATCTTTTTGCACTGATTCTAGGCTATAGTTTGTTACTGAAGTCAAGAAGCCGTGATCAATCAAGAATTATAAAGTGGAATACGATGTGGTTGAAAATTACGCGTAACTCCACAGCGGTCATGGGCTTGTTTTTCATAATCTTATTGCTTACGATTTCAGTCATTAGTAAATTTACCTTTGATTATGATCTTGCAGTGGATAATGATTATGGAAATCTATTACAGAGTCCTAGCCTTGCTTATCCATTAGGAACTGATAATTTCGGTAGAGATTTATTTTCAAGAATCATATTCGGTGCAAGGATATCCTTACTTGTTGGATTTGCCTCCACCGCCATTCCAGTCATTATCGGAGGTTTTTTAGGAGCAATTGCTGGTTATTACAGCAATCGGACGGATAATATCATTATGCGGTTACTTGATATTTTATATGCCATTCCTGGAATCCTACTGGCTATTGCTATCATTGCTGCTTTTGGTGCCAATACAACAAATCTTATTATCGCACTCAGCGTTGGTTCCATTCCGACATATGCTAGAACGATGCGGGCAAATGTCTTAATGGTATCAAACTATGACTTTGTCGATTCAGCGCGTGCACTTGGTACATCGGATTTCTCCATCATCTTTAAACAAATTGTGCCGAATTCACTTGCACCGATGATTGTGAAGTCGACATTGACAATAGGGAGCGCAGTCATTGCGACCAGTAGTTTAAGTTATTTAGGGCTTGGCGTAGAGCCACATATTCCCGAGTGGGGGAATATACTGAAGATTGGTAGCACCTATCTGGAATCCCATTCCTATCTGGCTATTTTCCCAGGGCTTGCTATTATTGCTCTCGTGCTGTCATTCAACTTTTTAGGGGACGGCCTACGAGATGCATTAGATCCAAAGTTAGATTAAACGAACAGCTAGAATCAATCGCGCCTCGGCGTGATTGCGTCCAGATTTTGAATTGCGCTTGCGCAATTAACTCCCTTCAAAATCTGTGACATCCGCCGGAGGCTTAACTTGATTCAGCCGGGGTTTGGACACCACTGAATTTGAAGACATATCTAGCATTCATCCCACTACTTATAGAAGTGGGGGACTTCTGCTGAATTAAGTTGAACGAACACAATTATGAAGGAGGAAAAAGTATATGAAGAAAATTTTATTTCCAGTCTTACTGACATTGATATTGGTGTTGACTGGCTGCGTGCAAACAAAATCGGATGTTAGTGAAAAAGATGAACCGGCTAAAGGTGGCGTTAAGGACGATACGCAGGTTGTCATTGAAGTGCTTGGTATGAGCTCTAGTGAAGAGGACATGAATATCGTTCGAGATCAATTAACTAAAAATGGCTTTGACGTGAAATTGAATATCCAGCCTGACTATGGTAGCTTCAAAGCGCAACAAGATGCAGGGAATTATGATGTTGCTGTTTCTAGTTGGACGACAGTTACTGGAAATCCGGATTATGCAGTCCGTTCTTTATTCAAAACAGGCGGCGACTATAGTATTCTTGCCGATTCTAAAGTAGATGAACTGGTCGATAAAGCAAGTACAGAAACGCCAGATCAATTTGTAGAGACCTATAAGCAGTTAGAACAACAGCTTGTTGCAGAGAAAGCTTATATTGCACCACTTTATAATTCTTTCAAAGCGCAAGGGGTTAATAAAGATGTACTGAATGTAGATACAGTTCGACTCGCGAAATCACGTGCGGTTGCATGGGAAACAATTGACTTTAACGATACATCTAAAAGGGAAACAGAACCTTTAATTACACAACAAGCATTGGGTTCATTGACGTCACTTGACCCGGTTAAGGGAAATGATGGGTCCATTAATACGTTAAACACAAATATGTATGTTCGACTTGTCAATCTAACGGACGATGATGTTGTCGTTTCAGATGGTTCTTTATCTTATAATCATAGTATTGCTGAAGGTAATTCTGAGTATTACTTCATTCTTCGGGATGATATCAACTTTGCAGCAGTTGCAGATGGGAAAGCTGTAGATACAGGAGAGCGTGTAGGGGCAGATGATGTAATTTTCTCACTGAACCGTGCGAAAGACAAAGACTCCGTTCCTGATCACCGGACATATAGTTTACATGAGCATATTCAAGATGCGGAAGTTATAACTGATCTTGCTGCTCTAGACCAAATCCAACAGTCAGATGGTAGTGGGACAGTCAAAGAAGCGCTTGAAGAAGGTCTAGATGTAAAGATTTCAGAACTTGTTGGAGATAAAACACAGGCAAATAGTAAAGAAGGAAAATATCAAGTTATCAAAATGACAACAACTGAACCTTTCCCACAAGTATTGAATTACTTGGCGCATCAATCTGCGGGAATTGTTTCGAAAAAACAAGTTGAAAGTATTAATACGTATGATGTTGCAGCATTTGACGTGAATAAGGATATCCCATACGGTGATCAAAATACCGTTACGGAAGGTGCTAGCTATAACAATACATTGTATGCAAGCGGACCTTATATTTTGGTGAAAAAGAATGACTACGAAGCTGATTTCGTGAAAAATCCAGCGTATCGACCTGGAACTGATTTTGAACCACTCATTTCAAATGTCGTTGTGCGCTTCATCGCAGATGCAGATAGTTCATTATCTTCATTACGAAATGGTGAAATTCACTTATTCAATGGTGTGCCTGAAACAAAATATGACCTTGTTGAGAATGATGAAAAGCTGTTCTTGCAAAAAAATGAAAGCAATGCCGTTTCATACTTGCTTTTCAACACGGCCAATCGTGAAGTTGCAACAAGCGACGATTTAAGAAAAGCAGTGCTCTATTCAATTAATCAAGATGAATTCTTAAGCTACTACCAAGGGAATAAGAAAAAAGCATTTTCTACAGTAAGCCCACTTGTGAATACAGGTAATGAGCTTATCGCGGATGCTGCAAAAGCAAAAGAGTTTTTAGAAAAATACAAAGCAACTAAATAAATAAAAGTGAAAGAGCATCCCGTTTATGAGGATGCTCTTTCTTTGTAATGGCGGCATGCTTGAATGAGTGCTGTACTAGACGTGACCTATTCTTAATTTTTATCTCGTCTGCTTATTAACCATTTACTTGCAATTAAAACTAGGAAGCCAGAATCAGAAAACTTCCTGTTGACTTAGGCATTTCCGGTTTACTTTCGGCAATGGATGGACGATAAAATAACCGTAGGAATCATGTTTCCAGCGATGACTCCGTCATTACTGGAAACACAGTTATCGATTATCCTATTGTGCATCATTGCCTGTCGCAAACCTCCAATGCTCAAATGAAGAATATAGGTACTTGGAAAGAAAAGAATAGATGACATTGCTAAAGTGTGTAAGTTCCCGAAGATACAATTTCGGGAACTATTGCTTATTGAACAAAGTATTTACTTCTTCATGTTGCGAAACATTTTAGAAGTAAGTGATAGGATTTAAAATAAGAATAGGAAACAGGATGGAGATAGCCTCTGCCGCCAAAATTGAATCTTTGGCGGCCCTCTCTAGTTAAGAAGCCCTCTATTCCCTCGTCCCAAAAAGTATTAGCACTTCGTGTATCTACGTTTTTGGAGAGCGACGGATGAACGACCATCATACGATTACCGAAAATAATGTACAGGGATGCGGCGAAGTCGCATCCCTGTACATGAAAATAGCACGGTTATTGTATAGAAGTTGTTCCATCCAAAGCGAACCAAAAGCGATTGAACTTAGATTGCACATAATTTGATTAAGTTTGGTTAATCAACAGACATTAATTTTTATATTCCATTTGTAACTTTTTTGGTGAAAGATTGTATTCCTTCTTGAAGAGCCTATAGAAACTTGAATAATCTAGAAAACCGCATTTCAAGGCTACTTCCTCAATGGGAAGCTGATTTTGTTTAATCATCGTAACAGCAAAGGATAGACGCTTCAGTGATACATAACGGTAAAAGGGGAGGTTCATGTTCTTTTTAAAGTAATGAGAGAAATAGTATTTATTCAAATGAAAATGAGTAGATACTTTGTCTAAACTTAAATCCGGTTCGGTCAAATGTAATTCAATATATTCCAGTATTGATACGAATCGTTGGTCTAGTTTATTGTTGTTGCTAAGGTTGGGCATACTACTTGTTGGATCAAAAAGTATTTGAAGAGCCTGAAACAACTGATAATTTATGGTGAAAGGAAAGTTTTCTTCTTCATTTATAATTTTATGATTTATTTCATTGAGTAAAAAATGTACGTCTTGGAGTTTTTTTTCATGCAGATGCAATACGTGCGAGCTTTGTGTCTTTTGATTAACAATATTTTCTTTCATAGATGGTGAGCTGAATAGAAAGTCATCCATTAAATGCTCGCTCACGCTAACAATTATGCGTTCATAGCTATCCATATGCTTAACAGTAGCTTTGTGCACAGCGTAAGGAGGGATGACCACAACGTCTCCTCGCCGTAAGGAATATGTCTTCCCTTCACAAAAGAATTCACACTCGCCATTTAAAAAGACAAGAACCTCCAAAACATCATGCCTATGTAATTGGAATAAAGACTCCCATTGGGAAAAGTCCTCAGATGATTCGTTAAATTTTTTGAACCAACCTTGGGAATGATTTTTTTTACTAAAGTAATTTATTTCAAAGCCTTTATTGACGACTGGAATTAAATCAGATTGCTTCATTTGACACCATCTCCTATACAGCAACATTTACAATATTTTAAGCAATAAACGCTATATATTTTTAATTTTTTGCTGTTATTCTTATAGTATAAAAGAAAGCGTTATCAAATTCAATGCACATATAGCAAGACTATACTGAGGAGGCGTTAAAATGGGAATGCACCATAAACAACCCAATCTAGAGGTCAGAGTCAAGAAGATCATTGAAGTGGATGGACTAAAATTTAAAGACTTGAATAACAGTGGGAAGCTAGAACCTTATAAGGATTGGCGTTTGAGCCCGAAAGAGCGTGCAGAAAACTTAGTGTCATTGATGAACATCGACGAGAAGGTTGGGATGATGCTCATTAATTCACGTAAGATGGGACTTGCTCAGGAAGATAAGGAGAAGACCAGTCATGATGGTGTGTTGGATGAGGCGGTTGTAGAAAAAGGGGAAAATATGTTTGCTGCATCCAAAATTTATGGCTCAACACATACGATTGCCAAAAGAAACTTAAGACACTTCATTTTAAGAGATAACTTTAGTCCAGCTGAAATGGCGGAGTGGGTTAATAAAATGAATGAAGTTGCTGAGGGAACGCGTTTAGGTATTCCAGTTATCATAGCGTCTAATTCAAGAAATGAAAATGCTGAACCTATTTTTGGAATGAATGATGCGGGTGGTATTTTTTCTACATGGCCTGGAACTTTAGGGCTTGCAGCGGCAGCACAAGGAGATATTAAAGACGGTGGAGACGCATCGTTGATTAGCGAATTTGCTAAAATTGCTCATGCAGAATGGAATGCTACGGGGATTAGAAAAGGCTATATGTATATGGCGGATACCGTTACAGATCCAAGATGGCAACGGACATACGGTACGTTTGGAGAAGATTCAGAATTTATTTCTGACGCGATTGGTCGCCTTGTCGTAGGATTCCAAGGTGAAGAGTTAGGAAAAGATAGTATTGCGATGACAACGAAGCATTTCCCGGGTGGTGGAGCTAGGGAAAATGGATTTGATCCCCATTATATAGAAGGAAAGTGGAACCTGTATCCTACTCCTGGCAGCTTAGAAAAGTACCATTTGCCGCCGTTTAGAGCAGCGATAAAATATGGTACATCGTCAATCATGCCGTATTATTCAATCCCAAGTATTAAGAAAAGTGTCGTCCAAGAGTTCGAAGGTGAAGACATTCCGTTCGAAGAGGTAGGCTTCACATTTAATCATTATTTCATTAACCATATTTTAAGAGAAAAACTCGGATTTAAAGGTTATGTAAATAGTGACAGCGGTATCGTTAATAAGATGAGCTGGGGTGTTGAAGAGTTAAGTGAGGCTGAACGTTTTGCTAAAGCGGTCAATGCTGGAACAGATATTGTTGCGGATACAGGAGATATTGAAAATCTAAAATTAGCTGTTAGCAAAGGCTGGATTAGTGAAAAGCGGATTAATGAAGCGAATGTCCGACTCCTTACGGAAATGTTCACGCTAGGTCTTTTCGATGATCGTACGTATAATTCACCAGAATCGGCGACAGCTGTCATTAGTAACAAAGCGAATTGGGATGCAGCTTATGAGGGCCATAAAAAATCTGTTACTGTCCTTAAAAATCAACAGCAGACATTGCCTTTAACAGCTGAAAAGCTGACGAATAAAAAGGTTTATGTGGAAGTATTGCATAAGGACACGACACGAGCAACTGCTTACACTGAAAAGGCAAGAAAAGAATGTTTAGAGCTTGGGCAATTTACGTTGACGGATAACTATGAAGAAGCTGACGTCGCGATACTATTCTTACATCCAAAATCCGGATCCTATTTTGATGCAACACTAGGATTATTAGAACTTGATATTTGCGAGGATAAAGTAGTATCAGGGTTGGATGGTTCGTTGTATCAAGAAACAACATTATCTGGCATGACTCATCTACAAGAGGTGGCAGACAACATTCATAGCCGTGGTGGGAAAGTGGTAATAAGTGTGAATGTGACATTGCCATGGTTACTAGGAAATGTTGAACCATTGGCGGACGCATTAATCGTTGGATATGATACTTTCTATAATGCACAGTTTGAAGTGATCGCAGGAAATAGTAAACCTGTAGGAGTTTTACCATTAACGTTGCCAGCAAGCGATCAAGTCATTGCTGTTTATCAGAATGGTGAGTGTGTATCGAGAAATGATGTACCGGGCTATGACAAGGACAAGTATATGCCTGAAGGTCTCAGCTATGCCTATAAGGATAGCGATGGCAATGTCTATAAACTTGGCCATGGATTGCGTTATTAATAGTTGAAAAAAGAAGCCATTCGACAGTTCAATTAACCGCGAAAAGGCTTCTTTTTTCGTGGATTCATTTAAGCTATACATGAATTATTTGGCCCGCCGGCCTTGACAATTTAAATGAATAAACTAATGGATGTATTCATCTCGTTATGGATAATAAAGGAATATAATTCACTTTCTTAACTAACGGGATGAAGTAGTTGGAAAATGAACCTTTTCTTATGTCTACTACGTATAAGAAGTAGATCCAAAAAAATAAAGGGGGGAATGTAATGTATCAAAAATCACTAAGGAATACTATTTCAATCATTGGAAATAAGAACATTAAATTGAAAACCGGAGTCTCTCTATTTATTGTTCTTATTTGTCTTTTAGCAACCGGATGCTCCCAAGCCGAACCACAAGATAAAAATAAAGAGCTCATTCAAAACTTCCTAGAGTATGAACTGAATGCTCCTAATGAAGAAGCAATACGTGCAATTAACGCTCTAGATAAGTGGGTGGAAGAACAGAAGGAGGGTGGACAATATCCATTAGATGGCGAGTATAACGTGCATTTAAAGGATACCTATGGACCTTATTTCACAGATAGCGGCTACGATAGATTCGTTATGACGGGTCAAGGGCTACTATTTCACGAACCAGCCTACAAATACAACTATCAAACAACCGTAACTAAAATTGAAGTAGAGCAAAATAAAGTTACTCCAACGAATTATAACTTTACGGCTTATGTCGATTATGTGAAAAAAGGAAATGAGAAAATGAATGTAGAAATCACGGGTATAGCTATTATGCGTGAAGAAGGGATAGAGAAACTAACGTACCGTGGTGACAAGGAGATGTTGAGAACACTAACGAGAGGTGATTAAGCTACAAAACATATATAGGGATGCGGCGAAGTCGCATCCCTATACAAAAAACGCATTGAATTTGGTGACTGTAACGATAAAGTTCATGTACTCCCTTTTAAGCGCTTTGCCTCAAAAAATAATACTTGAATGAATTTCTTTGTGTTGACCCGAGTGGGTGGGTGGGAAGCGTTTGACTCGTCCTCTAATTCTCTCATTTTTTGTCGAACGACAGTGAAATCGAAAAAACTAGATGCGTAATTTTCGAATTTAGGATTTCCGTAATCTGTTAGTCCTAAAGACGCGAAATGATTGAGTGAGCTGGTAATCACTCTGCGAAGTCGTTGTTCGGAAGCTTTGATTTCTCTATTGATTTCTACTTGTGTAGCTGATGGTCCTAGTTTTTTCTTTGAAATTTCAAGGGTTAGATCCTTTAAAGAAGGAAAATCTTGTTCAACGGTTTTATTGCGCCTTAAGGCGAATAAGTAATGTAGAATATCAATTAAATCTCTTGAGCCATTATCGCCCAAAATGCCTAGCTCTGTTAATAGGAATTCACCAATTTTTGTTATACTTTCTTCAGGCAACTGGGTAGTCGTCTTCGGTGCAGGATCTTTTATATGCAAAAGATTGCCGATGGATGCCTTGATGTCGTGTATTGAATTTTCCAATTGGATACGTTCGATTACCTTTTGAATAACGGTAACCATTTCAATCCGGTTGATGGGCTTAATAATGTAATAATCGACGCCAAGCGAATAGGCTTCACCGATTAACTCTTTCGTTTCTACTTGGGAGATCATAATGAATTTGCCTTTAAAATTATTTAGCAAATGCCGAATGGTTTCAATGCCATCTCGATGGGGCATGAGCAAGTCAATAAAGAGAATATCCACCTTCTGCATATTCAAATAAGAACTTTCCAGCTGATCGCCGTCCGCTGCCTCTCCAACAATTTCACCTAAGTTTTCATCCTCGATAATTTGAGTTAATATCGATCGAATGGCAATATCATCATCCACTATAAAGAAGCGCATTACATCACCCTTTCTGTGTCAACTGATTCATCGGAATTTTTATAGAGAAAGTAACACCGTTTGTTTCATTGTTAAAAAGGATTTTCCCACCAAGATTCGTAACGGCTTCCTCCACGTAAGATAAGCCAATTCCGGTAGATGGATTTCCTAAATCATCGTACCGAGATGTAAAACCTGGTTGGAATATAGCATGTGCATATTTTTCTGGTATAGTAGAATCGCTATTAAAAACGTGAAATTCGGCTACTCCAGCCGATTCCCTAAATAGTAAATGAATCTTCCCACTGTCTGAAATTGCTTCTATCGCATTTGCTACTAAGTTGTTAAGTAGCGATAGCACGGTGTAAACATGATAATCGGGGTGGTTACCTTCAATTGAATAAGTAATTTTAATATTTTTGTTGAGAAGAAGTATATATTTTTCATTGATACGAACAACGAGTTGAATGAGCTCCATCACATCGATATAATCTTTAAAGCTTTCTTTAGAAATCAACTTTGAAAGGCCGGCAAAAATCCGCTGGTTATCCTTTTTTATTTCATGAATTTCACCTGCAATTCGCAGGGCTCTCAGGCTAGCCTCTTTATTATCAACTAGTAAATCACGATATAAAATATAAGATTCCACTGTAACGGTCTCGGCATTTTTTAATGTCTTCTTTAAATAGACAGCCTCTTCATGTAAATTTGAAATAAGCAGTAGCATATGCTCATTTTTTTCTCGTATTTGTTTTTCCCGGGAGTCTGCCTCATATAGCTTCAGCATATTAAAAAAACTAATGACAATAAAACTATGCGCAAAAGCGGCTAAATTCATTTCGTTGAAGTCGGAAGGTGTAATCGTTGTTTGTAAAATCAAATATTGTGCAAGCAGTTCTGCACTATCCGATAATAATTCAACGACATAGCCTATGAGCCCAATCATTAAAGATGATTTGCGAAATCGCTTGATGTTAATGAATTGGAACAAACAAGCATAGGTGAAGTAAAAGAAAAAGGTTGGACAATGTTGTTGAAAAGAATAGATTACATCTGTTTCATTCAAAAAGACGAAGTCCAGGCCCACACGGAAGAGTATTAAAGCCGATGCAGTCAAGAAACCTGGAAGGGCTGGAGGAACTTTTTTTAGTAATAGTAAAAGAAAGAAGATTGCGGGGGCTCCAAAACTTACCCGAAATGTGTCATTTAAAGGATAAAATTTCACTTCGCCAGCGAGAGGAACGATTATAATCATCATTGCAATAATATAAATATCCTTCTTTAGTAATAAACTAAACCGCAAGATGTTCCCTCTTCCCTTACTTTCGCTTTTTATTTGTTTGAAAATTAGTATACAGTTCCTAGAGCATTTAAACAATGTTCCTTTTTAAATATTTAGGTTATTCCGCTTACTTTTGTAGGTTTACGTCTGATTCTGTAGTTATGAATATACAATGAGAACGAGTTATGAAAGCGCTTAATAACTTGGAATGGTAGCAATGTTTACAATAGAAAAAGGGGGAATTTGTATGAAGAGGTTTGGAATATATACAATGTTCGTAGCGATCTTGTTATTGGTCGCAGCATGTGGGGCTGAAAAAGGGGACAGTTCGACAGAGGGGACAGATAAAAGCTCGGGGGACAGTAATAAAACCTATGTTGTTGGGATAGATACAACGTACCCACCATTTGAATTTGAGGTAGATGGCGAGTATACAGGAATCGATATTGATCTGATTACCGCAATTGCAAAAAATCAAGGGATTGAAATTGAATTTGATGCAATGGACTTTGGGGGAATCATTCCTGCGATGCAAGCGGATCAGCTAGATATTGCAATTGCTGGAATGAGTATTACTGACGAGCGCAAAAAAGTAGTAGATTTCTCAGATCCTTATTTTGATGCGGGTCTTACTTTAGTTGTTGATGCAAAAACAACAGATATTGAATCTATTGAAGATTTAAAAGGTAAAACAATTGCTGCAAAGAATGGAACGACTGGGGCGAAATTTGCAGGAGAACATGAAGCTGAATATGGTTATACACTTGTACTGTTCGATGATAGTCCTGCAATGTTCCAGGAGGTTTCAAACGGAAATGCTGCTGCATTAATTGAAGACTATCCTGTCATTTCTTATGCCATCTCTCAAAACAATCTTGATTTACAAATTATCGGGGATCGTTTAAATGGAGATCAGTACGGAATCGCTGTCCTTAAAGGAAAGAATAGTGACGTATTGCAAAAGATTAATGATGGTCTACAAGATCTTCGTGATAGCGGAGAATATGACAAGATTCTTTCAAAATATCTTGCTGAGTAAGTTGCTTGCCTGGTGAAGTGAATAATTTTGATATTTGACAGCGGAGGCGCCCTTAGGGGTAGCCTCCGTAAAGCACCAAGCGACCTAAATAGTAGCTTGATAGGTGTTTGATTGGAAATTTGGCATTCTCGAGGGAGTGAGTAAATGGATACGATTATTGCAGCTTTACCTTTTTTAGTCCAGGGGCTAAAAGTTACGTTGTACATCTTTTTCTTTTCAATTATTTTCGGTTTTTTAATCGGTTTAGTTGTTGCTCTAATACGTCTTACGCCATTTAGAATTTTTAACTGGATAGCGAAGGCTTTTGTTGATATCATTCGGGGAACACCGTTTATTGTTCAATTATTCTTCATTTACTTCGGGATGAATTCACTAGAATTTATTTCGTTAGATCGAACAGTGGCCGGAATTTTAACCGTTTCGCTAAATGCTGGAGCCTATTTCTCGGAGATTATTCGTACGGGAATTCAATCAATCGATAAAGGGCAGACAGAAGCATCGAGATCACTTGGTCTTTCGCAAGCGTATACGATGCGTGCCGTTATTTTGCCACAAGCTTTTAGAAGAATGCTACCGACAATTACGAATCAAACGATTATTAGCTTTAAAGATACTTCTCTCCTTTCTATCATCGGGATTGCTGATATTGTGCAAAGAGGTAAAGTTCAAGCGAGTGCTACTTTTCAACACTTTGAGATTTGGTTAACTGTTGGAGTTATCTACTTTATTGTTATTTACCTGTTATCGTTACTCTCCAGCTTTGTTGAAAGGAGGTTTGAACTAAGATGACATTAATTCAAGTGAAAAATTTAAAGAAGTCCTTTGGGGAACTTGAAGTACTGAAAGATATTAATGTGGAAATCAAAGAACGTGAAGTCGTTTGTGTCATTGGACCCTCTGGTTCTGGAAAAAGTACATTTCTTCGCTGTTTAAACCGTTTGGAGGATATATCAGGTGGCCATGTTGTCATTGATGGCCAAGATATTACGGATACAAAGCTCGATATTAATAAAATTAGAGAAAATGTTGGGATGGTGTTCCAGCAATTTAATCTGTTCCCGCATATGACCGCTTTACAAAATGTTATGCTTGCGCCAATGAAGCTTCGTAAAAGTGACAAGGGCGAAATTGAGAAGAAAGCACTGGAGCTACTTCGAAAAGTAGGTCTGTCTGATAAAGCACATGTATACCCTGGAGAACTATCAGGAGGGCAAAAGCAACGCGTCGCAATTGCGAGGTCGTTAGCGATGGATCCAAGTATTATGCTGTTTGATGAGCCAACTTCAGCTCTTGATCCTGAAGTGGTTGGAGATGTACTTGGGGTTATGAAACAGCTTGCACTAGAAGGAATGACAATGGTTGTCGTCACACATGAAATGGGGTTTGCACGCGAAGTAGGGGACCGTGTTATTTTCATGGATGGCGGCTATATCGTAGAGGAAAATGTTCCGGAGGAATTATTCGGCAATCCTCAAGAAGTGCGAACTCAATCATTTTTAAGCAAAGTGCTGTAATAATTTCAAAACGAAAGCAATTAATTAATCAAATCATATACTTATTCACGATGTGCGTGCCTGAAGATACTATTACAGGCACGCTATTTATTTTGTCATGGTTATTGGTTAATTAACAAACAGGTACTTTTTTATACGCTCACGAATATGGTTAAACGAAGAGCTGTATTAAAAAAGTACAGTAAATGTTAAAAGAATACCATTGATAGCGCTTTCTTCTGGAATATTCAGAGTCTATGATGAAGTTGTAGTTATTTTTTAACAAAGGGAGAGGGATAAACAAATGGTCAAAAAGTTCAAGGGGTTCATGTTGTTAGCGATTTTGATGGTGTTCGCGGTAGTAGCTGCTGCATGTAACAATGGCGGTAGTAGCTCAATTGACGTGGGAATTGTATTGCCAACAAAGGATGAGCCGCGCTGGGTACAAGATGAGCAACGCTTCAAGGATGCGTTAGCAGATTCTGATTATTCAACAGAAATTCTATTTAGCCAAGGATCTTCAGCGAAAGAGAAAGAAAATGTAGAGGCATTACTAAATAAAGGTATCAAAGTATTAATCATCACTCCTCATGATGGCGCAGCAGCTGCATCTGCAGTAGAAGCAGCGAAAAAAGAGGGCGTAACAGTAATTGCTTATGACCGTTTAATTACAGATACAGATGCAGTGGATTATTATGTAACATTTGATAGCTTAGCAGTTGGTGCTGCACAGGCACAGTATTTAGTAGATAATGCACAGGGTTCTGACGTTCCACTTTACTTGTATGCAGGAGCAGCTTCAGATAACAATGCATTTTTATTCTTCGAAGGGGCATGGCAAGTGCTTCAACCGAAAATTGCAGATGGCACTTTTAAAATTGCCAACTCAAGTGAAGCAGAAGCATTAAAAGGTTCAGCGGATCTTTCACGCGATCAACTAGGAAAAATTATTGGTCAAATTACAACGAACTGGGATGCAAACGAAGCAAAAAACAAAGCACAAACACACTTAACAGCAGCAAGTGACGACCAAAAAGGTGATGTTTCAGTGCTAGCGCCAAATGATGGAACAGCTCGTTCTATCGCAGACGTATTTGCCTCTGATAGTGCAATTACAAACTTCTTTGTAACAGGGCAAGATGCGGAGAAAGCATCAATCCAATACATCATTGATGAAAAACAATCAATGACAGTGTTCAAGGACGTTCGTACATTAGTAAAAGATGCAATGGGGATGGCAGTTGAAGTCCTAGACGGTAATACTCCAGAAACAACTGGTTCTTATGATAATGGTTCAATTGAAGTGAAAGCGAAACAAACAGACGTTATCGTAGTAGATAAAAACAACGTGAAAGCTGAGCTAGTCGATTCTAAATACTACGAAGCAAGCGATTTCACAGGTTTAGAGTAAAAGTACTACATTGGAAAAGGAAAAATAGTGATAGCATCTTCTATCACTATTTCTCCATTTCTATTTTGTTTGGGTTAGGGAGGCGATGGAATGAGCGAATATATTTTAGAGATGAATGATATATCGAAAGAGTTCCCGGGAGTCAAAGCCCTATCGAACGTGAATTTCAAAGTGAAAAAAGGAGAGATTCATTGTTTGGTCGGCGAGAACGGTGCAGGGAAGTCGACATTGATGAAGGTGTTGAGCGGTGTCTATCCACATGGGACATACGATGGGGATATCGTATTTGAAGACCAAATTCAACAGTTCCGTGAGATTAACGACAGTGTGAAAACGGGTATTGGCATCATTTATCAAGAGCTGGCACTTTTTCCGGATTTGACTGTCTATGAGAATATATTTGCAGGCAATGAAGTGAAGAAAGGTCCTTTCGTTGATTGGAACCAAACAATCGTCCAAGCCACGCAGTTACTGAAAAAAGTAAAGCTAGAAGTGACACCGGAAACATTGATCAAGGAATTAGGTGTAGGAAAACAACAACTCGTTGAAATTGCCAAGGCATTAAGTAAAGATGTTAATCTACTTATTTTGGATGAGCCGACAGCGGCACTGAATGAGGATGATAGTGAAAACCTATTAGAACTCTTGAAGGAACTGAAGAGCCAGGGGATTAGCTGTATCATGATTTCACATAAGCTGAAGGAAGTCATTCATATAGCGGATAAAGTAACTGTTTTACGCGATGGAAAGACGATTTGCACGCTGGATGCTAGTAAAGGCGAAGTGTCGGAAAACGTCATCATTAAAAACATGGTGGGACGTGAAATTGAAGACATTTATCCAAAACACCCAGACAAGATCATCGGGGAAACTGTCCTTGAATTGTCGAATTGGTCTGCTTATGATGTGCAACTAGGGAGAAACGTTGTAAAAGATGTCAACCTTCAAGTGAAAAAAGGCGAGATTATTGGAATTGCTGGACTTATGGGATCTGGCCGTACAGAACTTGCGTTGAGTATCTTTGGAAACCCGAAAAACTATAAGTTACAAGGGGATTTGGAGATTCAAGGGGCGCCAGCAGTGTTGAAGCATACAAGTGATGCCATTAAGGCTGGTATTGCCTATGTAACAGAGGATCGAAAAGGTGACGGACTGTTTTTATTACAGGACATTAAAAGCAATGTATCCGCAGCACACCTAAAGGGAATCTCGAAGAAGGGGATTCTTAATTTAAACGAAGAAGTGAAGGTTGGTTCAGAATACAAAGACTCGTTATACATTAAAGCAAGCTCACTAGAGCAAGAGGTTGGCAATTTGAGTGGCGGAAACCAGCAAAAAGTATCGCTTGGTAAATGGTTGTTTACTGGACCTAAGATCTTGATTTTGGATGAACCAACACGTGGAATTGATGTTGGAGCAAAGTTTGAAATCTATACGATTATGAATCAGTTAATTGACGAAGGTATGAGTATTATTATGATTTCTTCTGAGCTTGGTGAAGTACTAGGGATGAGCGATCGTATTTACGTGATGGCAAACGGTGCTATTAAAGGAGAATTGAACATGAAGGATGCGACACAAGAAACAATTATGGAACTTGCGACGCAATAAGGGGGATAACGATGGAATTTTTAAAAGAAGGGAAAGCGCTCCTCAAGGCCAATATTCGGGATTATGGGATGTATATTGCGTTAGCTTTTATTTTGTTAACGTTTACGATTATGACAGACGGTCTATTTATGTCTTCTCGAAATATTAGTAACTTGCTGGATTCAGCTGGATATATTGCAGTTTTGGCAGTTGGGATGACACTCGTTATTGTCATTCGCCACATAGATTTATCGGTTGGTTTTTTAGCAGGATTTTTAGGTGCAATTACAGCTATTTTCTTGATGCAATGGGGTCTGTCGGTATGGATTACGATTCCGTTGATTTTAATTTTAGGTACTGTAATTGGTCTACTAAACGGTGCATTGGTTGCGAAGATTGGGATTCCATCATTCGTCGCTACGCTAGCGGGAATGCTGATTTTCCGTGGTGCACTCCTTCAAGTTACGGAGAAAACAGGAACGATTATTGTGAGAGACGAACAATTTAACGCGATAGGCAATGGATTTATTCCATCAATTATGCAAATCAATGGCTTGCATCTACTAACGTTAATAGTAGGGGTTGTCGGAATTCTTTTCTTTGTTTACAATGAAATTGCCAATCGACGCAACAAATTGACATATGGTTTTGATGTGATGTCTAGGCAATTATTTAGTGTAAAGCTCATCTTGATATCGGCAGTTATTGCGTATATCACTTGGATTTTGGCTGGATATAATGGATTTTCCTGGACGGTTATGATTATCATAGCAGTTGTCATTGTGTACCATTTCTTAACAACTAAAACGGTACTCGGTCGTCATATTTATGCGGTTGGAAGCAACCCAGAGGCGGCGCATTTAAGTGGGATAAATGTTCAAAAGATTACATACATCGTGTTTGGATCGATGGGAATGCTTGCAGCGTTATCTGGCATTCTATTTACATCACGCCTTCAATCGGCGACGACTACAGCAGGAACACTTTTTGAACTCGATGCAATTGCGGCAGCGTATGTCGGTGGGGTTTCTTCCGCGGGTGGTGTCGGTAAAGTAACAGGTGCGATTATAGGAGCTATCGTAATGGCTTCGTTATCAAGTGGGATGAACTTGTTAGGTGTAGGAATATCTTATCAGTATATGATTCGCGGTGGGGTTTTAGCCGGGGCTGTTATCTTTGATGTGATGACACGTAAGCAAAGAGCCTAAGAGAATAGTAGAACGACGAGGCACCCTAACTGTAGGGTGCCTTCGAATTTACTAGAGCGTTGTCAATTTTTCAACAGGTGGTAAGATGAAAGGAAAGTATTAGAAAGGGGGAGGCGTATGCGGAAGAAAGTTGTGCTCATACTTGTTGCACTCATCGTCGTTTTTACCTATATGACGGTTATGTCAGCTGTTAAGGCATTCCGTTCAACAAGTGACATGCCTGCAAACCTCTCCTCAGCACCGGCGTCTATTCGTCTTGTACTCATTACACAAGAGCTGGACACTCCTTTTTGGAATCAGGTTGGTCAAGGGGCTATGCAGCAGGCACGAAAAGAAAATGCTCAGCTCGAAGTTTGGGGAAGCTATGGTAATAACAAAGATGCTTTTTTAAAGAAAATGGAGGTTGCCATTCATTCGAAGGTAGACGGCATTATTGTGCAGGGACTAGATAATGAGGAATTCAAAGAGCTCACAAAGATAAAGGCGGCTTTTTATGGTATACCTGTCATTACGGTAGCAAATGATGTGCCTGTCGAAGAAAGTTTACGCAAAACATATGTTGGTTCAGACCAATATTTGGCGGGAGAGATAGTGGCAAGTCGATTGATAGAAGAAATGGGGACATCTGGAGAAGTAGTGATTCTTGGAGACCAACAACAGGCCTTTTATCAAAAAGAACGTTTGGCAGGGATTCAGGATATATTAGGTAAATATCCAAACATCAGCATGATTGTGAAAGAGACAGCAGATACAAAGGAACAAGTGATTGCCACGACGCAAAGGGTGATGAATGAAGTGCCTAGCGCGACTGCCTTTATAACAATCAATGCAAATTATACAGGACCGATGATTCAGGAAATCGAGAGACGCACACAAGTGATCCCCTATTATATTTACACGTTTGATGATGGCGTAGAGTCGACCTCCCTCCTAGCACAAGGCAAGCTTGATGGGGTTTTAGGGCAGGAGCCGGAAAAAATGGGCAGCGAAAGTGTAAAAAGGATGATGGAATGGATATCGGGTAAGACTGTTCCACTCGATTCAAATGGTTATCTCACCGAAGCGAGAATGATTGAAGCGAAAGGTGAAGAGTAATGACGACGATTCAAAAAAAGATTTGGATGCTAGTATCGATGATGCTCCTCATTATGGGCATTATTTGGTTGACGCTGACACATTATAATCAGAAAACACAAGAGCAATCGAATATGATTTTACAGCGCTATTTGCGGATGAATGAAGTGACAACAGCTAGTCAACAAATCATTACTCATTTAAATAATTACTTAGTCAATCCAACAGACCGGCATAAGCAACAAATTGAAAAGAGTATAGGTATTCTTGAAGAGGTAAAACAGGACGTAGCAGAGCTGAGAAACGCTGAAAATACATTTTCAGTAACAAATTATATTCATTTGATAGATAGTCTAATTGAAACGACGAACCGTTCCATTCTCTTTTCAGACGAGCGAGAAGCGGAGGGGTCGACCAATCAATTCAATGAGGCAAATCGTATTTCTTTGTATATATCAGAAATGACACTGACGATTTTAGACCGTGAATTAAAGTCTTCGAATCGTTTTTACAGAGCGATTATTCAACAGTCAGAGGAGTTGAAAAAGCTCGGTATTTGGTTGCTGCTGCTAATGACTGCTGTGTTATTATTAGCAACTTACTGGTTTTCACTTAGTATTACAAGACCGATTCATCAACTGACGAAGGCGGCCAATGAATTATCTCGAGGTCATTTTAATCAACAAATTGAAGTGAAGTCCAATGATGAGATAGCCTTTTTAGCAAAAACGTTTAACAAGATGCGGATAAACATCAATGACTTAATAGTGGAAATCCAACAAAAGGCATTGCTTGAGCATGAACTCCAGCAAAGTAAGCTGTTATTGAAGGAGAGCCAGTTTAAAAGCTTACAAAGTCAAATAAATCCACATTTTCTATTTAATACATTGAACACTTTGTCGAAAAAAGCTTATTTGGATGGTGCGGAGGAGACGAGCGATCTTATCGTCAGTGTGGCGGGTTTACTGCGCTATAATTTGAAGCGAATTGACCGTTCCGTGACGTTATTTGAAGAAGTGGTTGTGTTGAATCAGTATATGGATATCCAAAAAGCGCGCTTTAGAGATCGTTTGCAATTTAAGGTGGACATTGACGAGTCATGTCTACAAGTGAAAATTCCGGGTTTAACACTTCAGCCGATTATTGAGAATGCGGTCATCCATGCGATTGAGCCAGAGGAGAATGGCGGCACTATTTGGTTTACAATAAAAAGGGATGACTCCAGTGTCATGATTGAAATCGAGGACAGTGGAAAAGGAATGACACAGGAGAAGATGGAGCAACTATTGCTCGGACATGTTGTTCCAACCGAAGGACATTCTACCGGCATAGGCTTTCAAAACGTCGTAAAAAGATTGTATTTGTTTTACGGAAAAGAAAATATCATCACGATTGATAGTAGAGAAGGGCGAGGGACAAGGGTAGTCATACAAATTCCAACGGTAAGGGAGGAAAATGATGATGAGGCTTCTTATTGTGGATGATGAGCCGACTGAACTAGAAGGAATGCAAGCGATTTTACAAAAGGCTTTCCCTGAACTCACAATTTACCAAGGGAAAAATGGCAAGATGGCGATTGAATTGGCCGATATCATTCAACCAGATTTGGTTTTGATGGACATAATGATGCCGGGCATGACGGGACTTGAAGCCATTGAAAAGATTCAAGTAAGTCATCCAACGACTAAGTTTGTCATGGTGACAGCATTTGATATGTTTGATTATGCAAGGCAGGCTATTAAGCTAGGCGTAAAGGATTACTTGCTGAAGCCTAGTAAGGC
This sequence comes from Arthrobacter beigongshangensis, assembly GCF_016820585.1. GTDB lineage: Bacteria > Bacillota > Bacilli > Bacillales_A > Planococcaceae > Sporosarcina > Sporosarcina beigongshangi. The sequence goes on from NZ_JADHDX010000017.1 coordinate 24,216, forward strand.
AAGTGAGATTGTAGCGACAGTGGGGAGAGTATTGGAGCAATGTGAGCGTGAGCGTGAGTTTGAGGTTGCGAGTCAGCTACAGCAGAAAAAGTGGCAAAAGACCTTGGCGCTAGCAGAAACAGACATTGTGACACAGTTATTATTCGACCATGTACATGAAGTGCATATCGATATGCTCGTCGAGATGTTGGCGATTCGCTCTACCTATGAAAAGTTTGTCATGGTCATATTGCTGCCGGAAAAAGCAGAGCGTCATTATGTGTCAATTAAGGAAAAAGTACGCGAAATGGGAGATGCTTGGGTAGGTGCCTTATATGGGCGACAACTTCCTATTATTGTTTTTCGTGATCAAAAGAAGTCCTTTCGTTTGCAAGCAATTACACTAGCCAAAGCCATTTTAGTAATGGATAAAGAGCAAGCAGGCTCGGATTGGTTTATAGGAATCGGTCAAGTGTATGAGTCATTAGATGAAATTCGTCAGTCCTATCAAGAAGCGCTCATTGCGACTGCAGATACAACAATAGCGACCAAAAGTCGATTTTATGCTGATGTTCCAGCCCTTAGTGTTGAAACAGACAAACAGGTGATTAAGCAGCAGCAAAAGGACTTCTTTGACCAAATTCGTTTGGGCGATTGGGGATCCATTCGTTCGGGGGTACTAGATTTAATTCAGCAGCATGAGAATGAGGGGAATTCACTAGTATACACGCAGCAGAGAGTCCTTGAGTTACTCTGGATCGCAAACCGCGTGATGGACGAAATGGGGATAGAAACAGATACCGCATTTTTCTCATTTCAAGTACAGGATTATCGTCAATTATGTACAGAGACGCTGCTGTTAATCGATCAAATGAATATCAGCTACGAAACACATTACGATCGTTTAGAAGCCGATAAAATCCATCAAATAAAACACTATATTAGTGAGCATTCACATCAAGATATTTCACTAGATGTTCTTGCGCAAAGGGTCAATTTAAGCCCAATTTATATTAGTAAAATGTTCAAGGAAAAGCTAGGCATTAACTATATCGACTTTTTAACGGAGTGCAGAATTGAAAAAGCGAAGAAGCTGATGCGGGATCCAGAGCTTAGTTTAAAGGAGATTACGTTTGAAATTGGTTATAACGAGCCGAATTATTTTAGTAAGGTGTTTAAGAAAATGTGTGGAGTATCCCCGAAGGAATATCGGAAAACGTTAGTAAGTAAACAAGTTGAAGTTTAACTTGAATCAGCAAATGCATTTGCTGATTCAATTTAAGCCTCCGGCGGATGTTAGGGATTTTGAGGGGAGTTAATTGTGAATCGAACAGCAAAGGGTTCGATTTGCCGTATTTCTGCGTTTTTTGCAGAAATTAAGGCACTTAGATAAGCACAATTCAAAATCCCAACGCAATTACGCCGAGGCGCAATTGATTAGGGGGTGATTGGTTGAAACAAAAGGTAATCGTCGCGTTATTTTTGGGGATGGTCTTCTTGCTAAGTGCTTGTATAAATATGCCGCAACAGGAGTTGGAGGCTGTTGAGTTAGAAGAACAGGTTCCTCCTGTTGAGAAAGATGGTCCAATTCGCATTGGATTTGCGATGGATACTTTTCTTGAAGAACGATGGCTGAGAGACCGTGAAATGTTTAAGGAGTCCGTCGAAGCGCTGGGAGCCGAGGTCGAGATTGTTGCGGCGTATGGGAATGATGCGCTTCAGATATCGCAGGCAGAGACACTTATTCAAAGTGGGATTGATCTTTTAGTCATTGTGCCACATAATGCGGAGGCAACAGCAGCGATTGTCCACAAGGCACATCTTGCTGGAATAAAAGTCATTGCTTATGACAGACTTGTTAAAAATGCAGATCTCGATTTGTATGTGTCTTTTGATAATGAGCGAGTAGGTGAATTGCAGGGCGAAGCAATCACTGCACTTGTGCCGAAAGGTAATTATGTTTTTATTGGTGGGGCGATTACGGATAACAATGCACATTTATTGAAAAAAGGTGTATTTAATGTACTGCGTCCCTACATTGAACGTGGTGATATTACCATTGTTTACGATCAGTGGACGGAGGATTGGACTCCAGTGAATGCAAAAGCCAATATGGAAGAAGCCCTTCGAACAACCAATATGCAAATTGACGCGGTGATTGCTGCGAATGATGCAACAGCGGGCGGTGTCATTCAAGCTCTTGCCGCTGCTGGATTAGCGGGTCAAATACCGGTTACTGGCCAGGATGCGGATTTGGCAGGAGTACAACGTATTGTTGCAGGGACACAAATGATGACAGTCTATAAACCGCTTCAAACACTTTCACAGGAAATCGCGAAACTAGCGGTTGCAATGGCTAAAGGTGAGACGATATTTACTGAGAGAAAAGTAAATAACGGGAAAATTGAAGTCCCTTCCGTGTTGTTAACACCCATTGCTGTAGATAAAGACAATGTGGAAAGTACAGTTATTGCAGATGGCTTCCATTCTTTAGAGGATGTGTATCAAGTGACATCGAAGGAATAAGAATTCGTTTTTTGAACTAGCTAACTGAAATATTCTCCTTAGTCAGTTTTATAATTGATTTATCCAGTAAAAAATAAACACCCAGAATCTTAAGACCACAAAAGTCCATAGATTATAGGTGTTTATATGTTGAGATTAAAGATTCTGATTAAATTTACTGTAGTATCGGACGACTTCACTCAAAAATTCAGCTCATCTATAACTCTAAGTATCTGTCGAAAAGCATCATCCACATCATTTGCAGTAATATGGACATGTTCCCCCTCGGTATGTTGATGGATAGAATGCTCATAACGTGGGTCGTAGTAGTGTTCGAGTAAGAGTTTTGTAACCGACGAAAAGTCACCAATTGCCAAGTCATCTTCGATTTTTTTGGCAATTGGAGTGTGTAGCCGTCTTTTTATAATTTGAAAAGCTTCTTTAAAATGTTCTGGATATTTTTGTGGCTCATAATCAATAAGAATATTGTTGACCCGCTCTTCAATCGGTAAATGTATACTAAGTTGTACGCCTGTTTCTTTTTTATCGAATAAGAAAGGGGGCATACTGACTTTGCCAATTCGTCTGCTTTCGCCTTCGATAAAAACATAGGGCGCTGTTCTCAGTCGGACCAATTCATGGACGAGTAGTGAGTCGAATTTCTTTTGGTTGCTGGGCTCCAATCCAATTTGACCGAAGATAGAACCGCGATGTCCAGCCATGTTTTCTAAATCGAGAATGGGAAATCCTTTGTCAGCTAGTTTCTTCAAAATAGCTGTTTTGCCTGATCCGGTATAGCCGTTAAGTACAACAAAGGTCGGTGGGAAGTCCTCGCGTTCTAACTCATGGACAACCCATTGCCGAAAAGTACGGACCCCGCCAGCCAACCGAGTCGTATGGATACCCATTAAGTCGAGGACAGTGGCAGCCGTTTTACTGCGCATACCGCCACGCCAACAAAATACTGTTATGGGTGTTTCAATTTGTTTGAATGCGCGAATGAAATCAGGTAACTTCTTTGAAAAGACTTCAAGTCCTCGTTCCTTCGCAGCATCTTGTCCAACCTGCTTATAGAGCGTTCCGATTTCAGCCCGTTCCTCGTCATCAAAAACGGGAATATTGATGCTACCAGGAATGGTTGCTTCATTAAATTCTTTCGGGGACCGTACATCGATGAATGTATGTGGTCCCTTGGCTTGTACGGCTAATAATTCGTCTATCGTTAAGTCTCTAAACACTTTCTTCACCTTCTACACTAAATTATGAAACAACGATACGACCTTTATTATCCTCTGTTACTTCTCCGATAATTCGTGCGTCAACGCCTTGTTGTTGAAGATCATTCAGCAATTGTGTAGCTTCCTGCTCTGCCAATGCAATGAGTAACCCGCCAGATGTGACAGCATCACATAAAATCCAACGGTCAATTTGATCGAGTGTATCTGCATATGTCACAACATTTGCTACGTGGGCAAAGTTGTTTTTTGTGCCTCCAGGTACTTTACCTGCTGCGGCAAGTTCCTTTGTGCGTGGTAAAATGGGCACTTGAGTGGCATGGATATGAATGCCGACATCACTTGCTTTGGCCATTTCAGATGTATGACCAAGCAACCCGAAGCCTGTCACATCCGTAGCAGCATGGACATTGTACTTCGCCATTGCTTCGGCAGCTGTTTTATTAAGTGTAGTCATTACTTTTGTCACTTCAACGACTTCATCTTCAGACAATAACCCATTTTTCAATGATGTTGTGTAGATGCCAACGCCAATTGGTTTTGTTAATAATAATTTGTCGCCAGGTTTTGCCCCCGCATTTGTCCGTACTTTATCCGGATGAACGACGCCTGTGACGGCTAATCCAAATTTGGGTTCCTGGTCGTCAATGGAATGTCCACCAACAAGTGTGACGCCAGCCTCTTTTAATTTATCACCAGCGCCTCGTAAAATATCCGAAAGGATGTCTTTATCCAAAGTAGCAATCGGGAAAGCTACGATATTCAATGCTGTAATGGGCTTACCACCCATCGCATAGACATCGCTGATGGCATTGGTCGCCGCAATTTGTCCGAAATCATAGGGATCATCGACAATCGGTGTGAAAAAGTCGAGTGTTTGTACCATTGCGATATCGTCTGTCAGTTTATAAACACCTGCGTCGTCACTTGTATCGAGACCGACGAGTAAATTTGGATCGGGCATAGCAGGCGGAAGCCCACGTAATACTTGCGCCAAGTCGGCAGGACCAATTTTACAGCCGCAGCCGCCTTTTGTTGTGAGTGAAGTCAATTTTACTGGAATCGTATTCTCCATCATGCATCCACCTTTCGATTGTAAATCTGTTATTAATCTTAACACAATGATGGGAAATACTTATTAGATGTTGAACTAATGATTCCCCGTAATCTTCAGCGAAGGTGCCTTTCTAAATTCATCACTTCCAAAAAGGTATTGCAAATTTTCTATAAATAGCGTAAGGTTGTCAATAATAGAAATAGATCTTCAATTAGCAGTAAAAACAATTTAATAGTTTTTCTTATCTAGAGAGGTATAGGGACTGGCCCGTTGACACCTCAGCAACCACCATTATTGGTACGGTGCTAATTCCAGCAAGTCGAAAAATTGGCTTGATAGATGAGGAAAAGACTTAGTCGAATGCAGAGTCTTCTTCCTTTATTCAATAAAGGAAGAAGCTTTTTTGTTTCTATATAAATTTTTTAAACTAGCTATATGGAAATTGGAACTAGAGAGGGGATAGGCAGTTGGCAAATTTACTTGAGACGATGAAGGAACGTATTTTAATTGGTGATGGTGCGATGGGAACATTACTTTATACAAACGGGGTAGACCGTTGTTTTGAGGAGCTAAATTTGACGCATCCTGAACAAGTGCTTCACGTTCATCAAGCCTATATCGGGGCAGGGGCTGATGTGATTCAAACGAATACATATGGTGCCAACTATATAAAGTTAGCGCGTTATGGACTAGAGGATAGTGTCGAAGAAATCAATAAGGCGGCCGTTGCTATTGCTAAAAAAGCTGCGGGGAAAAATACATTTATTCTCGGAACGATTGGGGGCATTCATGGTTCCAAAACATTGATTGGTACTAAGGAAGAGATCGAGCAAAGCTTTAAGCAGCAACTACAGTGTCTGCTTGCTGAAGGTGTGGATGGCATTCTATTAGAAACCTATTATGATTTTGATGAATTAACAGCAGTGCTCAAAATTGCACGGGAAGCGACGGATATTCCCATTATTACGAATGTCTCGATGCATGAGGCGGGTGTCCTTCAAAATGGCTTGGCGCTCGCAGATGCTTTGCAGCAGTTGGAAGCGTTAGGCGCAGATGTTGTGGGAGTCAATTGTGGATTAGGACCATACCATATGCTGAAAGCTTTAGAGGAAGTCCCGTTGCCGAAGCATGCCTTATTGGCTGTGTACCCGAATGCTAGCTTCCCGAGCTATACGGATGGCAAATTGACGTATGAAAATGAACCTGATTATTTTGGTAAACTGGCACCTAATTTTCGTAAGGAGGGTGTCGGATTACTTGGAGGATGTTGTGGCACGACACCGGCACATATACGTGCACTGGTGGATGGGCTAACGAATCGGGTGCATGTGCAAGATAAGCAAGTGAAAGAACAAGCGGCGAAAATGAATGCTACGGAGCCAAAGAACCTTGATAAACCAACCTTGCTTGAAACGGTGAAAAAAAGACATTCGATTATTGTGGAATTGGATGCACCTAAACACTTAAATACAGCTACTTTTTTTGAAGGGGCACAGGCCCTGCATAATGCAGGTGTGGATGCCATTACATTGGCTGATAATTCCCTGGCATCCCCAAGAATTTGTAATGCATCAATGGGGTCATTAGTAAAACAAAATATTGGTGCAACGCCTCTTGTCCATGTGACCTGTCGAGATCGTAACATCATCGGCCTGCAATCACATCTCATGGGACTCCACACAATGGGTATTACTGAATTATTGGCAATCACAGGAGATCCAACGAAAATTGGTGATTTCCCTGGTGCAACATCCGTTTTCGATGTGACATCCTTTGAATTGATTCAACTCATTAAGCAATTTAATGNCATCCTTTGAATTGATTCAACTCATTAAGCAATTTAATGAAGGGATTTCATGGTCTGGGAAGTCGTTGCAACAGAAAACTTCGTTTACAGTAGCGGCGGCCTTTAACCCGAATGTTCGTCATATCGATCGAGCTGTACAACGAATGGAGAAGAAAATAGAGGCTGGGGCTGATTATTTTATCACGCAGCCAATCTATAGCCCAGAAAAAATTATTGAATTGTACGAAGCAACAAAGCATATCGAAGCTCCGATTTATATCGGTATTATGCCGTTGACGTCATCACAAAATGCAGAGTTTCTTCACAATGAAGTGCCGGGTATTAAGCTGACAGATGAAGTTCGGGCAAGAATGGGGCTGTTTGCGGGAGACCGTGAACAGTCTACGCGAGAGGGCATAGCCGTTGCAAAGGAATTGATTGACGTTGCTTTGGAACATTTCCATGGTATCTATTTGATTACACCGTTTATACGTTATGATATGACGGTTGATTTAACGGAATATATTCATGAAAAAGTGGATGCTGGTGTGACAAAAGAGCCAAAACAAGCGGGTAGTGTTGTTTATTGATAAAGCCGACATGGTCATAATGTCTATCGAAAAGAGAGTGCCGAGTAATTCAGCACTCTCTTTTATAATCACTCTGCACTGCTTCCAAACATGTTTTGAATTATAATAGTTTATAAGTTGAATATGGGGGGAGTATTATGGACGAACTAACGAATTTAGGGATAGGTGTAAATCCAACAATCGATGAGTATCAACTCATTTGGGAAAATACCAATGATGCTATTTTTATATTACGCAAAGATGGTGCAATTATTCAAGCGAACCCTGCCCTACAGGACATTTTAGGTTGGAGTTTAGAGGAAATTGAAGGGGTTTCAAGACCGCCATTTTTCATGGATGACTTTACACAAGAAGATCATCAGAAGCAACTCGATGTTTTGAGAAGTGGGGAGAGCACGCATTATTTTGAAACAAAGCGCAAGCATAAGGACGGCACCGTGAAGGATGTGTTGGCCTCCTACCGTGCTATTAATAATGAAGATGTGTTGGCAGTAGCGATGTATAAAGACATCACGAAGGAAAAGCAAACGCAGCATCAATTGACCGTTGCAGAAAGCTGTTACCGAACATTGGTCGAGTATTCTCCGGATGCGATATTAGTGCAAAGTGATGATGCATTGACCTTTGTTAATCCAGAAGCTATTAAACTTCTTGGTGCTAAAAATGAGGATCAGCTCATTGGCAAGGCTATCTGGGATTTCATTGAACCGAAGGACGGGGAAGATAGGAGTCGTGTCATTGACGCGTTGAAGAGTTTAGAAGCGGTGAAAACGGACCCGATGATTGAAAAATTTGTTCGATTTGATGGTACAACAATATGGGTAGAAATGATTGCAATCCCTGTTCAGCATGGGGGAGAGAGGGTTATTCAGGCTATATTGCGAGATATAACGGTTCGGAAATACTATGAGGATCAGCTGACCTATATGGCTACCTATGACCCGATGACAGGGGTTGTCAATAGAAGCACGTTCATTGAGGCATTAGAAATAGCCGTTGAACAAAAGGATATCTTTGCGGTGTTATATCTCGATTTAGATAAATTCAAGTCCATAAATGATTCACTAGGACATGCCGTGGGAGATGAACTGCTTATCCAATTTGCAGGCAGAATGAGAGACAATATTCGTAGTATGGATGCAGTAGGTCGAATTGGTGGCGATGAATTTCTTATATTATTACAAGATATGAATCCCTCAAAAGTAGAAAAAATTGTGAGTAGAATGTTGAAGCATTTTAGTGAGCCCTATGTAATTGCAGGACAAAAAGTGTTCGCGACATCCAGTATTGGTATTGCGATGTATCCAGCAGACGGTGCTGATGTGGCAACATTGATGGACAATGCTGACAAAGCTTTGTACAAGGCCAAGGAAAAACGCAATCATTTTGAGTTTTATCAAGCATAAGCAACGCCCCTTGTGAATGGATCATCCATTTACAAGGGGCGTTGTTGGTTTATGATGAGGTTTTTGTTGTTACTAGTCTCTCCGCAATCCGTAAGGCTTGATCAAAATCAGCAATCAAGTCATCGACATGCTCAAGTCCAACTGAGAAGCGTAGCAGACCATCTGTAATACCACGTTTTTCCCGTTCAGCTTTTGGCATCGCAGCGTGAGACATTTGTGCTGGATAAGAGAGAATCGATTCAACGCCACCTAGACTGACAGCGAAAACTGGGATTTTGACATTTTCCACAAATGCTTTGGCTGTCTCTCTGTTTGGTAAACGGAATGACAATACTGCGCCTGCACTTGTGGACTGTTTGGCGTGAATCACGTGTCCTGGGTGACTCGCTAAACCAGGGTAAAACACCTCTTCCACTAGTGCATGCTCATCCAAATAGGAGGCGATTTTAGTCGCGGAGGCAGTTGATTGCGTCAAGCGAGCTCCTAAAGTTTTAATCCCTTGAATAAGTGTATAGGAATCTTGCGCACCTAAAATAGCACCGAAGGAATTTTGGATAAATGCCAAGCGTTTGCCGAGCTCCTCATCCTTTGTCACAGCTAGACCAGCGATGATATCACTATGCCCTGATAAAAACTTCGTTGCACTATGCAGGACAACGTCTACACCTAAATCGAGTGGACGCTGATAAAGCGGCGACATGAATGTATTATCAAGGAATGTTAAGCAATTATTCGCTTTTGCAATATTGACCACAGCTTCAATATCCGTAATGCCCAGACGTGGATTGGACGGTGTTTCGATGTAAATCAATTTTGTATTCGGCTGGATTGCTTGTTTAATAGCCTCCAAGTCGCCCAAGTCTACAAAGGTGTGATCAATCCGAAATTTCGTCAATACCTCGGTAACAAAGCGAAATGTTCCGCCGTAAACATCTTCAGTGATGACAATATGATCATCAGCAGACAACAGCATAAATGCTGAAGAAATAGCAGCAATGCCAGAAGCAAATGCCAGCCCTCTTGCACCGCCCTCCAAAGCCGCGATTGTTTTTTCTAAAGCATCTCTTGTTGGATTGCCAGAACGACTGTAATCATAAGGACCGAACTTATCAAAGCTTTCTTGATGGAACGTAGAGGATAAGTAAATCGGCACATTGACAGCACCTGTTTTTTGTTCGAAATCTCCGCGTGTTGATGCATGAATGATGGTTGTTTCCAATCTTTCTTCACGTGAACTCATAGCTGAGGCACCTCACTTTGTAATGTCGCAAATACTTGCTTTAAATCTGCAATTAAATCATCCGCATCTTCTACTCCAACGGAAAAGCGTAGCAATTTGTCATCGACGCCACGACGTAGCCGCTTTTCCAATGGGATATCTGCGTGGGTTTGAGTTGTTGGATACGTAATGAAACTCTCTACGCCGCCAAGACTTTCCGCAAATGTAATCAGTTTCAGGTTTTCTAAAAATGGTCCAACCCATTCGCCTTCTTGCAGGCGGAAGGACAGCATACCGCCTTTTCCTGGATACAGCACATCTTTGACAAGCGGCTCATTTTGTAAATAATCTACAATGATTTTCGCATTGCTATCATGTTGTTTCATGCGCAAGTGGAGTGTTTTTAATCCTCGAACGACTAACCATGAATCGAAAGGGGACAGGACCGCGCCAATTGCATTATGGTTGGAGCTAAGTTTGGCACAAATTTCTTCCCCTTTTGCCACAACCAATCCAGCAAGCACATCATTATGACCGCCAATGTATTTCGTTGCACTATGCAAAACAATATCAGCACCGAATTCAATTGGCCTTTGGAAATATGGTGTATAAAATGTGTTATCGACAATGAGCAACAAATCATGCTTTTTGGCGAGTTCCGCGTATTGAACAATATCAATTTCCAGCATCAACGGATTGGTTGGTGTTTCGATGAAAAGAGCTTTAGTTTTCCCTGTGATCAATTCCTCGGTCTCTTTAACGTCTTTATAATCTGTGTACGTCGTCGTAATGGAATAGATGTCGGCATAATAGTCTAGCAGGCGATATGTTCCGCCATAAATGTCTTCCGGACCAATCAACTCGTCGCCTGAACGGAACAGGGATAACACTAATTGAATCGCAGCCATACCGGAACTACAGGCGAAACCTGCATCTCCACCCTCCAAGTTCGCAATGCCTTCTTCTAAAATGGAGCGTGTTGGATTTTTCGTCCGAGAGTAGTCATAGCCAGTCGATTGACCAAGTCCATCGTGCTTGTAGGCCGTCGATAAATAAATCGGCGGGTTGACCGCACCGGTTTTCGGATCACTATTATTTCCTAGCTGTACTAATCGTGTTTCAAAACTTTTGCTCGTCATTTTTTATCATCCTTTTCACTTGAAATGAATTACACTGGGCTTTAATTGCTGAGGGGATCTCTGTAAAATAAAATTAAAAAGAGGACCCTCTATAAGAAGAGGGCCCTCAAATAATATTGAAGTCAATCTTCTTATCTTCAAGACGGCTATCGTCTATTGGAATTAGCACCATACCTTTCTAGGCTGGTTGCTGAGACATCATCGGGCCACTCCCTACGTCTCTCTTGATAAGAATAAAATATGAAATTATTAGAAAAGATTAATTTATCCAACTCTATCATGTTATGAAAAAAAAGACAAGAGGCGATTTTTAGTTTCTTGCCCAATCTAGCTCCAGTCTCTGTACAGGTGCTGGAGTTTTTATCTCAACAGCTGCATGCGCTGATTGAATAACGTTGGATAGGATAAAAATCCGAGCAATGCACTCGTTACGGCGGCGGTCGTTAGTAATAGGAAAATAATGAGCAATTGAAACTGGACCGCTTGGACAGGGTCTGCACCTGCAATAATTTGTCCGCTCATCATACCCGGGAGCTGGACTAAGCCAATCGTTTTTTGACTTTCGATGGTTGGAATCATACTCGATTTAATGGCTGTGATGAGCTGTCGATGAATGGCTTGCTTTGGCGTCCCTCCGAGTGACAAAATCAATTCGGTTTCCTCGCGATGTGACTCAACCTCTGCGGAGAATCGGTTGAGAAATAAAATAGCGAGCACCATAGAGTTGCCGACAACCATGCCGCTAATTGAAATGATATATTGGGCAGTCGCTGGTACGATATGAAAACCAAGTAAAATACTTTGTGTCAGTACTTCAACGACAATAAGTGTTACTGCGATTTTCCACGTAATCCCCTTGATGGCTTGCCCTTTCTTACGGGCATTTTGTGTAGCTGCTGCAATCATTAGCGTCACCATTAAAAAGATGTATAACAAGCTATCCGATTCAAAAACAAATTTAAGAATATAGCCGACAGCAAACAATTGGATAATGGAACGAAACGTTGCGATAATCGTATCTTTTTCCAAGCCCAATCGTAATGTTTTGGATAGTGACAGAGGAATGACAACGAAAATTAGAGTGATGGCTAGCGTCAGATAACTCATTCAACATCCCCCTGTACAAAGCGTTTAACGAAATCATTGGTCGATGATTGTAGCAAATTGCTGTCACCTGCTTCTACGATTTGCCCTTCTCGGAGTACCCATGTGTAGTCGCCAATGGACAGTGCTTGCTCCAAATTATGTGTAATCCAAATAATCGTTACACCGAATTCCCGGTTGATTTTGACGATTAATTCCTCAATTTCACGTAAGGATGTTCTGTCTAAGGCGGATGTAATTTCGTCTAACAATAGAATATTGGACCGATTGATGAGTGTACGAGCAATGGATACCTTTTGACGTTGTCCACCTGATAAATCAGCTGTTTTTTGCTGTAAAAAGAGTTTATCAAGTCCGACATCTTCCAAAATATCGATGGCTTTTCGTTCAGTCAATTGCTTACCTTGTAGCTCTAAAGGAAGAGCTAGATTTTGCAAGACAGTCCCTTTAACCATCGGGGCATTTTGCAGGGCGATGCCAATATGGCGGCGCAATTCGATAGGTGGATAAGTTGAAATGGGTTCATTATCAATAAAAATAGTCCCGGACGTCGGGGATATCAGACCATTGCATAATTTGAGCAATGTCGTTTTTCCTGCACCAGAAGGACCGACAAGTGTCGTAATTTTCCCTTTTGGAAAAGACCCCGTAATCTTTTTTAAAATATGTATATCGTCAATCGAAAAATCAACCTCATGAAAGTGAATGGCAGGTTCATATGAATTTGACATGTAGTTCTCCCTTACTGCTTACTAGTAAATAAAGAAAAAAGACAAGGGATTATAAATCTACCTTGTCTTTTTTGTTGATGGGTTCCTTATCTGTGACATCTAGTATGTCCAGCAGGAACACAAACACTGGAATCCCGATAATCAATCCCCAGACGCCAAAGAAGTTTTGAGAGAAAATGAGCACGACGAATGTGTAGAAGACGGGCAAGTCTGTTTTAGACGACATTAATTTTGGGTTCAAGATATAGGCTTCGATTGCATGAATGACCATGACGGCGATTAGCAAGTAAATGACAGTCAGGTATCCGCCAATCGTAAAACCAATGATTGCCAGTGGTATTAGTGAAATAATAACGCCAGCGACTGGAATGAGCCCTAAGAAGAAAATCATAATGCCCAAGCCAACGATTTGTGGGAATCCAAGTACCATCAACAAGATAACTGATAAAACTGTATTGACAAGTGCGATGATAAACTGTGCCTCTATTACTTTACCGAAAGTACGTGAAAACTTTTTTCCGAAAAATTCAATTTCATAATAGAATGGAGCGATCTTACTATTTTTAAATTTGCCCGTGAATTCAATTAAACGTGGTTTTTCAAGAAGGAAAAATAAACTTAAAATCAAGGCAATTAATACTTGGACACTCGTTTTACTAATATCTGTGAAGGATTTTAGTAAAAATGAAAATCCATTTTCCAAATAGGCAGTTATTTTTTCGCTTGAAATGATAGATTCGACAAAATCCAATAACGGATTGTTATGTGGTGTTATAGAAAAGCTTGTAATTTGCTTAATAAGCTGGCTGATTTCCGTTGAAATAAGAGGTAAGTATTTAACAAGTCCGATTGTTAGAATGCCGACAATCGTTGTATAGAGTAGAATAACGAGAAGTTTACGATTTAATCGAACTCGTTTGACTGTGAATTCAACAAGTCGATTCATTAAAAATGAAAAAATAAATGTAAGTAAGATGAGATTCATCATACTTCTTACGCTAAATAGAATGAAAATAATTAAAGCAAAAATAATGACCCGTTTTACACTTTTATTCTTAAAGAAATCAGTTATCACTTCCATATTTTAATAATACCCCTCATTAATTATTTTGTGTGAAGATTTTGTCGTGATACGTCTAATAATAGTATCAGCTTATAGAGTAGATTTTACAAGTGTGAACTTCACTCGTTATCCATCTTTTTAAAGATAGACTACCCATTTAAATATGTATATAACGATTAGAAAAGCATTTACCTATAATTTACGTTAAAGAAGTGTGTCTTCTATATGTATGAGCATGGACTAAACAATAAGACATTACTGTGAACATATGGGAAATCGACTAATATTATTGTATAATATAAGAAAGAGAAGGAGTGATACTATGTTGAAGAAAAGCACAATTATCATCCCGGAAAACCCGCTTTCTAGTTTTTTATTTAGTGACACGCGTTCAGCAGTTATTTGGTTATTTATAAGACTTTATGTCGGTTATGCATGGTTGACGGCTGGTTGGGGCAAAGTAACGAGCGATGCTTGGACTGGTGAAAATGCCGGAGCAGCTATTAATGGATTTGTTTCAGGTGCTATTGCGAAGTCTCAGGAGGGTGGAGACGTATCAGGTTGGTTTGCGACATTTTTGGAAAATGCCGTATTACCAAATGCTAAACTATTCGGATTCGTAGTAGCATACGGCGAATTATTAGTTGGCCTAGGGTTGATATTTGGTCTATTAACAGGAATTGCAGCGTTTTTCGGTGCATTAATGAACGTCAGCTTCTTGCTAGCCGGGACATTAAGTACAAATCCGATTCTATTCATCTTGGCAACTTGGTTGGTGCTCGCATGGAAAGTAGCAGGCTGGTATGGACTTGACCGTTTTGCACTACCGAAACTAGGAACACCATGGAAGAATACGAATAAGTAGTAGAGCGGATTTTGACAGGAGTAATCTCGTAATTGGAGATTGCTCCTGTTTTTATGGTCAAAGAAATTGTTGTGAAAGATCGTTTTATGTTAGATGACATCGAAATTGGGGTAAATGGTGTATACTATTGGTACCTAAAGTAATCGGAAGAAGGAGATCATGTGAGTTCGAAATATGCAGATGATAGCTTAGCTTTACATACGGATCTTTATCAAATCAATATGGCAGAATCGTATTGGGCAGATGGGATCCATGATCGGAAATCAGTGTTTGAGTTATTTTTCAGAAGCCTGCCATTCGGCAATGGGTATGCGGTATTTGCGGGACTTGAAAAGGTTCTCGATTATTTACGCAATCTTCGATTCAGTGAAAGTGATTTGGCTTATTTAAAGGATGACCTTGGTTATGAGAATGACTTTATTAACTATTTGAAGGATGTGCGTTTCACTGGCGATGTCTATTCGATGGTGGAAGGTGAGTTGGTTTTTGCCAATGAGCCAATCATTCGAATTGAAGCACCTCTTATTGAAGCACAGCTGATTGAGACGGCAATTTTGAATATCGTCAATTATCAAACGCTAATTGCGACGAAAGCAAGTCGTATTAAACAAGTTGTGAAAGACGAAGTCGTTATGGAATTTGGGACACGTCGTGCGCATGAAATGGATGCGGCGATTTGGGGTGCCCGCGCATCCGTTATTGGAGGCATTGAAGCGACTAGTAATGTTCGTGCTGGGAAAAGATTTGATATTCCGGTGTCTGGGACACATGCCCATTCGATGGTGCAAGCCTATAAAAGTGAATATGAGGCATTTCATTCCTACGCGAAGCGCCATAAGGACTGTGTTTTCCTTGTAGACACTTATAATACGCTGAAGATTGGTATACCAACCGCGATTCAAGTGGCGAAAGAATTAGGTGACAAAATCAATTTTATCGGTGTGCGTCTTGATAGCGGAGATATTTCATTTTTATCGAAAGAAGCACGGCGTATGCTGGATGAAGCAGGATTTACGGAGGCGAAAGTAGTCGTTTCTAATGATTTAGATGAGTATACAATTTTGAACTTGAAAGCGCAGGGAGCAAGGGTAGATGTTTGGGGAATCGGCACGAAACTAATCACAGCTTACGACCAGCCGGCACTTGGGGCTGTGTATAAAATTGTTTCCATTGAAAATGCACTTGGTGAAATGACCGATACGATTAAAATTTCTTCGACAACAGAAAAAGTGACAACGCCAGGACGGAAAAAATTGTACCGCATCATTGACTTGGAAAATGGTAAGGCTGAAGGGGACTACATTACGATGTACGATGAAGACCCTGAGTCTGAGAAGCGTCTTAAAATGTTCCATCCCGTTCATACCTTTATCTCGAAATTTGTAACGAATTTTGAAGCGAAAAATTTGCATCAGAAGGTTGTTGAAAATGGTAATATCATTTACGAAAACCCACCGCTGTTGCAAATGCGTGACTATGCGAAAGAGAATTTGAATTTATTATGGGATGAATATAAACGCTCATTGAATCCAGAAGAGTACCCTGTCGATTTAAGCCAGAAATGCTGGGATAACAAAATGCGTAATATCCAGGAAGTTCAGGAAATGGTAGAGGATTTTAACTTCAAACAGCAGTAATTTCACACTCTGTTAGAAGTGAAATTAATTTCTCTTTCTCATTAGTGGCTTGCTGGATGTAGAGAAGGGTACGTAGTTATATAAAAGGGGGGGAGGACAGTGGTAATGCTACAACAAAAGATTATTGCCGAGCTGAAGGTACAGCCTGTCATTAATCCTCAGGAAGAAATTCGTAAGTCTGTAGACTTTCTGAAAGCTTATGCCAGAAAAAATTCGTTTTTAAATGGCTTCGTGTTAGGGATTTCAGGTGGACAGGATTCAACGTTGGTCGGAAAGTTAGCACAGCTAGCTGTCGATGAGCTGAACGATGAGGTGGGGGCGAATCACTATAAATTCATTGCGATTCGCTTGCCTTACGGGGTTCAATTTGACGAGGATGATTGTCAGGATGCCCTCGATTTTATCGGACCATCGTTGGTATATACGGTAAATATAAAAGAGGCTGTTGATGCAAGTGAGCGTACACTGATGGCCGCTGGTGTGAAGCTGACGGATTACTCCAAGGGCAACGAAAAAGCGCGAGAACGGATGAAGGCCCAATATTCTGTTGCTGCGATGCATAATTGTGTGGTGCTTGGGACGGATCATGCGGCGGAGGCGATTACTGGATTCTATACAAAATTTGGAGACGGTGGCGCTGATCTAATGCCGATTGCTAGGTTGAACAAGCGGCAAGGCAAACAGTTGCTCAGTGAACTCGATTGTCCGGCCCATCTCTATTCGAAAGTACCAACTGCAGATTTGGAAGGGGACAAGCCGGCATTGCCGGACGAAGTTGCCTTGGGGATTACGTATGATCAAATTGACGATTATCTCGAGGGGAAAGAAATTCCGACTGAGCCCCGAGAAAAACTGGAGAATTATTTTTTACGCTCCCAACATAAACGACATATGCCAATCACGATTTTTGATGATTTTTGGAAATGATATTTGAAGGACTCCTATTATAGGGGTCCTTTTAATTTGCTGAAGCAAATTAATCCTCCGGAGGATGTCACAAATTTTGTAGAAGTTCTTTACTTCCAGCAAGAGTAAAAATGTGATTGATGGGCTTAAGTTGTGTGAGAAAGGGTTATCCTGTATTATTAAATTATATTTTGTTAATATTTAGATAAGGTGATTATTGTATCCAATTGGGGGATTTGGGATGATATATAAAGGAATGATTGAAAAAGTTCTGACGAATATTGAACAAGTGATGATTGGAAAACGGGATATTGCAGAGTTGAGTGTTACGGCGCTTCTTGCGGGTGGACATGTCCTGCTCGAGGATGTGCCCGGTGTTGGTAAAACGATGATGGTTAAGGCGTTGGCAAGGTCGATAGGTGCCGATTTTAAACGGATTCAGTTTACGCCGGACTTGCTACCCTCTGATGTTCTTGGTGTTTCTATTTACAATCCAAAAGAGATGGAGTTTGAATTTAGGCCGGGTCCGATTATGGGCAATATTGTTCTCGCGGACGAAATTAATCGAACATCGCCGAAGACACAATCTGCATTGCTGGAAGGAATGGAAGAATCCTCCGTGACGATTGACGGAGAAACGATGAGGATACCTCAACCATTTTTCGTTATGGCAACACAAAATCCAATTGAGTATGAGGGAACATATCCATTGCCAGAAGCACAATTGGACCGATTCTTATTCAAATTAAAAATGGGCTATCCGACGAAGTTGGAAGAGTCGGAAATACTAAGCCGAGCTGAAAAGTCTGTGCCGCTAGACAAGTTAGAAACAGTTATTTCGCTGGACGATTTGAAAGAGTTGCAAAAGGCGGCCACAACGGTAACGGTCGATGAAACGATTAAATCATATATTGTGGACTGTGCTTCGCAAACGCGTAACCATCCTTATGTTTATTTAGGTGTGAGTCCGCGGGGGTCATTGGCATTGATGAAAGCGTGTCAGGCTTTTGCGTTGATGAAAGGTCGAGCGTATGTGACGCCAGATGATGTGCAATACCTTTCACCATTCGTTTTTGGTCACCGTATGATACTGCGTCCCGAAGCAAAATATGAAGGGATTTCCACGAAAGAGATTGTGGATCGAATATTGACAAAGGTGCGCGTACCGGTCAATAAGGTTGGAATCAAATGATAAAAGCCAGAAAGATGCTAGATATTTCCGGGCGCTTCCTTTTTGTGGTAGGTGTCTTAGTGGTGACATTTGTTTTCGCTATGTTTCAAGGGGGCCAGGTTAGTTGGACGATTTTTTATAGTCTATTGCCTTTTGTTGTGTATTCCACATTGCTATTTTTCTACCCACTTTCAGAGGTTACAGTAAAGCGATCGATTGACACGATGAATATTCAAAATGGCGGTAAATGTCAAGTGTCATTAACGGTAAGGCGTAAGAGTCGATTTCCATTATTGTATACGGTTGTAAAGGAAAGATGGGAAGAGGATGAAACGGCTTTATTGGCAGGAGAGCAACGAAAAAAAATGTTTCTTTTTGGATTTCGCAAAGAGATGAAGTGGCAATATGAAATTGAACAAATGCCAAGGGGAGAGCATGTTCTACAGGGAGTAGTCATTGAAGTGTCGGATTTTTTCGGCTGGCTACGGAAAACGAAAATGATTGCGGCGAGAGATACCATTTTAGTGTTTCCGAAAATGATAGATTTGAATTATGTTCCATTCGATACACAATATGACCGTGGGACGCTAGCTTCATTATTGAACATTGTCAAGGATACGACAATGGCGACGGGCGTTCGGGGCTATCAGCCGGGCGATCGAGTAACGTGGATTCACTGGAAGTCGTTTGCACGAACGCAGACGTTGATGACGAAAGAATTTGAGGATAGGCGTTCACAAGAAGTACTGCTCCTATTAGATGGGAGAACGTCCACGGCATTTGAGGCGCAAGTAGAGTTGGCTGCTTCTATATTGAAGGAAGCCTCGAATCATCAAGCGGAACTAGCGTTGATGACGACTGGGCTTGAATCTTCCTTATTTCCATTTATTCATTCTGAAGAGCAACTCCATCAGGCGCTTATTCACCTTGCGAAAATAAAACCAACGGATGAAGAAAAGACTGCGCCATTAGTAGATTTTAGTACGGAATTTCAGCATGGAGGCGGCATTGTACTCATTACAGGAAAGCCAGATTGGCCCTTTATGCAGTCCGTGTTGCGCAATGCTAAAAACGCACGTTCAATCATGTGTTTTGTAGTGGTGAAAGAGAATGAACCGATTGACCGAGGGATGGAGAATGACATTCGATTAGCGAGATCAAAGGGAGTTCTTGTCCATGTGCTTGGGAGAGAGCGGTTTAAAGAAGCTTTTCAAGAGGTGGCAGGCCAATGACAGGACAGCGAATGGACAGACGATTTTTAGTTTTTCTTTATATACTTAGCTTTGTTCTTTTAAGAGAATGGCTTATGCCGGTAATGGAATTGACGGATACGGATTACTTGGAAATATTCTTGCTTTTTGTTGTTCTGTCTTTTTTATTGGCATTAGTGCGTGTGAAGTGGTGGATTGCTGTACCGGTTAAAGTAATCTATATCGTGTGGGTCGTTCACTATGTCTATTTGGATAAGCTTCTATTTTCAAAGGATACGGTGTGGTACATACTCTCAGATTTTCTGTCGAATGTTCCGATTATCTTCAGTGCTGATTGGGATGCGATTACGAATCCGTTCAAAACTGCTTTGTTTTTCTTTTTATTATGGATGACGACCTATCTGATTCGTCACTGGATTGAAGTGAGAAAAAGTATTTTACTTTTTTACATAATGACGGTTGTGTTTATCGCTTCAATTGATACGTATAGTCCTTATTCCGCGGATGGGTCGATTATTAGAATTATGGTAGTAGGTTTATTGTTACTCGGTCTGCTTTACATTTCCAAACAGCTGGAATTGTATAAAGAATCTATTACGCCTGGTGCCATCATTGTCTTCTCGCTTCCGCTTCTTTTTACGGTAGCGGTGAGTGGTGCTTTGGCTAATGTATTGCCGAAGCAGGAACCGATTTGGCCAGATCCTATCCCTTATATTAAGTCGGTTGTTCAAGGAACTGGGGTAGGAGGTGGTTCGGTAGTTTCAAAAAGTGGTTATGATACGGATGATTCAAGGCTCGGCGGGTCATTTGTTCAAGATGATACGGTCGTTTTTGAAGCGAAAGTAGCCAGTAAGCAATATTGGAAAATCGAAACGAAGGATACGTATACATCAAAAGGTTGGGAGCAAACAGCTACAGACAGTACTCAGATGGCTTATATGCCGGGGGAGGAACTAGGGGAACCTGAACTTGAAATATCAGATAAACCATTGCTACTTGCAGAACTTCAAATGTCAGAACGATTTCCGTTCATTATATATCCGTATGGGTTGAAGAAAGCATATGCGACGGGTGATGTGAATTTCCTTCATTCGGACACGTCAGGGAAGTATAGTACGACACTTTTGGGGAATGAAGACTCACTTGAGACATATGAAATGGAGTTCAAAGAGCCGTCTTATAGTTTATCGGCGTTAAGGGCTGCAGAAATGTCTGATTATGCTACTGAACCAGAGGATTTCACACCGTACTTGCAGCTCCCCGAGCAGCTTCCGCAGCGGGTAAGGGATTTGGCGGAGGAAATCACAGCGCCTATTGATAATGTTTATGAAAAGACAAAGGCGATTGAAAGTTACTTCAAGAGAAACGGGTTTGTGTATACACAGCAAAATGTAGCAGTACCAAAAGCCGAAGATGATTATGTAGATCAGTTCCTCTTCGATACGAAAAGTGGCTACTGTGATAACTTCTCAACATCAATGGTTGTCATGCTACGCGCTCTTGATATCCCCGCGCGTTGGGTAAAAGGCTTTGCGCCGGGGGAATCTGTACTAAATGAAAGCGGAGAACGAGTTTTTAAGATTACGAATAATGAAGCACATTCGTGGGTGGAGGCGTACATGCCTGGAGTTGGTTGGATGCCATTTGAGCCGACCATTGGCTTTGGTGGCCTAGCGGATGTCGATTATGATTTGGAGCTAGATTTAGCGAATCCAGAATATCCGGAAGTGAAAGAGCCCGAACGACCGAAGTCTGAGCAGGTGAAAAAACCTGCAAAAGAGAATGGAAATGCTGCATTTACAAAGTACGTAGATTCTATTGTAACGTGGGTGAAAGATAACAAATGGGTATTAGCAGTTAGTACAGCTGTGCTAGTATTTGTTGCTTGGCGAATATTTGCCATGCGAGTAAAATGGCTGCCACGTATACTAGTTTTTGCAAGTCGCTCTGGAAAAGAAGATTGGGAAACATTCAGTAAGCAGTATACAAGTTTGTTGAAACAACTTGATCGTCTTGGACTGAAGCGTGCCAGTGGTATGACTTTATCCGATTATGCAATGATTGTGGACGACTACTTTGGTGGGGATACAATGAGGAAACTGACGACTGCTTATGAAAAAGGTTTGTATGGTGGAAATACAACCAATCATGAGTGGGTAAGTTTGAAGGAAATGTGGGAAGATTTAATCAAAAGGACTTCGGGGTGATTTTGAGGTATAGTCGTAAGAGATAAAATATTCAGGATTTAATTTGGTTACCGATGAAGAAAAAAAGTAATTGTTGAAACAGCCGAAAAGGTGTAGAATAGTTGGATTAAGAGGAGGTTGTATCAACTTGAAGCAGGACAATATCTTAGTGTTGGATTTAGGTAGTAGTGAGAATACGACAATTGCCCGTTGGATTCGTGAACTAGGTGTGTATAGCGAGATTCATCCTCATGATATTACATCTCAAAATATTGAACAGTTAAAAACGGTAAAAGGAATTATTGTAAATGGCGGTAAAAATAATGTCATTGATGGAGAAGCGATTGATGTATTAGATGAAATTTACGCTCTAAATATTCCGGTCATTAGCGTAAACCACCCATCAACAAAAGCATTGAAAGTGCTCGAGCAATGGCCAAGTGAAGAAGAAACAAAAGCATTGTTAAAAGACTTCGTGTTCCATATATGTAAGGCGGAAGCGAACTGGAATATGAAAAATTTCATTGATGACCAAGTTGCTTTAATCCGGAAACAGGTAGGCGATAAGAAAGTATTGTTGGCACTTTCAGGCGGAGTAGATTCGTCTGTTGTTGCGGCATTATTAATTAAGGCAATTGGTAAGCAATTAGTTTGTGTGCACGTAAATCACGGTTTAATGCGTAAAAACGAGTCTGAGGGCGTTATTCAAATGTTCGAAAAAGACTTGGAGGAAAACCTTGTTTACGTGGATGCAAGCGAGCGTTTCTTAGGTAAACTAAAAGGGGTAGGCGAGTCAGAAGAGAAACGTAAAATTATCGGCAATGAGTTTATTCGTGTATTTGAAGAAGAAGCGCGTAAATTTGAAGGAATCGACTTCTTGGCACAAGGAACAATCTATCCGGATATTGTAGAATCCGGCACGAAAACGCATAAAGTCGTTAAATCTCACCATAACGTTGGAGGACTTCCAGAAGATTTGCAATTTGAATTAGTGGAACCGTTATTCCAATTATTCAAAGATGAAGTACGTGCATGTGGTGTTGAGTTAGGTCTTCCGCATGATATGGTATATCGCCAACCATTCCCAGGACCAGGTCTAGGTGTGCGTGTTTTAGGTGAAATTGAGCCTGATCGCCTGGAAGCAGTACGCGAATCAGATGCTATTTTACGTGAAGAATTTGCACTCGCGGGATTAGACCAAAAGGTTTGGCAGTACTTCACAGTTGTGCCTGACTTCAAATCTGTCGGTGTACGAAACAATGAGCGGACATATGAATATCCAGTCATTATTCGTGCAGTAAACACTGTAGATGCGTTGACAGCAACGATAGAACAAATCGAATGGCCAATCCTTCTGAAAATCACTGATCGGATTATTAATGAAGTGAAAAATATTAATCGCGTGTGCTATGACTTGTCTCCGAAACCGGGCGGCACTATTGAGTGGGAATAAAATCAATTACGCCTCGGCGTAATTGCGTCCGAATTTTGAATCGAGCAAGCTCGATTGACACCTTTCAAAATCCGTGACATCCGCCGGAGGCTCTATTTTGTTCAGCGGGTGTTTGAATACTCCTTGAGCAAGGAACAAAATCACGTTAATCTCTCCACCTATGGAAGTGGGAGTCTTTTGCTGAATAAAATAGAAGTTATCGTATAAAGCTGGGGATATGGCCCAGAAGTTTCTACCGAGACACCTTAAATGTTTCGACTACGATTCTAGATAGAGGGGATATCCCTTCTGTTTGGTTTTGTTATGGGAAGTATACGGTGTAACAGCGTATACTTCTTTTTTTATTTGAAAAATTTATTTAAAGGATGGTTATAATGAAAAAGTATTTTGAGTTTGACAAGTTAGGTACGAATTACCGTAGAGAAATTATCGGGGGACTGACTACGTTTTTAGCGATGGCATACATCCTTGTCGTCAACCCACTAATGCTGTCTCTTGATGCTGTACCGGATTTACCGGACGCAATGCGTATGGACAAAGGTGCAGTATTCGTAGCAACTGCGCTTGCAGCAGCTGTAGGTTCACTATTTATGGGTCTTATTGCAAGGTATCCAATTGGGTTAGCGCCAGGTATGGGATTGAATGCGTTTTTCGCCTTTTCCGTTGTATTGGGAATGGGTATTCCATGGCAAACAGCATTGACAGGTGTGTTATTTTCTGGTCTTATTTTTATTGTCTTATCACTTACCGGCTTACGTGAAATTATTATTAATGCAATCCCTACGCAACTTAAATTTGCAGTGGGAGCTGGGATTGGATTATTTATCACATTCCTCGGACTTCAAAATGCAAAAATTATTGTTGCTGATCCAAATACACTCGTTACGCTAGGAGATCTTTCCCGAGGTCCGACTTTACTTGCTATTTTTGGTCTTGTCATAACAGTGGCTATGATGGTGCGGAAAATTAATGGTGCAATTTTTTACGGTATGATCGCAACTACTATTGTAGGAATGGTTGTTGGTTTGATTAACCTACCTGAAAAAATTGTCGATAAAGTACCAAGTGTAGCGCCTACATTCGGAGCTGCATTCGATGCGGATCCGGCTTCCTTGTTTACAACACAATTTCTTGTCATTGTCATTACGTTCTTATTCGTAGACTTCTTTGATACCGCGGGTACACTCGTGGCGGTTGCTAATCAGGCAGGACTGATGAAAGATGATAAGTTACCGCGGGCTGGTAAAGCGCTTCTTGCAGATTCATTGGCAACTGTAACAGGTTCAGTTTTTGGAACGTCGACAACAACTTCTTACATTGAATCATCAGCGGGAGTCGCTGCAGGTGCAAGAACAGGGTTTGCTTCCATTGTGACGGGTATACTATTCTTACTTGCTTTGTTCTTTTCACCATTATTGTTTGTCATCACTTCTGAAGTGACTGCCCCTGCGTTAATTATTGTTGGAGTGCTGATGGTAGCAACGTTGGGTAATATTGAATGGACAAAGTTTGAAATTGCAGTCCCTGCTTTCTTTACAATTATCGCAATGCCACTTACGTACAGCATCGCAACAGGGATAGCGATTGGTTTCATTTTCTATCCAATCACGATGATTTTGAGTGGACGGAAGAAAGAAATTCATCCTATTATGTACGGCCTATGGGTCATTTTTGTATTGTATTTTATCTTTATTAAATAAAGCACACTTATTATAGTAGAAACGGTTCCCTTAAGTGATAAGGGGGCCGTTTTTTAATAAAGGCTTAACAAAGATTAATAAAAACTTTACAAAACTATTGACTTTGATTTTTAAGGGTGGTATATTAATTAAGCAGTCGACGAGAACGACAAAAAACGACAGCGATTTATACCAAGTGAACCTTGAAAACTGAACAGCAAAACGTCAACGAAATACAGCGAAGGTGCTTTATGCATCCGAG
>NZ_JADHDX010000018.1 GCF_016820585.1 Arthrobacter beigongshangensis
GGTCTGGGGTGGAAGCACGGCGACGTGTGGAGCTGACAGATACTAATCGAACGAGGACTTAACCTATTGTAAAAAGGGCAGGTTGGCCCTGATTTATGAAACGAAGATTCTTTTAGCTGAAATACGCTAAAAAATCTCAATGTCTGTTTTATTCAGTTTTGAGTGAACAAGCTCAACATAGTCTGGTGACGAAGGCGAAGAGGTCACACCCGTTCCCATCCCGAACACGGAAGTTAAGCTCTTCAGCGCCGATGGTAGTTGGGGGTTTCCCCCTGCAAGAGTAGGACGTCGCCGGGCACATGGTCATTACCGCTAGGTAATGGCTTTTTTGTTGTCTAAAAATAAAAACCGAAGCGTTGAGAGCACGGATTTTAACACGGAAGTGAGGCTCGCGCGCTGATGGTAGTTGGGGTTTCCCGCTGCAAAATGAAAGGAAGCCTTTCGTTTCTGTGTGATTTACGCGCATTTTACGTAAATCAAAGCAAGAGTTTTCAGAACGTCGCCGAGCACATGGTCATTATCACTAGGTAATGACTTTTTTGCATTTAAAATAAATGGTTTTGTTGTCGATTGGAAAGCATTTGGCTATTATCATTTATTTTGAAATTATTGCGTACACCAGGTTAGCTAATTTCGATAAAAATAGCCCATAAAATTTCTTATCCTCTCCCATGGTTATCCCGTTGTCTCATTCCGAATAGGGTATATTGAAGTAGAGGGGTGAATGAATGAGGATTATTCGAAATGTTGTAAGTCGTTTTTTCATGGAACGTTTTTTTGATCAAGCAGCACAGACAGCATATTATCTTTTGTTGTCTATGTTTCCGTTTCTTATTTTTATCTTTTCCTTGCTTAGTTTATTTCCAGTGAATGAAGAAATGATTCTAATGTTTCTTAGACCCTTCACGCCGGATGAAGCATTCGTTATTATAGAGAAAAATGTCCGGATGGTTTTGAATAAAGGGCAAGGAAAAGTGTTGTATACGAGCCTAGCAGTGGCGTTTTGGATTTCTTCGATGGCGGTTCAGTCGTTAGCGCGTTCTCTGGATTTAGCAAACGGCTATGAGCGACGCTATGCATTTTGGAAGGTACTGTTGCGTGATTTAAGGGTGACGCTCGTCTTTATGCTCGTCATACCGCTGTCATTGTTCCTACCAATCATTGAAAAGGCATTGTACAGAGTTGTGACTTATTATGATACGATTGAACAGTGGCAGGGATGGTTATATATTTGGCCCAATGTGAAATGGGGGCTAGGGACACTGTTTTTGCTGTTGTTTTTCCTATTATTTTATATGGTTGTGCCAACGGGTAAAATGAAGTTGAAGGAAGTATTTCCTGGAGCTATTTTTTCTGCGCTCGGCTGGCAATTGTTTTCACTGGTATTTGGGGATTATGTATCGAATGTTGATTATACATTGTTGTACGGCCAATTGTCCGGGATTATTTTACTTGTTCTTTGGTTTTATTTGTCGGCCGTTATCATATTATTGTCGGGTTTGTTGAATGCAGAATGGCAAAAGAGGGGGAATAAAGCGTGAAAATACTTGTGGTGGATGATGATCCAAATATTTTGGAGTTGGTCAGTATTCAATTGATGCAAGCGGGGTATACAGTTTTGAAGGCGTCAGATGGTTTTGAAGCGCTAGAGCTGTTGGAGACGGACTTGCCAGATTTGGCGGTGGTAGATGTGATGATGCCGAGAATGGATGGTTACAGCCTAACAAAGAAGTTAAGAGGCGAGTCGGATATACCGGTTTTATTGCTGACGGCTAAGGGGGAGTTGGAGGATAAGGAGAAGGGCTTTCTTGCGGGGTCCGATGATTATGTGGTGAAACCTTTTGAGCCGAAGGAATTATTGTTTCGAGTAAATGCTATTTTACGTAGATATGACAAGGCAGTAGATGTATTTATTGAGGCAGGACCACTGAAGATCAATCGCCAGAGCTATGAGGTAGCAGTTGGCAAGAAGGTGCTACTTCCGCCGTTGAAGGAGTTTGAGTTGTTGTCGGTGTTAGCGTCAAGACCGAACCATGTGTTTGCGCGCGAGCTATTGCTGGAGCGGGTGTGGGGATATGATTATGAGGGGGATGAACAGACCTTAAGTGTGCATATAAAGCGATTGCGGGATAAGTTAGGCAAGCTGACGGAAGATGTGAAAATTTCAACGGTCCGGGGAGTTGGTTATAAGCTGGAGGTATCCTCGTGAGGTCGCTGTACGGTAAGTTCATCGCTATGACGGCTGCGATTATGGTGATCAGTGGCCTTATTGCATTTCTCGCGGTCAATACATATTATCACCAGTATTTGAAGGGACAGAACGATGAAAAAAATATGACCATTGCAAAGAGCGTTGCATCTTTTATCCAATCGAATGAGGGGCTGGATCTTGGAGACTATTTAACAACGCAGTCTGCGGTGGGGTATAAATTGTATGTTGTGAATGAAAGACGAGAGGTGATGCAGTATGGCGAACCATTTCGTGTTGAAAATTTAGCGGAAAAAGCGATAGATCAGGTGTTGAATGGGGACGTCTATCACGGAATGAGGGATCTCCCAAGTGAAACGTTTGTGACGGGATTTTTCTCGAACGAGTCGGCGAATACGGTAGGGGTGCCGTTTGACTATAAGGGACAAGCCTATGCTCTTTTTCTACGACCAGATATTAAGATGCTTTTCACAGAAGTACATTATATCCTTGGAGGTATGGTGCTGGTCATGGCGGGGATTAGTTTGTTGTCGATGTTACTAGTGGCGAAGAAATTGATCGATCCGATTACTGCATTGACCGCTGCGACGAGAAAGGTTGGTGAAGAGCAGTTTACGGGTACGCTTTCTATTCATCGAAGAGATGAGATTGGCCAGCTGGCGAACAGTTTTCAGCAAATGACAGAGAAGCTAAGTGAAAATGATCGGATACGAAAAGAGTTCATCAGTGATGTGTCGCATGATTTTCAGTCGCCGCTGCTCAATATTAAAGGCTATGCACAGCTGTTATTGGATGATCAGTTGTCGGAGGAATCAAGAAAAAGTTATGCGAGTGTTATTCAATCTGAAACGGAACGCTTGTCTTCATTGACGAAGCAACTGTTGCTGTTGACTTCGTTAGATCAGTTATCGTCTCCATTGGAAATGAAGACCTTTGCTTTGGATGAACAGCTCAGGGAGACAGTCCGGAAGTATAGATGGTTGCTGGAAGAGAAGGAAATGTCATTGTCGATGGATATCGATGAGGTTCGCTATACGGGTGATCCGGCATTTCTTGAGAAAGTATGGGAGAACCTCGTACTGAATGCGCTGAAGTATACAGAATTGGGTGGAGCCGTTGATATTTTATTAACAGAAGGAGACAACGATATTACGGTCACGATTCGTGATACGGGTATCGGGATTAGCGAAGAGTCGATTCAACGGATATTTGACCGCTTTTACCGGGCGGATGATTCAAGAACGCAGGAAACGGGTGGGACTGGACTGGGGTTGTCGATTGTCCAACAAGTTGTGAAGCTACATGGTGGAACTGTTGATGTTGTCAGCCGTATAGGGGAAGGCACGAGTTTCACGGTGCGATTGCCAAAGTTGTAATGTCCTGTTCATCTTCCGTTCATGTTGAGGATTTACAATAGGGATATAACATAAATAGCACTGGAGGAATTATAGATGCAGGAAAAGTGGAGTTTACGATTGATACGTGTCGCAGCAATTTTTGGTTTGATCGGGACGGTTCTGGGATCGCATATGGCGGGAGCAGGATCATACGCATTTCGTCCGATTCACGCACATATTTTATTAGTCGGTTGGTTGTCGTTATTTGCTTGGGGTGTTTTTTATAAGATTTACAAAGTACGGGCGAAAAAATTGGTTACACTTCATGGTTGGACGGGAATTATTGGAGCAATCGGTTTGACGACAGGTATGTGGCTGCAATTTATGAAGCCGTTTAATGTCAATGAAACCCTAGCGCTCATCTTCTACATTGTAGGTGGAACTGTTTTACTGGTCAGCTTTGCATTGTTTGCAGTCATTACGTTTATGACGGAGAAAAAAGGTTCATAATGAGGCCCTCCCACACTAAGATGGGAGGGTATTTTTTCGTTAAGACTCGAGCACTCAGAGTTCTTACTCTTTTGAAGTCCATAAAATGCCTAGCCGGCAACACCCAATCATTGGGCGTAAAGTAACTAGTATTTGTTGCGAGATGAAAATCAAAGCTACTCTCTTGACAACTTTTTGTTACAGATATATAGTTTGTTACGTAAAGTAAGTTAGTGAAAAGGAGGATGGGAGTGATAACACTAGTGAAATACGTGTTGTCATTTGAAATAGTAAATAAATCGTATGGGTGGTAATTAAAGTGGGCTTTTTAGACAAACTATTGGGTAGATCTACTAAGGAGGAAAAAACAATGACAAATGAAAAACTGAAAATCGGTATTGTTCAAGGTAGTGTACGTGTAGGACGAAATGGTGATGCTGTAGCAAAATGGATGTACGATTTTGCACAAAAGCGCAACGATGCAGAGTATGAAATTGTAGATCTTGCCAACTATAATCTTCCATTCTTAGGTTCAGCAAATGCTCAACCAGATGCTGAAGCGCAAATCAAAGCTTGGTCAGAAAAAATGGCCTCTTTCGACGGCTATGTTTTCATCACACCTGAATATAACCACGCAATTGGTGGAGCTCTAAAAAATGCACTAGACTTCTTGAATCCAGAATTGAACAATAAAGCAGCTGGCTTCGTTGGATATGGTAGCTTGGGCGGGACACGCGCACATGAAAACCTACGTCTTATCTTAGGTGAGCTACAAGTTGCTGATGTGCGTACAGCAGTTACATTTTCACTGATGTCTGATTTTGAAAACATGAGCGTATTCAAACCTGCTGATTATCACGCAGACAACGCAAACGCTATGCTTGACCAAGTTCTTGCTTGGAGCGGTGCATTAAAAACTGTACGATAAAATAAGTGATTTTGTACGCTTTATGAGTGTGCATAGTATTACTAATTAGTTGACAAATCACCTCCGATGTAACTATAATTGTTACATCGGAGGTGATTGACTATGAAAATTAGCAGTCGATTTACAGTTGCAGTTCATATTCTATCGCTCATTGCAATTGAACGCAGTGAACTTTGCACTTCGGAATGGATTGCCGAAAGTGTGAATACAAATCCTGTCGTAATCCGTAGAGTGATTGGAAAACTACGTGACGCAGAATTGGTTCAAGTGTGCCGAGGTCTTGGAGGCGCTACGCTTCAAAAGCCGTTAGATCAAATTACCTTGCTCGATGTATATAGGGCTGTTGATGTGGTCGAAGAAGGTGAGTTATTCCAAATGCATGAAAAACCAAATCCAAATTGCCCGGTTGGTGCCAATATTGGGGCAGTTCTTGAGCTGATTTTATTACGAGCCCAAGAAGCGATGGAGTCTGTTTTACGAGAAATTACGATGGACGAATTAGTGAAGGTACTAGCACAGAAAATTGGTTAGTTCATTCAATTTTTTGGTACTTGTTGTAACTGTAACTGTTACAATTACAACGGTGTGAATAGTTGTGCATAGCAACGGATAAAAAGAGTACATTATGTAATGTACAATAAATGAATTGGAGGAATTAACTATGAAAATTGGTATTATCGGTGCGACAGGAAAAGCTGGAAGCCTTATTGCAAAGGAAGCTAGTGAACGTGGACATGAAGTGACGGCGATTGTTCGCAATGCAGCGAAACTGGCTGCAGAAAAAGTGGCGGTACTTGAAAAAGACGTATTCAGTTTGAAAGCCGAAGATCTTCAATCATTTGATGTTGTTATCAATGCTTTTGGTGCACCAGCAGGTCAAGAACATCTTCATGTTGACGCGGGGAAAGTTTTGATTGAAGCTGTTAAGGGCTCATCTGACACAAGATTGATTGTTGTTGGCGGTGCAGGAAGCCTATTCGTGGATGAAGCTAAAACAGTTCGTTTGGTAGATACTCCTGAGTTTCCTAAAGAATATTTTCCGACTGCTTCCAATCAAGGAAAGAACCTAGAAGATCTACAAAATGAAACGGATATTAAATGGACATTTATCAGCCCAGCAGCATTTTTCAACCCAGAAGGCAAAAGAACAGGCTCTTATCAAAAAGGAAAAGATAATTTTATCGTGAATGCAAAAGGCGATAGCTACGTTAGTTATGCTGATTTTGCAATCGCTGTTCTAGATGAAATCGAAAATCCTCAACATATAAACGAGCGTTTTACACTTGTTTCAGAAGCGGAGTAAATACAATGCAAATAACAGAAAAGAAACCTGGAATTGAAATAGGTATTTATACGCTTGGGGATCTCGGTCCAGATCCTCAAACAGGAAAAACAATTAGCATTCAGCAGCGCCTGCAAGAGGTGTTGGCTGCTGGCAAGCTAGCAGATGAAGCGGGACTGGATATCTTTGGGGTCGGCGAACATCATCGTTTGGACTACGCGGTGTCGTCTCCGGCTGTTACGCTCGCTGCAGTGGCACAACATACGAAGCAAATCAAATTAACGAGTGCAACGACTGTGTTAAGTACAATCGATCCTGTCCGTCTTTTCGAAGACTTTGCGACACTTGATTTACTGTCAAATGGTCGTGCGGAAATCATTGCAGGCCGTGGTGCATTTGTAGAATCGTTCCCATTATTTGGCTATGATTTAAACGATTATAATGAACTGTTCGAGGAGAATATGCAGTTGCTTCAACAGTTAAATGCTAGTGAAATCGTCAATTGGCAAGGCACTTTCCGTTCTTCATTACAAAATGCCATGATTGCACCTCGTCCAGCACAAGAGAAATTACCACTTTGGATTGGTGTAGGCGGAACACCGGAAAGTGCAGCGCGTGCTGGAAGACTTGGAACAGGAATGGCTCTTGCTATTCTTGGTGGCGATCCAAAACGTTTCAAGCCCCTTGTCGATTTATATCGCCAAGCTGGATTAGAAGCTGGGCATGCCAATGATGCGTTAAAAGTAGCAGTGACAGGACATACATTTATAGCAAAAACCTCACAACAGGCAAAAGACGAATTTTACCCGTATTATGCAGGTTATTGGGAATATGTAAACAAACAGCGCGGAATGGGCACGAAGATATCTGTTTCCGATTTCGAACGTATGGCCAGCCCTGAAACCGGCTTATTTGTGGGAAGTCCTCAACAAATTATTGAGAAAATTCTCCAGCAACATGAACTATTTGGCCACCAACGGTTTATGGCACAGATGGATATCGGAGGTTTACCATTTTCCAAGGTTGCAGAAGGTATTGAAATGCTGGCGACAGAAGTGGCACCGGTTGTTCGACGGGAAACCGCGAAGTGAATGTTATTCATTCAGTAGTTTATAAAAGAATGGGCTTTAACGGCAACATCTATGAGAATTTTTCAGAATAAATAAATCGTTAAAAACGTCTTTCCCTCTCGTATGTGGGAAAGACGTTTGCTATTTTATCGGCTATTATTCCTCTTGGGGTAGTTCATCCGCTTCACTCGGCTTCGCACGATAAACGATAAATGCCAAAAGAACAGCTACGAGAGACATGGCAAAAGCGATGAAATAAACAAGTTCAACGCCAGCTACCATTGCGCCACTTATTGTAGCAGGGTCATCCGGTGTATCGGCTTGTTGTAAAAATTTAAGTTGCCTAGCGTTCATAATACTAATAAAAACAGATACACCAATCGCTCCTGCCACAGGCTGTAAGGTCGACATAACGGCGGTGCCATGTGGGTAGAGGCGTTTTGGCAACTGATTCAAGCCGTTCGTTTCGGCAGGCATCATGATTGCTGAAACAGTTAGCATGAGTAAAATATACCCAAGGATGACAACCCATAAAGCCGTTTCAGTCGTCAACCTGCTCATCATAAACATCGTTCCACTTAATACAAGTGATGCTGGAATCATCAAAACCCTAGGGCCAAATTTATCGAAAAGATGCCCCATGAATGGTGACATAATACCATTCAAAATACTCCCTGGTAAAAGCACCAGACCTGCTGTAGCTGCACTTAAAGCTAAAGGACCTTGCATATAAATCGGCAAAATAATCTCTGAAGCGAACATCGCCATAATGATAATTAAAAACATCAAAACGGCATGTGTAAACATCGGGTATTTAAAAACGCGTAAATCCATGACAGGTTCTTCAAGTCGTAATTGTCTAATGACGAATAACACAATCCCAATAACTCCAGCAATAATCGCAATTAAAACAGTCTGATCTAAAAATCCATCTGGGCTTGCTCCGACAGAACTAAAACCATAAACGAGAGATCCAAAGCCAATGGTAGAGAAAATAATGGAGATAACGTCAATCTTCGGTTTCGTTACTTCTGACACATTAATCAAATATTTAGAAGCGAATACAATGGAGAATATAGCAAACGGAATGACAAGAATAAACAAATAGCGCCATCCTAAGTATTCGACAATTACACCAGAAAGCGTTGGTCCAATTGCAGGTGCAAACATGATGACTAGACCTATTATGCCCATGATTTTCCCACGCTTGTGGGGTGGATAAATAAGTAAAAATACATTGAAAATGATTGGCATGAGTAAGCCTGTTCCAACTGCTTGAATTAATCGACCAACTAATAAAACCACAAACGTTGGTGCACTCGCACTGATGATGGTCCCGAGGGTGAAAACAATCATCGTGCTTAAAAATAATTGGCGTGTCGTATACCATTGGAGTAACAGTGCAGATATAGGGATTACAATGGCCATGACAAGCATGAAGCCCGTTGCCATCCATTGCACAGTTGGTAATGTGATCGAAAACTCTTCCATCAAGGTGACAAGCGCAATATTTAACAGCGTTTCATTTAAAATCGCGAAAAAAGCCCCAATAATGAGGGAGAGCATAATCGGCATAACCTTGGCATTCGGGTTCTCCGACAAATACTCGTATTTCTTTGGTTCTGGATTATCTTTCATATGCAAAAAACTCCTTCTGTCTATAGCATTTTCTAATCATACACTAAAAATACGGGAACAAGAAAGGGGATGTTTGTTAAATTTTAGAAAAGTGAAAGGTCACGAGGACGTGTCAATTTTAGTGCGCGTCAAAGGTCCCGGCAATTCATAACCTCGAATTGTGTCGGGACCTTGAAAGGCCTTATTTAGTAGCTAATTCCTTCGTCATCACAACATGGGGAATACCGGCTTCCATGAATGAACTGGATGAAGTCTGATAGCCAAGTTTTTTATAAAAGCCTTCTGCATGTGTTTGTCCATTCAATTTAACTCGGGATAGCCCCCTTTCTTCAGCAATTTCTTCTAATGTCCCTATGATTACTTTACCTAGTCCAAATTTCCGGTAAGGCTCCAAAATACAAATTCTCTCCAATTTACCGAAGCCATCCACCCATCTTACTCGTCCAGTTCCGACAGGTTGTTCATTATAATAGACTAAAATGTGTTCAGAAAGCTCATCCAGTGTGTCGAACTCGTCAAACTCCTCATCTAAAGGGACGTTTTGTTCTTTGACGAATACTTCTTTTCTAATATGAAAGGCTATTTTTAAGTCGTCTTCTAACGTTATTTTTTTAGAATCCAATGTGCTTCAGTCCTTTTTTAGATTTATTTTGTTAGGCAAGTCATCTATTAAGTTATCGCAGCTTACACAAAGAACCTTACCAATAACGCTTGGCGCTTGGGGATGACTCCCGCAATAAGCCTGACAGAAGATCGCCGTCAGTCTTATTGCTTCGTCTACCCCTGTAAGGCGCCTTCTCTGATGATTAGGTAAAATCATAAGTTCGACATATATAGTTAAGTCTTTCTTTAGGATTTACTGAGAAAACTCCAAATTGATCTTCCCATCCACAAGTGCAAGCCGTGCATCAAACTTATTCCCCGTATTGGCCGTAAAGCCCTTAATCACATTGGTTTTCCCCTTCGTACACAGAAGCTTAACCTGACTAGGCGTCAGCTTCTTCTTCAAAAATACCCCAGGGAATGTTTGCTTACAGCCACTTTTATAAGCACTGCAACCGTAAAATTCTTTGCGTGCAATGATCATGCCTTCTTTACAAGCGGGGCATGGTGCGACTTCGACTTGTTTGTAGGAAGTTCGTGAAGCCGTTTTGCTGACAACATTAGCTGCTAGTTTTGCATCAATTGGCTTGGCGTTTAGCTGACCTGGTACTTCCTCCAATAAGCTATTGATGAACTTCGCAATGCTGCCAAGAAAGCGTTCTTGCGTCCCTTCGCCATTGCCGATTTTACGTAAATAAGTCTCCCATTTGGCGGTCATCGATGGACTTGCCAGTAGATTACCTTCAATGGCCTGACATAGAATACGCCCTTTATCCGTAATCGAAACGATGTTTTTCGTCACGTTGATATAGCCATGACGCTTGATTGTTTCGATGATGCCACTGCGAGTTGCTTCCGTTCCAAGCCCCTCTACTTCTTTTAGGATTTCCGTCTCGTTTTTATCCTCAACGAGCTTTCCAGCATTATAGGTACGCTTATGGGTTATTATTCATTTATATTATAAAGACACAGTGAAATCAAGGGGTTTCGACACTTGATTTTGCCCATTTAGAATAAATATGGCTTAATATAGGTAGGTAATATTTTTTATATAATACCAAACCGAAAAGGAGGTAGGCTATATGGAAAATCTTATTAACTTTAAATTTGTCGTCAAGGAAAATGAGATAGAAGAATTTATTGATAGTAAAGTTGTAAAGAAAAGGGTTGTTAATATTGGGTTATATAACAAGATTAAAAAAGTAGCCATTCCACATCCCCTTACAGACTTTATTCGTCGTAGGTATGAGTATCAGGGCAGTAGTATCAATACCGTGAAAGCCCCTGCTTATGTTTTATGCCGTTTCTTAAATTATATAATTGACCGTATTAGTGCAGGAGATGAGGACTTTAATCAGTTAGTTCACGAAGGAATAAGTGGATTAAAATTAATACATGGTAGCCGGTATATTACTCATTTAACTAATACGGGTTTAAAAAGAAGTACGGTTTTTTATTATGAAAACTATATAAAGGAATTTTATCTGTTCTTAAAAGAACAATCTTTGTTAAACGATGATATTGACTTTAAGTCTTATCAAGATGAGAAAGGGAATTGGCTGAACCATTCTCCTTTTAGATCATCATCTTTAGGAACAAAGTATCCATCTAGAACACATAATAACAATAAGTTTATGAAACTTAAAGACTTCGGACCTAATAGAAATAAACTGATTATCGAATTCTTAGAGGAAGCCAAAGAAACGGCTCCAGAAATAGCTTTTGCTCTATGCTTACAATTTTTCGGGGGACTTAGACGTGGAGAAGTGGTAAATATTACACGTGCTGACCTAAGTGTTAAATTTAGAAAATCACTATCTGTACAAATAAGAGATAATCGTTCAACTCTCTTTACTCACCTAAAAGATACTAGCGCCGAGAGCCCTAAACGATTAAATTACTTAGAAACACATTTAGCTAAACAAATGATATTAGATAGTGATGTACTATGGGATTACTATGAGTCGCACATGAAAGACTTGGATATAAAATTGAAAAGTGGCTTTTTAAAAAATCCGATGATCTTGTTTTACGATAAAAATGGTATGGCTATATCCGGGAGAGTCTATGATAAAAGGTTTAGAAAGGTTAAAAAATCATTTTTAACCAAATTAGCTACATCGGCTGGAAGGGAAGACGACTATATGCTTTTAAAAGATTCTTACTGGTCTACACATATAGGTAGGGGTATTTTTACGAGTTTTCTATTGGATATGGATTTAAGCGTTTTACAGATTGCCATCGCAAGAGGTGATACTAGTATTGAATCTGTTTTAGATTATGTTGATGCCAAAACAACAATACATTATATCGAGGGGCTTCAGAATGAGTTGCATAATGTTCCAAAAGAAGAATTTGGGTCCATAGATCAAACAGTATACAAAACCAAATGGTTAAATGGGGTGGCCACAAGTGTCCGAAAAACTCGTTAGCTTTCATCAAATATACAATAAGCCCATATATGCACATGTCAAAACTTCACCCAATAAATTAGGAAGACTAGGAAGAGATGGTCTTATAGAAGTAGTTACCGATTCAAACGGAACTAACAAGGTCGTCTTAAGCTCACTTGAAAAATATGTACAAGAGGAAGAAAAACTCTTTGAACAATGTTTCACCCTTGGACAAGCAGTCCAAAAACTAATTAGTCATAAATATAGGTTCAAAGGTGAATTTAGGTTAGCAACGTATAGAAAGAATATTCTTAGTCTAATGAATCTCGGGATTTTAAAATCCATAACATTTGTAAATGAAACTTATGTTACAAAAGAATCGGTTAATCAATTTCTAGTAGATTATATTAGCCACGAAGAAGCACTTGAAAAGTTAAATGCGAAAAACGTTATTTTTTGGAGAATTCTTAAGAGAAATAATGTGAAAAACATTTACCTATCACATTATCATATTTTCCATCCAAGAAAGATAGTTGAGTCTTTGATTGAAGAATATAATCAAAACGTCTTGCCTGATAATACTGTAGGTATAGGAACACTCATCAAAGGAAAAGTTTACAACACAGATAAATACTATTCATCTAGTGAAGCAAAGAGCCTTTTGAATTTAACTACACCCCAGTGGAAAATTATGAGAAGGGAAGAAGGTTTAACTGACACCATTTTAGGTGGTATTCGTCATTACCTAAAAGAATCTATTGATCAGTTAAAGGTCCGGCAGCAGAAATTGAAAGACGAATACTATATCTCAGATGAGGTACAGGAACTATTAAAACTTCAATATCATAGTTTACATTCAAAACTTATTGATGCAAGAAAGAAAGTGCCAACTGTTTTTCGTGGTGTGCATCCACTAAAAAGAATGTCATACATCTATCCTAAATCAATTGTTAATGAAATTGTTCAGGAAAATGAACTTAGAGAGGTTGTTACTTCACTTTCAGACAATATAGATGCATATGAATACGTGCTTAAAAGTTTAGAAATTGATTTTCATAATAACGATTCAGTTACCTGCAAAGGGTGGCAAGAATATGTACACCGCGCTTTACGAAATACTAATGAAAGCGTTGAGACTATTCATTACACAGTATTTAGATATGCCAAGTGTACGGGAATACTAATTGATTTTCTTGCAGACAAAGAGATATATGAATTGACTTCCAATCGTATTAATCTTGCATTATTCAATGAAAATATTCCGTTGCTGTACCAGAAAGTGTTTTATAGTTTCATTAATTCGATTTATAATAAACTTATTGAAAAGAATAAAAGGAAACTATTTAAATTGGAACGTATCATAAATCCATACCAAAAAGAAATTATCCCTAAAGATAAAACCATTTATAATTACGAGGATTATAAATCATTATTTAATTTTGCCACCAACTTACCTTTACATAAAAGAAAGGCTATTGAAGATGTAAAAAAACAAATGAATCAAAAGTTTATTACTCAAAATGCTTCATACAAAATAAAGAAACAAAGGACTTACAACTATGACTCTTCTTGGCTTTATGTGCTTGTACATCTTAACAATGCTTGGCGACATAAAGATGTTGTTAGATTTCCAAAGATTGATCTAAACGAGATTTCCGTTCCAAATATTAATTTGGAGTGGTTAGAACAAAACGATTTAAGCTACGAAGATGCTCGCCGGATCATTCGTCAAGTAATGCGTAAAGATTTAAGAACAACCAAAACGAATGCTACTAACCGATTTTTTTGTTCGGAAGATGTGACCCTTTCTTTAGCAACCGCAGCAGTTATTTGTGAGTTACGTAGGGCTACTATTACACCAAATTATGACTATCTGATAAGTTTTAAATCGATAAGAAACGAGTTTTCGTCAAGATGTAAGTTGATATTTTTCAAGGATTTTAATGAGGAATTCATATTTGAAAACAGGAAAATGAATCGTTCTTTATTGTCCTATATATATCACTTACTCGTAAAAAAAGGACATGCACAGGCCGCACTAGAAGTAGCTCAGCGTTTACGTGCACACTTTGATTTTGAAACTACTAATATTTATATTTATATTCCCGAAGAAGAGTTAAATAATTTAACACACCAATTATTCGTTAGGGAACATTTTGGGTACATCCCGGATCTGTTTGCTGAGGTCCTATTTGGAAATGAAAATGATCGTGAAAAAAGAACTGAAGAGATAGTAGCTGTTAAAGAAATGTTTGGGGATGTTTACAATATTGAATCTACTGCTGGGTTCTTAAATACAATACAAGCAGAAAAGAAAAAGGTTTCCGACATGATTTTAAGCATGGGATTTGAAGAAGCAGCTGATTATATGTTTAAGTTGGATACACAGTTGTTACCTAGTAAAGAAGACCATGTGCAGTGCCTTATAGGTATAGAGAATTGCACCAAACATAATATTGCATGCAGAAATTGCTCAATGTCAGTCCCTAACTTTTACGCCCTCTCTTCCCTTGCTGAAAGTTTGACTAATAGGATTCAACAACTTACAAGTCTAGAAAAACAGGGGTACGAAGCTGAAAAGACAAAAATAGCCAATATTTTTTCCGTTGAAATGGATCAGTGGAAAAGAGCTACTGAAA
The DNA here is from genome assembly GCF_016820585.1 of Arthrobacter beigongshangensis. Classification (GTDB taxonomy): domain Bacteria; phylum Bacillota; class Bacilli; order Bacillales_A; family Planococcaceae; genus Sporosarcina; species Sporosarcina beigongshangi. The sequence continues at coordinate 14,589 of NZ_JADHDX010000018.1, forward strand.
AGTTTGGTAAAGATGTAATTTATCAATTTATAGAGGGTGGAAGTCAAGCACTTAAAGAGAAAATGGAGAAAATTTCTGTTGTTGAGTTAAATAAATACAGGACTTCTAATATTGAGAAAAGCGAGGTACGAATGGATGAATAGTGAAGCAACTAGCCTATACTCACCAATTTCTGAAGAACTTGAATCACTTTCCGATACGACATTTTTAACCGCTGAGAGCATAAAAGAGGCCGTAAAAATACTTGAAAATGAACCCCTGCATTATCTGGGTGATTTCGATGATGATGAGTGGATATTTTACAAAGACAATTTAAATACTGGCTTGAAGAGAAAACTTAAATTTGAAGAATTGAAATCATATGAATACGTGAATCATCTTCCAAAAAACTTCCGAATAATTGTAAAGTGCTGGGTAGCTGACTTGATTTCGAAATACCATGTTACTACAGTTGCTGGATATTATTCGAAAATACTAAGAGCTTTAGAGTATACCAATGGATTTGATCGAGAAAAAGAAGACGAATTTGTATTGTGGTTTACATCAACAGAAACTATTTCAAACAAGGATAAACAATATACAATTTATGTGATATTGAATTTCTTAGATTACGCTGATATTGAAGCCGGAGAGGTCTATATAAAACCACTCCTTAATTTAAAAAGAAAAATTGTAAGGAAAAAAGCTAATCGTACTTTACCTCCTTCCAAGGATATATTGACCTTTTCGCAAAGTATTGATATTTATTATCAAGAAATCAAATCCAGTAACAATAGTGCCACGGAATGGATTAATGAAAAATTATTATACTTTCCAATCATAATTTGGTGGAAAATAACAACAATTGTTCCTTTACGACCTTCTGAATTTTGTGCGATAAAAAGGGAGTGTCTTTCCGAAGGAGAAGGAAACTATTATTTACATTTACCAAGGCATAAATATTCAAAAAAGCATCCAAATGTAGTCGATAAAGTACGAATTGATCAAGTTGCCTTTGAGCTAATTTCAACTTACATTGCTGAAACCGATAAATTTGGGACTAGCGATACTCTTATCTCTTACAATTCAATCTTAAAGACGAGCTCAGATTTTATTCGTAACATAAGAGAAACACAGAAAATAAATGTTAATGTTTTTAACATCGGACAATTGTACATTTTGATTCAGAGCTTTTATGAAAAAATTGTACAACAAAAGTACGGGTTTTATATACCTCGGAAAAACCAGCTCTGGCCGAATGACACAAGGCACCTAGCCATATTTTCGTTAATGATGCAAGGGGTATCACCTATTGAAATTGCCAGGTTAGCAAACCATAAAACCATTTCAATGCAATTGAATTACGCTCATCATACTGAATACTGGATAGATTCGGAAGTCTTTGCGCTACTACAAAAGTTTAAGTTTGCACAATCCTCTCAATCGAACTCGGAAGTAAGTTCTTCAAAAAACAAAAAAAAGAAAGGAGCCTTGAAAGCTTCTTTGGATTTAGCTCCTCATATTCCGAATGACATATTGCTTAAAGCTTTTAGACCCCCTACTACGCAGGATTGTAAAAAACCTTTAAAAGATCTAGGGTATTGTTCAGATGAACAGCAGCGTTGTGAAACCGAGGATTGTATTTTTTGTAGTCACTGGAGAATTACTCCTGAAGAATTGGCTGAAAAGTCTAATGTTATTAAAGGTAAGCTAGCTAACAGCAAAAGAAACATCAATGAATTGATTACTTTCATGAAAAATTTGCATTCGATTATGCTGTCTGACGAATTTTCTAGGGTGAATCCAACAAATTTTAACAAGCTGAAGTCTATTTCCTTTCAAATTAAAGACAGCGTGAAAGAAATTGCAGAACTTAAAATACTAGGGGGTCAAAATGATGGCCAATAAAGCTGGGCGTAAAACAAAGTTGACTGAAAAAGAGGTTAACCACCTGATTTATTTATTTAAAACAGAGAAACAAATAAATGGCAAAATTAAATATGGTGATATGCATCAATTCAACAATGAAGTAGTTCAACAGGGCCGTTTCCCTACCTCAGCTGGAGAAGACTTTTGGAGAAAGAAAAATCGGCTAGGAAGAATGGTGATCGATAAAGCGAATAGTGTCTTTACTTCTAAAGTGTCTACTTCGGAAGTTCCGAACGACAATATTCCAAACCTTTCTGATATCATTAATAAACATTATGATGATAAAGAAGCTTTGATTAAGGAATTAATTGTGATTGAACGGAAATTCTATAAAAATATTGAACAGAGAAAAACCTTAGAACTAAAACTCGCAGAAAGTGAGAGGAAAGTTCAAGAATATAAAAGCAAACTTTCTGAATCAGAAAATCAGTCTGAATACCTCCAAGATCTTTTATTTAAAATGTTAAGGTATAGTTCAAACAAAGAGGTCCCCCTAGTTAATCATTTAGATACAGGTCAAAAACAGACAAGTATTGTCAAAGGGGCTTTAGAAAATATTTTTAGTAATCCCTCAGATTTTTATAATTGGTATGAAACGAATTTAGAAGCATCCGGAAAAATAAAGGATAACGTGATTCCTTTAAAAAGTAAAAAAACTATAGCAGATGAATTTTCGGATATCTTTTGATGTGAATATTCGAAGAAACTATCCCCAAAGCCCTTTAAATGAAAAAGTCCAGGAAGGAAAATAAGAATTTTTCTCCTGGACCAATGTGATATTGATCTTTTCGAGCCCCCTCCCCCACCCAATTAAGAAATATAATGGTCTAAGCTTTAGTATTTTCGTGTTCCTCAAGTACTCTTTTTCCAGAAATCAAGACTTTTTCATAGATTGGATTAGTGATTAACTTATTTATCAATTCTAGTTTTCCAAGACTTATATAGGTTTTTTTAAAATTCAAGTTTTCATTTTTTTTATAAACTTTGTCAATGAGATCACAAAATTCAAGAACGACGTCTATAAATGTTTTATCTGCAACAGCGTTTTGGGAATCAAAATAATCGCTATTGCTATTGAATGACCTATCTTTAGATTTTAAATCCAAGTTTGTATCAATCACTTTCTTCAAATAGTAATAAAAGGAATCCAAATCTTTGCATTTTTTTAAAGAAGTGATTGTATAGGCGCTAAATTCGGATGTATCAAATCTATAAAGCGAAGTGTAATAAATGTATAAGTCTTCAATTTCAGATAGGGTCTTCTTAGTTATCACTGCTTTAATGCTTTCACTAGCTGTGAAATATTCCTTTAGCTGACTAGGTAGTTTCGAACTGTTTGCAAACGTTTCTATTTCACTCATGTTTTTTTACCTCATTTCATTACTCAAGTGTAGTCTTACAATACAGACAGTGTAGCATATCAGGCTCTCTCTTGCAGACTATAGTCCGTGGACTGAACACCACATTTCTCTGAGTATAGAGAAAAAGAGTGTGGTGCTATAGTGGATGGAAATAGAAGAGGTTTTCGGGAAAGTACTAAGAGAAGTTAGGTTGGAAAAGAAATTTTCACAAGAAGAGTTAGCTCATATTTGTGGTTTAGATCGTACATATATTAGCCTAATGGAAAGAGGAAAAAGAAAGCCGACAATTAATACTATCTTCGCATTAGCTGTAGGTTTAAATGTTTTACCAAGTTCCCTTGTATTAGCAACTGAAAAGCTCATTGAGTTTAAGTAATTAACAATGTTGTTCATACTCTATATTCGATTCTGACCAGGCCGAGAATATTTCCTAACTAAGATTCTTTCTTGTATCCTTTAGGGATATTTATGGATGGTTGCAATAGAGGAATCCCCCGGTTGCTCCGAAGTTCGTGACAGCGATAATAAAATAGGGCGTTCATCAATGGAGTTAAGACCCCAGTGGACGTCTTTATTTGCTCTAATCAAATGAACCGAAAGGGTGAAATTTAGTTTTGCTGGAAAGCAGACACTGTTTTGTTGACACTTTTTCCTCTTTAGCATAATATACTATACATCAAGAATATTTGATGTGAGGAGAGAAATAATCATGATTAAACAGCGGGATGTTTGTGATACAACTTTACTCGACTATGAGAAGAAATTTAAAGCATTGTCGGATCACAAGAGACTTTATATATTGCGTATTTTGGCTACAGAAGGAAAAACCTGTGTTTGTGATTTGAGTGAACTACTAGCATTGCCACAATCTAAATTATCGTATCATCTAAAAATCTTATTAGATGTGAACTTTATTTCTGTTGAAAAAGAAGGGAAATGGAATTATTATTCAGCCAATCCTAATGAAATAAAGAAAATATTATCTTCGGATCTTTGTTGTCTCTTTTATCCTGAATAAGGATAATTTTTTTATAGTTCACATCAATAAAAGTTGATGTGTTTACTCAGAAAGGATGATTTATATGGATATTATGGGGTTCATTAAAAACTTCTTAATATTATTTGTTGAATTGGCAGCGTTATTTCTTTTGATTAGTTTCCTTGTGAGCTTGCTTCAACAAGTTGTTACGGAGGAAAAGATCAAAAGTATTTTAGAGAAAGGTAATAAAGCGACGGGGTATGTCTCTGGAACCTTTTTAGGTGCGCTTACGCCATTTTGCTCCTGCTCAACCATCCCGATTTTGGCAGGGTTATTGAGTTCAGGCGCGCCATTCGGTCCGTCAATCTCCTTTTTAATAGCATCGCCTTTATTAAATCCGATTATCGTGATTTTATTGTGGAAGCTATTAGGCTTGAAATTGACTGTGTTTTATGTCGTCAGTATGTTTATTTTCGCAGTGCTAGCTGGTGTCCTATTTAATGCACTTGGATTAGAAAAACATCTAAAAAACGTAAGAATTCGACGCACAAAAAATGAAAATGGTGAACCAGAATCCAAGTGGGTTCTCGCTTTAAAAGATGCATGGAACTTCTTTTACCCGGTCTTACCTTACTTACTCATCGGGGTTCTCATTGGTGCCGTTATTCATGATTTCATTCCAGCTGAATTTATAACAGCGATTGCGGGGAATGATAATCCGTTTGCGATACCTATAGCTGCTGTAATTGGAATTCCGATGTACATTCGAGTTGAAACGATGATCCCTATATCAGAAGCGTTAGTAGCTAAAGGAATGAGCATGGGTGCTGTGGTTGCACTGATTATTGGGGGGGCAGGAGCGAGTCTCCCTGAAATCCTACTGTTAAACAAATTATTTAAGCCACGATTAATAGCAGCCTTTATCATCACAGTTTTCATTGGTGCTGTCACAACGGGATATATTCTTTACTTTACATTTTAAGGAGGTGAAAGACGAATGAAAAAAGAATCGTTGTTTAAAAAGATTTTTGCTTCCAAGCAGGATTGCTGCTCTGTTGATATTGAAGAGGTTGAAGAGAAAACTGAAAAGGTTTCTGATAAAGCTACGGCAAGTAAAAGTGATTCTTCATGCTGTTCCTCTAAAAAGGAGTAATCAAAAAGTTATAACTTTGAAAGGTGATAGTAATGATTATTAACCGTGGAGGTACATTAAGTACCGCCTACTTTACATCCTATTTTGAGCTAATATTAGCGTCTCGAACATCGGATGTAGACGAAGCTAAAAAGATTGTTTTTCAACGCTTATTTAATAATAATCCTCGCCAATTAGGTAATGAAACGTATCGACAATTTTTACAAGCGTATAATAATTTGGCGAATAATAAATAAACAACAGAGATGCATTTTGCTCCTCTGTTGTTTTTAGTTTCTTTTTTCTTGATAAAGGAATGAGAATGAATGGCCTCATCTTTTATTTACCGGTTCCGTATGCTTTTATTATCGCTCTTGCTTTAATTCTCCTACTCTACTCAGTCTCATCGGACAACGATGTAGAGCGATCATCCAAATAACGATATAAAGTAGTCTTACTAATTCCAGTCGCTTCTTTTATGTCATATAGCGTATAAGTCTTACTGTCATACATTGAAAAAGCCAGCTGTAAATTGTCATCTGGTTTTCGTGGACGACCAATTGATTTACCCTGTTGTTTAGCAGCTTGTAGCGTAAATGTAGAAGAATGGCTTAGAAACTTTGATTGTAAATCCGCAAAAAAAGTCGCACTTTGAAGTAGTGAAGCTTTTTGTATCGTTTGGTTGGTTAATTGTTCATCGACGAAGTGAATGGTGATTTGATCTCGTTCTACTAGTCGTAAAATATCTAAAAGTTGCTGAAGGGAATCAGCTAATACTGCGATATTTTGGACGAACAGCTCGTCATCTTTTTGAACAGTCATCAATAATTGTTCAAGCTCAGTTCTTTTCTTGGCAAGTCCATGTGCCTCTTTAAATAATGTATCAAAGAAAAGTTCGTTTAATTGATGGGTGCATTGTTGATCCCGAACAATCGGACGGATGTATCCATATTTCATTTTTTTTTTGCTCCTAACTTCCCAAAACGGTTCACTTTTGGGAATTGAAATGATATGCTACATACATTCTAACATCGATAGTAGCTATGTTGAAATTTTTGTCTTTATGAAAGGGGAACAGTATGCATACTTTAAAACAACAGTGGTTTGGGAATGTGCGCGCTGATATTTTAGCCGGAATCGTTGTTGGGCTGGCACTTATTCCGGAAGCATTGGCTTTTGCCTTCATTCTGGGTGTAGATCCACGTGTCGCATTATACGCTTCATTTACAATGGCGGTCATTACTTCGTTTGTCGGTGGCCGTCCTGGTTTAATCTCATCAGCAACAGGTGCGATGGCATTAGTACTCGTCAGCTTAGTGGCGAATCATGGCTTACAATATCTACTCGCGGCCACTATTTTAACAGGAGTCATTCAATTTATACTTGGGTTGTTTGGTGTAGCGAACTTGATGCGCTTTATTCCAAACTCCGTCATGCTAGGCTTTGTGAATGCGCTTGGGATTATGATTTTTATAACGCAACTGCCTTATTTAATAGGTGGTGGCATGATGACATATGTTTTTGCAGGCGTTACGCTAATATTGGTGTATTTGATTCCGCGATTTTTTACCGCGATTCCTGCACCGCTCATTGCCATTGTGGTCATGACGGGCATTGCGCTCCTAAGTGGAGTGAAGTTACAGTCGATTGGTGACCTTGGATCGATGCCAAATTCGTTACCGATCTTTTTCTTACCAGATATTCCGCTTAATTTTGAAACGTTAAAAATTATTTTGCCGTATGCATTGGCGCTTTCGGTTGTCGGTTTATTAGAATCACTACTTACATCTCAAGTGCTGGATGATATGACAAATACGCAGAGCAATAAAAATACAGAAGCGCGTGGGCAAGGGATTGCTAACTTCATCACTGGTTTTTTCGGTGGGATGGCAGGTTGTGCATTGATTGGGCAATCGATTATCAATATTAAATCAGGAGGGCGTGGGCGTTTATCGACATTAACGTCAGGTATTTTTCTCATGTTTTTAATTATCGTTTTGGGCGATGTCGTCGTCAAAATACCGATGCCTGTTCTTGTTGGTGTTATGATTATGGTCAGTGCGACAACATTTAATTGGAGCTCGTTTAAGTTTTTGAAACAAGCGCCTAAATCGGAGTCACTTGTTATGCTCTTTACGGTTGCGATTATTTTATATACACATAATTTAGCGATTGGTGTTGTTATTGGTGTTATATTAAGTGCGCTATTCTTTGTTGCAAAAATTTCTCGTGTGGCAGTAACACATGAGAAGGATGGATATAAGGTAAAAGGTCCTTTGTTTTTTGCATCAACCACAAAATTTATTCAGTCATTCGATAATGTTTCAGAAAATGAAATCGTCATTAATTTTGAAAATAGTCAGCTATGGGATGAGTCAGCTGTGGCCGCTATTTTAAAAGTGAAACAACAGCTTGAACAACAAGGCGTGACGGTGCATATTCAAGGGTTAAATTCTTCAAGTGAACAATTGTATAAACAATTAACGTAAGGGAGGAATCTACATGAGGATTGCTGTAGCAATTGATGGGTCAGAAAATGCTTTACGTGCAGCAAAACATGCTATTACACTTTGCAAATACTTACCCGAGGCGCATTTAGAAGTTATTTATGTATCGGATTATAATAAGGCAAAAGATGAGCGGCTGTTATCTCAAAGCCCTGAGAGCTTAACATTGAAAAGAGAGCAAAAAGTGCAGCCTATTATAGAACTAGCAAAAGACGTCGGAGTGAAGACGAAGATTACAATGTTAAAAGGGAATCCGAGTCAAGAAATCATTCAGTATGTGAATGCAGAAGAAATTGACCAACTTGTCATCGGGAGTCGAGGCTTAAATACTTTACAAGAAATGATCCTTGGTAGCGTCAGTCACAAAGTCATGAAGCATGTGAATTGCCCGATTACCATTGTTAAATAAAGAACTTTCATTCCCAATACTATACGATGCGGTGACTGGTGAGAAATCAAAAACAAGAAAAGCCCTCATTTTTTGAAGGGCTTTTCTTGTTGTATCACAATAAAGATAATAATGATCCACCGATAGCTCCAGAAACCACAATAATCCAAGGTGGAAGTTTCCAATAGGCTAGCATACTAAACAAAATTGCAGCTAGAGCAAAATCAACAGGTGCCAAGATTGAACTTGTCCAAATCGGAAAATAAAAAGCAGAGATTAAAATTCCGATAACTGCTGCATTTACGCCCATTATTGCACCTTTAATTTTAGGATTGTTACGTAAACTATCCCAAAAAGGTAACGCACCAAGAATAAGAAGGAAAGCAGGTAAGAAAACTGCAAACGTTGCGACTAAACCACCTTGCCAACCTTTCATAACGGTTCCTAAATAGGCTGCAAATGTAAATAGAGGACCAGGTACTGCTTGCGTAGCACCATAACCTGCTAAGAATGACTCTTCGCTTATCCATCCAGTTGGTACAAGTTCCTGTTCTAATAAAGGCAAAACGACATGCCCCCCACCGAAGACTAAAGAACCTGAACGATAAAAACTATCGAACATTGCTACCCAATAGGATCCGGTTACTTCTCTGATAACCGGTAAAAGAAATAACAAACCGAAAAATAACAGTAGACAGATCACCGAAACCCTTTTAGCTATCGGGAAGTTCGATCTAGCTTCTTCAACTTCATCGTGTTGTTTAAATAAAAGGAACCCAAAGAATGCTGCGATTAAAATGACACCTACTTGAGTAAAAGCTGATTGCCAAAGAAGTGTACCTATTAGTGCAAATAAAGCGATGGCTTTTCTTTTTAAATCAGGCGTCAAGTTTTTTGCCATCCCGATAATCGCATGTGCAACTACCGCTACTGCCACAATTTTTAATCCGTGTATCCATCCAGCATTTCCGATATCAAATCCAGTGAGCAGTAAAGCAAAAAGGATAAGTGCAATAACTGAGGGTAGCGTAAACCCAATAAAAGATATAATTCCACCTAATACACCTGCCCGCATAACGCCTACTCCGATACCCACTTGGCTACTGGCCGGACCAGGTAAGAACTGAGATAAAGCAACTAAATCCGCATAACTTTTTTCATCCATCCATTTTCTTCTTCGTACATATTCTTCATGAAAATACGCTAAATGAGCTGTTGGTCCACCAAAAGATGTAAATCCGAGTCGTGATGAAACTAAAAATATCTCCAAAAGTGATTTAAATCCCCTATTAGGGTTAGTTTGATTCATTGTTGGCTCCTTTTTGTTAGTCTTTGATTTCTTTGAAGAGTTCATATGCTTTTTTCCTGGCTTCAATAAGGACTAGATCTCCTTTTTCAGTTGTTGTGTAATATTTTCTAATTTTCCCATCCACATTTTTATCTTCTCTTGTTAGAAGCCCATCAGACTCCATTGAATGTAGGATAGGATAAAGAGTACCAGAACTGATACTATAGCCGTGTTCCCTAAGTTCTTCTAACATCCATACACCGAAAATGGGGTGTTCTTTTGCATGATGTAATATGTGTATGTGAATAAAACCAAGAAAAAGTTTTCTCAGCACTTTGTCTTCCAATTTGTCACCACCTAAATGTGGAATGCCGATATTTAATATCAATATTGGTTTTCGATATTAATAACATAGCATCATCTTCCATATTTACCTAGCCTAAATAAGAAAATTTACATATTCTTAACATCCCAAAATTAAAACTTACGAGAAAAAATGGCTTGGATTTTTCACCAAGCCATTTTTCTTTCTAATATCTGTCGTTAAACTAAAGCACTCATTAATAGAATAAAGAAAAAACGGTTTCCTTATTATGGTATCGACCCAATTGTGTAATTAACTATATGCTTTCACCTCTAATTCTACATATTTTTGCTTTGCTGAAGAAGTTTGGATTCTCCTGTACGTTCCCATCCTTCTACTGTTTCATATGCTTTTTCAGGAGAATACCCTTTCCCTACAAGAACTCCCATTAAAATAAATTCTTGAAGAATATGCGTAGCATTTATTCCTCTTTTAACATCCTCTAACCCTTGATTCACCAAAAAATCCGTGTACTTTATCCATTCATCTGGCGTCCTGCCAAAAACAACTGTATCTCCATTGCCATGACCGTAACCTTCTTCTGAAGCCTCTGCATCTGCTTTTGTTACATGAACTGTACCAAATGGATGGTTAGGAAGAGCGTAAATCGAATAAAGTTTTAGCGGAATATTACCTGTATTAATTATATTGTGCCATGTTCCAGCAGGTATTATTATTGCAGAATCATCATAGACATTTCTTTCAAAGCTTAAATTATCTTTCCTCTTGCCCATTTGAACAATACCCTGACCTTGTTCAACACGTAAGAATTGGTCAACGTGAGGGTGCATTTCCAAACCGATATCTTCGCCAACATTGAGACTCATCAAGGTAACTTGCAAATAAGTTCCTGTCCATAAAGCGGTACGGTACGTATTGTTTTGCTTCGTAGCTTTATTAATATTGACGACAAACGGTTCTGCTCCATAATCTGTTAGCAAAATGCTTCCATCGGAGGGGCGAAAAGAACCAAATCTATTTGTATATTCTTCCCCAACAGGATTAGTCCAGTAACCAGACTGTCTACAATAGTTATACATCGGCAAATTAACATAATAAGGATATTGATGCATGTTTGGAGCGTAATACATTTTTATCAATCCCTTCACAACTTATAAATTATCCTATGCTCTATGTAAAGGGAGTGTACTTAAATTCAAGTTAAATGGAGATATGCTGGAGTAGAGGTTTTCAACTTCAGGCAACCCACCTTACTTTCTAAATACAAATTTGAACACCGAAATATTTTTTCTTCCGATGTAAATTTTTCCTTGGTTACTTTAATTACAATAAGAGCAGTATATGTGTACAACAACAAAGGAGTGTTATTTTATATGGACATGCAAGACAAAGTACAAAAGGAACTGTCGAAAATTGACGGCGAAGAGAAAAATCAGATTTTAGAGAATTTCAATCGATTCAAACAGTACCTCTCAGAAAAAGTAGAGCTGGGCGAAAAAATGGGGTTAAGTGAAGAAAAGCTTGCGAAAACTACCGAGTTAGTTGCAAATTATCTCGCCAAGCACGAAGAACCTCGTAACCGGGAGGAAAATCTTTTAATGGAGCTGTGGAAATCCGGATCTAAAGAAGAGCAACATATGCTTGCACATATGCTTTTGGAAATGGTTAGGAAAGCTTGAATTAAATAAAATCAACTATTTTACTATTAAATTATGACTGGGTTTTGGTTGAATAAAAAGGCGACCGCTCAATGAACTGCACCCCAATTGTTAGACACATCCGACAATTGGAGGTGCTTTTCTGATGGCTAAATTTTCTGCCGAAGAAATAATTCGGCTTGTAATACCTCAACGGAACCTTCAACTGATGATTCTTTAGCTTTGGTAGAAAAGAATTTTTGAAAAATGTAGATAATCTATTTGCGTATATAACTATATAGTTATATGATGATGTTGTGGAGGGATGATAGATGAATACAACAGCAACAATTGATCTGCAACGAGCATCACAACTATTAAAATTACTTGGTGATCAAACGCGTTTGACGATGATGAAATTGCTACAATCACATGATTGCTGCGTCTGTGAATTTGTAGAGATTTTCAAAATGAGTCAACCGGCGATTAGCCAGCACTTGCGTAAACTAAGGGATATCGAGTTGGTGAAAGAAACGCGTAAAGGAAAATGGATCTTCTACTCGATCAATGAAGATCATGAAGATTATCCGTTTATACAAGGTATCCTTGAGCATCTTCCCGGACAAGACGGATTAGTAACTGAATTGGAAGCGCAAGGGTTGCGCATTTGTTGTGAGTAGAGAGGAGAACGAGCGTTGACTTCAGTTATTATCGCATCATTGATTTTTATAATTACACTGATTTTTGTAATTTGGCAGCCTAGAAACTTATCGATTGGATGGTCTGCCTGTATAGGTGCAGTAGTCGCTTTATTAGTAGGAGTAGTTAATTTTCAGGACGTCATAGACGTAACGGGGATTGTATGGAATGCTACGCTTGCTTTCATCGCGATCATAATCATCTCATTAATCTTGGACGAAATCGGATTCTTCGAGTGGTCTGCCCTTCATATGGCTAGATTAGCTAAAGGCAGCGGTATTCGCATGTTTGTTTACGTCAGTCTTCTAGGTGCAGTTGTTGCTGCGTTATTCGCAAATGACGGAGCAGCCCTCATATTAACGCCAATTGTGCTTGCAATGGTACGAAATTTGAATTTCAATGAAAAGATGATTTTTCCTTTCATTATTGCCAGTGGTTTTATTGCAGATACGACTTCACTACCGTTAGTCGTGAGTAACTTAGTCAATATAGTTTCGGCAGACTTTTTCGGAATTGGATTTGTTGAATATGCATCTCGAATGATTGTTCCGAATTTATTTGCTTTAGTTGCGAGTATAGTAGTGCTGTTGTTATTCTTCCGAAAAAGTATTCCAAAAGACTACGAAGTCTCAGATTTAAAAGAACCGAAGGATGCTATTAAAGATATCAAGCTGTTTCGACTAGCTTGGGTGATTTTAAGCGTGTTACTTGTAGGGTATTTCTCAAGTGGTTTTACGGGATTGCCTGTCTCTATTATTGCTGGGCTTACGGCCATATTCTTTATGTTCATGGCACAAAGAAGTCCTGCTGTTCAAACGAAACAAGTATTGAAAGGGGCTCCTTGGGCCATCGTATTCTTCTCGATTGGGATGTATGTTGTCGTCTACGGATTGCGTAATGTCGGTCTTACAAGTGTTTTGGGAGATGTCATTCAAATGGCTGCCAATCAAGGACTCTTTGTAGCAACGATTTCGATGGGCTTTATTGCGGCGATATTATCATCCCTCATGAATAATATGCCTACCGTCATGATTAACGCGTTGGCTATATCAGAAACGACGACAACAGGATCTATTCGCGAAGCTTTGGTTTATGCAAATATCATTGGGTCGGACTTAGGTCCGAAAATTACCCCAATCGGTTCCTTGGCTACTTTATTGTGGTTACATGTCCTATCTCAAAAAGGTGTGAAAATTTCTTGGGGTAGCTACTTTAAAATCGGTATTATCTTAACAGTCCCTACACTCCTGATTACACTAATCGGACTGTATGTATGGCTGTCATTTATACAATAAAACATAAAAAAGGGGATTTTCATGATGTCGAAAAAAACACTATATTTCTTATGTACAGGTAACTCATGCCGTAGCCAAATGGCTGAAGGTTGGGGCAAAAAATATCTTGGTGAAGAATGGCAAGTTCTGAGCGCTGGAATTGAAGCACATGGGGTCAATCCAAATGCCGTTAAAGCTATGAATGAGGCTGGTGTTGATATTTCCAATCAAACTTCGGATATTATCGATTCGCAAATCTTAAATAACGCAGATTTTATCGTTACGCTTTGTGGAGATGCTGCTGACAAGTGCCCGATAACACCACCCCATATCAAACGTGAACATTGGGGCTTTGATGATCCTGCTAAGGCAGAAGGAACAGATGAAGAAAAATGGGCATTCTTCCAGCGTGTACGCGATGAAATTGGTGCAAGGATTGAACGTTTCGCTACAACTGGTGAATAAGTAAAATAGGCCGTGGATTCACATCACGGCTTTCCTTGTAATATATATATAAGGATATAATTATACGATTATAAAGGAGGTGTTTGTCAATGAAAAAGGTTGAAATATTTGATCCTGCAATGTGTTGTTCAACTGGTGTCTGTGGACCAAGTGTTGATCCAGAATTAACGCGTATCGCATCGGCTGTTTATTCACTCGAACAAAAGAAATTTGATGTTACACGCTATAATCTTGGGAATGATCCGGGTGCATTTGTAGACAATGAAGTAGTCAATAAGGTACTTCTTGAAAAAGGCCCAGATGCCCTTCCTTTGATACTTGTGAATAAAGAGGTTGTAAAAGTCGGTGCCTATCCGACGAACGAAGAGTTGGCTGAGTGGCTTGATGTAAAAACTGCTGAACTTCAGGAGAAACCGCGTGTACGTGTTTCAGTTAAGTTTGATAAATAAGGGGGAATAGTCGTGTATCTATTATTCAATCCTAACCAAATTGTACTCACTCCATTTTTATTTTTTACCGGAAAAGGTGGTGTCGGTAAAACATCAACAGCTTGTGCGACAGCAGTGGCTCTTGCCGACCAAGGAAAAAAAGTACTCTTAGTAAGTACCGATCCTGCTTCAAATTTACAGGATGTTCTCGATGTAGAATTGACGAATGATCCACTAGCTATTCCAAGTGTAACTAATTTATTTGCTTGTAATATTGACCCGGAGGCATCAGCAAAAGCATACCGTGAAAAAGTTGTCGGTCCTTATCGAGGTAAGTTGCCAGATGCTGTTCTCTCAACGATGGAAGAACAGTTATCGGGTGCTTGCACAGTTGAAATAGCTGCATTCGATGAATTTTCTCATCTGTTATCCGATGAAGATGTGTTAAATCAATATGATCACGTATTGTTTGATACTGCGCCGACTGGACACACACTGCGTTTATTACAATTACCAACTGCATGGACTGGATTTTTAGAAGAGAGCACACATGGGGCTTCCTGTTTAGGTCCCCTATCCGGTCTTGGAGAGAAAAAAGAGTTGTATGCGAAAGCTGTAGAGTCTCTTTCTAATCCAGCAAAAACGACGCTGATTCTGGTTGCGCGACCAGATGTATCTTCCTTAGTTGAAGCGAATCGGGCTTCTTCAGAGTTAAAGGATATTGGTATTAAAAATCAGCTGCTTATTATTAATGGACTTCTTCAGACACATCGTCCCGATGATAGTGTGTCAACCGCGTTTTATGAGCGACAGCGCCGTGCATTGAAAGAAACGCCAAAAGCATTAAAACAGGTTGTGACGTTTTCCCTTCCGTTCGTTTCGTATTCATTAACTGGAGTTGATAACCTTCGGCACTTATTTAGCTCTTATACTATGACTGTATTTGAAGATGATAGCCTTAGCAAAAAAACGATTCACCTTCCAGGCTTAAACAAATTTATCGATGATTTTTCTTCGGAAAATATACGTGTAATCTTCACAATGGGGAAAGGTGGAGTTGGTAAAACATCGATTGCATCTGCAATTGCTGTCGGCCTCTCTGAGAAAGGTCATCGCGTTCATTTGACTACAACAGACCCAGCAGCACATCTCGCGTACACATTTGAAGGCAGTGCATTGAGAGACAATCTGACAATTAGCAGTATCAATCCGGAAATTGAAGTGAAAAAGTATCAGCAGGAAGTACTTTTGGCTGCAGGGGAAGGGTTGGACGAAGAAGGAATTGCGTATTTGAAAGAAGATCTGGAATCGCCATGTACGGAAGAAATCGCTTTGTTCAGGGCATTTGCCGACGTAGTGGAGAAATCGGAAAATGAAATTGTCGTCATTGATACGGCACCGACCGGACACACATTGTTATTGCTGGATTCAACGGAAGCCTATCATAAGGAAATGAGCCGTTCGACTGGCGATGTACCAGAAAGTGTGAAGAAGCTTCTTCCCCGTTTACGAAATCCAAAAGAAACAGGTGTGGTCATTGTGACATTGGCAGAAGCAACACCAGTATTAGAAGCTGCACGATTGCAGGAGGATCTCAAACGTGCGCAGATTGATCCTAAGTGGTGGGTAATCAATCAAAGTTTATATGCAACGGATACAACTGATGCTGTCTTAAAAGGGCGTGCAGTCTCCGAAATAGAGTGGATTAAAAAGGTCAAAGAAGAACTAGCACTGCAATGTGCAGTGATTCCATGGTTACACGAAGAAAAGATAGGCTATGATAGTTTGAAAGAATTTATTGACGCATAAAAATGCCACGATGCAAAATGATGGATGAGAAAGGAAGGAATATAAAAATGAATATTACGAACGAAGCGAAACAATACATTCAAGCCATGTTGGAAGAACAGCAAGCAAAAGGACTCCGGGTCTATGCGGTTGAGGGAGGATGTTGTGGCCCACAAATCGCATTATCACTTGATTCTCCCGAAGAATCGGATACTGTTTCTGTGATCAATGAAATCCCTGTTGCAATTGCCCTGCTGGCTAAAGAATTCATCAGCGATTTAACGTTGGACTTTGAATCTAAAGGTGAACAATCCGGTTTAGTCATGATTGGTTCGCCAAATAACTGTTAATAAGGAGAATGAATAAACGCCGAACTTCAATGTTCGGCGTTTGTTGTTTTATAGCTATATTTATGTTATTCATTGTACTGTTTGAGTCTCTGTTCGACACAGGTTTTTCGTATAAATCAATCTTTATTAAACTCCATCTTCCAACTGAAATATTCGTTATCCTGATTTTTTTCGTACCTCATATTAGCATCAAACTTATTCCCTTTTTTGCTAGTTAATCCTTTGACTGTTACTACCCCATTTTTCAAAAGCGTTTTCACCATTGTTTTTGTCGGCTTTTTTTTCATTGTAGCCAAAAATTTATCGTTCTTCCAAATAACATATTTACAACCGCTTCTCCAATTACTGCAACCATATCCTTTAGTCCCTTCAATTATTCCATGACCGCAAAGAGGGCACTTACCCAATACTTCATTCTGTTTCTGGTTTTGTTGTACTTCATTAATAATTACTTTTTGTTCATTTTTTATTCTATCAACAGCATTGGTAGTAAATTTATAAATCAAATCAAGAAATGCTTCTTTAGTAAACTTTTGTTTTTCAATATCGGATAATGTTTTTTCCAATCGTCCTGTAAACTCTAAATCAAACAATTCTTTAATTGGAAATGTATCTACTAGCTTTCTTCCAAGTTCAGTACAAGTTAAATTTTTATCTTGTCCCACAATATAGCCGACATCTTTTAGTTTTTTAATTGTCTCGGCTCTTGTAGCCGGTGTACCGATACTATAACCACTTAAAATTGTAGCCATCATTTCTTCACTGTCTTCATTCTCGTAACCCTTTCCGCATGTCTCCATTACTCTTAGTAATGTTTTTTCTGTATGATACTTAGGTGGCTTTGTAACATGGGATGTCAGGTCGTGATTTACAATACTTACGATATCATTTGTATTCACCAGGGGTAAGATTGTATCTTTGGATTCAATCTTCTCGACTTTTTTCCACCCTTCAATCAACTGTACTCGACCCTTAGATACAAAATGTCCTTTTACTTCACTACTATTAACCTTGGTGATTATTTTTGTCTCTTCATGTTCCGCGATAGGCATGAACTGCATGATGAAACGATTTTTTACGGCTGTATATACCATCTGTTCATCACTTGTTAAGGTTTTGGGAATTAGATAGGTCGGTATGATTGCGCTATGGCTATCGACTTTTGAATTGTCAAAAACACGTTTTAACTTAGTGAAATTAATTTCATTTTCATATGGTAATCCTTTTTTTAAATTATCTAGTACTTTTGCAGATTTTTCTACTAGGCTTTCCTCTAATACAACGCTCGCAGTCCTCGGATATGTAATGTATTTCTTTTCATAAAGCGATTGGGCTACCTTTAATACTTTATCAGATGTCCATCCTTTGTATTTGCTTGTAATATAACCTTGTAAATTTGAAAGATTAAACAAGTACGGTGGGTACTCTCTTTTTCGTTCAACCTGTTTGTGGTTGATGGATGCTGCTTGATTCGCTAGAGCTTGTTCAATTTGTTCAAGTGTTTCCTTAGACTCGAACTTTTCTATACCATTTTCAAAATATGTTCCGTTGTATTCTTTTTCATCTTTAGTTTTAAATGTGGCTTCCAGTTTAAAGAAGTTTTTTGGAACAAAGTTTTCTATTTCTTTATCTCGATCATAAATAACTTTTAAGGTCGGCATTAATACTCTTCCAATATTCAGTGCTTGTCCTGAGCCTTTCTGATACTGCAATGTTGCCACTGATGTTAAGTTGATACCAATTACCCAATCAGCCCATTGCCGGCTAATACCAGCATCCAGAAGGGGCCTCATTTCAGTATTAGGCTTTATGTTTTGAAGTCCTTTTAACACTTCTTCGGGTGTCCACTCATTTTGCAGAAGTCGATATACTTTTTTCTGTGTCTTGAGATTGTAAATGATCGTATCGCCTATAATTTGGCCTTCTCGATCAAAATCACAGGCTGAAATAATCATATCTACATCATTTCGTTTCATTAAGCTATAAATAATCTTCAGCTGCTTTTTAGCCCCAGAATCTTCTTTTCCTCGATTTCGTGGATCACTTTTCACCTTGTATCGAAAACCTGATGGAATGAAGGGGAAGTTCTCCAGATTCCACCTTGCCATTTTTTCATCATAATCCTTCGCATCGTAGAGTTGGAGCAAGTGTCCAAACGCCCAGGTTATAATATATCCATTGCCTTCAAAATAGCCGTCACTTCTATTTTTAATTTTTAAAGCATCTGCAATATTTTTTGCGACAGAAGGCTTCTCTGCAATAATTAGTCGCATATTATCCCTCCGTTAATAGAATTTCAATGTTATTGATTTTAATAGCAAATCGATTGTAAAAACAGTATATTCTGATTGCCATGACATTTAGGGTTATAGGTATAGTATACTAAAAATAGAGCATTAAGTATTTTTAATTTTATGTTGTATTAGTTGACAATTATAAGCTTAATTTATAGAGGGGTTGGGGAGGATTATTGAAGATAGATTTACATTTACANGGGGAGGATTATTGAAGATAGATTTACATTTACATACCAAGAAGTGTAAACAGGGAGATAGTTCTAAAAGAAATATTGAAGTTACAAGGTTTATTCAAGAAATGAAAGAAAATGACGTTGGGATTTGTGCGATAACAAATCATAATCATTTTGATATAGATGAGTATGAAAAGATAATCCAAGAAGCACCTGAATTACTTGTGTTTCCAGGTATAGAGTTAGATATAAAGTATAATGATGAGCACTATCATATAATTGTTATGTGTAATCCGGGTAAAAGAAAAGACTTTTATAATCATTTTGATAATGACACAATTAGAAATTATGATACCTTTTTTATTAACTATGAAGAATTTATATCCCTAATTAAAAAATTTGATCCAGAAGATATTATCGTCTTTCCACATTTTTTAGATAAGGACAAGGAACGTGCATTAAATATGGACGCTAAAGATAAGTTACGGGAAGATTTAAAGGGTTTTTTAGTGATTTTAGAGCCTGGAAAAATGCAAACTATGGGGGTTATAAATGCTCATAATGAACTTTCATTAATAGGAAGTGACGTGACGGATTGGGATAAATATAATCAATATGAACTACCAGAAATTAAATTTAGAATAAGTTCATTTGAAAAGTTTTATGAACTAGCTAACAATCCGAGTTTATTTGTTAATAGATACCTAAACGATACGCAAAAATACATGATACCTGTAAAAATAGGTGATCAATTATTAAGTAACCCCGTTCAAATCTACAAGGATATAAATATAATTTTTGGAGAAAAAGGTTCTGGGAAAACAATTTTATTAAAAGACCACATCTATAGTTATTTAAAAGAAGAAGGATTTAATGTTTTTCTACATGAAGGTAAAGATTATAATGAACAGTACAATAACCTTATAACCAATTTTGAAAGATCGGTTACGGGAGATGAAACTATATTAAAAAGAATAGAAGACAATCTTAAATTGATTACTGATTATCAAGAGCACAAACCTTTTAACTTCCTGGAAAAGTTTAAAGCATATCACAGTAATAAGAATGCTAATAAAAATGCAAAAGTTATTAAAAAAACAGATTCACAATTTAGTAACAACTATACTAGAAAGTTTGAAAATATTATTGAGGACCTAGAGTCAGATTTAAATAAAATAAAAAAAGTAAAAGAAATCAATACTAAAATAAGAAGTGTATCTGAGCAAAAAGGAACTATACTTACTGAGCAATTAGATTTGCTAAGTATAGATCTAGTTAATTCTTCAATTAATGACTATAAAACAATTTTTAGTGCAGAAAACACTGAACTTTTTTTAACAATATTAAAAGATTCAGTGCAGAAAAAGACAGGGAAAGAATCAAAGCCAAATAATATAGGGTTTTCTAAGTTGGTTTCGCAACGTTTAGCTAGACTAACTGCCAATCAAACCTTAATTCAAGACCTGGAAGATATAAAGATTTCTAAAACTCATAGACTGGGAACAATACCAAACAAAGGTAGAGTCAGCATGACAACTAGCATTGAAGTACTAGAATCGGATGAAAACTATAATACGAAAAAAATATTTGAAAGAAATAAAATTATTAGGAATAGAGGATTGATAAAGAAAATAAGAGAATTTGACTTTAGAAACTTCAGAAGTATAAATGATTATTTTACAGTAGAGGAGAAAATTAGTCCTTCAGAGTTTTCCGAGGATATGATCAAGAAAAGAAACGTTATAAAAATAGATGGAAATAATGATTATACTCCTTCTGAAGGTGAGAAAGCTATTATTACAATTAGTGGGTTATTAGAAAATGATAGTTATGATTGTTATTTGTTTGATGAAATTGAACGTGGATTAGGCCAAAAGTATATAACAGACTATATTGTACCCAAAATTAAGGAACAAAGAGATAAGGGGAAAATAGTTATAATTTCAACTCACAATTCTAATATAGCTATAAATACTCTACCAAGCCAGACGATATATTGTGACTATAATGTAAACACGAAAAACATTTACTACATGGGAAATCTTTATACGAATCAACTAATTGGTACCGATGAAGGTAATGAATTAATTTGGAAAGATAAAGCATTAATTCACTTAGAGGGAAGTAAAGAAATGTTCGGGAAAAGGAGAAATATATATGGAGTTTAATATGAAGTTAGACAAGGTTGTAATGGAAGTTAAGATTGAGGAATTGAAAGATGAAGGGGGTGAAAAAGTAGTTAGTCTTATAGTGGAAGATTTAGATTCGGCAAAAATAGATTTAAGTAATAGTAGTATTGATGAGGTAAAGGATTTGTTTGATAAGATTTATGAGTATATAATTTCTCAAGAACAATTAATTGTGTTTGATTTAATAAATACTGAAAGTAATTTATTTATTGAAGTTGCTACTGATTTGGTAGAACACTTAAACAGTGAAATAGAGCAGTCAGAAGTAAATTTTGCAGAGTTAATACATAGAAAAAATAATATCCTAAGGGAATCTTAAAATTAAACACCAAATAATTGTAGTAATAGAATCCTTTAATGTCTAGTTCTTTTATGGGAACAAACTATAGTTTAAGTTGTATAAAAAATTAGCCCAAAATATAATTGGGCGAAATGCTTATATGTAAATTCATCACTGCGCCTCTTTATTTAGCCCACTAAAAAAAATACCTATAATTTCCAGTTTTCATCATGGCGATGAGCTGACCTTCTGTGTACGGTTTAGGTGGCATCGTTTTGCCTTCTTTAATGCCGATGTCACTGTCGACTGGTTCATGGAGCGTGAGTGGTGGCAATGAAGGCTCGTCCTTGTCATTTTCTTTAGCTGATGAACGAACGAATAGCGCTTTCCAGCCTTTGTCACGCTCGGTCTTGCCGACTGTGAAGAAAGGGAGTCCGTTGACGTCAGTCGTTACCTTCGTTTCGGTGTACAGATAATCGGTATGGAACATGGCGAGTGTCGTGCGAACTACTTCTTCGTATAAGTTACGCTCAATATTCGACAGCCTACCAAGCACCGCTTGTGACGGGATTTTCTTCGTTGGAATGATGGCGTAATGCTCCTGAACCTTCGAGCTGTCAACATAGCGCTTTTTCGGTGCAAGCGATTCGACAGGGAAGGGATGTCCGATAAGCTGTTGAAAATCGCTCACTTGATCGGCAAGATAGGTGAATTCATTTGGCGTAATATAGCGAGAATCAGTTCTTGGGTACGTGACAATTTTCTTTTCGTAGAGTCCTTGCATGATTTTCAACACATCTGCGGGACTCGTTTTCCACAATCGATTCGCTGTCGCTTGTAACGTTGACAGTGAATGGAGTTGGGGAGGCGGCGTCCGCTTATCGATTTTTTCTACAGATGTAATTGTCCCCGGCGATTTCGGATGGATATTATGCTTGGCCAACAGTTCCCGAATGATTTCCCGTTTCGGTTCTTTAGCCTTTGCTTTTCCTTTATACGTTCCATTAGCAGCCGTAAAAGTCGCTTCAATTTCAAAAAATGGCTCTGAAACAAACGTCTCAATTTCTAGTTGGCGCTGATAAATTAAGAAAACCGTCGGCGATTGTACGCGACCAATTGAAAAGACGTCCTGAACGCCTCGCTCCTTCAGAAGCAACGAATAAAGACGTGAGCCATTCATGCCCACAAGCCAATCACTAATTTGACGAGCTTTCGCTTCCTCATACATGAGTAAATCTTTACGATTATCATGCAAATTCGCAAAGCCCTTGCGCACTTCATCGACTTCAAGTGAATTGATCCACAATCGTTTAATCGTTTGATTTCTAGCACCCGTTTGATAGTAAATGCTATAGAAAATATTCGATCCTTCACGGTCCACGTCACAGCCATTAATAACCGTATCCGTCCCTTTAATGAGCTTCTTCACAATCGTAAACTGCTTATATTTCCCCTTCGCCACCTGAAACTCATAGCGTTCTGGCAAAATCGGCAAGCTGCCTAGTGACCACTTCGTCCATTTTGGATCATAGGCTTTTGGCTCCTTCAATTCAACCAGATGACCGATACCCCATGTAATATAGGCACCCTCTGGGAAAATCGGAGAAGGTAAGATTTCCAAATAGCCTTCATGTCGTTTAACAGAAAAAGCATCCGCATAAGCTTTCGCTTGGGAGGGTTTTTCAGCTAGGATGACCGGTTTCATGATAGCACCTCTTTTCTTTTTCGCGATGAAACAGTAGTTCTACTAGTTGAATTATCTCATAAAGGGGGATGGTTTCCAACTTCATAGTTAGGCTTGGGAGTGGAGATAAGTGTGTATTTCATGAATAGATGTGGAGGTGGTAAGCTGAACATATATTAAAAAAGACTGAGTGCATCAACACCTAGTTAATGCAGCTGACATACCGCATGAAGTACGGTTGACCAGTTGTAAGAATGTTTAACTCAAAGAGTAATCACCCTGCACTTCAAGTGAGGGTGATTACTTTTTTCCATTGTGTGAGTGACCGGATTTTAACAGAACGACTACGGAGAGAGCTAACATTTCGAAAGAATAGTCAACACCTTACATAATTACTTTCAACGGGTTCAAATGTTATTTTGGATCTTTACGGCGAGATACGAAATTCCCTTTGCGGCGAGCAAGGATCAGCATAGGGATGGCTATTAACAGACCCATTATGACGGTCACTATCGATGCTTCAAGACCAAATTCACCCCCAGTGAGAAGGGCCGGACCTGCAACTTCGACTGTAAAAAGACCCGTAGAAGGATGTCCTGAGACGGGGATACCTAAGAGTCCCTGTATTGTATTCCAAAAGAAGTGGAGGCCAATGACAAACCAAATATTGCGCCGCCAAAGGAAAGCTGCACCTAGTAAGACACCAGCTTCAATGGAAATAGAGAAAGCCCCCCAAATCGTAGCTCCGGGGTTGCCGAGGTGGACGATCCCAAAGAAAATGGATGTCACGGCCAATGCAATCCAACTCCCACCGATTTTTTCAATTGCTTGAAAGACAAGCCCCCGAAAGATTAATTCCTCTATCACGGCAGCGCCAAGTGATGCTGTGATAATAGGCTGAATATTGCGGATGAATTGAGCCGCTTGTGCGGAGTTTTGAGCCACCGATTGCGGAGAATAGAG
>NZ_JADHDX010000019.1 GCF_016820585.1 Arthrobacter beigongshangensis
TGTAAAAGCACTTCCGAAAAATCCTTGTTCAATTTTAAAAAGCAGGCTTTTTGGGGGCTAATCATATAGTTCATTTTTAAAAATGTTTTTAAATCCCACCTAATTGGTGATTAATTATCTAGATGACACAATCTGATACTCATACCTCCTATCATACCTTATAAAAGAATAAAACAGAAAAAAACAACAGCTATTTACCAGGTAAACGGCTGTTGGACAATCCAATTATTATTGCACGCATTCTACTTCAGGACATCTATAACCGGTATACAATCATCCCCAAACAGACCAGCAATCGAAATACAATTAAGTCGATGATCAAGTTCTGATATTTTCCCGTTGTAAAAAAGTTCTTTACCTTTACGCCATATCGCGACACTAGTTTGACACTGACGCTTATATGCAATCTCTATCTCCTCTTGTATCGATTGAAGCTCCCAATCATCCAAGAACGGACGTTCAAGAAGGCCTTCACTTTCTAGCCATTTCCTCATAGCTTGCGCATGTTCTGTTAGCATCATGCCTTTGCCTACTTAATATTACCTCTATCACGTATCACAGAGCCCCTCCTACCCTTTGTGTCCTCCAACTAACGTTGATCGTTTAATGGAGGTGCCTGCATCCGTTAATGAGATTGCTCGAAGTATCGCAGTAGAACCATATCGATTCCGAATGCAATCCATCACCTTTCCAATTTCTCTACCACGCCAATTATCCTGGTCAAACAAACTTAGCTGTATGGATTGCTCGTTTTCTAGTTTTGTAATCGAGATCGACACCTGTCGTACTGGGCGGGCGTCATAGTTTTCACTTAATAGTTCTTTACAAACTTCATAAATTTTCATCGTTTCGTTAGTCGCTTCACTAATAGTGCGAGAACGTTGAAAGCCGCCACCCAATGCATTTTTACTATACCCAATACCTAAACTTATTGTTCGCCCTGCTTTGGATGCATCTCTCGCTCTTTTAGCGACATCCTCACACATTTCTAATACGACTGCCCTAACTTCAGCAATTGTATTATAGTCACGCATCAAAATTTGGCTCTTGCCATAGCTAATCTGACCTTCTGGCATTGGTTCGTTTATTTTTGATAAGTCAATGCCCCAAGCGTGATGATACAGCTGGTTGCCCATAATGCCGAATTTCTTTTCAAGCATTTCTAGCGAAGCGTGGGCAAGTTCCCCAACTGTAAATATCCCCAATGCGTTCAACGATTTTTCTGTTCGGCTTCCAATGCCCCACATTTCAGAGAGTGGAGAGACTGGCCATAACTTCGTTTGTACATCTTCAAATGTCCACTTGGCAAACCCTTTTTTCTTAGCTTCTAAATCAAGGGCCAATTTTGCTAGTAGCATGTTGGGACCCATCCCTGCCGTTGATGGTAAACCAAGCGTCTCATAGATTTCACCTTGGATTTCTCGAATGGTCTGTTCAGGATTTCCCCACAATCTTTCGGTACCTGTTAGGTCAATAAAAGATTCGTCAACACTGTAGACGTGAATGGATTCTGTCGGGACGTATTTATGCAAAATTCTAGTGATAGACATCGAAATCTCAAGAAAGTATGCCATTTTCGGCTCGTATAGTCTCACCTCTGGATGTTTCGGGATTTCATACAGCCGATTTCCAGTTTTTATTTTGAATCGCTTTTTCATCGCTGGCGATGCTGCTAATACGACTGATCCTTTTTGTTGCAGGTTTCCAATAACCGCTATCGGAACAGTTCGTACATCCAAATTATACAAAGTAGCTATACAACTTGCGTAAAAGCTCATCATGTCTATGCAAGCGATTTGTCTGTTTGGGAATTTGCTGTAATCGAACACTAAATAGCATCCCTTTCCTTGTTGACGATAGGAACAAGAGCCAATATGTTTTTAATTAAAAAAGTACGTCTAGACTGCCGTAAATGACAATATGCTCGAATAGAAACCTCACCAACTTGGATGACCACTATCCGCCTTTTGCTGACTGCACCGCTTTTATCGATATACATCATATCCAAGAGCAAACCACAATCCATTGACCGCGTTAACTGATTAAGCACACCTGTTCCTCTCCTTTTCTTCAGTATAAAGAATATATGTTCGCATTGCAACGTTTGTTAAAATAAAAGCTCTTCTACCGACACATCATATTCCATAAAAATATCAGCAAACAATGCCTTATCAATCAAATTTCGGTATATGCCATCAAAATAACCCGCGATATTTCGGACATTTTTGCGCTTTGTCGCTTGAACAGCAATATGGAGTGCTTGCATGGCCAGTTGTTCGAGTAATTCTCCTTGGTGTGCATGAATACTAAATTTCAACATGCGCAATGACTGTGCACGATAAATCCCGAACAACTGACGTGCTAAGGAGCTGTCACCAATCGTTGTGGACAATAAATCTTTCATTCTTCCAAACAACGTAGTTGGTGTAGACATCGGCTCCGCAGGATACGTATCTGTAAGAGTATTGGTCTTTATGTTTTTAGATTTAGAAGAAAAAGCTTCTGGTTCGGAAACGCTGTCTTCATCCTTACTGTCACAAGGGTTGTCCCCTGCTGTCGGAGTGGTCAAAGTCGACTGGTCATTAAAGGGTAAAATGGTGTAAATGTTAGCGCCTAACCCGTTCATCACTGGGCGAATGTAGTGAATGCGATCGATGATGCTGAGACTTTCTAGCTTACGAATTGCACGGCGCACGGTGACGTTAGATTTTCCAATTGCATCCGCCATCGTGTCATGCTTTAAGTGAGCAGCACCGTATTTCACAGAGTAGCGGCGAATCATATCCAGTACAGCGCGGTCCGTATCGTTCATTTCGTTACAGTTTGCGATGACATGACGGCGTGCTGCCTCGTCCATATCCTGTGCGTTTGTGAAATGTGCGTAGTCTTTTAAGTAAGCTGTCATAGTGGTCATTCCCCTTTTATTCTTTATATAGAGGGAAATGAGGAAATCGGATACACATTTAAAAATATATTTTGAAAAAGAAAAAATCCTCCTGTGGAAGCAAGGATTTCATCTATTGAAGAGTAAAACAGAAGGGAGCCAGACACAGAGTGATACGAGTGGTAAGATATTAAGGTAGAATTGCGCGCATCACTGATTCTAATACTGCTAGGTGAACAGGGATACTCGCCTATTACATGATTAAATATTTACAGAGTTTTTTGAGCAAGCCAAGAATTTTTAAAGGTGGAATGTTGACAAAATGAAAAAGTAACTTTAAATCGTACTATAAAGTAATAAGACTAAAGGATCGCTGTTGTATTTCATAAAAATATTCTATATACAACAATCACAAAAAACATTTTTAGGTTTTAATAACTAAAGGTAGACTTTTTATAGATATTTGTAGTATAATTATCTCAAATACTAGAAATAAGAGGTGATTTACTTGAAAATCAATGAATCTGTCGCCAAAGACCTTGTACAAGCTTTTAGTAAAAGCACTGATGGGACTATCAATGAAATTATCTTAGAACATTCTTTAGACACACATAACTTTAAAGATTTTGGTGCCTGGGATATTCGTTTTTCTCGGATAAAGAAGGTAGCTTTGAAACACGAATTAGTCACTTTGAGAAGAAAAAGAGGACGATGGACCTTTTTTTGTATCCTACATATCGAGACTGGAATACTATATGTATTTTCAAAGGAAAAAAATCTAGAGTCTGTCATTAAAAAATTGGGTAAGGGGAGCATACATTATTTTCACGCCTTTATTTCGAAAAATGGAGATGCGATTGATCTAGATAACACCCAAACTTCTTTATTTCCTATGCTAACAGATGAATATGAAGAGAAGAGACTTATCGAAGTACAAAAAATACTCGGTAATGAATATCCATTAGTAAAAAAGGTAATATTCATTGTGGGTAAAGAAGAAAATAAGCAAATTGTTAATGTTGAAGCCCATTTTTATAACAAGTATTTCGAACTAATCGACTTTGAGGATTGGTCATCTAATATATCTCTTGCTGAATATAGTGATCTTACCGCATCGATAACTCCAATGGATCAGGATAGCATCGATGATGAAAAACCGATACCTTCCGTAAAACAAAATATTAAAGATCGCAAGGATAAGGATTCCAAGAAGGATATCCAAGAAGTGGTATCCCCAAAAAAAGAGGAAGAAAAAGAAGAGGAAAACTAATCCTTAATTCTTAAGGAGGAATTAAAGTGTCAGAACGCCAATTTAACGGATTAAGACTGAGAGAGGGTAGAATTTATCGGGGCTATACTATTACTGATCTTGCAGATGAATTAGGAATTAGCAAACAAATGATATCAAAATATGAAAATAATAAAGCTATTCCTACGTTTGATATATTAATAATTTTAACCCGTATATTAAAATTCCCAAGAGACTATTTTTATGAAAACTCCGTTGAGGTGAAAACTGGAAATACTTATTTTCGTTCCTTATTATCAACCGGAAAAAAAGAACGTGAAATGCAAAATGACCGTGTTAAATACTTAACAATATTAAGAGCACTTTTAGAAGAATATGTGGACTTCCCCTTATTAGATATACCTGAGCTTACAGACGAGAATTCAGACAACATTGAGTATATTGCCCATGAATTAAGACACAAGTGGGGACTTGGAGATGAACCAATTAAGAACCTTGTCTATTTCCTTGAAACAAAGGGATTTGTTATTACATCCCTTAACCTAAATAAGAAAAAAATCGACGCTTTTGGATCTCAGAATGAAGTGAATGGCAAAGTCTATTATTCTATTGTTCTTAGCAATGAAAAGAGATCATTTTATAGACGTCAATTTGATTTAGCTCATGAACTCGGACATTACATCTTACATGATCCGTTTATTAAAATTGATGACCTAAGCAAAGATGAATTTAAACAAATTGAACAAGAAGCCAACGAATTTGCTGCGGCATTTCTTTTACCCAAAGAGAGTTTTTATAACGATATATCTATTCATCCTACTGATTTGAATTATTATGAGTTATTAAAAAAGAAGTGGGGAGTATCAATAGGCGCTATGGTTATGCGAGCATATAAACTTGGGGTTATGAATGATGGAGAATATCAGTACATTCAACGTACCATAAGTAAAAAAGGCTGGCGTGCAAAAGAGCCACTAGATGATTTGAAAGAAGTAAAAGAACCGGTTGCAATGAAGCAAGCGGTCGAATTATTAATTGAAAATGATTATATAACCGGTGATGAGATTATTAGAAGATTATCCAAAGATTATGGGCTTAGTTTATTTCGAGTGGAGATTGAGGAATTACTTGGTTTAGACGAGGGTTACTTAAAAAATGAAAAGGTTCAATATGAAGATAATATTATAAGTATTGAGGATATACTACATTTCAAATCTCAAAAAAATCTCAGTTGATTATACTATTCAGCTTAATATTCATTTAAAATGAAGACACGAAAGAAGATTTTTACTTTTCTTTCGTGTCTTTGTAACTTATACAAACGTTTGTATAAGTTATTACCCTCTATACCACTACATCATGGCATACCTTCCCATAGCATCCCGCATAAACCTCGCAAGCCCATCCCCAAACTTATCAATATTCTTCGTAAACCGTTCATCCGCCACATACATCTGCCCCAATCCCGCAAATGCCTCCAGCGAATAATCACCCATTTTATTGAGTAACACAAACCACTCACCAATCCCAGCCTGCGCTTCCTCAGAAGCCGGGTCCAAATGACGAATCTCCGCCAGCTTAAAGTAAATGCGATTCATCTCCTCGCCTAACTCTGGCCCAAATTGTGCGACCTTCTTATTCGATGCATCGACCGCCTTATCTCCCCAACGCTCTCTCGCTTCCTGTTCATACGGATTCTTGCTAAAATCGAACCCTTTAAATTTCTCTTCATTCGTCATCACTAATTCCCCTTTTCCTTGTTGAATCGTCTTGTCAATCGTTGCAATCATACTGTCGAGCTGCTTGCGTTTATCGACGAGCATTTGCCGTTGCATTTCAAAAGCCTCCTGGCGATTGAATGCGGGACTATCGAGCAACTCCTTAATTCTCTTCAAAGAGAAGCCGAGTTCGCGAAAGAATAATATTTGCTGTAACGTTGCCAAATTATCATCGGAATACAGCCGGTAGCCTGCCTCCGTCGAGTCATCTGGTGTTAATAATCCGATGTCATCATAATGATGGAGTGTGCGCACACTGACACCGGTTAACTGTGATACTTCCTTCACTTTCATGACTCATGACCTCCCTTCAAAAACAACTATAAAGTATGACGTAACGTGAGAGTCAACAACAAAAAAGAAAAAACTTATCCTTTCAACCACAAAAAGAAAATCATAATGTAGGCAAGCTTTTCATCAGCCGAAATATGTGCTCCCAATCGCACATGTTCATGATGCGCCGTGCTGACAAACGCCGGGTTCATGGCGTAAGGGAAAATGCCAAAGCGATACGATGCCGTCATTCTTCCCTCTTCATCCTTCACATCGATGTCGCCTGCCATGTTTTTGGCTTCAAGTTCACGCCAAATCGTCCCGTCTGCATGATACAAAATGCCGCGATTTTTCAGTGCTGATTTTGACAGATGTTGAACGTAGGTACTCATTAATGTACCGTCGGGCTTCCTTAGCGACAGCTCGTAACGCTTCACATTATCTTGGATGGTAAATGTCGCAATCCGCTGTCCACTCGTATCTAAAATATCGTAGTGCACCGGAATGATAAAACCCTTCTCAAACAAATTAAAAATTGTCAGCCACCTAGATAACCGCCCTTTAGATGGCTCTATTATACATAACGGATTGCCATTTGAATCGACGTTATACATTTTGGGTAAAAGAGCAGGTACTCGCTGAAAGTTCAATTCATGGAGATCTTCCAAGTTCAGTAGGCTTGCACTCATTGTTTCATTGCTTAATTTTTCATGCGCATTTTTGAAATAAAACCCTGCGCCAATGCCACTCACTGCAAACAATCCGGTCACAAATAATAGATCCCCATTTTCAGAAAAACCCTCATAGCCGTAAAAATAAAAAATGATTCCAAAAATGGTTGCGCCAATACCCCCTAGAAAGCTGATTTTTGACGTCTTCCTATAAATTTCTTTCATTTCCCGATATCACCATCCCTTTCATACATCGTGGGCGGTACAACGATAGATTGTCAACTCCTATTCAAACGATTATATGCAAAAAAAAGAGTGATTCTACGAATTAGCTTGCTTCCTACCCCATTTGCTTGCACTCGAACTACATTTGCTTGCATTCACGGATGGTTTGCTTGCACCCATCGTCGAGTTGATTGCATTTCAGGACTTTAGTCCAATGAAAATCGATACCACAGGATTGTATTTTATCTAAGCAATCAAAAAAAGAGACCTCGGGCTGACCCGAAAATCTCATTTCCAACCTCACTCAATCGGCATCCAGATTTCAATAACATCCTTCGTCGCGCCAATAGGGTAAACGTATCGTTCAAAATCATAGCAATCGCGCAATTTGATGTCATCCATTTTAATAATGAAGTCGTATGTGGCTGGAATCCCAGAAATTCCACCTTCAACCGTTGCGACAATGAACTTCCCAGCCGGTATGATGACCTCTTCTGTATCGGGAAACCCTTCAGCATGATTCGATTTTACGCCAGCGATATAATGGATAATCTCTCCCTCCATCTTCAGACAAACACCGAATGACTCCTCCACTACAACATTTTTCTCAGCGATTTCCGAATTCAAAATCCCCCATTTACCCGGAATGTCTGAGACCGGTCCTACTATTCCGTACCCTACCACTTTGAACTCCTCAACTGTAACAATGCGTGTCTCCATCTGAATCTCTCCCTTATTTAAATAACTTTCAATCTCTTCCATCGTTTGACGCAAATCATCTACTTCATGTTCAATTTGCTGTCTCCTTTTTAACAACAACGACTCCATTTGTTCATCTCCTTCCGCAAGAATAGCAGAGAGAGATACCCCAAATCGCCTTAATGTTTTGATCCGAACGAGCTGTCGCTGCTCCATTTGCGAATAAAACCGGTAGCCCGTTTCTGGATTTACGAAAGCGGGTTTGATAAGCCCGATTTCTTCATAATGTTTCATGGCTTTCACAGTTACACCGACAAGGCGAGCCGTTTTTCCAATTGACAGCACCGTGTACCCCTCCTTTTTAATCACTATAAACCTACCCGTTAGGTACGAGTCAATTCTCAAATAGATATAAAAAACATCAAAACCTCATCCTGATAGCCTTACAAATCAACCGGATGAATGCATAATTGCAATAACCCACATAATCACTTGAACACATTTTTTACTTTTTCAAAGAAAAATTGTACCATCTACAATTATAACCTAGACAAATAGAACTAACAGACCGATAATTGATAATAGTCAAAATATACTAGCTAAAAAGGGAGAAGTGGCATGAAGAAACTAGAAACCAAAATGTTGTTATTTATTTTAGTACCAACAATTCTTTTCTTTATCGGTCTGGGTACATATATTTCTTTGACAGTCCATTCCACGGCTATACAAGTCGCCGAGGAAAGCTTGGAGACGCGTGGAGAATTACTCGCTGAGGAATTAGGGCTTGAGCTAGAAAAAACGACAGCGGCACTTCAAACATTGTCCCAATCATTAGGCGGATTACTTGATAGTGGTTCGGTCCCTGCACGGGATGATGCAAATACGATGCTGCGTCAATTACTGGTTACGAATCCTAATGCGGTTAGCTCATGGATGGTTTGGGAGCCTGATGCCTTTGATGGCAAAGATGCAGACTACGTCGATGCGGAAGGGCATGATACGACTGGGCGTTTTGTTCCGATATGGTCAAAAGATGAAGATGGAAAGTTCATCGTTCTACCGATGAAGGGCTATAATCGGCTTGGCGACTTACATACAAATCTTAAAAAGGTGTTGGAGACAGGCGAAAATGCACTCTTTGAGCCTGTTATTGTCGAACTCAATAAAAATACAATCTACATCACTTCCGTTGCCTTTCCCGTTAAAGTGAACGGAAAAGCAGTTGGCGTAATCGGCGTGGATATGGAGTTAAAAACATTGAACGAATTGGTCACTCAATTTTCCTTTTACGACAGTGGCTTTGCAAGCTTGATGTCCAACACTGGGATTGTCATTTCGCATCAACAAAACGATTTGATTGGACGCAATTACTTTGACCACACTGCCATGAGTGAAAGTGAGGAAGGGGAAGTGGTTAGAAATGCGGTTCTTCAAGGAGAGAAAATAAGAATTTCTGGGATATCTGATATTTTGAATAAGGATGTCTATCGCTTATTTTCACCAATTAGTGTTGAAGGAATACAAACTCCTTGGAGCGCGCTGTTAGTTGCACCTCTTGATGAAGTAACCAAAGAAGCGAAAGCGATTACAACTCAGATTGTCATTAGCATTATCGTCATTGTCACTATTCTTGCCCTCATTATCTTTTTTGTCACACGGAATATCACAAAAGTATTACGTGCTACTGTTGGATTCGGACAAGTCTTGCAGCAAGGAGACTTTACACAGTCCATTTCAGGACGGTTTTTAAAACGAAAGGACGAGCTGGGTGATCTTGCCACTATTTTCACTTCAATCAGTGACAGTATGAGAAGTTTAATCAGCAAGGTGCAGGATAGTGCTCAACAGGTTGAACAGTCTGCCAGCGCAGTAGACATTGTTACAAATGAAGCTACCCTTGCAGCGAATGAAGTAACATCCGCCATCGAAAAGGTTGCGCAGTCCGCGGAAGTCCAAATGCAAAGTGCTGAAGAGAGTGCAAAAGCAATGGGAGATATGTCTCAAAGAGTCCAAACTGTTGCCTTTACCGCCACAACTGTCTCTGACACTACACATAAAATGATTGAGCAGGCGAATAGCGGACAAAAAGTTGTGCAAAATGCTGTACAGCAAATGGACACAATACACCAAGGAACGAACGAAACAAAATTGGTGATTGAGCAATTGGAAACCGAAGCCAATAAAATTCAGAATATCGTTTCTGTTATAACATCCATTTCAGAACAGACAAATCTATTAGCTCTGAATGCAGCAATTGAAGCAGCACGAGCTGGTACAGCTGGAAAAGGGTTTGCCGTTGTTGCTGATGAAGTTCGAAAATTAGCAGACGAAACAAATGGTTCTGCTGCCGACATTCAAAAGCTTGTCAGTGCCATCCAAGCCGATACAATAAGAGCAGCCGATTCTATGACAAAAAATGAAAGCGGTGTCAATGATGGCATCAAGCGGATGGGGGAAGTGGAATCAGCATTCAAACAAATTATCATTTCCATCGAGCTCATTGTAAAAGAGGCTATCGAACTGTCGGCAGTTGCTGAACAAATGTCAGCTAGCTCAGAGGAAATTGCAGCTACATCGGAAGAAATAGCGGGCAGCGCAGAAACCTCATATGAACAAACGCACCAAGTAGCCGCCGCTGCTGAACAACAGCTCGCATCCATGGAGGAAATCACCGCAAGTTCAGCTACATTGAAAGTACTATCTGAAGAGCTCAATATCGCATTACGTCAGTTTAAGGTATAAACCCAAAAAGGTGAGACACTGCTTATCTAGCAGCATCTCACCTTTTTGTTATTCACACATTCAACTTAAGCCAATTTACTCTCATTCACGTCCACGTCATCCACGACGACATCTGTTTCAATCTTATTCGCCTTATTGTTTTTCGCTTTAATAAAGAACATGACCGTC
This sequence comes from Arthrobacter beigongshangensis, assembly GCF_016820585.1. Classification (GTDB taxonomy): domain Bacteria; phylum Bacillota; class Bacilli; order Bacillales_A; family Planococcaceae; genus Sporosarcina; species Sporosarcina beigongshangi. The sequence goes on from NZ_JADHDX010000019.1 coordinate 10,690, forward strand.
AAAATAGCCGTTAAAACAATTCCGACGTAGAAGGACAGTTTCAAATCTAAGCTTAGTCCAATCTTCGCGTTTAAGATATAGACGAAGACCATGTAGGTGATGAACAGTGCCGGTACGAGCGACACAAAGTAGTTCTTGCCTTTAATAAATAGATACATCGTCGCAATCCATAAGGCAATTGCCGCTGTTGCTTGGTTCGCCCAAGAGAAGTATCTCCACAAGATGTTGAAGTCAATTTGTGTTAGCAAAGCCGATAGCACAAATAATGGCACAGCAATCATCAATCGTTTTGCCACTTTTTTCTGGTCAATCTTCATGTAATCCGCAATGATGGAACGTGCCGCACGGAACGCCGTATCGCCTGATGTAATCGGCAGGACAATAGCCCCTAAAACCGCGATTGTTCCACCAATAGCGCCTAACAATGTCATAGACACTTCGTTAACAACCGAAGAAGGTGTACCTGTTTTGATGAACTCACTTAATGTTTGTCCGTCTAGCATACTCATTGCCGCCGCAGCCCAGATCATCGCAATGACTGCTTCAGTAATCATCATGCCATAAAATACATAGCGACCTTGTGATTCTTTTTGTGTTGTTCTAGAGATAATTGGTGATTGTGTCGCATGGAAACCAGATAGGGCGCCACAAGTAATTGTAAAGAATAAAATCGGGAAAATCGGTACATTATCCGGGTGCAAGTTCGCCAATGTCAATTCTGGAATTGTATAATCCGAGAATACTAAGGCTCCTCCAACCCCAACAGTACCAATCAATAGTACCGCACCAAAATATGGATACAGTCTACCGATAATTTTATCAATCGGAAGAATCGTAGATAAGAAATAATAAGCAAAAATGACAGTAATCAAAATCCATAATGCCACTTTACCATTCATTAAAATTGCCAATAATGAGGCCGGTGTCGTTACAAATACAGTCCCGACTAATAGCAGAAGCAATAGCGCGAAAACGTTTACAATATGCTTGGAAACATTTCCTAAAAACTTTCCGGCAAGCTCTGGAATATGTGCGCCTTTATTACGAATCGAAATCATACCTGTTAAATAGTCATGCACAGCTCCTGCAAAAATCGCTCCGAAAACAATCCATAAGAAAGCGACTGGTCCGAATAGTGCACCCATAATTGGTCCGAAGATTGGACCTGTTCCAGCTATATTTAACAGCTGAATAAGCGCATTTTTTTGTTTATGCATCGGCACATAGTCGACGCCATCTGCATTGGCATATGCAGGTGTTTTCCGAGCATCCGAAGGATCAAAAATCTTTTCAATGAATTTCCCATACGTAAAATAAGCAATAACTAAAAGTGCAATTGAAGCAAAAAATGTAATCATGTGAACACCCCTATTTCCCTATTTGATCAATTACGCCTCGGCGTAATTGCGTTCAGATTTTTTCGAGCGAGCTCGAAAAGCTCCTCTGAAAATCTGTGACATCCGCCGGAGGCTTGACTTGAATCAAAGGGAGTTTGAACTCCCTTTGATTCAAGTCTATCTTTCTTACCATTCCTGTATTTAGTTTATGGTAAATTTTCAAAAATAGGCGTTTTTCGGTCCAACATGCGAGTTTAAGAGTGTAACATGCAAATAGTGCAGGTTAACATGTCATTACAATTCCAAGCGCTGTCGCAAATCTTTGACGTAATTTCTACTCACTGAAAGTTTTTCATCCAAGCCTTCTAATTCAAGCTGATAGGCACCGTTAAACCATGGCGTTAATCGGCTGACGTATTTCAAGTTGACGAGATAGCCTTTGTGAATCCGAAAAAATGAAAATGGCTCTAATCGACTTTCCAACTCCTTCAACGTAGTCCTTACATCATAGTCTTCTGTTTGCGTAATGATTTTCGTTACTTTGTCATCTCGAAAAATATACAAAATATCCTGCGGTAAAATATAATCGATCTCGCCGCCTGTTTCTACCGCCAATTTACCTGGCTTCTCCGTTTTGTCGGCCGGCAGTACGGGATGTAACATCTTGTCAATTCGTTCTATCGTTTGCTTTAGCTGCTCCTCGTCATACGGTTTCAATAAATAATCGACAGCATTGATGCGAAAGGCCTCCGCCGCGAATTGTGGATAAGCAGTCGCAAAAATGATAAGCGGCACTTTTTTTAATTCCACTAAGGTTTTCGCGACTTCCATGCCATTCATCTTCGGCATCTCGACATCTAAAAAAACAACATCCGGCTGAAGCTGTAACGCTTTTAAAATGGCTGCTTCCCCACTTTCAGCCTCCCCCACCACTTGGATACCTGGAAACTTACCTAGTAAATACGTTAATTCCTCACGTGCATATCGTTCGTCATCTACGATCAAAGTACGGATCGTCCCCATTAGACACCTACCCCCAATTTAGGAATTCGAAATGAAATAGCTGTTCCCTCATTCTCTTGACTTAAAATTGATAAGGCTGCTTGTTCGCCATACGTCATCAGCAAGCGCCGGTTAATATTGAAAAGTCCTACCCCAGTTCCCGTTTCAGAATCCAACTGCATCGTACCCAATACAGCGAGTCGCTCAGGCGTGACCCCTTTGCCGTTGTCCTCCACCTTAATTTCAATTTCGGCGCCAAGCTCACGTACCGTCATTTTAATAATGCTGTTTTTCTCCATATCCTTAATACCGTGGTGAATCGCATTTTCAACAATCGGCTGCAAGGTGAATGGTGGAATTCGTTCATGNGGCTGCAAGGTGAATGGTGGAATTCGTTCATGTAGTAAATGATCATCCACGTCATATACAATGGTCAGTCGATCGACAAATCTAGCCTCTATGATTTCCAAATACGCTTTGACATGCGATAGCTCTTGCTCAAGCGTAATTTGAGACGCAGTTGTCCCTGTGACATTTTGCCGCAAAAAGTACGATAACGACGTCAATAGCTTCCGTGCCTGGTCTGGATCTGTGCGAATCAACGACACAATAATATTCATGGAATTAAATAAAAAGTGAGGACTAATTTGTGCCTGTAACGCTTTGATCTCAGCCTCTTTTGCCAATTGATAAGCGCGATCCGTTTCGGCAATTTCGAGCTGGTTGCTTAATAGCGAACTCAAGCCTGCAATCAGTTCAATACTGACATCTGTAATGACTTTTTCTGATGGATAGTACAGTTTCAGCGTGCCAATCGTTTCACCGCGGCGAATAAGTGGTGCGATAACTGCCGCGCCTAATGGACAGCCCGGATAATCGCAGTGAATGGTGCCATCATTGACGACAACCAACTCTCCCAAAAGAATAACATCCTTCGTTTCATCCGTCCGAATCGAACTGCCTACCTTATGATGATCACTGGCAAGCCCGACATGCGCCAAAATATCCGTTTGGTTAGTCATGGCAACTGCACTTGGCTGTAATTCGCGGAATAGAATATTGCAGACAGCTTGTGCCGTGTCGGCGTTCATGCCTGTGCGCAAATAACCCAGTGTTTGATTCGCAATGCGCAACGTTTTCTGCGCCTGTAATGCCGTCACTTTCTCCTGCTGGCTAATCACATTATGGACAATCAATAGGAACATTGCTGTCCCCACCCCATTTGCTAAAATCATCGGAATTCCAATGACCTCAACCAGTGTGAGCGCTTGCTCAAATGGTTTGGATATCAACAGAATCATAGACATTTGCATCGCTTCCGCAAGTGCACCGATGCCAAATACGGTAAATGGTTTAAGCGCTTTCCCTTTTCGATAAAAAGCTCCAGCGACAACGCCTGCAATGATTGTTGAAAGTCCACAAGAGACAGCTGTAAATCCACCCAACGTCATACGATGGATACCCGCAATTAGCCCCGCGCCAATCCCGACACGATAGCCACCTAGCAAACCTGCGACAACCACACCAATGACACGCGAATTCGCAATGGCCTCCTCTGAACTCAATGCCGTTGCAACACTATTAAAATGCAGCGTATCCGTATTAAGCGCGACTCCAAAATACGTGCCTACAATCCCAAAAAATCCAAAAAATAGAATCGCCGTAAGCTCCTGCTTACGATCCAATTTATCGCGGTGCACCAGGTTTTTAAAAAACTGAAAGCGAGTCAAAATGAAGGCAACCGCTACAATCATGCCAACCCTCTCCAGCATTATAACTAGCAAATCCAACAACGGAATCCCACCTCATTTCAAACACACATTGACTAAATTATACGGTAAACGAGAGAGGATACATATCTTTATTTTCAGTTATTAAGAGGAAGTCTGCGGTGAATAGAAGTAAAGGCGGGGATTTACGGGCGAGTGTATGAAAATACCCGCAACTTTCAGGGTCTATATGCCATTCCTTAAAATGAAAATCTCACTTTCACCATTCCATTCCACTTCTAGGAGGAGCTCATCCGCACTAGTCGTAGAAGGACTATTAGAACTTAGCATTTGACCTTTATATACGCCTCGTTCATTTAATAAAACTTCATTCGCCTCATATTCTAACACCCCATCATGACTTGATTTGATAGCGTAACTCATTGTTTCAACGGTTTTCACATCATCACCCTTATAGCTAAGTTGAATCGTATACGTTTCGTCTCCATCCGTCTGACCCACCGTGACTTTAGCCGACCACCGTTCTCCCTCACCAACAAATAGCAGTTCTTTGCTTTGACAGGCAGATACTAATACAACCACTACTAATAAGAGCGAAAAAATTATTCTTTTCAAATGAATCCCCCTGCTCCTATAATAGTCCCGATTATAAATAATCAAGTAATTCTTTTATGCTTTTCACCTCACGAATTTTTTCATGATTATAGGAGGAACCCACACCAATTCCAAACCCCTTCATCTTCATACTGATAGCTAATTCAACATCCACTATTGAATCGCCAACCATAAAGGATTCATCAATATTTATACTAGGGTATTTCTTAATCGCCTCTGCAATCATACCTGTTTGAGGTTTAATGCAGTTACACCCCTCTGTCCTGCTATGTGGACAGTAAAATATATCTAAGATCTCCACTCCATGATGAATTAACGCATTCAGCATCTTTTCCGTAATATCCTCGTACTGTTCAAACGATATAAATCCTTCATTTAATAAATACTGGTTCGTGATAATGATAATTTCATACCCTTTTTTATTAACACTTTTTAATGTCTCGATTGAATCAGTAAGAAACACAGGCTCTTTGATATCTGTCCACTGATGATCTGGATAGTCTTCAATAATCGTCCCATCCCTATCAAAGAATGCTATCTTCACCACAATCACCCTACTCTTCAGATTTTATTTCCTCTACAGCAAAGTCCTCAGCAGAGCCAATCCAAGTTATTACTAATAAATAAAACGGATAAGTAATCAGTTGTCCCATAATAATAAGCCCCGTTGCTGGCGAAGCCTTATCTCCACCGTAAGTAATCGGAAAGAGCGTCGCAAAGATGAAAACAAATAGGATGACATACGGCAACCAAAGAATTACTGACCAGTAGCCCGCTTTGCGACCTTCAAACCATTTTCGGACGAGGAAGTAGAAGAGAAAGGGTGTAGCAATGAATCCGACCAAATGGATAGCAGCAATCACACTATTAACTGCATCCCCTTCCCATCCCGTTACCCGATAAATTCTATAAACATTAACTTGTAGCTCAATGGATATAAATAACGCAAAAGCATAGAGAGCACTTAGCATGTTTACCCTCAAAAGAGTCTTCACAGCCACTCAACTCCTTGATAAGTCCTCTACTTTAGACGCTTTGCCCATCGACAAGTTCCGAATTTTCTCTCATCAATAATTACTTCTCTCTATAGTGAGGTAATTTGGTGTAGCCCTACAATTCTCATCAAGTAGCCTGCTTTTCATCAAAAAGAACCCGTCCTTTTCAATGAAAGGGCGGGTCAGTTCTGTGTTTCAGGGATTCACCGGTGACTCTAGAGAGATAGATGAAATTTCACCAATTCACCCACGAGTCCTCGCAACATCAATCTCTTTAATAATCCTTGCAGGATTTCCACCTACAACGACATTATCCGGCACGTCTTTTACCACAACCGCACCTGACGCGATGACCACATTATGACCAATCGTAACTCCAGGATTAATCACCGCACGCCCGCCAATCCAGACATTATCGCCGATTGTTACAGGCTTTCCATATTCGGCACCGGAATTTCGCTCCGTAGGATCTAATGGATGAGTAGCCGTGTAAATATGCACACCGGGAGCCATCATGCAATTATCGCCAATCCTGATTTCACAAACATCCAAAAAGACACTATCAAAATTAGCGTAAAAGTTTTCACCAACATGAATATTAGATCCGTAGTCACAGCGTAAAGTAGGTTCAATGTATATATTTTCCCCAACTGAACCAAATAACTCTTTTAACAATGTAGTCCGTTCACTAAGCTCCGTTTCCAACGTTTCATTAAAAACCCTTGTTAATCGACGGGCATTTTCTCGCCCTTTTATTAATTCGGAATCAGCGGCAAGGTACAATTCACCAGCCAGCATTTTTTCTTTCTCTGTTTTCATCACGCGTCTCCTCCTCTATTACGAATGAACCCTAACCTTCATCACTTTCGTAACCTTCCCACTCGCATCACTCACAGTGATATTTGTAACGCCTGGTTCCAAGGCTTCCAAAGAAATCATTGAATCGTCCAGCTCTGTGATTTCCACTACATTCGAATGTTCAACTTCCCATGTATAGCCCTCATCATAATCATGACCATTCGGCTTGACCTGTGCCTGAATAGTCGTCACTTCCCCAACTTTTAACGTGACATACTCCTCACTGACTACAATACCGGTCATTTCATTCGCTTGAGGACGTTCTCGCCACGTCGAATGTAACTCAAAGAAGTCTAATAGCACAACATCTACGTTGCCGCCCTTTGTATATAATTCAATGGCATTATTCGTCGGCTTTGTATAAATCAATTTAGTAAACGCGAATTCACCTTCATTGATAAATAACTCAATAGAAGATTCATCCACAAGACCCCTTATCTTAATCTGTTTTCGCTCCATTGGGTAATCTGTTTCATGACGATTACCAAACTGATACATATTTCCGTTCCGATCCGTCAATTGTTCCAATCCGGCATTTGAGCGATCTAAAAAGATTTTATTCGTCGCTGTATCGACGCCAAATACAGCCTCTTCCTCTTCGGATTGGCGAAGACGAATACCGAACTCCTCCACATCATCCCACTCCACAATCATTTCGAATTCAAATGTTGTACTCGCAAATGTCTCAATCAGATGATCGCCTTCTAATCGGAATGCCTCCACATGATGAGCATTTGCCCGTAAGCTCTCTATTTCCTGAATAGGTCCTTGGAATAGTCGAATACTACCATCTTCAATGGTTCGAAGTGATAACTCACGTGGAATCGACATAGAGCCCATCCATGGATCAGTTGGAGATTGGTATGGGTAGCGCCAATTCGCCATCCAGCCTAGCCAAATTCTTCTACCATCCTCATCAGGAATATCAGAAAATGACTGTGCCGCATAAAAGTCTTGTCCAAAATCAGTCGTTAACACTGTTTCTCGGGAATTGTCATTCACAAATGTCGTTCCATCAAACTCTCCAATGAAATATTGAGCTGTTGAACCATTCGTTGTATCATTATCCCCAACACTCACGTGCAGAACCCACTTCTGATTCCCTTGATCCCCATTGACAGGCAACTGAAATAAATCCGGGCACTCCCACACTGCAACATGGGAGCCTTCATCACCTCCAAATTGACTTTGGAACGTCCAATCGATCAGGTTATCAGAGTTATAAAACGTAACACTTTGATTTGTAGAAATCACCATTACCCACTTATTTGTATCCTCATGCCAAAACACTTTCGGATCACGGAAGTCTTTTATACCGGGATTTTCAATAATCGGGTTACCTTCATAGCGCTCCCATGTTCTCCCCTTATCTTTACTATATGCCATCCCTTGCGCTTCACCGCCCTCGGTACTCGTATAAAAAGCAACTAAACCAGTCTTTCCATTAAATATTCCACTGGAATCATTCCAGTCTACAACTGTACTACCCGATAAAGCTTGCCCAAGTAAATCATGCTCCAAAGCGACGGGAAAGTGTTCCCAATGGAGCATATCTGTACTAATGGCATGCGCCCAGTTACCATTTTTCTGATGAAATAAATGATATTCTCCCTCAAAATATATAAGTCCATTTGGATCCGCTAAATTCCCTGATGGTGTTGAAAAATGATACTGTGGCCGATACATTTCCGTATAATAATCAGCATTCGCTGCCTGCTTTTTACTTAGACCCACTGCTTTCATATCACTCTCACCCTTTTCGTTTTGTTCAACTTCACTGCATCCAACTAGTAAAATCAACATCCCTATTAGCGTAGCAATAAGTCTTTTAATCTTCAAAATATACCCACTCCTTATTCAGGCAAAATTTAAGACCAAACCAATTGCCTAGAAAACAATCGGTTTGGTCCCTCATTTCTTTTCAAGATAAATTAAATCCTAAAGCAAATTCAAAAGAATTCCCTATTCCAGCTCAGCCTTCGCCAAATAAAATGCACCTTTAATCGCTGAAAAGCCCTCAATACCAGGAGTTACAATATAGTCAGCTATCTGATCCTCTAGCTGTGGGAAAACTAAATAATGATTATTCATCGCCTGCAAATGTTTGTAAATCACGGGCAACACTTGCCGTTGTTTCATAACTCCGCCACCTAGAATAATTCTTTCTGGTGATAGCGTTAGAATATACGTCATTAACGCTTGCGCGATGTAATAACCTTCGATTTCCCATACTTCCGGTCTATCTGTCAGCAACACAGCTTTTTCATTCCATCTCTTTTCAATTGCGGGTCCAGCAGCCAATCCCTCCAAGCAATCACCATGGAACGGACAAACACCTTCAAATGAGTCATCAGGATGTCTTCGAACCATGATATGTCCCATCTCGGGGTGACTGATCCCTTGTAGCATCTTGCCATTATTCACCGCACCCACGCCGATTCCCGTCCCAATCGTAATATAGATACAGCTATTTACGTCTTGAGCAGCTCCAAACTTCGCCTCCCCCAATGCCGCAATATTGACATCTGTATCGAACACCATCGGGACGTCCAAGTGCTCTTTTAAGGATGACAGAATATTAAAATGCTGCCACGCCACTTTAGGCGTTGTTGTGATACAGCCATAATTTGTAGAATCCGGGTTAATGTCAGCCGGACCAAATGACCCTACTCCTAATGCTTGAATCTCAAATTGTCGAAAAAATTCTTGTACTTTTTTCATTGTCTCCGCAGGAGTTGTTGTTGGAATTTCAATCATTTCAATCACATTAAAATCCATATCCCCCACAGCGCAAAGAAATTTTGTTCCCCCTGCTTCAATTGCACCTAACAAGATACTCAATCCTCTCTACTTATCATGAGTGGAATGCTCCAATATAGCTATTTGTTACCTGGATAGTTCCATCTAATGCGAACAGGACAACCTCTTCACAAACCTTATCCGGATAAACCAAGCTCGTCACGGCATATGCCCCCTCATTCAAGAATACTTCAATAGAAGCAGAATCTACAATAATATGCAATTTCACCTGATTCGTAGCTTGCAGATTTAACTCTTGATGATTAGAAAAGTTTTCTGAGAATACGATTTGCCCCGACCTTTCGCGATCCAATGTGAATCGATTCGTCTCTGCATCTATCGTTAGCACAGTTTTTTGGCTTGCCGTATGGGACAGCACGACCCCGAATTGCTTCGCGTCATGATTATCAATCTCCAAAACAATCTCTACACTCGGCTTATCCACCGCAAACGCTTTTGACTCTTCGCTACTGATGAACAAATCGTCAATTTCAACAACTTTGGTAAAGTATGAATCTAGTTCCTTAACAGGATTTTGAACGACCAGTAGCTGACCTCCAACATGTTGTAAGGCTAGCGTCCTTGGCAACGTCATCTGACTTCTCCAGCCCTCAGTCGGTACTTGGTTGGCATAGCGCCAATTACTCATCCAGCCCAGATAAATTCTTCGACCATCCTCCGTAGGAATATCTGAAAAACTAACACCTGCATAATTGTCTTTTCCAAAATCGAGCCATTGAATCTCTTGATGGTCAGCTGTAAAAGTCGAGCCATCAAAAGAACCTACAAAGTATTGCGTTCTTGAGCCACTCTCAAATTGAGGGTTGTCCCCAATACTGACCAACAATACCCACTTCTTCTCTTCACTATTGTCCACAGCTAATTCAAATAGATCAGGACATTCCCAAACACCTTCATGCGAACCAATATTATCCCCAAACTCGCTTTCAAACTGCCAGTCTATTAAATTCAGGGACGAGTAAAAAGTTACCGTTTGTCCTGTTGCTAACGCCATCAGCCACTTTGCCGTTTCCGCATGCCAAAATACTTTCGGATCTCTAAAATCTACTTTTGTCGGGTGCCCGAGTACAGGATTTCCCTCGTACTTCGTCCACGTTCGGCCTTGGTCATGACTATAGGCAAGACTTTGGGTTTGAATCGTCGGCGTTCCATCAGCCTTATCCAAATGATGTGTAAAAATCGCTACAATTCCAGGCTCATCCGGGAAAAAACCTGATGTATTATGCCAATCTACCACAGCACTTCCTGAAAAAATGGTCCCTAGTTCATCTGGATAGAGAGCAATCGGCAGCTCCTGCCAGTCAATCATATCTTTGCTGACAGCATGACCCCAATGCATGGGACCCCATATGCTATCATTCGGATTATGCTGAAAGAATAAATGATATTCCCCTTTAAAATAAACCATTCCGTTCGGATCATTCATCCAATTTCTCTGTGGTGCAAAATGCAAAGTTGGTCTATATTTCTCAAGATTATAAGTCGTCAATCACTATTTCCTCCTCTGTTAGTTTGAATTCCTGTCATAACCATCCTGTTTAATTTGTAGCCATGTAGGAAATTTCAATCGATCTAGCTCTTCTAAATACTCGCCCCACTCTTCTTCAGCTTTTCCAGTTTTAATCCACTCTGCACGTTTTCTATGCACATAAGCGAATAGGTCTGTTTCGATGCTTGAAAGCTCTTTTAATTCATCCAGGGAGAAAAACACTTTCGGATAAATATTGTCAGCATACATATGTGGTGACATGACTTCCTTCATTTGATTTAGTCGCTCTACTGCATCATCTGGTTTTGTCGTAGCTACGCCATAATATTCATCCAGAATAGCTAATGGTCCACCAATATTTGTTTTTTGTCGTAGTTCAGCTGGTGCCGTTCCTTCTAGTGCAAGGTGCTTCAGCATATTTGCGCTTTCGTCATACTCAAAGATGTTTTGTTGCTCTGTATCTCCATAAGTTCCCCAGTTATTTTGCACAGATTGCACAGGATCATAAAGCTGGTCAATCCATTTAGCCGTTAACTCTAAGTTTTGGTTAGCACTTGTAATAACCATTTTCCCGCGGTCAAAGCCCATGCCGTTTGTACGTGCAACATGAATATTACCTTCAGCATCAGCAAGTGGGGGCATTAGCTCATATTTATCGTTGTCGCCACTAATATTGGCTTTATCCCACGTGAAGTATAAACCGTATTTCTCGTCTTTCCCTTTAGCCACATACGTATTGAAGTCTTGTTCGAAAGCCTCTTCATCAATAAGATTGTTTTTATATAGGTCAGCAAAATACATCATGGCATCACGATAACCTTCGTCCGCTGCTGTAAAGATAACTTCACCTTCATTGGATACGACTGTGTGATCCCAGTTGTCGCCTAAGCCGAATGGATTGAATAAAAATGCAAAATCCTCCCCGCCGTGGTTAATGATGAAGGAAAGTGGAATTTCATCAGCCTGACCATTACCATTTGGATCGTCATTTTTGAAAGCTAGTAACACCTCTTTTAGCTCTTCTACATTCGTTGGCATATCCAATCCTAAATTGTTGAGCCACTCTACGTTAATCCAAGGGAATGTATCGATGGAGTGAATATTTTCTTTCCCAGCACCTAACTCTTCAATCCAAGGAAATGCGTATATATGGCCATCTGTTGCTGTAATCATAGACCTATATTCCGGTTTTGCTTCTAGTACCTTTTGCAAATTCGGCATATACTGGTCGATCAGATCTTCCACGGGAATAATCGTACCGTCCTTCCCTAACTTTTGAAGATCATAATCACTGTAAACAGCGTCTAAAATAGCGTCTGGCAAATCACCACTCGCAACCGCCAAATTTCTCTTTTCAATGAATGAATCCGTCGTATAGTTTTTCCATTCAATATTGACACCCGTTTTTTCTGCTAATCGTTTGTAAATTAACTTGTCATTCGGATCTGTCGGTGCCAAAGGCGAGCTTTGGGTCATGAACTTTAAGCTCACTGCTTCTTCCAATGGAAAGGTAATATTTTTTAGCTCATACGCCTCAGATGACGTGCCACTATCCTTGCTACATCCCGCAAATAATAACCCCGTAACGAGTAAAGCTGCTAGTGCTTTGTTGCCCTTCTTCATACTAAAACCCCCATTTTTTTATTTTATTGAACCAACCATTACGCCTTTTTCAAAATACTTCTGGAAGAAAGGATACATAATGATCAGAGGTAAACTAGAAAGAATAATAGATGAGTATTTAATCATTTCCGACATTTTTTTCAACTCTGCCATGGCAAGCTGATCGCCAATCATGCCAGGCTGTACCTCGTTTTGGATAAGAATCGAACGTAGCACTAACTGCAATGGATGTAATTTGGCATCTTCTAGGTAAATCATTGCGTCAAAATACGAATTCCATTGGCCTACAAAGGCATATAATGCAAGAACAAAAATAATCGGTTTAGATAGCGGTAAAATAATCTTGAAGAATATAAGTAAATCAGATGCCCCGTCGACTTTTGCCGCTTCTTGGAGTTCCTTAGGAATGGCTTTGAAATACGTTCTAGCCAAGATAATATTCCAGACACTAATCGCACCTGGCAAAATAATAGCCCATATGCTATTTAACATCCCTAGATCCTTGACCACTAAATACGTTGGGATTAAACCACCACTGAAAAACATCGTGATAAGGAAGAAAATCATAATGACTTTCGTTCCTCTAAACCCTTCAACAGATAGTGGATAGGCAGCGAATATAGAAACAACAACTGTCACAACAGCAAATCCGACTGAATACAGAATCGAGTAAAAGAACCCTCTAATAATTGCTTCGTTTTGCAAAATTTTCACATAGCCTTGCACACTCCAATCGTCCGGATTGAATGATATGCCTTTGCTCAGCAAGACGTTAGGATCTAAAAATGAGGCTAACAAGACATAGAGCAACGGCAACAGAATGAGCAATGTAGCAATAATTAAAACGAATTTATTTATCGTTAGTAGCAATTGATCTCGTTTTGAATAATTCATATTCCTATCTCGCGCCTCCTTTTAATAAAGACCTTCACCTTCATTAAGTTTTTTAACTACATAGTTCACGAAAACAAGTAAAATCACATTGATAATAGAGTTAAATAATCCAACTGCTGATGAGTACGCATAGTCTCCAGCTTGAAGCCCTACTTTGTAAACATAGGTTGCAATAATTTCAGATGTTGGTATATTCATAGCCGTTTGCATCAAATAGGCTTTCTCAAATCCAATGCCCATGATTCCACCTGCTGCAAGGATGAATAGCACAGCCATCATCGGTTTTAACGTTGGAAGATCGATATGTCGCACTCTTTGTAATAGCGAAGCCCCGTCAATGGTTGCTGCGTCATGGAGCTGGGGATCCACATTTGCAAGCGCTGCCACATAAATGATAGAAGCCCAACCTGCCCCCTGCCAAATACCCGAAAGAATATAGATCGATATAAACGCATCTGGGTCAGACATGAACGAAATCGGCTTATCCATGAAAAACGATAAAACCGTATTAATGGGTCCCATTGGTGATAAGAAGATGAACAGCATCCCTGTAATGACAACGACCGAGATAAAATTCGGGGCATACAGAATGAGTTGAATATTTTTCTTAATAGATGCTCGTTTCACTTGATTTAACATTAACGCCAGAATAATAGGTACTGGAAACCCTAACACTAAGCCGTAGACACTTAGTTTAAGCGTATTCATAAAAATGTCTCCGAAGTTGGGTGACGTTAAAAAATTTGTGAAATGTTCAAATCCTACCCAATCACTTCCCCATATTCCTTTCATAGGACTGAAATCTTTAAAGGCAATAATAGATCCGTACATCGGAATATACTTAAAGATGATTGTCAAAATAATCGCTGGGGCCAAAAATAAATACAGCGTGTAGTTTTGAATCATATACCGTAACAAACTTTGTTTCTTATGAGGTACGTTTGTTTTTGTCTCAGTGGTCATTTCTATGCATAGCCCCCTTTACTGTTTTTTGATTTGTGAGTTAATAATATGTCAGCCACTTTCATATGTCAACCGCTTGACATAAAATAATTTTAAAAAAACCTAATCTCAAAAAAATTAGGTTGTCTCATTGATTAGCAGTTGAACAGGCAATGTCGTTTCATATGGACCCGAGAGTTCAGAGTTATCAATCATATCCATTAATTTTTTCACAGCTGTTTTAGCAATTTCCTCAATCGGTTGTTGAATCGTCGTTAATTGAGGCAATAGATGCATGACTGTTGTAGTACCATCATATCCGACAACCTTTAATTGGTTGGGTACATGTATGCCCAATTCTTTTGCAATCCGCAAACAGGATGCGGCAATCATATCGTCACTTGCAAATATGCCGTCCGTTTCAGGGTACTCTGTAAAAATACTTCTCATTATCTCAATGGATTCTTCATGATCTAATGCTTTTGTAATTTCATATGTAATTGGATTTTCCACTAAATCCTCATAGGCTTTCCTCCTAAATTGAGCTGGTGTTTCTAATTCAAGGGGACCATTGATATGAATGATCGATTTACACCCTCGATCTATTAAATGCTGGACAGCCAATTTTCCACCCGCATAGTTATCAGAACCTACCACGGGTATCGTTGGTGCCAAGTAATGATCAATCGCAACAATAGGTAGCTTGGGATACTTATATGTATCGATTCCCCGGTTATACGAACAAACAATGATGCCATCTACTTGATGTCGAATAAGCATTGTCGCGTAAGCTTTTTCTTTTTCAAGCTGCCCATTACTATTACAAAGAATAATTTTAAAGCCCAATGAAGAGCAAACGTTCTCGATATATAATGCCAATTCGCCAAAAAAAGGATTACTGACAGTCGGTAATATTAACCCTATGAAATTTGTTCTCTTTTTGAATAAAGACCTTGCAACGTCATTCGGGTAATAATTCAGTTCCTTAATAGCGTTCTCCACTTTTTCTTTCGTCCGCTCACTAATATAGCCTCGATTATTCAACACCCGAGATACAGTCGTCGGGGATACCCCCGCTACCTTCGCAACATCTTCTAGTTTTACTTTCATAATATGTCTCCTCGTAATAAAGTATATTTATTCCCAATATTAATTACATCTTAGCATATACTACTGGCTGATGACTTACTAAGGAAGCCTCTTATAAGCAAAGTAGTATGGAGAACGTTAGCAATTGTAAGATGGCAATAATTTTATAGTTTAAACATGTATAACCCCGTCCTAAAATCAGGACAAGGTTAACATTAGGTTATTTAATTTTCGAGAAAAAAACACTTCATCAAACTTAAAACTCACCTATAAAACCGTTTAAAAACTAGGTCATTCCTCATAATGTTTACTTTGCGCAATTTGAATAAAGTTGCCACATGTATCATCGAAAACAGCCAATGTGACTTCGCCCATTTCTGTCGGCTCTATCGTAAACTTCACGCCTTTTTCCACTAATCGTTTGTACTCTTTGTGAATATCTGCAACGCCAAACATTGTTGCTGGGACGCCTTCGGCAAATATTTTCTTTTGATATTCTTTGGCCGCTGGATGGTTATTCGGTTCGAGCAAAAGCTCGGTACCGCCTTGATCATCAGGAGAAACAAGGGCTATCCACCTAAATTCCCCGGTGGGAACGTCATGCTTTTTTACAAAGCCAAGCGTATCTGTATAAAACGCCAATGCCTTGTCTTGATCTTCAACGAAAATACTAGTAACAATAATTTTCATGCTATTTTTTCCTCCTTCGATAATTGCGACGTATGGTACTCTGCTAACAATCTGGTTCCAAGCAAAGAAATCCATACGTTCGTCAGAAGTATTTTGAAAAAGTTATTCGATCCACCCTTTCAACAAATTTTTAAGTGGCTCGTTGTTAAATGTAAGAACTCGATATTTCCCTTTTCGTTTTGATTGTACGAGCCCTGCATCTTCCAAGGTAGCAAGATGTTTTGCGATCGCCTGTCGCGAGATAGAGAGGTTGTGCTTCGTAATGAGACGTATCGTAAGTTCATAGAGCGTTAGCTCGTTGCGTTCGGATAGTTCGTCTAGTATAAGTCGCCGTGTCGAATCGCCAAGTGCTTTAAAGATTGCGTCTTTGTCCTCATTCATACATTGATTATAGGCAACCATAAAGTTGCTTGTCAAGCATAAGCAACTTTATGGTTGCGTGATAAGGAACTGGAATAATTCCCACAAACAAAAAAACACCTGTCCCCAGCGCATTACAGCATGAGCGCAGTTGAGGACAAGCATTTAATCAATGATTCGGAATGACATGCAAACAGTTAATCCGCAACCAAGTACTCAATGACACCATCGAGTTGCGGGATGACTTTGTTGGTAATTAGTGTACTTTCATGAATCCCGAATGCTTTCACTAAAGTACTTTTATTAAACTTTGAACTGTCAGCTAAAACAAAGCATTTTTGGGAATTGGGATTTACGATACTTTTTTTGCTCGCTTCACGAAAGTCTGGAGTATTAAAGCCTATATCAATACCAAAACCACTTATGCCTAGGAATGCTTTATCAAAATGTAAATTTCTTAATGTTTCATCTGTTAATGGACCTACAATCGAATCCAGATTCCGGTTAACTTCTCCACCAACAATAATACAGCTTGCTATATTCTTTCCATTCATCTCATTTAAAACTTGTATATTTGAAGTAATCACTCTTACACCCGTTGCTTTAATGTATTTCACCATTGCTGAACAGGTCGTACCCGAATCAATATAAATAACCTCTTCATCCTCTACTAAAGATGCGGCAAACTTAGCTATTTTTTCTTTATCCTCTTTATACAGCAATTTCTTAGCGCCTACAGGTATTTCATAAGAATCTAGCTTTAGTTTAACAGCGCCTCCGTGCAAAAGTGTAATGTAATTTTGATCTTCGAGCATTTTCAAATCTCTTCGAATAGTGGATTCCGATACACCATCAAGTATCACCAATAAATCCTCTATGTACATAATTTTTTTATTTTCTAATTCATCCATTATTTTTTCTCGTCTCACGAAAGGAATCATGTCTACGACCTCAATATCTCGTTAAATTTATAGATCTTGTAGAGTTGGCATTGCTTCTTGTGCACCAATTTTCGTCACCGTCTTTGAGCTAACCAACGAGGCAAAATCACCCATCTCATTATAAGACATTTCATGTATGATCGTGTAAGCCAATGCACCAATATACGAATCTCCCGCACCTGTGGTTTCGATTGCATTCACTTTTTTTGAAGGAAAGAAGTACTTTTTCTGTCCATCATATAGCAAACTCCCTTTTTCCCCTAGTGTTATGATTAATAAACGATTCGCATATTCGAAGAGCTGCTCGCAAACCTGTTCGGCTTCTTCAATTGTCGTCACATTTTCTCTAGCATAATAGCTAGCTTCTGTTTCATTGACAACAAAATAATCAACCATTCTTAAATACTTTTCGTCTACTGGACTTGCTGGTGCAGCATTTAAAATAATTGTACAATCATGCTTTTTAGCAGTCTGAATTGCGTATTCCACGACTTCCTTCGGTATTTCCAACTGCAAAATGATTAGTTTACTTTTTTCAAATAAGGACTCGGCTTTATCGATATCCTCGCACGTCATGCTATAGTTGGCGCCCTTTGCAATCGTTGCACTGACGCGACCATCTGCAAGCGTATTTACGATACCAAGTCCCGTATTCGTATTGGCTAGTGTTACATAATCCACATTCAAACCGTATCTAGCCATACTCTCTAACATCTCACTACCAAAGTTGTCATTCCCTACTTTTCCAACCAAGTACGTTTCCAAGCCGAGCTTTGCACATTGTACTGCCTGGTTTGCTCCTTTTCCTCCGTGACCAAAGGTTACACTGTCGGCAGAAAATGTTTCACCAATTACAGGGAGTCGTTGCTGTTTTAAGAAAAAATCGTAATTAATGCTGCCAATCACTGTAACTGCTTCTTTATTCATGATTAGCTGCCTCCCTCTCCGGCCATCTTCTTTTTATTAAATTTAAAGTTTTTAAGCTTATCTTGTATGACTTCAAAATAGGCAGCTATGACAATTATAGCACCTGTGGCAATATACTGCCAAAAAGTATCTACACCTACAACAACCAATCCTACTTTGAGCGTGGACAACAGAATGGCGCCTAGTAATGTCCCAATCATACTACCTCTTCCACCTGCTAAACTTGCTCCCCCGATTGCTGCTGCAGCAATCGCATTTAATTCATAGGATTGACCTGCTGCCGGCTCTCCAGATCCTAAACGAGCCAATAACACCATTCCAGCTAAGGCAGCTCCCGCCCCAGATATAGCATAAGCCATCATTTTGGCTTTATTTACATTTACGCCTGACAGAAGGGTAGCTTCCTCATTACCACCAATCGAATAAATATAAGTACCTAGTTTTGTGTACTTCAAGATGATATGACCTACGATGGCAAAACCAATCAATACGAAGATCGAAAATGGAATTGTTCCAAAAACCTTAGTGTTAAAGATTCCTCTAAAACCATCCGGAATATTAAGTACTGGCCAACCACCCGTTATAACATAAGCAATCCCTCTGTAGGCACTCATTGTACCGAGTGTCGCGATAAATGGTTGAAGCTTAAGTTTTGCGATTAACATTCCATTGAATAAGCCTAGTAAAAAGCCTAATACAATCCCACAAACAATGGCAAAGATAGGATCTACGCCTCTTACTAACAAATCCCCCACCACTACAATGACAATGGCAAAGATCGAACCGATAGACAGGTCAATCCCACCCGTAACAATCGCAAAAGTGATACCGAGAGCGAGCAATCCATTGATAACACTTTGGTCCATAATGTCTAGCAAATTTCCTGTGCTTAAATAGACTGGCTCTATGATCGAAAAGACAATGACCATTATCAATATTGCAGCAACTAAGCCAAATTCTCTACTATGCCCTTTCATTTTCAACATCTTTGTCTACCCCCATTGCATACTGAAGAATATCCTCTTCAGTTAGATCGTTATTTTTAAATTCTTTTACTTGTTTTCCTTCTCGCATGACGATAATTCGATCACTGAGTCCCAAAACCTCCGGTAATTCAGAGGAAACGACAATAATCGATTTACCCATTTCAATCAATTCCTCCAGCACACGGTAGATTTCCGCCTTAGCGCCTACGTCAACGCCTTTAGTCGGCTCATCTAATATCAATATCTCCGCATCAGAGGACAGCCACTTGGCGATGACAACCTTTTGCTGGTTCCCCCCGCTTAGGTTCACAGTCATGTATAGAGGATCTTTAGGTCTTAAATTAATTTCCTCCGCATAGTAGTTGCAGTTTTCAGTGACGCGTTTATGATTTAATAGGCCAAACTTCGTGAACTTCTTCATTTTTGAAAGGCCTACATTATTAGCATTATCAAAATACTTAATGAACCCTTGTGTTTTTCTATTTTCCGGAACCAAACCGATTCCTAGTTTTACACCTTGTTCTGGAGACTTTATATCCACGAGCTTGCCGTTTACTTTAATCGTTCCTCCAGTTTTCCTCGTAGCACCAAAAATCGTTCGAACGACATCTGTCCTTTTAGATCCGACTAGACCGGCGATCCCTAATATTTCACCTTTCTTCAGATGAAAATTAATATCTTCAAAAACGCCATTTACAGTTAAGTTTTCTACCTCTAGTACATTTTCTTCGGAAATCGCTGATGCTTTCGTTCTAACTGCGTAAGCTGATACATCTCGTCCGACCATTTTCTTGATCAATTGTTCTCGTGTTACGTCCTTTATATCAAAGGTTTCGATATGCTTACCATCACGAAGGACAGTTGCACGGTCACAAATTTGGAATACCTCATCCAAGCGATGACTGACATATAAAATGGTAATACCGTTGCTTTTTAGATCTTCGATAATTGAAAAAAGCGTGTCAACCTCTTGGTTTGTAAGTGCAGCAGTCGGCTCATCAAACGATATTACTTGGGCATTATGGTAAAGCCCTTTCGCAATCGCAATCATTTGCATTTCTCCTGTACTTAGCGTCCCTGCAAGATCTTCACTTTTAAACCGGCATCTCATTCTCGTCAGAATTTCATTTGCTTCTTTATGAAGCTTTTTATAATCAATAAACATTCCTTTTTTAGGTTCAAAGCCTAAGGTAATATTTTGTCCCACAGTCAATTCGGGAATTAAACTTACCTCCTGGTGAATTTTAGAAATACCATCTTTGATGGCATCATTGGCGTTTTTATAGGACACAGCTACGCCACGAATTTCCACCGTACCCTCGTACTCATTATTTACACCATGAAGTGTATTTAACAATGTTGATTTACCTGCCCCATTTTCGCCTAAAAGCGCATGAATCTCGCCCTGTTTTATCTCGAAGCTCACTTCATCTAAGGCTTTTACGCCAGGATACACTTTTGAAATGTTCCGAAAACTAACAATGCTCTCCGTTTGTTTTCCCATAATCATTCCCCTTTTTAAAGACTATAGCCGAATCGATTCGATTCGACTATAGGAATAATTTGTCTTCGTTCAGCGGAAGAACCCCGCTGAACGAAGACAAAGCCTCCGGCGGATGTCACAGATTTTGAAAGGAGTTAATTGAGAATCGAACAGCAAAGGGTTTGATTTGCCGTATTTCTGCGTTTTTTGCAGAAATTAAGGCACTTAGATAAGCTCAATTCAAAATCTGGACGCAATTACGTCAAGGCGTAATTGATTATCATTACTTAGCCAATACCGGCTCTGTCCAATTAATAATTTCTTCAGCTGGTGTATCTACGTTTGTTGCATCAATGAGTGCCTGTGGTGTCCAGATTACACGTGGCAATTCTTGTCCACCTAGTTGACGAAGAATCATTTCAACCGCGATTTGCCCTTTATAAAGAGGGAATGAGTCAATCGTAGCATCCATTTCGCCTTTACGGATGGAATCATATGCCTCTCCGATCCCGTCAACACCTACAACTAAAATATCTTTTCCAGAGTCATTGACCGCTTCTTGTGCACCTAATGCCATTGTGTCGTTATTCGCAAAGATTGCCTTCAAGTCGTCATGCTTTTTAATCCATGTTGCTGCGATATCTTTAGCTTTTGAACGATCCCAATCCGCATTTTGTTTTTCTGCAATTTCAATATCTGGTGCATTGTCTTTCATCCACTCTTCAAATCCGATTGTTCGTTGTCTAGCTGCAAACGCTTTCGGCATACCCACAATAATGGCTACCTTGCCTTCTCCGTTAATTTTACCTGATATCCATTCTGCTGCCGACGCCCCGTTTTGATCAGCTTTTGGTCCGATGAAGTTTGGTGCTTCCTTAATAATTCCGTCATTTACATTTATGACTGGAATACCAGCCTCGTTAGCACTTTCAACCCCTGGAACAAGATTACCGTCAGAGATCGGTGATAGCAGCATCGCTGTATATTTCTTATTAATCATATCTTTTACAATTGATAATTGACCTTCTTCATCAGACTCACCTTGAGGAGATTTCACATCAATCGTTAAGTTTACTCCTTCATCACTAAACTTTTCAGTCCCGATTTCCATACCTTCTTTTAGCGTTCTCCAGTATTCATTTTCAAATGCTTTTGCTACTGCCCCTAATTTTACCTCTTCAGTAACCTTTGGTATTTCACCTAGACTCTCTCTCACTTCCTCGAAAGTTTGTCCATCCGCATTATCGGGGTTGAAAGCTTCATTTCCCTCTTTTTCACCACTTGCATCTGAGCTACCCGTGCCGTTGCTACACCCCGTAACTACCAAAGAAAATGCTAAAAGACCAGTAATTAATAGATTTTTTCTTGTTTTCTTCATTTGAATGCCCCCTGTTTTTTATAATTATTTTGTAATGCTTGAAACACTTTCCCACTCTTCACTTCGTCAGGTATCGCTACTAAATTTGGCGTAACTGCTCTCTTCATTTATTTCAAACATTGATAGAAAAGCTCGTTTACCGCCACTGCATCATTTTTATTAATGACATCCTGAATATGCTCTAATCCAAGTCGATCTACCAATTCACTTATCTTATTGATGGACTTTACATTTTGTCTAATCTCAGCCAACGGCTCTTCTCTAGTTGGGAATGTATCGAAATAGATGACTCCTTGGTAATTATGCTTTTTTACATAGTACATAAATTCAAGTGTTTGCAAGAGTGACACTGTACCGACCATAAGTCCATCATCATGGGTCCCATAACCATCATTCATATGCACGCCGTATAACTTTTCTTTACTGGCGACTAAGCTTAAACCGTAAGCTGGGTTCTCCCGTTTCATAAGCATGTGACAATAATCCAACGTAACCCCAACATTTTTCCGATTTACTTCACTTACCATTAGCATTGTTGTACCTACACTATCAATCAGTGCATATGACCGCTCTTGGTAAGGCTTATATTCAATACTGATTTGCAAATCAGGTGCATAGTCCGCCAAATCCACAATGTACTTTTTCACTTGGTTCCATGCTTTCACATAGTCAATTTGAAACGGATAATCAAATCCATCATAGCCTAACCACAGTGTGATCACTTTTCCTCCAAGTTCTCTACATGCATCCGCGGCCTCTTTACAAAGTTGGAAAGCATCTTCTGCAATCTCACTATCGCTATTCCCTAGCTCGCCGTTTATGAAATGGTCCCTAAATCTTAATGCCAATCCATTGACCTCTAAGTTAGCATTTTTAAGAGCGCTATGAACCTCACTAATCGAATAGTGAGCGAAGTGCTCAGGATAATTGAGGTCTACATAATTGATTCCTTCTATTTCTGAAACTTTTTCTATCACTTTTACGATATCCCTATCTACTGTTGGCAAAATTGAATTGAGTCTTGTTGCAAGTTTCATCTTTCACCCTCCTATTTGTCATCTGAAGCTGTGTTTAATATAGCACCGAATGAATCCGCTTTCAACAAATTTATTCATTTTTTATCACTTATTTTTAATTATATTCATTTAATTTCACTCATAGCCACCGAAAAAGCTAGATATTATCTTGTTTTGGTGATTGAATTTTCTTTTTACTGAAACAATAGAAAAACTCTGTTTTTCAAATAATTGATGTAAAATCAAAAAAACACAGAGGATTTCCATCATGAAAATCCTCTGTGTTTCTGCTTGTTATGAATGAGTGTTTTTCGCTTTCGAAGCTAGCTCGCTACTTCCAATAGTCCCGGTGTACTATTTCCTCTTCAACTAGAAAGCATCAATACCTATTGACTGTATTTCTTTACTTCTCTATGATTTATATTTGAATGGAAAAAGCTTACTTTGAAAGGGAGAATGTGTATTGAACTCGAAATCTTTAACATCTAGTAAAGAAACGCCGTATTTCGTCATTAGTGTCATCATTAGTATTTTTATTTATCTTATTGCAACGCTTAGTATGATTGGGATTGTCATAGCACTCGTTATCCTCGCATTCATTTTATTTTCAAATGCCATCATGCTTGGAAGTATAAGAGGTAATGGCGTTCGAGTTAGCGAACAGCAATTTCCTGATATTTATGAGCGTGTCGTTGAGTTAGCAGGGAAAATGGAGCTTAAAAAGGTACCAGATGTATTTGTCATTCATTCAGAAGGTGCTTTCAATGCCTTTGCTACACGTTTCTTTGGACGCGATATGGTTATTATTTATTCGGAAGTATTTGAATTGGCTCGTGAGCAAGGTAATCAGGAACTTGATTTTATTATCGCGCATGAGTTGACTCATATTCAGCGCAGACATATTTGGAAAAGTATTCTCGTGTTACCCGCAACTTTTGTTCCTTTTCTCTCGCAAGCGTATAGCCGTGCTTGTGAATATACATGTGATCGAAGTGCTGCTTATTATATACAGGATGGACCGGCTGCAAAACGTGCACTTACAATCTTAAGTATTGGGAAAGGCCTTTACAAAGAGGTGAATGATTTTGCTTATTTGGAACAAATACATAGCGAATCCAATGCGGCTGTATGGTTTGCCGAAGTATTGTCTACTCATCCGTTATTACCAAAAAGAATCCAAGCTGTCGGGCACTTTATGAATGTAGAGGGAACGCCTCATTTCGAACCGAATAACGGAAAGATAGCGATAGGTGCACTCATTTCTGGAGCAGTTTTGTTCTTCCTTTATATTGGAGTCGTCGTTATGATTGTCCTGAGTTCTGGCTTTCTTGCATCCATTTTCTCGACTAACGCGTGGTCTGCTGAAACTGAAGGGATGGAGTCTATTTTTGATGAAACCGCCACTCCACTTATGATTTCAGCGGCAAACGGTGACCTTGCACAAGTGGAAACCTACATTGCTGAAGGTGTCGATATTCATGCTCAAGATGAAGAATTAACGACAGCACTTCATTACGCGGTTTATAACAATGAAGTCGATATTGTCGAATTGTTACTCGGCGAGGGTGCGAATCCTAATGATTCTGACCATTATTCCACCGCTCTCACTGCAGCGCTAGATAACGAGTCATACGACATCGCCGCGCTCCTATACAATTCAGGGGCCGATCCAACGATAGAAGATGCTTATGGTAATTCTCCACTCGATTATTTCGAAGTCACGACAATAGAGGAATTTGAGGAAGTATTGAATAATATGTATTAACAAATATAAGGTACCTGACCCTGCAGCAGTTTCAGAACTGGTTCTAGGACTGGTACCTTTTCTATTACAACCCACGAGCAGTTTATTCATAATTCCAGTGATTTTTTCATTCAAACCGTTCCTAAATGTTGAGAACCAGATTCTAACATAATGAGAGCATCTTTTGGACTCAAAAAAGAGCCTTATCACTTTGCAATTATGCTAAACTAAGAACAGCAGTTGCATAAAGCAGATGGGCGGTTGGCACTCCCTTGAGAAAGGGGGTGTTATAGATAATGGTAACTTTCGAAACTATGAATATGCTGTTTCAATTCGGTATATTCCTTGCTGCAGCTTTAACAGCGGTTGTAGCAATTGTAGTGGCAATAGTTATCACAAATCAAAAGAAGTAACCGCCCATTACCTTTAGCCAGGAAACAAATGGGGGTTACTTCTTTTTAGAACACTCTTTTTTTGTTACACCAGGTCAATCGCTCTTCAAGCGATATGGGACTGCTACTAGCTGAACGTTTCACAGACGTTCAGCTTTTTTATTATATGCTGATTATACCATATTCATACGAAAAACAATACAATAACACTGAATCTCATTGATTGAATGTACCTTTACTTACCTCATAATCATCATCTCCACTCTTATTCTTCCCCGTACTTCCCATCCCGAATAGCCTTTTTATAGCTCCCATTGGCTTCTTGTAATCAAATTCATCATGAAACCCTGGATTTCTTTTCAATATAAATCCAGCCATAATAAGCGACCCAAAATAGTAACGGTACGACTACTGTATAATTTTTCGCATCAGCAGGTAGATAATAAAATGTAACAATACTTAGTAAAAGTGCTGGCGGTAAAAGGGGAGGCCACTGAAAAAGTCCTCTATCAAAATTGTGACTGAAAGTTTCCATTGAAACCGCTTCGGC
>NZ_JADHDX010000002.1 GCF_016820585.1 Arthrobacter beigongshangensis
CCGAACGGTACGTACGGTGGTGTGAGAGGTCGGCTAGTCAATTAATGATTAGCCTCCTACTCGATCTTTAATTTGTATTTTGTACCATTGAACTGAACGGGTTATTGTTAAATCAGACAACCTTTTTTCTATGTTATTCCACTTGCCTAACCGTTTCAAATTCCTTCATCTTTTCAAGGGCAATGAGGAATGGCGGATTATTGCGCTGATTGAGGATTTCATAGCGGGCAACATGGACATCTGCCTGGTGTAGATTTTTGACATAGGCGAGAAGTGCGTCGCGTTCTTCTACTCCACCTTCATGTCCATCATAGACAGAAATGGCAATAATACCGCCTTTTTTTAGCATGCCTAGCATGATATCAATGGCTTTGATGGTTGAGTTAGGTGTTGTGACGATAGATAGGTCCTCGCTATGTGGTAAGTAACCTAAGTTGAAAACAGCCCCACCGATTTGTCCTTTGACGTATTGTTGAACATTCTCGTGGCTGTCCAGTACAAGGGTAACTCGCTCATTTAAGTCGCCGAGGCGCTTAGTCGTCGCATCGAGTGCAGCTTGTTGGATATCGAATGCGATGACATGCCCATTTTCACCGACAAATTGGGCTAGAAACTCTGTGTCGTTACCATTTCCTGCTGTCGAGTCGATAACAGTTTCTCCTGGAATGACTGTGTCACGGAGTAGCTGTCTAGCGAAGGGCAGAATGCGCAGTAGCTTCATAATACTTCAACCGCCCCTGAAAAATGCTTTCCTTGCCAGCTGCCACGGCGTTCGAGTTCTTTGTCGATGCCGTTTAACACTTCCCACTTCGTGACACTCCACATCGGACCAATCATGAGTTCAATCGGACCGTCACCAGTTATGCGATGAACAATCATTTCTGGAGGAAGAATTTCCAATTGGTCTGCGACAAGATTAATGTATTCCTCTTTTTCAAGGAACTCCAATTGTCCTTTTTCGTATTGCTTGACCATTGGTGTTCCTTTTAATAAGTGCAACAGATGGATTTTGATGCCCTGAACATCTAGCTTTGCCACTTCACGAGCCGTTTCCATCATCATATCGTAATCTTCCAACGGTAAGCCGTTAATGATATGTGTACAGACGCGGATACCGCGCTTGCGGAGTTTTTCTACGCCTTCTACATACAGAGCAAAATCATGGGCACGATTAACAAGCTTTGCTGTTTTTTCATGAATGGTTTGTAGGCCAAGTTCAACCCATAAATAAGTGCGTTCATTTAATTCTGCTAAATAGTCGACGACATCATCTGGCAAACAGTCAGGACGTGTTGCAATCGACATGGCAACGACCCCTTCTTGTGCGAGAGCTGCCTCGAATTTTTCTTTTAGCTTTGGAAGTGGTGCATGTGTATTCGTATACGCTTGGAAATAGGCCATGTATTTGCCATCTTTCCATTTCTTATGCATTCTTTCACTGATTTCTGCGAATTGGACTTCGATGGGATCAACGCGATCACCTGCAAAGTCTCCAGATCCTGCAACGCTGCAAAATGTACAACCCCCGAATGCGACAGTGCCATCCCTGTTTGGGCAATCAAACCCGGCATCCAATGCAACTTTCATTACTTTAAAGCCAAATTCATCTTTCAAGTGACGTGACCATGTATGATATCGTTTCCCTTCAGACGGGAAGGGGAATGTATTAGTGTTCACTTCATTCAACTCCTCTAATAGTACATTGTACCACTTTTATCGAAGGTGCATCATCTGAATTATGGAACATCTTGTGGACGTATTGTTGAATTGTAAAAAAAGGAATACACTCAACTAATAATCGTAAATGAACGGAGGCAGACAATATGCCTAAAAAAGTATGGCTTCTTGTCATTGGGATGTTCGTTAACGTCATTGGAAACTCTTTTCTATGGCCATTGAATACCATCTATATGCATGATTATTTAGGGAAGTCATTATCAGTAGCAGGATTAGTACTAATGGCGAACGCAGGCGCAGGTGTTGTAGGGAACTTACTGGGTGGTTATCTGTTTGACCGTTTTGGTGGCTATAAGTCGATTATCGGGGGAATTCTTATTTCCATCGTCGCGCTTGTTGGCCTCGTATTCCGACATGATTGGTATCCTTATGTCACTCTTTTAACACTGCTCGGCTTTAGTGGTGGAATCATTTTCCCAAGTATGTATGCAATGGTGGGAACGATTTGGCCTGAAGGTGGGCGAAAAGCCTTTAACTCTATTTATCTTGCGCAAAATGTGGGTGTTGCAATCGGACCTGCCCTTGCTGGTTTTGTCGCGGTTGCTAGCATTGACTATATTTTTTCAGCGAATTTGATCTTTTACGTACTGTTTTTCTTTATCGCATTCTTTGGCTATAAAAAACTTGAAATTGCACCAGATAGACATACAAATGTCATTCGAGAGAAGAAGAAAATTAAGCACAAGGCACCTTTCTATGCACTGCTCATTGTCACATCGGGTTATTTGCTGGCATGGCTAATTTATTCACAATGGCCAACAACGATTTCGACACATGCTTTATCGATCGGTGTGACCTTAACAGAATATAGTTTCCTTTGGACCTTGAATGGCTTACTCATTGTTGCAGGACAACCATTGATTAATCCAATTATCAAACGCTTGGAGCATAGATTAAAAGCACAGATTATTATTGGTATTGTCATCTTTATCATTTCATTTTTAGTCGTCAGTTATGCGGGAACGTTTACGATGTTTATCGTGGCAATGATTATTTTGACGTTTGGTGAAATGTTTGCTTGGCCTGCCATTCCAACGCTCGCTAGTAAGCTTGCTCCAAAAGGAAGGGACGGCTTCTATCAGGGCATCGTCAATTCTACGGCAACCATTGGTCGGATGATTGGCCCGTTTGCGGGCGGCGTCTTGGTCGATTTGTATGGTATGCAAGTGATGCTGTTCATCTTGACAGCATTAGTAAGTATTGCCATCATTCCGACACTGCTCTATGATCGACCGCTGAGAAAAGCAAATTATACACCAGAAAACCGTTCATAGGTTTTCTGGTTTTTGCTTATCTACTAACATTGCAAGATCTTGTGTAGTCTGATTTAATTAAATAGAAGAAAGATTTAGAGGGGGATGTACGTATGAAACCGATTTATTCATCAGCAATGGAAGCGGTTACAAACATTGAGGACGGCTCTACGTTAATGGTTGGGGGCTTTGGACTTGTTGGTATTCCAGAACAGCTTATCTTGGCGCTTGTTGACAAAGGGGTTAAGGATTTAACGGTTATTTCGAATAACTGCGGAGTCGATGAGTGGGGACTTGGACTTCTATTGAAAAATAAGCAGATTAAGAAAATGATTGGCTCGTATGTAGGGGAGAATAAGGAGTTTGAGCGTCAAGTGCTGTCGGGTGAGATTGAAGTAGAGTTAACGCCTCAGGGCACGCTCGCTGAAAAAATTCGTGCTGGTGGGGCAGGAATTCCTGCTTTTTACACGCCTGCGGGTGTGGGGACGACAGTGGCAGAAGGTAAAGAAATTCGTGTCTTTGACGGTAAAGAGTACGTCCTTGAGGAATCACTGCGTGCTGATTTTGCTTTAATTCGTGCTGCGAAGGCTGATAAGTTCGGCAACCTTATTTATAATAAAACAGCCCAAAATTTCAATCCGATGATGGCAGCTGCAGGCAAGTTTACGATTGCAGAGGTGGAAGAGATAGTTGAAACGGGTGATTTGGATCCGGCGACAGTTCACACGCCTAGTATTTACGTCCAAGGACTGCTGCAAGCGGTGCAAGAAAAACGTATTGAACGTCTGACGACACGCTAAGGGAAGGGGAATGATGAAAATGACACAAGTAAATGTAAGAGAACGTATAGCGAGACGGGCGGAAAAGGAAATTGAAGATGGCAACTATGTCAATTTGGGGATTGGCATGCCAACGCTCGTCGCAAACTATATTTCGGCTAATAAAACAGTGGTCCTGCAATCAGAAAACGGACTTTTGGGCATCGGACCATATCCAACTGAAGACGAAGTGGACCCTGATTTGATTAACGCAGGAAAAGAAACGGTGACGACGATACCGGGATCGGCCTATTTTACGAGTGCAGAATCCTTTGCGATGATTCGTGGGGGCCATGTCGATGTGGCGATTCTTGGTGCGATGGAAGTGTCTGAAAAAGGCGACCTTGCCAACTGGATGATTCCGGGCAAGATGATTAAGGGCATGGGTGGTGCGATGGATCTTGTGCATGGTGCGAAGAAAATCATCGTTATTATGGATCATGTGGCGAAAGATGGAGCTGCAAAGATTAAAAAAGCTTGCGAACTGCCTCTTACAGGGAAAGCTGTGGTGAATAAAATTATTACGGAGCGAGCGCTAATTGAAGTGACGCCAGACGGACTAGAACTGAAAGAAGTTTTTGAAGGATTCACAGTTCAAGATGTCATTGACTCGACAGAAGCGAATCTCATTATAAAAAATGTGACAGAAAACGTTCGAATCGATTGACATGGAATGAGTGTCATCTACTTTTTACTTGTGATTGAGGGGGAATCATTGTGGTAAAAGGAAAAGTGCTTTTCATTACGGGGGCTGGTCAAGGAATTGGCTTTGAAATTGCTAAAAAGTTCTCAAATGCAGGCGCAAAAGTTGTTCTGACAGATCTTGATGAGAAAAAAGTTAAACAGGCGGCAGCAACTCTCGGAGGCGATACTATCGGATTAGAGTGTGATGTCACCTCTGAATCCGATTTACAGCGAGCGATTGATGAGACTATCAACCAGTTTGGCCGGATTGATATATTGATTAATAATGCAGGGATGCAGCATGTGGCAATGCTCGAAGACTTTCCGACTGAGAAGTTCGAATTACTCGTAAAAATCATGCTGACAGCGCCATTTATCGCAACGAAACTAGTTCTCCCACATATGAAGGGAAATGGCTTTGGTCGCATCATCAATATGTCCTCGATAAATGGACTTGTCGGTTTTGCGGGAAAAGCTGCTTACAATTCCGCAAAGCATGGCTTAATTGGTTTGACGAAAGTGGCAGCATTGGAAACAGCAGCGGATGGTATTACAGTGAACGCAATTTGCCCAGGCTATGTGGATACACCACTTGTACGTAATCAATTTCAAGATTTAGCAAACACGAGAAATGTTCCGCTTGAGTCCGTCCTTGAAGAAGTGATCTATCCGTTAGTTCCACAAAAACGTCTTCTCGACGTGAAGGAAATCGCAGACTTAGCGCTATTTTTGGCGAGCGAGGGAGCAAAAGGGATGACTGGTCAAGCGGTAGTACTGGATGGTGGTTATACAGTACAATGAATACTTGTATTTCACAATCAATTCGGGTAAACTGATACCAATAGCTCTGGCATTGATGAGGAATAGTAATCTTTGCTGTCGATTTTAGAGAGCAGGCGGTTGGTGGAAGCCTGTACGACAGAGATGAACTCGCCTTGGAGCCTGCATTGGTGAATATTGGTTAACCGACTTAACTAGCCCGTGCCGTTTTCCGCGTTAAGGAATCAAGTTGGGCGGTTTTAGCCGTCAATTTGGGTGGCACCGCGGGAGCATGATTTAACTCTCGTCCCTTAAGTTTTTAAGGGACGGGATTTTTTTATTTTCATTTGAAATAGGAGGAGTTTTACATGAGTTACAATCACGGTCAGATCGAGAAGAAGTGGCAGCAGTATTGGAAAGAGAGTCAAACATTTAAAATGACGGATGATCCGTCGAAACCGAAGTTTTATGCGCTAGATATGTTCCCTTATCCATCAGGTGCGGGACTTCACGTTGGGCATCCGCTCGGCTATATCGCAACGGATATTTTGAGTTCTTTTAAACGGAAGCAAGGCTACAATGTTTTGCATCCGATGGGTTGGGATGCATTCGGTTTACCAGCTGAGCAATATGCACTAGATACAGGCAATGATCCTGCTGAATTCACTGCGAAAAATATTGCAACGTTCAAACGTCAGATGAATGACCTTGGTTTTTCATATGACTGGGACCGCGAAATCAATACGACAGATCCATCGTATTACAAATGGACACAGTGGATTTTCATTCAACTGTATAATAAAGGATTGGCTTATGTAGATGAAGTGGCTGTGAACTGGTGTCCAGCACTTGGTACAGTTCTTGCCAATGAAGAAGTCATTGATGGCTTATCAGAGCGCGGTGGGCATCCGGTTGAGCGCCGCCCAATGCGTCAATGGGTATTGCGTATTACGGAATATGCGGATCGCCTGCTTGAGGATTTGGATGAGCTAGATTGGCCGGAAAGCTTGAAGGATATGCAACGTAACTGGATTGGTCGTTCAGAAGGGGCACAGTTGACATTTGATATTGACGGCACTGATTTGTCGTTTGAGGCATTCACAACACGTCCGGATACGATTTTCGGTGCAACTTACGCGGTGCTGGCACCAGAGCATAAATTGGTTGCTACAATTACGACGGCTGATCAACAACAAGCTGTGGAAAAATATTTGAATGAAGTAAAAATGAAGAGTGATTTAGAACGTACGGATTTGGCAAAAGAAAAAACGGGTGTATTCACTGGTGCTTATGCCATTAACCCAGCAAGTGGCGAGAAAATGCCGATTTGGATTGCAGACTATGTGTTGGCTACGTATGGCACAGGCGCAATCATGGCAGTTCCAGCACATGATGAACGGGATTATGAATTCGCGAAAGAATTTAACTTGCCAATCATTGAAGTTGTGGCAGGTGGCGATGTAGCCAATGAAGCGTATGTTGGAGACGGCGATCATATCAATTCAGGCTTCTTGGATGGCTTAGGTAAAGAAGAAGCAATTGACAAAGCAATCGCTTGGTTTGTTGAACAAGGCAAGGGCGAGAAGAAAATTACGTTCCGTCTTCGTGATTGGTTATTCTCAAGACAACGTTATTGGGGCGAGCCGATTCCAATTATTCATTGGGAAGATGGCACAATGACAGCTGTTGATGAAGCTGATTTACCGTTGAAATTACCAGTGACAACCGATATTAAACCGAGTGGTACAGGTGAGTCGCCTTTGGCAAATATTACTGAGTGGGTCAATGTCGTACATCCGGTAACAGGCATGAAAGGTCGCCGTGAGACGAATACGATGCCACAATGGGCAGGTAGCTGCTGGTATTACTTGCGTTACATTGATCCTGATAATACTGATATGATTATTGATCCGGAATTGGCGAAGCGTTGGTTGCCTGTAGATATTTACGTTGGAGGCGCGGAGCATGCAGTTCTTCATCTTCTGTATGCACGATTCTGGCATAAAGTGTTGTACGATATTGGTGTGGTCCATACGAAAGAGCCATTCCAGAAATTATTTAACCAAGGAATGATTCTTGGTGAAGGTAATGAAAAAATGTCGAAATCAAAAGGAAATGTTGTCAATCCTGATGATATTGTTCATTCACACGGAGCAGATTCACTTCGATTGTATGAAATGTTCATGGGGCCGCTAGAAGGCTCAAAAGCATGGACGACGAACGGTCTTGACGGTGCACGTCGATTCCTTGACCGCGTATGGCGTCTGTTGGTCAATGAAGATGGTACATTGAGTGCGAAAGTGAACGGCAAGCCAGGTGGCGAGCTTGAAAAAGTCTATCATCAAACGGTGAAAAAAGTGACCGAAGACTTTGAAGCGATGCGCAATAACACGGCGATTTCTCAGTTAATGGTGTTCATTAATGATGGTTATAAAGCAGATTCGATTCCACAAGAATACGTGGAAGGCTTCGTTAAAATGATTTCACCAGTTGTGCCGCATTTGGCTGAAGAGCTGTGGGAGAAATTGGGTCATAGCGATACGATTACGTATGAAGCATGGCCAACATATGATGAAACGAAATTAGTCGATGATACAGTGGAAATGGCTGTTCAAATTAACGGAAAAGTTCGTGTGAAAATCGTTGTATCGAAAGATGTGACGAAAGATGAGCTTGAAAAGTTAGCCGTGGAAGATGAGCATGTTAAGGAGCTTCTTGCAGGTAAAGAAGTGAAAAAAGTCATCGCAATTCCAGGAAGACTGATTAATATTGTTGTTGCTGGTTAATTAAAGTAAAATCCGCGGGAGAGAATCGTTCTCTTCCGCGGATTTTTTTGTCGTGTAGCTAAATTGTGGGCGTGGCGGTGATAACTAGTTTCAAGGCGGTGATAACGCACTCCGTGGTGGTGATAAACAGTGCCAAGGCGGTGATAATGTACTTCGTGTCGGTGATAAACAGATAAAACCGTAAGAAAGGTGTCCAACAGGTCAGAAATTAGACCAGTGGGACACCTTTTTTTCATGTAGTTTATACTGTTTGTGAATATGCCCCCGCACTCATCCCGGCAATTCGTCCAGTCACTAGTGCAGATGTAATATTATAGCCGCCTGTGTAGCCATGGATATCTAAAATTTCACCGCAGAAATAAAGTCCGTCCTTTTTACGAGATGCCATTGTTTTGGGAACGATTTCTTTCACAGAAACACCGCCACCCGTGACGAATGCTTTTTCAAGTGGTTGCGAACCGTTGACATTCATCGAGAAGGCTTTTAATAATTTTGCCAATGCCCGCATTTTTTCAGCAGACATTTGCGCACCTGTTTCAGCTGGATCAATGCCGGCTCGATCGAATAGGAAGAGCAACCAACGTTCAGGAGTGAGTCCTTTTAACACATTTTTCACCGCTTTTGTGGAATCCTCTTTTAGCATTGCATGGAGCGTTTGAAATACTTTTTCTTCATTCATAGATGGCAATGAATCGATGCGCATTTCAACGGGCTGGTTGCCATTTTTCATGCGTTCTTTGACGACGAATTGGCTACAACGTAAAATGGCAGGGCCACTCAATCCAAAATGAGTAAACAGCATGTCCATTTGATGGGTAATCAGTGTTTTCCCTTTTGCGTTTAAGACAGAAACAGCAACGTCGCGTAGGGCGAGTCCTTGTAACTCTTTTGATACGATGAACGGTGCGTTGGATAGCAATGGTACTTCCGTTGGATAAAGCTCAGTCACTGTATGCCCGGCTTTTTCAGCCCAAGGATAGCCATCACCAGTTGAACCCGTTTGAGGGACTGCTTTTCCGCCAACGGCCAATACGACAGCATGTGAGCGGATTTCCTCGCCAGATTCCAATCGAACACCTAAAATCCGTTCGTCATCCATCAATAGTTTCTTCACTCGTGTTTCTAGTCGCACTTCAACATGTAAGCGATCCATTTCCGCTAGCAATGCGTTGACAACATCTTTTGCATTATTGGAAACAGGGAACATTCTACCATGATCTTCTTCCTTCAAGGCGACGCCAAGACCTTCGAAAAAGTTAATAATATCTTCATTATTAAACACAGAAAATGGACCATATAAAAATCGACCGTTACCTGGAATGTTTTTTACAATTTCTTCCTGCGGTAAGCGATTTGTGACATTACAGCGTCCACCGCCAGAAATCGCTAGCTTGTTGCCAAGCTTTTTTCCTTTTTCAAGAAGTAGTACTTTGCGACCGTTTTCAGCCGCGGCAATCGAAGCCATCAATCCTGATGGACCCCCACCGATGATTATGACGTCATACATATTGGAAACCACACTTTCAGTTTTTCTTCATTATACACAAATTACGGCTAGTCATTGTGAAATGTGTCATCTGGGGGTAAACTGTATGGAGTAGATTTATGGAGAATGGAAGGATCATATATGTCATCGAATCTTTTAAAAGGCACTGCCATACTAACAATTGGGTTATTTCTTTCCAAGGCGCTTGGGTTGTTATATGTCATTCCGTTTTATGCAATCGTTGGTGAGGAAAGTGTTGGGCTCTATCAGTATGCATACATACCGTATAATATAGCGCTCTCTATTGCGATTGCAGGGGCACCACTCGCTTTTTCAAAATACGTTGCAAAATATAATGCACTTGGTGATTATGCGACGGGTCGCAAATTAATGAAATCTGGAATGACTGTTATGGCTATCACAGGAGTCGTATCATTCGTGGTACTGTACTCTTTAGCGGAACCAATTGCTCATCTCGTACGGAAAAGTGATGAACAAGTATTCACGATTAACGAAATTACTTCTGTCATTCGTTGGGTAAGTTTTGCATTACTTGTTGTACCGATGATGAGTCTCGTACGTGGTTTTTTGCAAGGCTATCAGAAGATGGAACCAACTGCGGTATCACAGTTAGTGGAGCAAATTGTACGGATTATTTTCGTGCTGGCTGGGGCGTTTATTGTTGTTCGTTTTATGGATGGAGCGCCGACAATAGCGGTTAACTTTGCAGTGTTTGCCGCGTTTATTGGGGCGATTGCAGGGTTTGCTGTTCTATACAAGTATTGGAGAGGCTTTAAACCAGAATTTGACCATCTTTTGGCGAATAGTCCGCCAGCGGATAATGTGTCATTTAGGCAAATGTATAAGGAATTATTCGTATACATCTTTCCATTTATTCTCGTTGGGGTCATTAATCCGCTCTATCAATTTGTTGATATGATTACTTTCAACGATGCGATGAGTTCTATCGGCTTAGGAAGTGTGACGGATACTTATTTTTCGATGTTGAATTTTTTAACGCATAAAATCGTAATGATTCCCGTGATGATTGCCACAGGGTTTTCAATGGCATTGATTCCGGTCATTACAGGTTATTATGCTAAAAATGACCAAAACGGTATTACTCGTTCTCTCGACCAGACATACCAAATTATGTTGTTTCTAACGATTCCGATAGTTATTGGTCTGATGGTCCTGTCTGATGAGTTTTATCAGCTACTTTATAAAGCAAGTGAAGTCGGAGCAGATGTTTTGGCGAGTTATGCACCTGTCGCAATATTGTTTGGTTTGTACACAGTTACGGCTGCGATTTTACAAGGTATCGAACGTCATAAGTGGATTGTTTTCACATCATTGCTTGGCCTACTATTCAAGTTGGCGCTTAATATTCCGCTCATCAAATTATTTGAAACAAATGGAGCGATTCTGGCAACTACAATCGGCTATACTATTGCAGTAGGTATCAATATTTTGATTATTAAAAATACATTAAACTATAGGTCTAAGATGGTTATTCGTAGATTAATTCTTATTTGCTTGTTAAATGTGGTGATGTTTATTGCCGTAATTGCGACATTAAAAGGATTGACAGCAATCAGTCCGGCAGGTGGGAAAATGCATGCGTTTCTGTACATTTTGATTTGTGCCATCGTCGGTGGAGCTATTTACGGCTATTTGTCATTCAAAGTAGGCTTGGCACAGAAATTATTCGGCGATCGATTGACGCGATTGACCAACAAGCTTGGGTTAAGGAGATAAATGCATGAGATTAGATAAATTATTATCCAATATGGGCTTCGGCTCACGCAAAGAAGTAAAGCAGTTATTGAAAAAAGGTGCGGTTCGCGTCAATGCAGAAGCAGTAAAAGATGCTGCATTGCATATTAATGTAGAAAAGGACGAAGTGACAATACTAGGTGAACGTGTTGTCTATAAAGAATTCATCTATTTGATGATGCATAAGCCGCAAGGCGTGCTGTCTGCGACAGAGGATAATCGTGATCGTACGGTTATCGATTTGCTAGATGCAGACAGTCAACATTTTGAACCATTTCCTGTCGGCAGGTTGGATAAAGATACGGAAGGTTTTCTTTTGCTGACGAACGATGGCAAGCTTGCGCATAATTTATTGTCCCCGAAAAAAGGCGTGCCGAAAACGTATTACGCACATGTTGAAGGCGTTGTGACGGAAGAGGATGTGGAGCGATTCGCAGAAGGCGTAATACTGGATGATGCTTATTTAACGAAACCGGGAAAACTCCGGATTTTAAAATCAGCAGACGTATCGGAAATTGAATTGACGATTACGGAAGGCAAGTTTCATCAGGTGAAGCGGATGTTTGCGGCGGTCGATAAAAAAGTTGTCTATTTAAAACGATTATCGATGGGACCACTTTCTTTGGATGACAAGTTGCCACTTGGTTCTTATCGGGAATTGACGGAAGAGGAATTAGATTTACTACTGCAATTATCCGAGAACTAACAAAAGAGGTGAACCAGATAAATCGGTTCACCCCTTTTTTGTGTGCGCAGGTCAAGAAGATAATTTCACTTTTTTTGCTGTCGTCGTCCATTTACCGCGAATTGGACTCATAATGAGCCCATTGTATTCAAGGACGTTTAAATCCCGTTGGACAGTACGGTGAGTGATACCAAATTCTTCGACCAAATTCTCTGTTGTGACAGTACCGTTATCATGGATATACATATAGACATCCTTAATGCGGGTAAGCATACGATCAGTAGCAGGTTTCAAGTGTGGAATCACCCCTTCATCTTCATTTTCCAAATGACAATGGACATGAGACTTATGAATGTTGCCTAAAGCACGTTGATAATATCCCTGACACTGCACATCCTTTCTAGTTCAAAGCAATCTTTCAGAATCAAACTATCATTTATGTAGAAATGATTTCTCTACTGAATGAAGTTAATCTTCTGATAATATTAGTATAACGTATTTTCACATAATTTGCATGTAATTTTATTGTAAATAGTAAGATTATGTGGATTGCACTTTATTTTCTTAGCCTAACATGTGAGAATAGGATTAACGGAAAACGAGAGGGGAATAATGATGACTTTGTATTTTATGGATGGTAAATTTACAGAACGTGCGGAATTGAAACTATCAATTGATGACCGAGGCTACTATTTCGGTGATGGGATTTATGAAGTCATTAAAGTGTACGGCGGCGAGTTATATACGGCAGAAGAACATATTAGTCGATTATTTCAAAGTGCAGCTAAAGTAAAGATGACGATTCCCTATTCGGAGAGACAAATGCTAGAAATCGCTCGTGAGTTAACGCAACGCAATAC
The DNA here is from genome assembly GCF_016820585.1 of Arthrobacter beigongshangensis. Lineage (GTDB taxonomy): Bacteria > Bacillota > Bacilli > Bacillales_A > Planococcaceae > Sporosarcina > Sporosarcina beigongshangi. The sequence goes on from NZ_JADHDX010000002.1 coordinate 12,845, forward strand.
GATTTCTGTTGGGCATGTATATATTCAAGTGACACGTGGGGCAGCGCCTCGTACGCATCAGTTCCCTGCGTCAACAGTCGCACCAGTCGTATCGGCATATGCGATTCAGAATCCAAGACCGACAGTTAATATCGACAATGGTGTTCCAGTGAAATCGGTGGAAGATATTCGCTGGCTGCGCTGCGACATTAAAAGTCTTAACTTACTTGGAAATGTTTTGGCGAAGCAAGAGGCTTATGAGGCAGACTGTATAGAGGCACTTCTTCACCGTGACGGTATTGTGACAGAGGGATCTTCTTCCAATCTGTTTGGCGTCAAGGGTGGAACGATTTATACGCATCCAGCGAATAATTTAATTTTAAACGGCATTACACGTCAGGTTGTGCTAGGACTTTGTCAGGAGCTTGCGATTCCATCGAGAGAAACTGCATTTACATTTGAAGAGGCATTTGAAATGGATGAGCTTTTCTTGACGTCTACAACATCTGAAATAATGCCGATTACGTCGATTGATGGACGGTCAATTGGTGCAGGTGCCCCAGGAATAATGACGAGAAAGTTACAAAAAGCGTTTGCTCTGCAGATTCCTTCTATCATTGCAGGTGAGTAATGTAAAAGCAAAGTGAAATCGGAGTGATTGAAAATGGCGCAGCTTGTCAAACTGCTCGACTATATATCCAGATATGAAAAAGATTTGTCTCGCTATCCGACGCAGTATATCCGTTTGAAAAAATACCAATGGGATCGGATGAAAACCCAATGGGAAAATGGCGCAGATTTAGCGGAGTGGCAACAAGAAGAAGTAGGAGAGATGGAGGAAGTTCAAGAGAGAGAAAAATGGTTTTCTCCGCTGTTCCGACTTTTTGGGCAAAGGAAAACAGAGCTAGCAGATGAAGAAGCTCAAGCTCTCGGCACAATGGATGAAGAGAAAAGTGAAGAAGATAATTTTGACTTTAGCCCTAATATTGTCTACAATCCAACCAATCTTGATCAATTGAGACGGCTATATTTGGACCAGCTCTTTCATTTTCAAATCAAATGGGCAAGCTCGACGCTAATGGATAAGTCGAGGGTGAGTCCGCATTATATGCGCGATACTTTGTTACGGAGCTTTGCACAACAGTTACCGGATAGTTACCTCTTATTTTACTATCCGATTTTAAAGCTGCAGAAAGCGCCTGTTGAGCTTGATATTATTATGGTGACACCAGTTGAATGCATGTGTATTACAGTATTGGAAGCAGAGGATGTTTCCGCATTTATAGGCAGTGGAGATCGATTCTGGGTGAAGAAGTCAGGAGAGAACGAAACGAAATTACTAAATCCGCTCATTGCGCTAAATAGGATGGAGAAAATAGTAGCGAGTATTTTTAATGGACAAGAGATTGATTTTCCGATTAAAAAATATTTGATCTCACGTAATGGGTACGTCGATTACCCAGGTGCACCGTATGATGTAACGATTGTTGATAGACGATCTTACGAAAGTTGGTTTACAGCGTTGAAAAAATTACCTGTACCGTTGAAATTAACTCAATTCAAAGCAGCTCAAGCAATTTTGGATGTTGGTCAAACGACGTCAATCAGTCGATTGTTTGGAGAAGAAGATCAACAATTGGAAGAGGACGAATAATAATGAATAGAAATGAGTGTGTGTAATGCGGCTTCGCAATAAACCATGGGCAAGGGATTTCATGGCTGAACATCCGGATGTCTTACTAGCAGAACCTAAAAAAATGAGTAATGGCTGGCATGATCTTTTTGGAAATAACCATCCGATTCATATTGAAGTTGGAACAGGGATGGGGCAGTTCATCATCGGTATGGCCATTGCCAACCCAGATATTAACTATATTGGTATTGAACATTTCGATAATGTGATTGTTTCGGCACTTGAAAAAGTAATTGAAGCGGACAAGCCTTCAAATTTACGATTATTCCGTGCGAACGGTGTAGAACTCACGGAGATTTTTAGTAAAGGTGAAATCGATCGTGTGTACTTGAATTTTTCGGATCCTTGGCCGAAAACAAGGCATGCTAAACGAAGACTGACACATGAAACATTTTTGAAGCTATATGAATCGGTGCTTATTCCGGAAGGAGAAATCCATTTTAAAACGGATAATCGCAGCTTGTTTGAGTATTCACTCGTGTCAATGTCTGACTATGGTATGAAGCTACGCTTTGTATCGCTTGATTTACATGCAGAGATGCCTGAAGATAATATTATGACGGAATATGAAGAGAAGTTTTCAGCAAAAGGTCAGCCGATTTATCGACTAGAGTCGCAGTTTATACATTGATCATAAGGAATGGGAGATTTTTCAATGGATGCATATACATTTCACGATATGGAGTTGACGTGGTTGGATGGGGGAGTCAACTATTTGGATGGCGGAACGATGTTCGGTGTTGTTCCAAAGGCACTGTGGTCGAGACGCTATGAGGTGGATGACAATAATTTAATCGAATTACGAACAGATCCAATTCTAGTCCGTTATGCGGGGAAAACTATTTTAATTGACGCAGGCATCGGCAAAGGTAAACTTGACGAAAAAATGAAGCGCAATTTAGGGGTAAGGTCCGAAACGAGGGTCGAGGAGAGCCTTGGGGAGCTTGATTTGACGCCAGAATCGATTGATATTATTCTCATGACACATTTACATAATGACCATGCGGCAGGTTTGACGGAATGGCAAGGGGGAGAGTTGGTTTCAGTTTTCCCGAATGCGGATATTTATGTTTCCCAAATTGAATGGGATGAGATGCGCAATCCAAATATCCGATCAAGAAATACGTATTGGAAAGAAAATTGGGAGCCGATTCAACAGCAGGTGAAAACCTTTGAGGGAAGTATTGAGATTCTTCCTGGTGTTGAAATGATTCATACGGGCGGGCATAGTGATGGGCATAGTGTTATTAAACTGACGCAAAATGGCGAAACAATTCTCCATATGGGTGATATTATGCCGACGCATGCACATAGCAATCCATTGTGGGTGCTTGCTTATGATGATTATCCGATGACATCGATCTTCGCAAAAGAGAAGCTGATGAAAGAAGCAATCCCGGCCGGCTATAAATTCATTTTTTATCATGATGCCGTCTATAGGCTTGTGAAGTGGGATGATAGTGGGAAAGAAATTATAGAATCTGTGAAAAGAACATCATAAAAAACCGTCACTTTACCAGGGGAATTTGGTGAGGTGACGGTTTTTTCATTCAACAAATGTGATTGTATTGAAAGAGAAGTGTTAGCTACAGAGTAAAGTCTCCAGCGGATTTCACATTTTAGTCAGTTCAACGACGGAACCTGTTTTGGCATCAGCAGCAAATTCAAATTGCTCTAGTTCACCGTCTTTAATACGTGAAATTCCACCACGGTAGACATCCATTGTGATGACATTGTTTGTGTATGGTTCTGTTTTCATGATGATCCATGAACCATCTATCGGACCTTCATTTTTAAATGCGCTTTTTACAGTATTTAAGACGGAATCTGCTGCAACATTACGGTTTGTGCGGTCAATGGCTTCATTGACAACGATTCCCGCTGCAACACCTGTCAATACGCCTGCTAGAAAATCTTTCACTTTCATAATTCAAGTAGCCTCCTATTACATCAGTCTTTCACCCAGTGTACCACAATTTTATATCGCATTGCAGTGAGAGGGCTGAATGATAGATAATTCGGTTACCTAAATAAAATGATGGAAAATATTTGACTAATCGTCTACACTATTTATAGTACATACATAATCGGGGAGGCAATTTGCAATGCAGAAAGAGACAATTGAAATGTTTAAAACGTTAACTGAACTTCCGGGTGCACCAGGGAATGAGCATGCGGTTAGAAAGTATATGCGCAGCGAGCTTGGGAAGTATTCTGATGAATTAATCCAAGATAATCTTGGTGGTATTTTTGGTGTTAGAAAAGGGCCAAAGGATGGTCCGCGCATTATGGTTGCGGGTCATATGGATGAAGTTGGTTTTATGGTAAGTGCTATCACAGATAATGGGATGATTCGTTTTCAACCGCTGGGTGGCTGGTGGAGCCAAGTATTGTTGGCGCAACGAGTGGAAATTATAACAGACAATGGGCCGGTCGTAGGTGTGATTGGTTCCATCCCACCGCATTTATTAAGTGATGCAGTGCGCAACAAGCCAATGGATATAAAAAATATGCTTATTGATATCGGTGCAGATGATAAAGAAGATGCAGAGAAAATAGGTATTCGACCTGGACAGCAAATTATTCCGGTTTCACCGTTTACGCCAATGGCTAATGGTAAAAAGATCCTTGCGAAAGCATGGGATAACCGTTATGGCTGTGGACTCGCCATTGAACTATTAAAAGAATTACACGGTGAAAAACTGCCGAATAACTTGTATTCAGGTGCCAATGTTATGGAGGAGGTTGGACTTCGGGGCGCACAGGCGGCAGCAACGATGATTAACCCAGATCTATTCTTTGCCTTGGATGCAAGTCCAGCCAATGATGCTTCTGGCGATAAAAACGAGTTTGGACAGCTTGGTAAGGGGACGTTATTACGTATATTTGATGGTTCGATGGTTACGCATCGTGGAATGCGAGAGTTCATCCTCGATATGGCAGAAACGCATAGTATTCCGTATCAGTACTTTATCTCTCCGGGTGGGACGGATGCAGGGCGTGTCCATATGTCAAATGAAGGGGTTCCGAGTGCTGTAATAGGCATTTGCTCACGTTACATCCATACATCGGGCTCCATCATTCATACAGATGATTATGCAGCTGCAAAAGAACTGCTTGTGAAGCTTGTCAAAGCATGCGATAAGACAACACTAACGACGATTAAGCAAAACGTTTAAATGTAAGTCGGTTGCTGTCCTTCTCTTACATGAATAGAGAGGGACAGCTTTTTATTTGAATGTAGCAAATGGATTTGCATTGAAAGCGAAGAGAGAATGAATCGGGGAATTAAGGGGTGTTTAAAATGGAATTTATGATTGGTTCAACAAATAACGCAAAGGTATCTGCAGCTCAGCGTGTAATACTTAGCCATTTTCCTAAGGCAATTGTATACGAGGCTGATGCTAAATCAGGTGTTTCGGATCAGCCTTTCGGTGATGAAGAAACGAGACTTGGCGCTATCAATCGAGCATTACAGGCAATAGGAATGAAAGAAAATGTTATTGGGATTGGCTTAGAAGGTGGTGTTCGGATGCTGGAAGGACAAATGTATCTTTGTAATTGGGGTGCGCTAGTGCTACCTGATGGGACAAAATTTACGGCAGGTGGTGCACAAATTCCGTTACCGCAGGAGATTGCCGACGAACTCAATACCGGGAAAGAACTTGGCCCAGTTGTCGATGCTTATTTCAAAGCGAACGGAATTCGTCATAAGGAAGGTGCAATTGGTATGTTCACTGCGCATACAGTGAAACGTGATGCGCTATTTGAGCACGTCCTACAACTATTGATTGGTCAATTAAAATATTCCATATCGAATTGATTGATTAATTAATCGCCATAGCGTGTCGAATAAATCGCAATGGTTGCAACTATGAGTGGATATCTTTAATATGGGTATGATATTAACTTTATGAAGTAGTTCAAAGACCTGTTGGACTAAGCCACTGGCGTATTTTATATTTAATAAATGATTGGAGGAGCTAGAATGTTCCGGAGATGGAAATTCGTATTCCTACTAGTGATGTCAGCGTTCCTACTTACCGCATGTAGCGAATCACTTAATGATCGTGCAACTGCGGGTGTTGAGGCTGCTGAGGCAGTATTCCACTTGAATGATAAAGAGCCAACTGAAAAAATAGATGGCATTCAACTATATAAACCTGCTGGATTTGTCATCAGTGAACAATCTGATGCACAAAATATTGTCATGACAAAAAGTAAAGAAACCTTCATCCTGTTTAATAATCCGAACGAAAAAAGTGATAGTCAATTATTTTATGATTTGCTGATAGCGGATCAAAACAAAAAAATTATTGAGCAGGCAACGTTTAATGATGAGGGAACTTTTGGCTTTGTTGCGGTCGTGAAAAGTGACGATGACAATGTAGAACTGATTGCCAGTGTTGGGGGCTCAAAAATGACGACATTAACAACTGCAAAGAAAATTGAAGAAAATGTAACTGAGATGATGGAAATTGTGCGTTCTGTTAAGCAGGTTACGTTTGATTGACAGAAATGTATCGTGTTTTTCTTGCGAATGGAGGAAATTAGGTAGATGAATTCTGAAAAGCTAATCGAAATGTTAAAAGAGCATCTTTCTTCTGAACATTTTCAATGGCGGTTTGACCGGAAGGCGGATAAGGTTCGACTCGAGCATACAGTTTTGAAAAAAGGGATGGATATTTCCCTACCAGAAATTCTAGTGAAGTATGAACAAAAAAAACAAGCAGCAATTGACGAGCTTGTTCATATTATTAGGGAAACCTTCAAGGCAATGGAGAAGGAGGAAGTGGAAGGATTCGGTGGTAATTCCACTATCTATCCTGTTATTCGGTCGACTTCATTTCCGAAGGAGTCTGCGGCAGGGCAAACGTTTCTTATGAAAGATCATACCGCTGAGACACGCATCTATTATGCTTTGGACCTAGGAACGACATATCGTTTAATAGATAAAGGAATGTTGGCATCAATTGGTCTATCTGAAGTAGAAATAATGGAGTCGGCATTGTTCCGGGTGAGGTCATTACCGGTTGCTATGAAACAAGATGTTGTTTCGGATAATATTTATTATTTCATCAATAATAATGATGGATACGATGCCAGTAGAATATTAAATAGTGCATTTTTGAAAGAGATGGAAGCAAAAATTGAAGGACATATGACAGTTTCGGTGCCTCACCAAGATGTTCTGATCATTGGTGATATCCGCAATGACACAGGCTATGACGTTTTGGCTCAAATGGCCATGCATTTCTTTACGACAGGCGCTGTGCCCATCACGTCTTTGTCATTCCTCTATAAAGAGGGGAAGCTAGAGCCGATTTTCATCATGGCTAAAAATCGTTTGGCAAGAAGGGAAGGAAAGAATAAGTGAATATTTTTTATAACAAGGAAGGTGTGGGGGATGTGCTGTTAGTTCAGCATACCGTTACACGTCCAGAAGAAGTGACAACAGCATCTTACGGTGATGTGACAGTAATTCGTAATGCGGAGACTGGAGAAGTCGCTGCTATTAACCTATTTAATGCTTCTTCTTATTTCACAATCGACACGATTGGAAAAGTAGATGTAACGGAAGAATTCGTTGCACAGCTACAATCGGCATTTAGCAAGAACGGTGCTGTAGTTGAATTGGATGCTGATTTTACACCTAAATTTGTTGTAGGGCATGTGTTAACGAAAGAGAAGCACCCGAATGCAGATAAATTAAGTGTTTGTACAGTAGATATCGGAACTGAAACGGTTCAAATCGTTTGCGGTGCACCGAATATAGAGGCAGGGCAGAAAGTCGTGGTTGCGAAAATCGGGGCAGTCATGCCGTCAGGAATGGTTATTCGCGATGCTGAACTTCGTGGTGTGGCTTCTACAGGAATGATTTGTTCGGCTAAGGAACTTGCGTTGCCAGACGCGCCAGAAGAAAAAGGGATTTTAGTGCTAGGCAGCAATGCTGTCGTCGGTGAAGCATTTAACTAGCTTCAGCAAAAGCCCCTATTCCTAATAAGAAGTAAGAAAATGTGAAACAGCCATTCGATTCAGTGGGGATTCAAATCTTTGCTGAATCAAGTTAAGCCTCCGGCGGATGTCACAAATTTTGAAAGGAGTTAATTGCGCAAGCGCAATTCAAAATTTGGACGCAATTACGCCAAGGCGAAATTGATTAAGTAACTGTAAGAAAAACGTGCCGTCATGGTACGTTTTTCTTATTTCGAAGATTGATTTGATTTAGTAGTGTCAGTCCTGTTAAAATAGATTGATTGACACGGAAAGAGTGATAGTCTTGAGTTGGTTTAATACACTAATGAACCGGCTTTTTGGTCCGGATGATAGTAGTAGAGATGAAATTGATTATGAGATGCCTAGGAATGAATATGAAGCGGATGAAACAGTAGAGCAATCGGATTCAAAGCAAGCCTCCTCATTTCGTTTTCCAATTATTTCAGATGCAGAAATATATGGATGGGATGAGGAGCTGCCAAGAGAACGTGAAACACAGCACTCCCCTGTAAATGAAATAAAAGCAGAGGATTTGTATGAACCGACACCACTCTATGAAAATGAAAGATGGTCAAGTGATAAGACGGTTCCAAATGTGTTTCGGGTTGGTTCGGCTTCGAAGTATGCTTCTGCGGTAGAGCCTGAAAGGGTTCCATTTGGAACCGACGAGAAGGAGCAGCGAGTAGAGCAGACAGTACAAATTAAATCACCTATACAAAAACGTTCAAGTAGACCGTTTAGCCCGACGTCTGTACCTTCACCGGTTTTTGGGTATCGGGATCCGAGGCAAGAAATAAGCCCTATGGTAACTGAGGATGAAGCGGAATTCCGGCAAATGGAAGAAGTAGTGATTGCACAAAAGTCTATTGTTCGAGATGATTTCGCACAGCAGACTGCTCTTGTAGATACTACTGATACACAGCCGGCTATAGTAGAAACCCCAATTTTTGTGTCTGATCTAGTAGAGCATAAGTCCATTGATGATGAAGAAGAGTCGGTTGTCATGGAATCGGCTGAAATGGAGCATACTAGGGATGCATTTGAAAAAATAGAAACAGATATTTTTACCGAATCTACAGAACTAAGCGAACAACCAGAACGAGTAACGGAACAGAAACAAGAGCGAATTGTTCCCTTTAATGTATTAATGTTAAAATCGGACAAAGAAAAAATAACGAGAGAATCTTCAGTGCATACATCAGCAACAGCAGAGAAAGTGTTAGAGCCAACTCAGCTTCAAACAGAATTTCAGACGGAAGTTGAAGTGGCGAAAGAAGCGCAGGAGCAGCTAAGTGATCATGATGAAATGGTAGAAGAAGAGCCTTACTATGCATTTCCATCGCTAAATTATTTAATTCCACCTGAAGCACAAATTGAAGATACAGAATGGTTGGATTCTCAGTCGGAAAAGCTTGAAGAAGCATTGTCCCACTTTGCAGTCCAAGCAACGGTAATCGAAGCGGTTCAAGGGCCAACCGTGACACGTTTTGAACTCACGGTCGGGCAAGGAACTAAAGTAAGTAAAGTACGAAATTTGACGGATGATTTGAAGTTAGCTTTGGCAGCGGAGGATATTCGAATTCAAGCGCCAATTCCAGGTAAAAGCTCCATTGGTATCGAAATACCGAATCGCAAAACACGGGCGGTACGAATCTCTGAAGTAATAGCGACGGATAGTTTTCAGACCTCTACGTCACCCCTAGAGGCTGTGCTCGGTCTCAGCTTAACAGGTATGCCTGTCACGTTAGATTTGCGGAAAATGCCGCATGGAATGATTGCAGGGGCTACAGGTTCAGGGAAATCAGTATGCATTAACTCGATTTTGGTTAGCTTATTATACAAGGCCGCACCAACTGATTTGAAAATGATGCTCATTGATCCTAAAATGGTTGAGCTTGCGCCTTTCAATGGGATTCCACATCTTATTAGTCCGGTTATTACAGATGTTAAAGCAGCAACAGCTGCACTGAAATGGGCGGTTGCAGAAATGGAACGCCGTTATGAACTACTTGCTCATGCGGGTGTTCGAGATATTGAACGGTATAATAAAGTAGTCACAGACAGTCGACGCTTTTCTTTGAAGATGCCCTATTTGTTAATTGTCATTGATGAGCTCGCTGATCTTATGATGATGGCTCCGGCAGATGTTGAGGTATCCATTAGCCGCATTGCACAGAAGGCACGTGCCTGCGGTATTCATTTGATCATCGCAACGCAGCGTCCATCTGTGGATGTCATTACTGGGACAATTAAAGCGAATATCCCAACGCGTATCGCGTTTTCAGTGTCATCTCAAATCGATTCCAGGACAATTATTGATTCCCCTGGAGCGGAGCGCTTACTAGGCAAAGGTGATATGCTTTATATTGGCAATGGACAATCGGCCGGCTCCAGGCTTCAAGGGACATTTGTCACGGATGACGAGATTGAACGTATAATAGAACACGTTCGCAACGAGGCATCCCCAGACTATTTGTTCGGTCAGGAAGACTTGCTTGCAAGTGCTATCGAGGAAGAGGAAACAGATCCGTTATTCGAAGAAGTATGTCTGTTCGTTCATGAACAAGGCAGTGCATCTACATCGCTACTTCAACGTAATTTTAGCATCGGATACAATCGAGCCGCTAAACTAATTGATAGAATGGAAAAGCATGGTTTCATCTCCGGTCAGCGAGGAAGCAAGGCACGTGATGTCTTTTTGACAGAAAGCGACCTTGATAAGCTGACGGATCGTTTAGAATGAAGACTTTTTTGATTTATTATTGAGGGAACAGAAATGATCCCAGGAGGTTGCAATATGACATTGTTCCATTTTATAGGGATTAAAGGATCCGGCATGAGCTCGCTCGCCCAAATTCTTCATGATTCTGGCCACATTGTACAAGGTTCAGATGTGGAAAAATATTTTTTTACGGAAGATCCATTACGGGAAAGGGCCATCCCAATCTTACTTTTTGATGAAAATAATATTACAAAAGACATGACCATTATTGCAGGAAATGCATTTCCTGACAGCCATCCTGAGATTGCAAAATCGAGGGAGCTTGGACTTGAAGTGATCCGTTATCATGACTTTTTAGGTCACTATATGGAGAAGTTTATCTCTGTTGGTGTGACAGGTTCTCATGGAAAAACATCAACGACGGGATTGCTTGCACATGTCCTATCAGGTCATTCGCCAACATCTTACTTAATAGGTGATGGTACCGGAAGTGGTCCTAAGGACAGCGAGTATTTCGTTTTTGAAGCCTGTGAGTATAAGCGGCATTTCCTAGCCTACGAACCTGACTATGCAATCATGACGAACATCGACTTCGATCATCCCGATTACTTTAAAGATTTAGAGGATGTGATGGACGCTTTTGGCGAAATGGCATTACGTGTGAAAAAGGCATTAATAGCTTGTGGGGATGATAGTCATCTTCAACAAATTCAAGCCAAAGTACCTGTTGTCTATTATGGATTTGATGAGTCAAATGATTTTGCTGCGAAAAATATTATGAAGACCGTAGAAGGGTCGACATTCGATGTGTTCGTGCGCAATGAATTCTATTACACTTTTTCCATTCCGATGGCAGGTGACCATACAATCCTCAATGCTTTAGGCGTGATTGCGCTTTGTCACTATGAAGGAGTAGAAGCTTCAATTATCCAAGAAAGGCTTTCCACTTTTCGAGGGGTAAAAAGAAGGTTTACAGTGAATGAAGTAGATAACCGGATTATCGTGGACGACTATGCACATCATCCGACTGAGATACACGCTACTTTACAAACTGCTAAACAAAAATATCCCGACAGAGAAATCGTCGCGATATTCCAGCCACATACATTTACACGGACAGCTGCTCTATTAACGGAGTTTGCAGCTAGTCTTGCACCGGCGGACCACGTTTATTTATGTGATATATTCGGATCTGCTCGTGAAAAATCTGGGAATTTAACGATTAAGGATTTAGTTGATAAAATTCCAGGTGCCAAACATTTGGAGCTCGATGATATTCAAGTGCTAGACGCGCACGAACATGCCGTTTATCTCTTCATGGGTGCTGGTGATGTTCAAAAGTATATTAATGAATTCAAGTCCCATTTAATAAAATGAATAATAAAATGAAAAAAATGTAATTATGAAAACAGTCGAATCAAGTGCAAAGGTATAACTACCTCTGCCCAGAGGCGGCTGTTTTTCATATGTGATGTAAATCGATCATGACAAAATGTAAAAATATCTATTTGTTTGCAGGGAAACTGAGAATGATGTCGAAGAGGTTATAGAGGCATAACGTTTAAATACCCTTTAAATAGGGTAAACAGTATTTATGTCTAGTAGTGGAAGGGGTAATACTATGGAGAATTTATTGTACATAGCGGCTATTATCGCTGCCATCGCATTTTTAATATTATGCGTAAGCTTGGCGATGACTTTGTTCTCGGTGAAGAAAACATTGCAAACCGTTTCTGAAACGATGGATGGGCTGACGACCCAATTGGAAGGCATTACAAAGGAGACAACAGATCTTCTGCATAAGACCAATAGCCTCGCTGAAGATATCCAGCATAAGGCTGAAAAATTGAACTCCGTTGTCGATGCTGTAAAAGGTGTTGGAGACTCGGTAACAGGGCTGACATCATCAGTCCGGCGTGTTTCGGACACAATCACGACAGAAGCTGAGCGAAATGGCGATAAAATTGCACAAGTCGTTCAATGGAGCAATGTTGTGATTGACATCGTCGGTAAAGTGAAAGAACGACAGCCTAAAAAAACGAATGGCTGGACTGTCTATCAATCCGTTGATGAGAAGAAAAAATAAAAATGTTTTTATGAGTGCTTTTGGTAATGACAAATAGATGCACTAGCCATGAATATTAGGAGGAATCGGATATGAATGAAAATCGCGGAGTGAGACCAAATTACAATCATGAATATAACGCAGAAAAAAATCAGTATGAGAATTCTTTTGGTGAACCATCTTATTTGCCGGTGAGTTATGAATCCGACCGCCATTATACAGACTCTTTCTATGAAGAAGAAAAGGGTAACTCTTCAGCTGGCAGTTTTTTATGTGGTGCGCTTGTCGGTGGCATCATTGGTGCAGCAACAGCTCTATTCCTTACACCGAAATCAGGCAGTGAAATGCGTGTGGATTTTACGGCGCAAGCTGTGCAATTGAAGGATAAAAGTATTGAAATCAGTTCGGTAGCGAAGGAGAAAGCAACAGAACTTACTTCAGTAGCGAAAGAGAAGACTGGAGAGCTATCCAAGACGATTCAAGAACAGTCTGAACAGCTTGTAGAAAAGGTAAAGTCAATGAAGTCAAAAACTTCTGTACCGATGGATGATGGTACAGCTTCATCTGAAGGGGAAGAGGCGATGGAGTTTGTCGAGAAGGCAACAGCTAAAGTTGAGGAGAGCCTTGATGCGGGAAAAGAAATAATAACATCTACCGCAGAAGCAATGCATGAAGCAGTTGTCGGAAAGGCTAATACTGCGGAAAATGCCACAACAGGGAATAGCAATGTGTCTTATGATAATAGTGAAAATGTAGGAAATGAAAAAATAACAAATCAGAATGCTGTGACTGATATTATTGACAAAAAATGAGTTGTAGCTATTAAGTGTTAAAGTGTGTACAAAGAAATTTGTAATCCCACTAGTTTAGCCAATTATAACTGCCCGTCTATCTCTTTCGGTAGACGGGCAGTTATTGTTATTATGTGAAGATTATTTCTAGTGCATCCCCACCGAAAATTTGCTCATTAAAGCCAATCTGTGACCCATTGCGAAGTAATTGGTAATGGGTCGAACTGTTTTCCGGTAAACTATAGTCCGTAAATGCAAAAATATCACTAAAAACTATCGGACTTTCATCAAGTGATATGAAATCTAGCTTGTCGCCTGGTCTGACAGACTCTGTGCCTATTGCTACTTGTCCATTTAAGCGTATAGAGAGTCGTGGTTTGTGAATCGTAATTTCTTCATCGTTAAATGTGACAGTCATTTCGTCAAATGCTTTTTTACCTATTTCTAATGCCACTTCATTTGCACTTGGTAAAGGTGGCTTTTGTAATGTAATGATGTCTCGATCCTTTATTACATAAGAGGGACGTATAGACATCGTGCCGACGAAAAACTCAGAGTGACGTTTTTTTAATGTGACTGATTTTTGATTGACAGTAACAGTGAAAGCCTCAACTTCTAGTAACTTGCTTTGGTTGGTTTTTGCCAATGCAGCTGCTAATGTTCTTGTTTGTGAAATGGTGATTTTATCGCGATCCTGCACACTTGCGTCGATAGATTGGGAGATGCCATTGACGGTGATGTCAGGTTCTAATGTAACAGCTTGTCCAAGAATGGTTGCATGAATGGTCACCGTTTCTTCTAGTAGATCACGTATAGTTGCAGAAGCATTTGCACCGTCTTGACCAGGAAGTAATTCAATTTCATCAGTGTCCTTTATACGATCTTTTGTACTCGCTATATTTCCATTCAAGTGGACAATGGATGGAGTGCCATGTTCTCCGGGAATAAGAATGTCATTGCCATTTACAGTTATGGACATACCGAGTCCTGGCATTCCGTAAAGTTGTCTACTTGTAATGTTGGCGGCAAGAAGTGCATCACTAACTGTCATTTCCTTTAGCTCGAACAGTCGTATCGTTTTGTTATTGACGGTAACGGACATATAGTGAATGGGTGCTCTTCTAGCGGCAATGGCAATTCCGATTGGTGTCACAAGCTCCGGCGAAGAAATAATACTTGGTTCTAGCGTAATTTCAGTAAGTGCATCCAATCCACGAATTCCAACTCTGTTCTCAGGGAGCCCTAAGCAAATGCTTAGTTCTCTTGTGAGCCCAGGGGTTAGGCTTCCTCCTCCGACAACCATAACTGCTTTCGGAGCTTGTCCATTATTGAGTTGTTTGATTTCATCAGCAATGGATTTTGCTAGGCGCTCTACAGCAGGTTTAATAATAATAGTCACTTCATCTGCTGGAACATGTTGCTCAAAGCCGAGAATATCTGTCAGTACGATATCATTACCCGTTGAAATATTTCTTTTGGCATTTTCAGCGAGTGGAAAGTCCAGTAAATAGTGATTGCTAAGCTCTTCCGTAATTTCATCTCCAGCAAGTGGCACCATGCCATATGCAACTACGGTGTTATTATCGGTGATGGCAATATCCGACGTCCCTGCTCCAATATCGACTAGTGCAACGTTCAGGCGTCTCATGGAGGGAGGGATGAGAACATTGATGGCTGCAATAGGCTCAAGCGTTAAAGCCTCCATTTCCAATCCTGCTCGCTTCAGTGCGGATAGCAAAGACTCGACGACGACTCGAGGCAGGAATGTAGCGATGACGTCTACCGATGCAGAACGCCCCGCTTGGTCAATCAAACTGCCGATTTCTTCTCCCTCGAGCTTATAGTGCAAAACGGAATAGCCAACACAATAATAGTACTCCTCTTTTGAGATGGAATCCGATGACAATAATTTCTGCTGGGCTTGTTGGACGGCCGCCAGTTCTAATCTGTTAACATCCTCGGTCAAAATAAGAGAATGCTCGGAGATATCGACAGCCATCGTTCCTTCCGCAGTTTTCAAAGCACGGCCAGCAGCCGCGACACTTACTCGTTTGAGTGGACCATGTTTTTCCTCGAGTTTTTCTTTAATTTCGGAAATAACATTTGCGACACTTAAAATATTATGTATTTGTCCGTCAATCATTGAACGTTCTTTATGTTCAATCGAAATAAGATCAGCAACATGATACGTCCCACCGTTTTCTTTAAGGATAATGCCGACGACGGAACGTGTTCCAATGTCGAGTGCGAATAATGTAGTAGCCAGAATAATCCACCCTTTCTGTCGATAAATGTTCAATATAAAAAATAATTTGAAGAAATAACGTGACTTTTCAAATAGTCTTCTTTATACTAGGTCTATTATCTAAAAATGTAACATATATTCCCCTCTTCGGAAAGGGAATCATATGTGGGGGAGGAGACGGACAGATGAGACAGAATGAGCTAGATGAGTTAAGAGGTCGTGTAAATGACCTGAATATCAAGGTTTTAGACTTGATTAATGAGAGAACAGAAGTTGTTCAAGAAATTGGTAAAGTAAAAGAAAAGCAGGGTGTTAACCGATACGATCCAATTCGTGAACGGGAAATGCTTAATTTCTTGAAAGAGTATAACAACGGTCCGTTGCCAAATGGAATTCTTGAGCAGATTTTTAAAGGTATTTTCATGTCTGCACTTGAAATACAAGAGGATGACCAACTCAATGCATTACTTGTATCACGTAAACGCAAAGCGGAGGATACAGTTGTTGATATTAACGGTCATAAGATTGGAGATGGGAAACCATCATTCATCTACGGACCTTGTGCAGTGGAATCATATGAGCAAGTACTAGCTGTCGCACAATCCATTAAAGCTAAAGGGTTGACGATGATTAGGGGCGGCGCATACAAGCCACGTACATCACCATACGACTTCCAGGGCTTAGGTTTGGAAGGCTTGAAAATTTTAAAACGTGTTTCTGATGAAACTGGACTTTCAGTTGTAACAGAAATCATCACACCATCACACTTAGAAGAAGCAATGGATTATATCGACGTTGTTCAAATTGGTGCTCGTAACATGCAAAACTTTGAACTATTGAAGGAAGCTGGTATGATTAATAAACCAGTACTTCTAAAACGTGGTCTATCTGCAACTATTGAAGAATTCATCCATGCTGCTGAATACATTATGTCAAAAGGAAATAGTCAAATTATCCTTTGTGAACGCGGTATCCGTACATATGAACGGGCTACTCGTAACACATTAGATATCTCAGCTGTTCCAATTTTGAAACAAGAAACGCATCTACCGGTCTTTGTTGACGTAACGCATTCAACAGGTAGAAAAGACTTGTTGCTACCAACTGCAAAAGCTGCAATTGCAGTAGGAGCAGATGGCGTAATGGCAGAAGTGCATCCGGATCCAGCTGTCGCATTGTCCGACTCGGCGCAACAAATGGACCTGCAACAGTTTGATGAGTTCTATGAGGCGATTCAGAAATTCATGAATACGCATCAAACAATCTAATGAGCAGACGCCGGACCTTCAATGGTTCCGGCGTTTTAACTTAATGTAATGAAAGGAGCTAACAAGATGGCTGTAACGATCTACGACGTCGCTAGGGAGGCAAATGTTTCGATGGCAACCGTTTCTCGTGTTGTAAATGGCAATCAAAACGTCAAACCAGCAACGAGAAAAAAAGTATTAGATTGTATTGCACGACTTGGCTATCGCCCAAACGCTGTAGCAAGAGGGCTTGCTAGTAAAAAAACGACAACAATCGGTGTAATTGTCCCTGATATTTCGAAAAACTTCTATTCTGAGCTTTCTCGTGGGATAGCCGATGTTGCAACGATGTACGAATACAATATTATTTTGTCGAATTCCGATGAACGTACAGCGAGAGAAGTAGAACTGATAGAGGACCATCTTGGTAAACAGGTGGATGGGCTTATCTTCATGAGTGACTCAATTTCTGATGAGGTACGTGCTGAGATGTCGACATCTAGCGTTCCCATTGTCTTGGCGGGTACATTAGACGTTGAAGAGAAATTAGCAACAGTGAATATTGATTTTGAAGAAGCTGCATTTGTAGCTGTAAATAAACTAATTGCAAATGGCCATAAAAAGATTGTTTTTGCATCGGGCCCTTTTACAAGGGATATCAATCGTATCAGTAAAAAGGCTGGTTATATTCGTGCTCTACAGGCTGCCAATCTTCCTGTTGATGAAGAACTTATTATTGAATTTGAAAATACCTATGATGGTGCCTATGAAGGATGTAAAAAAATCTTGGGATTACAAGGGAAACCAACGGCTATTTTTACAGGAAGTGATGTAATTGCAGTTGGCTTGTTGAACGGCATAAGGGATAGTGGACTTTCTGTACCAGGAGACTACGAACTTATTTGTTTTGAGCATTCCATTTTACCAAGAGTTGTTCGACCGCAATTGACGTCAATTGTCGTGCCACTTTACGATTTAGGGGCAGTATCTATGCGTCTGTTGACAAAATTGATGAATGGTGAAGAAGTAGATGATGAGCATGTTATTTTACCATTCAGACTTGAAGAACGGGATTCAACAAAATGAAAAACGGGCAATATCATCTACATGATGACGTTGCCCGTTTTGTTATTGTTATACCGATTACTTTCTGTTGTGCAGTTGGTTCATTTTATTCTTTGTTCATTGCGAATTATATGTAAGGCTCGATTAAGCATTTGTTCATTTTTTTCAGTTATTTCAGCTTTTCTAGGAATAGGCTCGTAGAGTGGCTCAGGATCCTCCCATGTTGGAATGAGCGGCACTGGAGACTGGTCTTGCCATGCTGCAAGCCAATCCGCTGGAAGAGGGCCAGTTGGCGCTGAATCCTGCGTCATTGCTAGCCAAATATGAGCCCAGGCTCTCGGTACGACACGCCATATATCATAGCCACCACCGCCGACAGCAATCCACTTACCATCACAATACTGATCGGCAATTTCCCGGGCAATACGAGGGATTTCCTTATAAATCGCCATCGTGCCATATAAGTGAGTAAGAGGATCAAAATAATGAGCATCTGCTCCGTTTTGCGTTAAAATAACATCCGGTTTGAAAAATTCAGTCACTTCTTTTATGGCTGTTTTATAGACGTTTAAAAAAGATTCATCTTCCGTAAAGGCATCAATTGGAAAGTTGAAAGAAGTTCCATAACCTGTTCCGTTACCACGTTCTGTAATGTTCCCAGTACCGGGGAAGAGATAGCGACCTGTTTCGTGAATAGATAGCGTACAGACGGAAGGATCATCGTAGAAGCTCCATTGAACCCCATCGCCGTGATGCGCGTCTGTGTCAATATACAGGACACGAGCTCCGTACTTTTCCTGTAAATATTTGATAGCTACAGAACTATCATTATAGATGCAGAAACCCGAAGCGCGTCCATGAAATCCGTGATGCAATCCTCCCCCGAGGTTCAGAGCGTACTTGGAACGTCCTTCCATCACTTCATCGACCGCCGTCAGTGTACCGCCGACTAGCAAAGCGCTAGCCTCGTGCATATTGGGGAAGATAGGTGTATCATCTGTACCGATGCCGTAAACATCTCCTACATTTCCATGTAATAATCCTTTTCCCGCCTTTTTAACAATATCGATAAATTTATGATCATGTGCAAGCAGTAACTCAGCGTCTGTCGCTATTCTAGGAGGAATTATATCGCTTTCCTGAATGGCTCCGGACTTCTTTAATAAATCGAGTGTTAATAAGATTCTTTTCTGATTAAATGGGTGTGTGTCTGAAAACGAATATTCAAGCTGCTCTTTTGAAAAGATGAACGAGGCGTTTTTCGTCATGTGGAGATTCCTGGCACATTTGGCCATAGGACCTCAAATCCACTATCCTTTAATCCTTGAATAATGGATAGGGGATTCATCGAATTGATACGGATGACTAAAATTTTCGTTGCATCACTTTCTTTTTCGGGATAGACAAGCACACTCAATACATTTGTTTTCTGCTCATGAAAGACTTTAGATACTTCATAAAGAATGCCAGGTACGTTAGGTACACGAACTTCAATTTGTGAACCGGGTTGATGGGCACCCGTCAATTCAATATATTTGTAGAGTAAGTCAGTTTCTGTAATGATGCCAACCAGTTTGTTGTTGGAAATAATTGGGAGTGCACCGATTTTATTGTCATAAAATATGACGGCTGCTTCTTCCACGAAATCCATGGGATGACCGATAATTAAGTTTGTCGTCATAATTTCAGCAAGTTTTATCGTGTAAATGCTATGGTCTTTTATTTCGGAAATAGAGGAAGGAACAATTTCCTTCAAGTCTCGGTCCGAAATAATACCGACGACTTCTCCCTCCTCTGTAACGATGGGAACATGACGAATCTTGTTATGGCGCATCGTTTGTAAAGCGTCCTCCACAGTATCGCTAGGCGAAAGTGTGGTGACATTTTTAATCATGATTTCCTCAATCAGCATGTGACTACACCTACTTTCAATACATGAATCTGTTCATAAACCGTAAGCTATCGAATTGTTGGACGGAATCTTGATCAATTCTTTTTCCGATACGTGCCATTAAACAATTAGCAGGATGTGAGCAAATTTCGGGATCATCCGTTGCGTAGTATTCCAATCCACCTGCATTCATCATCTTCTCCATAATTTTTCGGTACTCCCAAACATTGAGTTTTGTGCCCTTTAAATCCCAATGCCAATAATACTCCGTAGTTAAAATGATATAATCCTCCATCGCATCGTCCATCATGGAGACTCGCAGCAGTGATTTACCAACGCCTCCACCTCGAAACTTAGGTATTACTTCAATAGCACCAAGCTCAATGAGATTTCTCATATTCCCTTGTGACCAGCGCTCTAAAGGATCCGGATATAAATACGTTACATAACCGACGACTGTGTTCATATCTCGTACGATTAAAATGCGTCCTTCGGGAAGCCCTGCGATTTCGACGAGTGCCTTGTGTTGCTGAATGGCTGGTCTAAATGCGATCAGATCTTCGTGGAATTCCAAATTTTCAAGATCCGCGGCGGATATTGGCCCTTCAATAATAATATCACCATTCTTATGCTTAATTTCCATTGCATTATACGTTTTTACATGTTCCAATACAATCACCACCTCATTAGATATGTACATACTCCTAGTATACAACAAATTCATGAAAGAAAAGCCAGTTGATTCTTACAAAATCAATTATGCTTCGGCATAATTGCGTCCGAATTTTGAATTGAGCTTGCTCGATTGACTCTTTACAAAATCTGTGACATCCGCCGAAGGCTTTATTTTCGTTTCGGCAAATGTATTTGTACTGAAAGCGAAGCGTCAGCTACAGGAGTTTGTACATCCGCTAAACTGGGAAACAAAATCGCATTCAACTGGCTAGTTAAAAAGGTGGAAGAGTATTGCTGAATGAAAATAAAAACTAATAGAAAAATAAAATTAATTAACCAATTCAGTATTAAGTAAGGTAGAATGAATAGTGTAAATATTTATGAAAGGGTGAGATGGATGGTAATGAAAACTTTGCCAGTCGTTCAAGGCGATTATCAACTGAGAGATTATGATCGTAAAATTGCAGAATTCAGTTGGACAGATGTGGAGAAAGAATTTAGTTGGTTCGAGAGTGGCAAGATCAATATTGCCCACGAAGCAGTAGATCGCCACGCAGAATCCTATCGTAGAAATAAGGTTGCACTCTATTATAAAGATGCAGATCGAAAAGAATCATACACGTATAGAGATATGAAGAAAATGTCAAATAAGGCTGCAAACGTTTTGCGTAATCAGTCTCCATTGGAAAAAGGGGACCGTATTTTCATTTTCATGCCACGCTCTCCAGAATTATATTTTGCGCTATTAGGTGCTTTGAAGTTAGGGGCTATCGTAGGTCCGCTTTTCGAAGCGTTTATGGAGGGGGCAGTTTACGACCGGTTATCAGATAGTGAAGCGACTGCAATTATTACAACACCAGCGCTTGTGGACCGGATTCCCGTAGACAAATTGCCGCATTTAAAAACCGTTTTCCTCGTTGGGGAAGATATTAAAGAAGAAGGCGTTTTTGTAGATTACAACAAATATATGAAGACTGCTTCGTCAAACTTCCAGGTAGAATGGATGGAGCGAGAAGATCCTACATTGCTTCATTACACGTCAGGCTCGACAGGCAAACCAAAAGGAGTTCTACACGTTCAGGAAGCTATGGTGCAGCAGCTTCAAACGACTCGCTGGGTACTTGATCTGAAAGATGCAGATACATTTTGGTGTACGGCAGACCCAGGTTGGGTAACGGGTACGGCTTACGGTATTTTCGGTCCTATGCTTGCTGGGGCAACTATTCTTGTTGTCGGTGGTCGTTTCTCTTCAGACGCATGGTATGAGGCAATAGAGGAGTATGGTGTGACGGTATGGTACAGTGCTCCGACAGCTTTCCGAATGCTGATGGGGGTAGGGGAAGGTCCATTAAGCAAATACAATCTTTCTTCGTTACGCCATATTCTTTCTGTTGGGGAACCATTGAATCCGGAGGTTATTCGTTGGGGATTAGAAGCATTTAAACTGCGTATCCATGATACATGGTGGATGACCGAAACCGGTGCACAAACGATTTGCAACTTTGGCTGTCTTCCGATTAAACCAGGCTCCATGGGGAAACCGGTTCCGGGAGTTGAAGCGGCTATTGTCGATAACCAAGGGAATATTCTACCGCCGAACCATATGGGGAACTTAGCTATTAAAAAAGGTTGGCCAGCTATGATGCGTCAAATTTGGAATAATCCAGAGAAGTACGATTCTTATTTCTTGAATGATGAATGGTATGTATCAGGTGATTCTGCTTATGTTGATGAAGACGGTTATTTCTTCTTCCAAGGCCGTGTAGATGACGTCATCATGACGAGCGGAGAGCGTGTAGGTCCATTTGAAGTAGAAAGCAAGCTTCTTGAACATCCTGCAATCGTGGAAGCGGGGGTTATCGGGAAACCGGACCCAGTACGCGGGGAGGTTATTAAAGCATTTGTCGCGCTTCATGACGGCTATGAGCCAACAGATGAGTTGAAGGAGGATATCCGTCAGTTCGTTAAAAAAGGACTTGCAGCACATGCAGCACCGCGGGAAATTGAATTTAAAGATAAATTACCGAAAACGCGAAGTGGAAAAATTATGCGTCGCGTACTAAAAGCTTGGGAATTAAATTTACCAACTGGTGATTTGTCAACAATGGAGGACTAAAATCAAAAAAGGCATGTCTATTTTTCAATAGGCATGCCTTTTTTCGTTATTCTTGTTCAGTATCATCCGTACCGTTCTCATCGGGTGGAGGCGTACTGCCTTCCGAATCACCACCGTTTTCTGGTGGAGGAACGATAGGTGGCGTTATATTAGGAATTTCATCATCAGGTATTGTCACTTCAATCTTCACGACATTTGATATCTCTGAAAGCTTCCCAGTAATATCAACCGCCCTGACAGTATATGAACCACTGCCGATGACGAAGGACTTAGGTGAACCATCTGCTATAATACTAACTTTCACACCGTCTTCATAGACGTAGTAGCCAATCACATCGGCTGAAGCCGAATCATTCCATGTCATCGTATTGCCGTTTAGTGTCAGTTGGACAGGTGCGGGAGCGATATCATCCGCTTCGAATATTGAGTTAGATACAATATTGGTAGCAAACGCGGAATTCGATGGAAATAGTTTAGACGCATCACCTTTCCAAGGTCCAAGCATTCGTTCGATGAAGGACTCACTGACCCCTATGCCACCTGATGAAACAAATTCAATTGGTGTTGTAGGATGTGCAAGATATTTTTCTCCTTTTACTAAAACAAATGAAGAGGAGATGATGCTATCATCCGCAGTTGTTGGCAACATCGCCTTAGCGTTGAATAAGTCGGATTTTACAAGTCCGGCTGTTGAACATTCAGCTGACGGCGCTAGTCCGGATATTCCGCAGAACGCTCTAGAAACAACACCATCAGGCTGTTTGAATCTAGAAGCAGCTCCGACTAACTCGGGCGTTACTTCATTGGCAGCATTCATAATACGTGCGAACAGCGTACTTGTTCGTGTAGAAGGGTGCAAGGTTTGCCGTTCAAGCCCGAAATAAAGGCTGCGTTTTCGTTCTTTATAGCCAAGCCAAACCCCGAGGGAAACATTTGGATTATAGCCGACGAGCCACGCATCACCGTAGCCTTGCGTTGTTCCCGTTTTAGCTGCTAAATCCAAATTAAAATTCAAATGTTTAGGGACTTGAGCACCTGTGCCTCCCGTTTTTAAAACATCTCTTAGCATATCTGTGACAATGTAACTCGTTTCTGGGCTGAATACATCAACAGGCTCAGCGACATGCTCATAAACAATATTGCCATTCATATCTTCAATTTTCTCGATAATGTAAGCGTCGATAAATTGTCCGCCGTTGGCAAAAGTAGCAAAAGCATTTGTGTTTTCCTCCACGCTCATTCCAATATCCATTCCACCATAGGAGGTAGAGTAGTTCACATAATCACCTGGAGATAGTTTTGAGATACCCATCTTTTTCAAAAACTCAGCAGGTCTTTGGTCGATAATATCCCGGTATAGCCTTGCGGTAGCCAAGTTTAAGGACCTTGCAAGGGCCTCTCTTGCAGGGACAATCCCTTTCTCTAGTGATTGTGTATAGTTATTCGGCGCCCAAGTGGAACCATCCGGCTGTTTGACGCTAAATTTCACATCGACAACGGGACTACCCGCTCCGATGACACCATATTCAATGGCCGGTGCAAATACAAGCAGTGGCTTCATGGCAGAACCATTTTGTCTGTAAGCTTGTGTTGCATGATTTGTTGCCTCTTTACTATGATCACGTCCACCGATAAAGGATAGAATTTTACCTGTACTATTCTCAATCATGATGGCACCGACTTGAACTGGGTCTTCCTTCAGTTCGATTTCACCAGAGTGTGGATCTTTCTCTTCACGCGTATAAGTGAATCCGTAATTTTCAAAGGACTGACCGACTTCATTCATCTTGTCATACAAAGGTTTATTGACTGTCGAATAAATTCTATAGCCATCGATTTTCATAGAGCGTGTTGCTAAGATAAAATACTTTTCAGCGATTTTTTTATCATTATCAAGACGTTCAGGATCGATGCCATCTTTTTCAGCGAGGATTTTCGCAAGAATATCAACAGTTCGGTTTTGGATTTCCTGTGTTAAATAAGGATATTTTTCATTGGCGCGTAAAGCAGGTTCACGGAAGTCCTGTGTAATATCATAGGCAATAGCTTCCTCGTATTGCTGTTCAGTAATATATTCCGTTTCTTTCATTCTAAAAAGAACGGTTTTCATCCGGTCAACCCCGGGCTTGAGAAAATTTGCTTCCTTGAGCCCGCCGCCACTTTTAAAAGGTGTATAAGCGAATGGGGCTTGTGGAATTCCTGCGATGAATGCAGATTGAGCAAGTGTTAAGTCTGCCGCTTTTTTGTTGAAAATCCCTTCAGCTGCCGTTTCAATCCCTGCAATATTTTGTCCGTTAGCATTTCGACCGTATGGAATGATATTCAAGTATGCTTCTAGAATTTCGTCTTTTTTCATAAAATGTTCAAGTCTCATAGCAAGTAAAATTTCTTTTGCTTTACGTTCATAGGAAACTTCGTTCGTCAAAATTTGATTTTTGATCAATTGCTGTGTCAAAGTTGACCCACCGGTTTGATTGTCGGAATTGGTCACGTCCTGAAAGAGTCCGCGGAAAATAGCCTTTGGGACGATTCCGTTATGCTCTGCAAAGTATTCATCCTCTGTAGCATAGACCGCGTCAATAACGAATGGTGAAACCTGTTGAAGTTGGGTATCTTTTCGCTCGATATCTGAATTTATTTTACCGATGTAGACATTATTGGCAAGATAGATTTCAGACGTTTCCTCGTAATTGAAAATTGCGTCTCGCATCTCACTTTTCGAACGAAGTGGTTCTTTTGCGACTAAGGATGCAAAATAACCAGCACCCACTGAGGCAGCGAACACGGATAATGTGAGTCCGAAAACGATGAACAATAAAAATAGGTTCCAGACAACACCAGAAGTGATACGCATACTTTTTGCCCATTTGGTTTTATTCAACGCTTCAATTTTATCTTCTATAAGGTCAATTCGGTTTTTTCTATGTTCGCTCAAGTCAATCTCCCCCTAAAATCTTTCCTATTATAGCACATTTTGATTGTAGGTTAACGATTATATTTGACAACCTATGAATATCGGTTAGAATGAGTGATATATATTTTTTACATGTTGAAAAAGTCGAAGTAGTGGCGATAAATTCGTTTAGAGAGACAGCGGGTGGTGAAAGCTGTTCGGTATATCGTGCATGAATTACAACTTTGGAGTGTGACGCGGATGCGGCGTTAATGCATATTGAGCGGAGAATTGTATTCTCAAGCTGGGTGGTACCGCGTTAATAATGTAATTAGCGTCCCTGCATGATTTTTTAATCGTGTAGGGGCTTTTTTAATTGATTCAGCCTGGAGTTGAATCAATTAAGCTGAAGCATAATCGATTTTCAGGAGGAATTCAAATGACAAACGCATTGATGGAAGATTTAAAGTGGAGGGGCTTGCTCTATCAGCAAACGGATGAACAGGGCCTTGAAAAGGTATTGGATGAAGAGAAGATTTCTTTATACTGTGGTGTTGACCCAACGGCAGACAGTATGCATATCGGGCATATTGTCCCTTTGCTGACACTGCGTCGTTTTCAAATGCATGGACATCGTCCGATTTTACTTGTTGGTGGAGCAACGGGCATGATTGGAGATCCGTCGGGCCGTTCTGACGAAAGACAGCTTCAGACGACGGAGCAAATTGCGAAAAACGTTGAAGGCATTAAAGGACAGCTAGAGCGGATTTTTGATTTTAATACTGACAATGGCGCGCAAATGGTGAATAATAATGACTGGATTGGCTCGATGAACATTATTGAGTTTTTACGTGATTACGGAAAATTATTAGGTGTCAATTACATGCTGGCCAAAGATAATGTTGCCTCACGCCTCGAGGGCGGGATTTCCTTTACAGAGTTTTCTTATATGTTAATTCAAGGAATCGACTTTAACCATCTTTACAACAATTACAACTGCCGCGTGCAAATCGGTGGCTCGGACCAGTGGGGGAATATTACAACAGGCCTTGAAGTGATTCGTAAGACGCATGAAGAAGAAGCGAAAGCGTTTGGAATTACGATTCCGCTTGTGACAAAAGCAGATGGTACAAAGTTCGGGAAAAGTGCGGGCGGTGCAGTGTGGCTTGATGCAGCGAAAACGTCTCCTTATGAGTTTTACCAGTTTTGGATTAACACAGCAGATGCTGATGTTATCAAATACATGAAAATCTTCACGTTCATGGAGCGCGAGCAAATTGAAGCGTTAGAAGTTTCAGTGCAAGAAGAGCCGCATTTACGCAAAGCGCAGTTGACGCTAGGGGAAGAAATGACGCGTTTGATTCACGGTCAAGATGCATTGGATCAGGCAATTCGTATTTCCAAAGCATTATTCAGTGGAGATTTGAAAGCGTTGACGGCTAGTGAAATGAAAGATGCTTTCAAAGACGTGCCTTCATTTGAAATGGCGAAAGAAAACAAGAATATTGTTGATTTCATCGTTGAATCGGGTGTGTCGCCATCGAAACGTCAGGCACGTGAGGATGTTACGAATGGTGCGATTTCATTGAATGGTGAGCGTGTGACGGATACGGCTTACGAAGTAGGTGCTACGGATCGTCTAGATGATGCATTTATCATCGTCCGTCGCGGGAAGAAAAATTATAAAATGGTGAAGTTTGTTTGATATATTGAATTAAAGAGTCTTACCAACAACGCTTATCGCTTTGCCGGCCCCAGCTAGGCGTCTTCGCTGGGGAATAGATGGAAATAAAATTTATAATAAAAAGCTATTTTCCTTATAGACATCGGGAAAATAGCTTTTTGCTGTTTAGGCGTTGGTAATCCAGTTGGGTAATTTCAAGTCTGCATATATTTCTGGATGGATCATTTTTCCTAACTTTAAAGCACCTTCAAGTAGGCGTGGGGAAGGGCGGCAATAGAGCTCTTCTTCCATTTTAGCGAGACGTCCCTCTTTGACAGCAGCAAGCTCTTTCCAGCCCGGTCGCTTTAGGACGACTTCTGTTTTTACTTTATCAGAACGTACGCCAACCCATGCGAGCAATATGTAATCAGGGTTTCTCTTCAACACATCATCCCAATCGGTTTGTACACTGGCAAGTTCAACATCACGGAATTCATTGAGTCCACCTGCAATCGAACTAATTTCAGTAAGCCAATTAATTCTCCCAGGCGTAAATACAGGTTTTGGCCACCATTCCCAGTAAAGAGAGGGGGTCGTTTTAACGGTTGTTGCCCGTCTTTTCATGTCGTTAATAAAGGATAGGTATTCGACTTTAGTTCGAAGCGCCTGCTCTTCAATACCGCATGCTTGTCCAACGATTAGCAGATCTCCTGCAATATCATCCAGACTTTGTGGGTCCAATATAATATGAGGGATCTTCCGTTTCTCTAATTCTTCAATATTTTTTTCCATGCCGGGTACACTAAGTGATGCGAGTACAAGATCGGGTTCATACAGTTCGAGCTTATCCATATCAATCGACAAATCGGGTCCAAGGCGAGGGAGAGCTGTAACGCTTGCGGGCCAGTCCGAGAAATCATCCACGGCGATAAGTCGGTCTACCAAACCAAGATAGGCGAGTAATTCTGTGTTGCTTGGACAAATTGAAATTAGTCTCATGAAGACACTCCATTCGTATGTAGTATTTTTATTATACCACGAAAAAAAAGAGCCCTGTGAAGGACTCTTTTCTTAGAAAAATGATTACCTGTTGTAGAATTCAACGATAAGTGCTTCGTTGATTTCAGCCGCAAGCTCGCTGCGCTCAGGCATACGAACGAATTGACCAACTTTAGTGTCTTTGTTGAATGTAACGAATTCAGGAACATAGTTGTTCACTTCAAGTGATTCGTTTACGATATCAAGGTTTTGAGATTTCTCACGAAGAGAAATTTCTTGACCAGGTTTTACACTGTAAGAAGGGATGTCAACGCGTTTACCATCAACCAATAGGTGACCGTGGTTAACAAGTTGGCGAGCTGCACGACGTGTGCGAGCAAGACCTAGACGGTATGCAACGTTGTCAAGGCGAGTTTCAAGAAGAATCATGAAGTTCTCACCGTGTTTACCAGGCATTTTACCTGCTTTGATGAACATCGTTTTGAATTGGCGTTCGTTTACGCCGTACATGAAACGAAGTTTTTGTTTCTCTTGTAATTGCAATCCGTATTCGGAAAGTTTTTTACGTTGGTTAGGACCGTGTTGTCCTGGTGCGTAAGGGCGTTTTTCGATTTCTTTACCTGTTCCTGAAAGTGAAATTCCAAGACGGCGTGATAATTTCCAAGCTGGACCTGTATAACGAGCCATGAATGACTCCTCCTCTGTTTTGGTTTTATTTTGTTGTAAAATAAGAACCAGATGTGTTCAATCCAAATGCCATTCTATTATCTTGCATCTTCGCCTCCGCAGCCAGGAGGTTACGTGATACACCTTTTAAAAGGAATAGACTGGACAATTTGAAACACACAACTGCTGCAACTATTTTACACATTTTTCATCATAACAATTATTAAAGTTCAAGTCAAGTTCCACCTATCGAAAATGAAGTGAGTATAAATGCTTACTAAAAAGAGTGGTATCTGTAGTCCAAATGCATTAAAATGTAGAAAGATACCAATTTTCAATATATATTACTATAGAGGTGAGGGAATGAACGATTATCAACTAATTTTATTTCAAATTAAGAATGAGTTAATAGATTTGATAACCAAGGATTCGAATATTGAATCGTATGGTCAATGGTTTGAAATACTGAGACCGAAATTAGGGTATTATTTTGATATCGAGGAAAGTGATTTCTTCATTAGTAATCATACAAAACTTATGCCAATCGGAAGGCACCGGTCTGCTACTGAAATAAGTAATGCTGTACCTATATATAAAATGGACCGTACGACATCATCCACCAAAACTGCTTATATAAAAGAATTCACAGACAGAGGCTATGAATATGGGGACGATTTTTTACCGTTTCGAGACGAGCAATCGGAAATACTAGGACTATTACTAGTTAAGTCGTCAAAAGAATGGCAAGAGTTTTCAGAATCACCTTATATAGACGAACTCGAACATATTATTAGTCGTCTAATCCTAGCAGTGAAAAGACTTATCATGTTACGAAAAAGAGAAAAGGATGCGAGAAGACTGTACGGTGTAATGGAGCTATTCAATGCAACGATGAACAGTGAAGTTATCCTGGACGGAATTGTAGAGGCGATTTCAGAGTCATTTCCAGATTTTCCTGTTGAACTATTTTTGTCACACGAACAGAAAAAATTTAGACACTCCTATAAACTATTGGACTATATGAATGAAAGAGCACTCACGATGACTGCATTTGTGTCAGGCGAAGTAACGGTAGAGGAGATGAACGAACTTGAAGCACGCTTCATCAACGTGCCTATCGTTGGACGACAAGGTACTTACGGAGTGTTGCGCATGGAAGTTCCAATCGACCTTGTACTTTCAGCATCGGACGATAACTTTATTCGAGTTGTGGCAACGACGGCAGGTAATTCTTTAGAAAATGCTAGTTTGTACGACCAATCACATCGCGTCATTGAAGACTTACAATTAATCAATGAGACGTCGAGAAAGTTAAATAGCAATATGCCTTTCAATGAAATGATTGCATTTTTGAAACAGCAGCTCAAAAAAGCTTTTCGACCGATGGAAACGGCATTCGTTTTTTATGATGAAACAGGTGGCTACAATGTTTCTCCAGTAAGCTCAGATTTTTTCAGAATCGAGACCGGCAGTGAGTATATTGAGCTTGCTTCTGCAAGTTTGAAAAGCGGTAAGGAGGCCTTGTTTGAGGCGAATTATAGTAGCACAGTCAGTGAGCAGGTACTCTATGAATCCATTATTGCAATCCCGATTATGAATCAGGAGAAAGTAGCCGGCTTCGTCATGTTAGTACACAAAGAACCGTACTATTTTTCGTTCGAAAGCTTCAAACTGATGGGCTCGCTTATTGGGCATTCTTCACTCGCGCTGGCGAACTCAATTTTGCAGGGGCAGCTTCAAGAGCTAGTGGATAAGGATAATCTAACAAAATTATATACGCGAACTTATTTGGACAAGATTGTCGAGGAATCAATTGGAAATGATGAAGAGGGCGTGTTTTTATTATTGGATGTCGATAATTTTAAACTTGTCAATGACACATACGGCCATGCAAAGGGTGATGAAGTGCTAAAGCAAATCTCATCTGCGATCCTATCAGAGGTTGGTGATATGGGTACTACAGCGAGGTGGGGGGGAGAAGAAATCGCGGTTTATTTGCCATTAGTCGATTTTACTAAAGGTGTAGAACTTGCGAGCCGATTGGTTGAGCTGATTCCGTCAGTCACAGAGCCACAAGTAACGGTTTCAATGGGGCTAAACAGTCGGACAAAGGAGCAACGGTTGACATTCCAAGAGCTTTTCCATTATACAGATACGGCGTTATATATGGCGAAAAACAATGGGAAAAATCAGTTTGTAATTTATGGAACAGCTATTACTCAACTGTGAAATAGGCTTTATGCCCTTTCAATTGTTGGAATACTGTGTAAAATAAAGTGACAGAACGTTATGAAAATGGAGGGTGGATATTATGAAAAATCAAGGACTACACAAGGATACAATCGTCGTACACGAAGGATATGAAGATAAAAATCATCATGGCAGCCTCACAGTTCCGCTTTATCAAACATCGACATTCTCATTTGAAACTGCTAGTCAAGGAGCTGACAGATTTTCAGGAGCTGAGGCAGGAAATATTTATTCAAGGCTTGGCAACCCAACGGTGCGAGTGTTAGAGGAACGCATGACAGCTCTTGAAAATGGTGAAGGAACACTTGCTTTCGGTTCAGGGATGGCAGCCGTCAATGCGATTTTAGTCCATTTGACAAAATCAGGTGATCATATATTGTGTCCGCGAGGAATTTATGGCTGTACATTTGGGCTATTGGGTATTATGGAGCGCAAGTACAATATTCAGCATGATCTAATCCGAATGGAGACCGAAGAGGAAATCGAGCGGGCGGTTAAACCAGAAACGGTTTGTATTTATATCGAAACACCTATCAATCCAACAATGGAACTTGTAGACCTTCAGGCAGTCGTCAATGTTGCGAAGCGTCATGGCTTACGAGTAGTTGTCGATAATACGTTTTCGTCACCCTATTTGCAAACACCTCTTGATTTTGGTGTCGACTTTGTTCTTCATAGTGCGACAAAGTATATTAATGGTCATGGTGATGTTATTGGTGGGCTATTGACGGGTAACGATAAGGAAGAGATAGAGTTAATTCGTGGGTCCATACAAAAGGATATTGGAGGCATTATGTCGCCATTCGATGCTTGGCTTTTAATCCGTGGGTTGAAAACTTTGCCAGTTCGGATGGAGCGTCATTCGTCGAATGCGGAAAAGCTAATCACTTATTTAAAAGGCCAGCAACAAGTGGAGGAAGTTTTCTATCCGTTTGATCCGGATAATCCGCAATATGCCATTGCTCAACGTCAAATGCGTGCAGGTGGTGGTATTATTTCATTTTCAGTGAAGGGTGGAAAAAAGGAAGCGCAGTTATTTATGGATCGCCTTTCGCTTATTAAGATTGCGGTTAGTTTAGGAGATGCGGAGACACTTATTCAGCACCCAGCAACGATGACCCATTCTGGTATTCCTGAGCAGGAGCGTCTTCGCATGGGGATTACAGATTCCTTGCTACGGCTATCAGTAGGCCTCGAGCATGCTGATGATTTAATTCGAGATATGGATATGGCGTTCTCTACAATGGCATAAATGTGAAATGAAGAAACCACCTTGGTTAAATAAACCAAGGTGGTTTCGATTTAGATATGTTGAATAAGAATTTGAGTAATACGCTCTAGACCAATTCGATCATCTTCAGTAAAACGATTGAATTCAGGACTGTCAATATCGAGTACGCCTAGAAGTTGACCGTCTCTGACTAGCGGTACGACGATTTCGGATTTTGAAGCTGCATCGCAGGCAATATGTCCTGGAAATGCATTGACGTCTTCTACAACAATGGATTGCTGTGTCTTGGCAGCAGTTCCGCAAACGCCTCTTCCGAGAGGAATGCGAATACACGCAGGAAGCCCTTGGAAAGGTCCAAGTACAAGCTCCTCTTCATCTAGCAGATAAAAGCCAACCCAATTGATACGATCGAAAAATTGATTGAGTAACGCCGAAGCGTTGCTTAAATTGGCGTATCTATTTTTTTCACCTGTTAATAAAGCATCTAATTGTCCAGCTAGTTGCTCATATTTTGCATGGCTATCAGTTGCATAATCAATTTCTACGAACAAAGAAAGCACCCCTTTATACAAAATCATTATGAAATAAGTATACATTTTCAGCTGTTCTTAGACAAATATTCTGAATGAAATAAGTGAAAAACAGATTTTTCCCTATAAATCATTCATTTTCGCAACAAAAGTCTTTAAACGTGGTACTATATAGGATAATATCAAAGGTATAGTGACTCGGGATAGGGGGACCACGATGATATACTTCATCATTCCAATTATAGTACTCATCATAGCAATAACAATCATCTTTTTGTTTAGACGCAAACATATTCAGCAAGTCGGTCGACTGGAGCAGCAGAAGTTGCAAATTCAACACAAACCGATTTTAGAAGAGATGACAAAAGTCAAGCAACTGAATATGACGGGTGAAACCGAGGAAAACTTTGAACGCTGGCGCAACGAGTGGACAGAAGTAATGGATATACATATGCCTAAAATTGACTCACTGTTATTTGACGTTGAAGATTTGGTCGATCGTTTTCGTTTTGGGAAAGCAACTGAGGTAGAAAAGGGTATCCAGGAGAAAATTCTTTTTTGTGATAAAAAGATGAATGATATATTACAAGAATTGAATGAACTCGTTGGAAGTGAAGAGAAAAATCGGATTGAAATGGAAAAGTTGAAGGAGCAGCATCGCGCTGCACGCAAAACAATCCTTGCCCATCAGCATTCATTTGGGATGACGGTTGATCCATTAGAGAAAGAACTGGAAGCATTTAATCCGAAATTTGACGAATTTGACGAGTTGACAGATAACGGAAACTATTTATTGGCGAGGGAAATTGTGATTACCTTGTCAGCACAAGGGGACCGTCTGTTTGAAATTATTCACGAAACACCATCTTTGTTGGCGGAGCTCCAAAATAAGATTCCATCAGCCCTTCGTGAACTCCGGAATGGAATGAAGGAGATGGAAGAGCAATCTTATTATTTGCAGCATCTAGAACTGACGGAGCATCTTAATGCCATTGAAAGTGAATTGGAGCAGTTGCTGTCAAAAATGGCTGAATTACAAATTGAATCTGTCCAACAGGAAACTTCAGAAATAAATGATCGGATTGATTCTTATTATGATGCTTTAGAGAATGAAGTAACAGCTAAGCATTATGTCGATGAGAATCATGGGGAAATTGCAGCGAAGCTAGTGGAAATTACTAAGCTAACAAGGGAAACTTCAGATGAAGCGGCATTTGTGCAGCAAAGTTATCGACTAAATGAACAAGAAGCGCAAATACCACAGCAATCACTTAAAAAATTGTCTGCCATTGATAAACGATTTGAAATGCTGACTGCTAGAATTGAGGAGCAAGTATCTGCTAATTCTAGCTTACAAGAAGAATTGCGGCAGATTTCTGAGGAGCTCATGCAAATAGCCGATGAGCAAGACAGCTTCGCCAATCGTATGAAAAATTTGCGAATCGATGAAAATAATGTTCGGACAAAGCTAGAGGAACTGTCTCGGAAATTGCAACAGACAGATCGAATGCTTCAAAAAGGAAATATTCCAGGCATTCCAGATGAAATGGAAGCCCGACTCGAAGAGGCAGACGAACAAATTTATATTGTGACACAAAGCTTGCAGGAAGTACCTCTTAATATGAGCCTTGTGGACACATACTTGGAAAATGCAGAAAAAGCGGTCATTGACGTTACTGGAAAAGTGGAAGAGCTACTTGATAATGTCATGTTAATTGAATGGATTATTCAATATGGTAATCGCTACCGCGCTTCTAATCCCGAAATGCATGAACGGCTGTTGGATGCAGAGGAGTCATTTAGACAATTCCGATATGCTAAAGCATTGGAAGAAGCTGCGACAGCAGTCGAGGATGTTGAACCGGGTGCAATGAAGCGAATTCAGGAACTTGTCAAAGAACATGTGTAAGATGATATAATAAAAGAACTTGTGAAGGTTTGGTAACGAAAAAATAGCCACCGGCATAGTAAGTGCGGGTGGCTTTGTCACGTATTTTTAGGGGAGTTTTTCGAGTGGACTTGAAAAAATCCGGACGCAATTACGCCTTGGCGTAATTGATATTTATGATGACTGAAAGGGTGGAACGAATGATTTATTTTGACAATAGCGCAACCACAGCTCCAGATGATAGTGTACTTACTTCCTTCATTGAAGTAAATAAGCGTTTTTTTGCAAATCCTGCTTCGATACATCTGGCAGGTAAGCAGGCTGAGACATTGCTAGAAAAATCTAGAGCACAAATTTTATCGATTCTTGGTGTGCAAGATGGCCAAGTCATATTTACTTCTGGAGGGACAGAAGCGAATAATTTAGCTGTCATCGGCTTTGCACGAGCCCTGCGTTCTAGAGGAAATCACCTCATTACGACAGAAATTGAGCATCCTTCGGTTCTGAATGCGATGGCATATCTTGAAACACAGGGGTTTGAGGTTGATTACTTAACGGTGGATGAACAAGGAATGATTTCGACCGAAGAATTAAAAAACAAGCTACGCGCAGAGACAGTTGTCGTAAGTATTATGCATGTGAATAATGAGATTGGTACAATCCAACCTTTAGCTGAGTGTGCACGCATTATAAAAAAGCATTCACGAGCATTGTTTCATTCGGATGCGGTACAAAGCTTTGGAAAGTTACCTGTTTCATTGACAGGAGATGGTCCGGATGCAATTACCATCTCAGCCCATAAAATTAATGGATTAAAAGGGTCAGGTTTACTAGCATTTAGAAAAGGTATTCCGCCGCAAGCGCTTAACTTTGGCGGGGGTCAGGAACATGGTTTACGCAGTGGTACGGTAGCGGTAGCAGATGCTGTAGCGATTGCTAAAGCGATGCGAATTAGCTCACTGGATGAAGAGCAACAGGAATTTAGACAATGGAGAAATCGACTAATCCGATTCATTGAGCCTTTTAAGGATGCGGTTGTTCTTGCACTTGATAAGGCGGCGCCGCATATTGTGACGATTGCGTTTTATAAAATAAAAGGTGAAGTAGCTGTTAATTTCTTTCAAGAAAAGGGCATCATCATATCGACTTCCAGTGCTTGTTCATCGAAAAGTAGCGCTGCCGGACATGTAATAGAAGCCATTCGATTGGCTGATAAATATAAAAACGGAGTCATCCGCGTAAGTTTTGGGAAAGATAATCATGAGCAACATGTAGCGGAATTCGAGCAAGTTTTTGCTCAGTTCATGGAGCTACTTGGAAGGGGAAATGACTAATATGGAATGGAACGAATTACTAATTCGATATGGTGAAATATCATTAAAAGGTCGGAATCGCAATGTATTTGTGAAGAAGCTACGCAAAAATATAAAAGAAGCTCTAAGTGATTTGCCAACTGTTGTGCTAAAGCCAGAACGGGATCGCATGTTTTTGTTTGCGAGTGACAAACAGGATATGGAGCAAGCAATTGAGAGGTTACCCTACATTTTTGGTATCCAATCTTTCAGCCCGGTTGCAAAATGTGAAGCAACACTTGAGGCGATTAAAAAAACTGCGCTCGATGTAATTGGTGCAAGTGAAACAGCAGGGAAAACATTTAAAGTAGAAATTAGACGGACAGACAAATCGTTTCCGCTTGTCACAGGTGAGCTGCAGCAAGAAATTGCAGCGCATGTGTTAGAGCGTTTCCCTGGATTGATTGTGCAGATGAGAAAACCAGAAATATTACTGCATGTAGAAATTAGAAGTGAAGGTGCTTTTTTAACGGCTAAAGTACATAAAGGTGCTGGTGGTATGCCGGTGGGATCGAATGGTCACTCGCTTTTAATGTTGTCAGGCGGTATTGATAGTCCGGTTGCAGGTTACTTAATGATGAAACGCGGTGTGTCGATTGATGCGATTCACTTTGCAAGCCCACCGTTTACAAGCGAGTTGGCGAAAAAGAAAGTAATGGATTTAGCAGAGAAATTGAGTTCTTTTGGAGCGACAGTGCGTCTGCATATTATTCCATTTACTGAAATTCAACAAACGATTGTCAATCAGGTGCCGGATAACGTGTCAATGACGACAACACGTAGATTAATGCTACAAATTGCAGATCAAGTACGTACGGAAATTGGTGCATTAGCAATTGTGACGGGAGAAAGCCTAGGGCAAGTGGCAAGTCAGACATTGGAAAGCCTAACGGCAATTAATGCAGTTACATCAACACCGATTTTGAGACCACTCATTGCCTCAGACAAGCTTGATATTATTGAGATTGCCCAAAAAATTGGAACGTATGATATTTCAATTCAACCGTATGAAGATTGCTGCACAATTTTCTCGCCTTCAAACCCAAAAACAAAACCGAGGCTTGAAAAAGTTATGTATTATGAAAGCTTTTCTGATTTTACTCAAATGATCGAAGAAGCAGTGAAGAATCGGGTAACGGTTGACTTACCGCTTCAGCAGCAGGATGAATTCGAAGATTTGTTATAGGTGATACAAAAATTACCACATAAACCTCGCGTATGAATTTCCGCTTACGGTACATTCTACATGCATAAGGAGGTGGTAATCATGGCTAGTAACAACAGTGGTAATTCAAATCAGCTTGTCGTTCCAGGCGCAAGACAAGCACTTGATCAAATGAAAAATGAAATTGCAAACGAATTTGGTGTACAGATGGGCCCAGATGCTACATCGCGTGCCAACGGATCCGTCGGCGGAGAAATTACAAAGCGATTAGTACGTCAGGCACAACAACAAATGGGTGGCACTAACCAACAATAAATATACTTTGAAAAGCTGTTTCGGAATTTTTCCGAGGCAGCTTTTCACTTTTTTATTTTGTAGTTTTGCCAAAGGAAGAGAACTTTAAGCGACAAAAGCCGACTTGGTGGAAGTTACCAATTGGAAGGGTTGTATGAATTTTAATCATTGGAACATTCTATCTGCACAAGGAGGTGACACACAATGCCAAACAGTGGTAATTCAAATCAACTTGTCGTTCCGGGTGCTAGACAGGCGCTTGATCAAATGAAAAATGAAATTGCGAATGAATTTGGTGTACAAATGGGACCAGATACTACAGCGCGTGCTAATGGTTCTGTTGGTGGAGAAATTACAAAGCGATTAGTACGTCAAGCGCAGCAACAAATGAATGGTTATAGCCAAGAATAATGATGATATGACCGGTTGTTTAGAAGTTCTTTTTCTTCAAATCAGTCTTGGCGTAAATGTAGTATTTTAAACTTCTTTAACCAATTTGGTAGAAGTTACCGACTACCGTTTGTGTATGAATCTTCACCACGAGCACATTCTATCTGCACAAGGAGGTGACATACAATGCCAAACAGTGGTAATTCAAATCAACTTGTCGTTCCAGGTGCTAGACAGGCACTGGATCAAATGAAAAATGAAATCGCAAATGAATTTGGAGTACAAATGGGTCCAGACGCTACATCGCGTGCCAACGGTTCCGTCGGCGGAGAAATTACGAAGCGATTAGTACGTCAGGCTCAAGCGCAAATGAACGGATACCAAAAATAATGGAATAGATGACAAGCCGCCTCTAAAGCTAAGAGGCGGCTTGTTCGTTTTAAATTACATTAACCAAAACTTATTATGCTGAAAATGATACGTTAGCGATTGATAGGCCGAAAAGTAAATTATTTTTGAATTGTTGTACAAATGTTTGTATAATTAATGTAGCAAGAAATGAGGAGTGAATTTAATGAATCGGGAGCAGTTAATTGCGCCAGAAAATTATAATCTTGTAAGTGAATTTGAAAAGTATGCGACAGGAAGCGGAAAGAAAGCACTTATTTACATAAATGCACAAGGCGACAAAAAAGAAATTTCATATGATGTATTAGTGACATTAGCGAACAAAGCAGCTAACGTATTCAAGGCGAATGGACTCCAGAAGGGGGATGTCGTTCTTGTTATGGTGCCTCGTTTGATTGAGGCGTATGTAACGTATATTGGAGCACTAAAAGCGGGACTTGTCGTTATTCCTAGTTCTGAAATGCTTAGATCCTCAGATATCGAATACCGACTGGCACATAGTGATGCAAAAGCGATTGTGGCCTACGACGCGTTCACTGATCAATTTAATGAAGTAAGCAATATGAAAAATATTCAACTGTTTGTAGTGGGAAAAGCAGGAGAAGGACAGCTGTCATTAACGGAATTGATGGAGACGGCATCACCAGAATTTAGTGCACCTGACACAAAAAGTTCAGATATGGCATTTCTTTCGTATACATCTGGAACGACTGGCAAACCAAAGGGTGTCGTTCATTCCCATGGGTGGGGTTATGCCCATTTACGAACAACTGGTGCAAGCTGGCTTGGTATTGAAGAAGGAGACGTCGTTTGGGCAACTGCTGCCCCTGGTTGGCAAAAATGGATTTGGACACCTTTTCTTTCCGTTTTGGGAAGTGGTGCAACGGGGTTAGTCTATGATGGAAAATTCGATGTTAAAACGTATTTGGAGCTTATTGCTAACTATCGTGTGAATGTACTTTGCTGTACACCGACAGAATACCGATTTATAGCAAAAGCGGACAACCTAAAGGATTACGATGTTTCTTCGATTCGAAGTGCTGTATCGGCAGGAGAGCCTCTGAATCGTGAAGTGATTGACATATTCGATAAAACATTCTCACTTCAGGTGAGAGATGGCTATGGGCAGACTGAAAATACATTACTTGTCGGAACGATGCTTGGTATGGAAGCAAGACCTGGTTCAATGGGTAAACCAACGCCAGGGAACAAAGTCGATATTATAGATGACGAAGGATATCCTATTAGGACAGGGGAAGTTGGGGACATCGCAGTCCATGTGTCAACACCCGCATTATTTAAGGAATATTTAAAAGATCCAGAACGGACGCAGATGCAGTTCCGCGGAGAGTATTATATAACTGGTGATCGTGCAAAAATGGATGAGGATGGCTACTTCTGGTTTGAAGGTCGTGGAGATGATATTATTATCAGTTCTGGTTACACAATTGGACCTTTCGAAGTGGAGGATGCCTTAACGAAACATTCAGCAGTTCGTGAATGTGCAGTCGTCGGAAGTCCAGACGAAGTGCGAGGTAATATTGTTAAAGCATTTGTTGTGTTACGTGATCCTAAACGAAAAAGTGAGATCGGCCTCGTTGCAGAATTGCAAGAGCATGTGAAGAAATTGACAGCGCCATATAAATATCCACGTGAAATTGAGTTTTTGAATGAATTGCCGAAGACAGCGTCAGGAAAAATTATGCGCGTTGTACTAAGAAAACAGGAACAACAGTAAGCGATAGGTTAAGCCGCATTTGGAAGACGGAGTATCCGTTTTGACAAATGCGGTTCTTATATGTAATGAAAAAATTAAAAGTAAATTTCACCTTTACCTATTATTAGAATGGGTCTATAGTTAGTTTATTATTTCGAGAATCAAAATAAAAGGGGATGTCGTTGTGCAGACAGAGAAAAATGGTGTCCTCTGGGCGGTAGGCTCGTATTTAATTTGGGGATTTATGCCGATTTATTGGAAGAGTTTGGAGCATGTGAGTAGTACTGAAATTATTATAAGCCGCATCTTCTGGGCATTTGTTATGACGCTATTATTAGTGCTTTTGTTGAAAGGTGGATCCCATTTAAAAGAGGACATACAAAGTCTTTGGAAATCGCAGCGAGATTTTTGGGCATTATTTTTTGCGTCCATCCTCGTTTCCGGTAACTGGTTCATCTATATTTGGGCTGTGAATCATGATTATATTGTCCAAGCAAGCCTCGGCTACTATATGAATCCACTCATTTCAGTGCTGCTCGGGATCTTTTTTCTAAAGGAAAAGCTTAGCCGGGCACAGCAAGTGGCATTTCTACTTGCGACAATAGGTGTGGCAATTTTAACAATTTCATATGGCCAGTTTCCATGGTTAGCATTTTCGTTGGCCGCTACTTTTGCAGTGTATGGGCTCATTAAGAAAAGAATTCAGCTAGATGCCTTGCGTGGATTGACAATCGAAACATTTTTTATTATGCCATTTGCGGTCATCTATTATATTTGGTTATTCATGGATGATCGTGCAGTATTTTTACATATGGATATAAAGACAGATGTTTTACTGATTTTAACAGGTATTGCAACTGCCTTACCGCTCGTTATGTATGCTAAAGGGGTCCAAAAGATTCCGCTCTACATGGCTGGCTTTTTGCAGTATATTGCACCGACGATGATGCTGTTTATCGGAGTTGTCGTTTATAAAGAGTCTTTTGAGAAAATCGATTTATTATCGTTTGCATTTATCTGGATCGCACTTATTTTATTTACAGTGTCAAAAGTACTGGAAGTAGTAAAGATAAAGAAGAGCCACCAATAATTGGGCGGCTCTTCTTTATTATAAATAAATGCGCTGTACTTTTTCCCAAAATGAATTATCTTTTAGTTTTACAGTTTTAATTGTTTTGTCGCTTAACCGAATTTCTACATGTTCGACTTGGCGAATACCGAGTGCTTCATTATCAGCAGCCATCGAAGGAAAATCGTTGCCGTCTTGGTGGACTTTAAGCTGTAACTTTCTGCTGCCACTCATAATAAATGAAGAGCCGAGTGTGCGGTATTTATTGTTATTGACAGACGCTAGTTCACTTACTTGGAAACAAGGTAGTAATGGGTCAACAACTGCACCTTTTACAGATTTATTATAAGCTGTGCTACCTGTTGGCGTTGAAATGATTAGACCATCGCCAAGGAATGCTTCGAATAATTTGTCGTCAATAATAACGTCAAGTGCGAACGTTCGAATGATATTTGAACGAATACTAAATTCATTCAAGCAATAGAATGGTTGGTGATTGTCAATCGTCACTTCGATAAGTGGGTATCTTCTTACTTCAAGTTTTTCTTGGTGAATAGCCTGTGTCATTTCGTAAAGATTGTTATAATGAAAATCGCAGTATAGTCCATGCTTGCCAGTTAGTGATAGTCCGGCATATAAGCAGTCCTGTCGAAACCCAGTTTTACGAACAGCCTGCAAAAAAGAACCGTCACTACCGATACTGATGATAATATTGGCCTCTTGGTCATTTTCAGTCATCGTAAAGCCCTCGTGGATGAGCGCGTCTTCCACCTTCGATTTTTTATCGAGTGAGTCTTCGTCATGCTTGCTGTAAATATAAATGTTCATCCGCTCTGTCATAAGTTCTGCTCCTTCCAAATGAGGTATCTTTATCTTAACATGGAAGTGAAACATTTTGGACTTTCAAACGTATAGAGTGGTGTAAGAAAAAAAAGGAGGAATCGTAAATGACAATGAAACGATGGATTGCTATCATCGTCGCGGCAGCACTTATTTTTGTTTCAATTGGTGTTAATTCGCTATCGTACATATTTACAAGAGATTTCAATAGTTTGTTTGATGAGATGATGGCAACATCATCATCAGGTTATACTGAAATCGTTTTAGAGGAAGGTGTATCAAGGGATCGAATTGCAGTCCTGACATTAGATGGAGTTATTCAAGACTTAGGCAGTTCTTCTTCACTGTTCCAGCCGGCTGGTTATAACCATCAGTTTTTCATGAATCAGTTGCATGAAGTTTTGGTGGATCAAAGTGTTAAAGGAGTGGTTCTACGCGTAAACTCACCTGGTGGTGGGGTAGTAGAGTCGGCAGATATTTATGATGCGATTCGTGAAATTCAAACGACAAGGGAAATTCCTTTATACGTATCAATGGGTGGTATGGCTGCATCAGGGGGCTATTATGTGTCAGCGCCTGCCGAAAAAATATTCGTCAATCGTGAAACCATTACAGGTTCAATTGGTGTCATTATGGAAAGCGTCAACTATGCAAAGTTAGCTGGAAAATACGGAATTGATTTTAATACAATTAAAACAGGACCCTATAAAGATATTATGAGTGGATCTCGCGAAATGAAAGAAGAAGAGCGTGCGATGCTACAGGAAATGATTAATGATTCCTATGAACGCTTTGTTGATATTATTGAAGAAGGGCGCGGTATGACAGAGGCGCAGGTCAAGACAGTGGCAGATGGTCGGATTATGAATGGGCGCCAAGCGATTGAAGCTGGACTAGCAGATGGTGTCGGCAAAGTAGAGGATGTCATTGCTGCAATGAGAGAAGACTATGATCTGAACGATGCAACTGTGTTTGAATATGCGGCAGAAGAAAACTGGGCTTCGCTATTGGGTATGAAAGCAGGCAGTCTCGTTGGCAGTAATATTGAATCAGAGCTTATTGGAAAATTATTATCTGATTACAATGCCCCGCGGATGATGTATTTGTATGGTGAAAGATAAGGAGGAGTCGCAAATGTCAGAGTTTATGGATCAAGCGCCACAACTCCCAGAACAGTCAGTCGTAGTGAAGCCAGCTATGGAATATGAAACGGTTCAAATAGAGCATTTTCGGCCGAAATATGCCGGTTTTTGGACACGGTTTTGGGCATATACAATCGACCTTCTTGTCCTCTATGCAATTAGTGGAATAATGATTAAACCTATCTTTAGAGTGGTCGATATTGACATTAGTAATCCAGCTTTTTTGTTCTTTAGTCCCTATAAAATAACTGCTTTGTTGTTGTTATTCCTTTATTTCACACTTATGACGAAGTATATGGGACAGACGGTCGGGAAAATGATTATGGGAATAAAGGTAGTGGCGAAAAATGGAGAACAGCTAACCTGGAGTGCTGTTGTATTTCGAGAGGTGTTTGGACGGTTTATATCAAAGATGCTAATGCTACCTTATCTGCTCGTATTATTCATGCCTAAAAAAGAGGCTCTACATGATGTGTTTGCGGACACAGTCGTTGAATATGAGGCTGTCTATGAAAAGGAGCTGCGCATTAGTCAACGCCAACAGCTTGAGGGACAACAGTTGCAAGAATAGATCGGCTTTTAGTATGATAGAGAAAGAAAAAGGAGGCGTCTTCATGGCTAACGTTACATTTAAGCATAATCCTGTTACATTACTCGGTAAAGAAGTTTCAGTAGGCGATACTGCACCTGATTTTACAGTGCTTGCAAATGATTTAAGCCCGGTTTCATTGGCAGATTCAAAAGGTAAAATTCGTCTTATTAGTGTTGTACCTTCAATCGATACAGGTGTTTGTTCCACGCAGACACGTAAATTCAATGAAGAGGCTGCATCACTTGGTGATGATGTCCAAATTTTGACGATTTCAGTAGATTTACCATTTGCGCAAGCAAGATGGTGTGCTGCAGAAGGTATTGCAAATGTTCAAACATTATCTGATCACCGTGATTT
The DNA here is from genome assembly GCF_016820585.1 of Arthrobacter beigongshangensis. Classification (GTDB taxonomy): domain Bacteria; phylum Bacillota; class Bacilli; order Bacillales_A; family Planococcaceae; genus Sporosarcina; species Sporosarcina beigongshangi. Next base: position 56,777 of record NZ_JADHDX010000002.1, read on the forward strand.
GTCATTTGGGGAAGCGTATGGCGCGGTTATTGAAGAACTTCGTCTACTGACACGATCCATTTTTGTTGTCGATCAGAATGATAAAGTAACATATGTCCAATATGTACCTGAAAACACAGATCACCCTGATTATGATAAAGCAATTGAAGCCGTTAAACAGCTTAAAAACTAATTACTGAAACCCACTCGGTGACGGGTGGGTTTTGTCGATTGAGGGATAGGAAATGACAACAGATACAGAAAAAGTATTTTCATTCATTGATACATATGCAGAAACAGCCGATCAGCTTTACTTAGAAGCGATTATTGAAGCGTGCGAGCACTGGCTTTCAAATGAAGGCGGTCCTAGCCTGTCTGAGTCTGTATCAAAAGAGGATATCCGTAGAGGAATTCAGCTTGCTATCCTTAAGGGGATGAAGCAAAATGCTCAACCACATCACCAGATGACTCCCGATTCGATAGGGATGTTAATTGCTCATATTGCTAATCAATTGACAGTAGATAGGCATAATTTGACGGTGCTGGATCCAGCAGCGGGGACGGGTAATTTACTGCACACCGTGATGAATGCGATTGGTAATGGTGTGACTGCGACAGCAGTTGAAATTGATGATATACTTATCCGCTTAGCGGCAGTTGCAGCAGAACTTCTTGAACATCCTGTGTCATTTTATGTTCAGGATGCACTGCGCCCTATGCTTGTCGATCCGGTAGATATTACCGTCTGTGATGTACCTGTTGGGTTTTATCCAGATGATGATAATGCATTGAATTATGCTTTAATGCCGGCTGAAGGTCATGCGTATGCACATCACCTCTTTATCGAACAATCAATGAACCATACAAAATCGGGTGGTTATGGACTATTTATTGTACCGGCGAATTTGTTTGATTCTGAACAGTCGTCTTTACTGCACCCGTTTTTGAAAAAAGAGACCATTATCCGAGCGGTCATTCAGTTGCCGGATTCACTATTTAAAAGTTCTACACATGCAAAAAGTATCGTAGTCCTACAAAAGCCTTCTACAGAAATTATTGCTACGCCAGACGTCATGCTAGCGAAGGTTCCTAACATGACAGATAAGCGAGCTATGGCACTATTTCTTCAAAAGATTGATATGTGGGCTACTGAATCAGAATAAGGAATTATGGTTTCACCAAGTATATAGTTGAAATGAGGCATTAGTGATGCAAAACATTTTAGCGATTAACGCAGGTAGTTCTTCTCTAAAGTTTCAGCTTCTTCAAATGAAGAATGAACATGTAGTTGCAAAAGGACAAATTGAACGGATTGGTCTTTCTGATTCTATTTTTACAATGAAATCAGAACAAGGTAAAATAGAAAAAATTCAGGATATCCATAATCATGCTGATGCAGTGAGTATACTTTTGGCTATGTTATTGGACGAAGGAATTGTTCGATCCTTCGATGAAATTGACGGGATTGGTCACCGTGTTGTACACGGTGGAGAAGTTTTTAGTGACTCGGTATTAATTACTGAAGAAATTCTCATGAAACTCGAGGAGCTTTCTAATCTTGCGCCACTTCATAATCCAGCTAATATTATCGGCATTAAAGAATTTCAAAAGGCTTTGCCGTCTGTACCAGCTGTTGCTGTTTTTGACACTGCTTTTCATCAGACGATGCCGGAAAGCTCGTTTCTCTATCCGTTACCGTACGAGTACTATGAGAAATATGGCATACGGAAATATGGATTTCATGGGACGAGTCATAAGTATGTAACGGAGCGTGCGGCGGTACTATTGAATCGACCACTGGAACGTACACGACTTATTTCTTGTCATTTAGGAAACGGCGCAAGTATTGCAGCTGTTGAGGGCGGCAAGTCACTTGATACGTCGATGGGCTTTACACCGTTAGCCGGTTTAACAATGGGGACACGCTCTGGTAACATAGACCCGGCGCTCATTCCTTATATAATGGAGCAGACGGGAAAATCGGTAGAAGAAGTACTCAATATATTGAATAAAGAGTCGGGTATGCTCGCTGTTTCAGGTTTTTCCAGCGATTTACGTGATATTGAGATTGAAGCGTCAAAAGGCAATAGCCGTGCGCAGCTTGCGCTAGATGTATTTGCAGACAAGATCCATAAATATATCGGGTCCTATGCAGCGCGAATGGGCGGTGTCGACGCAATCATTTTCACAGCAGGAATTGGTGAAAACAGTGATGTTATTCGCCGGAAGGTGCTTGAAGGCCTTGAGTTCATGGGTGTTTACTTCGATCCAGATTTGAATAACATAAGAGGGAAGGAAGTTTACATCAGCTTCCCACACTCCCCTGTGAAGGTACTTGTCATCCCAACGAACGAAGAGATCATGATTGCTCGTGATACCATTCGGGTTGCAGGGTTATAACAATTATAAAAAAGAGTTACCCAATGATAATCGGGTAACTCTTTTTATTATTTTGCTTCTTCAGCTGTACGCACAACAAGCACATCACATTTCGCAGAACGGACAATATTTTCAGAGACACTTCCAATGAGGAAGCGTTCAACTGCGTTCAGTCCTGTTGCGCCACAAATGATAAGGTCTGCTTGTAACTTTTTCGACAAATCGCGTGAAATCATTGTTTTAGGCGAACCGTATTCGACGATGATATTGACATTTTGTACTCCGGCTTTTTCGGCCTCAACTTTATAATCGTTCAACAGCTCTTCCGCAAATTTTTGCGCACGTTCCGCAATTGATCGGTCATAAGCTTCAACAGCCGCGTAAGAACGTGTGTCAATGATATTTATCAGATTCAAAGTCGCATCATTACGATCCGCAATCGCTACAGCTTTTTTAAAAGCCCATTCTGATTCTTTTGATCCGTCCACCGCAACAAGAATTTGTTTGTATACTAATGTCATTTGAACCACTCCATTCTTAATTGTTATAATAACTACTTCGATAATAAAATTAGAAATCCTTTAAATCTATAAAAAAATATTAGGAATCGTATAGTTATTACAAATTTGTGACATACTTTGTCGAAAAATGAAACTTGTTAGGGAAGTTGCACAATTATGTGATTGAGTATTCTGTGAATACCGAAAAATAGAGCGAAATGATTTTCTATCTGATAGAATAAAGTAAACATTGGTTCACATAACAATTTGCCGTGTAACCAACGAAATAATCATTTTTTAGGGGGAAGAGCAATGCGTATCGGGGTTCCGAAAGAAGTTAAGAATAATGAAAATCGAGTCGCAATGACACCGGCGGGAGTTTTTAATCTAAAGTCGGCTGGACATGAAGTCTTCATCGAAACAGGGGCGGGTCTCGGTTCAAGCTTTACAGATGAGCAGTATGCTGCATCAGGTGCGCAAATCGTTGCAACTGCGGAACAAGCATGGGATACCGATATGGTGATGAAGGTTAAAGAGCCGATTGCTTCAGAGTATGGCTTTTTCCGTGAAGGGCTTATCCTATTTACTTACTTGCATCTTGCACCAGAAGTGGAACTGACAAATGCGCTACTTGCTAAAAAGGTTATTGGGATTGCTTATGAAACTGTTCAACTTCCGAACAATACATTACCTCTTCTTGCGCCAATGAGCGAAGTTGCAGGGCGGATGGCTACACAGATTGGTGCGCAATATTTACAACAAACGAATGGTGGAAAAGGGATTTTACTTGGCGGTGTACCAGGTGTTTCTCGTGGACAAGTAACGATAATTGGCGGAGGACAAGCGGGCGCAAATGCGGCGCGAGTTGCAGTAGGTATGGGAGCGAAAGTAACCGTGCTAGACCTGTCGGTAGACCGTCTACGTTATTTAGATGAAATCTTCGGTAATGATATTCAAACACTGGTTTCTAACCCATTCAATATCGCTGAATCCGTGGCGAAGTCAGACCTTGTTATCGGTGCAGTTTTGATTCCAGGGGCAAAAGCACCGAAATTAGTGTCTGAAGATATGGTAAAGTCGATGAAGCAGGGCTCTGTGCTTGTTGATATTGCAATTGACCAAGGTGGAATTTTTGCAACGTCAGATCGTGTCACAACACATGATAACCCGACATACGAGAAACATGGTATTGTTCACTATGCAGTTGCAAATATGCCAGGAGCTGTTCCACAAACCTCGACAATCGCGCTAACAAACGTTACGGTGCCTTATGCACTGCAAATTGCTAACAAAGGCTATAAACAAGCGTGTCTAGACAATTTAGCTCTTCAAAAAGGTATCAATACATTAGACGGCCATGTAACGTATAAAGCTGTAGCAGATGATCAAGGGATTGACTACGTAGCAGCTGAAACAATACTTAGCCGATAACGATAAAAAAAGGCTGTCCACGAACTCATGTGGACAGCCTTTTTCATATCTTTATGGTTGAAGAATTTGTAATTCTTTCGGGAACTTCGTCAATACTTCTACGCCGTTTGCAGTGACGACAACATCGTCTTCGATTCGAACGCCTGTAATATCGGGATGGTAGATGCCTGGTTCAATGGTAAACACCATTCCTTCCTCAAGCTCAAGTTCGTTGTTACCTGTAATCGAAGGGAATTCATGCACTGAAATGCCAAGTCCATGACCGACGCGGTGTGTGAAATAGTCGCCGTAACCAGCCTCGTCAATGACATCCCTTGCAGCTTTATCAATTTCGAGTGCTTTAACGCCAGGTCGTACTTTATCAATGGCTGCTTGTTCTGCATGCTTAACCGTTTCGTAAACCTCGCGCATTTTGTCGGTTGGTTCGCCGAAGGCAACAGTTCGAGTAATGTCGGAGCAATAGCCGTTATAGACAACACCGAGGTCAAATAGGATGAAATCTCCCTTTTGGATTTTGCGGTCCCCTGGCGTGCCGTGTGGTGAGGCAGTCTTTGGACCGGAAAGCACCATCGTATCGAATGACATTTTCTCGGCACCCTTTCTCTTCATCTCAAACTCGATAGCCATGAGTATTTCTAGTTCCGTTTTCCCTTCGGCAATTTCCTTGCAGCCAACTGCAATCGCATAATCGGCTAGCTCAGCAGCTTTGCGTAAGTTCGTTAACTCATCTTCACTCTTGATATTGCGCATACTATTTAGCTGTTCGTCAAGACGGACGAATGTAGTGTCAGTTAATAGTTGTCCCAAACGCTCGTAGCGTTCAACAGTCAAATGGGATTTTTCAATGGCGATAGAAGTCGGAAGATCCCCTCGTTTGCGGACAGTATCCATGACAACGTCCCAAGCATCCTGTGTATCTTCGTGTCCGACCGCTTCGAAGGACCAACCGGCTGCCTTCACATCAGGCACTTCCATCAATGGACAGATGATAAAAGGCTCTGCATCCTTGAATACCATAACGCCCAATAATCGTTCATGTGGATTACTGTGGAATCCTGTAATGTAGAAGACATTATCAGGCGTTGTGATAAAAGCAACGTCTACATTCTCATTGTGCAAATATTGTTGAATTTCTTTCACTTTACTCACTCTTAATGACCTCCTCTTCAGATATTATAATCATAACAAAAAAGAGGGTTTTTGGGTTGAAGAACGAAAATTATAGTTTAGTGGATAAAAAATGAAGGAGGTATTTTTATGCAAATTTCATATCACGGACATTCCGTTGTCAAAATAATAACAGGCAACACTTCAATTTTCATTGATCCGTTCATTACTGGAAATAAACTGACGGACTTAGTTGTTGGTGATGAAAAGCCGGATATTATACTACTCACGCATGGACATAATGATCATGTTGGTGATACGGTGGCGCTTGCCAAAGCAAATGATGCACTTGTCATTGCAACCTTTGAGCTTGCTAACTATCTTGAAGGGCAGGGTGTGAAAACGCACGGTATGGGCATTGGTGGAACGCGTGTCTTTGATTTTGGGACAGTGAAGTTTACGCAAGCATTCCATAGTTCGTCTTATACAACAGAAGATAACGACATCGTTTATACAGGGATGCCAGCAGGTATTTTACTAACGGTGGAGGGAAAAACAATCTATCACGCGGGGGATACGGCACTCTTTGGTGATATGCAAATGATTGGTAAGCGTCATCCGATCGATGTGGCTTTCTTACCAATCGGTGATAATTTCACAATGGGACCTGAAGACGCTGCTTTTGCTGTGGAATTGCTAAATCCGAAAGTAACGATTCCGATTCACTTCGACACATTTCCGCCTATAGAGCAGGATCCAGTAGTTTTTAAAAGACTTGTTACTAATCATGCTGTGAAAATTATGCAGGTCGGCGAGGCTTTCGAATATTGATCCATTATAGGGATCTTTTATTCACTCCCTAGTCTGCAGGCAGCTTGCGCTTTTCTTTTACTTTTGTGGTAGAATGGCTGTAAGGTCATGATAGGAAAAGGTGAAGACATGGCGACGAAGCACGAACTAATATTACAACATATTGAAGGGCTTGCCGTAGGTGAAAAGATATCTGTTCGACAAGTAGCCCGTGCGCTGTCTGTTAGCGAAGGAACGGCATACCGAGCTATAAAAGAGGCGGAAAATCAAAAACTTGTCAATACAATTGAACGTGTTGGGACAATCCGAATCGAAAAGAAAAAGAAGGACAATATTGAACGGCTCACGTTTGCAGAGGTGTTGAATATTGTCGATGGGCTTGTGCTTGGGGGACGTGGGGGCTTACATAAAACGTTGACCAAGTTTGTCATTGGTGCGATGCAGCTGGATGATATGATGCGCTATATCGATGCAGGCAGTCTATTGATTGTAGGAAATCGTTTAAAAGCGCATGAAACGGCTTTATTAGCAGGTGCAGCGGTGCTCGTTACGGGAGGCTTTGATGCATCAGATGATGTGAAAAAATTAGCAGATGAGCTGGAGTTGCCGGTTATTTCAACGAGTTATGACACATTTACCGTAGCAACGATGCTGAATCGAGCGATTTACGATCAGTTAATTGAGAAGGAAATATTGCTTGTGGAAGATATTTTGACACCATTATCGAAAACAATCACATTGTCAACGAAGGATAAGGTTGCTCATTTCAATGAAGTGAATCGTCAGACGTCTCACTCAGGTTATCCTGTTATTGAAAATAACGGCAAACTTATAGGTATTGTTACATCGCGAGATGCTATTGGTAAATCGAATGAAGAATTGATTGAGAAAGTGATGACACGCCATCCGATTACAGTTACAGGAAAGACAAGCGTAGCGTCGGCGGGGCATAGTATGATTTGGGAAGGTATCGACCTCATGCCGGTGGTGACAGATGCGGGAATGCTTGCTGGTATTATTAGCAGGCAGGATGTTTTAAAGGCATTCCAAATGACACACAGGCAACCACAGCAAGGGGAAACCATTGATGATATCGTAAAAAACCAAATGAAAAGCTTGGCGAATCAGCAAATGACTGTGGAATTTACTGTTATTCCACAAATGACTAACCAGTTTGGCTCGCTGTCCTATGGAGCATTGACGACTCTTTTGACGGAAGCGGGTAACAGAGCTATCAAAATGCGCAAGCGTGGAGAAAGTGTTCCGGAAAATATGACATTATACTTTATAAAGCATGTCCAGCTGGGTAGTGTTGTCGTCGTGGAACCACGTATTTTGCATATGAGCAGGCGCTTTGTAAAAGTAGACTTCGATATTTTGTCGGAAGGCGAATTTGTTGCCAAGGCCGTGTTCATGTACCAATTATTTGAACGTTGAATGTCAATGGAATCATAATTAAATATGCTGCCGTACTCACGACTGCCGCTTTGCTTTCGTCTCGGAAAACATTGTGCATTGACTTTGAATTGGGCTTCCCCAATTCATCCCTTTCAAAAGCTGTGGCATCCGCTGGAGGCTTGATTAAAAACAAAAACTGATGCACGTAAAGCGCATCAGTTTTTGTTCAACTCATTTTCTTCATCTACGAAGGTTAGATAATGTTTATAGGCTTTGAAATTGAAAATCGCAACATAAGCGCCTAATCCGATGAATAGCGCTGCAATTAGGTATGTTACAATGCCGTTAAATAGGAACAGTTGATTGATTCCAAAAAACAACAGAAGACTACCTAGAGCTGAGCCAGCCATACTGGCAAACATTTTTTTTCGTATGGGAAAAACAGATTTTGTTCTGAATTGCCGCGTTTTGAAATAAAAATAAAAGACAAAAGAAGCAATAATAAGAAATACTAAAATGAAATTTAACATAAAAGCCCTCCATGAAATACAAACTTCTTATATTGTAGCGGCTTTTAGAACGAAATGCGACTCGAATCAATCGAGACCTGGAGGAATCGGAATTGAAAAGACAAATCATTGACACAATTGAAAAGTACGACAAAATTATTATTCATCGCCATGTAAGACCAGACCCAGATGCGTATGGCTCTCAAATGGGGTTGAAAGCACTAATACAAGCCAATTATCCATCAAAACAGGTATATGCAGCAGGTGAACATGATGAATCTCTTACATACTTAGCCCTTCCTGACCGCGTAGATGAAGCTTTATATGAAGGTGCTCTTGTGATTGTCACAGACACAGGTAATACGGAGCGTATCGACGGGGAATTTTACACAAAAGGCGATTTACTAATGAAAATTGACCATCATCCAGATGCGGATCCTTATGGGGATGTAAAATGGGTGAATACAGCTTCAAGTTCGACCTCAGAAATGATCCATGCACTGTTTGAAGTTGCGCGGGCAGAGTACGGCTGGACTATGACGACGGAAGCGGCTAGATTGTTGTTCGCAGGAATTGTCGGAGATACGGGGCGCTTTATGTTCCCAAGCACATCTGTTCATACGTTTGAAGTTGCAAGTAATCTGATAAAATACGATTTTGATCGAACAGAATTGTTTGCGGGAATGTATGAAGTGAAGCGAGAGTTACTGCATTTAAAAGGCTATATGTATCAAAACTTCAAGATGGATGAAAACGGGGCCGCCTTTGTTAAAATAGACAAAGCGATACTGAATCAGTTTCATGTAACTGCCTCTGATACATCTCAGCTTGTGGGGGCACTTGGAGATGTCAAAGGAATTTGTGCATGGGTTATTTTCATTGAAGAAGAAGACCAAATACGTGTGAGACTACGCTCCAAAGGTCCTGTAATTAACCAATTGGCTGCAGAATTTGGAGGCGGAGGTCATCCGCTCGCTTCTGGAGCATCAGTTCACTCATGGGAAGAAGCAGATGAAGTCATTGTTAAGTTAACACAATTATGTAAGTAAAAAAACGAGCGGAGGGATTGCGTTGACACTTGTCTATCCGCAAGTAGTGACTGGCGCAGATCTTTTGCGCGGGATTATAAAACTCGATCGACTAGCCCCACTTCTGCAGCGAAGAGGGGCTACCTCTGTTGCTATCGTCAATTCGAAATTATATGGCGTTCGTTCATTTCATAAAGTGATGACAAAGTATGGGATTCGCCCCGTTATTGGATTATCCATTTTTGCAGAGGTTAACGAAGCAGAAGCCGTTTTGCTATATATTTATGCGAAAGATGATGAAGGCTACCGCAATTTATTGAAAATGAGCAGCGCTGTAGCTGTCAGAGATTCTGAAACCCTTCCTCTACAATGGTTGAAAGCCTATAGCTCGGGGTGCTTCATCGTCTGTCCACTAACGGACAATTCGTGGGATGGATTACGCACAAAGGATGTATTTCAACAGCTACTAGCGAATTGTGAAAAGTCGCAAATTGTCATTGGGATAAGTCGTGCCGGCGATGTTAAGCATCCTGAAGAAGAGGTAATTGAAACAATCGCACAGGTGGAACAGATTACGATTGTAGCTGTCCATGAAGCTCGCTATCTTATGCAGGAGGATGCTTTTGCCTATGAGGTTGCGGACGCAATTCGAACGGGGTATAAGTTAAACGATTCAGCAAGACCAACCGTCGTGCAACAGGCTGCCTATGTACCAGAAAAAAGTGAGCTTACCGAATGGTTTCAGGACAGACCACAATGGCTTGAAAATATGTCTGAACTGCTCTTGGCGTGTGAAGTCAGTTTGCCGGCAAGTCAGTCGCTTATGCCGGTATTTCCCGTTCCGCCAGGAGAAACAGCCACCTCTTTATTAAATAAAAATAGCTTCGCAGGCTTACAAAGAAGGCTTACAACAGTAACAGAAGCTTATATGGAACGTTTACGTTATGAAATAACGGTTATAAGTAGCATGGGCTTCGCAGATTATTTCCTCATAGTTGAAGATTTCATGCGCTATGCGAAGGATAATCATATCCTAACAGGGCCAGGTCGAGGGTCTTCAGCAGGCTCACTTGTTGCTTTTTCACTTGGAATTACAGATGTTGATCCTCTTAAATATGGTCTACTATTTGAACGATTTTTAAATCCAGATCGTATTACGATGCCTGATATTGATATTGACTTTGCTGATAACCGTCGTGCCGAAGTAATTGACTATGTCGCACAAAAATATGGTAAAACACATGTGGCGCAAATTATTACATTTGGCACTCTATCTGCCAGATCTGTTGCACGCAACGTGGCACGTGTATTTGATTTTTCGAATGAAGAAATGGCTTTTCTATCGAAGGAGATTCCTAATCGTCATGTAGGGACCTTGGAAGAGGCTGTCGCCCAGTCCAAGGCGCTACGTGATTGGATGTCACTCGATCCAGAACGCAGTAAATGGTTGAAGACGGCTTCATTGATTGAAGGGCTACCCCGTAACGCATCGACACATGCGGCGGGTGTTATTTTATCGCCTGTGCCTCTTGTGGAGATTGTACCGTTACAAAATGGGGGAGACGACATTTATCTCACCCAATGGCCGATGGGGGACGTTGAAGCACAAGGGTTATTAAAAATGGATTTTCTTGGCTTGCGCAATTTGACTTTATTAGACAGAATTCGCTCAATGATTTCCTATGATAAGCACATTCGCTTGGATTTTGAGGCCATACCGCTTGATGATGAAAATACTTTTGAACTGTTTCGAATGGGTGACATGACAGGGATTTTTCAATTTGAATCGGAGGGGATGAGGGAAGCATTGCGACTCATTCAGCCGACAACATTTAATGATATTTTTGCTATTAATGCGTTGTATCGTCCGGGTCCGATGGATCATATTCCGCTGTATAGCCGCAGGAAAAATGGTAGCGAGAGCGTCACGTATCTTCATTCGCAGCTGGAAATGGTGTTGAAGGAAACACATGGCGTTATTATTTATCAGGAACAAATTATGCAAATTGCTGTTCGAATCGCGGGATTCACAATGGGAGAAGCAGATTTGCTGAGAAGGGCCATTAGTAAGAAAAACCGCGATATACTTCAAAAAGAACGTGCGCATTTTACGCAAAGTGCAGTAAATAATGGGTTTCCAGAAAGTGTAGCTGTTGCAGTATACGATTTGATTGTTAAATTTGCGGATTATGGATTTCCAAAAAGTCATGCAGTAGCATACTCGCTAATTTCGTATCGGCTTGCTTATTTGAAGGCGAATGAACCAGCTTACTTCTATGCGGCGTTGCTGTCAACGATGACAGGCAACAATCATAAAACGATGGAGCTACTACGCGAATCGGAGGCGCATGGTATCCAAATACTTCCGCCGTCTGTCAAGCGAAGTAGATATATGTACACCGTGGAAAACGGGGCTATTCGAATGGGACTAGGCGCCATTAAAGGTGTCACTCCAGTTTTCTATGAAGCGCTTAAAGAGGCAAGGAAATCTAATGGGGGCTGGAAAACATTATTTGATATGGCGGTTGGACTTGGAGTGGAAGCTTTTACGGAGAAGTCTATTCTACCTCTCATTAAAGCAGGAGCACTCGACGATTTTGGTGAATCGCGCTCCGTATTACTCGCGTCCATCAAAGGGGCAATCAGTCACCAATTATTTGGTGGGGAAGCAAGTCCGAAGTATACGCCTGCTGAAGATCAGGATCGTATGGAAATACTCGAATTGGAAAAGGAAGTACTTGGCTTCTATTTTTCGGATCACCCAGCTACAGAAATGAAAAGAGCAGCGGGCGGGGAATTTAACGCTATTACAGCACTCGCCACTGTGAAGGATCGTGAACATGTGAAAATTGCAGGACTTATTACAGGGATTAAACGCATTCGGACAAAAAAAGGAGAGGCGATGGCATTTGTCACTATCCAAGATGAAACAGCAGATATTTCGTGCACCTTCTTTCCGAGACAATATGCACTTGCGGCAGAACGACTAATTGAAATGACCATTATTCAGTTGAATGGGACTGTGGAGCGCCATAGGGGGAAGCCGCAAATACTTGTGCAGCAGTTATTAGAATAACGAACGGGCTTGTGCAATTTAGACAAGCCTTTTTTGAATGAGGGTTTTCCATCTTTCACTTTACGACGCGCCCTCTTTTCTGTATGCTATAGACATAAGTGGTCTGACCACTTTTAACTCGATACAGAAATTTTTTGTATAGAAGTGAAGTGTCAGATACAGAAGTCTTCCATTTTCATAAATGGTGTGATTGATTTTATTATCCAGAGGGGTCCATGTATGCAAATTCCAAAAACGTCATCGAAAATGTACCTCGATATTGTCGGTGAACTTCGAACGATTATTAAAGAAGAGGGCATTAAAACGGGTGATAAACTACCATCAGAAAGAGAGTTAGCGGAGCGTCTACAGGCCGGAAGATCGACAATCCGTGAAGCGTTGCGGAGTTTGGAGTTGCTCGGTTTGATTGAAACCCGTCGGGGGGAAGGGACGTTTCTTGTAGATTTCAATAAGCATCAGCTCGTTGAAGTGCTAGCCGCATTCATCATGCAGCAACCCGAATCAGTTATTGATGTACAAGAAACAAGACAGATTCATGAAACAGCTGCACTAATGTTGGTGTGTAAGGATAGCTCACTGCGCACATTGCCTGTATGGGAAAGTTTGCTTGTTAAAATCGATATAGATGGGCAAATACTCCGTGAGGATCTCATTCGTGAAATGATTGTTGCGACTGGCAATAGATTGTCGCTTAAAATCTGGTTTTTATTGAAACAATATAGTAAGGCTCCTTATGACGAAATGACGGCAGCCGACGAAAATGAAATTGTAAAAGAACTACTCCGTAGTGTAATCGGTGGTCATGAGTTGAAAGCATTGCAAGCCTATTCGAAATGGATAGAACTAGTTGAAGGTGAAAGAGGGGAAAGAAAGAAATGATTCGCGATATATTCATGAAAAATAAAAAGAGGCATCCGGTAACGATACCTTCTGATGATGCAAAAAATGATGTACCTGAAGGAATTATGACAAAATGTCCGCAATGTAAAAATATTATTTTAACAAAGGATTTAATGAAAACATTAAAGGTTTGCCCGAAATGTGATCATCACTTGAAAATGACCGCAGCGGAGCGTGTAGATTGTTTATTTGACGAAGGTACATTTGAATCGATCGACAATCATCTAAAAACCGAAAATCCGTTACAATTTCCAGCGTATACGGAAAAGATTGAATCGGACGCCAAAAAAACAGGACTAAACGAAGCAGTTTTAACTGGAACTGGGAAAATTGATGGCTATGAAGTAGCCGTTGCGATTATGGACGCTCATTTTAGAATGGGGTCAATGGGTTCTGTCGTCGGTGAGAAAATCACACGTGCGATTGAAAAGGCAACAGCGCTCGGTATCCCAATCATTATTTTTTCGGCGAGTGGTGGTGCACGGATGCAAGAAGGCGTATTATCGCTTATGCAAATGGCAAAAACGAGTGTTGCGTTGAATCGTCATGCTTCAAAAGGCTTATTATTCATATCAGTTATGACTTATCCGACAACAGGTGGTGTATCGGCAAGTTTTGCATCTGTTGGAGACATTAATATCGCTGAGCCGAAAGCACTTATTGGATTTGCTGGCAGACGAGTTATTGAACAAACAGTTAGGGAGAAGCTACCGGAGGACTTCCAGACGGCAGAGTTTTTGCTGGATCATGGACAGTTGGATGCGGTTGTTCATCGTAACGAAATGAAAAATACATTGGTCAAAATTGCACGACTTCATGCGAAGGAGGCGAAGTGAGATGAGTAAAACATTAGCATTCGAAGAGCCAATCGTCAGACTTCGTGAAAAAATTAAAGAACTTGAAGAATTTACAGAGACGAACACAGTAGATTTATCTGAAGAAATAGGTACACTAAAAACACGTTTAGCGAGCCTAGAGGCAGATATTTATGGTAATATGGAACCGTGGGACCGAGTTCAAGTTGCGAGGCACCCAGAACGTCCCACGACATTGGATTATATAAATGAGCTATTTGAAGATTTCATGCAGCTGCATGGGGATCGGACGTTTGGTGATGACGCTGCTATCGTAGGGGGAATTGCCTCATTTGAAAAATCTGCGATTACAATTATTGGTCATCAGCGCGGAAAAGATACGAAAGAAAATGTTAAAAGGAATTTCGGAATGCCCCATCCAGAAGGCTATCGCAAGGCGTTACGTCTAATGAAGCAGGCAGAGAAATTCGGGCGTCCAATTATTTGTTTCATCGACACGAAAGGCGCATATCCTGGTAAGGCAGCTGAAGAACGTGGGCAAAGTGAAGCAATAGCACGTAATTTAGTTGAAATGGCTGGATTGACAGTGCCGGTTATTTCGATTGTTATTGGGGAAGGCGGAAGTGGCGGTGCGCTAGCACTTGGCGTAGCGAATCATATTCATATGCTGGAGCATTCGACGTATTCCGTTATATCTCCTGAGGGTGCGGCTTCAATTCTTTGGAAGGATTCAAGTCTTGCTAAACAAGCTGCTGAAGCAATGAAAATTACGGCACCTCATTTAAAAGAAATGGGCATTATAGATAATATTATTCCGGAAGTACTGGGTGGTGCACATCGTGATTTGCAAACACAGGCTGTCTATATCGGAGATGCCATTCGTGCTTCGTTGGAAAAGTTGGGGGCGCTTGACAGAGATGGACTTATTGAAGATCGTTACAATAAGTTCAGACAAATGGGTGTGTTTTCTGGCTAAGGAATAGATGTGTAAAAAAATCGTATCTATTCGTGTTCAATGGAAAAACCAATTATACATATACGAGGAGCGATTTTAATGAAAAAGATTGCTGTTTTGACAAGTGGTGGAGACGCACCGGGCATGAATGCAGCAGTTCGTGCGGTAGTCCGAAAGGCTATATTCGAAGGGATTGAAGTGGCGGGTATTTACAATGGTTATCAAGGATTGATTGACGGGAAAATTGAACTTTTACAGCTTGGTTCTGTAGGTGATATTATTCAACGGGGTGGAACGATGCTTCGCTCGGCTCGTAGTGTCGATTTCCGGACGCCAGAAGGACGAGACAAGGCTGTCGAGCAATTGAAGGCACATGGTATTGAGGCAATTGTTGTCATTGGTGGAGACGGTTCTTTCCAAGGAGCTTTTGAGTTGACAAAGCTTGGTATTCCTTGTGTAGGTGTTCCGGCGACGATTGACAATGATATTAAAGGGACAGACTTTACTATCGGCTTTGATACTGCATTGAATACTGTCATTGATGCCATCGATAAAATTCGGGATACAGCTTCTTCGCATGAACGTACGTTTATTGTAGAAGTGATGGGGCGTGACGCAGGTGACTTGGCTTTGTGGGCAGGACTTGCGGGTGGTGCGGAAACAATTTTAATCCCTGAAGAGAAATATGATGTTCCAGCAATTATTGAAAGACTGAAAAGTGGCTCAGGTCGTGGCAAGAAGCATAGTATCATCATTGTTGCTGAAGGAGTTATGCCGGCAGTAGAACTAGCTGATTTGTTGAAGCGAGAAGCGGATATTGATACACGTATCTCAGTGCTTGGCCATATTCAAAGAGGTGGATCACCTTCTGCACGCGACCGTGTAATTGCCAGCCAATTTGGTGCAAGAGCAGTGGAGGTCCTAAAAGAGGGCCGCGGTGGTGTCGCTGTAGGGTTGAGAAACAATGGTATAGTGGAGTATGAATTAAAAGATGTTGTAGAAGATAAGAATGAATGGAAATCAGAGATGTACAAGCTTTCAATAGAATTATCTATCTAAATTGAACTAATAATTTCACATCACCACTAGCGATGGCTCCTTACTGGCTTATCGCGGGGGACTTCCCTAGGAGCCGAGCGTTATTTCAATAAAGTTAGTCTGAATGGTTTTATCATTGGAGAAGGGGCGATAATAGATGAGAAAGACAAAAATAGTTTGTACAATTGGTCCAGCAAGTGAGTCACCAGAAATATTGGGGCAACTGATTGACGCGGGGATGAACGTTGCAAGGCTCAATTTTTCACATGGAGATCATGCAGAGCATAAAGCACGTATCGATACTATTCGAAAAGTGGCTCATGAAAAAGGCAAAGTGGTCGGTATTTTATTAGATACAAAAGGACCTGAAATTCGAACGCATTCTATGAAAAATGGCGAAGTTGAACTTGTTACTGGACAACATGTCGCTATATCTATGCAAGAAGTTGAAGGAGATCAAAGCGTATTTTCTGTCAGCTATGAAAAGCTAATTGAGGATGTTGGAATCGGCTCAGTTATTTTACTGGATGATGGACTTATACAACTAGAAGTAACAGGAAAAGACGAAGCGCAAGGTCTTATTCAGACGCTTGTTATCAATTCTGGTACTTTAAAAAATAAAAAAGGTGTCAATGTTCCGGGTGTTTCCGTACAACTTCCTGGAATTACAGACAAGGATGCAGCAGATATTTTGTTTGGAATTCAAGAAGGTGTTGATTTCATTGCGGCATCATTCGTTCGACGTGCCTCCGATGTCATGGAAATTCGTGAAATCTTAGAAGCAAATAACGGAGCACATTTGCAAATTATCCCTAAAATTGAAAACCAAGAAGGCGTCGATAATATTGATGAAATCATTAATGTATCAGACGGCTTGATGGTTGCACGTGGTGATCTTGGCGTAGAAATTCCAGCTGAGGAAGTACCACTTGTTCAAAAAGAGCTTATCAAAAAATGTAATCAGGCGGGTAAACCGGTTATTACTGCTACACAAATGCTTGATTCAATGCAGCGTAACCCACGTCCTACACGTGCGGAAGCAAGTGACGTTGCGAATGCGATCATGGATGGCTCCGATGCCATTATGTTGTCGGGAGAAACAGCAGCAGGTTTGTATCCAGTTGAATCAGTTCGTACAATGGATCGTATTGCTACGACAACAGAAGATGCAATTGACTATCGTTCAGTCGTATCGACTCGACGTCGTGAAAAACATGGTAATATGACAGATGCGATTGGGCAAGCAGCAGCCTACACAGCTATTAACTTAAAAGTGAAAGCCGTTCTTGCACCGACAGAAAGTGGTCATACAGCTAAAATGATTGCTAAATACCGTCCGGGTTGCCCAGTTATTGCGGTGACTTCTACTGAATTATGTTCAAGAAAACTGTCACTTGTTTGGGGCGTCTATCCGATTGTGGGTAAAAAAGTAACATCTATTGATGAAGTTTTGCAAGAATCTGTTGAAGAGAGCGTTAAGCATCAATATGTTGGTCATGGAGATGTAGTCATTATTACTGCCGGAGTTCCGGTCGGCGAGGCTGGAACGACGAACTTGATGAAAATTCAAGTTGTTGGCGATCAACTTGCCCGTGGTCAAGGAATTGGTAGAACGACTGCATTTGGTCGTACAGTAGTTGCTAGAAATGCAGCAGAGGCACTAGCGCTTGATACAACTGGTGCAATTCTTGTGACAGTTGGTTCAGATCGGGATATGATGCCTGCTATTGAAAAGTGTGCTGGGCTCATTACAGAAGAAGGTGGGCTCACTAGTCATGCGGCAGTTGTAGGCCTTAGTTTAGGTATCCCTGTTATTGTTGGCGTTGAAAATGCAACAAAATTGATTAAGCATGGCAATGAAGTGACAATTGATGCTGAGTCTGGTGTAATTTATAACGGACATGCAAGCGTCCTGTAACGATCATTAATGAGTAAAGGCTGCTTCCGAATTGATCGGTAAGCAGCTTTTTCACTTAATTCAGCAGGGTAACCCTCTGCCGAATGTCACAGATTTTGAAGGGAGTTAATTGAGCTTGCTCAATTCAAAATCTGGACCCAATCACGCCGGGCGCGATTGATAATAAGGAGGTTGATTACGTAATGAAATGGCTAATCCTTGCCTTTATTGCAATTCCAACGGCAGAGCTTGCGTTACTTATTTATTCTGGGAAAACGCTAGGTCTGTTCTCTACGGTTGCTATCATCTTAATAACGGGTGTAGGTGGCGCTTATATGGCTAAACGGCAAGGCATGAAAGCGTGGAATGAGCTCAGAACTCGAATGGCAACAATGGAAACGCCAGGGAATGCTCTGATTGATAGTGTCTGTATTTTTTTAGGTGGTATCTTGCTTGTCATGCCGGGCTTTATAACGGATATTGTTGGGATATTGCTGTTATTCAAAGGGCCGAGAAATTTTATTCGTCCTTTTATCCAAAAATGGATCTATAACAAAATGAAAAATGGTCGTATCATTATGATGTAAACATGGGATGTTGTTTAATTTTTAGAGCGGCAAATAATAAGAAT
This sequence comes from Arthrobacter beigongshangensis, assembly GCF_016820585.1. Taxonomy (GTDB): domain Bacteria; phylum Bacillota; class Bacilli; order Bacillales_A; family Planococcaceae; genus Sporosarcina; species Sporosarcina beigongshangi. Next base: position 75,230 of record NZ_JADHDX010000002.1, read on the forward strand.
GGCGTAAGTAAAATGCCGGGTAATCCGAATAAGTAAACTGAGCATGCAGTAATGAAAAATGCATGGATCGGTTTTAATTGAAATGTGGAGGCCCACATATACGATTCGGCCATTTGCCGGGTAATCATCGTAAAAAGATAGAGTAAAATTAGCGTAATTCCAACGTATAGATTATTTGTGTAGATGAAAAAGGCTGCCATTGGTAACAGGAATAAGCCGATTCCGAGAAAGGGAAGGCTGTCCGCAAGTGAAATTAAAAATGCCATACCAATGGGGGAACTGAATTGAAGAAAGAAGAACCCTATGGTGATAATTAAAAAGGTTAGAAAAAATAACCGCATTTCCACGGCTACGAAAGTACCAATTAGTTGCCCGGCTTTTGTAAACATCTTTTTTGCAGGGGCGCGGACTTTTGCAGGAAAATAGACAAGAAACCAAAAACGATTTTTCCCAGATTCGCGAAGTGCAAAGAAATAAGCGATAAGGAAAATAACAAGGCTGAACAATTGTTGGAATATCATGCTAATCATTGTGACGGCGTATTCGAGTAAAGCATGTCCATACTGAACAACTTTATCCTCGAGAAAAATGAATAGCCTGCCTACGATATCGGTATTTTTTGTGAAAGGTGCTATGTGTCGCTCGATGGCAGGAATCGTATCCATCAATCCATGAAGCGCGACGAAGGTAAACGCACTAAATAGGAATACAATTAGCGTCATAACGAATAGCGTTGCAATTGTTAGAGGTAATTTTATTATGCTACGTAAAGACACTAAAATGGGTGAGGTAAAATAGGCAACAATAACTGCAATGGCAGCTGGAGGGACAGTAAAAAAAAGAATTGCTGTCAAAATAACAGGTAGCCATTTAAATAATATTAATTGGAAAGTCTGTTGCTTGTCGCGGTTTGCAGGCATTTATCTCCCACCTTTTTATAAATATAAAAACAAAAATAAGCGTAACCATTCACAAAGATGCCGAAATTGATTATAATGGTCTTTGTAAGCGTTTTTTAGATAGTGATTTAATATTATAAGCAGACTGGCCGTCCTTCTTTTTTAGGAGATTGAACGGCTACACTGAAAGAAGGAGCGATTTACATGACATCAGCCAAAGGGTTGGAGGGAGTCGTAGCGACACAGTCAGCAATTAGTTCAATTATTGATGACACACTTACATACGTCGGCTATGATATTGACGATCTCGCAGAGAATGCCAGTTTTGAAGAAGTCATTTATCTTCTATGGCATCAGCGTCTACCTAAAGAGGACGAACTTGCAGAGCTAAAAAAACAGCTTGCAGATAACATGTCTGTTCCTCAAGAAGTACTTAATCATTTTAAATCGTACCCAATCGGAGAGGTACATCCGATGGCAGCGCTACGCACGGCAGTTTCACTTCTTGGATTATACGATGACAAGGCAGAAGATATGTCTGACGAAGCAAACTACGAAAAAGCAATTAAGCTTCAAGCGAAAATTGCGACAATCGTAACAGCATTCGCACGTATTCGTAAAGGTCTTGAGCCGGTTGCTCCAAAAGCAGGTTTTGGCTATGCTGAAAACTTCCTTTATATGCTTTCTGGCAAAGAGCCAGAGGCAATTGCAATCGAAGCATTCGATAAAGCGTTAGTTCTTCATGCTGACCACGAATTAAATGCATCGACATTCACAGCGCGTGTCTGTGTTGCGACACTATCTGATGTATACTCTGGCGTAACAGCTGCCATTGGTGCACTCAAAGGACCACTTCATGGTGGTGCTAATGAGCAAGTAATGAAAATGCTAATGGAGATCGGTTCTGAAGAAAATGTGGAACCTTACATTCGTGAGAAATTAGCAAACAAAGAAAAAATTATGGGCTTTGGGCACCGTGTATACCGTAAGGGTGATCCACGTGCGAAGCACTTACGTGCAATGTCTAAAAAATTGACAGCACTTCGTGGTGAAGAGAAGTACTACAATATGTCAAATCAAATTGAAGCGATCGTGACAGGCGAAAAGAACTTGCCACCAAACGTCGATTTCTATTCAGCATCTGTTTACCACTCGCTTGATATCGACCACGATTTGTTTACGCCGATTTTTGCGGTTTCTCGCGTATCTGGCTGGATTGCACATATTCTTGAGCAATATGCAAACAATCGTTTGATTCGCCCACGTGCAGACTATATCGGACCTGGTATGCAGAAATATGTACCAATTAACGAGCGATAATCACATTAAATGAAGCAGTAAACTATGACTATCTATGGGGCGGCGTATTTATATGTCAGCCCTAAGATTTTGAAATTAGGAGGAAATTATTCATGACTAACGGTGGAAAAATTACAGTAACTAACGGTGTACTAAATGTTCCAGATCACGCAACAATCCCTTTCATTATCGGTGACGGTACTGGTCCGGATATTTGGCATGCAGCATCACGTGTACTTGAAGCAGCTGTAGACAAAGCGTATGACGGTAAGAAGAAACTTGTGTGGAAAGAAGTTCTTGCAGGAGAGAAAGCATTCAACGAAACGGGCGAATGGCTTCCACAAGAAACACTTGACACAATCGAAGAGTATTTGATCGCTATTAAAGGACCACTTACAACACCAATCGGCGGCGGTTTCCGCTCATTGAACGTAGCACTTCGTCAAGAATTAGATCTTTACACTTGCTTACGTCCAGTACGTTACTTTGAAGGTGTACCTTCACCAGTTAAACGTCCTGAAGACTGTGATATGGTTATTTTCCGTGAAAACACAGAAGATATCTATGCAGGAATTGAATACAAAGAAGGCACGCCAGAAGCGAAAAAAGTAATTGATTTCCTTCAAAATGAAATGGGTGTTAAAAATATCCGCTTCCCAGAAACTTCTGGAATCGGTATTAAACCAATTTCTGAAGACGGCACAAAACGTCTAGTGCGCGCTGCACTTAACTACATCATCAAAGAAGGTCGTAAGTCTTTAACACTTGTTCATAAAGGGAACATCATGAAGTTCACTGAAGGAGCATTCAAAAACTGGGGCTATGAAGTGGCTGAACAAGAATTCGGCGACAAAGTATTCACGTGGAACCAATACGACAAAATCCAAGAAGCTGAAGGAACTGAAGCTGCAAACAAAGCACAATCAGATGCTGAAGCGGCTGGCAAAATCATCGTTAAAGATGCAATTGCTGATATCTTCCTACAACAAATCTTGACACGTCCAAAAGAGTTCGATGTTGTTGCAACAATGAACTTGAATGGTGACTATATTTCTGATGCACTTGCTGCACAAGTTGGCGGAATCGGTATCGCACCTGGTGCGAACATTAACTACGATACAGGTCATGCAATCTTTGAAGCAACACATGGTACTGCACCGAAATATGCAGGTCTTGATAAAGTAAACCCATCTTCAGTACTTCTTTCAGGTGTTTTAATGCTTGAACACCTTGGATGGAATGAAGCAGCTGCAATGATTACAGCTTCAATCGAACAAACAATTGCATCTAAAGTTGTTACTTACGACTTTGCGCGTCTAATGGACGGTGCAACAGAAGTAAAAGCATCTGAATTTGCTAATGAATTGATCAAAAATCTATAATTTAGTGTAGTTGTAGGGGGACAGCTCCCCTTACAACTATTTTTTGAGAGTCGAGTAGCAGATGCTACTCGATTTTTTTTCTGATTATTGTTAAACTTATAGTGTTCGAGTACATCTAAAGGGGGAAGCAAGTTGATACTTGGAAAGAAAAGACGTCTTGGAAGAAAGATTGAGGATATTACTGTTGGAGAAAAGTTAAAGTTAACAGAAAAAATAGAAGACAAAGACCTGCTACTTTACCTTGGGCTAACGAATGATAGTAACCCGCTTTATATTCAGCATGATTATGCTTCGCAGACTGCTTTTGAAAAACCAATTGTACCGACCATTATGCTAACTGGAATTGTAACGTCGGCTATTTCGAAATATTTGCCTGGTCCTGGTTCTCATGTTGTGGAACAGCATCTAACATTCCAGAAACCTGTTTATCATTATTCGACGATTGACTTTCTATTCGAAGTAACTCGTGTCACTAAAGAAGATAATTGTATTGATATTTCAGTAGAAGCTCGTGACGAGCAACAAGAGATTGTCATTTTAGGAACAGTGTCGGCACTGCCACCAAAAGTGGAGGAACGTTTAACTTCACAAGCGATGGAAAATTTTTGATGGGAGAGCTGATTGAAAATGTCTAAACAGAAGAAAATATTAATTGTCGATGATGAGCAACCGATTCGTACATTGCTCGAATATAATTTACAGCAAGCGCAATATGAAACGATTTCAGCGGCTGACGGTGAAGAAGCGGTTCAACAAGCGGAGTTAGAAAAGCCTGATTTAATATTACTTGATTTAATGCTACCGAAAATGGACGGTCTAGATGTTTGTAAAACATTAAGACAACGTGGTGCCGATATTCCAATCATCATGTTAACAGCAAAAGGGGACGAGTTCGACAAAGTGTTAGGGCTTGAGATTGGTGCAGATGACTATATGACCAAACCATTTAGCCCGCGTGAAGTAGTAGCCCGTGTAAAGGCTGTACTGCGACGTAGCGGGGATGCTGGTGGTCGTGATGAAGAAGAAAGTGGAATCATTAGTTCTGGAGCACTCACTGTCCATCCAGAGCAATATGTTGCGTACCTAGACAATGGAGAACTCGAATTCACACCAAAGGAATTTGAATTACTCGTTTATTTTATGCAAAATAAAAATCGTGTCCTGTCGCGTGATCAATTATTAAGTGCGGTTTGGAATTATGACTTTGCAGGGGACACACGTATTGTCGACGTCCATGTCAGCCATTTACGTGAAAAAATTGAAGAAAACACAAAGAAACCAGCATTCATTAAAACGGTAAGGGGAATTGGCTATAAATTTGAGGAGCAAAAAGCATGAGAAAAGGTCTCTACGCCCGCCTCGTAATTGCTTGCGCAATCCTTCTTTCGGTTCTTTTAACTGGCCTTGGTATTGTACTCGGTCAGTTTTTCCCATTATTTGCGGAAAACAGCCATCTTGCATTGCAACATCAATATTGGTTATTCCTAATTGTCACACTCGTAATTGCCTTTTTATTGTCTTTATTTATCGCGTCAAAGATGATGTTGCAATATGCCCGTCCAATTGATGAAATGACGAAAATAGCGACTCGGATTGCAAATGGGGATTATTTGGCAAGGGTCCAAACAAGTGAGTCAGAATATGATAATGATTTAGCAAAAGCAATTAACAAAATAGCGAGTGATTTTCAAGAAATGTCGACGCAGCAAGCGATGGAAAAAGAGCGTTTGAAAACCCTAATTGAAAGTATGGGTAGTGGACTTCTTATGTTTGGGCGGGGGGGTACGGTCAATCTTTTCAATGAAGTATTTAAAAAAACGTTTGGATTATCAGAGCATGAAGTAGTCGGCAAAACGTTTAAAGATATTGGCTTACCAATTGCGATTGAAAATTTGATTGAGGATGTTTTTATGACAGAACAAGTTCACGCCAAACAGATACGTATCGATAGTAGTGATCACCCTGCTTATATGAGTGTATATGGAGCGCCTGTTATTGGTATTCATGGAAATTGGTTAGGGATTGTTGTCGTCATTCATGACATTACGGAGCTTGTCCGGCTTGAAGAAGTTAGAAAAGACTTTGTGGCGAATGTTTCACACGAATTGCGCACACCTATTACATCTATAAAGGGCTTTACTGAAACATTATTAGACGGTGCAATGAATGAACCTGTTATTATGAAAGAGTTTCTTGGAATTATTCAGAAAGAAAGTGACCGTTTGCATTTGCTAATAGATGATTTACTTGAGTTATCGGGAATGGAAAGAGAGGGGTTTTCTCTTACGTATGCAGCTGTTAATGTGAAAGAAATGATACATGATGCAATGAGAATTGTCTCTAGGAGCATGGAACGCAAGAAGATGAAAATTGTAACTGAGATTCCTAAAAATCTATTCATTGAAGCGGATGCTAGTAGACTTATTCAGGTGATGGTCAATTTGTTATCGAACGCGATTAGTTATTCAAAAGAGGAAACGACGATTACAGTCACTGTTACTAGCTCTATGAATGAAGTAATCATTAACATTCAAGATCAGGGGATTGGTATTGAGCAGTCGGAGCTACCACGACTGTTTGAGCGATTTTATCGAGTGGACCGTGCGAGAAGCCGTGATTCAGGTGGAACAGGCTTAGGTCTAGCAATTGTCAAACACCTTGTTGAAATTCATGGTGGTCGGGTTGAAGTAGAAAGTACGATTGGCGTGGGGACTAGATTTTGTATTCATTTGCCAATTACGCATGATAAGTGAGCGATCCAATTCTCTGGGTCGCTTTTTTTCATTCGGAGTGTTGGCATAAAGAGTCTTAGTAACGACGCTCGGCGCTTGGGGATGCCTAAGCGGATTCAACGTAATGTTTTATTAGCGTAGAACTCTCCCTTTCCCGAGAGTTCTACGCTTTTTCACGTTATTATGAAACTTCCAGCAAACTAATCCGTATAACATAGATATACATAAAAGGAGGGACTTTAAAATGAGTACACGCCGAATTTCAGTTATTGTCGGTATGGCGATTGCCGCTTTATTACTTATCGTTATTGCTTTTACAACGTGGTATACAGTTGACGAGTCAGAGCAGGCTGTTGTAATCACTTTTGGAAAGGCAGATACACCCGTTACAGATTCGGGACTGCATTTCAAACTACCTTGGCCAATTCAGAATGTAGAAATACTTTCGAAGGAAACGTTTAGTCTTCAATTTGGTTATAAGCAAGATCCGGGTGGGGAACTTGTATCATTTGATAAAGAAACAAAAATGATTACAGGGGATGAATATATTGTCCTGACAGACCTTGTCGTACAGTGGAAAATTACCGAGCCACAAAAATATTTATTCAATGCACAAGACCCAAAGGAAATTCTTTCTGATGCAACGTCTGCATCGATTCGATCAGTTATCGGAAGTTCGACGATAGATGCTGCGTTAACAGACGGTAAAGCTGAAATCGAAGCGCAGACACGTGAACTGCTTTCAACACTTATTGAAAAATATGATATTGGTATTGCGATTCAAGGTGTGAAACTGCAGGATGTTGAACTTCCGAATGCAGAAGTTCGAGCGGCGTTTACGGCAGTGACAGATGCCAGAGAAACGAAAAATACGAAAATAAACGAAGCGGAAAAATATGAAAATCAGAAAAAGAATGAAGCGCAGGGGGAGCGTGACGCTATCAAATCGCGGGCAGCAGGGCAAAAAACAGCTCGTATCGAACAGGCACGCGGTGATGTTGCCCTTTTTAACAACCTGCACACGGAATATATGAAAAATAAAGAAATTACACGTCAACGATTAGTCCTTGAAACGCTTGAGCAAGTATTACCGAAAGCGAAAATTTATATTATGAATGATCAAGGGGAAACGGTGAAATATTTACCGTTGCAACAACTGGAAAACCAAACACCTCCACCAGTAGAATCAGCTAAAGAAGGAGGCGGAAACTAATGGCAAACGATAACAATCCATTCAAAACAATTGAGGGTAAGCTATTAGAAAAGCAACGTGCGAAACAAAAGGGAACTGGAGAACCTAAAGCACCGATAGAAGTAAAGAAATATGTGAAGCTGACGCTTTTTTGGACCACTCTATTCGCGCTTGTAATTATTTTAGTCGCCAATGTCTTCGTCGTCAAAGAAGGAGAATATCACGTCGTCCGTCAATTCGGTGAGATTAAGCGTACTGTCCACGAGCCAGGTATCAACATAAAAATACCATTCATTCAAAGTGTCACGACCTTACCAAAAAGCCAAATGACGTTCAATGTATCAGAAGAGGAAATAAATACAAGAGATAAAAAGCGTATTATTATTGATAACTATGCTGTTTGGAAAATTACAGATCCTGGTGATATGATTTCAAATGCACGAAACATCGTCAATGCTGAAGCGAGAATGGAAGAGTTCATTTACTCAGTTGTAAGGACAGAGCTTGGACAGCTTGACTATGTAGATGTTGTCAATGATGAGAATTCTTCGCGAGGGAGTTTAAATGACAGGGTAACAGAACGAGTCAATGAATTTCTCGCTGAAGGAAATTATGGTATCGAAGTGGTTGACGTACGCATGAAACGCATTGATCTTCCACAAGAAAACGAACAGTCCATCTACACGAGGATGATTTCTGAGCGTGAATCGACTGCTCAAACGTATTTATCCGAAGGGGATGCGGCAAAGCAACGCATCGAAGCAGAAACAGATCGTGAAGTGCAGGAAATGCTTGCCTTAGCGAAAAAGGAAGCTGCTATTATTCATGCTGAGGGTGAATCAGAAGCCGCAAAAATCTATAATGATACTTTTTCAAAAGATCCCGAGTTCTATAATTTATATCGTACTCTCCAATCTTATTCGAAAACGATCGGTGATGACACAATGATCATTCTTCCAGCCGATTCCCCGTATGCGAAAGTGTTAACGGGTTACTTGGAATAATGGAATGCCTGCATGGCTAGCGGAAAGCCCGCCATGCAGGCATTTTCATTTACTATGCCTATCGTGGTAAGATAAATGCAGATGATGTCTTATAAAGAGGAGTGGATTGAATATGACGACAAAGAAAATTGTACTATTGGACGGCAATAGCTTGGCTTATCGTGCCTTTTTCGCTTTGCCTTTACTAACAAATGATAACGGAATCCATACGAACGCGGTGTATGGTTTTACAATGATGCTACAAAATATTCTCGCGGATGAAAAGCCGACCCATATACTGGTGGCTTGGGATGCTGGCAAAACAACATTTAGGCATTCGACATACGGGGAATATAAGGGAGGGCGTCAGAAAACGCCGCCTGAATTATCCGAGCAGTTCCCTTATTTGCGGAAGCTACTAGAGGCTTATCAGATCCCTCAATATGAATTGGACCAGTACGAGGCAGATGATATTATTGGCACGCTGAGCAAAACAGGCGATGCAGATCAAGCAGAAGTTGTTGTCATTTCGGGTGATAAAGACTTGACGCAACTAGCAAGCGGTCATACGACTGTGTACATTACCCGTAAAGGGATGACAGATATTGAAAAATATACACCTGACCATGTGCGCGAGAAATACGGCATTGAGCCCCATCAGATCATTGATATGAAAGGTTTAATGGGTGATGCATCTGATAATATTCCTGGAGTACCAGGTGTTGGTGAGAAGACAGCCCTTAAACTATTGAAAGAGTATGGATCAGTTGAAAATGTTTATAAATCGATTGATGCGATTACTGCCAAAAAGCTTAAAGAGAATTTGACGGACAATGAAGAGCAAGCTTATATGAGTAAAGTACTTGCAACGATTGAAGTCAATGCACCAATCAAGGTAACAATTGATGATTTGTCTTATGAGGGTCCAGATTTGGACAAAGTTATAAGTATTTATCAGGAGCTGAAATTCAAAACACTTCTTGAAAAAATTGCGCCACAAGCAGCGGAAGAACCACAAGAGGAAATTGAACTGACAATCGCATCCACGCTATCAGAAGCGGATTTGACAGATGAAATGGCAATCCATCTTGAAATGATTGAAGAACACTATTTGACTGCCGACATTTTAGGAATTAGTGTGGCAGATGATAGCCACACGCTATTCATTCCTCTCCCAGTTGCGTTAGATTCTGATGTATTTAAAAATTGGTTGAAGAATCCAGCTAAAAAGAAGTATTCATCTGATTCAAAAGCAACTATGGTCTCACTAGCGCAGCGTGGATTGGAAGCAGATGGATTCGAGTTTGATTTTCTTCTTGCCTCCTACATCGTCAACCCATCGTCTACGTTTACAGATGTTGCTTCAATTGCACGTGAATTCGGCTATGGGGACGTACAATCCGATGAAGTGATTTATGGTAAGGGAGCAAAGAAATCAGTACCGGTTGAAGCGATAGTTGCGGAAACTGCCAGTCGGAAAGCGCAGGCAGTTTGGAAGCTACGTCCATTGATTGAAGAAAAGTTAAAAGAAAATAACCTATATGATTTGTACCACGAGCTCGAACTCCCACTAGCAAAGATTCTAAGTAAAATGGAATCGACTGGTGTTAAAACCGATTTGAAGACATTAGAAGCAATTGGAGTCGATTTAACTGCAAAATTATTGGAGCTAGAAGCAGCTATTTACGAGTCGGCCGGTGACAAATTCAATATTAATTCACCGAAGCAGTTGGGCGTTATTTTATTTGAAAAAATTGGACTTACACCGATTAAAAAAACAAAAACGGGCTATTCAACTGCGGCAGATGTCTTGGAAAAGCTTGAAAATGAGCATGAAATTATTAGCTTGATTTTAACATATCGCCAGCTGGGTAAACTCAATTCGACCTATATAGAGGGGTTATCTAAAGAGATTCATGACGATGGAAAAATCCATACACGTTTCCAACAGGCCCTGACAACAACTGGCCGACTCAGTTCCATCAACCCGAACTTGCAAAACATTCCCGTTCGCCTGGAAGAGGGACGGAAAATTCGGGCAGCCTTTGTTCCATCTGAGCCAGGCTGGTATTTATTTGCAGCGGATTATTCCCAAATTGAGTTGCGTGTACTTGCCCATATGTCACAGGATGCCAAAATGATTGAAGCATTCCGTGCCGGTGTAGATATTCATACGCAAACAGCAATGGATGTATTTGGAGTTGACAAAGAGTCTGTCACTTCAGATATGCGCCGTGCTGCAAAAGCGGTTAACTTTGGAATTGTTTATGGTATCAGTGATTATGGGCTGTCACAAAACTTGAACATTACTCGAAAAGAAGCGGCTAAATTTATTGATACCTATCTCAATAGCTTCCCAGGTGTCAAACAATATATGGTTGATATCGTTGCAGACGCAAAGCAGACGGGATATGTCACTACGCTGATGAATCGTCGTCGCTATCTACCAGATATTACGAGCTCGAATTTCAATTTACGTGGTTTTGCCGAAAGAACAGCTATGAATACGCCAATCCAAGGAAGTGCGGCCGATATTATTAAGAAAGCAATGATTGATATGGCGGCAAGGCTGGAAGTAGAAGGTTTGCAGACGCGTATGCTATTACAAGTGCATGATGAATTAATATTTGAAGCACCAGAAGATGAAATTGAAAAATTAAAAGTAATTGTACCAGAAGTAATGGAATCGGCTATTGCACTCGATGTGCCGTTAAAAGTCGATTGGGCATTTGGATTGTCTTGGTACGAAACGAAGTGAGGGAGCGGCATGCCTGAATTACCAGAAGTAGAAGGGGTTGTCCGTGCGCTTGCACCCATCGCGATGGGCAGGACAATCTGTGCAGTAACCGTTTCAGATACGGTTATACAGTCTAAGCAATTAGGGAAAGAAACGATTGTGAAGGGGATTACAACAGAAGACCTTGCGAGTGATTTAGTCGGTATGTCGATTACTAATGTCACACGTCGTAGCAAATATATTTATTTTCATCTATTAAAAAATGGGCAGACATGCCTCCTTGTTAGCCATTTAGGCATGACGGGGGCATGGTTCACAGTCGGCTCTGTAGATGACATTGTGGAGCTGAAATTCCGGAAGCATGTCCATATAATTTTAACGATGGATGACGGGGAACTCCTTGTTTATTCAGATATACGCCGATTTGGTGAGTTACGACTTATTGGCTGTGAAGCTGATCACCCGCCTTTATTGAAAATGGCGCCTGAACCGTTCGTGGATGGAGCATGTCAACACTTCTTAGAGATGGCCGCTACGCCGAAGTATGCACGAAAGGCGATTAAGGAAGTCATCATGGACGGGCAAGTGATCTCTGGTTGCGGTAATATTTATGCAACAGAGGCATTGTTTAAGATGCATATGCATCCTGCGAGAACGGCTGAACGAGTGAGTATAGCGCGGAAAAAAGAATTGTTTCAGGTCATTGTGGATATATTGCAGGAAAGCATTGATGCAGGTGGGAGCTCGATTTCCGATTATCGTAATATTGATGGACAAGCGGGGACAATGCAGGATCGCCTGAAAATGTATGGACGAAAAGCATGCAGTGCATGTGGTACGGAAACAGCAAGCTTAAAAATTGCGGGTAGGACATCGGTGTATTGCCCGTCCTGTCAAAAGTGAGGAGACCGCGGATGATTATTGGTTTAACGGGTAGCATTGCTAGCGGAAAAAGTACAGTGTCTGCCATGCTACGAAAAAGAGGATACCCAATTGTGGATGCGGATGAGATTGCCAGGCTTGTTGTTGAGCCGGGCAGTCCTGTTTTGCTTGAAATCAGTCGCCAGTTTGGTAAGGATATTGTCAATGAGGATGGTTCACTTAACCGTGAAAAATTAGGTGTACGTATTTTCGGACATGATAAGGAACGAGAAAAACTGAATAGTATTATTCATCCAGCCATACGTCGCGAAATGCTACGTCAAAAAGAAGAGTGGCTATCGAATGGTGCAAATACAGTTATTATGGATATCCCCTTGCTATTTGAAAGTAAGCTCCAATCATTCGTCGATAAAATCATTGTCGTTGCTGTTTCACCTGAAATTCAAAAAGAACGTCTTATTGCACGAAATGTGTTATCGCAAGAAGAAGCAGATGCACGAATACGTTCTCAATTGTCTATGGAGATTAAAAAGCAGGGAGCCAACGCGGTTTTATCTAATGATGGAACGCTGGAAGAGACGGAGTTACAGCTTGAACAAGTATTGCTGAGATGGCAAGTGACGCCTTGAATAGCATTCTGAAAACTGAAATTTAATAAATATGCTGACAAAATCATTGTTTTTCTTTCGAATGTGTTATACTAATTAACGAATAACAATTAAGAGTATAACATACATGCAGGGGGACTGGTTTTGATGACTACTTCTATAGCGATTAATGGCTTTGGTCGGATTGGACGGATGGTTTTCCGCCAAATGATTATGGAGGAAGATGTTACGATCGTAGCGGTGAATGCGATGTACGCACCAGAAACTCTTGCTCATCTACTCAAGTATGATACGAATCATGGATCATTTGATGGTGAAGTGATTGCGGACGAACATGCGCTAATTGTCAATGGAAAACGTGTCACAATTGTTTCGGATCGTGATCCGCTCAATCTGCCTTGGAGAGACCTAGGTGTAGACATTGTGATTGAAGCGACGGGTAAATTCAATTCGCGCGACAAAGCTGCACTTCATCTAAAAGCGGGTGCGAAAAAGGTTATCATCTCTGCACCAGGTACAGATGAAGATGTAACAATCGTTTTGGGAGTTAACGACGACAAGCTTGATATTGAAAAACATGATATTATTTCGAATGCTAGCTGTACAACGAACTGTCTAGCGCCGGTAGCGAAAGTATTGAATGATACATTTGGGATTGAAAACGGCTTGATGACGACGGTTCACGCGTTTACGAATGACCAAAAAAACTTAGATAATCCACATAAGGATCTTCGTCGTGCACGTGCTTGTGCACAGTCGATTATTCCAACTTCTACAGGAGCTGCGAAAGCGTTATCACTTGTGCTTCCTGAACTGGAAGGAAAAATCCACGGCTTGGCATTACGTGTACCAACGCCGAACGTATCACTTGTTGATCTCGTTGTAGATGTGAAAACGGATGTTACGGTTGAAATGGTGAATGAGGCGTTCAAACAAGCATCTGTTGGAGCGATGACTGGTATTCTGCGTTTTACGACGGAACCGCTAGTGTCCATTGATTTCAACACAACGACAGACTCTGCAATTATTGACGGTTTGTCAACGATTGTCATGGGCAACCGAAAAATAAAAGTGCTCGCTTGGTATGATAATGAGTGGGGGTACTCCGCACGCGTTGTCGACTTAACAAAGAAGGTAGCCCAAGCCTTACAAACTGCTCTTGCAGCCTAATCATGAATCCTCCATCAAATTGATGGAGGATTTTTTTACCTTTGCATTGTTTTCTGATGTTCTCGCTAATGTTCTGTTATAATTAACTTGATACATTCGAAACACTCCATTTTAGGAGTGGCGGACTAACTATTAAACCTGCGTATGAATTTAGACGTAATTGCGTTGAGGCGTAATTTATTAAATATATTTATGAAAAATCGGAGGATACATATTATGAAATGTCCAGCTTGCCAATACAATGGCACTCGGGTCATCGATTCTAGACCGGCTGAGGAGAATCGATCGATTCGTCGTCGTAGGGAATGTGAACAATGTTCATTCCGATTTACAACTTTTGAAAAAGTGGAAGAAACACCACTCGTTGTTGTGAAGAAGGATGGCTCGAGAGAAGAGTACAGTGGAGAGAAAGTGCTACGAGGCCTTATCCGTGCGTGTGAGAAGCGTCCTGTATCTCTTGAGGAGTTGAAATCAATCGTTTATTCCATCGAAAAAGAACTGAGAAGCGCGGGTGTCGCGGAAATCAATTCTGATGAAGTCGGAGAAATGGTGATGAAATTATTAGCAGATGTCGATGAAGTGGCTTATGTCCGATTTGCATCGGTTTATCGTGAATATCGAGATGTGACAGTTTTCATTGAAGAGCTCCAACGGTTGCAACAGCGTTCAAAAAATGAATAGTTTTTACTTCAATCATTAGTCACCTAGAAAGGAAGGAGGAGCCGCGATGGCATACCTCTACAAGGAACTTCAGCCAATTGATGCATATACAATCATGTTGGCACACCCGTTTACGGATTATGATCGCCAATTAGTTACGTTATTCTATCAACCACTTATTGGTCGGGATGCTATGAGCCTATTTATGACATTATGGGCAGATGCCGAGCAGCATGAGAATTTGGTCTATAATCACTATCACCTGATGAATATTTTAACGATGCCGCTAGGCCCCGTTTTTGAAGCTCGTATTTCACTCGAAGCTATTGGGCTATTGCGAACATCCCGAAAAAAAAGTGGTGATACTCGAGAATTTTTGTACGAACTATTGCCACCACTTGATGCCAAAGCTTTTTTTGCGGACCCTTTACTGTCGACATTTCTATTTAGTAAAATAGGGGAGCAGGCGTATCGGGGCTTACGTGCTCGATTTTCCTTGGATGTGAAGCAGGACAATAACTATGAGGATATATCTAGGACGTTTTTAGATGTGTATACACCTATTCAAAAAGGAACTAGTATTGATGTAGATGAAGTTGTTGATTTTAAAGGCCGTGATGAGCCGGTCGGTGTTCCTTTTATGCAGACGGATTTTGATTTTGATCTTTTACGGTCTGGATTGTCTGAGCAAATGGTTCCTCAATCCGCGTTGTCTACTGTTTCCAAGCTGATGATCGCAAAACTAGCATTTTTGTATACACTCAATCCACTCGACATGCAAAAAGTTGTGATGATGGCACTTGATGAGGATCTTAAATTGCCGGAAGAACGATTGCGCAAAGCAGCTGCTGAATTTTATAAGATGAATGTAACAAAACAGCCGCCCAAATTGCAAAAAGTTTTTGTACAGGAGCCAATTAGACAACAGGTTGAACTAAAATCACGGGGCGATGAAAATGCCTATTATCTCGAAAATACATCTCCAATTGATATACTCCGTGAATTAAGGGGTGGCAAGGAGCCATTATCTGTGGATGTGGAGTTAGCTGAAAGGCTAGTCAATACCTATGAGCTGTCCTATGGCGTGGTCAATACGCTGCTACAATATGTTTATCTCCGTAATGATGGGAAGCTGACGAACAAGTATGTGGAGCGAATTGCCTCCCATTGGGCGAATAAAAAAGTAGAGACGGCAGAAGCTGCTATGGAATTGGCTCGGCAAGAGCATGATAAGTATACGAAGTGGAAAAACGAAGGTCAAAAGCCGGCAGCACAAAGAAGACCAACACGTGAAGAGCAAGTGCCAGAATGGTTTTATAAAAAAGAGCAAACGCAGGACAAGCAAGAGAAGAAGGAATCAACAGCTGTCGACGAGGAACGTCGTCGACTATTGAAGGAATTAGGCGTAACAGGAGACGGGGTGGAGTAAAATGGAAAGAATCGGAGATACGATGAAACGCGTCGTAAAAGCACCAGCATTTGCTGCACGTTACGAGGAATTACGTAATGAAGTGATGGAAAATCCAGGTGTCCAGCAATTTTTAACAGATCATGCAGATGCAATTGATAAGGATGTCGTTGATCGTAGTTTAGCGAAACTATATGATTACGCTTCAGCTTCCCATGATTGTGAAAAGTGTTCAGATCTTGGGGGCTGTGTGAATTTACTAAAAGGGTTTGAACCGAAATTAGTCCTAACACGTGGTTTGATAGACGTGGAATATATGAAATGTAAAAATAAGCTTATAGATGAAGAAAGTAGAAATGTATCCAAGATGATAGACAGTTTTTATATGCCGAAGGATGTCATGGAGGCTAGACTGCAAAATATTGATATGTTTTTCGATGATAGTCGAGTAAGAATTGTGCGCGTAGCAAAAGACTTTTTGAATGCTATTGATGAAACAGGCGAGCTTCCTGAAAAGGGGATGTATATATACGGCCCCTTTGGGATTGGAAAGTCCTTTATTTTAGGTGCTTTAGCGAATGAGTTAGCGAACCGTCGAATTCGTACAGTTGCTGTTTATGTACCGGAATTTTTACGTGAAATAAAACAATCCATTCAAGATCAGACGCTTAATGAAAAAATTGACTTTGTAAAAAAAGCGCAAGTGCTTATGCTCGATGATATCGGTGCGGAAACAATGTCTGCTTGGACACGTGATGAAGTACTGGGGACTATTTTGCAATATAGAATGGCCGAAAAATTACCAACGTTTTTCACGTCGAATTTTAGTTATGAAGAGCTAGAACATCATTTGACGTATACTCAACGCGGTGAAAAAGAAGCGGTGAAAGCTGCGCGTGTCATGGAAAGAATACGCATGGTCAGTAGTCCGTTACGACTCGATGGAAAAAATAGGCGTGGGAAGTAAATAAAATGCGTATGATTAAGAAGTGATTCTTAGTCATACGCATTTGTAATGATTACAGTAGAGAACTTCTGTAACTGCCGTTTCGCTTACGGTACAAATACATTTGCTGAATCAAGTTAAAAGTGTCTTTTTCCCGGATCTAAATCATTATTATTACGTTTTTGACTGTTGTTTTTTTGATCCTTTAATCGTTCGATGTCAAATGTTTCGCCAAATTCCCCGCGCATATCGTTTTTACTTGCGTCTTGATTTTGTTTAGGGTCTTTGTTTTTGATAGGGTTATTGTTCAAGTTTTTGTTTTTGTTTTCGTTTTTATTTTTATTATTTTGCAAGATTGATCACCTCCATGAATGTATCATGTGCAGAAAAGTCTGATTTATTCCTTGAGAAATTGCGTATAGATCTTTAAAACAACAACCGTTTTATTTTAACCGTTCACATAAAATCTAACAGTCCCGCATAGCATACAAGGCTACTACTAACATGGAAGAGGTGGGTTATGCCTTACACAGATAACTATGAAAGGGATACCTTTGGAATTATCGACTTTTGGGTGCGTAATAATTTTGAGCATGGTGAATTTTTTGACCGGGAAATTAGTCATCATGAGCTGGAGCTGGCTCGTGCAAATCAGCGCATGACCCAACGAATGGGCATGATATTCAAAAAAGCGGAGTCGAAAACAGGTTCTATTGAAGCTTTACTCGACGAGGCAAAAAGTTCTACGCATGAGTTCCATGATTTACTCGTTCATACGATGGATAAGGCGCTTCATTGTGAAGTCATTATTTCAACCCCCACATCTTTACTCGACCACATGATTCGTGAGGCAGAAGAGGCGCAGAAGGTTTTTAAATTAATTGAAACAGGTGCTTATGTCACTCCGGCGAACGCGACAATCCATGAAAATAATTTTTGGCTTAGACAAATGGTCGATCATTTAATTTTCATCAGCCATTATGTAGATGCCTCTAACTATGAACTGCATGACCAAGTAAGAGCGATGACAAGAAAATTTGAGAACTTATTCCTCCAAGCAAATGCACTTAAAACCATACTCCGTCAGCCGCGCAACGAAGTTTCTCCAGTATTAAATACTTTTAACCAGATGGTTATTAAAGAAGCCAAAGCATTGGAAGCATTTAAATTAGAATTAAGCGCACTCATCAAATCCTGTGCCGCGATCACAACAGCTCCGCCTGATTTGTTAGAGCATATTGCAAGAGAAGCACATCATTTATGGAGGAACCTAGAGGATCAGGTTGTCTTATAAGTGAGTTAAGCACCAACTGTTGTTTATAGCAATCTTTTTAGGCCATAGATAAACCCAACACAGCGATTATTTTGTATTCCTGTGTGGGTATCTATGGTTTTTTCTGTTTTACGCTACCGTTCGCAGATTAATTGTTGACACAGGATTGAATTCGTTATATTCTTGGAAAGTGTTGAGAATCATTTTCAATTAAAAAAGGGTTTGGAGATGAATAACTATGAAGAAAAATTTGGTGTTACTTGTTGTCGCTATGGTACTCATACTTGCAGCATGTAACGGTAAAGGCACGACAGATACGACAGACGATAGTAAAAACACAGATAAAGAAGCAGCAGTAAAATCAGGTGAAGTGAATTTATATACGAGCAGACATTATGATGTCGATGATGAACTTTATAAACAATTTGAAAAAGAAACAGGCGTTAAAGTGAATGTTATTAAAGGTGATGCAGACGAACTTCTGGAGCGCATTAAACGTGAAGGAGCAGCTACAAAAGCAGATATTTTCTTAACGGCTGACGTTGGCAGATTATACCGTGCAAAAGAGGATGGTTTGCTACAAGCTGTGTCAAGTGACATATTATCGAAGCAAGTTCCTGCTAATTTCCGTGATAACGAAGATATGTGGATCGGTTTAACGAAGCGTGCACGTGTATTAGTGTATAATAAGGATAAAGTAAAACCCGAAGAGTTATCTACGTATGAAGCTTTGGCAGAGGATGTTTGGAAAGGACGAGTTCTTGTTCGTTCTTCTGAAAGTGTTTATAACCAGTCACTTCTTGCTTCATTCATTGAAATAAATGGTGAAGAAAAAGCAAAAGAGTGGGCGCAAGGGATTGTAAATAACTTTGCACAAAGTCCACAAGGTGGCGATCGAGACCAAGCGAAAGCAATTGCTGCTGGTATTGGCGATATTGCGATTATAAACACATATTATTTTGGCCAAATGCTTAATTCCCAAGAACCAGAAGAAGTGAAAGTTGCTGAAAATCTTGGCGTATTCTTCCCGAACCAAGATACTACAGGCGCACATGTCAATATAAGTGGGGCTGGAATTGTCAATGGATCGGCTAATGCGGATAACGCGCTAAAGCTACTTGAATTCTTGACGGCGGAAGAAGCGCAAGGTCAGTTTGCAGCAGCAAACTACGAATACCCTGTCAACGAAAATGTGGAACCAGCTGAACTCCTGAAATCATGGGGAGACTTTAAAGAGCAAAATATTCCACTATCCACATTTGGCGAACATAATGCAAAAGCAATTATGATTTTCAATGAGGTAGGTTGGAAATAAAGAGTAAGCCCCCTGCCGTATTTGCGGTAAGGGGTTTATTGTGGAAATGGAAAAGGATGGTTTTTTGATATGAGCAGGCGTTTGGCGAGCGTAAACGGGTGGACAATTAGCGCAGTACTTATAATCATCTTGCTGTTTTTACCGAATGTGTCGATTGTGTCGGGGATATTTTCACAGGCAAGTGACAATTGGGCGCATATTAAGGAATACATGCTCTTCAACTACATAAAAACATCGCTAACGCTCGTGCTATTTACAGCGGTGTTTACGATTGGGATTGGTCTTAGCCTCGCTTGGCTTATTGCCCAATATGATTTTCCATTAAGAAACTTTATGAAGTGGGCACTCATCTTACCTTTGTCAATTCCTCCGTTTATCGGAGCCTACACGTATCACGGCATTATCAATTATACGGGTGTCATTCAAAAGACGCTCCGTAATCAGTTTGATATTACGCCGAATCCGGCATTTTTTGATATTATGAATATACCGGGTGCGGTCTTTATTTATACATTGTTTTTGTACCCTTATGTTTATATGATTACCAGAATTTACTTGTCGCATCAATCTGCGTCGTTAATTGAAAGTGCCAGGACTCTTGGCAAAGGTCCATGGGAGATTTTCTTCAAAATTGTTTTACCGATTTCGCGTGTGTCTATTATTGGTGGTGTCAGCCTAGTTATTTTAGAAGTTCTCAATGACTATGGCGTTGTAAAATATTTCGGTATCCAAACGTTTAGTACCGCAATTTTTCAAACGTGGTTTGGGCTTGGAGATTTGGATTCGTCCATTAAGCTCGCAGCCTCACTGATGGGGATCGTTATTTTCATTCTAATCATTGAACGGTTGCTACGCGGCGGCAAACAATATAGTTATGCAACGACAAAGGTTAGGCCGCTTCCGCTCGTTAAACTACGTGGCAAGGCAGCTAGGTTTGCGACAGCCTACACTTTGTTCATCTTTAGCATTGCGTTTCTCATTCCGATTATCCAACTGATAGATTGGGTTATTCTCACATTTGGCAAAGTTCCGATGGCAGAAGTGCTCACGTATACAAAAAACTCAGTGACCGTTGCTGGACTAAGTGCGGCGCTCATCATTGTGTTCTCGTTACTCGTCGGAAACTTTAGCCGCATCGTGCATCATCGGCTGGCAAAAGTGTTACCTAAGCTGACAATCCTTGGTTATTCCATACCGGGAGCAGTTATTGCGGTAGCCGTCGTGACGACATTCATCGCACTAGATAAGTTCCTTGCTCCTGTTTATCAGTTTTTTGGTGTAGATTCTGTACTTGTGTTAAGTGTTAGTTTATTCATGCTTATTAGTGCGTATGTCATCCGATTTTTTGCAATCGGTTATAATTCGATTGAATCCGGATTCGATAAAATCGGTACGGATTTCCGTGATGCCTCGCGTATGCTAGGGGCTACCAGTATGCGAACATTTTTCAAAGTAGACGTTCCGATGATGAAAGGCGCTATTATTAGTGGATTTACGCTTGTTTTTGTCGATATACTTAAAGAGATACCGTTAACACTTATTTTGCGTCCATTTAACTACGACACGCTTGCAACAAAAGCGTTTCAATATGCAAGTGATGAAAGAATCATGGAGGCATCTCAGGCTTCGCTACTCATTGTCGGAGTCAGTACAATTGCTATTTTTGTTTTCCATAAGTTATTGAGAGAGGAGCCAAAATGATATGTTCATAGATATTCAAAATTTAAGCTTCAGTTATTCGAATGCCGTGACGAAGGCAGTTAATGCTTTTTCGTTTACGATAGAGAAGGGCGAAGTTATCTCCATACTCGGTCGAAGTGGCAGTGGGAAGAGTACCATTTTACGTCTCATTGCTGGACTTGAAATGCCAGATGGAGGTTCATTTGCACTTGGCGGTAAAAAAATGATCGATAGTCATCTTTTTATCCAACCTGAGAAACGTGGAATCGGAATGGTATTTCAAGACTACGCGCTTTTCCCACATATGAGTGTGGAAGAAAATATTATCTTTGGACTCACTAAAATGACGCGGAAAGACAAGAAAAAACGTACGCATGAAGTGCTCGAACTCGTCGAGTTAGTAGGGTTTGAAAAACGCTATCCACACCAATTGAGTGGTGGCCAACAGCAACGTGTAGCACTTGCACGTGCGATTGCTCCAGAGCCAGAGCTGCTTTTGCTGGATGAGCCATTTAGTAACCTCGATACAGATTTGCAAGTGAAAATTCGTGAAGATTTGCGCCGCATATTGAAAAAGACCAACACGACTGTTATTTTTGTTACGCATAATGAAAATGACGCCCACGCACTTGCGGATCGCATTGTGAAGATTAAAGACGGTAAGATTGATAAAATTGGACGTCCTTGTGATTTACTTGGGATTCCGCCTTTGGAAAATCCGGATTTAATTGAAATTACAGTGGAAGAACTTTTATCTGTTTAATAAAACAGACTTGCATTTATAAAGTAACCAGCGTATACTCAGCTTTAATAATTAATCACTAAGTTAAAATGCAACGAAGAGGACAATAATTGTTTAGTTGACCTACAGAGAACGGGGCCATTGGCTGGAAGCCCTGACGGATAGACGAACGATTTACCACCTTGGAGCAGCGATGACGAATCATCGACGGTACCGGCCCGTTAGCCGATGTCAAGCTTCATCTTTCCAACGTTTATTTGTGTTGGACTGAAGAAACAAGGGTGGAACCGCGAGCTAAAGCTTCGTCCCTTTCCAGGGATGGGGCTTTTTTTGATTCCAAAAAATAAGAAGGAGTGTTTAAAACAATGGCAGAGATGATCAAATTACAATTTCCAGATGGCGCAGTGAAGGAGTTCCCACAAGGGACAACTACAGAGGATGTTGCAGCATCCATTAGCCCAGGACTACGAAAAAGTGCATTGGCAGGTAAAGTGGGGGACAAACTGATCGATTTAAAAACACCACTTACTGAAGGTGGCGATTTTGGAATCATTACACCGCAATCAGCTGAAGCACTTGAGATTTTACGTCATAGCTCAGCGCATCTTTTAGCGCAGGCTGTAAAACGTAAATTCCCGGATGCAAAATTGGGTATCGGACCTGTTATTTCTAGCGGTTTTTATTATGATATTGATTCACCAACACCAATCACAGCGGAGGATTTACCGGAGCTTGAAAAAGAAATGCGGAAAATCATTGCTGAAAACGTTGAAGTCATCCGTCATGATGTGTCACGCGAAGAGGCGGCAGAAATCTTCAAGAAAATTGATGATGAATACAAATTGGAATTGCTTGAAGCGATTCCAGCAGGCGAGCAAGTATCGCTTTACGAACAAGGCGATTTCATCGATCTATGCCGTGGGGTTCACGTACCATCCACTGGGAAATTAAAAGAATTCAAATTGCTTAGTATCGCAGGTGCTTATTGGCGCGGCGATTCCAATAACAAAATGCTACAACGTATTTACGGGACAGCATTCTTCAAAAAAGACGAACTAAAAGAGCATCTACGTTTACTAGAAGAAGCAAAAGAACGTGATCACCGTAAAATCGGTAAAGAATTGAATCTGTTCATGAACTCACAAAAAGTGGGCCAAGGTTTACCAATGTGGTTACCAAAAGGTGCAACAATTCGTCGCATTATTGAACGTTATATTGTCGATAAAGAGCAGAAGCTTGGTTATGATCATGTCTATACGCCAGTTCTCGGTAGTGTGGAATTGTATAAAACATCAGGTCATTGGGATCACTATCAGGATGGTATGTTCCCTGTTATGAGTATGGACAACGAAGATCTTGTGTTGCGTCCGATGAACTGTCCACACCATATGATGATTTACAAAAATGGCATTCATTCATACCGGAGCTTGCCATTACGGATTGCAGAACTAGGAACGATGCACCGTTATGAAATGTCTGGTGCATTATCAGGCTTGCAACGTGTTCGTGGAATGACATTGAATGATGCACATATCTTTGTCCGCCCCGATCAAATCAAAGACGAGTTCAAACGTGTTGTGCAACTTGTCATTGACGTTTATAAAGATTTCAAAATTGAAGACTATTCATTCCGTGTATCTTATCGTGATCCAGCAGATACAGAGAAATACTTTGATGACGATGCAATGTGGAATCGTGCACAAACCATGTTAAAAGAAGCGATGGATGAAATGGGTCTGGATTATGTAGAAGCGGAAGGTGAAGCAGCATTCTACGGTCCGAAATTGGACGTTCAAGTAAAAACGGCTATTGGTATGGAAGAAACGTTGTCAACTGTACAGCTAGACTTCTTGTTACCAGAACGTTTTGACCTAACATATGTAGGAGAAGACGGTAAGCAACATCGTCCAGTCGTTATTCACCGTGGTGTTGTATCTACAATGGAACGTTTTGTCGCATTCCTAATTGAAGAATACAAAGGTGCATTCCCAACTTGGTTGGCGCCTGTTCAAGTAGAAGTGATTCCCGTATCACCAGATGCGCATTTTGACTATGCAGATGGCGTACGTGAAAAACTAGTTGCAGCTGGCTTCCGTGTCGATATTGATAGCCGCGAAGAAAAAATCGGTTATAAAATCCGTGAAGCACAAATGCAGAAAGTACCTTATATGCTCGTGCTTGGCGACAAAGAAGTGGAAACGGGCGAAGTGAATGTTCGTAAATATGGTGAACAGAAGTCCGAGAGTATGCCGTTTGATGATTTCATCGCTAGGTTGCAAGAAGAAGTAACTTCATTATAATAAGTTGAGCTAATGAATTTATCTAAACTCTAGCGCAGGCATCCCGAAGCGTTATTGGAAGAATTATTTAAGGCAGCTCAAATAGCTATTTTATTAAAATTGTTGACACGCACAATGGTGTATGATAAAGTAAATAAGGTTAGTAATGACTGAATACAGTTTGTGGTATAAGAAGAGGCTACCCGCTTCTCACCTGTTTGACGCCTTGACGTTGTTGACAGGTCAACACATGAGTGAACGTGCCGTGCATTTCGATGTGCGTACACATACGCGGGTAGACAAATCTAATTTGTCTACCTTTTTTATTTTGATCAGCGAGTGTCCAAACACCTGCTGAAACAAAATAATGCCTCCGGCGGATTTCATAGATTTTTAAAGTGAGCTTTTCGAGCGAACTCGAAAAAATCTAGATGCAATTACGCCGGGCGTAATTGATTGGATGGACCTGTGGTACCGACCTATTTGGCCGGTGTACCCAAACCATGTATTCGCGAGATAACATCCGGAGGTGGATTACTATTAGCAAAGACATGTACGTAAATGAGGGTATTCGTGCCCGCGAGCTGCGAATTATCGACCATAACGGCGATCAGCTCGGAATCAAAACTCGTACCGAGGCACTAGAAATCGCCGCTCGTGCGAATTTGGATCTCGTCCTTGTCGCTCCACAAGCGAAACCCCCAGTAGCTCGTATCATGGACTATGGGAAGTTCAAGTTTGAGCAACAGAAAAAGGACCGTGAAGTACGTAAAAATCAGAAGATTATCCTACTCAAAGAAGTTCGGTTAAGCCCGACAATTGATGAGCACGATTTTCAAACGAAACTACGTAATGCGATCAAGTTCCTTGAAAAAGGCGACAAAGTAAAATGCTCTATCCGTTTCCGCGGACGTGCGATTACGCACAAGGAAATCGGACAGCGTGTCCTTGACCGCTTTGCAGAAGCGTGCAAAGATGTATCGACGGTTGAACAACGACCGAAGATGGAAGGTCGCAGCATGTTCTTAGTGCTTGCGCCAACTGCTGAAAAACAGTAACAACGAAAGATTTAGGAGGAACAGAACATGCCAAAAATGAAAACTCACCGCGGTTCAGCGAAACGTTTCAAAAAAACCGGTTCTGGTAAATTGAAACGCGGCCGTGCTTACACAAGTCACCTTTTTGCGAATAAATCGACAAAAGCGAAACGCCACCTGCGTAAAGCTTCACTCGTTTCTTCAGGAGACTACAAACGTATCCGCGAAATGCTCACATACGTAAAATAATTCAAACCATAATCGGACAGAAAAGCAGGAGGTAATGAACTATGCCACGCGTAAAAGGTGGAACAGTGACGCGCAAGCGTCGTAATCGAGTATTGAAATTAGCAAAAGGTTATTACGGTTCAAAACATAGACTTTACAAAGTCGCAAACCAACAGGTCATGAAATCATTGAACTATGCATACCGTGACCGTCGTCAAAAGAAACGTGAATTCCGCAAACTTTGGATTACACGTATCAATGCAGCTGCACGTATCAATGGTCTTTCATACAGCACACTTATGCACGGTTTGAAAGTAGCTGGTATCGATGTTAACCGCAAAATGCTTGCTGATCTTGCAGTAACTGACGCATCAGCGTTTGCACAACTTGCAGATGCAGCTAAAAAATCAATCGCAAAATAAGTCTTTGACTAGAAGCCGCCAAGAGAACCGGAGTTAATCCGGCCTCGGGGCGGTTTTTTATTTATTGGCAAAGTAGAAAAGTTATATAAAGGGCATCATGTTTGCCCGCGAGGTAGTCGAGTTTGCATTATAGGTAGCCGAGTTTGTCCGCGAGGTAGCCCAGTTTCCATTATAGGTAGTCGTGTTTGCCCAAGGTAGCTCAATTTCATTATTGGAAGCCGAGTTTGCCCGCGAGGAAGTCCAGTTTCCATTATAGGTAGTCGAGTTTGATCGTAAGGTAGTCCACTTCACCAGATTAGCGACATTCCGGTTAACAAATGGTGTAAAATGGAGGATATAAGGGGGAATGCAGATGCAGCCGATATTGGTCAGTTGGTTGATGTTTATGTCGATTTGGGCTTTTGCAGCAATGGGATATGATAAGCGGCAAGCGAAGAAAAGAGGGCGCAGAGTGCCGGAAAGAAATTTATGGTTACTAGCAATCCTTGGTGGTGGCATCGGTGCTTATTTGGGCATGCAAATGTTTCGTCATAAGACAAGACATACGTCATTCCGCATAGGTTTTCTCCTATTAGCGATGATCTATGGAATTGGCATTCTTTATCTTTTAGGCGTTCGTATGCCGGGGAGTTTCACAGCATAAAAAAAGCCCGTCAAATCGACGGACCTTTATCAAGTATTCATCAATTGCTCAATTGGATTTTTCCAACCGATATCTGCTTTTGGGTAATTAGAAAGAATTTCTGACTTTAGAAAATGGAAATCATCTTTCGTGAATCCTTGTAGTTTCGCTTCGTCCTTCACCCGGACAAAAATGGATACAACATCAAAGGAATCTTCAGTTGTTCCTAAGTATTTTTCGCCTTCAAACATAGCACCTTTGTACGTAATGAAGAAGTTTTTTCGAACATTTTTCACATCATCATAAAAGTAAAATTGCTGTTGTTCATAAGCTTCATCCAATTTGCGCTTGGGGTCCGTTAAATAACGAATACCTCGGTAAAATAAATAGATGATGAAAGCAATAATGACAAAACGGATCAGCAATGGCATAACAGATCCCCCTCACTTTAAACGTAGTACTCTCCTATACGGATGAGGAGGTAGATTGGTTTCACTTTTATAAAATTTTCTGGAGGTTTTTTTATGCAACTGTCAACATTATTTTCTATGCAGCGAGAATTGGATTCATTTATCCAAAATAATCGCCAACAGCAAAGCGATGTATTTCAAGAAAAAGGCTTGGCACTTCTTATCGAACTGGCGGAACTGGCGAATGAAACACGGTGTTTTAAATTTTGGAGTACGAAGGGGCCATCAGAGGACGCCGTTATTTTGGAGGAGTATGTGGACTCGATTCACTTCCTACTTTCCCTTGGAATTGAAAAAAATTTACATACATTGACAACTTGGCCGGTGCGTGAAGTAGAAGGCAATTTAACACAATTGTTTTTGGCAACAACAGCTGTCATTCACCGTTTTTTGGAGGATCTATCAATGGAGTCCTATGAGCAAGTGTGGGTATATTACGGTGCAATTGCTAATAAACTGGGCTTTACGAATGAGGACATCATTCAGGCTTACATAGCGAAGAACGAAGAGAATTATAATCGCCAGAAAACAGGCTACTAAAAAAGTTTTATAGAAAAATCAAAAAATTGATTGACAGAAACCTCTGAATAAAAAATAATAGAGTATAGCAACTTGACTATTAAAGGAGGCGTCAGTATGAATGAATGGAATAAAGAGGATTTTGGTGTACGTTTAAAAGCTTTGCGGGAGCAACGTGGGTTGTCCATGATGGCATTTGGTACCGCTATTGGAACATCTGCTAGTCGAATTAAAGATTGGGAAAAAGGAAAGAATGCCCCATCTGCTGCATGGATAGCCAAAATTTCAGAGCGCTTTAATGTTTCGACAGATGAGCTAATTCTTGGCAATGCAAAGGTTTCAAAAGCGTTTAAGAACTCGGGATCCCCGAATGTTGATTTATTGTATGATAAGTTAAGGGAAACGATTGCGGATGAGTTAGAAGCGGATGAAGAAACTGATCGTACAGCTGATTTGTACGCAGAACTGGATGCGGTGAATAAAGAAAACTATAGAAGTGGAAAAGGGAGAAGGCGTGCGGAGCGCGAACTGTTAGCTATCTTGACAGAACTTCCGAAGAAAGAAGTGCTTGAATTGCTAGAGCTTGCAAAGGTTAAAAAGCGCTGGCTGTAATGGAATCAACTACCGCTACGAAGAGAAAGAATAGGAAGCCGATTTTTATTCTCATAATTGTACTATTCATTGTTATTATTCTGCTAACTTATTGGGGTAATACAACAGTCGGTGTGACACAAAATACTATTATATCCGATAAAATTCCTGTTGATTTCAACGGATATAAAATTGTTCAATTATCAGATTTGCATGATGCCATGTTTGGTGACAGTCATGCGGAAGTCGTCGATAAAGTAAAAATGATTGCACCAGATGTTATTTTCATCACGGGGGATTTTATTGACAGCAATCGTTATAATCTTGAGCAAAGTTTACTTCTGGTTAAAAGGCTGCAAGGGGTTGCACCGATGTACTATGTCACGGGAAATCATGAAATTGCAACGAATGATATAGAACGTATTAAAGATGCACTAGAAGATTTGGGTGTTCGAGTCTTATCAGATGAAGCGGAAATTATAACGTCGAATCAGCGTGGCGGGATAGCGATTGGTGGGATTGAAGATCCGTTGCTCAGCTATCTGGATGATGAGGAAGCAGTCAAGACTTCAATGAATCAGGCATTTGAACATGTACCTAATCAGATGTTTAAAATTCTATTGTCACATAGACCAGAGCAATTTGAGGCTTACGTCGAACAAGGAATGGATGTCATATTTAGCGGTCATGCACACGGAGGTCAATTTCGAATTCCGGGATTCGGTGGACTTGTATCACCGGGGCAAGGTTGGTTTCCAACTTATACAGCAGGTGTCCACAACAAGGATGGTAGTCAGATGGTAGTTAGTCGTGGATTGGGTAATAGTATCATTCCTATCCGGATTTTTAATCAACCGGAAATTATTGTCGTTACTTTACAAAATGAAAGTCAGTAAGAAAAACGCAAAGAGCAGAGTGCTTCTTGCGTTTTTTGTTGTATAGACAATTTAGAACAGTGAGAACGCTAGTGTGATTTCATGGTATACTAGAAGTAGTATGTCGAGGTAATGAGTGGGGGAAAGGATGATAGATGTGAAAGCGTTTATTCATGAAGCTGGACAGTTGAAAATTAGTGAGATGGAAGAACCTATTGCGACAAAGGGGGAAGTTGTTGTTGCGATTCGGGCAGCGGGTCTGAACCGGCGTGACCTATACATTCCTGCTCGTAGAGGGAATGCAACAGAGGCATTAATCATCGGTTCCGACGGGTCAGGCGTAATTGAGTCAGTTGGTGAAGACGTAACGGCATTTAATGTTGGAGATGAAGTCATTATCAATCCCGCACTTCGTTGGTACGACAATAGCGATGCGCCGCCAGAAGGCTTTGATATTTTAGGTATGCCTGATCACGGGACGTTCGCAGAAAAGATTGCTATTTCAGCGGAGCAAGTTGAAAGAAAGCCAGCTCATTTAACGTGGGAGGAGGCAGCTGTGCTATCTCTCGCTGGTGTCACAGGTTATCGTGCTTTATTTACCAAAGGGGGCTTGCAGGCGGGAGATACGGTTTTTATCCCTGGTGCGGGGAGTGGTGTAGCAACTTATCTCATTGCATTCGCTAAAAATAGTGGGGCGCGTGTCATTGTTACATCGCGTAATGAAGATAAGCGAAAACAGGCGCTGGCGCTCGGGGCGGATGTCGCACTAGATACAGCTAGCGATTGGCAACAGGAACTAGCAGGTGAAACGATTGACTTGGTGATTGAAAGTGTCGGACGAGCAACATTCAATCGTTCGCTAGGAGTGTTAAAAAAAGGAGGGCGTATCGTCGTGTTCGGGGCGACGGCAGGTGATACGGTTGACATGGATTTACGTGCCTTTTTTTATGGCCAATATCAATTATTTGGATCGACGATGGGAAGCAGAGAAGAATTGCGTGATATGCTGACACATATTGAAAAGTACGGGACACGTCCAGTGGTCGATACAGTGTTTGCTTTGAATGATGCGCTGGCGGCGTTTGACTATATTGAAGACAGTAAGCAGTTTGGAAAAGTGGTATTGCGTGTAAGTGAGTGATTTGCAAAGTGCCGTAGTGATTCCGAGAGAGCGTAAATTTGTCATATGAATGTCAGAAAGTAAGGATTAATCCGAAATATGAATGCGCTATACTGTAGACAAAGAAAGGTGGGGGTTTTTATGACAGAAGAAGTTATTCCGTTGACGGATTTAGAAATTGCATCAAAAGCGGTGATGAAACCGATTTGGGCAATTGCTGAAAAAGCTGGCATCCCAGAAGAAGCAGTTGAGCCATATGGTAAGTTTAAAGCGAAAATTGATGTTACGAAACTAACTGGATCGAGTAAGAACGGCAAAGTTGTACTTGTTACGGCGATTAGCCCGACACCAGCAGGAGAAGGCAAGTCGACGGTTACTGTAGGACTGGCGGATGCACTTTCAAAATTAGGCGAAAAGACAATGATTGCTTTGCGGGAGCCATCCCTTGGTCCAGTTATGGGGATGAAAGGTGGGGCAACTGGCGGCGGTTATGCACAAGTGTTACCAATGGAAGAGATTAATTTGCATTTCAATGGCGATATACATGCTATTACGACGGCGAATAATGCGCTAAGCGCTATGATTGATAACCATCTCCATCATGGCAATATTCTTCGAATTGACCCGCGAAGAATTACATGGAAGCGTGTACTCGATATGAATGATCGAGCGCTGCGTCATGTAACAATCGGTCTAGGAGGACCTGCCCAAGGCGTACCGAGAGAAGATGGCTTTGACATTACGGTAGCCTCTGAAATTATGGCAGTATTTTGCTTGGCAACTAGTCTAACGGATTTGAAGGAACGAATTGCCCGGATTGTCATCGGTTATACATATGACAAGGAAGCGGTTACAGTTCGTGATCTTGGCGTACAAGGCGCATTGACCCTGCTATTAAAAGAAGCATTCAAACCAAATTTGGTCCAGACGATTGAAGGGACCCCAGCCTTGATACACGGTGGACCATTTGCCAATATTGCACACGGTTGTAATTCACTCATAGCGACAAATACAGCACGAAAACTAGCGGATATTGTCATTACTGAGGCTGGATTCGGAGCTGATTTAGGTGCCGAGAAATTTATGAATATTAAAGCGCGACATGGGAATTTTGCACCCGATGCAGTTGTTATTGTCGCAACAGTGCGTGCATTGAAAATGCATGGCGGTATGCCAAAAAATCAGCTGAAAGAAGAGAATATTCAAGCTGTGAAAGATGGCATGGAAAACTTGGCAAAGCATGTCGATACAGTACTGGTTTTCGGTGTAGAGCCTGTAATCGCTCTCAATCGTTTCTTAACAGACACACCGGATGAACTTGAAGTGATTTTTGATTGGTGTGAAACGAATGCAATCCGTGTGGCATTAACGGATGTTTGGGAGCATGGAGGAGAAGGTGGACTTGCGTTAGCGCGGGAGGTAATTAGCCTGTTGGATAAACCGAACCATTTCGCCCCACTCTATCATGTAGAACAACCTGTTCGTGATAAAATCACAGCGATTGTACAGAAGGTGTACGGTGGGCAAGGAATCATTTTGACTGACAATGCATTGAAAAATCTACAGAATATCGAAAAAAACGGCTGGGATGTCCTACCTATTTGTATGGCGAAAACCCAATATTCATTTTCTGACGATCCAACAATGTTAGGCCGTCCAGAAGGGTTTACAATTACAATTCGGGAAATCATTCCG
Organism: Arthrobacter beigongshangensis; assembly: GCF_016820585.1. GTDB lineage: Bacteria > Bacillota > Bacilli > Bacillales_A > Planococcaceae > Sporosarcina > Sporosarcina beigongshangi. The sequence goes on from NZ_JADHDX010000002.1 coordinate 106,996, forward strand.
AAACTAGGCGCAGGATTTCTTGTATGCTTAACAGGCGATATTATGACAATGCCTGGATTGCCAAAAACACCAGCTGCACTTGGAATGGATATAGATGCTAACGGTAATGCAAAGGGTTTGATGTAGTAAAAGGCGTAAAAAGATAGAGAAAAACAAATTCACTTGTACAAAGTGGTGTAATGGACGAAAAAACAGGCAAATCCGTAAATACGGATAGCCTGTTTTATTTTCACAACGCTTTGTCATCTACTGCATTCAGCCATGATTCAATTGTGCCAATGACGGATTCGACGCAGCCGTCTTCAAATGGAGATATTAAATTCGCTTCAGCAACGAGTTGCGTGAATGATTTAGAACCGCCAAGTGTACATAAGTGTAAATAGTCCTTCCAAGCAGCTGCATGATCTTCGCGTGAGCGTTTCCAAAATTGGAACGCACAAATTTGTGCCAATGTGTAATCGATGTAATAGAATGGACTTGCGAAAATATGACCTTGACGTTGCCAGACCGCACCCGATTCTAGGTATTCAATCCCATCATAATCACGCATTGGTAAATAGATTTTCTCAATCATTTTCCAAGCTGCTTTGCGTTCAGCAGGCGTCATTTGTGGGTTTTCATACACAACATGCTGGAACTCATCCACAGCTACACCGTACGGTAAAAAGAGCAATGCGTCACTAAGATGTGAAAACTTATACTTATCGGCCTGTTCTTTAAAGAAGAGCTCCATCCACGGCCAAGTGAAAAATTCCATACTCATCGAATGGATTTCAGCCCCCTCATATGTCGGCCACATATATTCAGGTATGCCGATATTGCGGCTAGAATACACTTGGAATGCGTGTCCGACCTCATGCGTCAGTACATCAATATCCCCGGAAGTGCCATTAAAATTGGAGAAGATAAACGGAGAATCATAATCGTCGATAAATGTACAATAACCGCCCGCTTCTTTCCCTTTCTTCGCTTCCACGTCCATTAAGTTTTTGTCTGTCATAAACTTGAAGAATGTATTTGTTTCAGGTGATAGTTCAGCATACATCTTTTTTCCATTCTCGATGATCCACTCAGGAGAGCCTTGAGGCGTTGCATTGCCTGTTAGGAAATTGAGTGACTGGTCATAGAATTTTAACTGATCGACGCCAATTCGTTCTGCTTGACGCTCGTAAAGGCGACTGGCCAGTGGAACGATGAAATCTCGAACTTGATCTCGGAACTTCTTCACCATTTCTGCATTATAATCAATGCGATTCATGCGAACATAACCAAGCTCTACAAAGTTTTTATAGCCAAGTGTTGTCGCAATTTGATGACGAAGTGTAACGAGTTCATCATAAATCGTATCGAATTGCTCCCCATTATCCGCATAGAATTTTTGAGTAGCTTCCATCGCGGACTTGCGAATCGAACGATCTGTCGATTCCGCGTATGGCCCCATTTGTGCAAGCGTTAACGTTTTGCCATCAAATTCGATTTGTGCAGATGCAACGAGTTTTGAGTAGTCAGATGATAATTTGTTTTCCTTTTGGAGCAATTCAACAATTTCTGGAGCAAATGACTTGATGGAATTATCAGCTAGCGCAAATAATTGGCTTCCCCATTGCTCTTCAAGCTGTGCTCTAAAGGGAGTTGACACGAGTTCCTTATAGTAAGCGGTTTCAAGTTCTTGGTACTCTGGTCCAATTTCATCGAAATAATCCCGTTCATTTTGATAGAATTCATCATTAGTATCAATGGAAGCGCGGATGTAGACGAGATTAGATTGTGTGGAGTAGTTGCTACCGATGGCATTAATCTTTTTCATCACGTCATTTTGCTGTTCGTAAGAGCTTGCGGAACGAAATTCCTGAAGTAGGGCTTCAAATTCTTTTTTTAACGACGCCATTTCAGGTTTGGTGTATTGATAGTCTTCAAATTTTAACAAACTAATTCCCCCTGAATATTTACTAGTGAAATACTTCACTGTTTCTATTGTTCACGAAGTTCGGTCAGATTGCAAAAGTTATTGACGATAATTGTGAATTTCTTTTTAGGAAAAGGGGTCCAGTGCATCATTTTGTTGGAGAATGATGTATGATGGAGAGTAGTGTGCAGCTTATGCATCGTTATCTGAAAAATTGTAAGTGAGAGGTTGTTAAAACTATGGAAATTAATGAACATATTGTTGATCAAATTCTTGATCCAACTGGAATTATTGCTGGTGAACGCTATCAATTTCGACTTTATTTAACGTTAGACGAAGAAGATGAGTTGTACGCTGAAGGCGGAACTGGACTTCGCGTTATTTTTGCTGTCGATGGTGAGGAAGAACGCATTGCGTCATATCATTTTTTTGAGCGTGCAACTGAAAAAGTCCTTGATTTTGAATTAGAGGATGACGAAAAAGAAATCGTCTTAGCTTTTTGTAAAGCGAACCGGGAATAATAAAAGGCAAGGGCCTGTACATTTAATTGTGCAGGCTTTTCTCTAATTCGTCATACAAATGTAAAACATATTATGTGTTTTTTTAAGCGAATTAGTAGATAATGAGTGAAGTGGATGCAAAGAGTTTTCTTTTTCATCCAGACGAGAAAGAAAAACTATAACAGGAGTGTTAGCTTATGGACAACAAAATCGTTGATATTACAATCATCGGGGGAGGACCAACGGGACTTTTCTCTTCATTTTACGCAGGAATGCGAGAAATGTCTGTCAAGATTATTGACAGCCTGCCACAGCTTGGCGGTCAACTCATTGAGCTTTATCCCGATAAATATATATATGATGTCGGGGGATTCCCGAAAATACTTGCAAAGGATTTCGTTGCGAATCTAGTGACACAGGCACATTACGCGAAGCCAGAAATCATTTTAGGTGAAACGGCGCTTTCAGTAACACGCGATGGTGATCACTTCATCCTGCAAACAGATAAAGGTATCCACCTGACACGTACAATCCTGCTGACAGCTGGAATTGGAGCATTCCAACCACGGAAGATTGGCTTGAAAGAAGAAGTAGACTTCGAAGGAACAACATTGCACTACGGTATAAAGGATCTGTCTATTTTTAAGGATCAAAACGTGGTCGTTTGCGGCGGGGGCGACTCAGCTGTTGACTGGTCACTGATGCTTGAAGATATTGCAGCAAGCGTCACACTTGTTCATCGTCGTGAACGTTTCACTGCGCATGAAACTAGCGTTAATCAGCTCATGGAATCGAAAGTGACTGTCGTAACGTCACGTTCAGTAAAAGCGATTGAAGGCGAAGCAGGGACAATTAGTGGCGTTGTGCTAGCTGATAAAGAAGGCACGGAAGAACGATTGAATGTCGATCATTTGATCGTGAACTATGGTAATATCTCTTCACTCGGACCATTGAAAGAATGGGGACTTGAGATGGACCGTAATTCGATTTTAGTCAATACGCGGATGGAAACAAATATTGAAGGCATTTATGCAGCTGGTGATATTACGAACTATGATGGCAAAGTGAAGCTAATCGCTGTTGGACTAGGCGAAGCGCCGATTGCTGTCAATCATGCGAAATCGCATATCGACCCGAAAGCAAGAGTACAACCACTTCATAGTACGAGCGTGTTTAGCTGAATAGATTGAATGAAAAAAAGCCGCATAATTGCGGCTTTTTTTGTCTAGCTCCGGGCGCCAGATGCATTTCGTGATTGTTTTACCGCGTCTGTTGATTAACCAAAAAATAATTTAATCAAACACCTAGGTACTCTGTGTAATGTTTTCTTTTGTCTCGTTCTGGATTGAACGACTTCTATACAATAGCCGTGATATTTTATGTGTAGGATGCGACGAAGTCGCATCCTACACATTCTGTTCGGTAATCGTATGGTGGTCGTTCATCCGTCACTCTACAAAAACACAGATACACAAAGTGCTAATGCTTTTGAGGACGAGGGAATAGAGGGCTTCTTAACCTGAGAGGGCCGCCAAAGATACAATTTTGGCGGCTGAATCTTCTACTATGGTCTTTTCCACTGTTATTGTAGGTAGTGTCACCTTCTTGATAAAACTTGCTAAAAGTACAGTGAGAATACCTTGTACAACGTGCAAGAGTGCCCGAAATTTCATCTTCGGGCACTTACAGCCTTTATAGAAAGTCATCTATTCTTTTCTTCTCAAACCACTGCATTTTTCACTTAAACAGTGTAGGTACGCGACAGGCAACTATTCACAACAAAATGACCGAAAATAATGTATCTAGAAATGACGAAGTCATTTCTAGATACATTAACCTCCGCGGAGGAATGAACTGCAATTCCTCCTTGGTAATGATGTCGTGAATAGTTAGCTGAGAGCGAACCGGCAACGATTTAGTGAAAAAAGTGATTTTCAAGCCTTTATTCACCTACGATTTATGCAAGTAAATGGTTAATCAACAGACGTGTTATTTTACAATAGAAAAGTAATAACCAAGATGAGCACTAACGGACCCAATAAGATGACATAGCCAAGAGGCTGCCCAAAGTTGACGGTCCAACCTACACCAAATCTTTTTTCAACAAAAATGGATGGATCGTTTTTATTGACGTAAATGACGCCAAACTTCCAATATTGGTCATCATCAACATCTGTGACTCCAGGTGTCGATTCATCTTCAAATGCAACATCTATGCGTGACCCACTTTGACCGACTTTGAAGGCATAGATGGCTGTACCGATGAGGATAAGTAATAGAAAACCGAGTGGCATAGCAAGCATAAGTGCAGTGTTGCCAATACCTTCATGAATCGTTGATAAGTGTAGAAAACTCATAAGAACTGTCGAGAGTACAGTTGTCATGAACAAAAACCAACTACTATATTTTCTGAAGGATAACTGTTGTACTTGGGAACTTTTACTTTTAGCGGCATTCAATTTAATGCCTGACCGTTTTATTAACGCATTGAATCCAAGTAACATCCCTTGCATGATTAATTGAATAAGTAGAAGAGCAATAACAGAAAATGGTGTTTTAGGGCTGAAAGCATCAGGTTGCCCATTAGGTCCCCAGTGCGTCGGAATCATATCGGGCATATTGCCGTATTGCGTTGCGGTATAGGCAATCAGACCAATTGTAATTGCTAATGGTATGGCATAGATAGACGTTGGAAGCATTTCATCTTTCGTACGGATGGCTAAGTCGACAATCCGTATTTGTTTCAAGTCTGCACCCCAGTTATTCATGCGTTTCAGCTGGGTTGTTTTCGCATGGAAATATAAATACAGAGCCATGCTGAGAAAAAGGATACCAAATTGAATCGCTAAACCTATCAAGACAATTTGTTCTTCGGTAATGCTGCCGTTAGCCCAAATGGCAAAGCCAATGAGCGAAATGAGACCAATGCTACTGACGATTGCTGAGTACATTTTTCGATAGGATGCGATAATAGTATTATCCGTATGGCCTTCCGGAATGGTCACTCCAAAAGCAATCGTCCGTCTTAGTAAAAATGGGATGGCAGACTGTATAACGACAATGAAGCCGAAAATAATTAGAAAAATGGTAGTCGTCATTTTTTATTCCCCCTTGATGTCAGTAATGATTGATGATGCAAGTGTTATGAGATCCTCTTTCCCCATCCCAAGTACGATTGCTTCAGCAAGTAACGGTTTCAATTCCTCTGCAATTCTCTCGCGATGGCTGTCCTGTATGCCTTCTTCGACAGGTGGATTAATAATCGCCCCCGATTTCGGCACAATTTCAATGATGCCTTTCTTTTCTAACGCATGATATGCCTTGTTAACTGTATGCATATTCATACTCAGATCCGCCGCCAATGAGCGGACGGAAGGCAAGGCATCCCCGCCGATCAGTTCCCTTCGAGCAATCAATTCAATTAACTGATTAGCCAATTGTGTATAAATCGGGATATCCGAAGAAGGCTCAATTTGAATAAACATGGTGATACCTCCTAACTGTTCTAGTTTTATTATAGCAGATTTGTTCTAGTATGTATAGAATAGAAGTGAATTATTTTAACTTGATTCAGCATTTCAATCAGAGGGAGTTCAATTACGCCAACGCAATTATGCCTTGGCGTAATTGACAAACAAAAATCCCACCGATGAGTTTCGGTGGGATTTCAATTAATCTAGCTCTGAAACGGTTACAAATATATAGCCTTCACTTTGTAGATAGGAAAGGACGGCATCGAGTCCATCGGCTGTGGATTGGTGGATATCATGCATAAGGATAATACTACCGTTCTTTGTTTCTTCCTTGACTCTCATCAATAGTCGATGGGCATCACGGTGTTTCCAATCGAGTGTATCGACATCCCAAAGGACAGTTGGTAAATTGGATTGTTTTTTGACCATTTGATTGACAGCACCGTAAGGCGGCCTAAAAACTGTGGCTTTCGTTCCTGTTACTGATTCAATAATCGCTGATGTTCGATTGATTTCTTTGCGTACTTTTTCCATATCGGCTTTTGTTAGATCTGGGTGATTCCACGTATGATTGCCAAGTTCATGGCCTGCATCATTGATATTTTTTGCGATGTCGGGGTAGTATTCGACCCGACTACCAAGCATGAAGAATGTGGCTTTGGCATTGTATTTTTGTAATGTATCAAGAATTTGCGTCGTTACCTTTGGATCAGGTCCATCATCAAATGTTAGCGCAACCTTTTTTACGATCGTTTCCCCTGTACCATCGGGAAGTGGTGTTCCACCAGTGTTTGTATCGGTGTTACTGGCATTATCCTCTTTGTCGGGTTGTTCGTTGACATCGGGAGTTGTACTATCGTCTGGCTTTTCAACTTCTGAATCATTATCTGGTTGTGGATTGGACTGTTGTTCTTGTAGCTTAAATTCTTCGGCTAATAAGTTGTCGATAGTATGGAGAGGAATAGCGACAATTGGAGGTCCAACTGCTCCAGCAGCTAGCGCGTATTCATCAAAATAAAAGACGATAGAATCATCTGCCAAAGCAAAATTACTATAATTCTCCCAAATCGGCTCTGTATTAAGATGAAGCTCCTCGGGATATAAATGGTTTTCTAAAGTCAAATCGTTATAAAGGTGTTCTCTTACTAAAGTAGAAATCGTTTCAAGCCTTTTCTGATCCCATTCAAAGACATCTTCAATGGAAATGATTTTCTTTGTTATAGGATTTAAATGAAAGGAGCGGATTTCTGTTGAACCATTTGCTCCCACGATAGAATTAGAATTGACGACGACAAACGAATAATTGCCGGAGTGATGGGACAATGTCTCAAAAGAGATATTCAATTCTCCTTTATATTCACTCGCTAGTTCTCTATTCTTTTCCATGGCAGTCAAATAGCTTTTTTTCGTATGTGAGATATAAGCAGAAATCGCATCATTGAATGTACTATGTAAGCTTTGCGGATATTGAATTGCAAATGGAGAATATGGATCGTTCGATGTTTCGGTAATAATTTTGATGCCTGGATAGCTGGAGTCAATCGTATCGATTACTACAGGAGTCGGTTTGGTAGCTTGTGTTTTAGGGGGTGGGGCAGCCGTACTTTTGTTGTTTATTGAAATTAAATAAATGGTCGCAACCGTCAGTGCGATAATAGTTGCAGAAAATGTGATGTCAATCCATGTCGAACGGCGCTTACGATGTGTTCTTGTCATGCTGTGGGCTCCTTTATTGGTTGTAAAAAGTTAGACGGCTGAAACTAGTAAATAGTTTCACTTGAATTAGTAGAGGCTTTAAATCCTTTGTTGATTCAAGTGAAGTCTCCGGCGGATGTCAAAAATTTTGAAAGGGGGTGTGGAAGGCAACCTAAATTCGCCTCGTCCTGCGGGCACAATTCAAAATTTGGACGCAATTACGCTAAGGCGTAATTGATTGAAAAATAAAGTATAATGTCTACTGATACGATAAACATATTCTATTAGTATACATGAAAGATAGTGGTAGACCAATGAAAGGAAAGTGTTTGTGAGATGCTAATTTTAACCATGTAAGGAATTAGCTTGTTGTCCTTTTGTGATATTGTGAAAAACTATTAACAATCGCCTAGGAGTGGGCTCTTAACAATCAAAATCCCTTTTTTCTCCTGCATACATATGGTACAATAGCTTCGTCTCGTATTGTGCATATACGGGTATCTTTTGTATGTTTACACTTAATACCGATCCGGTTGTTGACTTATAACATGCAATTATAAAAAAACAAGGTGGTTGGAAAATTGGAAAACAGTACTTATCGGGTTCTTCTGTATTATAAATACGTCACTATCGAAGACCCAGAAGCATTTGCTATTGAACATTTACAAGCTTGTAAAGAAATTGGACTAAAAGGTCGTATTTTAGTCAGTACTGAGGGTATCAATGGTACATGTTCAGGTACGCTTGAACAGACGGATGCTTATATGGACCTTATGAAACAGGATGAGCGTTTCGCTGATATGGTTATCAAAATCGACGATACGGATCGACATGCCTTCAAGAAAATGCATGTACGCGCACGTGAAGAAATTGTGAATCTGAGCCTTGAGGAAGATATCAATCCGAATGAGCTAACAGGTAAACGCTTGAGCCCTGAAGAGTGGTTCAAACAAATGCAAGAGGAAGATACCATCATCATTGATGCACGCAATGATTATGAGTTCGACTTAGGCCATTTCCGTGGCGCGGTTCGTCCAGATATCGAAAACTTCCGCGATTTACCAGAGTGGATTCGTGATAACAAAGAGCAGTTTGAAGGGAAGAAAATCCTAACATATTGCACAGGTGGAATCCGTTGTGAAAAATTCTCAGGATGGCTTGTCCGTGAAGGCTTCGAGGATGTATCGCAATTACACGGTGGAATTGCGACATACGGTAAAGATCCTGTAGCAAAAGGCCAGCTTTGGGATGGACAAATGTATGTCTTTGATGAGCGTATTGCTGTGCCAATCAATCAAGTAGAACAAGTCATTGTCGGTCGTGATCATTTTGACGGGACACCATGTGAGCGCTACGTGAACTGTGCCAACCCAGAATGTAATGCGAAAATCATTACTTCTGAAGAAAATGAGCATTTATATATGCGCAGTTGTACTGATGAATGTCGTACGCATCCTCGCAATCGTTATTTTGTCGAGCATAATATGACAGTTGAAGAGTATGATGAACGTCTTGCAGCGATTGAAAAGCGTAAAAACGAAATACAAGTATCTTAAATCAAACATACTAGAGCTGACCGGATGTTGATCCAGAAAGGTTGCTGAAACAGTGAATGCTGTTTCAGCAACCCTTTTTTTATCCGTGCTTCATGCCGTCTACCGGCAGAAATGATATCATCACTATTTACTAATCTGCATTAATCGTCTAATATGAAGCCAAATCCTACTACACCAAAATTGAAAGCGCATACATGATTCTGTGGGAGAATAAAGGATTTTTGATTCGAAAATCAATTGTGGGGGATGGGACCAATGGATATCAAAGGTAAGGTCGCAATTGTGACGGGTGGAGCCTCTGGATTAGGGCTAGGAACAGTAACGGGTTTAGTAAACAAGGGTGCAAAGGTTGTCATATTTGATTTGAATGAAGAAGCTGCCAAAGAAGTCTGTATGGAACTAGGGGGAAATGTTGATTTTGCACATGTAGATGTAACAAGTGAGGAGTCCGTTGAGGCAGGTATTCAAAAAGTGATAGCAGCATTCGGTGCGATTCATATTTGTGTCAACTGTGCGGGTGTAGCTCCGCCGCAAAAGGTTATTGGGCGAACAGGAGCGATGCCTTTGGCAAACTTTAAAAGGGTTTTGGATATTAACTTGAATGGGACGTTCAATGTACTGAGACTAGCAGCAGCTGAAATGATTAAGAATGAGCCTTTAACAGAGGATGACGAACGTGGAATTATCATTAACACGGCATCGATTGCGGCTTTTGATGGGCAGATGGGGCAAGCCGCCTATGCCGCTAGTAAAGCGGGTGTGGCAGGAATGACGTTGCCAATTGCACGTGATCTGTCATCCTACGGCATTCGTATCAATACCATCGCACCGGGATTATTCCGTACACCAATGGCAGCGGGACTGCCCGAACCTGTTATAGAGAAATTAGAAAGTATGGTTGAGTTTCCAAAACGCTTGGGCGTTCCAGCTGAATATGCGTCCTTGGCTATTTTCATGATGGAAAATGGCTACGTCAATGGAGAAGTGATTCGTTTAGATGCCGGCATTCGTATGTCACCGCGGTGAGGAAATTTATTAAATGAGGGGTGGGATGAATCATGACAGAAGTGGTCATTGTAGAAGGGCTTCGCACAGCAGTAGGACGAAGAAAAGGAACTTTTGCTAGTTATCGACCAGATGAATTAGCGGCAGTTGTACTAGATGAGCTCGTTCAGCGTGCGGGGGTTGCGAAGGAAGATGTAGAAGATGTCATTTTAGGCTGTGTCACACAAACGGGAGAGCAGGCAAGTAATGTTGCCCGAACAGCGCTACTCATTGCTGGTTTTCCAATCGAAGTGCCAGGTGTCACAATTGATCGACAATGTGGTTCGAGCCAACAAGCGGTTCATTTCGCATCACAGGCTATCGCTTCAGGTGATATGGATATCGTCATTGCGGGCGGCGTCGAAAATATGACGAGGGTGCCGATGATGTCCAATATCGGGAATGTAAAACCGAGTGACAAGTTAACGGAAAAATACGAAATTATTAATCAGGGTTTATCGTCAGAACGAATGGTGAAAAAATGGGGACTGACACGTGAAGAGTTGGATCGCTATTCAGTCAACAGTCATATCAAAGCAATCAAAGCAATTGAACAGGGCCATTTTGAAGCTGAAATAGTCCCCATTGATGTCGAACAGAAGGATGGTGAGATAATTCGTTTTGCTGTCGATGAAGGGCCGCGTCCTGGCACGACGATGGAAGTGCTAGGTGGCTTGAAAACAGTTTTTGATGAACAAGGTGTTATTACGGCAGGAAATGCGAGTCAAATCAGTGACGGTGCATCAGCGGTATTGCTTATGTCACGAGACAAAGCAGATGAGCTTGGCTTGAAACCAAAAGCGCGTATCGTCGCTCGCAGTGTGATAGGCTCAGATCCAACGCTTATGTTAACAGGGCCTATTGATGCTACGAGAAAAGTGTTGAAAAAAGCAGGGTTGACGATTGAAGATATCGACACATACGAAGTGAACGAAGCCTTTGCACAAGTACCGCTTGCTTGGTTACAAGATATTGGGGCAGACCCTGAAAAACTGAATCCAGATGGGGGAGCAATTGCACTAGGGCATCCATTAGGGGCTACGGGAACGAAATTACTAGTGACACTAATGAATAGACTGGAACGAACGGGTGGACGTTATGGTCTGCTAGCGATTTGTGAAGGTATGGGGATGGCTAACGCAACGATTATTGAACGATTGTCTTAAGTAAGGCGAAAGGGGAGGTAGGGATGGGGAGATATAAATTTGAAACAGAGGAACATATTATGTTCAGAGATTCACTTAGAAAGTTTCTGCAAAAAGAAGCAATCCCGCATTATGATACATGGGAGAAACAACGTATCATTCCAATTGTGTTTTGGAAAAAGTTTGGGGAAATGGGCTTTCTTTGTCCGCAAGTAGCTGACGAATATGGTGGACTTGGGCTTGACTTTAGCTTCGGTGTTATCATTTCTGAAGAATTAGAAAGGGTAGGCACCAGCTTGGTCGGGGTCAGCTTGCATAATGATATTGTTGTGCCTTATATCGAGTCGTATGGTTCAGTTGAACAAAAAAAACGTTGGCTACCGGGTTGTGTGTCAGCGGATATCATTACAGGGATTGCCATGACGGAGCCTGGAACAGGATCTGATTTGGCAAATGTGCGGACGACCGCGATTCGTGACGGAGATCATTATGTCGTCAATGGGCAAAAGACATTCATTACAAATGGCATTAATGGCAATCTTTTTGTTGTCGTAGTGAAGACGGATTCGCATGTCGAGCCGAAGCACCGTGGTATTAGTCTACTTGTAGTTGAAGAAGGAACACCTGGGTTTACGAAAGGACGCAAGCTCGATAAAGTGGGGCTTCATGCGCAGGATACGGCTGAATTATACTTTGAAGATTGTCGAGTTCCTGTTGGCAATTTGCTTGGCGAAGAAGGGAAAGGCTTCGGGTATCTCATGTCGAAACTTCAACAAGAGCGGTTAGTCGTGGCGATTGCTGCACAAATTGCATCGGAGGATATGCTGGAAACGACCATCCGTTACGTGAAATCTCGTGAGACGTTTGGAAAGCCTGTCTCTTCATTCCAAAATACGCAGTTTAAAATTGCAGAGATGGCAACGAAGATTGAGCTTGGAAAAGCGTTTTTGGAGTCATTGATTGAGGATCATATCGCCGGTAAAGACGTCGTGACAAAAGTGTCGATGGCAAAATATTGGCTAACTGAAACCGCGCAGGAAATTTCGGCGGAGTGTATGCGATTGCATGGTGGCTATGGGTATATGGAGGAGTATACCATTGCTAGGCGTTACCGGGATATCCCCGTAGCCTCTATTTACGCGGGGACGAATGAGATTATGAAAGTGATTATTGCGAAGAATATGGGGTTGTAGAGAAAAGTGCCAGCGAGTAATTTGCTGGCACTTTTAATTGATTTATCGCAGGTAATGACGGCGGTATGAAAAATAATAGGTAATTAAACCGACAATCGGGATGGTGGCTACAAGTAAAAAGGTTAGTAAAAGTGGTAGTGTACTTTCAGAAAGCATGGTTATACCCAAAAGGACTATGGAAATTGGAGAAAAGACAAGGACTGCTGACAATGCATCTTTTGCAGCCTTCCCAGTCAACTCCATTTCGCGTTCATCCTTGGAGCTTAATTCGGGTAAAATTAGATCCTTCATAATAAATCTACCATCTGTCTGGCTTTTACTATATTTATACTCCCGAATCTGAATAATAAGTACTACAATCCAAAATGGGAGTGCAAGGTAAATGTTTGAATTTCTTAGATAGTCAGATGCACCTGAATGAAGTAAATTAAACGCATACAGGCTAAGCGTGATAAATAATAGAATCCTTAGTATTACTGCAATCGTTAAATTCTTCATATTTCACCCTCCTTGGAAAAAATCTCTTCAATCGGCATGTCAAACACTTCAGCGATATTCATAGCAAGTAGTAGCGAAGGTGTGTAACTACCCTTTTCAAGTGACACAATCGTCTGCCGCGTCACCCCGACCTTGTCCGCCAAATCACCTTGCGTCAAATTAAAACGTGCTCGTAATTCTTTTACACGGTTTTTAAGCAATTGGATTCCACCTTGCTGTTATATGTTGACCCAATGATCACCTCGTAATCTCCAGCGAAAGCGCCTAACAGGGGTAGCCGAAGCGATAAGACAAAGGAGGGATGCAGTTTAATCCCTCCCTGATGGTGGTTTTCCATCCGGCTTATCGCGGGAGGCATCCCCTAGCGCCAAGCGTTATTAGTAGGATTCTCTATTGCAACTTATCCGAATTGTATAACAAACTATTCATTATGTAAAGTCAACTATACATAATGAATAGTCGATTGTACTTCAAGTGTTAACATTTTCGTAACGACTACACTTACTTAAAAAGCATCAAAAGTGGTATACTATGAACATTGATTTAAAATTGGAGGAACTTTTTTTATGCAGTGGAGAAATTTATATCGAGGATTCTTTATGGGGATCAGCGATCTGATTCCTGGAGTGAGCGGGGGAACCATTGCGTTCATTCTCGGGATATATGATGAATTATTAACGTCTATTAGTGGCTTTTTCAGCCGCGATTGGAAAAAATACATCGGTTTCCTATTGCCACTTGGCATCGGAATTGGAGCTACCCTCTTACTATTCAGTAGAGTCATTGAGTTTTTGTTGAAAAACTATCATGCACCTACTCAATTTTTCTTTATAGGGCTTATATTAGGCGTGCTGCCTTTCATTACGAAACAAGCAGGTGTGAAAAGGAATTTCAAATGGACACATTTCCTCTTTATTATCCTTCTTGGGGCCGCGCTTGCTTCAACTGCCTTTATCAAGCCATTGGATACGACCCCGATTACGTCATTGACAGCTACGAACGCGATTGGCTTGTTTTTGGCTGGCTGGGCAGGTAGTATGGCAATGCTTCTTCCAGGGATTAGCGGCTCATTCATCTTGCTATTGCTAGGTGTCTATTCAACGGCAATTGGTGCCTTATCCAATTTGAATCTGCCAATCATCGCTGTTATTGGTGCAGGCGTTATTGTCGGTTTCATCGTGAGCAGTAAAGTCATTAGCTATTTACTAGCCAAATTCACACACATTACCTTTGCGGCCATCATTGGTCTGATCATCGGTTCGGTATTCGTTGTCTATCCAGGTATTCCAGAAAGTGGTACACCATTTGTGATGAGTGTCATAGCTTTCATCACGGGGTTAATTGTTGCGAATATGTTTAGTTCACCGAATAAAGCTTCTGTTTCTCATCACTAATACCTAAAAGCACCTTATTCTAATGTATTTTTAGAATGAGGTGCTTTTTTATTGTCTAGCCCGCGCTCTTCGCTTTTCTTGAATGCCCTGCATCATAACCTTCCGCTACGCATACTATGGATAAAACCATGCCCTGACTGGAGGGAATAGTATGGATATATTAAACCAAGTAAAAAGTTTCCGAGAAGAAGAAAACAAGCTGAAATGGCAAGGCACATTTGCGGAATACTTGGATATTGTGAAGGAACGACAAGAAGTTGCTCAAACGGCACATTCACGTGTATATCATATGATTAAAAGTTCTGGTTTGGCGGAGAAAGACGGACAAAAGCTATACAACTTTTTTGGAGAAGAAATTTTCGGTCTAGAGGAAGCGATTGAACGACTTGTCGAAGAGTACTTTCATCCCGCTGCTAAAAGACTCGATGTACGTAAGCGGATTTTATTGTTAATGGGTCCTGTTAGTGGTGGGAAATCTACCATTGTGACCTTATTGAAAAGAGGCCTTGAAAGCTATTCTAAAACAGACGAAGGCGCGGTTTATGCCATTAAAGGCTGTCCGATGCATGAGGATCCATTGCATTTAATCCCGCATCATTTACGCAAGGATTTTGCTGAGCAATTTGGAATTCGGATTGAAGGCAGCTTATCTCCGCTTAATACAATGCGTTTGGAACAGGAATATGACGGTCAAATTGAAAACGTCCTAGTCGAACGTATTTTTTTCTCAGAAGACAAACGTGTCGGAATTGGTACATTCACGCCTTCTGACCCGAAATCACAAGATATTGCCGACTTAACGGGGAGCATTGATTTTTCAACAATCGCTGAATTTGGCTCCGAGTCAGATCCGCGCGCCTATCGCTTTGATGGTGAATTAAACAAAGCAAATAGAGGCATGATGGAATTTCAAGAAATGTTGAAGCTAGACGAGAAATTTTTATGGCACTTATTGTCCTTGACGCAGGAAGGAAATTTTAAGGCGGGTCGATTTGCCTTGATCAGTGCAGATGAACTCATCGTTGCGCACACAAACGAAACCGAGTATCGTTCCTTTATTGCCAATAAAAAGAATGAGGCATTGCATTCTAGAATTATTGTTATGCCAATTCCGTACAATTTG
The DNA here is from genome assembly GCF_016820585.1 of Arthrobacter beigongshangensis. Lineage (GTDB taxonomy): Bacteria > Bacillota > Bacilli > Bacillales_A > Planococcaceae > Sporosarcina > Sporosarcina beigongshangi. The sequence goes on from NZ_JADHDX010000002.1 coordinate 122,523, forward strand.
AAGGTAAGTCAGGAAGAACGAATTTATGAAAAAATGATTAATGAAAGTGATATTGCTGACGTTCATATTGCGCCTCATGCTTTACGAGTGGCAGCGATTTTTTCGATTTTAACTCGATTAGAAATTTCCAAGAAACAAGGTATTGATGTTGTGAAAAAAATGTATTTGTATGATGGGCAAAGTGTAGAAGGCTTTAACCCAATGGATGTTGAGGGTTTGAAGAAAGAGTTCCCGAATGAGGGAATGAATGGCATTGACCCACGGTATGTCATTAACCGGATTTCATCAGCCATTATTCGCAAGGAAATTCCGGCCATCAATGCACTTGATGTACTACGAGCGTTGAAGGATGGACTTGACCAACATGCTTCGATTTCACAAGAGGATCGCGAGAAATACATGAATTATATAGCAGTTGCCCGAAAAGAATATGATGAAATTGCTAAGCAAGAAGTGCAAAAAGCATTTGTCTATTCCTACGAAGAGTCAGCTGTAAATTTAATGGATAATTATTTAGATAATGTTGAAGCGTTTTGCAATAAAAATAAATTGAGAGATCCGTTAACAGATGAAGAGATGAATCCTGACGAGAAGCTTATGCGCTCAATTGAGGAGCAAATTGGGATTTCCGAGAATGCCAAGCGAGCCTTCCGGGAGGAAATTCTCATTCGGATTTCTGCGTACGCACGGAAAGGGAAACGTTTTGAATATAAATCGCATGATCGTTTACGTGAAGCGATCCAAAAAAAGTTATTTGCTGATTTAAAGGATGTCGTGAAGATTACAACGTCCTCCAAAACACCGGATGAATCGCATTTGAAAAAAATCAATGAAGTCGTCGCGAGACTCATTGATGAACATGGCTATAATTCAATCTCCGCCAATGAATTACTACGCTATGTGGGAAGCTTACTGAACCGCTGATCCTAATGCACGGGTGTTTTCAAGTTTGCCAATAGATAGGTGTGAATGAAAAATGAGCGAACGGCAAAATCAGTTTATCGTTTCACAGGAAAATTGGTCTCTCCATCGAAAAGGACATCGTGATCAAGAACGGCATATGGACAAAGTGAAGGAAGCTATTCGCAGCAACCTACCGGATTTAATTAGCGAAGAAAGCATTGTGATGTCTAATGGACGGGATGTTATTAAAATACCTATCCGTTCGTTAGATGAATATAAAATTCGTTATAATCATGAAAAATCAAAACACGTTGGGCAAGGCGATGGCAGTAGCCAAGTCGACGACGTTGTCGCAAGTGATGGGAAGCAGGCACAAAGTGGTCAAGGAAAGCAAGCCGGTGATCAGCCCGGGCAGGATTATTATGAAGCAGAAGTTTCCATGGCTGAAATCGAAGAAATTCTTTTCGATGAACTTGAATTACCGAATTTACAACAAAAAGAGCTGGCCGAAATAGTGGATGAGGAAATTGAATTTAATGATATTCGAAAAAAAGGTTTGATTGGCAATATCGATAAAAAACGAACGATATTAACGGCTATTAAAAGAAATGCGATGAAGGGAAAAGCTGAAATCTCACCGATTCATAATGATGATTTACGCTTTAAAACGTGGAATGATATTGAAAAACCTGAATCTAGAGCAGTTGTACTTATGATGATGGATACGAGCGCCTCTATGGGAAACTTTGAAAAGTATATGGCAAGAAGTTTCTTTTTCTGGATGATGAAGTTTTTACAGACGAAATATGAAACGGTTGAAATTGAATTCATTGCCCATCATACAGAAGCAAAAGTTGTCACGCAAGAAGCCTTTTTTTCAAAGGGAGAGAGTGGGGGAACGATTTGTTCGTCGGCTTATGAGAAGGCACTAGAGCTCATAAAAAAACAATACCATCCCTCGCGCTATAATATTTACCCTTTTCATTTTTCCGATGGTGAAAATATGTCATCGGATAATGAAAAATGTATTGAACTAGTTAATGAGCTAATGGAAGTATCTAGCTTATTTGGTTATGGCGAGGTCAATGCACATAGTCGTTTTTCGACATTAATGGCTACTTACAAAAAAATCGAAAACCCAAAGTTTCGTCATTATATTCTAAAGGAAAATCAAGATGTGTATCATGCATTGAAAAAGTTTTTTTATAATGAAAATCCGGAGGGAGCCGATTGACGGATCGACATGCACTTGAGTATGCTATCGACGAGATTACGGAAATTGCAACTGGATTCGGCTTAGATTTCTATCCAATGCGCTATGAAGTATGTCCCGCTGATATTCTTTATACATTTGGTGCATATGGTATGCCTACGCGATTTACACACTGGAGTTTCGGCAAGCAGTTTCATAAAATGAAGCTACAATATGACCTCGGATTAAGTCAAATCTATGAATTGGTCATTAACTCCAACCCTTGCTATGCGTTCTTATTGGATACGAATAGCCTAATCCAAAACAAGCTGATCATTGCTCATGTCCTTGCTCACTGCGACTTTTTCAAAAATAATGTTCGTTTTTCGAATACGAGGCGGGATATGGTGGAGAGCATGACGGCTACTGCAGAGCGGATTGCGGGCTATGAAATGCTTTACGGGAAAGAGGAGGTAGAACGTTTTTTAGATGCAGTTTTAGGCATTCAAGAGCACATCGACCCCTCTATCCGAAGACATCACCTACCAGAGGATTCCCTAGAAGAGAAAGAAATCATACGAAAAACGGCCTATGATGATTTATGGGATTTAGATAAACGTCAACCAGATAAGAAGAAAACGTCTCCGACTACCTATAAAACACCGCCAAATCCAGAAAAAGATCTCCTATTATTTATTTTAAAATATAGTCGTCATTTGGAAGAGTGGCAGCGTGATATTGTAACGATGATGCGTGAAGAAATGCTCTATTTTTGGCCACAGCTTGAGACGAAAATCATGAATGAAGGCTGGGCATCCTATTGGCATCAACGGATTATTAGAGAGATAGATTTAACGACAGATGAAACAATTGAGTTTGCGACTTTGAATGCTAATGTTGTCCAGCCCTCCAAAACAAGCATCAATCCGTATTATCTTGGTGTGAAAATTTTCGAAGATATTGAACAGCGTTATAACCATCCGACTGAGGACATGAAGAACTTTGGCGTTCAATTAAATTCAGGTAGAGAGAAAATGTTTGAAGTGAGGGAAATAGAATCGGATATTTCCTTCATTCGAAACTATTTAACGAAGGACTTAGTACAGAAGGGAGATCTGTATTTATTTGAAAAGAAGAGGGGAGATTACCGAATTACAACGAAAGATCATGAGGATGTAAGGGATCAGCTTATTGCGATGCGTGTGAATGGTGGTTTTCCTTATATCGTCGTAGAAAATGGCGATTATTTGCGGAATGGGGAACTGTATTTAGTCCATCAGTTTGATGAAAAGGAGCTCGATGTTCGTTACCTAGAACACGTCCTGCCATATATTCATCAATTATGGGGACGTATTGTTCATTTGGAAACGTATGTGGACAATAAGCAAATTGTCTTTTCCTATGATGGAAAAAAAGTGTATCGACGTTATGTTTAGTAAAAATCGATTGTAATTATTGAGTGCCAGATACGTTTCCACATCTATTATTAGAGTGGTTAATGTATCTGGCATTTGATTGATGGTTTAGTGTTCCATATCTTTTTCCTTAGACTTAAGTTTATGCTTATACATATTTGCGTCCGCCAATTGAAACAAGTCCTTAAAATTATTTGCATCCGCTGGGAAGAAGGCAATGCCGATACTTGGCTCAATTTGTAATGTGATGGATTCTGATGTGAATTTGTCTTCAGCAAAGTCCTCTAGCAGTCGCGTGCACCAATCAGTTACAGCTTGTTGTGTAGGGAAATTTTCTAAAAAGATGACAAACTCATCCCCTCCCAATCGCGCAACTAAATCATTTGTCCGAACTGCCTGTTTTAACAGCATCGCTGTATGCTGCAAAACTTCATCCCCAATGGCGTGTCCGTAAGTGTCATTTATACGTTTAAACCGATTTAAATCAATGAGTACAAGCGCCGATTCCTTTGTTGAACTAGCAGCCAATCTTGTCATTCGATCTTTTACTTTGGGAACAAAATAGGCACGGTTATGAAGTGAAGTAAGTACATCATGATAGGCCATATGCTCGATTAAACGGTCGTTTTCAAGTTCTTCTGTGACGTTTCTCCAAATTAAATAAAATATTTTATCTTCTTCTAAAAAAATAGTAGAGGTATCAACGGAATAGTGAACAATCTCTTGTGTATCATTAATGATAAAAGTCAAAGGATAATCACGGAGAACTTCTTTATCATCAAGTAGAGCGATGAACTGATGCAACACTTCTTTATTATTATCAGTTTGAACAAAATGAAGCATATTTAAGTTTTTATGTCCATGTCGGAAAATTTCCTTTCTCGAATAGTCATTCAGCTCTAAAATATCCCAGTCGCTATTGATGACCGTAATGGAAATGGGAATTAAGTTAAACATCGCTTGATACTTTTTAACAGCAGATGGCAATAGATTGAATTTAAAAGCTGAAATTGCAAGTAAAACAGGGAAGATGAACCCGATTAATATGAATGGGTGACGAGGTAAGGCCCAGTTAAATGTAGGATATTCAAATAGGAATCTAATAAGTAGTACGAAAATAGTCCCGAAAATAAATAAACGCAAAATTTTACGACTTGTTATAGATGTTGCATGCTTGATGCCATTCAACAATATTCCTATAAAAATCAACATGACAGTGCTAGCGATAGCAAGCGTCGCATAATAGGGAAGATTGAAAATAGGGGTATCCCAAATACTATTTTGGATAATTTCTATTTTTGCTATAGACTTGAAGTTAAAGAGCAGAACAATGACTAGGATGAAAAAAGGGATATAGCAAATGAACGGATAAAAGGGGATAAGAATGCGTTCAGGTAGCTTGGCTATATGTATAAAGAAATGGAATGTAATTGTAATGATTAGTATACTGATGATTCCGAAAGAAAGATGGAGCATAATGGAGTTGTGGGAATTTGGAAGCAAATATCTAATGAACTCTTCGAAAAAAATGAAGCTATAGAGAAAGATTAATACCGCGATGAGTCGATTGGTCGTATTTCGATAGTTTTGTGTAATAATTACGCTGGCAACACTATATAAAACGACTCCTGGAATTCCGTATATCATCAAATAGAGAACCAATTGTTGTACTGGCATAACACTCACTCCTTTAACGTTCAGTAATGGAAAATAGATACTTACTACTAGATTGGTGGTTGCATCAGTTGATTGTTATTAGTATTGTAGTACTTTTTGACGATTAATAATAGTCTTTTTAAAACTTTCTTTCATTAATGATTGAAAGAAAGTTTTAGTAGTTCAAGTAGTAAAGATATGCAGTCACGATGAAAATGACGTTTATTTGACAAAGTCTTTATTATGGCGAATATTGTCCTTCAATAGGACGAGCCGTCATTCCAAAATGCTGTTGAATCTGGTATGGTTAGTGTATATTTATCTCTAATCCACAGAATTCAAACCTAATTTGATAATGAAAGGATGATTACAATGGCAGAAGCTAATTCAGTACCTAAATCTGGACCTGCTTTGAAACAACTTTCTGCTCATCACGCGATTCATGAGGGCGGCTTGGCTGGGGCAATTGATAAAACGAATGATATGATGGAATACTTAAAAAAAGGCGATTTAGAAACAGCCAATAGAGCGGCAGATGCGCTGATTGATTACTGGGTTACACGCATTATTGCCCATGCAGATTCCGAAGAGGCTGGGTTTTATGAAGAGATAGCGACGAAGAAGTCAGAATTGAAAGAAACGGTCGTTCAATTAACACGGGATCATGATTTACTACGCATAATCGTCAAGGATATCGAAGAGTTGCGTGCGAAAGAAAATCTAAGTCCAGGCGTGCTTCACCGTTTTCATTCATTACTAGTTGTCAATGAAATACATAGCCGTGATGAAGAAAGATTATTGTTTGAATAAAGGCACCTATTCTGGTGCTTTTTTCTTTGACGAAGGAACAAGGAGAGGATTCACATCGAAAAAGCTTTGAACATTTTAACAACGTATTTTGGATATCCTTCTTTTAGAACGGGGCAGGAACAAGTCATTCGTGGGGTCATGCAAGGGCAAGATACACTTTGTGTCATGCCGACAGGAGGCGGAAAATCAGTCTGTTACCAAGTGCCAGCACTTGTAATGGAGGGGACTGTTTTAGTTATTTCACCACTTATTTCACTCATGAAAGACCAAGTCGATGCGCTACACCAAGTTGGCATCCCCGCTGCGTACATTAATAGTTCTCTATCATCGGAAGAATATTTCGGTACGATGGAACTAGCGATGGAGGGCAAGTATCGATTGCTCTATGTGGCACCAGAACGACTTGATTCACTAGCATTCAAAAATCAGTTACGTCAAATGACGATTCCGATGATTGCCATCGATGAAGCACACTGTATTTCACAATGGGGGCATGATTTCCGTCCAAGCTACCGCAATATTAGTAGTATTGTTTCATTATTCGATGAGAAACCGGTCGTGCTCGCACTGACAGCAACTGCAACACCCGATGTGCGGGAAGATATTTGTCGCCAGCTTGGGATTAGCGAAGCCAACACAGTGATGACAGGCTTCGAACGAGCAAATCTCACTTTTTCCGTTGTTAAGGGACAAGGACGTGAGAAATTCGTCAAGGATTATGTGAAGAAAAACGATGGAGAAGCGGGTATCATTTACGCGGCAACGCGCAAGGCGGTCGATTCTGTATATGAAACCTTGCGGAAAAGTGGGGTAGCCGTCGCGAAATACCATGCAGGCTTAGGCGACGTCGAACGACAATCAGAGCAGGACAGATTTTTGATGGATGAAGCAACGGTGATGGTCGCGACGAATGCCTTTGGGATGGGGATTGACAAATCCAATATTCGTTACGTCATTCATTATCAAATGCCGAAAAATATGGAGAGTTATTACCAAGAAGCAGGTCGTGCAGGGCGTGATGGACTCGATAGTGCCTGTACAATCTTATTTTCATCACAAGATGTGCAAACGCAACGATTCCTTATCGATCAGTCGCAGGATGAAAGTCGTATCCCTGCGGAATTGGAAAAATTGCAGTCGATGATTGACTTTTGCCATACAGAAGCCTGTCTGCAGAAATTCATCATTACCTATTTCGGGGAAACAGATGTTGTTAATTGTGGTCGCTGCGCGAATTGTACGGATACACGGGAAAGCTCAGATGTTACAGTGGATGTCCAAAAGGTATTATCTTGTGTCATTCGCATGAAGCAACGCTTTGGCAAGACGATGATTGCACAAGTATTGACGGGATCCCGCAATAAGAAAGTGCTCGAATTTGGCTTTGACAAACTACCTACCTATGGTTTAATGAAAGATCGGAGTGCAAAAGATATTTCCGATTTCATCGAATTTATTATTTCGGAAAACTATCTAGGTGTTGAAAATGGCCAATTCCCAATTATTTATGTTAGTGAGCAAGGAAAAGAAGTCTTAACAGGTGGCATAAAAGTGCATCGTAAAGTGTCCGTCATTACGAAACAAATTACTGCCGACAATCCGTTGTTTGAGCAACTTCGTGTACTTCGTCGCCAATTAGCACAGGATGCAGGTGTACCGCCATTCGTTGTCTTTTCGGATAAATCCTTACAAGACATGGCAGCGAGAATGCCTATCACCGAAGAAGACTTCCTCGCAGTGAATGGTGTCGGTCAGGCTAAGCTTGAGCGTTATGGTGAAGCGTTTATGAATGAAATTAAATTGTATACAATGCAAAATGTATAAAAAACGTCCGAGGCGCAACAGTAATGACTGGCGCTTCGGACGTTTTTCACTTTAAAATTACTCATTTAATGGAACAGGTTCGTTCCCAGCGCTACTATTATTTTTCCGACAGAGCGCGACGAGTGCATAGACAAGTGGTGTTTCCAAAATTGTTACAATGAATTTAAAGACATATTGCGATGCAATTAGCGCAAGAAGCGCGCTGAATGGCATTGTGCCTATAAATGCAATGGTGAGAAAAATGGATGTATCAATCAACTGGCTTACCATAGTCGATGAATTATTTCGTAGCCATAATTTCTTTTCGCCATGACGCCTTTTTAATTTATCAAAAATGAGTACATCGATATTTTGGCTAACTAGATAGGCGATAAGGCTAGCAGTGGTCACACGGAAACCTGCTGTAAAAATAGTTTCGAATGATTGCTGGTGCTCGTAAAAAGAAGCAGCGGGCAATTGAATTGCAATCCAAATGAAAATAATCGCAAATAGCTGTGTTAAGAAGCCGGTTAGTACTGTTCGATGTGCGGCTTTTTTTCCATACACTTCTGTAATGACATCGAGAATAGGATAGGTAAACACATAGACAATAACCGCTGCAGGTAAGACAATCCAGCTACCAATGCTAAATAATTTCACTGCTAATATATTGGATAAAATCAATAATCCGACGAAAAGTCCATTTAAATAATAGAGCATATAGAGTCGTCCTTTCAATTAACGGTTATCGATCTTTTCCGGATACATGTCATGATTCATCATCCGGTGATCGGCCATTTTCTCATATTTTGTGCCAGGTATTCCATAGTTACAATAAGGATCGATAGACAAACCGCCACGTGGCGTGAATTTACCCCATACTTCTATATAACGCGGTTCAATCAGTTTGATTAAATCATTCATAATAATATTGATGCAGTCCTCATGGAAATCTCCGTGGTTTCGGAAGCTAAACAGATATAGCTTGAGCGATTTACTTTCTACAAGCTTTTTATCTGGAATAAAACTAATATAGATTGTCGCAAAATCAGGTTGTCCTGTCATCGGGCAAAGTGATGTAAACTCCGGGCAGTTGAATTTTACAAAGTAGTCGCGATCGACGTGCATGCTATCAACCGATTCTAAAATGCTAGGATTGTACTCATACATGTATTTCGTGTTCTGATTACCGAGTAATGTTAAATCGGTCAATGTTGCTTCATCTCTTCCAGCCAATAAAAAAACCTCCTAAAAATTTGTCAGGGAGGGTCATAAACGCCGAAAAAAAAGCCATGTCGAATGGACATGGCGAAGTATCGTCATCCATAGTTTTTTTAAGAGGGTCGCTATGAACCTCTCCCAGACGGGGTATTCGTTTCGTCTTTGACATTAACCGACTAATGATGATTTGTCAATAGCCCTATTTTTTTTCATACCCATGAGTGCATACAAAGCAACGGCTAGTAAAATAACGCCTGTCAGCATGAAGCCACCTTTGTAGGTGAGGTCTAGGAATCCGATGACACTAGATCCTGCAACGACACCGATAGAGAAGAAAGCATAGAAATAACCGTACGCTTTTCCACGAAATTCTGCCGAGGACGAGTCAATAAGCAATGAATTGATGGAGGGAAACAAGAATGCAAATCCAGCTCCGTAAATAGTCATTGCCATGTACAAGTAATTCAATTGTTCAAGTTGACTAAGCAACAGCATAGCTACTCCCATCAAGGAAATTCCGAAAGCCAACGTGACCATTGGACGTACGCGGTCAAAAATCCGGTTGATGGGCAATAAAAAGATAAGGATAGCTACAACACCAAATGTACTAAGTAATAGACCACTCGTTTTCGTATCAAAGCCAAGCGCATCCACTTTTAGAGGTAAAACAAGTGCCAATACACCTTGTGAAAACATTAAAAAGAATGCCCCGGCAAATGCGCGTACCATACCTGGATGGTGGAACAAATACTTAACTTTAAAATGTGTAGCTTGTTCAGTTGAATGTTTGCGGACATATGTAAATGTGCGTAGAACAAAGAAAGCAGCTATGGCTAATAGAAGCATAATACCGCCGTTGACGGCCATTATGAACGGTGTGCTTGTCTTAGCGGCAACAATGCCTCCGTAGGCTGGACCAACAATGGCAGCCATTCCGACAAACGCACCTGAAATAGCAACACTTTTTCCACGTTTCGATTCTTCGGCACGGTTTGCCAGGAAAGTGAAAGCTGCTGGGACAATTAGTCCTTCCATGAATCCGTGAACAAAACGGACACCGAGCAGTGAAAGTGGTCCGGTTGCAAATGAATAAAGGAAAAGTGATAATGCAGCTGTAAAAAGCCCAATGAGCAGAATAATAAATGGACCTTTTTTATCTGTCATGAAGCCAGAAATAATGTTTCCAATCGTGTTTGAAAATGAATACATTCCAACTACCAAACCTATTAAAAATGGCGAAGCACCAAGAGATAAAGCGAAGGGGCTCATGATAGGTAATTGTGAAAATAAATCAAAAAACGAGAAAAATACAATAAGATAAACAAAACCACGCATAATAAATAAAGCCTCTTTTCGTTTGAAGATACCATCTTCTACCTTAACATTTTTCTCGCCTGATTGGAAAAGGATAGATTGTGAACATTGAAAAACGGATTATTAGAGGTGGCTTTTCTTACGTTAGAACGCTAAAATCATAAGATAGTTGAATTACGAAAGGGGAAATGAACAATGACGATTAGAGTTGGGATTGCAGGGTACGGAAATTTAGGCCGGGGTGTGGAATATGCCATCGGTCAAAACAAAGATATGGAGTTAGTTGGAGTATTCTCAAGAAGGAATCCATCCGATGTGCAATTGCTGAATAACAATGTACCCGTGCATAAAATGGATGATATTCAAAATTTCACGGACTCAATCGATGTCCTTATCCTTTGTGGTGGATCGAAAAACGATTTACCTGAACAGGGACCGGCATTAGCTGCATTGTTTAACACAGTGGATAGCTTCGACACGCATGCAAAAATTCCGGATTATTTTGAAGCCGTTGATGCTACAGCGAAACCGAACGGCAAGACGGCAATTATTTCTGTCGGCTGGGATCCAGGTTTATTCTCCATCAATCGTTTGTATGGCGAAGCTGTGTTGTCAGAAGGGGCGACATATACATTTTGGGGCAAAGGATTGAGTCAGGGGCATTCCGACGCGGTTAGAAGGATTCCAGGTGTGAAGGGAGCCGTCCAATATACAATCCCTGTTCCGGAAGCAGTTGACCGTGTCCGAAGTGGATTATTACCTGAACTATCAACACGCGAAAAGCACACGCGAGACTGCTATGTAGTGTTGAGTGAAGGTGCGGAGGCGGAAGAAGTGAAACAAGCGATTGTTACGATGCCTGATTACTTCACAGATTACGACACAACAGTCACATTCATTTCGGAAGAAGAATTGGCGCGTGATCATTCTGCAATGCCACACGGTGGGTTCGTCATTCGTAGTGGAAAAACGGGAGACGGCAATGCACAAGTGATGGAGTACTCGTTGAAACTCGACAGCAACCCAGAGTTCACATCAAGCGTCCTTGTTGCTTATGCACGTGCAGCCTATCGGTTGAATCAAAACGGTGAAGCAGGTGCGAAAACAGTATTTGACATCGCGCCTGGTCTGTTGTCGCCGAAGAGTGCGGCTGAATTGCGTAAGGAATTGCTGTAATAGATAGCTATTAATTCTGTTAGCGAATGTGAAAGTAGTTTGGTGCTGCTCATATCTTGTTATGCTCGCCATGGATGCGTTTATGACCGGCATGGGTCGCGTTATGCTCGCCATGGACACGGTTATGACCGGCATGAGTTGTGTTATGCTCGTCATGGATGCAATTATGACCGTCACACAATTAATTAGCACAAAACCTTCTTCAGGCATATCGAGTTGGAAGTCTTTCATTTAACCTATATAGTATTGGTGTACTTAATGATGGTGTTACCTTGATATATTGGGGTAACACCCATTTTTGGTAGGGAAGAATAATGGAAGGGGCGGAGCGAATGAAGTTTTATCTGGCATCGAGTTTACTGAACAAACAGGTTGTCAACTATGTCAGTGAAAAGTTGGTTGAAGCAGGCTATATACATACATATGACTGGACGAAAAATGACAGGCCCTCGACACTGGAAGAGTTAAAGGCAATTGGTGAAGCGGAGAAAAATGCAATATTGGCATCTGATGTCGTTGTTATTTTATTGCCCGGAGGAAAAGGAAGTCATATTGAATTAGGCATTGCACTCGGTCGAGTAAAGAAAATATTTTTGTATTCAGCTGATGGAACAATGAATGATTTTGACACAACGAGCACCTTTTATCATTTGTCGGAGGTTGAACAAGTCATTGGTACATTGGATGAGTTAGTGGAAAGAGTTTGTAATTTTCGGGGGAGTTATCGTTGATTAATCAATAGGAGTGAAAAATATGGATTATCAATTTAAAACAATGACACAGGAGCAGGCGGAAGATATCGCTTATAACTGGCATTATGATGGTGATTATTCCTTTTATGATATGGAAGCGGATCAAGAGGATCTAGTTGAGTTTTTAGACCCTGAAAAACGTGGTAACGCTACGTTTATTGTTATGAAAGAGCATACGATGATTGGCTTTTTTAGTTTTAATCAAGTCGAAGACAATCGTATTGATATGGGGTTAGGAATGAGACCGGATTTAACGGGGGGCGGAGAAGGACTGGCATTTGTAAAAGCAGGTTTAGTATTTGCAGAATCGACATTTGCACCAGATAAAATAACGCTATCAGTAGCGACATTTAATAAAAGAGCAATAAAAGTATATGAAAAGGCTGGATTTGAAGTGGGGACTACCTTTATGCAAGAGACGAATGGTAGTAGATATGAATTTCTTGAAATGAGCTTTGTTGTCGAATGTCATTGATACCACCATGAGGTGATTGTCAAAGTTTAAAAGGATAGAAGAATAGATTCAAGAGTGGTCAGTATCCTGTTTCTTGTTCCTGTCACGGTATATTCCAATACGGGGCAGTCTAAGTTTGCCGCGTCCTGCAGACCGGTTTCTTCTATAATCTCTACGTTCAAAACGCTTATAATTGCAATCAGTTTCTCAACATTAGAAGTTGCGATACTAGCACTGGCGTTTTCGATGTCAAAAAAGAAATAATCCACCCTTGAGTTTAGCGCCTCAGATGGATTATTTCTACTTGGGAAGCTGACCCCCGAATGGGAACCTGCCTATTATAAGTGCCGCATCGATGCTCTAACATCGGTGTGGTCTTTTTAATATATCCTGCTGTTACAGCAATTATAACAAACCCTAAATTTTCTGTCTAGCAATCGGAGAAGTAGAGTGTGCAGTTGAAATCGTTTAGTATTCCCTAAACAGTAAATCCGAAGAAACAGGTTTTATAGCAAGCTCCCTAGACCAGACGGACAATTGTCCAACATGATGAATTTCGTGTGAAATGATATGCCGCATTATTTTCCCGTAAGTAAAGCTGGAAGTAGTGCCATTTCTCCTCTGCATTTCAAAGACTTTATCCTCTGAATCAGGCGTCCATGATTGCATAAAACCTTGGGTTATCAATTTTGTACTGTTAGAGGACTCTATCACCTCTTGTAGAGTGAAAATGCCATTTATGTCCTTCATGATAACCGGTGTCCCATTCATTTGATTAATCCATATTTGTTCACAATCAATGACGTGAAATAAATTTTGCAATATACTCCCCATACCACCGGTCCGTTTTTGTGTAAGTTCTTCAATCGAAATCTGTTGACTCCATTCAAACCAGTCATCTCTTACTTGCCAATTATATTGAAACATATTAAGCATTTACGATTCCACCTAATAAAGTATTTTCCCTTATTGTAACCCGAAGACTAATAACTTTGTTAAGATTCTTAATAAGTATGAAGTAACAAAGTCATTAAGATAGGGGCTAGTATTGAGGGATAGCTACCAAATAATAAAGTGAGAAGGAGATGGTAGAAATGAAAAGAGTAGATGTTGCGTATGTGCTTCTAGTTGATGAGCAGGAGGAAAATGTTTTGTTAGTCAAAAATAAAGGACCCGAAGCTTCCTACTATACACTCCCCGGCGGAGCAGTCGAGAAAGGAGAAACACTAGAAGAGGCTGCAATTCGTGAAGTGAAAGAAGAAACAGGACTAGACGTACAGCTAGGTGGTATTTTTACTGTAAGTGAAGCATTTTTTGAAGAAAGAGGGCATCACACTATTCTCTTTACTTTTACAGGGAAAATCATCGGTGGAGAAATCAATATTTCAATGCCAGAAGAAATCGAAGAAGTTACTTGGATGAACTCGCAGCAGGCGGAACAATATATACATTTAGCGAGAGGGTTTGAAGGGTTAATTGAAAGTAAAACTACAGTTCCTTATATTTTGAGGGAAGCAGGTAGACATCAATCTTAAAGGAGCATGTTTGCCAATATTTTTTTATTTCCCAATCCGAAATGTTTTGATAATAACAGCCTTTTCGCATATACTACTCTTGTATGATTTATTTAGGAGGTCGAAGTAATTGACGAAATTAGATGAAACACTGGAAATGTTGAAAGCGCTCACAGATGCGAAGGGGATCCCTGGAAATGAACGTGAACCGCGTGAAGTGATGAGGAAGTACATAGAGCCGTTTGCGGATGAAATTGATCAGGATGGTTTGGGTTCATTGATCGCTAAAAAAACGGGCGATGCGAATGGTCCGAAAATTATGCTAGCGGGTCATTTGGATGAAGTTGGTTTCATGATTTCTAAAATCGATGACAAAGGATTTTTATCTTTCCAAACTGTTGGTGGTTGGTGGTCGCAAGTGATGTTGGCGCAGCGTGTAACAATTGTGACACGCAAAGGTGATACGGTAACAGGAGTTATTGGATCGAAGCCTCCACATATCCTTTCGCCAGAAGCGCGTAAAAAACCGGTCGATATTAAAGATATGTTTATCGATATAGGTGCAACTTCGAAAGAAGAAGCAATGGAATGGGGCATCTTGCCAGGGGATATGGTCGTGCCGTATTTCGAATTCACGGTAATGAATAATGATAAATATTTACTTGCGAAGGCATGGGATAACCGAATTGGGATTGCTATCGCAATTGAAGTATTAAAAGCGTTGAAGGCTGAAAATCATCCGAATATCGTATTTGGCGTGGGAGCAGCGCAAGAAGAAATTGGTCTTCGTGGTGCACGTACAGCTGCAACGAAAATCGAGCCGGACATTGGTTTCGCTGTTGACGTAGGCATCGCTGGTGATACACCCGGGATTACGTCGAAGGAAGCAACAGGTAAAATGGGTGATGGACCACAAATCCTACTTTTCGATGCTTCTATGGTATCTCATAAAGGATTACGTGACTTCGTTGTCGATACAGCTGAAGAACATGGTATTCCTTATCAGTTCGAAACGATTCCGGGCGGTGGAACAGATGCTGGTTCCATCCATCTTTCAGGGCATGGCGTTCCATCCCTTGCGATTTGTATTCCGACGAGATATATTCATTCACACGCTGGAATCTTACACCGCGATGATTTTGAAAACACGGTGAAGCTGATTGTTGAAGTCATTAAGAAATTAGACCGTAACGCGGTCAATACGATTACATTTGATTAATTAAACGATTCGACTGCTCTGGCCAATAAAATGGCTGGGGCAGTTTTTTCATTTCAACTTGCTAAAGCAAGTTGTCCTCCGGAGGATGTCACAAATTATGAAAGAAGTTAATTTGGACGCAATTACGAATTGGCGTAATCGATAAATCTATAATAATGCACTTGACTTTATAATTATGCATACTATATACTGTGATATACAAAATGAAAACAGTGATTGGGGATGTCGGTATGATGAAAGTTGAAGAGAAAAATAGTGATATTGCAAATGGTTTGAAGGGGAAGGACCTGTTATCCCTTCTTGATTATACAAGTGAAGAAGTTGCATATTTATTAGACTATGCGAATGACATGAAAAAGGAAATGCTTGCGGGCAAGATGCCACCTATTTTAGCTGGCAAGACGCTTGGGATGATTTTTGAAAAGCATTCAACGCGCACACGTATCTCATTTGAAGTTGGTATGATCCAACTGGGAGGTCATGCGATGTTCATGAACGCACGTGACCTACAAATCGGACGCGGTGAGTCGGTGTATGATACAGGGCATGTATTGTCGGAGTATTTGGATGGCGTCATGATTCGTGCGAATTCGCATGAAATGGTCAAGGAATTGGCAGAACATACATCTGTTCCAGTCATCAATGGCTTAACGGATATTTTTCATCCATGTCAGGCATTGGCAGATTTGCTGACGATTTTGGAAGTGAAAGGATCGCTAGCGGGAAAGAAGATTGCCTATATTGGGGACGGTAATAATGTAGCGCACTCGCTCATCATTGCCGCAGCGCATATGGGCATGCATGCAGCTGTCGCGACGCCAGTAGGGTTTGAATATAACGCAGATTTGTTGGTCAAAGCGCAGGAGCTAGCTACTAAGAATGGTGGTAGTGTAGTGACAACAACGAACCCGATTGAAGCCGTACAAGATGCAGATGTCGTCTATACAGATGTCTGGACTAGTATGGGCCAAGAAGAAGAGGCGGCGGCACGTCTTGAAGCGTTTAAAGATTTCCAAATCAACGATGCATTGGTTGCACATGCAAAAGATGATTATATGTTCTTGCATTGTCTGCCGGCACACCGCGAGGAAGAGGTGGCGACGTCTGTCATTGATGGACCAAATTCATATGTATTCCAACAAGCAGGGAATCGTCTGCACGCACAGAAAGCTGTTTTGGCCAATGTGTTGTAATTGAATAGCTTTATAAGTCCAGGTCCTTACTGACTGGGCTTTTTTATCTGTTGCAGAGGGCTTTGATTGCTACATTGCTATAATTCTTGTGATGCATAATGAGTCGAACTGTGATTCAATCATTGTTAAAACATTTGAAACTTATTGGTTTGAAATACGTAAATAGGATAATTGATATTTAGAAGGTTGGTGTACTACTATGTTTAAATCAGAAGTAACTAACAAGGTTCTAGATATTATCCTCTTTTTGGGATTTATGTTAATAGTTTTATCAAAAAATAATGTAGATACACAGACTAAAACGTTAACAATCTTTATGGTGGCAGCAAGAATCTTATACGATTTATACAAAATTATTAAAATCAAGAGGCTGAAAGCTGATTAAATTTGATTGGCTTTTTTATTACGTTCAATGTATCAGTTTCGCACTACCGAAAAACCCCCGCGCTTACCAATCGTCCTTTGCCCTTACACCAAAAAGGTGGCTGTACTTAAGACTGCTGATTGAGTTGTTATCAGCGGTCTTTTTTCCGTTATTCATCTCACTAATGATGAAAAGAATGCATTTGCTTGATCACGTATTTCATATTTACCTCTAATTGAGTTAATCTTTAAAATCACGCTCCGCGCTTGTCCATTCTCCGTTTGTTTCGAATTCATATATTATGAATGCAAGGCTTGCAAAATAAAACCTGAAAGGAGGTCTTCATAATGAAAAATGATTGTGAAAAATGTGATAAGCGTAACGGGAACTCTGATAAAAATAGAAATAACTGTAAAGGCTGTGTTTGTAATCAATTAAGACGATTACAAAGGCGGACTGAAGTTGACGTTTTCTTAGCAGGTGGACAAGTATTAGAAGATGTTGTTTTTATTAGGTTAGATCAGAGGAATTGCTGCGCATTCTTTAATGATCCAGAAACAGAACCTGGTTCAACACTTATCGTAGACTGCCAAGATATTCAAGCTATTCGAATAGAAGCAGACTGAGTTATAAGGGGTCTCTTTATTTATGGAAGAGGCCTTTCTCTATACAATAAATCTTCTATTATTAAGCAATTTATTTACGAATATAGTTGAAGTTGAAGTTGAAGCAAAATTATATTCAGTTCATCTCGTAGAGTGCTCACTCTTTTT
This sequence comes from Arthrobacter beigongshangensis, assembly GCF_016820585.1. GTDB lineage: Bacteria > Bacillota > Bacilli > Bacillales_A > Planococcaceae > Sporosarcina > Sporosarcina beigongshangi. Next base: position 140,282 of record NZ_JADHDX010000002.1, read on the forward strand.
TTGTATCGCATTATGTGTCTACTGTTGTCTTTATTGGACATATATCACCTGAAATTGCGCGGGTGCCACTGGCACCCGCGCAATTTACTTACCATTCAACTCGCCGAAAATACTTGTGCTAACTCCCCAGCCATTTTCGACTTTTCCTGCTCACCTGAACTATTCCACAGTTTTTCGAAGAATACGCCGAGTCCTGGTAATAGGTGTTCCTCGCCTCTCTTGATGGCATCTTCGACGACGTTACGGACATCTTCCGCTGAATTATTTTTCATGTTTGCCGTAATTGCGTCTCGTATTTGAAAATCCATTTTATCATCCTCCTACCATCATTTTGGACACAAATATCGCCAACTATACGGGCATTTGTTACACTGAAAAGAAAAAGGCGGTAACGACGAATATGAAACGCATTGAATCCCCACAAAACTCACTCGTGAAACATTGGAAAAAACTTGTGACAACACGAAAAGAACGTGACAAAACGGAAGAATTTCTTGTAGAAGGCTTTCATCTGGTTGAAGAAGCATTAAAAAAAGACGGAGTGATACTTGCATTAATCATCCGAGATGGCGTTGAATTTCCCGCGGGTTGGTCAACGGAAGGTGTACATATTGTTGAAGTCAACAGTGCGGTTGCGAAAGAAATTTCAGAAACAGAGCATTCACAAGGTGTCTATGCGCATTGCCGACAGCCTAAACATATTGAAGAAGATTTCATATCATGGAAAAAACTATTGCTAGTTGACGCGGTCCAAGATCCAGGCAATGTTGGCACGATGATTCGCACAGCGGATGCTGCTGGCATGGATGCGGTTATTCTCGGAAAAGGCTCAGCTGATCCGTATAATCCGAAAACCGTCCGTTCTGCTCAAGGCTCTCACTTTAATATCCCGGTTGTTCGGGGGGATTTATTGGAATGGGCAACGAAGTCAAAACAAGCCGGCATCAAGGTGCTTGGCACAGGATTGCAAAATGCAGTCAACCATTCCGATATCGAGCCGCAAACGGAATTTGCATTGATTATGGGCAATGAAGGTAGCGGCGTAGACTCTGAATTACTAGCACTGGCAGACGCAACTGTTAAAATTCCGATGTATGGCAAAGCCGAGTCCTTAAATGTTGCTGTGGCAACAGGGATCCTGCTATATTCGTATTCGAGAAATTAACGTTCCTTTGTTGATGAACAAAATGATTTCGGGTATACTAGTAGTTATGAATTAAAATAAAAAAGCAATGACTGGGAAAAGTAAGCACTACACGAACCGAAAGGGAATCTGCGCCTTGACTGAAAGCGTAGGTGGGCAAGTGTTTGTTGAAGTTCACCCCATGAGCTGCCATCGGGATCAGCGTATGCTGTAAAGATGTGCCGGCGCCGGACCGTTATTCCGATTTGAGTGATCATGCCTTCGGGTGTGATAATCAGGGTGGTACCGCGAAATCGTCCTCGTCCCTTTTATAGGGGCGAGTTTTTTTGTTTTTAATAATTGGGGTTGAAACCCAATTATTAAAAACAAGCCTCCGGCGGATGTCACAGATTTTGAGGGGAGTCAGGAAGGCAGTCTAAGTTCGCGACGTCCGAAAAAGTGCCTTAATTTCTGCAAAGAACACAGAAATACGGCAAACCGAACCCTTCGCTGTTCGATTCGCAACGACTGCATGACCTACATCCTGTAGGCCTCTTGCTCAATTCAAAATCTGGACGCAAATACGCCAAGGCGTATTTGATTTTATATGGCAGGTGCACTACACTTTTGTTAATTTCGAAAGGAGAATTACAATGGAAGCACAATTAGAACAGTTGAAAGATGAGGCGCTTGCGAAAATCGAAGCAGCTTCAGATGTAAAAGCATTAAACGAAGTCCGTGTTGCCTACTTAGGGAAAAAAGGGCCGATTACCGACCTGCTAAAAGGCATGGGGAAATTACCAGCTGAGGAACGTCCGAAAATGGGGGCGCTCGTCAATGTCATCCGTGAAGCAGTCACTGAGGTACTAGAAGAACGCATGGCGAAACTCGAGGAGTTAGCTATCAACGAACAGCTTGCGAACGAATCAATTGACGTGACATTGCCAGGTCGCCCTGCGCGTACGGGGAATCATCATCCACTGACACGCGTTGTGGAAGAAATCGAAGACTTCTTCATTAGCATGGGTTATGAAATTGCAGAAGGTCCTGAAGTTGAAAAAGATTATTATAACTTTGAGGCGCTGAACTTGCCGAAAGGGCATCCAGCACGTGATATGCAGGATTCTTTCTATATTTCAGAAGATATTCTTCTGCGCACGCACACTTCTCCTGTTCAAGCACGAACGATGGAAGCAAAGGGAGGCGCACCAATTAAAATCATTTGCCCGGGTAAAGTCTATCGCCGTGATAGCGATGACGCGACACATTCGCATCAGTTTACGCAAATTGAAGGGCTTGTTATCGGTGAAGATATTCGTATGAGTGATTTAAAAGGGACGCTATCTTTATTCTCGAAAAAAATGTTTGGGGATGAGCGTGAAATACGTTTACGTCCAAGCTTCTTCCCGTTCACAGAGCCATCTGTTGAAATGGATATTTCATGCTTCAAATGTGGTGGAGACGGCTGTAATGTTTGTAAGAAAACAGGTTGGATTGAGATTTTGGGTGCCGGTATGGTACACCCGAACGTGCTGAAAATGGCTGGTTATGATCCAACTGTTGTATCAGGCTTCGCTTTCGGTATGGGGCCTGAACGGATTGCAATGTTAAAATACGGTGTGGAAGATATTCGTCATTTCTATACGAATGACGTGCGCTTTGTGTCGCAATTCCACCGGACGGAAGCGTAAGGGGGAGAGGACATGTTAGTGTCTACAAAATGGTTAAGTGATTACGTAAATATAGAAGGTATCGCTCCTGAAGAACTGGCGGAGAAAATTACGCGCTCAGGAATCGAAGTCGATTCCATCATCGACCGCTCACAAGGTATGACGAATGTTGTTGTGGGCTATGTAAAAGAATGTGTGAAACACCCAGAAGCGGATAAATTGAATATTTGTCAAGTGGATGTTGGGGAAGAAGTAACGCAAATTATTTGTGGTGCGGCAAATATTGCAGAAGGACAAAAAGTTATCGTAGCACGCCCTGGCGCAGTTTTACCGGGTAATTTTAAAATTAAAAAAGCAAAATTGCGCGGTGAAGAGTCGAACGGTATGATTTGTTCATTACAAGAGCTTGCTGTTGAAGGGAAGCTTGTACCAAAAGCTTACGCGGAAGGCATTTATGTGCTTCCAGATACTGCGGTACCTGGAGAGAATGCATTGCCGCTTATTGGACTCGATGACACGGTGCTTGAATTTGATTTGACACCAAACCGTTCGGATGCACTAAGCATGCTTGGCGTGGCTTACGAAGTTGGCGCGATTTTATCACAGGGTATTCAATTACCGGAAATTACGTATACGGAATCTGCTGATAAAGCGGAAGATGTGTTGAAATTGCGTATTGATGCAAAAGAAGATAATCCGATGTACGTAGCGAAAGTTGTGAAAAACGTCAAAATTGCTGAATCACCGTTATGGTTGCAAAATCGTTTGATGGCAGCTGGTGTACGACCGCATAATAATGTAGTCGACATTACGAACTACGTATTGATGGAATACGGTCAGCCGCTTCATGCATTCGATTATGACCGTCTTGGAACGGGTGAAATCGTTGTTCGATCGGCAGAAGAAGGCGAAAAAATTACGACGTTAGATGAAACAGAGCGGACGTTGAAATCGCTTAACCTCGTCATTACAAATGGCAAAGAACCTGTCGCTATTGCAGGTGTTATGGGTGGATTAAATTCCGAAGTGCATGATGGAACGACAACTGTTGTTATTGAATCGGCTTATTTTGCACCGGGATCTGTCCGTCAAACTTCGAGAGAACTTGGACTGCGTAGTGATGCGAGCACGCGCTTTGAAAAAGGCGTCGATCCACAACGTGTCATTGCAGCGGCAGAACGTGCAGCCCAGTTGATGGCTGACATCGCGGGCGGCGAAGTGTTAAGTGGTTCAGTCATTGTCGATGAGCTCGACAAGACACCTGCGCGCATTACGGTTTCACCAGATTATATTAATAATCGTCTTGGTATGAAAATCTCTCTAGAAGAGATGCTGTCTATTTTAGATAGACTGCAAATTGAAACAAAAGCTGTTAATGGCAAGCTCGTCATTGACGCGCCGACTCGTAGACAGGATCTGCGTATCGAAGAAGATATTATCGAGGAAATTGCACGTATGTATGGCTATGATCATATCCCAATGACACTTCCAGTTGCGGAATCGACACCAGGTGGTTTGTCGTCGTATCAGGCGAAACGCCGTACAGTGAGGGCTTTTCTTGAGGGAGCAGGACTGTATCAGGCACTGTCGTATTCATTGACATCGAAAGAACAGGCGCAAGCCTATGCACTTGAAACTGCACCAGTTACGGAATTATTGATGCCGATGAGTGAAGACCGCAGTACGCTTCGCCAAAGTATCATTCCGCACCTTTTGGAAGCCGCGACTTATAATGTGGCACGTCGTACGGACTCGGTTGCATTGTATGAAACAGGTTCAGTATTCCTCGGGGAGCAAGAAGATGGTCTGCCACAGGAAGTCGAGCATGTAGCAGCAGTGATGACGGGTAAATGGGTGGATCACGCATGGCAGGCTGAAACGAAGATGGTTGATTTCTTCGTGCTGAAAGGCATTGTCGAAGGCATGATGGATAGTCTTGGGCTTGTGGAAGGCTTATCATTTGAACAAGCGCAGCTGGATGGTATGCACCCAGGTCGCACAGCAAATATTTTTTATAATGGCGAGCGAATTGGTTTGATTGGTCAAATTCACCCGACAGAACAGAAAAAGCGCGATTTGAAAAATACTTATGTGATGGAAATGAATCTTGCGAAAATCCTTGCGATTGAAACGGCCGAATTAGTCTATGTACAAGTTCCACGTTTCCCATCGATTTCAAGAGATATTGCACTTGTTGTATCGAGTGAAACATCTGCAGGTACATTGGAGCATGTTATTCGCAACGCGGGCGGAAAATTGTTGAAAACAGTTCGTTTGTTCGACTTGTACGAAGGCGCGAACGTTGAGGAAGGCAAGAAATCTGTTGCATTCTCGTTGACGTACGCAGACCCAGAGCGCACATTGACAGACGAAGAGGTCGTCAAAGCGCATGACAAAGTGTTGAACGCATTAACAACAGAAGCAGGGGCATTGCTTCGGGGGTAAAGAACAAAAGCGTAGGGCGCCAGGAGTCTAGATGAAATAAAGGCTGCATATGGAATTTGGATTCCATATGCAGCCTTTTTCTTTATCGACTAACAGGCTCTACAACACTAAAACCAATATCGGCTTTTAGGTTGTAGCGTTCGTCATCGGTTGCTTCAGCAGGATCTGTACGCGTAAATTGAGCAGAGCCATGAATGATATATTCGCCTTCAGGAAATTCTTCATTTATCATTGATTTAACAAATTCGACGTATTTTTCTTCATCTTGATCACTGTAACCACCGGCAAAGCTATATCTCTGCCGTAGCGGTTCTCCTTTTATTAACGTCGTGACAATCAGTGGTTCATTCATCGCGTAATCGATTTCAATACCTCGAGTTCTTTCTTCCAACGGAAAATAGAAGGGAGATGCTGCATGGTAAATGTCAATGGAGTCCATTTCTCCTACATACGTTAACTCCGCAAAAATCGCACTACCACTGAATGTATTATAGACATCTTTTTCAGAGGACAGCTTATAGATGAAATCACCTTCTTGTACCTCAGCTTCTGCTGGTGGAAGAGAGGAGGTATTACCGGGATTTACCTTCTCGCTAACCCCACATGCGCTAATCAAAAAAATACAGCAAAATAGAAAAAAGAATTTTCTCACCAGTATCACCTCATTTAATTAGAACGGTTGAAGTTCAAAAAAGTTACTTTCTTTTTCGGGCAGCAATCGCTTTTGCTTTTCTTGCGTTCGCAAAATGCCATTTCGTTAATGATTTCAACGATTCTTCACCGCTTTTCAATAGAATCCTGGCAGCTACCTCATCTACTTTAGCCCCTGCTCCTTTCGGCAGTTCGACTCCTGCAATTTGGCTAAGTCGGTCCATCTCCTCTAAAAATGCCACGCGTGCAATAATGGATGCCGCAGCGACAGCTAGATGTAAACCTTCCGCTTTTGTTGAAAATAGTACGTTTTCTCGCACGATTTCAGACTCCGACTGAATGTGATTATAATAAATGCCGCGTTCTGCAAATTGGTCAATCAAAATATAATCGGGTTTTTCGTCTTCCATTTTCCGTAGTACATGCTTGAGTGCCTGGTTATGAAGAAGCGCTTTGATTTTCCCTTGTGACCATCCACGTGCTTGGACCTCGTTGTATTTATCATTTTTTAGAGTCAAAACGCTATAAATAAGTGTCGCTTGCAAATCGGGTGCGATTTTACGCATGAGATCATCCGTTAACTGTTTGGAATCTTTGACGCCAAGTTCTCGAACGAGCTCCACTTGATCGGCACGCACAAAGCAAGCGGCTACTGTCACAGGGCCGAAGAAATCACCCGTGCCCGTTTCGTCTGAACCGACAACGGACAGCTTAGCAAGGTGGTCAGGTAATACATCACCTTTCGTTGTTTCCTTTGCAGAAGCCTTAGTTCCTTCGATTTTACCCCAACGAGCAGCCTCTCTTTCAGCACCTCCACCTTGAAACAGTACTTTGCCGGATTTATAGGCAGTGATGGATGTGTCCGTTAGTTTTGCCGCAAAAACGACGCCAGGTGCATTGCGTACAATTTTAGACGCTGCATAATGAACCATTACTTTTTTCAATCCTTGATCGTCTACTAAAATAACTTGATTACTCAATGTAAAACTTCCTTTCGTTGACCAGAAAAGGTCGGCTGTAAACTTATACTATATGACGTTACAAGTGAAACCGTTTCATGGTATGATTGGTAACATAGTTTTTAACTTGCTGAATCCATTACGCTGAGTCGTATTTTATCGTGGGAGGTCATGTCATTGGCAGACGAACAGAAGACACGCATAACCGTTGACATTTACGGGCAGACTTATACAATTGTCGGTACCGAAACTAGTAGTCATGTGCGGATGGTCGCCTCGATGGTTGATGACAGGATGCGCGAAATCAGTGCTCGCAATCCGTATCTCGATAGTTCAAAAATCGCTGTGCTCACCGCTGTTAATAGTGTACATGACTATCTTAAATTAAAAGAGCAAGTTGAACAAATAGAAGAAGAATTGAATAAGTTGAAGGGTTGACGGTCTTACATGCTAGATTTACTTATCTTAATCCTCCTATTCGGAGGTCTTGTCACAGGTTTTAGACGAGGACTAATTGTACAAATTATACATATGACGGGATTTATCATAGCACTCGTTGTCGCTTTTACGTACTATAAGCAACTCGCAGAAAAATTCGTTCTATGGATTCCTTATCCTGGTGTCACGGCGGGTTCTAAGCTATCAATGACAGTTGAACAATTGGATTTAGACAGCACATTTTATCGTTTATTGGCATTCGTGCTCATTTTTCTTGTTGTCAAATTTGCTTTGCAGCTCATAGCATCCATGTTCGATTTTTTGAAATATTTACCTGTCTTAGGCTTTATCGCGCGATTTACAGGAGCGTTGTTTGGATTCATTGAGTTCTACATCCTCATTTTCCTTGTACTTTATTTGCTCGCAATGGTGCCAGTAGATTTCCTTCAAGCATTGCTAAGTAAATCAATGCTGGCAAAAACGATGTTTGAACACACTCCGGTATTATCAGAAACGGTGAAAAACTGGTGGTTCATTTACATGAAATGACAGCTTCCCCCTTACCGGAGGGGAGCTTTTTTCAAGATGATCTAGACTTTCAAGAGATGTCTGCGCAATTGAAAAGGTGAGGAGGGCTTTTGGTGAATAAAAAAACAATCATTCGTACGTTTGAGAAAATAGCTTTATATATGGAATTGCTTGGAGAAAATCATTTCAAAGTTTCTGCGTTTAGAAAAGCGGCGAATGCGCTGGAGCTAGATCCGCGGAGTTTAGCTGAAATGGATGATATCTTGACTCTGAAGGGAATCGGTAAAGGAACAGGTGCAGTGATTACGGATTTGCTGGAGAAAGGCAAATCTGATTTGCTACAGGAGCTAGAAGAGACGGTTCCAAAGGGGCTAATCCCTTTATTGAAAATCCCAGGACTTGGTGGCAAGAAAATCGCTAAATTGCGCGAAGCACTCGGCATTGATTCAGTTGAATCATTACGCAATGCATGTGTTGCTGAGGAAGTGAGTAAAGTCCCCGGCTTTGGTAAAAAAACTGAAGATAATCTGTTGGCTGAAATAGAATTACTAGGTACGCGGCAAGGCAAATTTCCGATATGGCAAGTAGAAAAGGTTGTATCGTTTGTGGAGCAGGAGCTACAAATAATTCCTGAAATCACGCGTTTTTCCGTTGCAGGCAGTTATCGCCGGACAGAAGAGCAAAATAGTGATGTAGACTTCATCATAGTGACTGACGAGCCTGGCGTTGTACGTGAGAAATTGTTGGCATCCTTACCACTTGCTGCGACAATCGGGGCTGGAGATGCCAAATTATCCGTTACACTTGACTTGGAGGAGCAAATTGATGCAGATTTCCGTTTTGTAAAGGCTGAACAATTTGCTTCTGCCATTCATCATTTTACAGGCTCAAAGGATCATAATGTTCGCATGCGTCAGTTAGCGAAGTCGAGAGGGCTGAAAATAAGCGAATACGGCGTGGAGGATGAAGAGGGAGCTGTCACGACATTCGAGTCGGAAGAACAATTTTTCGCCCACTTCGATTTACCTTACATTCCACCTGCGCTTCGAAGAAATGGCAGTGAGATCGACCGTGTGGAAAAACTAGCTGGTTTGATTGTGCTGGAGGATATTCGTTCTGATTTGCATATGCATACGACTTGGTCGGACGGAGGCTATTCGATCCGCGAAATGGTGGAGGCTTGCCGCGCCAAAGGCTATTCCTATATGGTCATCACAGATCATACCGAGTACTTGAAGGTAGCGAATGGCTTAACGCCAGAACGCGTGCGTGAACAAATTGCAGAAATCCGTGCGTTAAATGAAGAATATGATGACATTGAAATTTTCTGTGGAACGGAAATGGACATTCTTCCTGATGCCACACTCGATTTTAATGATGAATTGCTCAGTGAGCTTGATTTTGTCATTGCTTCGATTCATTCAAACTTTAGTCAATCGCAGGAGCAAATTATGGAAAGATTGCATACGGCGATGAAAAATCCGCATGTCGATATGATTGCACACCCAACAGGGCGTATTGTTGGGCAGCGTGACGGTTATAATCCGGATATCCCTCAGCTCATTCAATGGGCGAAGGAATACGGTAAAATTTTGGAGTTAAATGCGAATCCTTACCGATTGGATCTTGCGACGGATCATTTAATCATGGCGCAAGAAGCGGGCGTTCCTATCGCTATCAATACAGACGCACATGCGATTGGTCAATTGAAATATATGGATATTGGCGTGAAATACGGCCAAAAAGCTTGGCTGAAAAAAGAAACGGTCGTTAATACATGGCCGCTCGATAAATTCCTCCGTGACATTGTCCGGAAATGAAAGGAAGTGTAAGACATTGGAAAACCGTGTCTTGAAAACACTTGAGTTCGATAAAATCCGGGATATTGTGGCTACACATTGCACATCATTTGCCGGTCGTTCTTATATAGAAAAGTTAGTGCCAGTTAGCGAGTTTGATGAAGTTGTTCGATTGTTAGAGGAAATGGATGAAGGGCTGTCCATTTTGCGGGTCCGTGGCAACGTACCAATGGGCGGTATTAGTGATATTAGACCTCACGCAAAACGTGCACAACAGGGTGGTATGTTAAGTGCCTATGAATTAATGGAGGTTGCTAACACCATTCGGGCTAGCCGGATTTTGCGTCAGTTCATCGAAGCGATTGTAGCCGATGAAGATATTGACATTCCACATTTCGTCGCTAAAAAAGAATTGATTCCCATTTTGACGGGCTTGGAGCATGAAATCAATGCCTGTATTGATGATAATGGACATGTTGTGGATAGTGCATCGGGTTCGCTACGTTCGATTCGACAAGGATTACGTTTGCAAGAGGGGCGCGTGCGTGAAAAGCTAGAAAGCTACACACGTGGACGCAATGCAGCGAAGATGCTGTCTGACTCCATTGTGACGATTCGTAACGACCGTTTTGTGATTCCTGTCAAAGCGGAGTATCGTTCGCATTATGGCGGCGTCATTCACGATATGTCGTCATCTGGACAAACGCTGTTCATCGAACCTGATGCAGTCGTTCAGGCGAATAATGAAATTAGACGCTTGAAAATGCAGGAGCAAGAAGAAATCGAGAAAATTCTGATTGAGCTGTCTGCAAAAGTACAAGAAATCGCCCATGATTTGTTTACACTTGTCGCTGTTTTGGCGGAAATTGATATTATTTTAGCGAAAGCAAAATTTGGTATTGCGCAGAAATGCACGAAGCCGGAAGTGAATAACGAAGGATATATTCGTTTAGCGAAAGCGCGCCATCCTTTACTACCAATTGATACTGCCGTAGCGAATACGATTGAATTTGGAAAAGACATTACGACGATTGTCATTACCGGGCCAAATACAGGTGGTAAGACTGTGACATTGAAAACGGTCGGTTTGTGCACGTTAATGGCACAAGCAGGACTGCCGATTCCTGCACTCGATGGTTCGGAAATTGCAGTCTTTGATTCAGTTTATGCCGACATTGGGGATGAACAATCTATTGAGCAAAGTTTGAGTACTTTCTCTTCACATATGGTTAATATTGTTGATATTATTCAAAAATACGACGATCGTTCGCTAATTATCTTTGACGAGCTAGGTTCAGGTACAGATCCACAGGAAGGGGCTGCATTGGCCATCTCGATTTTGGATGAAGTACATGGGCATGGTGCGCGTGTCATGGCAACGACCCATTATCCAGAATTAAAAGCGTATGGCTATAATCGGCCGGGCGTGGCCAATGCGAGTGTTGAGTTCGATATTGAAACGTTGAGCCCGACCTACCGTCTATTAATCGGTGTGCCGGGTCGCAGTAATGCGTTTGAAATTTCGAAACGACTAGGGTTACAGGAGCGAATCATTGAGCGTGCAAAAACCTTTACTGGGACGGATCGTGGTGAAGTCGATTCGATGATTGTGTCACTTGAAACAAGTCGTGTCCAATCAGAAAAAGATGCAGAACAAACGCACGAAGTCCTGCTGGAAACGGAGCAGTTGAAACGTGAACTGGAAGAACGACTAGCTGAGTTCGATAGTATGAAAGAGCGTTTGGAAGCGAAAGCAAAAGAAAAGGCGAAAAAAATTGTTGAAGATGCAAAACGTGAATCAGAGGCGGTCATATCGGACTTACGTGCAATGCGTCTGAATGTCGGTGCCAATATTAAAGAGCATGAATTGATTGAAGCGCGTAAACGTCTGGAAGGTGCGTCACCGGCTGAAGAGAAAAAAATCGTCAAAGCGAAGGCGGCACCAAGACCGCTACAAGTTGGCGATGAAGTAAAAGTACTGAGTTATGGTCAAAAAGGGACGCTCATTGAAAAAGTATCGAGTAAAGAGTGGATTGTTCAAATCGGTATTTTGAAGATGAAATTGGACGAGGCTGGACTAGAATATGTCAAACCAGAAAAAGAAAAGCCAACTGTTGTGACGACTTCTGTAAGAGGAAGAGAATCGCATATCAAATTAGAACTCGACCTACGGGGAGAGCGCTATGAGGATGCCATCTTCCGTACAGAAAAATATTTGGATGATGCATTATTATCAAATTATCATCAAGTATCCATCATCCACGGTAAGGGTACAGGGGCATTAAGACAGGGCATCCAACAATATTTAAAAAATCATTCCCGTGTGAAAAGCTACCGTTTCGGCGAAGCGGGCGAAGGCGGGCACGGTGTGACTGTGGTGGAATTGAAGTAATACTAATCAATCACGCCTTGGCGTGATTGCGTCCGGATTTTTTTCGAGCTCGCTCGAAAAGCTCCCCCAAAAATCCGTGACATCCGCCGGAGGCTTTGTCTGAGTTCAGACAAAATATGCTCCTTTTTGAAACCTTTTTCGATTCTATCCGTATAGGTAGGAATGACCGAATATAAAGGAGCTTAAAACTATAATGAAAACTGATTTTTGGAGCAATCCATTAGTAGAAACAGCAGGATATTTTAGCGTTGTTGTCCTTTGTCTAATTGTTTCAATGGTGCTTTTTGAGCTCGTTACTAAATATAAGAATTGGGAAGAGATTCGAAATGGGAATTTATCCGTTGCTTTCGCAACAGGCGGGAAAATTTTTGGTATTTGTAATATTTTCCGCTACTCAATCGAACGACATAACTCATTGCCTGAAATGATTGGATGGGGATTATTCGGCTTTACTTTGCTCATCTTCGCTTATCTATTATTTGAGTTCCTAACACCGAAATTTAATATTGATAAAGAGATTGAAGCAGACAATCGTTCCGTTGGATTTATATCCTTGGCGATTTCAGTAGGCTTATCGTTTGTTATTGGAGCAAGTATTTCATAGGAGTCGTTTTAAATGGAAAAGTTAGCGAAAATTTTACTAATAGTTTGTGTTCTTTTCGTCGCAGTCGGTATTTACTGGCTATCTTTTGGAACACCGAGCTGGTTATTCTTCCAAATGCCTTGACCGAAATATGCCGGTCAAGGCATTTTTTTGACATTTACTATCCAAAAATAAAATACTCATTGTAAGCGGATTCATTTAGCACTATAATTAACTATAGGAATATTCAACTTAATTCAGCGGGGTTCAAACCTCGCCTGAATTAAGTTGAGCCTCCAGCGGATGTCGCGGATTTCGAAGGGAGTGAATTGAGCTTGCTCAATTTAAAATCTGGACGCAATCATGCTGAGGCGCGATTGATAGTTGTTGAATAGATTGAAGAAAGGGGTTTTTTACATGACGGCAAAACCATGGTTGGATTTATATCCTACCGAAATTGCAAAGACGCTTGATTATGAGCGGATTCCAATCCAAGATTACTTAACACGTTCTAGCAAGAAGTATCCCGAAAAAGTAGCGATGCATTTTATGGGCAAGGATATTTCTTACAAGGAATTCCATGAGGCCGCTTTAAAATTTGCTAACTATTTAAAATCACTGGGGATTGAAAAAGGAGATCGCGTGGCAATTATGTTGCCAAACTGTCCACAAGGGGCAATTGCCTATTATGGCATCCTCTATATTGGCGCAATTGTTGTACAGACGAATCCGCTTTACACAGAACGTGAATTGGCTTATCAAATGGTGGATTCTGGCTCAAAGGCAATCATTTCACTCGATATTTTATTCCCTCGGATTTCGAAAATCATTAAGGACACAGAACTTGAACATGTCATTATTACAGGAATCAAAGATTACTTGCCGTTCCCGAAAAATCTGATCTATCCATTCATCCAGAAAAAAGAATATGGCATGACAGTCAAAGTTGAGCATCGTGGGATGAATCATCTCTTTACTGAAATCATGAAAATCGCAAAACCAAGCCCTGTAAGCTACTCCTTTGATTATGATGAAGATATTGCTTTGTTACAATACACGGGGGGAACAACTGGACCACCGAAGGGCGTCATGTTAACTCATGCGAATCTTAGCGCCAATGTTAAAATGTGTGATGAATGGCTCTACAAATGTGAAGAAGGTAAAGAAACGCTCATGGCTATTCTGCCTTTTTTCCACGTTTATGGCATGACAACAGTCTTAGTCTTATCCGTTATGTTGGGTAACAAAATGGTCATCATTCCGAAATTTGATTTTGAAACTGCTTTGAAAACAATCGACAAACAGAAGCCGACGCTATTCCCAGGTGCACCGACCATTTATATCGGTCTACTAAATCATCCGGATCTAAAAAAATACGATTTGTCATCCGTAAAAGCCTGTATTAGTGGCTCGGCAGCATTACCGGTTGAAGTACAAGAGAAATTTGAGATGATTACGGGTGGAAAGCTAGTCGAAGGCTATGGCTTAACGGAAACTTCGCCAGTGACACATGCTAATCTTGTTTGGGGAACGGAACGTGTGAAGGCCTCCATCGGTATACCGTGGCCAGATACTGACTCTTGTATACTAGGTCCAGATTCATCAGAGCCGCTTGCGAATGGTGAAATTGGTGAAATTGCGGTAAAGGGTCCCCAAGTGATGAAGGGTTATTGGAATAAACCAGAGGACACTGAGCAGACTTTCCGTGATGGGTGGTTCTTGACAGGGGATCTTGGTTATATGGATGACAAAGGGTATTTCTACGTTGTGGATCGTAAAAAAGATATGATTATTGCAAGTGGCTTTAATATTTATCCGCGTGAAATCGAAGAAGTTCTCTATGAGCATGAGGCAATCCAGGAATGTGTCGTTGCGGGGGTTCCCGATCCTTATAGGGGAGAAACTGTTAAAGCGTATGTTGTCTTGAAGGAAGGTGCTTCGGTTACGGAGGAGCAGTTAGATGAGTATTGTCGCGAAAATTTAGCATCGTTCAAAGTGCCACGCAAGTATGAGTTCCGAAGTGAGTTGCCAAAAACAGCAGTCGGAAAAATTTTACGTCGTGCACTTGTTGATGAAGAGAAGAAAAAAGCTGAACAGGAACGACTAACCTCATGATATAATATTGCTTGACAAGAGGAGAAATAAATACTAATATGAAAATATGAATGAATCATCATTCATATTTTCTTTTTGGTGGTGATTAGTAGTGAAGCGGGATAGGCCAAAATATAAGCAAATCGTGGATGCAGCTGTAGTTGTCATCGCTGAAAATGGATTTCATCAGGCGCAAGTTTCTAAGATTGCAAAGGAAGCTGGCGTTGCGGACGGGACGATTTATCTTTATTTTAAAAATAAAGAGGATATTCTTATATCTGTGTTTAGGGAAAAGATGGCTATTTTCGTCAATAATGTTGAGGTCATATTGAAAAAAGACATTGACACCTCTGAAAAATTATTCAGAATGATTGACAATCATTTCCGTGTACTCCATGAAGACCGTCAACTGGCAATCGTCACACAGCTTGAACTCCGGCAGTCGAATAAAGAGTTACGAATTCGAATTAATGAAGTGTTGAAGGAATACCTAATGCTTTTAGATGCTATCTTGAAAGAAGGGATAGAAAATGGTGCACTCAATGACCAGCTTGATATCCGACTTGCAAGGCAAATGGTGTTTGGAACGATCGATGAAACAATCACTTCATGGGTGATGAACGATCAGAAGTATGATCTTATGAAGCTCTCACCTGAAGTACATAGACTCATCATGAATGGAATGAAGGCTTGACTTCGTTTGAAGTCAGGCCAAAAACGTAGAGGACAGAGAGTGGGGATGGAATGGAGTTTCTAACAGTAGTTGTGGAGGATGGCGTCGCTATTGCGACAATTAACAGGCCACCCGCGAATGCGCTTTCACGTGCGCTAATACTGGAAGTAGATGCACTTCTTGAGCAGGTGGAACATGACGAAGCTATACGAGTCGTTGTTCTACATGGAGAAGGGAAGTTTTTCTCGGCAGGTGCGGATATTAAAGAATTTACATCCGTCACATCAGGAGAAGAATTTACGAAGTTGGCAGCGAGTGGGCAAGCAGTATTTGAACGTTTGGAATCCTTTTCTAAACCAGTCATTGCGGCTATTCATGGTGCGGCACTTGGCGGTGGACTTGAATTAGCGATGGGTTGTCATATGCGTATTGTCACTGAAACAGCGAAACTGGGCTTACCAGAACTGCAATTAGGTCTAATTCCTGGATTTGCTGGGACACAACGTTTGCCACGCTATGTTGGTATGCCAAAAGCGGCAGAGATGCTACTGACAAGTGAGCCGATTAGTGGTGCAGAAGCAGTTCGTCTTGGTCTTGCAAATCAATCCTATTCAGACGAAGAGTTGTTGCCTAAAACGATGGAGTTGGCTAAGAAAATTGCAAAGAAAAGCCCTGTTTCAGTAAAAGCTGCACTGGCTATGTTGCAATATGCAAAACCAGCTTCTTATTACGAGGGTGTCAAAGCAGAGTCTGATTCTTTCGGAGAAGTATTTGTTTCAGAAGATGCAAAAGAAGGAATCCAAGCATTTCTTGAAAAACGCCAACCTATATTTACGGGGAAATAATTAAAAGTCGAGGAGGTCTGTAAAATGAACATTTATGTATTAGTAAAACGGACATTTGATACAGAGGAAAAAATTACGGTAACCAACGGTAAAATTGCTGATGATGGTGCAGAGTTTATTATAAATCCATATGATGAATATGCAATTGAAGAGGCAATTCAAGTACGTGATGCTCATGAAGGTGAAGTTACAGTCATTACGATTGGTGACGAAGATGCAGAGAAACAATTGCGCACAGCATTAGCGATGGGGGCAGATAAGGCGGTCCTTATTAATACTGAGGACGATCTTGATGAAATGGATGAATTTACGGCTGCCAAAATTATCGCTGAATATTTGAAGGATAAAGAAGTGGATTTAATTCTTGCGGGGAACGTCGCGATTGACGGCGGTTCGGGGCAAATTGGACCACGAGTGGCTGAACTTCTTGGCATTAACTATGTGACAACGATTACAAATCTTGAAATCGATGGCACAAAAGTAACAATCGTACGTGATGTTGAAGGGGATTCTGAAACAATTGAGACGGCATTACCTCTTCTTGTAACCGCACAGCAAGGCTTGAATGAGCCGCGTTATCCATCCCTGCCGGGGATTATGAAAGCTAAGAAAAAGCCGCTTGAAGAGCTTGAGTTGGATGACTTAGACCTTGATGAAGATGATGTAGCGGCTAAAACAGAAACAATTGAAGTATATTTACCACCACAAAAGGCAGCTGGACGTGTTCTTGAAGGTGAAATTGCCGATCAAGTGAAAGAGCTAGTCACTTTGCTGAATTCTGAAGCGAAAGTAATCTAATCGGCTTCGGCAAAAAGAGTCTAACAATTAGAACATAACTTTGAATTGTCATAGGAGGGACTTTATAAATGTCTAACAAAGTAGTAGTACTTGGGGAAGCAAGAGAAGGAGCATTACGTAATGTTTCTTTTGAAGTCATTGCAGCCGCTAAAAAGATTTCTGGTGGCGGTGAAGTAGTTGGTGTGTTGCTTGGTGATGCAGTCGAATCATTGGCAGCAGAAATGATTCAATATGGTGCTGATCGTGTTATTACTGTGGAGCATCCACATTTGAAACAATATACATCTGATGCTTTTAGTCAAGCGTTTATGGCAGTCTATGAACAGGAGAAACCTAATGCTGTCGTATTTGGTCATACAGCGCTAGGTAAAGACTTATCACCGAAAATTGCGAGTAAGTTGGCATGTGGCTTGATTTCAGATGTGACAGCTATCGAAGGTGAAGGTGATGCTGCGGTATTCATTCGCCCGATTTATTCTGGAAAAGCATTTGAAAAAGTGAGAAACAAAGAAGGGCTTTTATTTGTCACGGTTCGTCCAAACAATATAGCGCCTCTGGCACAGGATGCTAGCCGTACGGGTGACGTGTCATCTGTAACCGCAGACATTACGAGCCTACGTTCAGTCATTGCAGAAGTTGTCCGAAAATCAACTGAAGGTGTCGATCTTTCTGAAGCGAAAGTAGTTGTTGCGGGTGGTCGCGGTGTGAAGAGCGCGGAAGGATTCGCGCCATTACAAGAGCTTGCAACGCTACTAGGCGGAGCAATTGGGGCATCACGTGGTGCTTGTGATGCAGATTACTGTGATTACTCCCTACAAATCGGTCAGACGGGTAAAGTAGTCACTCCGGACTTGTATATCGCCGCTGGTATTTCAGGTGCAATCCAGCACGTTGCAGGGATGTCAAATGCTAAAGTAATCGTTGCGATCAACAAAGATCCAGAAGCGAATATTTTCAAAATTGCAGATTACGGCATCGTTGGCGATTTGTTCGATGTCATTCCATTGATGATTGAAGAAATTAAAAAGATTAAGTCAAACTGAACATCTAGAAAAAGTCTCCCCAAAAGGGAGGCTTTTTTGTTTCAGACAGAAAGTCTTGTTCCTTAATTATAGTGATAAAGGTCACAAAATTAATTTCCATAATAAATTATACTTAGAATATAAGAAGTTTTAAAAGTGGATTTCTTAAACCGCACTTTCTCCTTTAGCGATTAAAATATATAGCAGTATCGCATCAAAAACTAGACATGAGGTGAAAAATATTGAATATACAATTTGATATAAAAAGAATTCACATCTTCAAAGAACTATTACTTCGTTTCCGTCATGGTGGGTCATCAGAATCGATCCGAGTGGATTTTAATCAATATTTTAAAAATGTGAATGTTGTTGACATATTGCTAATCCAATTGGAATTAATAAATGGTGACTATGGTATTACGATTGAGGATGTTGAGAAGTTTTCTATTATTTATCCTGATTTATGTGGCGGCATAATGAACGAAAAGGAAACTTCAGGCATTTATCATCCAGTTCAAATTTTTAAAGAAGAAATTACTGCATTTCAAGTTGTTTTGAATCAAATCAACCGTCTTTTGGAGTCATTCGAAGTAGATAAACATCAAATTCAGAAGACAGATAGAACAGATGAATTACAGCATCAACTAGTTCGATTAGGCGAATTTCATAACCATTATCATCGGAAGGAAAAGCTCTTCTTTCCGATAATGGAACGATATGGTCACTATTCACCCATAAGAACAGTGTGGATGATGGATGATCAAATTCGTGTCTTGTATCAGGCTGTAAAAAAACAAAGTATTCAACTGTCCGATGAGAATTTTACACGCTTTCGAAAAAGATATGATGCATTCGAAAAGAAGTTTAAGGAAATGATTTTTCAAGAAGAAGCAATTATTTTGCCAATTCTTCGATCTATATTTAGTGAAGATGACTGGTTAGCGATTGCAAATGAAAGTGATGCATTCGGCTATTCAATCATCGAAGCGCCTAAGGGAAAATGGAAGCTGAAATCTGAAGATGTAGACAAAGTCGTAAGTAATACATCAACAACTCAAAATCTAATTTTGGGTGGTGGTGGTTATTTAACGATAGAAGAAGCCCAACTCATTTTTAACAATTTGCCATTGGAAATAACATTTGTTGATAAAAATGATCTATTTAAATACTTCAACAAAATAACAGAAGCATCGGAAATGTTGTTAGTGCGAACCCCAATTTCTATTGGGCGTAGTGTAGCAAATTGTCATCCTCCTAAAAGTCTAAAAAAGGTCATGACGCTAATTCGCGATCTTAAAACAGGAAAACGAACTTCTGAAAGTATGTGGTTTAAAAAGAACAATCAATACATTTATCTTACTTATAAAGCAATACGTAACGAGGAAGGGGAATTTTTAGGTGTTTTGGAATATGTCCAAGATATTCAACCTTTCCTCGAATTGCCCAGTAAAGTAAAAACAGGACTTAGTAAATTAAAAAATTCATGACATTGCAACAAGCAAAGCATATATTTAGCCCGCGCAATAACTGCATGATATACTACGAGCATAGTTAATAAAGGAGGAAATGTTATTATGGCAATTATTAATGCGACGGATCAAAACTTTGCGGAGAATATTAAAGAAGGACTTGTCCTTGTTGACTTTTGGGCACCTTGGTGTGGACCTTGTAAAATGATCGCTCCTGTTCTTGAAGAATTAGATGGCGACTTTGAAGGCAAAGCACAAATTGTAAAAGTAGACGTAGATGACAATCAAGGAACAGCAAGTAACTACGGTGTTATGTCTATCCCAACGCTTATCCTATTTAAAGATGGCGAGATTGTAGACAAAGTGGTTGGTTTCAAACCGAAAGAAGCACTTGCAGAACTAATCGAAAAACACGCGTAATCAAATTTAACTTAATTCAATAGAATAACCGGGTCCTTCATTGGTACCCGGTTTTTTTTAGGTAGGTGACGGATATGAATGAATTGATTGAACAGAAATTGGCGATTTTACCCGAGTTGCCGGGCTGTTATTTTATGAAGGATCGGCAAGGAACCGTTATATATGTTGGGAAAGCGAAAGTATTAAAAAATCGGGTGCGTAGCTATTTCACGGGCAGTCATGATGGGAAAACACAGCGGCTCGTAGGTGAAATTGAGGATTTTGAGTATATGGTCACCTCATCCAATATTGAGGCACTTGTGCTTGAATTGAATCTTATTAAACAGTACGACCCGAAATACAATATTATGTTGAAAGACGATAAAACCTATCCCTACTTGAAAATTACAACCGAGCGCCATCCTAAATTAATCATTACGCGGCAAGTGAAGAAGGATAAAGGGAAATATTTTGGCCCGTATCCGAATGCTTATGCAGCAGGGGAGACGAAAAAGTTATTAGACCGACTGTATCCGTACCGAAAATGTCAGACGATGCCAGATCGTGTGTGCTTGTACTATCATATCGGTCAATGTCTAGCCCCATGCGTCAATGAAGTTGATCAGGAGATTTATAAGGAAATGGTGGACGACATTAGTCGTTTCCTAAATGGCGGCTATAAAAGTGTCAAGAAGGAATTGACCGAAAAAATGTCCTCCGCTGCGGAAAATTTGGAGTTTGAGCGTGCGAAAGAGTATCGGGATCAAATTACAAATATTGAAGCAGTTATGGAAAAACAAGCGATGACAATGAATGATTTTACGGATCGTGATATTTTTGGTTATGCAATTGAAAATGGCTGGATGTGTGTTCAGGTATTTTTTGTACGGCAGGGGAAATTGATTGAAAGGGATGTGTCGCTGTTTCCGCTTTACCAAGACCCTGAAGACGAGCTACTGACATTCATCGGACAATTTTATGGGAAGTCCGAGCATTTGCTACCAAAGGAAATCTTATTATCTCAAGGGGTTGACAGTGAATTGGTTCGTCAGCTTCTGAACGTCAATGTATTTATTCCGCAACGAGGGAAAAAGAAATCATTGGTGGATCTTGCTATTAAAAATGCGGAAATGTCATTGAAGGATAAGTTTCAGCTGATGGAAAGGCAAGAACAGCGAACGATTGGTGCGTGCGAGGAACTGGGTGAGGCGATGAATATAACGATACCGCTTCGCATCGAGGCTTTTGATAACTCCCATACGTACGGGGCTGATCCTGTTTCTGCGATGGTGTCATTTGTCGATGGCAAACCGAATCGCAAGGATTATCGCAAATATGTAACGAAAACAGCTGCTGCGCATGATGATTATGGTGCAATGCGAGAGGTTGTGAGAAGGCGTTATAGCCGTGTGCTGACGGACGACTTACCGTTACCTGATTTAGTCGTCATTGACGGTGGGAAGGGGCATATGGAGGCGGCACGAGAGATTATTGAGGACGAGCTAGGACTTTCCATTCCTATTGCGGGACTGGCGAAAGATGATAAACACCAGACGGCGCAATTGTTGTATGGCAATCCCATTGATATGATTCCGTTAAAAAGAACAAGTGAAGCCTTTTATTTATTGCAGCGGATACAAGATGAGGTGCACCGTTTTGCCATTACATTCCACAGACAACGGCGTGAAACGAATTCATTAACATCTGCGCTTGACGGGTTACCGGGTGTGGGGCCGAAACGTAAGCAACAGTTGTTGAAACATTTTGAGTCGGTGAAAAAGATTCGTGAAGCCTCTGTAGAAGCTTTGCAGCAAGCGGGCTTGCCTGGGGCAGTTGCTAAGGGAGTTGAGGCGTATTTTCGTCAAGAGGCATTGCGAGAGAAAGAGTAATATGATAAAGTAAATGCACTGAATTTTTCACTTACAATTATATATGAAGTGAGGATAGAGGCGCGAATGCTAATAGTACATTTCCGGAGAGCGACAGCTCGGTGAAGGAAATTGAAAGGGGTATTCGCCGAAGCGGACAAATCGACTGTCACGATTGTTTGGCTGGATTTCCATTGAAGAAATGGGAGTCTGTCAGGTATTGACTACCTGGAGAGCTATCCGTACGGAGCATCTCTTTAATGATGTCTCCAATCGGACCCGGCTCTCAACTTATTGAGGGCCGTTTTTGCATACAGGAGAAAGACGGAGGAATGGATAATGGAACGAATCGTAATGAAATTCGGGGGGACTTCAGTCGCGAACCCGGAAAGAATCGCACGTGCGGCGCAGCTTGTAGTAAGGGAAGTGAATAGTGGCAAACAAGTTGCGGTCATCGTTTCGGCAATGGGGAAAACGACAGATGAGCTACTATCGCTTGCGAAAGAAGTGAACTCGGCGGCAGGTCGACGTGAGCTCGATATGCTTTTGGCAACGGGCGAACAAGTGACGGCATCCCTACTTGCAATGGCGATTTCTGGAGAAGGTGTGGAGGCACATTCTTATACAGGATGGCAGGCAGGTGTCCTGACGGAGTCGGTTCATGGCAATGCGCGCATTGAACAGGTACAAGCAGATAGAGTGAGTGCTGCCCTAACTTCGGGAACCGTCGCGGTCATTACAGGCTTCCAGGGAGCTGATATGCATGGTGAATTAACGACGCTTGGTCGCGGAGGTTCCGATACAAGTGCAGTTGCTATCGCTATTGCACTGGGGGCTTCTATTTGTGATATTTACACGGATGTCGAAGGGGTATTTACGACAGATCCAAGACTCATTAAACAAGCTCAAAAGCTTGAGGAAATATCCTATGATGAAATGCTGGAGATTGCGAATTTGGGGGCGGGTGTACTTCATCCACGAGCAGTTGAATTTGCGAAAAACCATCAAATGCCTTTGCGTGTTAGACCGGCTCATATAGAGGGGGAAGGAACGATTATCAAGGAGGAAATTGATTTGGAAAATAATTTAGTTGTGCGGGGCATCGCCTTTGAGCGAGATATCGTTCGGATAACAGTGATGTACAACGTCCCATACAATGGCTCACTTGCCAATATATTCACAGCTCTTGCGGAGCACCATGTCAACGTTGATATTATTGTTCAGACGATTAGAGAGGATGTCCAACCATCTGTGTCATTCTCTATCAAAAAAGAGGATTTTGCCGAAGTGATTAATGTATTAGAATCCAATAAAGAAGCACTCGGTTATAGTCGTGCCGATTTTGAAGTAGGTCTAGCGAAGGTGTCGATTGTTGGCAGTGGAATGGTGTCTAACCCAGGTGTCGCGGCAAGTCTATTTGAGACTTTACGCCAAGTAGACATTCCGATAAAAATGGTCAGTACATCGGAAATTAAAGTGTCTGTCGTAATTCCAGAGCCTGAGATGGAGAAGGCTGTAGCAGCCCTTCATGAACAATTTGGATTAGATGCAGTAAAAGGAAAATGAAAAAAAGAGATGTAGCCACCACGGCTACATCTCTTTTTAAACGCCAATTTTAGTTTTGGTATCCCATTTCACTTGGAATGTAACGCGTCCTTTTTTGGGTTGCGCTTCTCCGTAGCATTCAGTCAAAAGTCCGTTCAATTTCTGATACTGTTCTGCAAGAAAGCCTGCTTCTAGTTGAAAAGATCTGTCTTGGATATTTATCTCATCGCCCATAATCATTGTGAAAAAGGCCTCATCTTTTTGCATTTTTTCGAGGGAAAGAATTCCCCATCCTGCCTCTTGAAAGAACATTGGAAGCTCTTCAACGCTAAAAACAGGAAATTTCCTTGCGACTTCTTTTCCTGCCCAATAAAGAATATCACCTTGGTGAGTACCTAAAATACTAGGTAAGACATGGTCGCGTAAAAGGTCATAGCCGAAATGAGTCGGCGAAAGATTTGTATTATTTTCCAATCGTCTATGCAATCCTTTCGGATGAAAATAAGTGAAATACTTTTAATATAGAAGTAATATGTTCGTAACAAAAAACCACATCATCTTGACCTCTTTAAAACAGAGGAGTACAATGGACATGTTCTAATATTGTACCACGAAGAGGGGAACCGTCAATGATTGCTTCGTGTCTAAACGATGACAACACTGATTTGGTAACCTCAGTAATAAGGGAGGGTAAAAGACTTGTCGAGAGAATCAGATTTTTACTTGCGCCGTCTTCATTCATTGCTCGGAATTATTCCGGTTGGACTTTTTGTTGCCCAACACTTGGTCATTAACCACTTTGCAACACGCGGCGAGGAAGCATTCAACACTGCATCTAACTTCATGGGGAGCTTACCATTCGTTCTATTTTTAGAATGGTTCATCATCTACATCCCACTTATGTTCCATGCGTTTTACGGCCTGTACATAGCTTTCACAGCAAAAAATAACGTACAACGCTACGGGACTTTCCGTAACTGGATGTTCATGCTACAACGCGTTACGGGTGTATTCCTTGTAATCTTTATCGCATGGCACGTCTATGAAACAAGAATTCAGAAAGCATTGGGTGCTGAGGTAGACTTCAATATGATGGCTAACATCTTAGACAACCCATTCATGTTGGCATTCTACATCGCGGGTGTTATCGCGGCGACGTTCCACTTGGCGAACGGTCTTTGGTCATTCCTAGTGACTTGGGGGCTGGCACAATCACCACGTTCACAAACAATCGTCACATACGTTACAATCGTAGTATTCCTAGTGTTGGCTACAATTGGCGTTCAAGCACTACTTGCATTTGTTTAACTTGAATTAGCAGAAGTTCTTGCTAATTCAAGTTAAGCCTCCGGCGGATGTCACAAATTTTGAAGGGAATTAATTGCGCAAGCGCAATTCAAAATTTGGACGCAATTACGCCGAGGCGTAATTGATTTGAAATATGATTGATTGAAAATGAGATCACTGATAATTTGAGGAGTGAAACAATAATGGCAAAAAGCAGATTGATTGTCGTTGGCGGCGGTCTTGCAGGCCTAATGGCAGTCATTAAAGCAGCGGAGGAAGGCACACCGGTTGACCTGTTTTCACTTGTCCCGGTTAAACGTTCCCACTCTGTATGTGCACAAGGCGGCATTAACGGTGCAGTAAACACGAAAGGGGAAGGTGACTCTCCTGATATCCATCTAGATGATACTGTCTATGGCGGTGACTTCCTCGCGAACCAACCACCTGTTAAGGCGATGACGGACGCGGCACCAGGAATCATTCATTTATTAGACCGGATGGGCGTTATGTTCAACCGTACACCTGAAGGATTATTGGACTTCAGACGTTTCGGGGGTACACTTCACCACCGTACTGCATTCGCGGGTGCAACAACAGGACAACAGCTGTTGTACGCACTAGATGAGCAAGTGCGTAGCCATGAAGTGGCTGGTCTTGTAACGAAATATGAACACTGGGAATTCCTTGGTGTTGTTCTAGATGAAGACGGCGTTTGTCGTGGTATTAAAGCGCAAAACCTTAAAACGATGGAAATTAAAGCGTTTAAAGGCGATGCGGTTATTATGGCAACAGGTGGACCTGGAATTATTTTCGGGAAAACAACAAACTCTGTTATCAATACAGGCTCTGCGGCTTCTATCGTTTATCAACAAGGAGCTTACTACTCAAACGGTGAGTTCATCCAAATTCACCCAACAGCAATCCCAGGGGACGATAAACTGCGTCTTATGAGTGAATCTGCACGCGGTGAGGGTGGACGTGTTTGGACATATAAAGATGGTAAGCCTTGGTACTTCCTAGAGGAAAAATATCCAGCTTACGGAAACCTCGTACCACGTGACGTTGCGACACGTGAAATTTTTGACGTCTGTGTCAATCAAAAACTAGGTATCAATGGTGAAAACATGGTGTACTTGGACCTTTCACACAAGGATCCAAAAGAGCTTGATATTAAGCTTGGTGGAATCATCGAAATCTATGAGAAATTCACAGGTGATGACCCGCGTAAACTACCGATGAAAATCTTCCCGGCTGTTCACTATTCAATGGGCGGATTATGGGTTGACTATGATCAAATGACAAACATTCCAGGTCTGTTTGCGGCTGGAGAATGTGATTATTCACAGCACGGTGCAAACCGTCTTGGTGCGAACTCGCTTCTTTCGGCAATTTACGGCGGAATGGTTGCAGGACCAAACGCAGTTCATTACATGAAAGGCTTGAAGCGTACTGCTGAAGAACTTCCATCGACTATTTTCGATGCAGCAGTTGCAGAAGAGCAACAGAAGTGGGATGACACGCTTAAAATGAATGGTACAGAGAACGCTTATGTCCTTCACAAAGAGCTTGGCGAATGGATGACAGATAACGTAACAGTCGTTCGTTATAACGACAAACTGCAACAGACGGACGATAAAATCGTAGAACTTCTTGAGCGCTATGAAAACATCAACATGACAGATACGCAACAATGGTCTAACCAGGGTGCGACATTTACGCGTCAGTTGAAAAACATGTTGTACTTAGCACGTGTTATTACACTAGGGGCACTGAACCGTGATGAGAGCCGTGGCGCTCACTACAAACCAGATTTCCCGAACCGTGATGACGAGAAATACATGAAAACAACGATGGCGAAATTCGACGGACAATCTGCTCCAATCTTCCACTATGAAGAGATTGATGTGTCCCTAGTAGCGCCACGTAAACGCGACTACTCCGCGACGAAAGGAGAATGACGTAAATGAGCGAGCAACTAACTGCGACGAAAACAGTAGTATTTAAAGTTCGTCGTCAGGATACAGCTGATTCTGCTGGATATTGGGAAGAGTTTGAGTTGGAATACAGACCGAATATGAACGTTATTTCTGCTTTAATGGAAATTCGTCGTAACCCGGTCAATAAAGAAGGTAAAGCAACGACTCCGATTAACTGGGACATGAACTGTCTGGAAGAGGTTTGTGGGGCTTGTTCAATGGTTATCAATGGCCGTCCACGTCAATCGTGTACAGCACTTGTTGACAAATTGACTCAGCCAATTACACTTGAACCGATGAAGACATTCCCAGTCGTTCGTGACTTGATTGTCGACAGAGAGTTTATGTTTGATTCTCTGAAGAAAATCAAGGCATGGGTTCCAATTGATGGGACGTATGATCTTGGAGAAGGTCCACGTATGCCTGAGCGTAAGCGCCAATGGGCATATGAACTTTCTAAATGTATGACTTGCGGTGTTTGTCTAGAGGCGTGTCCAAACGTCAACGACAACACGAATTTCATGGGTCCTGCATTGCTATCACAAGTTCGTTTGTTCAACACGCATCCAACAGGTGCTATGAATAAAGACGAGCGTCTAGCGGCATTGATGACAGATGGTGGAATTGGTGAATGTGGTAACTCACAAAACTGTGTAGTCGCTTGTCCAAAAGGCATTCCTTTGACTACATCCATCGCTGCTATGAACCGTGCGACAACTGTACAAATGTTTAAAAACTTCTTCGGAAGTGACCATATGGTAGACTGATTTTGGTCTTAACTCCGCTTTGGCATTACGCCTGGCGGGGTTTTTTTGTCATTTAAACGAAAAGCAAGCAGTTCTTTATTTGTATATAGATGTTTGGTAGAATAAAAGAATGAACATTCATTCATTTAACATATTATGCTGTAAGTGAAGCGGCGGACACAAATAGGCCGAGGCGTAATTGATGAGAAAAGGGGTTTTATTGATGAGAGCAACTTACATAACAGATGCAACAACATGGGCATCGGAATTTACATTTTCTGTACCGGTATCCGTGCGATTCTCGGAAACAGACATGTATGGACATTTGAATAACACGGTGGCGTTTGCTTATTTTGAGTATGCGCGAATTGAGTTCTTGAAGAAAGCAGGCTTGATGAATGATTGGTTGAATCCTGAGGGCGCTACGATACCAGTTGTGGCAGATTTACAATGTGATTATTTACAACAGGTCTTTTTCGATGAAGCACTAGCGATTTATGTTAAAGTAGCCTCGATTGGTAATAGCTCGATGGATATTCATTATATGGTGAAGAATGCCAAGGATGACATAGTCATCACTGGGCGAGGCTCGATTGTTCAAATTAGTAGGGAAACAGGGAGAGGTGTTCATTGGACTGATCAAGAGAAGTCGTTGTTCGTTAATTAAATGATCAAGTAGCCGGCACAGCCAACCTTGTCTTCACATATTTTAGAGTGAAAGTGGATAGGAGGGGCGCGTCTTGACAGAGGAATCAAAAAACCGTTCATTGCTAACGGCAAGGGAACGAGAAATCTTTCATCTGCTCGTTGACGATCATACGACAAAAGATATCGCGGGACGGCTCGGAATCAGCGAAAAGACTGTTCGGAACCATATTTCGAACACGATTCAAAAGCTAGGCGTTTCCGGCAGGGCACAAGCCATCGTCGAATTATTGCGACTAGGCGAGTTACAACTGTAATCCAATCTCACGTAGCAGCTGTGTGACCTGTCATTAACAGGCTTTTCGCAGCTGTTTTTTTTGTGGTTTCCTTTAAAATCCCTTAACATCGGCTGGGTGTTTTATCTTGAATTAGTGGGTCTTTGAACATCCACTGAATGAAATGTATAACAAATATCCATCTTAACACCTATAGAGATGGCAGTCTTCTGTAGCTGACGCTTCACTTTCAGTACAAACACATTTGCTGATTCAAGATAAAATGTATTGCCTTAAACGCGAAAAAGGGCGACAATAGACAAAGTAATCTTTTTCAAGGAGCTGGTTTAGTTGACGGAACAAAGCGATTTGCCTAAACACTATTCGAGTGAAGTGGCGAGTATGGAGAAGGATTTAAGATATATTGCAGCAATTATTAAGCAGCAGGGACGTAGAATTCTTAGTAACTATACAATTACGCCGCCCCAGTTCATTGCATTACAGTGGTTATTTGAGCACGGCGACATGACCATTGGTGATTTGTCGAACAAAATGTTTTTGGCATTTAGTACGACGACTGATTTAGTAGATCGAATGGAAAAAAATAATTTGGTGAAGCGAGTTCGTGATGAACAAGATCGCCGTGTAGTTCGGATTCACTTGTTAAGTGAAGGGGAGCGTGTCATTGAGGAAGTGATTGATAAGCGCCGCGTTTACTTAGACGAGGTATTGGCAGATTTTGAAGAGGGAGAAGTGAAGGGGTTTTCTAATCTACTTAGAAAATTACATCAAGAGATGAAAAAGGATTGAGGGATTTGAGTGGAAGCACCCATAGGTGTAATTGATTCGGGTGTCGGCGGATTAACCGTTGTCAAAGAAATGTTGAAACGACTACCGAATGAACCTATTGTCTACATAGGTGATGATGCGCGATGTCCATATGGACCGCGGTCAACGCAAGAGGTCCAAGAGTTTACAATGGAAATGGCTACTGCACTGTCTAAGATGGATATAAAAATGCTTATCATTGCGTGTAATACTGCAACGGCTGTAGCGCTAGATGAAGTTCGTGAGCATTTTCCGTTCCCAGTTATTGGCGTTATCGTACCAGGTGCCCGAGGTGCAGTAAAGGCGTCAAAAACGGGTAAAATTGCAGTACTTGGAACAGTAGGAACGATCAATAGTCATGCATACGATGATGCAATCCGTACATTGTTGCCAAATGCGACGATTCATCCGCTTGCGTGTCCTGACTTTGTTCCAATTGTTGAAAGTGGGCTGTATAAGTCAGAAAATGCGAGTGGCGTTGTGAAGAAAGGGCTTGTGGGGCTTGCGGGGAAGGATTTTGATGTGGCCATTCTAGGGTGTACGCATTATCCGCTCGTGCAGCACCATATTCAAGCGCATTTACCGAGCAAGGTTCAAATTATTTCATCGGCAGTGGAGACAGTGTTTGATGTTGAGCGTATTTTGTTGTCAAAAAATATCACGCGTGATGACAGTAGCAAAGTCGCTCCAATTTTTTATACGACTGGGCAGACGCAGCAGTTTTTGTCGATTGTTGAGGATTGGTTAGCGATTAAAAAGCCCGATGTTAGACATATTATGTTGTGAAACAGCTCGAAATGCCCGCTATCGGGTATTTCGAGTTTTTACGCATATGAAATAGGTTATGATAAGATGGATACGCAAAATGAATGGTGGAGGATTTTGATGACGAGACATGATGGGCGAGTGGCTGATATGAACAGGCCAGTACTAATTGAAACAAATTATTTAATGCATCCTGAGGGATCTGTGTTAATTTCAGTTGGAAATACAAAAGTAATTTGTACGGCGACGATAGAAGAGCGCGTTCCCCATTTTTTACGTGGGAGTGGTAAAGGTTGGGTGACGGCGGAATATTCCATGCTGCCACGTGCTACTGGACAGCGTACACAGCGTGAGTCTTCAAAAGGTAAGGTCGGTGGGCGTACGATGGAAATTCAACGTCTTATTGGGCGTGCACTACGTGCTGTGACTAATTTAGAGGCGCTTGGTGAACGGACGATTTGGATTGACTGTGATGTAATTCAAGCGGATGGAGGAACACGTACAGCGTCGATTACAGGTGCATTTGTAGCAATGACGATGGCAGTTGCGAAATTGCATGAAGTGAAAGGATTAGCTGTTTTCCCAATTGCTGATTTCTTAGCGGCAACGAGTGTCGGGAAGACGACGGAAGGCGAGCTAATACTCGACCTCGATTATGTCGAAGATTCATCGGCTGCCGTTGATATGAATGTTGTGATGACTGGTGCAGGTGCGTTTGTGGAGCTGCAAGGAACTGGTGAGGAGTCTACATTCACGCGTGATGAAATGAATGGGCTAGTGACGCTTGCTGAACAAGGGATACAGCAGTTGTTTACGGTGCAAACAGAAGCGCTTGGTGCGATTGCCGCGTTAATTGGGATAAAAGAGGTGGCTGAATGATGAAGGAAGTACTCATTGCAACGAATAATGCTGGGAAAGCAAAAGACTTTGAGGCACTGTTCGGACCATTTGGTGTACACGTATTAACGTTGAATGATTTGGATGAGGCAATTGACGTTGAAGAAACGGGTGTCACATTTGAAGAAAATGCGATTTTAAAAGCAGAAACGGTTGCTCGCTTGCTTGGCAAAGTCGTCATCGCAGATGATAGTGGACTTGAAATTGATGCACTGAATGGCGCTCCTGGCGTTTATTCTGCGCGTTATGCGGGTACGGAGAAGAGTGATGATGCCAATATCGATAAAGTGCTTAACGAGCTTGAGACGGTGCCTACAGACGGTCGTACAGCTCGATTCCGTTGCGTGCTTGCTGTTGCAGGTCCGGGTATTGAAACAGAGACGTTTTCAGGCAGTTGTGAAGGTTTGATTCATACGGAGCGAAAAGGAACGAATGGTTTTGGCTACGATCCAATCTTTTATGTTCCGCAGCAGGAGCGCATGATGGCTGAATTGTCGCCTGAAGAGAAGAGCTTGATTTCACATCGCGGGTCTGCGCTAGCGAAGTTGAAAGTGAAGCTACCGCAATTTATGGAGGGTAGGTGATCACGAATGAAACTAGTTGTCATGAGTGATTCGCACGGTGATAGGGAAACGGTGAAAGCCGTTTCTGCATTGCCTGCGGATGCTATTTTTCATTGTGGAGATAGTGAATTGTCATTTGACGATCCGGTCTTGCATAACATGTATAGAGTACGTGGTAACTGCGATCGCGATAGACAGTTTTCACCGTCCGTTTTAGTCGATGTACAGGGGAAAAAGATCTTAGCCGTTCACGGGCATGAGCATGATGTGAGGTCATCATTGATGGGGCTTTATTATAGTGCGAAAGAGCTTGGGGCTGATGTTGTGCTGTTTGGTCACTCGCATTTGTACGGCGCGGAGATGAAAGATGGGATTTTATTTTTAAATCCGGGAAGCACTGTTCAGCCACGCGGCGGTAAAAAAGCAACGTACGCCGTTGTAGAATGGGAAGAAACAGTGCGAGTATTATTTAAAAATATGCAGCATGAAACGGTTGATGAAAAAGAAATAAAAAATAGTTAAAAATAGCGTTGACTTTTGTTACAATAGAATTTATACTAAAGCTTGTCCTTAAGGATAGAAAGTCTTTAAGCGCATGTCTCAGTAGCTCAGCTGGATAGAGCAACGGCCTTCTAAGCCGTCGGTCGGGGGTTCGAATCCCTCCTGGGACGTACAGTAATAAAATAGGGTTCATTTGAAAAATACCTGAAACATTGTTAATTCGATGTTTCAGGTATTTTTGTTTTGTGGAGAAATTTAGTTAGCATTGGTTTGGTTTTGAAAAGTTATTACACAAATTTTACAGATGATTCATACCTTCATTTCCCTGGATGCAGGTGATTATTTGAAGTCGATTAAAGAAGTAACTTTCTACAAGACTCTACCTGTGTCAAATAGCTTTACTTTTAATCATTTTAAATACTGGGTATTGCAGTAATTCTGAGTACAATGAGAATCTGGAAACTTTTACTGAATGATGTTTTTAAGTCTGCGGATAAGGGAATGCAAACAAGGAGGGTGGTGATTTTAGTGAAGGGTCTTATCAAGTGGAATCTTTTGAAAATGCCTGTTGCATCAATCATTTGGTTGGTTACTGCGTGGGCAATGCTCTATGTATCATTCGATAAAGTATCATCCTACTATTACATTGGTTTTGGATTACTTTCAGTACTGTTTTTCATCGTTACTGATAGAACGGCATTTTTTTACTATGTTACGCTTACTCTAGTGACGGTATTCTATTTTCTTTTTCTTGCATTTAAAGATGGATGGGGTCCTTTTGAACAGGCTATTGGTATCGGCTTGCACTTTGCATTTTTATTACATCTCTTTGCACTATATAGTCTGTCTAAGTATGTTTACCAGTTTAGGAGTGAAAATCAAATACTAAAGACTCGAATTCTTCAACTAGAAGAATATATTTTACGTGAAGGGATATTAACCAAACGAGAATTTGAAAAACAAACGACATTCATCCTATCAACAATGGCAAGGAGGGAAGAAACAGGTTTTTATATACGCATCGATTTTTCGCAAATGAACAGGACTGTTCGCAAGCGTCTACTTCTTACTTTGGCTGATATATTATATTCCGTCTTGCGTAAAAACTTCGACTTGGTTGGGCAGTATGATGATAAAACACTTGTTGTGTTACTGCAAAATACAGACGAGCATGGGTATGAAATAGCTAAGGGACGCTTATTGAAAATAGTGTATGACCAGTTGGAGGAAGGGGTCATCGAAAAAGTTAAGTGGTCGATATATAAGATTGATGGCCAAAAGCGGTTGGACGAACTGGAGGTGTTAGAATGAACAAGAGGGTGTTCATTTTGATTACGGCCTTTATTTTATTCATTGCAGCTCTTATTGGTGCATCTATTTTTAATGTGAAGATGCTATTATATTTCACGACTGCATTGTTTATGACCCTGTTGTCCTATTATTCTATCTTGACACTAGCAGGAATCTACAATCGTTTGAAAACGAAGATAACTCCAGTGTTGGATTTTTACCCAGGCGTCGATATATTAATACCCGCACATAATGAAGGAATCGTGATTAAAAACACTATCGAAGCGATGATAGCTTTAGAATATCCCGGTGAACTGCAAATATACGTACTAAATGACAATTCCTCCGATGATACAGGGGAAATTGTTGGTGCTTTCGCAGAAGTGTTCCGTAATGTCCACCACATAAAGGTGCCGGCAGGAGATCCCCGAGGTAAGTCGAGGGTACTTAATTATGGGTTAAGTATTTCAAAAAACAAATATTACTGCGTTTACGATGCAGATAATCAACCTGACCCACAGGCGCTTATAAAACTTGTCGCAATCAGTGAAACAAACCCGAAAGCAGCAGGGGCTGTCGGATATGTCCGCACATTCAATGAATCCGCAACCTGGTTGACTCGGATGATTTCAATTGAATTTCAAGTATTTCAATTGCTTATGCAATCAGGCAGGTGGCAACTGTTTAAAACAGGGTCACTGACTGGAACCAATATGTTAGTGAAGCGTTCTGTTATTGAGGAACTGGGGGGATATGATCCGTACGCCATTGCTGAGGATGCGGAATTGACTTTACGGATTACACAAAAAGGATATTATTTACCAATCGTCCCTAATTCAGTCACATGGGAACAAGAGCCAGAGACATTATCGGTCTATTTGAAACAAAGGACAAGATGGTTACAGGGGAATTTATACATTGTGGAGAAAACGTTGACGGAACCGGATTATTTCAAAGGGAAGCTACTTGTACATTCAATACACCAGTTGCTTGTCTACGTCGTATTTTGGCTTTTCTTGATTATTTCTTATGTATGGTTCGCTCTCGGAATCTTTGATTTTTTTCATATTGAGCACACATATCCGCTTTTGTTCATCTGGTATCTAGCTTATGTTGTCTACACAGCGCAACTGTTCTCTGCTCAAGCGGTACAAAAGACCTTCTCGCCAATCAACATTTTTGTCAGCGTCATTATGTACTTCACGTATGCACAATTATTCACCTATTTATTCGTGCGCAGTTTCGTCCTTTACATCAAAGCCAAGAAAAAACGTCAAATGATTGGATGGGATAAAACAACGAGATTCAAAGTGAAATGAGGAGACAGGCTGAATTTGAGTATCCATGAATCACTCTTCAGCAATTATCTTCAAAACAAACGAATTCTTCATTCTGCATATGTAAGCCAATTTCATAATCGCTCCTATTACAAGTAAAGACGAACAATAAAATCTTATCATTTTATTGTTCGTCGATATGAAAGACTAATCTCGTTGATTGTAGCATAAGGTGGCGACTCCATTGAAAGCCGTCACAAGGAGCGGCTTTTGCAAATAAAAGCGAAGCGTTGAGAGCAAGATGCCTTAATTTCTGTAAAAAACGCAGGAATACGGCAAATCGAACCCAACACTGTTCGATTGGTTCAAGCCGTGCCCGTGGAAACGTCTGCCTGAAGCGAAATCAACATGCACATTTTATTTTTTAATAGTATTATTATGAAATTGATTTATACAAAGTCCCATTCTTATTAAACCAACCCGTTTGTCGAAGCGCAAAAGAGTCTCATTAAATTTAAGGCATATTATTGTGATCAAAACGTCCTACTTCTCGGAGAGCATCTGCTCCCGCTCTGTTCTGATTTAATGACTTTTCCTTTTCACTAAAATTAAATTTCCGCCCAGTCAAAAAATCCACAAGGTTGATGACTACAAGAAAAGCTACAATAGAACCCCAGAAAATCCAATGCATAGCATTCCCTCCCTTTTCAATATAAATGATTACAGCGATAAGTATGTACCACTTATACCATGTTTTTTATCATCCTAAGAATCCAAAAAAGTCAGTCGTAAACACCGAAAGTAAAAATAATGATACTATCCCTAATTGAATAGCGTTAATTAATATACGTAATGATCGAGTTAAAAGTTTCAATTATCTCACTATTTCAGTAATCAATTCGTCGTCATATTGAATGGATAATCGGTTGTTTTACATTGTACATAACATCCGATTGGTCTAGATAACTATACCAACTAGGTGTATAGTGGAAATGAAGTTTTATAAGATTACCGATATTAAAGTAGGGAATACTTTGATTACTTTTCTAGTTTGTCATAAGGAGGAAAATCCAGTGGGAAAATCGTTATTAATTTCAAATATTACGATTGCAGATGCAAAAAAATCACAATTTATAGGTGATGTCTTCGTAGAAGATGGTAAAATTAAAGAGGTTGCGGCTTCTATTGCGGCGGTGGCAGATGCTCATATTGATGCGACGGGTAAAAATTGGACTGTGGTCCCTGGGTTTATAGATGTGCATATTCATGGAGCGTCCAGCTTTGATACAATGGATGTGACACCAGAGGCGTTGAACGGATTTGCAAGTGCACTACCACGTGAAGGCACAACGAGTTTTTTAGCGACGACGATGACGCAGTCAGACGAAGCTATTTCCGCTGCGTTACACAATGCGAGTCTTTTTACTGCGGATGAAACGCAGGCTGAGATGCTAGGGGTTCATCTGGAAGGACCTTTCGTATCGACAAAAAGAGCAGGTGCACAGCCGGTTGAGCATATGATTGCACCTTCTTCGGATCTCTTTAACAAGTGGCAAGAACTTAGTGGCAATCGTATTAAACTTGTGACGGTTGCGCCAGAATTAGAAAATGGGCTTCCATTTATTGAAGAGGTGACCAAGAGTGGTGTCGTAGCGTCTTTGGGTCATACGGATGCAACATCAGACGTTGTGCATAATGCGGTTAAGGCTGGTGCAAATCATATTACACATCTGTACAATCAAATGAGCCCATTCCACCATCGGGAACCTGGTGTTGTGGGAGCAGCTTTTTTAGAGGATGCGTTAATGGTTGAATTGATTGTAGATGGAATTCACAGTCATCCAAAAGCAGTAGATTTGGCGTATCGTCAAAAAGGGGCTAGTCGTATTATACTCATAACAGATGCGATGCGCGCGAAAGGTTTGCCGCCAGGAACGTATGACTTGGGTGGGCAAGACGTTGAAGTGACGCATAACGACGCACGCTTGCCAGATGGCACGCTTGCGGGTAGTATCTTAACGATGGAAAATGCGGCGAAAAACATGAAGGCAATGACAAACTGTACATTGGCCGAACTCGTTGCCATGACATCTACCAATGCTGCAAACCAGCTCGGTCTTGTCAATAAAGGGAAGATTGAGGCAGGTAAGGACGCAGATCTTA
Source organism: Arthrobacter beigongshangensis (assembly GCF_016820585.1). Lineage (GTDB taxonomy): Bacteria > Bacillota > Bacilli > Bacillales_A > Planococcaceae > Sporosarcina > Sporosarcina beigongshangi. Next base: position 176,796 of record NZ_JADHDX010000002.1, read on the forward strand.
CAATCGTCGACGAGGACTGGAATGTTCAGTTGACAATTTGTAGAGGGAATCTCACATATTCGAAGGAGGAAGTATGATGAAAGTTTTAGTATTTGATAATTATGATGAAGCAAGTGCACAGGCAGCTCAATTAGTGGAGGCACAAGTTCTTGAAAACGCTCAATCCGTTCTTGGATTAGCAACAGGTTCAACACCAATTGGCTTGTATAAAAACCTAATCGAAGGTGTGAAGACGCGTGGCGTTTCTTATAAAAATGTGAGTACGATTAATCTTGATGAATATATTGGTTTGCCAACAGATCATTCAGAAAGTTACCATACATTTATGGCTGAAAACCTATTCAACCACATTGATATTGCGATTGACAATACGTATGTGCCGAATGGGATGGCTGTTTCGCCAGAAGAGGAATGTGTGCGTTATGAAGAAATTATTGACCGCGTAGGTCCGATTGATTTACAAATCCTTGGAATTGGTACAAATGGCCATATCGGCTTTAACGAGCCGGGAACAGATCCGGAAAGCTTGACGCATGTCGTTGAACTAGTGGCGTCTACACGTGAAAGCAATGCGCGTTTCTTCCCATCCATTGACGATGTGCCAACACATGCTGTCACAACCGGCATTAAATCTATTTTAAAAAGCAAGAAAATCATTTTAATCGCTTCAGGAGCAAGCAAAGCGGAAGCTGTGAAACAATTGCTGAGCAAAGAAATTTCGCAAGATTTCCCAGCCTCTTATTTATGGAATCATGACGATGTAACGTTAATTGTCGATCAAGATGCCTATAGCTTAGTCTGACTTCAGTAACTCATGTTTTGAGAAAATTGTTATAAGTCCCGTAAGTGAAATATGGAGGTAGGTCAGTGAATCCTTATTTTGAAGCGATTAATACGTTGATGCAAGAAGTTTCAAATGAAGAACAGCCGACGATTGAAAAAGTGGCGGTTGAAATTGCGAAACGCCTTGCACGTGGTGGTATTATTCAACTGTTTGGCTGCGGACATTCTCATTTAATTGCAGAAGAATCTTATTTTCGTGCTGGCGGCTTAGTCCCTGTACAACCAATTTTTATCGAATCTCTTATGCTGCATAAAGGAGCGACAAAAGCTTCTGCGCATGAGAAGGATGCTACGTTTATACAGACATTTGAAGACCAACTCGATTTTCGTCAAGATGATACGGTAATTGTTATTTCGACTTCGGGTCGTAATCCAGTGCCAATTGATGTGGCGAATAAGGCGAGACAAAGTGGAGCATATACAGTTTCCATCCAATCGCTTTATTATGAAGCAGCTGTTCAGCCTTCTAGACATCCATCAGGCAAGCGATTGGAAGATGTCGTCGATGATCAGTTAAATACGCATGTGCCGCTCGGAGATGGGCTTTTGACGTCCGGTGAGCTGCTCTATGCTCCGGCATCTAGCATTATGGCAAACTTACTTCTTCACGCAGCCTTTAACCGTGTGATGGAGATTATGATTGCCGACGGTCTGGAACCACCTGTCTTTAAAAGTAGCAATATAGATGGAAGCACGGCACATAACGAGCGAATGATTGAAAGATATTCCAATCGCATTCACTTTTAACTTAATTCAGCAGGGGGTCCAACCCCCTGCTGAATTAAGTTAAGCCTCCGGCGGATGTCACAGATTTTGAAGGGAGTTAATTGAGCAAGCTCAATTCAAAATCTGGACGCAATCACGCCAAGGCGTGATTGACAATAGGTACAATCAGCGCCCTCGTCACAAGCGAGTGGCGTTTTTTGTTCGATTGTATCAATTTCAAAATGGAAATTGCTATGCTATAGTGAGTATGATGAAAGAAGGTGAGTGTGGTGCGTAGGAAATACGGAAGAATTCGGAAAACGGAAAATGTAATTGTCTTCCCGGGTACATATGAAAAGCTTGTAGAACAAGGGCTAGTTGCTGTGGAACAGTCGAATTTCGATGAAGCAGTCCGTGTATTTGACCAGGCTATTTTGTATGAGCCTGATTATCCGGAATTTCTTGGCCCATACGCTGTTGCCCTTTATGAAACAAAAGAGTTTGAGCGTGCAAAAGAAATTGCGGCAAAGCTACTGCATAGCGGGGCAACTGATTATATTGATGCCATGGAGTTGTATTTAACGATCAGTATTCAATTGCAGGAATATGAGGAAGTTGAAATGACGATTGATACGCTAATCGGCGAAGGAATTGTTCCGAAGGAAATGCTGCAAAAATTTAATTATTTACGGGAATTGAATGGTCGATTATCCAATCGCTATTCTGATGAAAATCTGACTGAATCTGTGAATTTTTTCACATTAGAGGAATTCAATGCGATGGATAAAATGCAACAGCAGTATGCGCTTGCTTCTATTGAAGGGCAGGATTTATCGGAAATGATTCCTCAGTTGGTAGCAATAGCGGAGCAAAACGATGTTGCGCCGCTTATTATCTCTTTTGTGTTGGCGCTGCTGTATCAGGCGGGCTACGCTGAGGAGCTTACTGTGCGGAAGTTTGGTAGGGAGCAAACGATTACCCTTCCTGAGTTGACGCTTCCGGGTCGCGATGATTTGACAGGTGATGTGCTTGCGGAGATAGAGAAACTGTTACTAAAAGATCCGTCTCGTTTGGAAATGGCACGTGGACTAATTGAAAAGTTTGCCATTACTGCATTTCCGTTCGGTTGGGGTGAATACCCAGCGCATGAAGTGGCCGTGGCGTATGTCAACTACATAGAAAGCCTGTTTTCGGGGGGATCCTTGCCAGAAACAGAATTGTACAAACTAATCCAGCAAGTCGATAGTAATCTGGATGATTTATAAAGTAATCAATTACGCCTCGGCGTAATTGCGTACAGATTTTTTCGAGCTTGCTCGAAAAGCTCCACTGAAAATCTATGACATCCGCAGGTCGACAGGATGTCGATCATGCAACCGTTGCCACAGGACGTGGCGCACTTAGGTTGCCTTCCTTTAATTTGATTCAGCAAAGCTTTAAGACACAACTGATATTGAATGCAGATTTATCGTTCATCCCGCGACTTAATAGAAGTGGGGGACTTCTGTAGCTGACGCTTCGCTTTCGGTACAAACACATCTGCTGAAGCAAATTAAATCTGTTGAAAGATGCAAAGACTATGATATACTGTAAGGGTTGTCAATGAGTATATAAGTACGAAAACATATTGGCCAAAATGATTCGGAGGTATTTAATTATGTCAGTTAAATGGGAAAAACACGAAGGTAATACGGGGACACTTACAGTTGAGGTTCCTGCTGAAGAAGTAACAGCGGGTATTGACAAAGCATTTAAAAAAGTTGTGAAACAAGTTCAAGCGCCTGGATTCCGTAAAGGTAAAATGCCACGTCCAATGTTTGAAAAAATGTACGGTGTAGAATCACTTTACAATGATGCACTAGATTTCATTCTTCCGGAAGCTTATGCAAAAGCAATTGAAGAAGCGGACGTTGAACCAATTGACCGCCCTGAAATTGATATTGAGCAAATGGAAAAAGGTCAAGCGCTTATTTTCAAAGCAGTTGTTACGTTAAAGCCAGAAGTGAAACTTGGAGACTACAAAGGTCTTGAAGTGACACGTCAAGAAACAACAGTAACAGATGAAGAAATCGAAGAACAACTTCAAGAAAGCCAAAAAGCATTCGCTGAATTGGTAATTAAAGAAGATGGCGCGGTTGAAAATGGTGATACAGTGAAGCTTGACTTTGAAGGCTTTGCGAATGGTGAAGCTTTTGAAGGTGGAAAAGCTGAGCAATACGAACTTGAAATCGGTTCTAACTCATTCATCCCAGGCTTTGAAGAGCAAATGGTTGGTATGAAAATAGGTGAAGACAAAGACATCGAAATTACATTCCCAGAAGAATACCATGCGGCAGAGCTTGCAGGCCAACCAGCAGTATTCAAAGTAAAAGTACATGAAATTAAAGCAAAAGAAATTCCAGCACTAGATGACGAATTGGCGAAAGAAATTGACGAAGAGGTCGAAAGCCTTGAAGCATTGCGTACGAAGTTGAAAGAAAGAACAGCGGACGATAAGAAATCAGCTTCTGAAACTGCACTTCGCGACGATCTTGTTGAAGCAGCTGCACGCAACGCAGAAATCGACATTCCTGAAGTGATGATCACGTCTGAAACTGATCGCATGATGGACGAATTCGGACAACGCCTTCAACAGCAAGGTATGAACATGGAGCTTTACTTCCAATTCTCAGGTCAAAATGAAGAAGCACTTCGTGAGCAAATGAAAGACGACGCACTAAATCGTGTCCGTGTTTCTTTAGTGCTTGAAGCAATTGGTAAAGCGGAGAATATTGAAGTTGCAGAAGAAGATATCAACGCTGAGCTTGAAAAAATGTCTGAGCAATTCGGCATGGAAATCGAGCAAATCAAGAAAACGCTTGGTGGCACGAAAGTTCTTGAAAATGATCTACGCTTCAATAAAACAGTTGAGTTTCTTGTTGAAAACGCAAAAGTTACCGAATAATAATGTAGAATAAGGACAAGGTACGGAAGACCGTACCTTGTTTTTCGTAGAAAAAGAAAGAAGTTACTTTCTTACATAGTGGTACAAATTCTAATTAGTTGATTATAATCGGGGAATCTTGTAAGATTGTCACTTGAATAGGGGTGAGCATAATGTTCAAATTTAACGATGAAAAAGATAACTTTAACTGTTCTTTTTGCGGGAAATCCCAGGAGCAGGTGCGTAAACTAGTCGCTGGGCAAGGCGTCTATATTTGTGATGAATGTGTTGAACTTTGTGCGGAAATCGTTGAAGAGGAAGTCGGACTCGAAGAAGGTTTCGAATTGAAAGACGTTCCAAAACCGAAAGAAATACAAAGCATACTCAATGATTATTTGATTGGGCAGGATCGTGCAAAAAAATCTTTGGCAGTCGCTGTCTATAACCATTATAAGCGTGTGAATTCGAACAGTAAGATTGATGATGTTGAGCTGTCGAAATCTAATATCGTTCTAATCGGACCTACAGGAAGCGGTAAAACATTACTTGCTCAGACACTTGCAAGAATCCTTGATGTTCCATTTGCGATTGCAGATGCTACATCATTGACGGAGGCAGGATATGTCGGTGAAGATGTTGAAAACATTTTGTTGAAGCTGATTCAAGCGGCTGATTATGATGTTGAACGTGCCGAAAAAGGGATTATTTATATCGACGAAATCGATAAAGTTGCACGTAAATCTGAAAATGCATCAATTACACGCGATGTATCAGGTGAAGGTGTCCAACAGGCACTTCTTAAAATTCTTGAAGGAACAGTGGCGAGCGTACCACCACAAGGCGGACGTAAGCATCCACATCAAGAATTTATCCAAATCGATACGACGAATGTCCTCTTTATTGTTGGAGGTGCTTTCGACGGAATTGAAGATATTATTAAACGTCGTATTGGACAAAAGGTTATTGGTTTCGGTACAGAGCAGAAGGTGTTAAAAGAAGATCAAACCTTGCTTGCAAGATTGATCCCAGAAGATCTTCAACGCTTTGGCTTAATACCGGAGTTCATCGGCCGTTTACCGGTCATTGCAACATTGGAGCAGCTAAGTGAAGATACGCTTCGTCAAATCTTAACGATTCCTAAAAATGCGATTGTTAAACAATATCAGAAGATGTTTGAACTTGACGATGTGGCTCTTCGTTTTGAAGATGATGCATTACTAGAAATTGCCAAAGAGGCGATTGAACGAAAAACTGGTGCTCGTGGCTTGCGTTCTATTATCGAGAATATTATGTTAGATGTAATGTACGAACTGCCTTCTTTGGAAGAAGTAACGGAATGTATCATTACAAAAGGTTCTGTCACTGGAGAATCAACGCCTATCCTGTTAAGGGAAGACGGTACTTCTGTCGACTTAGATCCTGAGAAAAATTCGGCGTAACGCCTGAAGGTTGAGCTGACTCCGACGACGCGCGTGTAAATGCGCTCATCGGTCGTCAGCTTTTTTTTCCACATACTACAATGTCTTGTTATACATAACTCATGGAGGTGACTTCCACATGACAACGAATAAGAGAACAAACATACCAGTGCTACCGTTACGTGGGCTACTTGTCTACCCATCACTTATTTTACATATTGATGTGGGTAGAGAACGCTCTGTATTTGCAATTGAACACGCGATCGCACAGGATAATTTGATTTTCCTTGCGACGCAAAAAGATATTAGTATTGAAAACCCCGAGCCGGAGGACCTGTATGAAATCGGTACATTGGCATTAGTAAAATCATTGACACAGCTACCAAATGGTACATATCGTGTACTCATTGAAGGGGTAGAGCGTGCGAAATGGTCAAATTATGAGGAAGCAGATTTATATCCGGTCGTTGAGGTTGTAGGGTATCCAGATGATGAGGAGAAAAATGCTGAATCAGAGGCTCTAATGCGAACATTGCTTACATATTTCAAGAAATACTCGAAGGTATCGAAGAAAGTAACCAAGGAAACGTATGATTCGGTTGCTTCTATCGTTGAGCCGGGTAGACTTGCTGATATGGTCGCTTCGCATTTACCGCTGAAGATAGTGGCGAAGCAGGAAGTTCTTGAAACAACAAATGTCCACGAGCGTCTCGAATGGCTGATTACAAGGCTTTATAATGAGCAAGAAGTGCTGAATTTGGAACGTAAAATTAATGAGCGTGTCAAGGAAGCAATGGAGAGAACGCAAAAGGAATTTTATTTACGTGAGCAAATGAAGGCTATCCAAACAGAGCTTGGCGATAAGGATGGAAAAGGTCTAGAAGTTGCGGAGTTAACCGAACGAATTGCACAAGCGAATATGCCAGAAGGCGTTAAGGAAACAGCATTGCGCGAGCTTGACCGTTATGAAAAAATTCCGTCCGCTGCAGCTGAAAGTGGAATTATCCGAAATTATATCGATTGGCTAGTGGCTTTACCTTGGTCAGATGCATCTAAAGATCAGCTTGATATTAAGCGTTCTGAGGAGATTTTAGACCGTGACCATGACGGCTTGGAAACAGTCAAGGAACGAATTCTTGAATATTTAGCAGTTCGTCAGTTGACGAATTCTTTGCGTGGCCCCATCTTATGTTTGGGTGGTCCTCCAGGTGTAGGTAAAACATCCTTAGCGCGATCTATTGCGGAATCACTGGGACGGAAATTTGTACGTATTTCACTCGGTGGTGTGCGTGACGAGTCTGAAATTCGTGGGCATAGAAGGACGTATGTCGGTGCGATGCCAGGGCGAATTATTCAAGGTATGAAAAAAGCAGGTAAAATTAATCCGGTATTTTTACTGGATGAAATTGATAAGATGTCAAATGATTTTCGTGGAGACCCGTCATCTGCGATGCTAGAAGTGCTTGATCCGGAGCAAAACAATTCATTTAGCGATCATTATATTGAAGAGCCATACAATTTGTCGAATGTGTTATTCATTGCAACTGCCAATGATTTGAGTGCGATTCCGGGGCCGCTTAGAGATCGTATGGAAATCATATCGATTGCTGGATATACAGAAATCGAGAAATGTTCGATTGCGAAAAATCACTTGATTCCAAAACAGTTGAAGGAGCATGGCTTAACGAAGTCGCAAGTTCGGATTAGCGACCCGGCAATCCTAGATATTGTTAGGTATTATACACGGGAAGCCGGAGTACGTGGTTTAGAGCGGGAAATTGCGGGGGTTTGTCGTAAAGCAGCGAAACAGATTGTGACAGGCGATAAGAAAAGTGTGACAGTCAGCCCGAGGACATTGGAGTCGTTAATTGGTAAAAAGAAAGTTCGTTATGGTCAGGCGGAAACGGTGAATCAAGTTGGTGTAGCGACAGGACTTGCTTATACGCAGGTTGGTGGCGATACACTGCAAATTGAAGTTTCTTTGTCCCCTGGGAAAGGGAAATTGATTTTGACCGGGAAACTTGGAGACGTAATGAAGGAATCTGCGCAAACAGCGTTATCGTATGTGCGCTCGAAAACAGGGGAATTTGGGATTGACCCAGAATTCCACGAATCGTATGATATTCATATCCATGTTCCTGAAGGCGCGATTCCGAAGGATGGTCCGTCGGCAGGTGTGACGATTGCGACTGCGCTTGTGTCTGCATTGACGAAGCGACCAGTGCGTCGTGAGGTTGGGATGACTGGCGAAATTACACTACGCGGTAGAGTTTTACCCATTGGTGGAGTGAAAGAAAAAACATTAAGCGCTCATCGCGCTGGCTTGACGACGATTATCTTGCCAAGTGATAATGAGCGCGACATCGAAGATATTCCAGAAAGTGTTCGGAAAGAGTTGACCTTTAAACTTGTTTCGGACGCAGAAGAAGTTCTCGAAATAGCATTGGAGGAATCTTCAAAATGAAAGTCCATAACGTTGAAATGATTATGAGTGCCGTAAGGCCAGAACAATATCCGTCTGAAGGATACCCAGAGTTTGCGCTTGCAGGCCGGTCGAATGTCGGGAAATCGTCATTTATCAATAAGATGATTGGCAGAAAAAGTCTTGCTCGTACATCTTCAAAGCCGGGGAAGACACAAACACTGAACTTTTATAAAATCGAAGAGCAATTGTTTTTCGTCGATGTTCCGGGATACGGCTATGCGAAAGTGTCAAAGTCATCCCGTGAAACATGGGGGAAATTTATTCAACAATATATGGTGGAGCGCGAGCATTTACGTGCTGTCATTCAAATTGTGGATTTGCGTCATCCGCCGACGAAGGATGATTGCCTCATGTACGACTTTTTGGTGAATTATAATATCCCTGCGATTGTTGTTGCGACAAAAGCTGACAAGATTCCTAAAGGGAAATGGGATAAGCACCTGAAAATTGTTCGAGAAACACTTCAAATGAGAAGCTTCGATTCCCTTATTATGTTTTCATCTGAAAAAGGGATTGGTATGGAAGAGGCTTGGCGAGAGATTGAAAGTAGAATGTGATGTATATGAAAAGTCCGAAGGGAGTCATTTTCTTCGGACTTTTTTTGTCTGCTAATAAAGCAGTCCCGTTGTTTAGTGCAAATTTATTGCATTGTGGTGAGACAACTACTAAGATAGATTAGAATCATTATAAATAATCTATTCAAACTGTTCATAGTCATACGTTGTTCACAAATTATCAATGAGAAATAATTGTCGTATGATATAATATAGCCATGAATAGAAAGTGAAAGGTGTGGGCACCTGGTGTATACAATCGTAGTTGGTGTTAATCACCGGACGGCACCCGTTGAGATACGAGAGAAATTATCTTTTATTGAAGCTGAGCTGCCGCAAGCGATGCAAACATTGCAACAGCAAAAAAGTATATTAGAAAATATTATTATATCGACATGTAACCGGACTGAAATTTATGCCGTTGTCGATCAATTGCATACAGGACGTTATTATGTAAAAAACTTTTTGGCTGAATGGTTTGATTTACCATTGGAGTCTTTTTCGTCGCATTTAATTATCCAAGAAAATGATGGAGCGATTGAGCATCTGTTACGTGTCTCAGCGGGTATTGATTCCATGGTACTTGGTGAAACGCAAATATTGGGTCAAGTACGCGACAGTTTCTTAGGAGGTCAAGAAATTGGTACGACAGGAACTGTTTTCAATGAGCTCTTTAAACAAGCAGTGACGTTCGCGAAAAAAGCACATACAGAAACGGCAATTGGTGAAAATGCAGTATCCGTATCGTATGCTGCTGTAGAGCTTGGTAAAAAAATATTCGGTTCCCTTAACGATAAGAATATTGCCATACTTGGTGCGGGGAAAATGGGCGAGTTAGCTGCAAAAAACCTGCATGGCAGTGGTGTTGGAAAAGTGACGGTTATTAACCGCACGCTGTCCAAAGCAGAAGAGCTTGCTGAAAAATTCGGTGGGCAAGCAAAATCGATGAAAGAATTACAGTGTGCACTTCTCGAAGCTGATGTCCTCATTAGCTCAACAGGTGCAAATGGTTTCGTCATTGACTATGAACTGATGGAGTATGCGGAGCGTTTACGTAAAGGGAAACCAATTTTTATGGTTGATATTGCGGTGCCGCGTGATTTAGATCCGCGTATTGGTGATTTACCAAATGTATTCCTTTACGACATTGATGATTTGCAAGACATTGTCGAAGCAAATCTTGCTGAAAGAAAACATGCTGCTGAAGAAATTGGTCTAATGATTGAGCAGGAAATTGTCGTATTTAACGAATGGGTAGCGACTTTGGGCGTTGTTCCTGTACTTTCAGCACTTCGTCAAAAAGCGCATCGTATTCAATCAGAAACGATGGCAAGTATTGAGAACAAAATGCCGAATTTAACGGATCGTGAGAAAAAAATATTGAGTAAGCATACAAAATCGATCGTCAATCAATTATTAAAGGATCCAATATTACAGGCAAAAGAGTTAGTGATGGATAAAAATGCGGCTGAAAAACTAGAGTTATTTCAGCAAATTTTTGGGATTGACGAAGAAGTTGTCCAAGAAAAAGAATTACTTGCGGGACAGGCGAAGGATCGTTTGAGGAGCAAGGTGAAAAGAACTGCGATAGCACAGCCAGATGTTCAATATTGAGTAAGTTAAGGAGTATTTTGCATCTATAGCAGTATAGTAGGTGTTCAAAATACTCCTTTTAAAGGTGATATAAATTGAAAGCGGGCTTCAATAAAGGGTTCCACCTGCGTGCTTAGCGTTTTTTAGCGGAAAGGTAGAGATGGTATCATGGCTGATATGACGATGGCGAGGCTGCATGAAGTGATGGTCGTTTTGTACGCAGTAAGCCTCGTCTTTTATTTTATAGATTATTTGAATAAGGATAGGATTGCACACCGAAGTGCTTTCTGGATTTTATCTGTAGTTTACATTTTACAAACGTTATTTCTTCTATTTTTTATGCTTGAAGCGAAACGTTTTCCGATTTTATCACTGTTTGAAGGGATTTATTTTTATGCGTGGCTACTCATTACACTGTCAATCGTGTTGCATTTGTTTTATAAAATAGACCATGTTGTCTTTTTCTTGAATGTCATCGGCTTTTGCTTCATGACCATTCATACATTCGCTCCGATGCAAATCGCGCAGTCACCGATAGGCGATGCGCTTGTTTCAGAGCTATTATTCATTCATATTACGTTTGCGATTTTATCCTATACGGCATTTTCGATGTCCTTTGTCTTTGCGATTTTATATTTGTTAGTTTATAAAATCTTGAAGAAAAAGAAGTGGTCAAAACAATTTAGTCGATTGCCATCGTTGCATCAAACAACAATGGGTATGAAAGCTTCGATTTATACGGGCATTCCTTTGCTGCTTGTTAGCCTAATTTTAGGGATGCAGTGGGCGCAAGTAGCGCTGGACGAGTGGTCACTTTTTGATATGAAGATTGTAGGATCATTTATTCTTCTAGGTGTTTATAGCTCTGTATTATTTTTGCAACGGGGTGGTAAGCTGACAGGAAACGATTTCGCTTGGGTAAATATCTTTGCGTTTTTGTTTGTTATTATTAATTTTTTCCTAGGGAGCAAATTATCTACATTCCATTTTTGGCTCTAACTTACTAGAGCTGAAACTGCAGGCATACGTTCGATGAAATTGTGCCAAATACAACAGGTCTATAAGATAAAGAAAGGTTGGATTGAAATTATATGAGGAAAATCATCGTAGGTTCAAGAAGAAGCAAGCTGGCATTGACGCAAACGAATTGGTTTATTGATCAAATGAAGGCGGCTGGGGTACCATTTGAATTTGAAGTGAAGGAAATTGTGACAAAAGGCGATCAGATTCTTGATGTAATGCTTTCAAAAGTAGGGGGTAAAGGTCTGTTTGTTAAAGAAATTGAGCAAGCGCTTTACAATAAAGAAATTGATTTTGCTGTCCATAGTATGAAGGATATGCCGGCAATCCTTCCAGAGGGACTTGTCATTGGCTGTATTCCGCCGCGTGAAGACGCGCGTGACGCCTTCATTTCAAACGGTCATGTCAAGCTGATGGATTTACCGGTAGGCGCTGTTGTCGGTACATCTAGTTTACGACGCAGCTCACAGTTGCTGCTCTTACGCCCAGATCTAGACATCAAATGGATACGTGGCAATATCGATACACGTTTGAAGAAATTGCATGACGGTGAGTATGATGCAATTTTACTTGCCGCAGCGGGTATGAAACGGCTAGGCTGGAGCGATGATGTCGCAACTGAACTGATTTCTGCTGAAGATTGTATTCCGGCGGTTGGTCAAGGTGCGTTGGCCATCGAATGTCGTGCAGATGATCAGGAATTGCTTGCAGAACTTGCGAAAATTTCTGATGATAAAACATGGAAAGAAGTTGAAGCGGAGCGTACATTCTTGTCGGAAATGGACGGTTCATGCCAAGTGCCGATTGCAGGCTTTGCGAAATATGACGGTGTCAATGTTGAATTGACAGGCTACATTGCCTCTCCTGATGCAACGCAAATTTTCAAACAGTCTTTCGTAGGTGCTGATCCGGTTGAAGCTGGTAAAGAAGTTGCCAAGATATTGCGTGCACAGGGAGCTTCTGAAGTGATTGAGAAAGTGAAGGCGGAAATGGATGCGTAATGGTCAACCGCTATTAGGGGAGACGGTCATTTTTACGGGGACGCCGAAATCACAAGATGTTTTTGAACGGGTGGAGCAGTATGGCGGCATACCGCTGTCATTTCCACTGATTCGAGTAGCAGAGTTGGTGGAACCGACGGATGAGCTTCGTTTGAACGCTTGTCCGACATATGATTGGCTCATTTTTACGAGTCAAAGTGCAGTGGCTGCATTTGGCGCTAAACTTAAGCGTTTCGAGATATCGTCAGCAACTATTCCAGCAAAAATTGCAGCAGTTGGTACAAAAACTGCAGAAGCACTTGAAAAGCTTGGTTTTACTGTTGACTTCATCCCAACAGTGTTCAGCGCAGATGTATTCGTTAAGGAATTTAAACCGACTGAAATGGATATTCGCCGTCTATTATTCCTACGTGGTTCAATAGCTGGAGTCACCATCAAAGAAGAATTGCCTTTTGAGGTGGATGAATGGACGGTTTATACAACGGAACGAGTCAGTGACTCAATTGGCTCACTCATTGATGTGTTGCAGCATAATAAGCAACTAAATGTTTTGTTCGCAAGCCCTTCGGCGGTGCGTGTATTTGCTGAGGAAGTTGCACCTCGAGTAGGATGGACTGGTTATACGATTGCGGCAATTGGACATGTGACGGAAAAAGCGCTGCTTGAAGCAGGAGCCGCCGTTCATGTAAAGCCTGATACATATACATTGATGGATCTCGTCGAGAAATTGGCGAGGCGAAAGGAAGGGTAACTTTGGAGAATTTACAATTCAGACGTAACAGGCGTTTACGTAATTCGACTACATTACGTGCGATGGTGAGAGAAACAGTTTTACAGAAAGAGGATTTCATTTATCCGATTTTTGTGACTGAAGGGGAAAATGTGAAAAATCCTGTATCTTCAATGCCTGGTGTTTTTCAATTTTCACTAGATCAATTAGCGGTTGAAATCGATGAAGTCGTTGCACTCGGAATTCCTGCGGTAATTCTGTTTGGTGTCCCAGCGGAAAAAGATGCGACAGGTACGGGGGCTTATCATGACCATGGAATTGTTCAGCAAGGTATTCGTTTTGTCAAAGAACGTCATCCAGAACTGATTGTTATTGCGGATACATGCTTATGTGAGTATACCGACCACGGACATTGTGGCGTGGTCGAGGGTGACAAAGTATTGAACGATCCTTCACTGGATTTATTGGCACGAACGGCTGTCAGCCAGGCACAAGCGGGTGCTGATATTATTGCACCATCAAATATGATGGATGGCTTTGTCGTTGCGATTCGTCAAGCGCTGGATGCGGCAGGATTTTTAGATATTCCGATTATGTCTTACGCTGTGAAATATGCTTCCGCTTATTATGGACCATTCCGTGAAGCAGCGGGTTCGGCACCACAGTTTGGCGATCGTAAAACGTATCAAATGGACCCAGCGAACCGTCTAGAAGCAATGCGCGAAGCGGAGTCCGATGTGGCAGAAGGTGCGGATTTCTTAATCGTCAAACCGGCACTGTCGTATCTTGATATCATTCGTGATGTGAAAAATAATTTTGTCTTACCGATTGTTGCTTATAATGTGAGTGGTGAATATGCGATGGTCAAGGCGGCTGCTCAAAATGATTGGATCGACGAAAAGAAAGTCGTTCTTGAAACATTGACAAGTATGAAGCGTGCGGGTGCAGATCTGATTATGACGTACCATGCTAAAGATGCGGCGCGCTGGCTGGAGGAGAACTAATTGGGAAGAAATTATGAGTTGTCGAAACAAGCATTTGCTGAGGCTGTAGATTTGTTACCAGGCGGCGTGAACTCACCGGTTCGTGCGTTTAAATCGGTCAATATGGACCCGATTTTCATGGCAAGTGGTAAAGGTGCGGTCATTACGGATATTGATGGTAATGACTATATTGACTACGTGCTATCATGGGGACCGCTTATTCTTGGTCATACAGATCCTGACGTCGTTGCGGGCATCAAGCGTGTCGCAGAAACGGGTACAAGCTTTGGTGCACCAACAGTAGTGGAGAATGAACTGGCGAAACTCGTCATCGACCGGGTACCATCGATTGAAATGGTCCGCATGGTGTCATCTGGAACAGAAGCGACGATGAGTGCATTGCGTTTAGCACGTGGCTTTACTGGCCGTGATAAAATTTTGAAGTTCGAAGGCTGCTACCATGGACACGGCGACTCACTGCTCATTAAAGCAGGCTCTGGCGTTGCAACGCTTGGTCTACCAGATAGCCCGGGCGTACCGGAATCGGTTGCCAAAAACACGATTACGGTTGCTTATAATGACTTGGAGAGCGTCAAAGCAGTTTTTGATGAATTCGGTGATGACTTGGCCGCTGTCATTGTTGAGCCAGTAGCGGGGAATATGGGGGTTGTGCCTCCTGAACCTGGTTTTCTGGAAGGTCTACGTGAGCTGACAGAGAACAATGGCACGCTTCTAATTTTTGATGAAGTGATGACAGGCTTCCGTGTAGGTTATAACTGTGCACAAGGTCATTTTGGTGTGACACCAGATTTGACGTGTCTTGGTAAAGTAATTGGCGGCGGATTGCCAGTTGGTGCATACGGTGGTAAGCGTGAAATTATGGAAAACATCGCGCCTTCGGGAACGGTTTATCAAGCAGGGACGTTGTCAGGTAATCCACTTGCCATGACGGCGGGTATTGAAACATTGAAAAAGTTAACACCTGCATCGTACGATTATTTCATGAAGCTGGGCGATCAGCTAGAGGCTGGTTTCCGTGCTGCGGCAGAGAAGTACGATATTCCGCATACGGTGAACCGTGCTGGCTCGATGATTGGCTTCTTCTTCACAAATGAAAAAGTTACGAATTACGATAAAGCGAAAACATCTGATCTTGGCATGTTCGCAGAGTATTATCGCTTAATGGCAGAAGAGGGCATTTTCTTGCCACCATCTCAGTTTGAAGGGATGTTCTTATCGACTGCACATACAGAAGAGCATATTGCGAAAACAGTCGAAGCGTTCCATACAGTGTTTGCTAAATTGCGTGGGTAACAGATAAAATAAATAGCTGAACTAGTACCCCCTGATCGCTTTGCTGATTGGGGGGATTTTTTGTTTATGTAATGAATCGGGAGTAATTGAGTTTTTCATATAGGTAGTCCGGTTTTCGAATTTCGTAGTTCAGTTTGGTGCGAGGCTAGTCCAGTTTCGGCCAGGTAGTCGAGTTTCTGGAATAGGTAGTCGAGTTTCGAATTTTGTACTTCAGTTCCCAAATTCCACTCCCGTCCTTCTATCAAACACAATCCGTGCATACAATTGTTTGTGTAGGAATAGAGGAGGGAACAATAATGGAGAAGAAGCAGTGGACGATGCAGGAGGATTTTATTTTCCCGGTAGAGACAGGCGTGCCGGCAGGTGTGGAGTTATTGCAAGTAATCCCGAGGTATACGGAGGAACGGACGGCAGAAGCTGTGCGCTTGACGGGTGTTTATCATATCGCAGCGAATGTCGTGTTTGATGAGGGGCAAAGAGCGGAAGATTTTTCGGATTCAGCGATTCTTATTGATGATGTAGATGTGCAAGGAGAGGCGGGGTATTTTGAATATGCAGTGCCTCTTCACATTGATTTACCGTCTGAGGTAGGTAGTCCGTTACAAGTTGTGACAACGGCAGCGATTAATGAATCGGACGGACAAGGGGTATTTAGTGTAGTTTGGGATGTCGAGTGTTCCTACGAAAAAGCAGTAGCCCAAGTGGAAGAGCCGGCAATGACTGCGTCAACAGAAGAGCTGAAAGAAGTTGTAGAAGCAGATGATTTGTCCATAACAATTGAAGCGGATAAGTCAGGGATTACAGAAGCCGAAGATGCCCTCGTGGTCGATTCACCGACTGCAACTCAAGCCGGCACTCCATTCCATGAGGCAGACGAAGCGCTGGCATTCATTGCAGGGCTTGAAGATGGGGTTTCCATAACGAGTTTCCGTTCAAATGATGTTTTTGTAAAAAACGAAAGCTAATCCACAGAGTAAGCACAATAGCAGGAAATCCCCGGTCGTCGGCACGATTAACAAACGAATGAGTTGGAAAATACAAATCGGGATGATGATTCCCTTGCAATAAAAACGGCACTTTCGCAGCCAAGGTGGCAGTAAATATGGGTTATATCCTTTTCTCATCATACAATCCTTTCATCTTTATTCTGCAGTCATTTCTCACCTCTATAGGGGAGAAATGACTGCAGTTTTATATCCTGTTTAGGGGGCGTTCAAACGCCGGCTGAACAAAGATGAAGCCTCCAGCGGATGTCACAGATTTTGTAGAGAGTTAATCGAGCAAGCTCGATTCAAAATCTGGACGCAATTACGCTGAGGCGTAATTGATAATATACTTGACGGGTGATCTACTATTCCGCTACAATAATAAGCAACTATATAAAGATGCGATGAACGGGATAGTACGTAAATTTGATTACTTCAGAGAGGGTGCCGGTGGTGAGAGGCCCTGTAATTGATTGACCGAATGTCACCCGCGAGCAGTTTCTGGGAACAGGATGAAGATTTCATCTTTAGTAGCAGAAACCGGTTTGAAGCCGTTATCGAAGTGTGAGGTGCACGAGTTCTTTGTTGTGCACGAATAAAGGTGGTACCGCGAACAGCTCCTTCGTCCTTTAAGGCGATAGGAGTTTTTTTGTTGTCCAGTTTTAAGGCGCCAGCCCTTCGAGTCGCTTTAGTATAGGGAGGGATTGAAGTACATCCCTCCTCCCTGCTGATAAAGGCGAAAAACGCCTTTATCTTCAGGTCTTCCAGCGCTTGTCAGGGCTAAGCGGCGCCTTTCACATTTCTTAGTGTCCAAAAACAAAGGAGGAATTACTATGTCAAATGAAAACTTGTCGATGCCCACAAAATATGATCCGCAGTCCATTGAATCAGGTCGTTATGAATGGTGGTTAAAAGGGAAATTCTTCGAAGCACAACCCAAAAGTGATAAAAAACCGTATACGATCGTGATTCCACCGCCGAACGTAACAGGTAAACTTCATCTTGGCCACGCTTGGGATACTACACTACAAGATATCCTAACGCGCATGAAGCGCATGCAAGGCTATGACGCATTATGGTTGCCGGGAATGGACCATGCGGGGATTGCCACGCAGGCACGTGTTGAAGCGAAATTACGTGAAGATGGCATCACGCGCTATGACCTAGGTCGTGAGAAATTTGTTGAGGAAACATGGAAATGGAAAGAAGAATATGCCGACCATATCCGCGCACAATGGGGCAAACTTGGTTTAGGTCTCGACTATTCACGCGAGCGTTTCACATTGGATGAAGGTCTGTCAAAAGCTGTACAGGAAGTGTTCGTGAAACTGTACGAAAAAGATCTCATTTACCGTGGCGAATACATTATCAACTGGGACCCAGCGACGAAAACAGCTATATCTGACATCGAAGTAATCCATAAAGATGTGCAGGGTGCCTTCTATCATATGCGCTATCCACTAACAGATGGCACGGGTAATATTGAAATTGCAACAACACGCCCAGAAACGATGCTTGGTGATACAGCAGTTGCAGTACACCCAGAAGATGAGCGCTACAAGCATTTAATCGGCAAAACGGTGCGTTTACCAATCGTAGGCCGTGAAATTCCAATTGTTGCAGACGATTACGTGGATATGGAATTCGGTAGTGGGGCAGTGAAAATTACACCTGCTCATGACCCGAATGACTTTGAAATCGGTAACCGTCACAATTTAGAGCGTGTTTTGGTGATGAATGAAGACGGCTCTATGAACAAGTTAGCAGGTAAATACGAAGGAATGGACCGCTTCGAATGCCGTAAAGCAATCGTTAAAGACTTGCAAGACATGGGTGTTTTATTCGAAATCGAAGATCATTTGCACTCTGTTGGTCACTCAGAGCGAAGCGGCGCTGTTGTTGAACCGTATTTATCGACACAATGGTTCGTCAGAATGCAGACGCTTTCCGATGAAGCCGTTAAGCTTCAACAAACAGAAGGCAAAGTTAATTTCGTACCTGACCGTTTTGAGCACACGTATTTACAATGGATGGAGAACGTACATGACTGGTGTATTTCTCGCCAACTTTGGTGGGGCCACCGCATTCCAGCTTGGTATCATAATGAAACAGGCGAAGTACATGTTGGTCACGAAGCACCAGCAGATATTGAAAACTGGACACAGGACAATGACGTACTCGATACATGGTTCTCCTCTGCGCTATGGCCGTTCTCAACAATGGGCTGGCCGGATGGCGATAACGAGGAATTCAAACGCTACTACCCAACAGATGCGCTTGTAACAGGCTATGACATCATTTTCTTCTGGGTGTCTCGGATGATTTTCCAAGGTATTGAATTTACAGAACAACGTCCATTTAAAGATGTGTTGATTCACGGCTTGGTACGTGCAGAAGACGGTCGCAAAATGTCCAAGTCACTTGGTAATGGTATTGACCCAATGGATGTCATCGACAAATACGGAGCAGATGCGTTGCGCTACTTCCTATCAACTGGTTCATCACCAGGGCAGGATCTTCGCTACTCAACAGAAAAGGTAGAATCCATTTGGAACTTTGCCAATAAAATCTGGAATGCTTCCCGTTTCGCGCTGATGAATATGGATGGCATGACGTATGAAGAGATTGACCTCTCAGGTGAAAAATCAGCTGCGGATGCATGGATTTTAACGCGTTTGAATGAAACCATCGAGCAAGTGACGAAATTAGCTGATCGCTATGAGTTCGGTGAAGTGGGCCGTGCATTATATAACTTTATCTGGGATGATTTCTGTGACTGGTATATTGAAATGGCGAAGCTACCGTTGTACGGGGAAGATGAAACAGCGAAGAAAATGACGCGCTCTGTTCTCGCTTACGTTCTCGACAATACAATGCGTTTGTTACACCCATTCATGCCCTTCATTACGGAAGAAATCTGGCAGAACTTGCCGCATGAAGGGGAGTCTATTACGGTAGCAGCATGGCCGGTTGCCAATGCGGCGCTAACGGACGAATCACGTGCAACAGATATGAAATTATTGATGGATATTATTCGTGCCGTGCGCAATATCCGTGCTGAAGTGAATACACCGATGAGTAAAAAAGTGCCTTTGTACATTGCTGCGAAAGATGACGCAACGGTTGCTGTGCTAGAAGCAAACCGAGGCTACATTGAGCGCTTCTGTAACCCGGAGACATTAACACTTGGCAAGGCAATAGCAGCACCAGGGAAATCGATGTCAGCAGTCGTCACGGGCGCAGAATTATTCTTGCCACTCGAAGGATTATTGAATATAGACGAAGAACTTGCTCGCCTTACAAAAGAGTTAGCGAAATGGCAAGGTGAAGTCAAACGTGTTCAAGGTAAGCTTGCCAACGAGCGTTTCATGTCCAAAGCACCTGAAGCTGTTGTCGCAGAAGAACGTGCGAAAGAAAAGGACTATCTTGAAAAGTACGCAGCGGTTGAGCGTCGTATGCAGGAATTGAAAGAAATCTAAGACGAACACACAAAGACCCAATCGTGGAAATACGATTGGGTCTTTGTTTATTTCTGCTCATTGGATTGCGGAACATGCAGGCAATCACTTTTAGGAAAGTCTCAACTTGATATATTCCATCAATTCCCCGGCGACTGAGAAATCATGTGTCGTATATAGCGATCGTGCGCCGACGGGATCTTCGATTTCATTGAACAACCACCTACCATCAGGTAACAAGATAAAATCAATCCCGATATAGTCGCTTTTCAACGCTTTAGCGATACGCTTCGCTTCTTTTTCTTGCCAGCCATCAAGTGTATATTTTTCGACCGAGCCACCGAGTGTGTAATTTGATTTGAAGGAGCCGTTGCCAGTCCGTTTGACCGCAGCAATCACTTCTTCACCCAACATGAAGACACGGATATCGCGTGCGCCGGATTCGATGTATGGTTGGGCAATGATAGTTTGGTTATGGAATTGTGTGAAAAAACCTTGCGCCTGTATTTGTGATGTGCAAAGGACGACTTCTTGCCCACCATATCCGTCTATCGTTTTCAAGACACATGGGTACGCGGTAATTTGATCCACCCTCCGTACTTTCTTTGTGGGTACAGCTGCAATGCCGAGAAGGGTAGCAAGCTCGAATGATTTAAGTTTATCGTTAGCAATGCGGTTAACCTCGGCTCGGTTTACTAAACGGAAGCCTTCGCTTTCAAATTGACCGGCAAGGCTTGGATTACGATCCCGAAAAAGAATAAAGTCTACATCGGTATCTGGCTGTTTATCTCCGGTAAGTAAGTGCAACTCGATGCCTATGCGTCCTGCCTCATTTATCAGGTCGTCGATGAACATTTGATTTCTAATAGCTTCAATTTTCGAGTAGTAAACAACGCCCTTCATGCAAGCTTCCTCAAAATATAAGCAATCATTGCATCCGCGACATTAACGCCCGTAACGTTATAAATATTGCGGATATGCGCGGCTGCATTTACCTCGCAGACGAGTGGTTCCTCATTGTTTCCGAATAATAGATCAACACCCGCGAATTCAGCACCGACTGCCTCAGCTGCCTGTATCGCCAATTTCCGTTGGGAATCGGTTAACTCAACTTTTGACGCCACACCACCATTTGTAATATTGGCTCGGAAATCTGTTTCTGAATACCGGTACATTGCTGCGACAATTTCACCGCCGACGATATTGACTCGGATATCACGTCCACGACTCGTTGCGATGAATTTCTGGAATACATAATCGACACCGCGCAATTCGTCTATTTTTTCATAAAACTGCTGTTCTGTTTCAATCAAATACACCTTCATGCCGAATGAGCCATGACCTTCCTTGATAATCATTGGCAGTTTGAGACGCTCTAGCACTCGTTCGTAATACCCCGAATTTCGAATAGTGAATGCAGGATACACTTTTGGTGCAATGATTGTTTCGGGCATAGGAATGTCCGATGCGGCTAATTGTAAATATTGTTTCGCTTTGTTATCACAAGTTTCTATGACAATAGGGTTGTTGAAAACAGCAACCCCCGCATTTTTTAAATAGTGTGCAAGTAAAATATCTTTGTCCAAAAAGACAACGAAGTTGGGATATTGTTCAAGTGGTTTTGACAAATACATTAGAACTTCGTAATTCTTTTTAAGTTCAGCTTGAACACCTGCTCGTTCAGCCGCTTCCCGTATTAATTCTGCCTGATCCTTAAATTTATCGCTCGTTAAACTTCCGTTATAAATTATCCAGCAACTTAACATTGTGCCCCTCCAGCCGTGATATACTTTTCCTATGTAGATTCTATCATATGGAGGGATAATTTTGATTCCGAAAATGGACGAATATAAAAAACGATGGGCAATCGAAAGTGACGACGCTATAAAACCAGGACTCGAAGCTATCCAAGATGCACTTGCATTAGTCGGGAATCCAGAAAATGATTTGCAGATTATCCACGTAGCTGGGACGAACGGTAAAGGGTCAACGATTGCATTTATGGAAGGGATTTTACGTCAACATGGTTTTTCGACGGTTGTTTTTTCATCGCCAGCCTTAATTGATATACATGATCAAATTCGCTTTAATGGACAACCGATTTCGACTGATGATTTAGATGCCGCATTTAAAAAGATGAAAGAAGCGGGCTTGAGCGGTAAGCTAACAGATTTTGAATTGTTAACAGTTGCCGCATTTGTAGCGTGCCATCAGTTCGCACCCAATTTTGTCCTGTTGGAAACAGGAATGGGTGGAAAGTTGGATAGTACAAATGTCGTCATACCACTTGTTTCTGTTATACCTTCTATTGCACTAGATCATACTTCATTTCTTGGGAGAACATTGGAAAAAGTCACTGAGCATAAGGCAGGCATTATAAAAGCTGGAAAACCAGTCGTAATCGGAGCACTGCGGGAAGAGGCTTTAGTGGTCGTACAATCTACTGCTAGGGAACTGCAAAGTGAATTATTCGCTTATGGGGATCAGTTTACGATAGATAACCAAGATGTATTTAAAGGACTCGAAGTCTTTCAGCTAAAAGGGAGGAAAATGAAAGGACCTCATCAAGGTGTAAATGCGGCGGTGGCCATTGAAGCACTTCTTGTAGCAGGAGTCGTTTTAGAAAAGGACAAGGTTGCGGAAGCTATTGCGACGACTCAACTATCTTTTCGTTTTCAAGAAGTGTTTCCAAATGTATTTATGGATGGTGCGCATAACCCTGCAGCAGCTAAAATGCTTGTTGAAACAATTCAATTGGAGTTTCCGGGAGAGAGAGTCGATTTCATAATGGGTATGTTAAAGGGCAAAGATATTGAGCAAACATTAAACGAATTGTTACCTGTAGCCGCTTCATTTACGTTTGTTACCTTTCCGCATCCGCAAGCGGAAGATCCGAAAAAGTTGATGGAGTATTGCCATCACGAGAGGAAAAAGGTGACAACTGCCGAATGTGATACTATAATACTACATAGAGTTGATAAAAGAAGGCTAATAGTTACAGGTTCTTTGTACATGATTTCTGGACTTATGACCTAATTACGAGATTTCTAAAATGAAAGTGATTTGTCGTGACAGGGACTCTTTAGTTTGATAAGTTATATATTAGTTCTATATATTCCGACTCATTGACTTGTTTGCTAGGGGGTTTGAAAGTGATGTCAGCTGGAAATAAGTCTACTATAAAGTATTTTATAATGTGGATAATGGTTGTGCCATTCGGTATGTATATGGTTTTTGTCAATTATCCGCCTGTAAAAGTGGACTGGACAACTGTAGCTATTTTTGCGATTTTCAGTTTTCTAGCTGTCTATTATCCCATCAAAAAAAATGAATCACCCATGTTTCTTGTTACATGGCTAACCATTCCAGCTTTTTTAATGTACGGCTTGTTTGTGGAAATAATCGTGATGCAACTAGCTATTTTGGCGACTTTATTCAATAAATCAGGTTCTTTAACAATTCTTTTGCGATTTTTCTTTAACTCAGTACTCTTTTTAGTCCTATCTATTCTTGGAGCAATTGCTTTTTATGCTGTAGGTGGAGAGGTTGGATCACTTGAATTTTGGCAGGTATTAGTCAGTGTTGCTTTCTATCAGGTCGTCCATACAGCTTTTAATGATCTTGCATTAAGGATTTACGCTCGCTATAAGAGAATTAAAACATTGTATACAACAAATGATATTTTAGCTGATTATGTCATAATGCTTGTCATTATCCCAATGGCGCTCACACTTTACTTTATGATTTATATAGTAGGAACAGGTGCATTTCTTTTATTAGTAATGCCATTTTTCCTTATTACATTTATTGCCCGACTTTACAATAGTTCTGAGAAGATTAATAATTATTTGCAGCAGGCAAGCCAGATTGGGCAGGAGCTTTCAGGTATGATGACGGAAAAAGAAGTAATCGACCAGTTCATCAGAAAAGTATCGAATCTCTTTGATGTCGAATTTGCTTATTTATTTGATTATAATGAGGATTGGTTAGAAGTGATTAGCTCCTATGAATATGGCCAATTTAAAACGATTGCGATTGCACGTTTTGGGATGGGGCAGGGATTGGCTGGACGGGTTTTGCAAACCGAGGAGCCGGTCATTTACTCCTCGAAGGAGGAATGGGAGGCAAAAACTCATGACTATATGCCTGACGAGATACAGAGTGTTATCTGTATACCAATCGCTCGAAATCAAAAAATTGAAGGGGTCTTGCTGCTAGGTTCTAAAAAGAAATCTGCTTTTCTGGAATACCAAGTTAAGATTATGGATTTGCTTTGTTCTTATTTTACGGTATCTGTGGAAAAAGCGCGCTATATGGAAGAAGCAGTTACGAAAAATGAGCGCTGTGCGTTAACCGGGCTTTATAACTATCGTTATTTGGAGGAACAATTGACTTATCAAATGGGACAGGTGACGAGTGACGGCTCCGTGAATTTGTCTGTTGTCATGCTTGATATTGATTATTTCAAGAAAATAAATGATGAATATGGTCATCAAAGTGGCAATGACATTCTCTACATTTTAGCAAAGAAGCTAGAGGCTGCACTTCCGGAAGATGGAATAGTTGGGCGATATGGTGGTGAGGAGTTTGTCTTCATTTTACCGGGGATGACGAAATCGGAGGCTTATGATTTTGCAGAAGACTTACGTGCAAAAATCGGTGGACATAACTTTTTAATCGTCCCTGACCTTGGCGAGGACAAATATCCAACAGTGATTCATATAACTTGTAGTATAGGGGTTTCATCAGCGCCACAGGATACCGATGAAGCGATGACATTATTGCGTAATGCGGATCGTGCGTTGTATATCGGTGCTAAACAAGCTGGGCGAAACCGTGTTGCTATGTATGTAAAGTGAAGAGAAATGTTGAACCTCTGTTATCACTCCATTCACTTAAGTAATAAACATAGCTATTAGATTCTTTAGTACGAAATATTGAAAGAAAAGGGGGAGAATGTATGGGGTTAACCCGGAAAAGGCGATTTTTATTAGTAGCAATCTGGACCATCATTGCTCCTCTCGCTATTTATTTTTCTTACCAGTATATGCCTGTCAAAGATGTTAATTGGTTAACGATTTTTTTATATTTTGCAATCCTCATGGTGACAATGATGTTGCCGATTCGGTTGACCAATATAACAATATCGTTAGAGCGTTGGATTACATTTACCGTCTTTTTTCAATACGGCCTATTTGCCGAGTTAATATTCATGCAAATTGCGATGATTTTACTGCTTTTCACTGGGAAAACGTCTGTACCAGCAGCTCAACGCTTTTTTATAAATTCGTCGATGTTTGCTGTTGTATCGGTGACGAGTGCGTTGGCTTTTTATGCAGTCGGTGGTGAAGTGGGAACTGTGAACTTTTTATCCATTGTGCTGTTTGGTGCTGTTTATGCCATTACTTATATGTTGACGAACAGTTTGTTATTAAAGGTGTTTTTTGCAATTGTGGATGAGAAGTTAACGCTATGGAATAGGGGGACGCTTTGGGACTATGTAATAACTATACTTGTTTTTCCATTTAGTGTGTCTTTGTATTATTTGCATATATTTTTTGGAAATAAATCTATTTTAATTTGTGGCATCCCTTTTCTCTTTATTTTAGTCATTATTAGCATGTATCACCGATCAGATAATTTTAGTTACAAGCTGTCATCAGCTAATGTAATTGGGCGAGAGCTCGCGGATCGTCTCGGATTTGAAGATGTTGTTCGAACATTCATCGTTAAATTGCGAAATGTTGTTTCTTATGATGCTGCTTATGTGTTGGATTTACGTTCTGGCAAACACCTTGTCACGTTAATGGGCTCAGAAAATGCTGTCGTTTCTAAAAAAGTGAATCATCTCACTTTTAAATCAAAGGTTGAATGGGATGACGGACTAGATTTGGATATTCCAAAAATATTTGGTACAAAAAAAGAAATAGTTCAATTGAAAAACTTTACGTTTTCAGATAGGGTGAAAAGCGTGATGACTGCACCGATTAAACGTAATCAAAAGACAGAAGGGATGTTAATTCTTACATCACATCATAAAAATATATTCCAAGCACTTGAGATGAAAATTGTGGATATGTTAACTGGTTATTTCGCGATTTCATTGGTCAAGGCACGCCTGTTTGAAAAAACAGTTGAGCAAAGTGAAAGATGTGGACTTACAAACTTGAATAACTTCCGTTATTTAGATAAAAAGTTGGACGAAGATATTATTCGTTATCATACAGGTGAACTGCATTCATTATCCGCAATTATGCTAGATATTGATTATTTTAAAGTGATTAACGACACATATGGCCATCAAAGCGGTAATGATCTACTCCGAGCACTTTCAGAAGTTTTACTGTCATTTGTCAATCAAGACGATACGCTTGCAAGATATGGCGGTGAAGAATTCGTCTTCATCTTACGCGATAAAGGGAAGTCGAGAACGATTGAGCTTGCTGAGAAAATTAGGAAAGAAGTAGAGGAGATGACATTTCGCATCGTTCCTGATTTATCGGAGAATCGCAGTCCTATAGATGTTCAAATGACGATTAGCGTCGGGGTTGCAACAGTACCAGAGGATGCAGAAGACGCTAAGTTGTTATTACGTAATGCAGACAGGGCGCTTTATATCGGTGGTAAACAGGCGGGAAGAAACCGAGTAGGCGTATTTTCAGAAAAAGAGATTGTTACTGTTTGAGGAAAGCTTGGGAATCGGTCGTTCTTATAGTTGAAAACAGAAGTACCTCCACAATTTAGTTTGGAGGTACTTCTGTTTTGCAATTGAGATTAAATTTTTAAATTATTTTACTAGGCGTAGAGAATAGTTAATAGGAACGGTTTGTTTCGAGAGGCGGATCGACTTTGTAAATTATCGGTTCTTGTTGTTTTAAGTCAGAGTATGTCGCGATAATCTCTGGGTCATAAAGAATCTGAAGACGTGAGTCCTTATTTTGTTGATTAGACATACCTTCAAAAAAGTTTGTAGAAGCTACTACTTGTGATCCGGTAAAATAAGAATAGGATGATTTTCCGCGTATAGCGTTTAGTACAATTCGTCTAGCAGAAATCCCGCCTTCGATTTTTATATTTGACCCAACTCCGAATATTTCTAGATCTTTTTCTGAATAGAAGAAGCCCTTTATATGACTTGGATCGTCTTGATTTACCGAGTTGTTTGAAATTTTGACGTTTCCTCTTGAGAAGATGATGAATGAGCCTGATTTTCCGCCGTCAAGTGCTTTACCGTTCATTGTAGAGTATTGAATATCGACAGCGGAATCACTATCGGAATTGACGTAAATTAGCGCATTGCTTTTTAAATTCGCACCACGAATGGTGACTTTACCATTCACAAAAATAGGTCCATCGATTGTAACATCAACGTAATTGCTTACATTTGTATTCTGGTTGGCGCTGGTATTGCCTATTGTTAAATCTCCCTCTATATAAAGTCCTTCTTTAACGGTAATATTTGAGTTATCTTGTTTAATTGTTAAGTTACCAAATGTTGAGAACTGTTTAAAGGAGTTGGTTCCTACTAACTCATAAGTACCATTGTCTTCATACATTGGAATTTGTTCGTATTCAGTACATTTATAATTCCAATCACGCTTAATGCAGCTTCCGTTCCTCATATACAAATAAGAAGGGAATACCTTTCCGTTCGGTCTACTTTGGGATTGAATCACTCGATTTGAATTGGTTATTAAAGTAGTGACACCGGGAGCTGTACGACTATATTTGTACAAATCTTGTTGATCGCCTATTCCAATTGGACTTCTAACTGGATCACGCCGAACAACTTGAGGTGCATGTCCTGTTCTGAATAAGGAGCTTATATTACTGGTAGAGAAATGAGTATAATTATCTCTATTTCCAGAAGGGAAATCCGTTCGCGCAATATGCGTGGAATAGGATTCGTTCGCATCTAATGTATAAGCATTTTTACCAAGTACCAATTTTGCTGTTTTCACACCAATAGTTGGCTTTGCAGAAGGGGATAGACTTGCAATCCACTGATCTTTACCTCCTAAAAAAGCATAGCCTCTATCTCTCGTTATAATATTACCATCTACTTTCATGTCTCCTTGGACCTCAACCCCGCCGTGCAGTAAAAGATTCCCTTCCCCATTCTTTGGAGTTTTCGATAATATATTTGTTCCAATTGCATACTTTAATGTTTCTGGCACCAATTCTGCACCGATTTCGATTTCACTTGCCAATGTTCGGGTGGAATTACCCGTAGCACCAATACTTGTGAAGTATACGAGTTTTCGAAGGGGGTTGTCTTCTCCTTTGTCATCCTTAGTGTCGATATAATTGTTGATACACACTTCAAATGTTCCGGTACTATTCGTTTGTTCTAGGACATTCGCGCCGGAACATTTGTATTTATTTAGTAATTTTTCAAGTTCAGAAATAAATGCACCCCTACCGAGTCCGCTTTCTCCTAAGGCAGCTGTCAATTCACTATTAATTTGCTTAGTCATACGATCGATTCCCATTTCAGAGAGGGTAGCCGATTGGGTGATGTCCTGACGTTTCGCATTTTTTGCAATACCACTCGATGTTAGTGCTACTAAACTAAATCCTAGCGCTGTGAAAAGTATTAATAGAACGAGTGTTAACAACAATGTGTAACCGCCTTGTTTTTTATCAGGTCTCATTGTCATTCCTCCTCCTTGTTGTCACTTATATCGTTTATCGTTCGAATTTCATTGATGAACTCGACTGTTTGATTTTTCATAGGCATATGAAGTTCTAAAGTTATCGTGTAAACGCCGTCTTCTGCTTTGTCATTGGCTTCTATTTTTGAATTTCCTGTGATTGTTATAGCAGAATTAGTTACTAGAATCTCATCACCTTGTATATATAGTTTTTTATTGATGAAGCCCGTGTTTGACTTCGGGTTTGTTTTATTAATTTCAAAGTAGTAGTTTTTTGTATTTTCTTCAGGGAAATGTTTTTTGGTAATTTGCGATTCTTTAGTTGTATACAGCTCCTTTACTAAAGAACTCATCAAAATATCGGCCTCATCACGAAATACAGTGTCCATTGCGATATTGTTATAATGCTGAATGCCTTTCATTAATAGACTAAAGGCGAATACAGCAATTAAAGCAGTTAAAATAGTTGCTGCCAATAATTCAATGAGTGTCAAACCCCGTTCGTTCTTTATCCATTTACTCATACGAAACATACCCTTCCACAGAACTTTTAGTTCGACCGTTTTTTGCAACGACCTCCACAAGAACATTGATCAATTTGATATTTTTTTCCTCGGTATTTTGACTAGCTTTAATAGTAATTTGATATTCTTTGTTATTCATTACCACAGAATCAGGAGTAAGTATCGTTGGTGTTTCATTGTAAGTCGTGCTATCAGGTCTCTCTAAAGTTTTTGTAAATGGATCTAGCTTTAACCGTTCTAGTACTGCATCTGCCAAATGGATGACGACTAGTTTCTCATTATTTGAGACTGCTGTATTATTCGTTTGAATAAAAATTTGAAAAAAGGATAATAGGATAATTGAAAGAAGAACAATTGATGCAAGTACTTCAAGGAGCGAGAAGCCTTTGTCGTTTTTCATAAACAATACCTCCAATAAGATAGAGAACACTGTATTTATTTGTTAATTTACTAGATACTAAAGGAATTCATATATAGTTTATCCTATACATATGAGCTAAAAGTTTCAATGTATTATTTTGTCGAAAAATAATTTATTTATTAATATGATATAAGTCATGGACAAATTCTAATATAATGCTAAAATATGTGAATGAATGTATAAAATAGTTGGATTCACCTTGAAATATTCCTTTTCACAGGAAATTATTTGTTAAATAAAGGAGCGAGGTCTGGGTCGTGAAAATAAGAAGAAAAAGTATTGTCCTTTTTTCGTTGATAGCATGCTTACTATATTTTGGGTTATTTGCTAATGGTGCATTGAACCAGACTGCCTTAGCGAAAGAGAATAATGTGGAGTCGTCGATTGGTGGCGTTGTCGTCGAAGGGTTAAAAAAGGACGAAATGCTATCCAAAATTTCATTGTCAATTAGTAATTGGCAAGAGCATGAAGTGGTTGTCGAAGGAAGTGGAATGACGCTTTCAATTCCTGCCGAATACTTTTCTTTCGATGTTCAGGCTTCAGTCGAAAAATATTTCGATTCAGCAGCTAAGTCTTGGTACGCTTTTTGGAAAAAGACACCTTCTGTTCATATTCCTTTAGTCCTTACAATGGATTCGCGAGTAAAAGAAAAAATAGCCGAATTCTCGATTTTCCAAACGGATGAAACTTACGAACGAATTGCTGAACAGGTTTCGTATTTGACGAGTTCGCCAATCGATGCTGTTGTGCATGATCTATCACTCTATGAATCGGAACGAATTTCTTTCTCGATTGTGGAGATGGCGGGGGATAGTGCCGATCTATTAAATGTAGTAAACGAATTAAATGATCGGTTGATTGGCAACGGAGAAGTTTACTCTTTTTTGAATGAAACGGAATTGATTGAAGGAAGTGTAAGCGAAGCAACGATGAATTTTGTTGCATCAGTGCTATTTAGTGTTGTTTTACAAACGGATTATGAGGTCGTTGAGCGACATTCGCAAAATATCATTCCGCTATATTTATCAGCAGGAGTTGAAGCAAAGATTCAAAGGACGTTGAAAGAGGATTTTCGATTTATCAATAGCTCCAACGCTCCTGCTATTCTTAAATTATCTGTGGAAGACAATAGGTTATTGGTAGAGCTGTACTCGTTACCAATTGAAACGAAGGCGACTTTTCGGGTCGTTAAAGAGATGGATGTTAACCCGAGAATTATTTACCGCTATTCTTCTGAACTAGCAATCGGAGATGAAAAGCTACTACAGGAAGGTGTACCAGGTGTACGTGTTTCAGTTTATCGAACTGTATCTGATAAATTAGGACCTTACGAAAAGGAGTCATTGATAACTAGAGACTTTTATCCGCCTGTGCATCGAATAGTATTGAAGTCATCGAAGCAACCTGAAACGACAGGGATGAATCCCGATTTAACAATTGACTTGGACGGTAATACGCTTCCAGATGTGGTTGGGAATGGTGATGCAAACGATGGGGATGTGAACGGGGGATCCATCTCTGGAGAAGTTACTGATTTGTACGATTTACCCGAAGGTAGTTTCTATGATAAAGGTGGAAACTTAATTGAACCCACGAATCGGTAGCTGGTTATTTGAAAGGGGTATGAGATGAAAACGAATGCACGGAGACGCTTGGGAGACCTGCTTGTTGAGGCGAATGTAATATCTGCTGAACAATTGGATGTTGCACTGGCGAGAAAAAATCGTGATGAAAAATTAGGTGACTTTCTCATTAATGAAAATTTATTAACTGAACAGCAGTTGATTGAAGTACTTGAGTTTCAGCTTGGAATTCCTCATATCCATTTAAACCAATATTCGATTGAACCTGAACTTTTGCAACTTCTGCCGAAGGAATTGGCGAAACGTACCAATGTTATGCCGATTCGAAAAGACCGAAATAAGCTACTCATTGCGATGGCTGACCCAATGGATTACTTTGCAATCGAAGAAATTCGGATGGCAACTGGTTGTCAAATTGAAACGAGTATTGCAGCAAAAGACGACTTGTTTCGAACGATTACGAAATACTATGATTTGCAGGAGTCTATGGAAGATGCGTTAAGTGATTTGTCGCCTGGTGATATGAGTACTGAAACAGAAATAATGGACGAAGACTCTCCCATTGTCCGTTTAGTCAATCAAATCATTGCAAATGCAGTTGCGCAAAGAGCGAGTGATATTCACTTTGACCCTCAGGAAACAGAATTGAGAGTTCGCTATCGTGTGGATGGCACGATGCGAACAGAACGTTCATTGCCTAAACATATGCAAAGTGTCATTATTGCTCGAATAAAAATCATGGGGAATCTTAATATTACAGAAAACCGTATACCGCAGGATGGACGGATTAAATCGACCATTAACTTCCGGCCCGTCGATATACGGTTGTCAACGCTGCCAACTGTATATGGTGAAAAGGTTGTTATGCGTATTCTGGATTTAAGTAGCGCTTTAAATGACTTGGATAAACTGGGCTTCACACCAGAAAATGCAATGCGCTTTCAAAATATGATTAAACGACCAAATGGCATTGTCTTGATCACAGGTCCTACAGGGTCGGGGAAATCATCGACGTTATATGCTGCTTTGAATAGTCTTAATTCTCAAGAAGTAAATATTATTACTGTTGAAGATCCGGTTGAATATCAATTAGAAGGGATTAATCAGATTCAAGTGAAAGAGGAAGTAGGCCTGACATTTGCTGCCGGTTTACGATCAATCCTTCGCCAAGATCCTGATATCGTCATGGTAGGAGAAATTCGAGATTTGGAAACAGCGCAAATTTCGATTCGTGCTTCATTGACGGGTCACCTTGTGCTAAGTACCTTGCATACGAATAGTGCAGTTGAATCCATCTCGCGACTCAATGACATGGGTATCGAACCATTTTTAATATCTTCTTCACTTGTCGGCGTAGTGGCCCAACGTTTGGTGCGTCGTATTTGTCGAGACTGTGGAGAGTCGCATATACCATCCGAGCGGGAACGGGAAATTTTTACCCAGCGTGGAATTACGATTCATGAGGTGAGAAGAGGAAGAGGATGTCCAGCTTGTAACTTTACAGGCTATCGTGGGAGGCTTGCTATCCACGAGGTATTGCCAATCGATGACTATGTGAAGGAAATCATATTGGATAGAAGAAACCCGGCAGAAATCCGGGCGTATATGAAGGAAAAAAGCTATTACAACTTGCTTGAAGATGGGCTTTTGAAAGTCAAAGAAGGAATTACAACGACCGAAGAAGTGCTTCGGGTTGCAACATCTGATTAGGATGTGAGGATATGTCATTTTCAATTATTGAACTTTTAGAGCGAGCTTTTCATGAAAAAGCGTCCGATCTTCATGTGGCGGTGGGGATTGCTCCTGTTTACCGAATAGATGGTGCTTTACAATCATATGGAGAATCGGTATTGACATCCGCGGATTTAGAAAAGATGGTTCATGATATTTTACCAGACCATAAGACCGAGGAGTTTCAAGAAAAGCGAGAAACAGATTTTAACTTTTCGTTGCCTAATCTATGCCGTTTTCGTGTTAATGCCTATTATCAGCGCAACGAAGTGTCAATTGCAGCTCGTATGATTGCAGCGGAAATCCCTTCTATTCAAGCGTTGGGGATGCCTGATGTACTGTATCAGCTCGCGGACAAGCCGCAAGGTCTCATTTTAGTAACAGGTCCTACCGGATCTGGGAAATCAACCACGCTTGCCGCGATGATAGATTATATCAATTCAACAAAGGCGAAGCATATTATTACGCTGGAAGATCCGATTGAGTATTTGCATCAACATAAAAAATCGGTCATTAACCAACGTGAGGTTGGGACAGATACAAATAGCTTTGGAAATGGTCTACGTGCGTCGTTACGACAAGATCCAGATATTATACTAGTCGGAGAAATGCGAGACTTAGAGACAATTTCCACTGCGATTACAGCAGCGGAGACAGGACATTTAGTACTTGCAACGCTTCATACGAGTAGTGCACCGACAACGATTGATCGGATAATTGACGTTTTTCCACCGCATCAGCAAGGGCAAATACGTATTCAGCTTGCTAGCGTACTTCTAGGAATTATTTCGCAACGACTTTTCGTTCAAAAGGATACAAAAGGGCGGATTGCTGCGACAGAAATTCTAGTCCAAGCACCTGCCATTGCGAATTTAATTCGCAGTGAAAAGGTACATCAAATTCCAAGCGTTATGCAAACGAGCCGAGCGCTTGGGATGCATACGCTGGAAGCATCTATCCAGCAACTTGTGTCAGATGGAAAAATTTCTTATGAAGATGCAAAACCATATATGAACGTAGGTGAGTACTCATGACTGTCTTTCGATATAGTGGAAGAACATCTGATGGCCAATTGAAAAAGGGCATAATAGACGCAGCTTCGAAGCCGGCGGCCATTACAAAACTACGTTCGCGAGGCGTTAATCCTCGGGAAATAGAAGAGTCGAAAAGCTTGCTACATAAAGAGTTGTCGCTAGGTGGAGCGGTCAACAATCAGGATTTCGTCATATATTGCCGACAGTTTGCTACACTCATTCGAGCAGGGATTACCATTGTCGAGTCGACGAAGATTTTGGCTGAACAAACGTCGAGTAAGCCATTAAAAAAAGCATTGCATGCCGTCGAAGAAGATATTCGATCGGGTGTGTCATTTTCTGACGCTGCTTCCAAAAATCAAAAAGTGTTCCCTGCACTGTTTGTCAATATGATTCGTGCTGGAGAGGCGACAGGTAATTTGGACGAGTCATTAGAGAGACTCGCATTCTATTATGAGAAACAATATAACTTGAAGAAAAAAGTACAATCGACACTGGCTTATCCAGTCGTTTTGCTCTTTTTAACGGCAGTCGTTGTCGTATTTTTGATGGTAATAATCGTGCCTAGCTTTGCTGTAATGTTTATGGATTTTGGAGCAGAGCTACCTATTATCACGAAGTTTGTCATGGTTATTAGTGATTGGTTACAACAGTATTGGTGGATGTTCATCGGGATTGTTCTGATTGTCGTTGTTAGTTTCAATATGCTTAATAGACAAAATAAAGATTTTAACTATACGGTTAATCTAGCACTGTTGAAGATACCGGTATTTGGTAAATTACTACAAAAAACAGCGATTGCACGAATGACGAGAACACTATCTTCATTGTTTAGCAGTTCTGTTCCGATTTTACAAGCTTTAACAATTGTTGAAAAGGTCGTAGGAAATCCGGTATTAAGTAAAATCGTGCTAGAAGCACGCTCTAGCTTAGAGCAAGGTAGTACGCTTTCGGGCCCACTTGAAAAAAGCTGGCTATTCCCACCACTCGTTACCCAAATGATAGCGATCGGCGAACAAACAGGTTCACTTGATTATATGTTATTGAAGATTGCTGACTTTTATGAGGATGATGTAGACCGAACAGTGGATACGTTGAAGTCGTTAATCGAACCGCTAATGATTGTCATCTTGGCAGTTGTAGTTGGGACAATCGTACTGGCAATCATGTTACCGATGTTCAGTTTGTATGAGCAGGTTTGAGACATGGTTAACGGGTGTCAGGCACTTGCATAAATCAAGGATGGCTGTGACTTGCATCCTTCAGGTGAATTGTGTGAGTGCCTGGCACCCTTGGGAAGTGTTCGGGGAAATAATGATAATAAAAAACAAATTGGAGGAATGGACATGTTTAAAAAATTTAAAAAGCAAATGAAAAATGAAAAAGGTTTAACGTTAATCGAGCTTCTAGCGGTCGTCGTTATTTTAGGAATTATTGCTGCAATTGCAGTACCATCGATTGGAAATATTATTGAAAACTCACGTTACAACGCTGTGAAAGCAGATGGGATAAATGTTATTAATGCGGCGCAGTTATATTATACGGATAATCCATCAGCGACAACAGTAACTGTGGCAACTTTAAAAACTGATAGCTATCTTGATACGGCTGGTAAAATTCCAGACGCTGCAACAGTTTCTGCATCTTTACCGCGAGCATTAACCGCGACTGTAAATAATGCTGTTGGTAGTTATACGGTAACATTTACAGCTAAGGATATTGATGCTATTAATGGTGACATTCAAAAAGGTAGTGACATAAAGGCAACCTATGAAGTTGGAACCACTAAAAGAACACCGTAATTAGTAATCCGAATATGTTTGATAATTAATTTTACAGGCTGCTGAGTTAATACCATAATTATTTATTCCGTAAATAAATACGGACAATTTTAAAAATTATCAGATCATAGTTCATCAATGTGTCGAACTACTCTCGTTGATTGTAGCGAAAGGCGACGACTCCAGCGGGAACAACGCGAGCTGAAGACCCTGGACTGAGCAAAGCGAGGGAAGCGTCCGCCTGAAGCGGAAATCAACCTTGTTCAGATTTTTATGTTGATTATTCAATTATGAAATTGATTCTATTATGCTTATGATTTATTATCTCAAAAGAAAATCTTAATAACTACAGCAGCCTCGGCTGCTGTAGTCTCCATTAGTTTTCCATTTGGGCAAATGAAAAAGTCGTTTGTCCAAACGAAAAACTAAGCTACTACTGTAAATGGATGTGGGGGAGTATCAAGACATGTTAAATTTTAAGAAGAAACGGCATGTTTCGTTTGAAATAAATGAGTATGTCCTGCGTGTGCTTGTGGCAAATGGGGCTGATTTATTACAAGCAAGCGTGATGGAGTACCCCTTGGATCCGGGAGTCGTCGAAGAAGGTTTCATTCGTGATGAGATGGCACTCTATGAACTGTTCAAACAGCATTTACATAGTTGGGGAGGAAAGCGACAAAATGCTCGATTTTTTGTTCCTGACAGTTCGGTTATGATGCGTACATTTGACCATCCAAGCGATTTACCTAGCAACAAGCTTAAATCATATGTTGAAATGGAGCTTGGCCGCTCGATTCACCTACCTTTCTCGGAGCCGCTCATTGATGTTTATGATCATGAGCCAAATGATGAGCAGGCGATGCTATTTGCGGCGCCATCGGAGGAAGTACTGAAGTTTATGGGGCTTCTCGATGATGTATCGCTTCATCCGGCTGTTGTAGATATTCGTGCGTTAACGAATATTCGTTTTTTAGGAAATGTTGAGCTATTAAGCGATTCGAAAACGTATTTGATTGCCGACTGGTCGATTAATGAATTGTCCATAAGCATTTATACAAATGGAAAAGTAGAGTTTCTACGTTATCAATCCATTGATTTACCTAATCGAAAATGGTCTGCGCGAGTAGGTCAGAATGATGAAGTTGAGTACCATTTTGATGGGGCGGTGGAGGAGTATCATTCGCATCTAGTTGATCATATCGCTGAAATCGATCGTATTTTAAATTTTTTCCGATTCTCCATTCATAAAGGCGACAAGAAGGTGGACGAAATCATCATTATGGGTGATTCCCCTGTACTTGATCATATCGCGCTACAGTTGAAGGAGAATTATCAGACTCCTACTACGATGGTCGATGATGCATTTGTTGCAAAACGCTTTCCAGGATTTAAAAGGAAGCATTCTACACTCATCGGACTTGCGATGAAGGAGGAATATTAATGGTTCCTGAAATTAACCTGTTACCGAAATTTGAAGGGAAAAAGTCGAATTCCTTTCTTGTTATGATTATAAGTTCTGCTATTATTTTTTTCTTATTATTATATTTGGTAATTCAATATTTTTCACTTAAGAGTGATATTGCATTTTTAGCATCACAGGAAACGCAGCTTATTGCTGAAAAAGAGATGCTAGTTGTAGATTTGCAAAATGTATCCACGCAAAATAATGGAGATCTTGCTGTGTCTGTTGCATTTGTAGAAGCCGTTTCATATGCAGTGACTCCTTTGATTAATGAGATAGATACATTACTTCTACAGCATACCTATTTGAAAGACTATCAATTTTCTGAGTATGATGTAAAAATGATTGCTGATTTTGAAACAATGACTGATATTTCTATATTTCTTGAACGTCTTGTGAAAAGTGACTATTTTACGGATGTAAAAATTGAGAATGTGCAAAATTTCAATCTGGATCCTACACAAACAGATGGAGACACAGATTTTTCTGCCATTCCACGTTACTCCGTCGAGTTGATATTAATGATTGACCCACTCTATGTTAGTGGGGGAGGTGTTCATCCGTGAATTCAATTACATCTGATAAAAAAACAGGTTTGTTACTTCTTGGGTTGCTTACGGTAGCACTGTTAGCAGCTGTTTATTATTATCTTGTCAATCCTTTAAGTGAAGAAAAACAACGAAAAGAAGTAAATATAAGTTCTTTACATTCTGAAATAGATACTATGCAAGGGCAAATTGCGGTACAAGGAACGGAAGAAACATCTGAAGAAAGTTTATTTTTATTGCGCAAAAAGCTACCTGGAAATCGTGAATTAGATAAATTAATTCGTTCTATTCAAGAAATTGAGTTTGTGAGCGATTCACAGATTGAAGCAATTACATTTAACAATTATGATGAAACCGTTGCCGAATCTAATTTAATTGTACCCGACACAGAAGTCGACTCAGAAAACATTGACGAGGCGTCATCAGAACAATCTGAAGAGGGGCAGTCGGACGTGGATTCTGATGACCGGCAGGTAGAGATGCCTGTTTCACCTGTCGCTGATACCTCGCTACCTGAACAATTGAAGCTTCTGACATTTAGTATTGATGTGAAAACAAAGAATTTTGAAGCACTTCAGCATTTTTTGAAGGAAGTTGAGGGACTGGAGCGTATTGTGCGCATTGATGCAGTCGAATTCTCACTCCCAGGCGAAGAGCAAGAATTTAATATTGAATCTACGGATAGTATCGGTGCAACTGTTCAACTGACGACATTTTTTTATTTGGGTGAGTGAGTCAATTTTTCTAAATGAACAGGATAAACGGATTATTGAAGGAGAAATCGTAATGGTTTCCCTTTTTTTCTCATTCAAAGTGCTTGTATTTTTACAATTAAGTAGTAGAGGAGGCTATCATGGACGTCGTATTTTTATTATTATTTTTTATCTACGGTATCGTTTTCGGTTCTTTCTTCAATGTCGTTGGCTTACGAGTGCCGAAAAAAGAATCTCTCGTGTCACCACCTTCTCGTTGTACAACCTGTAATCGAAAACTTAGGGTTCTTGATCTTGTACCGGTCTTTTCTTACCTCTTTTTGCAGGGAAAATGTCGTGGCTGCGGCTCGAAAATTAGTCCAATCTATCCGTTTATGGAGTTTGTGACAGGGCTATTATTTGCATTGTCTTTCTACACGCTAGGCTTCAGTGGTGAACTGGTCATTGCACTGCTGTTCATGTCGTTGCTTGTCATCATTACTGTATCAGATATCGCTTATATGCTTATTCCTAACAAAGTGCTACTGCCCTTCGGGGTCATGTTGTTTGTGGTCCGGCTGTTCTTTCCTTTAGAACCGTGGTGGGATAGCTTACTAGGAGCGCTAATAGGCTTTGGCATCCTGTATCTCATTGCAGTCGTGTCGAAGGGTGGCATGGGTGGCGGTGATATTAAGCTGTTTTTTGTTATAGGGCTTGTCCTTGGGACAGTTCATACATTGTTGACGCTATTTCTTGCGTCAGTTATTGGGACAATTGCAGGTGTGATTATATTGAAACGAGCAGGGAAGGGAAGAAAGACGCCTATTCCGTTTGGTCCATCTATTGCACTGGCAGCAGTCATAGCTTATTTTGGGGGTGCTGATTTTGTCACATGGTATAGCAATCTATTCTATTAAGTCGATAAATTTTTAGAACAAGGCGACATAGGTCTTGTTCTTTTTCATGTTCAGTCTGCTACGCTAAATAGTAAATAAAAGCATAAGCGCCTTGGTCAATGGCGACAGGCATAAGTCGAATTGGGGAAGTGATGTTTTTTGCCTCGTAGACAATTTGGCTTATGACCTCGAGCCCCTAAGCGCTGAAGCTGGATAAACGGGGTGGTCTGGAATGAAATTCGGAAAACGTTATTCGAAGGCGGCTTTTTTTAAGGCGATGTTGCACGGTGTTGCCATCGGAGTAGCCGCGGTCGTTGTCGTTGGTTTAGCTCTTTTCGTGGTAAAGGGGAAGGAGGAGCCGAGTGCCAATAGTGAGGAGGTACCAACGGTTGGTCCGCCACCAGTTGAAGCGCAGGCAGAGAGTGCAACGGATAAAGTCTTGCCATTGTTTGCGAAGCAACACGGGGCATTTTCTACGGCAGAAGCGGCGACACTATTTATTGCAGAAGATCCTTCATTGGCAAAAGCAGCCGTCATTCATGCGGGGGATAATTACTTCGTTTGGTCGGCAGTTGGATTGACAACGGATGAGATTGAAACGAGTGAGTACGAAGGGACCTATCGCAAAGCTTTCTCAGCAAATACATCGTCTTGTGGAGCAGTTGGGGCAGGGAAATTGAACGATGTACTAGCAGCGACAGAAATAGATCAAATTAAAAATTTGGCGGAAAAACAAGATGGGGTGAATACTTTGGAAAATGAGACTGAGTTTAATAAGAATATGACCGTCATGACGGCGTTTACGAAGGATATGAGGGTAGTCCGATTACAGCTTTTAGCGCACTATTCATCGACGAATAGTTGCGTTAAATTCGCATTTTGAGGATTGAAAACAGGTCAAATTTAATATTTGTTTTTCCGGTACAATTCCCACACTTCTTATTATCCAGTATGATTGGGAAAAGGGGGAATGAATGATGAAATTCACAAATGCTCGACCTATTATTTTAGCTTCTGCATCGCCGCGACGTAAGGAGATTTTAAGTCTACTGGGATTACCATTTACAGTACAACCGAGTCATGTTTCAGAGGATATTGAGATGACCACCGATGATTTTGCAGGTTATGCAAGGGAGTTGGCTTCCAAAAAGACCATGGCAATTGCCGAGGATTATGGCGATCATATCGTCATTGGAGCAGACACGATTGTTGTTCACGAAGGAAAGCATTACCCGAAGCCGGAAAGTAAGGAACAAGCCAAACTTTTTTTACGGGAGCTTTCTGGAAAAACACATGCGGTGATTACAGGTGTTGGTATTTTCGTTGGCGGGACTCTACGCGTTTTTTCAGTCGAAACAGCTGTTACTTTTCGCGAGTTAGATGATATTTTACTAGATGCTTATGTAGAGTCTGGTGATCCGATGGACAAGGCGGGAGGCTATGGTATACA
The DNA here is from genome assembly GCF_016820585.1 of Arthrobacter beigongshangensis. GTDB lineage: Bacteria > Bacillota > Bacilli > Bacillales_A > Planococcaceae > Sporosarcina > Sporosarcina beigongshangi. The sequence continues at coordinate 217,585 of NZ_JADHDX010000002.1, forward strand.
AACAGCCGGCGCTTTGCTCGTTGAAAAAATTGAAGGGGATTATTTTAATGTGATGGGCTTACCGATTGCTCGGTTGACAGAGCATTTACGTAGACTTGCTTTAATTAATTTAAAGGAAGGTGACCCATTCATTGACTATTGATCTTCAGCCTAAAATGATGATTCGTGATGTACATATTGCGGACAGACCACGAGAGAGACTTATCAGCCAAGGGGCAAGTAGCTTGTCCAATCAGGAACTCATTGCAATATTGTTGCGTACAGGTACAAAGGATGAATCAGTGCTGGTACTTGCAAATCGTATCCTTTCTTCGTTCGACAAAATCCAAGACTTAAAAGATGCTACGATTGAAGAAATGATGGCTGTTAAAGGTGTCGGTAAAGCTAAAGCGGTTCAGCTGCTTGCGGCTGCTGAAATTGGTAAACGATTGTATCGCAAGCATTCCGATGGACGTTATACAATCCGTTCTCCGGAAGATGCGGCCGCTTACTTAATGACTGACATGTCGTCTTTGAGCCAAGAGCATTTTGTCGTTCTTTTTCTTAATGTCAAAAATGAAGTACTTCATAAGCAGACGATTTTCATCGGCAGTTTAAATTCAAGTATCGTACATCCAAGGGAGATTTTTCGTGAAGCAGTTAAACGTTCAGCGGCCTCAATAGTTGTGGCTCATAATCATCCGAGTGGCAACCCTGCGCCGTCTCCAGAGGATATTGAAGTGACGAAAAGGTTAATGGAAGCGGGGGCAATTATGGGTATCGAAACGCTTGATCATATTATTATTGGTGATCACCAATTCGTCAGTCTGAAGCAGAAGGGCTATATGGATTAGGTTTTTTGAGGGGGTATTTTTAAGCAGTCAGAAAGAAGTGGAAATAGTATTAAAGCTTTCCTATTGCGTTTGACACTGTAAATTTGTTCTCCAATCCGTTATACTAGGTTGTATGATTTCATGAAGGCCGTAATTGAGCGGTTATGGAGAAAGGAAGAACAGTCTTGTTTGGATTTGGAGCAAAGGATGTCGGGATTGACCTCGGCACAGCAAATACATTAGTTTTTATTAAAGGGAAGGGGATTGTCCTTCGGGAGCCCTCGGTAGTAGCAAAAAATATTCATTCGGGTGAAATTGTAGCAGTTGGTAGTGCTGCAAAAAATATGATTGGTCGTACGCCAGGTTCTATCGTGGCAACTCGTCCGATGAAAGATGGCGTAATTGCTGATTTTGAAATTACAACAGCAATGATTGAGCATTATATGAAGGAAGCAATGAGAACGGCGGGTAGTTCATTTAAAAAGCCGAATGTGATGATTTGTGTTCCTTATGGCATTACATCCGTTGAACAGCGTGCGGTGACAGATGCTGCGCGTCAAGCTGGTGCCAAGGATGCATTTACGATTGAAGAACCATTTGCAGCAGCAATTGGTGCGAATCTTCCAGTCTGGGAACCTACGGGAAGTATGGTCGTCGATATAGGTGGAGGAACGACAGAAGTTGCGGTTATTTCACTTGGGGGCATCGTTACGAGCGAGTCGATTCGTGTCGGTGGTGACACGATGGATAACGCGATCATTAGTTTTATTCGAAAGACCTATAATTTGACAATCGGTGAACGGACGGCTGAAGCCATCAAAATCGAGATCGGTTCTGCAAAAGTGACGGACGACCATAATAAGATGGAAATTCGTGGGCGTGACCTGTTAACAGGCTTACCGAAAACGATTGAAATTTCTTCAGATGAAATTGCGGGTGCATTACGCGAATCAATTACACAAATTATTGATGGTGTGAAGAAAACGCTTGAAACGACACCACCTGAACTGTCTTCAGATGTGATGGAACGTGGAATCGTGTTGACAGGCGGGGGCGCATTGCTTCAAAATCTTGACAAAATCATTTCTGATGAAACGAATATGCCAGTCTTTATCGCGGAAGAACCACTCGATTGTGTAGCTATCGGGACGGGTAAGGCACTTGATAATTTTGATTTAATCAAAAAAATGCAAACTAGATAAATGAGGGAGGATACAGGCAATGCCGCGATTTTTTTCAAATAAACGATTGATATTACTGCTCGTTGGCGTAATTGTCCTCGTAGCATTAATATCATTCTCCCTCAAAGACCGGCAGAACGCCTCACTCCCAGAACAAATTGTGAAAGACGTCGTCGGCTTCGGACAATCATTATTCTCGAAGCCGGCGCATTATATGACAGGTGTCATTGGGAATATTGATGGGATTTTAAATACATATGAAGAAAATAAGCGTTTGAAAATGAGGCTAAGTGAATACGCCTCCAACCAAGCGAAGCTGACAGATATGCAGGCGGAAAATGAGCGGTTACTAGGTATTATCGGGAAGGAAGATGATTTACGTGCTTACAACCCGATTCATGCAACTGTCATTTCTCGTAATCCTGATCAGTGGGAAGAAAAAATTATTATCGACAAAGGTAAAGAGCATGGCATTGAGAAGAATATGGCGGTCATTACGGCCAACGGCTTAATTGGAAAAGTTGTGCTTGTTAATACATTTACGTCAACGATTGAATTATTATCGACTGAAAATCATAATTTCCGTGTCGCTTCGGTTATTCCTGGAAAAGAACCTGCATTTGGGCTGATTGAAGGGTATGATCGTCAGCGAAGCGAGCTTATTATGAAACGGATCGATTCGAGTTTTACGATTGAAGTTGGTCAGCAGGTCGTGTCATCTGGTCTTGGTGGGATTTTTCCGAAAGGGCTTCTTATTGGAGAAGTGACAGAAATTTCGACGGATGATTACGGATTGACGAAGCTAGTCTATATCCGCCCAGCAGCAGATTTTAAAATGCTTGATCATGTAATGATAGCGAAGAGGGTATCCGTTATCGATGAGTTTGGGACAGATAGTGATGGTACTGAGGGGGAGGAAGGATCATGATCCGATTCGTCATCCCTCTCATTGCCGTTTTATTATTTTTCTTAGAGCCCGTCTTTAGCCTTTTTTCACCTATAGAAATCAATGGAATGCGCTATACGCTTGTTCCGCGCTTTGTTATCGTGTACCTTATCTTTATAGCCGTCTATTATAATCGGCGATATGCTATCATATATGGAATTGTGCTTGGACTCTTGTATGATATGTTCCACATTGATATTATTGGACTATATGCATTTCTTTTTCCGTTAGTTTGTTTTATCGCTACGCTAATTATTCACCAGATTCATCGACATATTTTGACGGTGATGTTTTTAGCGTTATTTCTAATAGCTGTTCTTGAGCTATTGTCCTACTTTTTTGCGAGTCTTGTTTCATTGACAACAATCGGATTTGACGAATTCGTCACCGACAGGCTTATCCCAACAATGATTGCCAATTCGTTTTTTGTCGGCATGTTCGGTTTGTTATTTAAGAATTTTATAGATAAAAAAGGATTGCAACGCCAAGGCGCAATTGATTAGAGAGAACGCGGGGTGACGCAAATGACGAAACAGCAATATGTAACAATCAAAGGGACGAAGGATGGTCTAATCCTGCGCCTTGACGATAAATGCGCCTATTCGGATATGATTGCGGAGCTTTCTAGGAAAGTAGAGGAAAATAGCCTGGAGGGACTGGCAGAAGTTCAGGTCCATACAGGTAACCGCTATTGTAATGAAGATGAACTAAAGGAAATTATGGGTACGATTCATAAATCTCCTCATTTACGTGTTTCAAAGATTCAAAGTGATGTCATTACAATGGAAGAATGCAATCGGAAAGTACTGGAGAAACAATCTGAAACGTATATCGGTATCGTCCGATCTGGGCAGGTTGTGAAGGCGGATGGGGATCTCGTGGTGATTGGAGATGTCAATCCAAATGGTCGTGTCGTTGCAGCGGGTAGTATATTTATCCTCGGTCGACTTAAAGGAATTGCGCATGCGGGCGCCAATGGTAACGAAGAATCAGTCATTGCCGCCTCGTGGCTAGAAGCAACTCATCTTATCATCGCCGACAAAACGGAAACGATGACAGATGAATTGACAGTCTTGTCGGAGCGTCCAGAAATGGAATGCGCTTATTTGCATCCAAATGGCTCCATAGCCATTAATCGTCTTCAGGAGCTTAGAGTACTTCGACCAGGTCTATCGTCATTCAAAGGAGGAAGCTAATGTGGGAGAAGCAATTGTAATAACATCTGGTAAGGGTGGGGTCGGAAAAACAACGACATCCGCAAATCTAGGAACTGCATTGGCCCTTCAAGGCAAGAAAGTCTGTCTCATAGATACCGATATTGGTCTTCGGAATCTGGATGTCATTCTCGGACTTGAGAATCGAATTATCTACGATCTTGTAGATGTGGTCGAAGGACGCTGTAAGGTGCAGCAAGCTCTTGTAAAGGATAAACGTTTTGAAGATGGCCTGTTTTTATTGCCAGCTGCGCAGACGACTGATAAACATGCAGTGAATCCAGAGCAAATGAAATTGCTGGTGACGGAGCTAAAGCGAGATTATGATTATATTTTGATAGATTGTCCTGCAGGTATTGAACAGGGCTATAAAAATGCTGTCGCAGGAGCGGACCGTGCGATTGTCGTGACAACTCCGGAAATTTCAGCTGTCCGTGACGCTGATCGCATCATTGGCTTGTTAGAGCAGGAAGATATCGAACCGCCTAAACTCATTATTAATCGCATTAAACGGCAATTGATTTCGTCCGGTGAGGCACTCGATGTCAATGATATTACGTCCCATTTATCGATTGATTTGCTGGGTATTGTGCTGGATGATGAAAATGTCATCTCTTCTTCGAATAAAGGAGAGCCAATTGTGATGAACCCGTCCAATCCGGCAGCCATTGGTTATCGCAACATTGCACGCCGTATCCTTGGCGAATCTGTCCCGCTTATGTCGCTCGACACTGGTAAGCCCGGATTTCTCGATAAAATCAAATTGATATTTGCAAAATAATCTTCCCCCTCGATGTGTTTATTGCATCGGGGGGTTAGTCTTGTTTTGGGAGTTGTGATAGGCTCAGGCATTCCTATGTAAACAAGCATTTATTCACCCAACAAGTCATATACTGAAAAAAACGGGTGGTGTGACCGATGAGGTGGAGGACAAAGTGGTTGGTGGCAATTGTGTTAACGCTTGGGGTGATTGGAGTGGCGAAGCTAGAGGAGGCGGAGGTGATCCGGCGACCTGTTACGCAATACATTACATCGGGGCAGGATTTTTTGGTCGTGAAAAAATGGGTGGCCTCGATCATGAAGGAAACAGAGGCCGATAAAATTGCGGTGACTGCAGGTGCAGAATCGGATGACCCTTTTTCGTTGTATGAATCAATGCAACCTTATAAAAATGGCGTGCTCGTCTCATATACAAATCCATTATCAATTACCGCACAAGGACGAGGACTTGTTGTTTTTACGGGCTTCACTCGTGAATCGGGCAAGACGATCACGGTACTCTACGACAATGGAGATGAAGTGACCTATGGTTTTGTGGGTACGATTCCGATACTACCCTATACTGCGGTAAAAAAAGGGGACACGCTGGCGCTAATGGAAGAAGGAGCGATTTATCTACTTGTGAAGCGTGATGGTGTGGCGTTGGATGTATCTTTACTGCCAACTTATCTCTCGGGGGATACTCCAGTGGATGTAAATGAATGAAGTTTAGGCTTCATCCCGTACTTATACCTTTATTTTTATTTCTGATCATGACGGGAGATATATCTGTCTATGCAATTCTTTTCTTATCGCTGCTCATTCATGAGGCAGGTCACCTAATTGCGGCATATGCAACAGGGATGCGCGTTCGATCATGTATCATTATGCCGTATGGCGGCGAATTAGTAATTAGCAATCGTCAATTAGAGCCTAGAAGAAATCGGTTGATTGTTGCACTTGGCGGGCCGTTAGCAACGGTTTTGTTACTAGGATTTGCGTTGTGGATCCCATTTCCTGGAGATGACCAAGTCGTTCGGATTCAACTGGTATTGCTGGCTCTGAATTTGCTACCCATTTTGCCGCTAGATGGTGGACAAGCAATTTGTGCGTTGCTCGAAACAGATGGCTCTGAGTATCGGACACGAGCACTTTTTCTAATCCATTCTATACTGTTTATATGTGTTATAATCCTTCTTTTAATTTGTGGTTTTCCAAAAACGCTACCTTATATGCTGCTTGCATTATTTCTGCTAATCCAAAATATTTCTACCTTTCGTTTCAGGAAGTATGAAAAAGCATATATGGAAATAAAATTAAAGCGGTTGACGTAATATTTTTTTTATGGTAATATTCAAATGTTATTGTTTGTAGCACCCGTGCTACTGCAACCGCGCTAATAAGGTACAAGTATCCATTATGGATCACCTTGGAAGGCGAGTCTGAGTTTATAGAGGAGGTGCAAGTATGTACGCAATCATTGAAACTGGTGGTAAACAAATCAAAGTTGAACAAGGCCAGGAAATCTACATCGAAAAAGTAGCTGGTGAAGCTGACGAAGTCGTCACTTTCGACAAAGTTCTATTCGTAGGTGGAGAAAACGTGAAAGTCGGCGCTCCATTCGTGGAAGGTGCTACTGTAACGGGTAAAGTTGTTAAACAAGGTCGTGCTAAAAAGATCACTGTTTACAAATACAAGCCGAAAAAGAACTATCACAGAAAACAAGGTCATCGTCAGCCATACACGAAAATCGTCATTGACGGTATTAACGCGTAAGCCGGCATGATTAAAATCATCATCAATGAACAATCTTCCGGCCACATCCATTCATTTGAGATGAAAGGCCATGCTGATTTCGCGGAACATGGAAAAGACCTTGTCTGTGCTGGAGCATCTGCAGTATCTTTTGGTGCTGTCAATGCCATCATTGCACTTACAGGCAAAACCCCTGACATCCATCAAGGAGAAGACGGTGGTTATTTGAAAGTCATTTTTCCGGAAAACGATGAAAAGGATTACGATATACAGTTAATCTTAAAGGCAATGATTGTCTCATTACAGACGATTGAACAAGACTATGGGCAACATATAAAACTTATCTTCAATAAGTAGGAGGTGGCATACATGCTACGTTTGGATCTCCAGTTTTTCGCATCGAAAAAAGGGGTAGGTTCTACTCGGAATGGTCGTGACTCTCACTCGAAACGTCTTGGCGCAAAACGCGCAGATGGACAATTCGTGTCAGGTGGCTCAATCCTTTATCGTCAGCGCGGAACGAAAATTCACCCAGGTGAAAACGTCGGTCGCGGTGGTGACGATACACTTTTCGCAAAAGTTGACGGCGTCGTTCGTTTTGAACGTTTTGGTCGTGACAAAAAGAAAGTTAGCGTTTACCCTGAAGTTCAGGAAGCGTAAACATATGAGAGAAAGGACTGCATATGATGTGCAGTCCTTTTTTTATTGCATGGAATATAAAGATGTGTAAAAGACAGTCGAACGCCAAGGAGTAAATGGTGGATAGTCTGAATTGGCGAAGCGGGGTAGAAAAATGTTATACTATAAAGATGAAAATGTTGGCGGTGAATGACAATGGGAAACGATAAGCTGACTTTGATAGAAGCGCTGAAATTTGCAAGACATGATTTTTTGAATGAACTTCAGTTAATTTTACTGTATATCGATCTTGGTAAACTACCGGAGGCCAAACAAAAAATTATGGAAACGACGGATGCGATGCGCCAAGCAGCTATGTTAGAAAAACTTGGACTACCAGCTATTGAAACGTGGCTCGTGACGTTTGATTGGCTATACAGCATGTTTCCTAAAACTTTAACTTCGACGATTACACCGGGCATTCGCAATGTGGATGATGAAGTAGTTGTGGCATATTTGGAACAGGTATTTCAGATGGCGGAAAAAAAGGTGGATCCCACATCTGATTATGAAGCGCAGATTGAGGTCAATGCTTCAGCGACGAGTTGGTCGATTACAATCATTGTCAACGGTGTGATGGATCATATGCTTGCAGCACCAGAAGTAACAGGTCCCTTCAGCGTAGAAGAAACAATTTCAAAACATCAATGGACGTTCACAATCCGTGGACAATAGGAGGAAAATACATGTTTGTCGATCACGTAAAAATTTATGTTAAAGGCGGTGACGGTGGTGATGGAATGGTTGCGTTCCGTCGCGAGAAGTATATCGCATACGGCGGGCCAGCCGGTGGCGATGGCGGTAAAGGAGCAGACGTCGTATTCGTCGTGGATGAAGGCTTGCGCACACTGATGGATTTCCGTTATCAACGTCACTTTAAAGCGCCGCGCGGTGAGCATGGCGGCAGTAAAAGTATGCATGGAAAAAGCGCTACAGATATGGTTGTCAAAGTTCCTCCCGGTACAGTTGTGACAGATGTTGAAACAGGTACGATCATCGCTGACCTTGTTGAGCACGGACAAACAGCTGTTATTGCTAAGGGAGGTCGTGGAGGACGCGGGAACTGTCGATTCGCGACGCCACAAAACCCAGCCCCAGAGCTATCTGAAAAAGGGGAACCAGGTGTCGATCGCGAAATTAGCCTGGAATTGAAAGTACTTGCGGATGCGGGACTTGTCGGCTTTCCGAGTGTTGGAAAATCGACACTCTTATCAGTAGTTTCTTCTGCAAAGCCTAAAATTGCGGATTATCATTTTACGACGTTGGTGCCGAATTTGGGAATGGTTGAAACAGAAGATCATCGTGGATTTGCACTCGCTGATTTACCTGGTTTGATTGAAGGGGCACATGAAGGGATTGGATTAGGTCATCAGTTTTTACGGCACATTGAACGGACGCGGGTTATTATCCATGTAGTTGATATGTCTGGACTGGAAGGTCGCGATCCATACGAGGATTTCGTAACAATCAATGAGGAATTAGCGCAATATAATTTACGCTTGACAGAGCGCCCGCAGATTATTGTTGCAAATAAAATGGACATGCCTGATGCGGAGGATAATCTCAAAGCATTCAAGGAGAAATTGGCTAATCCAGATGCTTTAATCTTCCCGATTTCTGCTATTACAAGAAAAGGGTTGGATGAGTTGCTATTTGCGGTTGCAGATTTACTGGAAGTGACGCCTGAATTCCCAATGCATGAAATTAAAGACGAGGAAGAGCATTCTGTTCTTTACAAGCATGAGTCGGAAGTTGACTTTGAAGTAACTCGTGATGATGATGGGGCATTCGTCTTATCTGGTTACACGATTGAGCGTCTGTTCAGAATGACAGACTTCAACTTCGATCAGTCTGTTCGTAAATTCGCAAGACAAATGCGTGGTATGGGTGTCGATGATGCCCTTCGCGAGCGCGGTGCTAAAGACGGCGATACGGTTCGCATTCTTGAATTTGAATTTGAGTTCCTCGAGTAATCGGGGGATTATTAGAATAAGGATGTACTGTGAAACAGGGGGCTAACTGTATGAAGCAATTGGGGGCAGGTCATTTTTACCTTGTTAGAGAAGATGTGCTGACAGAATCTATGCAAAAAATGCTGGAGGCAAAAAGACTTTTGGCGAGCGGAGAAGAGTCGACGATACAAGATGCGACAAAAAGAGTCGGTCTATCCCGTAGTGCATTTTATAAATACCGCGACACCGTTTTCCCTTTTGAATCGATTGCGCGCGAACGAATCCTAACGATCTTCATCCAACTTGAAGATCGAAAGGGATCGCTTGCGACATTATTACAAATTATTTCAGAGGCAAAATGTAATGTCTTAACGATTCACCAAACAATACCTGTGCAAGCGCGTGCTAATATTACATTGTCGCTTGATGTGACAGAAATGGAAATCAAAATGGAAGAGTTTCTGCAACGTTTAAAAGTACCTGATTTTGTAGATTCAGTCAATTTGATCAGCTCAGGTTCGTTGTGAAAGGAGAATGACTGTATGACAGATGAAAAATTCAAGCCGACAGTTGCTTACTTGGGACCTGAAGCATCATTTACGCATGTAGCAGCAAGTACACTTTTTGGAGGCACTTCGGGCTTAGTGTCACATCCGACAATACCTGATTGTATAGAGGCTGTTTCGGCAGGTCACGTCGCATATGCCATCGTGCCGCTTGAGAACGCCTTGGAAGGCTCTGTGCCGCTCACAATAGATTATCTGTTCCATGGGAGTGAGCTGTTCATCAATGCTGAAATTTCGATACCGATTGAGCAACATTTGATGATTAATCAGAAGCAAATTCCTTTTGTAGATGAAATCCAGTCTATCAATTCTCACCCACACGCACTTGCGCAATGTCATAAGTATTTGCAGTATAATTTTCGGCGGGTGCCATTAATTCAAACAACTTCAACGGCCGCCGCAGCAAAATATATTTCTGAAAATCCAGATGAAAAAATTGCAGCGATTGGTAACCGACTAGCTGCCAAAAAATACGATCTACATATCATGGAAGAAAATATTCATGATTTCCATTTTAACCACACGCGCTTTGTCGTTTTATCGTTGCGAAAAGAGTGCTTGGAAAATGAAGGTCATTCTGCCAAGTTGAAAACGACTTTCATGGTGAAGCTGCCAGAAGACGACCGATCTGGGGTGCTTCACCAAGTGTTATCTGTTTTTGCGTGGCGTCGGCTTAATTTAAGCAAAATTGAATCAAGGCCATTGAAAACGGGTCTTGGCAATTATTTCTTCATCATCGACGTGTTGGAAGCAGATGATCATCCGATGATGCAAGGGGCAATTGAGGAGCTTACTGCGCTCAATTGCTCTGTGCGCTCCTTTGGCTCCTACTTTACATACGACCAATTACCGTCGCATCATTGAAAAATGATGCAGACGGTTTTCTTTTTATTGAATAAAATGCCCACGCTGGCATATATATAGCGAGAGGGGACATCACATTCAATATGTGCGTCACAAAGACGGGCGTCCGTTCATACGATGGATTGACGGAAGGGGGAAGTTTTTAAGTGGAAGTCCATATTGTTGTAAAAGGGGATACGCTATGGAAGATTGCGCGTCAATATGGTATCCCGTTTGAAGAGTTAAAGCGAGCCAATGCACATCTTGCTAATGCAGACTACATCGTACCTGGGATGAAAATATTTTTGCCGAAAAAAGTCCATGGAGGAAAGCAAGAGCACGTCAAGCATCCCGAAAAAGGAAAGGTGCCGATGAAGCCAATCGAGCCAGCACCAACGCCGGCGCCACCGCTTCCTAAGCCGCCAACACGCCCAGTACAATCAAAACCGAAACCAACACCGCCAGTACAATCAAAACCGAAGCCGACACCAACACCACCAGTGCAAATGCCACAACCGTTGCCGCTACCAACACCGTCGTTACCAGCGCAACCACCAGCACCAGTGCCACCACCTATACCTGCACCGGTACCACCAGCCCCACCTGTACAAACAATGCCGGTACCGCCGTTCGTGCAGCATATGCATCCGATGATTGGGATTCCGTGTGGCTGGATGCCGATTTTCGATGCCGACTGTTACCCGTTTATGCATTCGGGACAAATTCAAGCGATGCCACAGCCGACACCACCCGCTTTTGAGCAACCAGCACCATTGCCATCAACACAGTTCCCAATGCAAGAGGAATCATCGCTATTCCCTAGTCGCGGACCTGCAACAGAGCCAGTTCCGTTCCCGTTACCGACTCCTATGATTGACGGCTGGCAATTGATTGAATCACCTGATCATCTATTTGAAGAATCGCCAAATCTGGATTTAGAGCCTGCCGCATGGTGCCCACCTGAGCAAAGCTATATTCCGCAAGCGATATCGCCAGCTTACCAACAAGACTTACCTATGATGCCATATCCATCCTTCCACCATGGATGCGGTTGCGGAGGACAACAACCATACCAACAGCAGCCTATGATGATGATGCCGATGTATTACGGTCCTCTTTGTAATTGTCATTCATCCATGCAACCAACACCTTACCAAATGATGCCTACTTACCAGGGCACAAATTGGTACGGATCGTATTGATAGACGAATGGCACTGGGAGGGAAATCCGAAAAAATAAAAGAAAATGTATGGAAGCTGGAGCGGGGAGGTCAGTATTTTTCGGCAAAGCGCTATCAATCAGGCTCTACCGCTATGAAGGTCAATTATATACATGCCGTGCTTCAAGAAATAGAGTTTCCGCATACTGTGCCTGTTATACACGAGGAAGACCGCCTGCTATTTATCCAACCTTGGTTGGAGGGTGCCAAGGCCGTTAATTTCAGAAAAAGGGCTGATCGAACAGACTCACTTGCGGCTCTTCACGCACTTCACGGTACCAAAGTGCAACATGATTGGCACGCCTCACCCTATTTGCATCCCTATCCTTTGCTGACGAAGTGGGAGGATAGAATCATTCGTTTTCGCGATTTGAGTGGCGCATGTGAAGCGTATATTGGCAAAGGTAAGGTCGACGAAATATTATTTTATGCATTGAATGCCATTACCATTATCAAAAGGGTATATAAGGATCAAATGAATGGTACGCTCCTACATGGGGATGTTGTTCATCATAATATAATGCGAGATTCGACAGGTATCATTCGATTTATAGACTTTGATCTTGCATGCACTGGACCCGCCGGTACTGAAATTGCACTGTGGATTCATCGTGTGTTACCGCAAATCGACTATGACCTTGATTTTTTGTTGGATGAACAGCCATCTTTACAAAAGTTAGATCAGGCATCTAAAACGTTACTTCTTTTTCCGAATGAATTACTCCGTGAGTGGTTGTACTTCTTCACGCTTTCCCCTTCGAGTAGGGAGAGGCAGGCAAAGAAGCTAATCCCTTTTACAGAGTCCGCACTCTCGCATTGGCCAAAATTATGGTATGATGTAGAGCGGATAAACATATAGGGGGTAGTCGGTATGGCAGGCCATTCCAAGTGGAAGAATATTCAAAACCGTAAAGGTGCACAAGATGCAAAACGAGGTAAAATTTTTCAAAAGATGTCTAAAGAAATCTTTGTTGCTGCAAAATCAGGCGGACCAGAAGTTGAATCAAACGCTGCGCTTCGACTAGCAATCGAAAAAGCAAAAAGTGTTAATGTTCCAAACGACGTTATTAAACGGGCGATTGATAAGGCGACAGGTACTGGTTCCGATGAGAACTACGAAGAAGTGATTTATGAAGGTTATGGACCGGGTGGAGTCGCCGTACTTGTCTATTGTCTAACGGAAAACCGTAACCGAACAGCTCCAAATGTGCGCGTCGCATTTAATAAAAATGGTGGCAGTCTTGGAGAAAGTGGTTCAGTCGGATACATGTTTGACCGCAAAGGCCGTCTTTTCATTGAACGGACGCATAGCACTGATGAAGACACAGTGATGATGGCGGCTCTTGAAGCAGGTGCGGATGACATTGAATCGACAGAAGAAGGCTTTGAAATTGTAACACAGCCATCTGACTTTTTAACGGTGAAGGAAGCACTTGAGGCAGAGGGGATTATATTCATTTCTGCGGAAATCGAGATGATTCCGTCGATGTATACAGAGCTTTCGGCTGATAATGAAGAGCTGTTTGACAAGATGCTTGAAGCGCTTGAAGATGACGATGATGTCCAGGACATCTACCATAATGCAGCGGAGTAATAGTTGAATAGAATGAATATGGATACTCATCTACTGAATAAGAATGGCTTACATTCTGACGGTGGATGGGTATTTATCTTTCGTCTGTTTGGAGCTTTGGTTGGATACTACAGCTGTTGACGGAAGAATAATGAGAAATCTACATATCGAGGCGATAAATAGTGTACAATTCTAAAGGATGTTAACATATGCATACATGTTGATTGTGTAATCAGCGCCACAGGAAGGAAGTTTAGCTTGATTGAAACATTATTGTTAAATGTCCTATTTTTACTTTTACCGGTTTTAATAGCTGTCATTTTCTTTGAGGATAGATTAACAAAAAGTAATGAGTCTATACTTATTTCCCTTTCCTCAGTTGCACTTATTTTTTGTATGGCTTTCCCGTTTACTTTAGAAACGGGGTTTATTTTTGATTTGCGATATATTCCATTTATCATCACAGCATTATTTGGTGGCTATAAAATGGTTTTCCCTTTGTACCTCATACTCAATAGCTATCGTTTTTTTATCGGTGGGGAAGGGATTTATCAATCACTCATTTTTTCAACGGTTATTTTTATTATCGTTCCATTTTTGAGTGGGAAATTTATGAAAAAACAGGCCGAAAGTAGAATTGTTTATGCGACAGTTGTCGCACTCTTTGTCATGGCATCTTACTTTTTTACGTTAAGCTTTAATTATACGAATTTGACGGGCGAATTTGTGAGACTAGCTGTTTATTCGCTGGTTATTCATAGTGTTGTAATAGCGCTTATTATGTTTTTGATCGAAAAGGTCATCTCTAATGTGAAAACACGAGAAATCTACTTACGGTCTGAAAGATTGAAAGATATTGGTGAATTGTCAGCAAGTATTGCTCATGAAATAAGAAATCCATTGACGGTCACGAACGGATTTTTACAACTTTTACAAGGATCAAAAACCATAACAACTGAAGAAAAGAGCTATATTGCGTTTTCGTTGAAAGAATTGGAGCGCGCTGAAAAAATTGTCAGTGATTTTTTGGCTTTCTCAAAACCGCAATCGGCAAATATGGTTTACGCTACTCTAAAAGAAGAAATCATGTATGTAGAAAATATTATGAAACCCTACGCTAAGATGAATCAAGTGGATATACAAGTTCATTTTACGAATTCATTGAAGAAAAAATATGATGGAAATCAAATGAAGCAGTGCTTTATCAATTTGGTTAAAAACGGGATTGAAGCGATGAAAGAAAATGGTGGAACGCTGTCAATTGATGTAGCAGAACACAAGAAAAACATTATTATAAAAATTAAAGATAATGGAGTAGGTATGACCTGTGAAGAAGTTTCGCAGCTAGGGAAACCTTATTATTCTACAAAAAAAGAGGGAACCGGTCTTGGTATGTTGATGGTTTACAGCATGGTTAGTAATGTAAGAGGAAAGATGGATGTAGAAAGTACAGTAGGGAAAGGGACGACTTTTCTGATTACAATCCCGGTTTGACTTTGATTGCGATTCAGGAATGTAGAAAATGCGTTCGTA
Organism: Arthrobacter beigongshangensis; assembly: GCF_016820585.1. GTDB lineage: Bacteria > Bacillota > Bacilli > Bacillales_A > Planococcaceae > Sporosarcina > Sporosarcina beigongshangi. Next base: position 232,617 of record NZ_JADHDX010000002.1, read on the forward strand.
TGGTATAATCAGTTCTGACTTGATTCAGCAAAAATCCCCCACATATAAAAGTGGTGTGATGAGTGATGAAAACTTTTCAAACAGTGAGAGTTCAAATCTCTTGCTGATTCAAGTCAGGCCTCCGGCGGATGTCAGGGATTTTGAAGGGAGTTAATTGTGCAAGCACAATTCAAAATCCCGACGCAATCACACCGAGGCGTGATTGATTCGTATAGGGGGCAGATATGATGTACGACTACATAAAAGGGCAGATTACGCGTGTGACGCCGGAGTATATTACCTTGGAACAAGGTGGCATTGGTTGGCTAATAATGACACCGAATCCGTATGCGTTCCATAAGACAGAGGATATTCAACAGGTGTTTACGTATTTGCATGTTCGTGAAGATATACAGTTACTGCTTGGCTTTAAGTCATTGGAGCAGCGCGAGTTGTTTAAAAAGCTGATTACTGTTTCTGGAATAGGTCCGAAAGGTGCTTTGGCGATTCTTGCCAGCGGTATTCCATCGCAAGTAATTGGAGCGATTGAACGGGAAGACGAAACGTTTTTAGTTCAGTTTCCGGGGGTTGGAAAAAAAACCGCTCGTCAGATGATTCTCGATTTAAAGGGCAAGTTGCATGATTTGTTCAGCGAAATTGATATGCCAGATGATGATGTGACGCTGCTAACGATGGCGGAAAATGGTGCACTTGATGAAGCTATATTGGCATTGGAGGCACTTGGCTATTCGCAACGTGAATTAACGAAAGTGAAGCCGAAGTTGGAAAAAGAAGAGCGAGATACAGAAGGGTATATGAAATTGGCATTGCAGTTATTGTTGAAACAGTAAGGAAGGATTGATTTTTATCCTTACCCAAGGAAGGATTGATTTTTATCCTTCCATAATAATGACGGCTAAGCTAGAGAGGGGGGCAGACGATGGAGGAACGGGTCATTTCAGGGGAAGTTTCTAATTTTGATGAACGTTTTGAACAGTCGTTAAGACCGCAGTTTCTCAACCAGTATATCGGCCAGGAAAAAGTGAAGGATAATCTGGGTATTTTCATCGAGGCGGCAAGAGGGCGTAGTGAGAGCTTGGATCATGTGTTGTTGTATGGACCACCGGGACTTGGTAAGACAACACTTGCTAGTGTGATTGCCAATGAAATGAACGTCAATATTCGGATGACAAGTGGGCCAGCGATCGAACGTCCTGGTGATCTTGCAGCGGTCGTTTCATCATTGGAACCAGGCGATGTGTTATTTATAGATGAAATTCACAGGCTAAATCGAGCGATTGAAGAAGTGCTATATCCTGCAATGGAAGATTTTTGCCTCGATATTGTTGTAGGCAAAGGTCCATCTGCACGGTCGATCCGTTTGGATTTGCCACCATTTACGCTAATTGGAGCGACAACGCGTGCTGGAGCTCTGTCAGCGCCTTTACGGGATCGTTTTGGGGTACCTCTGCGTCTTGAATTTTATGAAGTGGAGCCACTGAAAGAAATTGTTGTGCGTAGTGCAGGACTTTTTGAGGTGGAAATTGAGGAGCGAGCAGCTGTTGAAATTGCGCGTCGTTCGCGTGGTACCCCGCGCATTGCCAATCGGCTTTTGCGTCGTGTGCGTGATTATGCCCAAGTGAGGGGTAACGGCAATATTACCGAAACAACAGCGCAGCAAGCACTTGAAATGCTGCAAGTTGACTCGCATGGCTTGGATCATATTGATCATAAGTTAATCACGGGCATGATTGAACGCTTTCGCGGAGGACCTGTTGGGATTGACACCATTTCAGCGAGTATTGGCGAAGAGTCTGTGACGATTGAAGATGTTTATGAGCCATATTTGTTGCAGATTGGTTTTATCCAACGAACACCGCGTGGGCGAGTGGCGACACGCCTAGCGTATGACCATTTTGGTTATATAGTTCCGGAACAAAACAACTTTTAATTTTAGAATAAAGGGAGATTTTATAGACGATGGATGTCAATGAATTCGATTTTGATTTACCAGAACAGCTGATTGCACAAACGCCACTTGTAGACCGCACGGCAAGTCGCTTGATGGTGCTCGATAAAGTAACGGGACAAGTGCAGCATCGTCACTTTCCTGACTTGCTAGACGAGCTTGAGGCAGGAGATATTGTCGTGTTAAATGATACGCGAGTCCTGCCAGCACGTTTAATGGGTGTAAAAGAGGACACAGGTGCTACAATTGAAGTGCTTTTATTAAAGGAAATAGGCGATGATGAGTGGGAGACACTTGTGAAGCCTGCAAAGCGTGTTAAACTGGGAACGATTGTCACATTTGGCGATGGTCGTTTAAAAGCGGAATGTACAGGGATTCAGGCGCAAGGTGGACGGACGTTCAAATTTATCTATGACGGGATTTTCTATGAAATACTAGATGCGCTTGGACAAATGCCATTACCACCGTATATTACAGAAACGTTAGATGATCAAGCGCGTTATCAGACGGTGTTTGCGAAAGAGCGTGGCTCGGCGGCTGCACCAACAGCCGGGCTACATTTTACGAATGAAATTTTAGACAATATGCGTGCGAAAGGCGTACAAATTGCATTTATTACCTTACATGTAGGTCTTGGAACGTTTCGTCCAGTGAGTGCGGATACGATTGAAGATCATACGATGCATTCGGAGTATTATCAGGTTTCGCAACAAACGGCAGATGCTATTAACGGGGCAAAAGAACGAGGCGGTCGCGTCATCGCGGTAGGAACAACGTCATCGCGAACGTTGGAAACCATTGCTTCGGCAAATGATGGTAAAATGATTGCGACAAGTGGCTGGACTTCAATCTTCATTTATCCGGGCTATACGTTTAGCATTGTAGATGGCCTATTAACCAATTTCCATTTACCGAAATCGACACTTATTATGCTCATTTCGGCATTGGCAACGCGGGAGCATATTCTCGCAGCATATCAACAGGCGGTTGAGGAAAAATATCGCTTCTTCAGCTTTGGAGATGCAATGTTCATCAAACCGTCACAAAGGAAGGAATTACAGTAATGGCAGCAATCACATATGAACATATTAAAACTTGTAAACAGACGGGGGCGCGTCTAGGTATCGTCCATACGCCACATGGGTCATTTGAGACGCCTGCATTCATGCCAGTCGGCACACAGGCAACCGTTAAAACGATGTCACCAGAGGAATTAAAAGATATTGGTGCGGGCATTATTTTAAGTAATACGTATCATTTATGGCTCCGTCCAGGTCATGAAATCATTAAAGAAGCGGGCGGCTTGCATAAATTCATGAATTGGGACAGACCTATTTTAACTGATTCAGGCGGTTTCCAAGTGTTTTCACTGAGCAAATTCCGCAAGATTGAAGAAGAAGGTGTTCATTTTAGACATCATTTAAACGGTAGTAAGCTGTTTCTGAGTCCTGAAAAAGCGATGGAAATTCAGAATGCGCTTGGGCCGGATATTATGATGGCTTTTGATGAATGTCCACCATTCCCAGCGACGTATGAGTATATGAAGGCGAGTGTGGAACGTACATCGAGGTGGGCAGCACGTTGTTTAGAGGCTCACGCACGTCCTGATGAGCAAGCGTTATTCGGTATTGTTCAAGGAGGAGAGTTTGAGGAATTGCGTAAGCAGAGTGCGAAAGATCTTGTTGCACTTGATTTCCCAGGCTATGCGATTGGTGGATTATCCGTCGGTGAGCCGAAAGATATTATGAATCGTGTTCTGGAGTATACGACGCCTTTATTACCAGCAGACAAGCCGCGTTATTTAATGGGAGTTGGTTCTCCTGACTCGCTCATTGACGGTGCCATCCGCGGTGTCGATATGTTTGACTGTGTGCTACCAACGCGTATTGCTCGTAACGGTACATTGATGACGAGTGAAGGTCGCTTAGTTGTCCGCAATGCGAAGTATAAAAATGATTTCGGTCCACTTGATAAAAACTGTGATTGCTATGCTTGTAAAAATTATAGTCGGGCCTATATTCATCATTTAATTCGTACGGAAGAAACGTTTGGTATTCGCCTGACGACGCACCATAACCTCCATTTCTTGCTCAATTTAATGGAGCAGGTCAGGGATGCGATTCGTAATGACCGGCTCGGAGATTTCCGAGAAGAATTTTTTGAAAGCTATGGATTTAACAAACCGAATGCAAAAAACTTCTGAATCTTGTATAATGAATCATGGTTGAAAGGGGGATGAAATAATGGAAGGTTTAGCTGGATTATTGCCGTTCGTGGCGATGTTCGCAGTGATGTGGTTTTTGTTAATCAGGCCGGCGCAAAAGAGACAGAAAGCGACGAAGCAGATGCAAAGCGATTTGAAACGCGGAGATCATGTCATTACAATTGGTGGAATTCACGGAACAATCGATGCTGTCGATGACTCGTCGGTATTCCTTAAGGTTTCTGAAGGCACAACACTGCAATTCGATAGACAAGCAGTTGGACGTGTAACAGAGTCTAAAGCAGGTCTATAAGTAAAAGAAGAGGCGATTGTCTAGATGGAATATTTCCTTCTAGGCAGACGCCTCTTTTTCTATATGGATTGTGTATATTAGCCGCAGTATAAAGGGCATCCTTCAAAAAAGGGAGGATTGTTATGCACGACTTATTGATTATAGGCTATAGAACTGTATTGTTATATATCCTCATTGTCATTATTTTACGAATTATGGGGAAACGGGAAGTTGGAGAGCTTGGCGTCATTGATGTTGTTGTATTTGTCATTATGGCTGAAGTGGCAGCATTTGCACTCGATTCCCCTGATCAAAAACTGCTACAGTCAATTGTACCAATGCTCATTTTATTGGCCATTCAATTATTATCTTCCTTCATTTCATTAAAGAGTAAAACATTTAGGAATACTGTAGATGGCGAGCCAACAATTATTATTCGGCATGGTCAAATAGTGGAACATGAAATGCGAAAACAGCGCTATAATTTGGACGATTTATTTCAACAGCTACGAGAGCAACAAATTGGCTCCGTTCACGAAGTTTCTTTTGCCTATTTGGAGCCGTCGGGGAATTTATCGGTATTCAAGCATGATGCTATTCAGCCCGTACTTTCGCTTATTTCTGATGGCGTTATTCAGCGTAAGCATCTAGAGCTAACAGGGCAAACAGAAGAATGGCTTAAGCAGGAATTGAATAACCAAGGAATTCATGATGTACAGCAGATCTTTTATTGTACATTTGAAAATGGTGAGCTGAAGTATCAGTTGAAGGAGAAATTTCAATAAACGTTACCTAATGAGTTTTTTTAATTGCATGAAGTCGTTTTTTTTCACTTGCCCCGTTAAAATAAGAATGACAAGTAGAAATAATGCTGTGATGATGCATTCCATGATGAGCCCAACATTGCCGATGGGGATGAAAATTGGGCGCATGATGGCAGTCATGATGAAGGATGCGTAAGGCATGGCGAACATGGTGAAGCCGGTTGCCGTCGCTTTATTTTTGCGCAGTGTCGCTATATGCAGAAAAGATGTGATGAGTACACCGAAACCGATTGCTAGGACGGCACCTGTCACTTGTAAACCTGGCTGTGAGGCGAGGATAAACATGACGCCAAGCTTAGCGATGCCACCATAGACGGAGTTCATCATCCCTGCTTTGGCATCACCTGTTGCTTGTAAAATTGAGTAGAGAGGGCTTTGGATATAATAAAAGAAAAAAATCGGGGCAAGTAAGGTCATAAAATCTGCCCCTTCCGACACATGAAACAGTTTTTCTGCCAGTGCCTGTCCGTGGACATAGAAAACCGCCGCTGCAAAAGCTCCTGTCAATGCCGATAATCGGAGAGATAAGTGAATCCGTTCTCGTAATTTCCCTTTATTTGTCGAAGCAGCTGCGCCACTGACTGCCGGTACAAGGACGACAGACAAGGCATAAGGGATAAAGGATGGAAACAGCAGTAATGGAATGAGCACGCCAGAGATGATGCCGTAAAGTGACGTGGCGGCGATGGCGGTAACTCCTGACATGGCTAAGGCACGAAGAAAGATAATCGGCTCTAAAAACCAAGTAAACGTTCCGAATAACCGGCTACCGGAAGACGGTAGCGCGATTGCAAGCAATGGCTCCATCGGATAGCGTTTTGTCTTTTGCTGTTCTTTCGGTGCACGCTTTTTCCGTTGCTGGTACTTGAACATTAAGTAGACAAAAGAAAATAGCTCTGCCAGCAGCGTGATGCCCATTGCGTAGGCGGCATTCATAGCGGTATTGTCACTGATAAGAAGAGATGGTAACAGCCAAGTGATAAGAATAATTCGTACAAATTGTTCGATGAGTTGTGACCATGCTGTTTCTTCAATACGTGCAATTCCTTGAAAATACCCACGGATTAACCCGCCAATTGCAGCGATAGGGACAATGGCAATACCTACATATAACGTGGTCGAGGAGGCGGCGTTACCGAGAAGCGTCTCCGATAAGTAAGGTACGAATAAAATCGAGGCTGGGATAAATACTGCACTTGTTAAGATGGTAATAAAGGTCGCTGTTTTCATAACAGCAGGTAGTTTGACTGTTTCTCCTTTAGTATCTAACTCTGCAATTACTTTAGCGATGGCAATTGGGACGCCAAGTTGGACAAGTGATAGGAAAAAAATGAAAGCAGGATAGGCGGTCATGTAAATTCCGACGGCCTCTTCACCTGCAATTCGCATGAATTGAATCCGGAAGACGAATCCCAAAAGTTTAGACAGGAAGACAGCGACCATCAGAACGACTGTCCCGCGGATAAATGATGACAAGCAAAACAACTCCTTCCTAATTCCGGACATTTCATATACACTAAACGTATGCAAAAATGTACGTACTTACGACTGTCGATGAAAGGAATGGGATAATGACACGACAATATGAACCACTGTTCACCCAAATGCTACCTGTGATAGAAAGTAAAAAGACTGAATTTCATCTTTATGGCTATCCGACAATAACAAACGAGGACATTTGGACATTCTGTGTCCAAAAAAAATGGCGTAAAAAAGAAATCGAAACAATGAAAATACACGAAATGGTCAATGAAATCTTACGTGTAACCCCTGCTGAGTTTATGACATTTACGCATATTGAAGAACAACGAGGCTCCGATAATTGGTTCGCGGATCTTAATAATGAGGAGTTCAGAACGTTATTAGCCCCTGTTCAATCAAAGGAAGAGATATGATATACTAACAACCGACCATTTGACACATAGGTGGTCGTGTTTCATAATGTACATATTGTGTTTTTTTACGTTGTGCTCGGAGTACGTACATAAGGATTGCCGTACGGCTCCACATAAAGAGGGGGAAACTGGATTATGAAAAGAAGAGGACGGATCGTTGCGTTCCTATTACTACTCGTCATATTTGCTTCGACGATTGGATCGACTACTAGTCCGATTTTGAACAAAGTCAAACTTGGTCTCGATTTACAAGGAGGCTTTGAAGTTCTTTATGAAGTTCAAGAATTAAAAGCTGGTGGCACAAAAATAACAGAGTCAGTTGTTGCAGATACAGCAGATGCACTTAGAAGCCGAGTGGACGTGCTTGGTGTTAGTGAGCCGAATATCCAAATTGAATCCAATAACCGGATTCGTGTACAGCTGGCGGGCGTAGAAGACCCAGACTCAGCCCGTGAACTATTATCGACTCAGGCAGACCTAACATTTAGGGATGTTGACGATAAGCTCCTACTGAGTGGAGATGATTTGAAAGAAGGTAAAGCGAAGGGTGGCTTTGGTAAAAATAATAACCCTGTCGTTACGCTTGAAATGAAAGATCCGAACAAATTTGGTGAAGTAACGACAGAAATTAAAAATAGAGGTATTGGTACTGGTCAAAATTTACTCGTTATTTGGCTTGATTTTGTTGAAGGTGAAGATTCTTATGCAACAGAAATATTAAAGCCGGAAAAAGACCGGAAAATTGTTTCAGCTCCTTCAGTAGATCAAACAATTGCTTCCTCTAACGTAGAAATTAACGGGTCATTTACGACGAAGGAAACAAAAGAACTTTCGGGTATTTTGAATGCCGGTGCACTACCTGTTCACCTCGAAGAAGTCTATTCAACTTCAGTAGGTGCTCAGTTCGGTGAGCAAGCATTGAATAAGACAATATTCGCAGGGATTATCGGTATTGCGCTTATTTTCGTCTTCATGATTGCCTACTACCGTCTACCAGGACTTGTGGCAGTCATTACTTTGTCTATTTACATTTACATCATTTTACTTGTCTTTACACTTATTAACGGTGTACTGACACTTCCAGGTATTGCGGCTTTAATGCTTGGGGTCGGGATGGCCGTCGATGCCAATATCTTGACGTATGAACGGATTCGTGAGGAATTACGTGTTGGTAAATCGGTCAAGACAGCATTTTCAGCAGGTGCGAAATCTGCTTTCACAGCGATTTTAGATGCCAATATTACAACAATGATTGCGGCAGTTGTACTCTTTATATTTGGGACAAGCTCAGTCAAAGGGTTTGCTATCGTGTTGATCATCAGTATTTTAGCCAGTTTCTTGACGGCTGTCTGGGGATCTCGCTTACTGTTAGGTTTACTAGTTAACAGTGGCTTGTTGGATGGTAAAACAGCATGGTTTGGTATTTCGAAAAAGAATATTCATCCTGCGGAAGAACAAGTGGAAACATTGGAGTTAACAACGAAATTCGACCGTTTTGACTTTGTTGGGACACGTAAAAGATTTTATGTAATTTCAACCATTTTGATTGTTTCAGGTGTTATCGTGCTTGGGCTCTTCAAATTGAATCTTGGGATTGATTTTTCAAGTGGTACACGTGTTGAAATACTTGCAGATCAAGCGTTAACGCAACAAGAAATTTCAGATTATGTAGCTAAAGTTGGACATCCATCGAGTGATGTTGTCATTTCAGGTGACACAAAAAATATTGGTGTTGTCCGCTACAAAGAAGAATTTAAACAAGAAGAAGTGACTAAATTTAAAGCAGATATTACGGCAGAATTCGGGTCTGAACCGAATATTTCAACAGTTTCATCGAAGGTCGGTAAAGAACTTGCGAAAAATGCTATGTATGCATTATTATTTGCAGCGATAGGAATTGTGATTTACGTCGCATTCCGTTTTGAATGGCGGATGGGTGTCGCTTCGATTATCGGGCTGATTCATGATGCATTTTTCATGGTTGCGGTATTTAGTATTCTTCGACTCGAAGTCGATATTACATTTATTGCTGCGGTTTTGACGATTGTCGGGTATTCTATTAATGACACGATTGTAACATTTGACCGGATACGAGAAAATATGAACCATCGTAAACATATTAAGGATGAGAACGAACTGGCGGAAATCGTCAACAAGTCATTGCGTCAAACACTTGGACGCTCTGTTAACACAGTGCTGACAGTTATTTTTGTTGTTGCAGCACTGACGATGCTAGGTGCGGAATCAATCCGTCCATTCTCGATCGCACTTCTTATTGGATTGCTCGCAGGAACGTATTCGTCCATCTTCATCTCAGCTCAAATTTGGTTTGATCTGAAGAAACGTGAATTGAAAGAAAAAGGTCCGATTAAAGCGAACGAACAGAAAAAACAATGGGGTTCAGACGAACCTGTTGTATAAGAGGTTTCACAATTTCATGGAACAGGGTATACTCTACAGTATATTCTGTTCCATTTTTAATTTGGATCAGCAAAAGTACCTGCTGATCCAAATTAAGCCTCCGGCGGATGTCACAAATTTTGAATTGCGTAAAGCGCAATTCAAAATTTGGACGCAATTACGCCGAGACGTAATTGATAATATGAATCAGCAAGAAAAGGGGGATTTTTTATGAAATTTCAATGGAATTTACTGTNGGGGATTTTTTATGAAATTTCAATGGAATTTACTGTTAGGACTATTATTTGCAATTATCATCGCTCTTTTTGCTATTTTCAACATTGACGCTGTACAAGTGAATTATATTTTTGGTGCAACTGAGTTACCACTCGTTCTCGTCATCTTATTTTCAGCTCTTCTTGGGGCAGCGGTAAGTGGTTTTGTTGCGATGTTCCGTACGGTTCAGTCGAATCATCGCGTGAAAGAATTACAGAAGGAAATCACGCTAAAGGAACAAACCATTGCGGCGCAACAAAACGAAATTGCTGAGCTGCAAAAGCATTCTATTTCTCAAGTGGGTGAATTAGAAAAAGTTATTGAACCAATTAAAGACTGATGTAGTGAGCACCTTTCCGGAGAAGTTTTCTGGGAAGGTGCTTTTTTGAATGGAGAGCTGCGTCGATGTTGTATACTTTTGCAATTTCGTTGGAGAGTTAGCTGAGTTTGTTGGAGACTTTCGCAGGAATGTTGTACAGTTTGCTGAAAATGTTGGAGAGTTGCGTCGATGTTGTACACTTTTGCAATTTCGTTGGATAGTTAGTTGAGTTTGTTGGAGACTTTCGCAGGAATGTTGTACAGTTTGCTGAAAATGTTGGAGAGCTGCGTTGATGTTGTATACTTTTGCAATTTCGTTGGAGAGTTGCCGCAATGTTGTACACTTTCACTGCCAACCTAATAACTTTTCTTTCAGATGCTGTTCACATCCGCTATAATGAACCAGAGGATGTGAAAGACGTTGATCGAATCAATGAAAAGGTGGACGGTGGAAAGACCAGATGAGCAAGCTGTGAGCGTGCTAACAGCAGAGCTTGGTTTGTCATCTGTCCAAGCAAAAATTCTTACTTCAAGAGGGATAACAAATCCAGCTGAGGCAAAGGCTTTTTTACATATGGATGTATCATCTATGCATGACCCCTATTTACTCTTCGAAATGAATAAGGCGGTTGAACTCATTAAGCAAGCCATCGCATCGAATAAAAAAATTGCTATCTATGGAGATTATGATGGGGATGGAGTCACGAGTGTTACGGTTTTAATGACCGCGCTTGAACGTATTGGTGCAGACGTCTCGTTCGCTATTCCAAATCGTTTCATGCATGGCTATGGGCCGAATAAGGAGCTATTTCTTGAGTTGTACGAGCAAGGTGTATCGCTTATTGTGACAGTCGATAACGGAATTTCAGGTATTGACGAAATTGCTTATGCCAAAACACTAGGACTCGACGTCATCGTAACAGATCACCATGAAATAGGCAGTGTCATGCCACCAGCTGATGTTATTATCCACCCACGCCACCCGGATGGTGCTTATCCCTTCGGCGATCTCGCTGGCGTGGGTGTGGCATTTAAACTCGCCTGTGCGTTACTTGGCGAAGTACCACAGGATCTGATGGAGCTTGTGGCCATCGGAACAGTAGCGGATCTTGTGTCGCTACGCGGGGAAAATCGTTATTTTGTTAAGGAAGGGATTAAACAGATGCGTGTGTCAAAGCGCCCCGCTATCCAAGCACTAGCACGTATCGCAGGGACTGAACAAGCCGTGTTATCGGAGGAGTCAATCGGTTTCATGATTGGACCTCGATTGAATGCGGCAGGGCGTCTTGGGGATGCCTCCCCCGCGGTTCATCTACTGAAAACAGAGGATATGGTACTCGCAACTTCGTTAGCGAAAGATTTAGATGCGCTCAATAAAGAAAGGCAAGCCATAGTATCCGCAATTAGTCGAGAAGCGGAAGAGTTCATTGCCAACAAATATGGAGAAGAGATTCCCTATGTGTTCGTTATTGCGGCTGAAGGCTGGAATGCAGGTGTTATCGGCATTGTTGCTTCCCGCATTACAGAGAAGTATTATCGTCCAACGATAGTGCTGTCGATTGATTCGGAGAAGGGGATTGCGAAAGGGTCTGCTAGAAGCATTGCAGGCTTTGATATGTTTGCGGAGTTATCGAAAAACAAAGAGATTTTGCCGCATTTTGGTGGTCATCAAATGGCAGCGGGAATGTCACTCGCGATTGCGGATGTGGACGTTTTACGTGACAATCTTAATGTTCAAGGAGCGCAGGTATTAACGGATGAAATGCTATCGCCGGAGCTGATTATTGATGTACCGCTGTCAATTGACGAAATTGATGTGAGTGCATTAGAGTCGTTGGAGTTACTGCGACCTTTTGGGATGGATTTTCAAAAACCACTATACTTACTTGAAAAATTAACAGCATCATCTATCCGGAAAATTGGTGCGGACAAAAATCATTTGAAATTAGAGTTGGTTGCTGACGAACACACTTTGGATGCGATTGGCTTTAGTTTTGGACATATTGCGGATGAGCTAACGCCTGGGATTGAAGTGTCGGTTGTCGGTGATTTGCAGGTCAATGAATGGAATGGCAATAAAAAGCCACAGCTACTAATCAACGATATCCGGTCTGATGAATGGCAGCTATTTGACTTGCGTGGGATGCGTGAACCATCAAGATGGCTCCCAACAATTCCGGTGGATAGTACATTGTTTGTTGCATTTCACGAGCAAACAATTCATTATTTCCAATCTTCCTTGCGGGGCATTGCTATTCATCTAATTGGGCAAAGTCAAGTAGAGAAAGCAGATCATCTAGTGTTGCTCGATATACCAGATGATGCTGAGCAATTAGAAGAATTGTTTGTTACGATTAATCCGCAGCGCATGTATGCACATTTCCATGCGGCTGATTCGAAGTATTTTGATGGCTTGCCGCCCCGTGATCAGTTTGGTTGGTATTATAGTTTTTTGAAAAAGCGTGGAGAATTCGACATGTTCAAGAACGGGGAACAGCTGACGACACACAAGGCGTGGAAAAAGGATACAGTTTATTTCATGTCAAAGGTGTTTTCTGAGCTTGGATTTGTTAAGATAGAAAATGGTCTTGTTTCTGTAATGGAGACCGTCGGTAAACGGGATTTGTCTGAAGCGCCGTCCTATCAAGAACGCGAGCGGCAGATGGAGCTTGAAAAAGTATTGCTATATGCACCATATATGGAATTGAAACGATGGTTCGATACGATTAGGAGTAGAACTGTCGACGGGGAGGAACAATAATGGATTTGAAAGAATACGTCACGATTGTACCGGATTATCCGAAAGAAGGTATTAGTTTTAAGGATATTTCAACAATTATGGACAATGGTCAAGCATATAAATATGCGACAGATGAAATTGTGAAGTTTGCCAGAGAAGTAGGGACGGACATTATTGTCGGTCCTGAAGCACGTGGCTTTATCATCGGCTGTCCGGTTGCTTATGCGCTAGAAGTGGGCTTTGCCCCTGTTCGTAAACCGGGTAAATTGCCAAGAGAAACAATTGAGGTTGAATACGATCTCGAATATGGTACAGATACTTTGACTATTCACAAGGATGCTATTAAACCAGGGCAGCGTGTGCTGATTGTCGATGATTTGTTGGCAACGGGCGGTACGGTTGGCGCGACAGTTGAGCTTGTTGAAAAACTTGGCGGTGTAGTAGCAGGCTGCGCATTCATCATCGAACTTTCTTATTTAGATGGTCGTGAAAAACTAAAAGGTTATGATATGCGCTCATTAATAACGTACTAAAATAGAGTTGAAAAAAGTCCTTCGCACGACAAGCGAGGGACTTTTCCTATATAAAGACTTTACATATGGATGCATTTATACATACAATAGAAATACTAATTATTTTGCGGATATGGTCGAAAGGGGAAAAATTATGGCGAAAAATCGTGACATGACGGCAGAAGAAATATTTTCATTTGTCGCCTCCTATATGAATGAAGAACACGTTGAATTCGTCAAAAAAGCATATGAGGCTGCAAAGTCTGCACATGTGGGACAGTATAGGAGTTCAGGTGAGGCGTATATTCTTCATCCTGTCCAAGTTGCGGGTATTTTAGCCGAATTGCAAATGGACCCTTCGACGGTTGCAGCGGGATTCCTCCATGATGTTGTGGAAGACACGGACATTAGCAGGGAAGATATCATACGTGAGTTCGGAGAAGAAGTCGCTATGCTCGTCGATGGCGTGACGAAACTTGAAAAATTAAAGTATAAATCGAAGGAAGAAAAACAAGCGGAAAACCACCGCAAAATGTTTGTGGCAATGGCCCAGGATATCCGTGTTATTTTGATCAAATTAGCTGACCGGCTCCACAATATGCGCACACTCAAACATGTGCCAGAAGAAAAGCAACGCCGCGTGGCAGCTGAAACATTAGAAATATTCGCTCCGCTCGCTCATCGCCTTGGTATATCCGCTATCAAATGGGAATTAGAGGATATCGCGTTGCGTTATTTGAATCCCCAGCAATATTATCGAATTGTCAATATGATGAAGCGCAAACGTGTTGAACGCGAAAATTATTTGGACAATGTCATGGTGCAGATCAAGAACGAAATCGGAGAGATGGATATCACTGCCGATCTTTCAGGACGACCGAAGCATCTATACTCGATTTATCGCAAGATGGTCATCCAGAAAAAGGAGTTCAATGAAATCTATGATTTATTAGCTGTGCGCATTATTGTGTCCAGCATTAAAGATTGCTATGCAGTTCTTGGCATTATTCATACGTTATGGAAGCCGATGCCAGGAAGATTTAAGGATTATATTGCGATGCCGAAACAAAATCTTTATCAGTCTTTGCATACAACGGTTGTGGGTCCGGCTGGCGATCCACTTGAAGTGCAAATTCGGACAGAAGAAATGCATAAAATTGCCGAGTTCGGGGTTGCAGCGCACTGGGCGTATAAAGAGGGCAAAACATTATCTAATCATCCAAGTGATATTGATTCGAAATTGACATGGTTCAGAGAAATACTAGAATTTCAAAATGAATCATCCAACGCCGAAGAATTTATGGAGTCCTTAAAGTTCGATTTATTTTCGGACATGGTCTACGTCTTTACACCAGACGGCGATGTAATAGAGCTACCAGCAGGCTCTGTTCCCATTGATTTTGCCTATCGTGTCCATTCTGAGGTTGGAAACCGTACGATCGGCGCGAAAGTGAATGGCAAGATGGTGCCGCTGGATGCTGAATTATTTACAGGTGATATTATTGAAATTTTGACGTCCAAGCAATCATTTGGACCGAGTCGTGACTGGTTGAAAATTGCACATACCTCTCAGGCGAAAAATAAAATTCGACAGTATTTCAAGAAGCAGCTACGAGAAGAAAATGTTCTCAAAGGCCGCGAAATGATTGAAAAAGAAATTAAAGCGCAGGAATACGATATAAAAGAAACATTGACGCCGGAAGGCATTAAACGGGTCATTGAAAAATTCAGCTTCACATCTGAAGAGGACATGTACGCAGCTGTTGGGTTTAATGGCATTACCGCACAACAGGTTGTTAATCGCATGGCGGAGAAACTTCGGAAAGAACGCGAACAACAAGATACAATTGACAAAATCGTTAAGGATATGAAGGCGATTCCATCTGATAAAATGACCGAATCAGGTGTTATTGTTAAAGGGATTGATAACTTACTCATCCGTTTATCGAAATGTTGCAATCCAGTACCTGGTGATGAAATTGTTGGATTTATCACGAAAGGGCGAGGGGTTTCTGTACATCGTTTGGACTGCCCGAACATTATGACTAATGATGAGGAAAGTGATCGGATTATTGACGTTGAATGGGCGCTAGGACCAGCTAATTTTAAGAAAGAATTTCAGGTGGACATCGAAGTATCAGCATTTGACCGACAAGGTTTATTGAATGAAGTCATGATGGTTGTAGCAGAAACGAAGACGCCGATGGTTGCTGTGAGTGGAAAGGCAGATCGCGATAAAATTGCACGTATTCATATGACGATTAAAATTACAGATATTGCTCATTTGCATAGAATTGTCGATCGGATTAAGCAAATTCGAGATATCTACTCCGTGCAGCGTGTAATTAACTAATGAGGAGATGGATCGGATGAAGGTAGTGTTGCAAAGATCAGGTCCAGCTACTGTCCGAGTGGACGGTAAGGTGACAGGGACGATTGACAAGGGCTATGTCTTGCTTGTCGGTATTACGCATGATGATACTGAAGGGGACGCGACCTATATTGCGCAAAAAATTGCAGGTCTTCGATTGTGGGAAGATGGGGAAGGTAAGATGAATCATTCTATTTTTGAAGTGGGCGGAGCTATTTTGTCAGTATCGCAGTTTACACTGTACGGTGATGTCAAAAAAGGACGGCGGCCGAGCTTTATAGAAGCGGCAAGACCCGAGCAAGCATTACCGCTGTGGGAAGCATTCAACCGCAAGTTAGAACTACAGGGGTTGCATGTTGAAACCGGTATTTTTGGTGCAATGATGGATGTTGAGCTTACCAACGATGGTCCGGTCACTATAATAATAGAATCGAAATGATTGACGAAAAAACCTTCCACATTTATGGAAGGTTTTTTGTGCGCTTCAATCAATAACTGCGTCGAAATAATTGAGAAGCCCTTTATAGATCCCGTGTGTTGCCTGTTCGCGGAACATATCGGTTGTCATCGTCCGTTCTTCAGTTGCATTAGATAAAAAACCAAGCTCTATTAAAACCGCATTCTGTCTATTTTCACGTAGAACGAGAAAATCCCCTGGTTGCGCACCGCGGTTACGTAGACTGATTGAAGAAGCTAGTCCGTTATTTACCGAAGTGGCGAGTGTCTTCTGATGCGATTGTGTGTAATAGGTCGTGAAGCCTGCCACGCTTGGGTCTGGGTTAGCATCGTAATGGATGCTGACGAACGCATCTGCATTCACTTGGCTACTAACGGCTACTCGCTTCCTTAAAGATACATAGGTATCGGCTTCACGCGTCATGACAACCTCTGCACCAGCCGCTGACAATTTAGCCGCTAAAAGCTCAGAAGTAAGCAGGGTGATGTCTTTCTCGTCCGTTCCACGTGCGCCGGTCGTTCCACGATCATTGCCGCCATGTCCAGCATCAATGACGATGGTTAACCCTTTTAACGTACCTGTGACTCGTTCTGTTTTTTCTTTTGTAACCGTCTCTCCGGTGACAGGCTCATCGCCCGTTGATACAACCCATTTTGCGATAAATGCCGATTCTCCTGCTGGCAAGGCGATTTCATACCAATCGCCATCCGTTTGGACGATGGTAAACTTTTCACCTGCATTAGCACGGGTAATAATTTCTGAAGAAGTCGTTGCCTTGGCTCTGATATTCGTTCCATTCGACAAAATGGTAACAGTGCCAGAATCAGATTGTTCCTTGGCATTTGTTTCACTTGAAGACAATATTCCATGGAATGAATAGACCCAACCTTGTTTGTTATTGGCAAAACTAATTTGTACCCAGTTTCCTTCGATTTTTTTCACGCTATATGCTTCGCCGCGTGAAATAAGTCCAACTCGTTTGGAGGATAAATCTGCTTTCTTACGAACATTGAGCGCATCTACCGAGACGGTAAATAAGTCAGCGGCAGCTAGTTGCTCAATGGGTTTAGTCGTTGTAGGTGTTATCGTTTGTTCGACCAATTGTGTAATATAATCCGTATGTACCCAACCTATTATGCCGTTATACGTGATGGCAGCCCATTCGCCGTCTTGTTTCGTCATCAGCGCTTCATCCCCAGCGGACATCCGTCCTAGCACGGCAGAGCCGATAGAAGGAGCCGATCTAATATTTAATTGGTCGACTCGTGAGACGATTGTCGTAGTAGTCCCGGCTGAAAAATCAGTAGATGTCGTTAGCCACGAGGCAATCCACCCTGTGTTGTTGCCGTTCTGAATTTCTAACCAGTCTCCCGACGTCGACAGGACGTTTACCTGCGCTCCTTTTTTCAGTGAGCCTGTGATATTATATGTTAGTCCAGGACCTGAACGGATATGGAGTGATGCAGTATCCACGATGACGGAATTCGCATTGGCATATGTAGTCGGTATGGCATAAAATACACTTAAGAGAAGCATGGTTGCAATCATCCATTTGCATATTTTCGACAAAATATCATCCCCCTTTTACTCTATTGTAAAAGTTTTCCCGACAAAAAACTACAATTATTCGAAAAAGGTTGACACACTGTTAGGGAATCATTAAGATAATGTTTAATCAACAAATAAAAATATGTGTTTGCTGACGACATGGAAAGTAATTGTATAACGGACTGACAAGAGAGAGGCGGACGTGGCTGCAATCCACCTTACAGACGTGTATAATGAACAACACCATCGAGGCTCTGTGCTGAACGATTGTCATTCATTCAGTAGGTGCAGACGGAACCGGCCGTTATCCGGGTTTTGAGTGGACGCGAGTAAGATGCGTCAATTTGGGTGGAACCGCGGAAGCTATAAAGGCTCTCGTCCCTTGCATAGGCAGGGGATGGGAGTCTTTTTTTGTTGTCCGACTTTATTGATTCAAAGAAAGGGGTATGGACATGAATTTTAAAGTGCCAAGAGGAACGCAGGATATTTTACCTTCTGAGACATGGAAATGGCAGAAAGTTGAAAAAATCATTGACGAAGTTTGTGATATTTATCGGTACAAGGAGATCCGGACACCGATGTTTGAACAAACGGAGTTGTTTCAACGGACAGTTGGAGACACGACCGATATCGTACAAAAAGAAATGTACACATTTACAGATCGAGGCAATCGCTCTTTGACGCTTCGACCTGAAGGAACAGCATCCGTTGTCCGTTCCTTTGTTGAACATAAAATGTTTGGCTATCCAGACCAGCCTGTCAAACTGTATTATACGGGGCCAATGTTCCGCTATGAACGTCAGCAGGCAGGGCGTTACCGCCAGTTTGTTCAGTTCGGTGTAGAAGCAATCGGTAGTGCAGATCCAGCAATTGACGCTGAGGTTATTGGTCTAGCGATGGACGTTTACAAACGTGCAGGTCTGACAGAATTAAAGCTTGTCATCAATTCCCTCGGAGATACGGATTCAAGGAAAGAACACCGTGATGCGCTTGTCTCACACTTCAATCCACACATTGAAGAGTTTTGTTCGGATTGCCAATCAAGAATTGAAAAAAATCCATTGCGCATACTTGATTGTAAAGTGGATAGCGGTAATCCATTGATGGCTTCAGCACCATCACTTGCTGATTATTTAAATGAAGAGTCAGCAAGTTATTTTCAACAGGTAAAAAGCTATCTAGATGATGCAGAAATTCCTTATGTCGTCGATGCAAATCTTGTCCGTGGGCTTGATTATTATAACCATACCGCTTTTGAAATTATGAGCACGTCAAGCGGCTTTGGGGCGATCACAACATTATGTGGTGGAGGAAGATACAATGGTCTTGCCGAAGAAATTGGAGGACCGCCTGCACCGGGTATCGGATTCGCAATGAGTATCGAGCGTTTGTTGCTCGCTATGGAAGCGGAAGGCAAGACATTTACAGATGAGCCGACACTGGATGTCTATATTGTTACACTTGGTGACAGCGCGCGTCGTCCAGCATTTAAATTACTAGGTGAGCTACGGGCGGCAGGTATTCGATCAGATTTGGATTATATGGATCGGAAAATGAAGGCGCAACTGAAATCAGCAGATCGTCTTACAGCGAAAACAGTTATTATCATCGGTGAAGATGAAGTAGCAGAAGGCATCGCGCAACTGAAAAATATGGCGGACGGCACGCAGGAAAAAGTGCCATTCACAGAACTTGTAGCAAAAATTAGTGCAACATTGATAGGCTAAGAGAGGCGGATGAAGACAATGCAACGAACGCATTATTGTGGAGATGTCACAGAGCAAGTAATTGGAGAAACGGTAACATTAAAAGGGTGGGTGCAAAAAAGACGTGACTTAGGCGGCGTGATTTTCGTCGATGTTCGGGATCGTTCAGGCATCGTTCAAGCTGTCTTTAACCCGGACATTTCAGCGCAAGCTCTAGCAACTGCAGATAAGCTGCGTAATGAGTATGTTGTGGAAATTACGGGTAAAGTGATTGAGCGTCAAGAAGATCAAAAGAACCCAAAAGTCAAATCGGGTTCCATCGAAATTCAAGTCGAAGAAGTTACAATCATTAATGAAGCGAAAAACCCACCATTCATGATTGAAGATGAAACAGATGTTAACGAAGAAATTAGACTGAAGTATAGATATTTAGATTTACGCCGTCCTAAATTAGCAAACGTCTTGAAAATGCGTTCTGACATTACGAAAACAGTGCGTAATTTCTTAGATAACGAAGGATTCCTTGAAATTGAAACGCCGATTTTAACAAAATCTACACCAGAAGGGGCACGCGACTATCTTGTACCAAGTCGTGTCCATGAAGGTGAGTTTTACGCTTTACCACAATCACCACAATTATTTAAGCAAATGTTGATGGTGTCAGGCTTTGACCGTTATTACCAAATCGCACGTTGTTTTCGTGATGAAGACCTTCGTGCTGACCGGCAACCTGAGTTCACACAAATTGATATGGAAATGAGTTTTATGTCGATGGAAGAAATTATTTCATTGAATGAAAAATTGATGCAAAAAGTAATGAAAGATGTCAAAGGCATCGACATTGAAATTCCATTCAACCGTCTTCCTTACGATGAAGCAATGGCGCGTTTCGGTTCAGATAAGCCAGATACACGCTTCGCTATGGAATTGATAGATGTGTCTGAAGTTATGAAAGAATCCTCTTTTAAAGTGTTTGCGGGAGCAGTCGCATCAGGTCAACAAGTGAAGCTAATCAATGCTAAAGGCTTGGCGGATCAATACTCACGTAAAGATATTGACGCACTTACAGAGTTTGCAGCACTTTACGGTGCAAAAGGTCTTGCATGGCTAAAAGTGGACGAAGAGGGCTTCAAAGGACCTATTGCGAAATTCTTTGAAGGAGAAGAAGGTACTGCGTTGAAAGTAGCGGCCGATGCGGAAGCGGGCGACTTGTTGCTATTCGTGGCGGATAAGAAGAGTGTTGTAGCCGATGCGCTAGGAGCACTTCGTTTAAAGTTTGGTAAAGACCATAATCTGATTGATGAATCAAAATTCAATTTCCTATGGGTAACTGAATGGCCACTTTTCGAATATGATGAAAAAGCTGGACGTTATTCCGCGGCACACCATCCATTCACTATGCCGGCAAATGTGGAAGAACTCGTAACTAGCCCTGAGACAGTCAAAGCACAAGCCTATGACCTTGTCTTAAATGGCTATGAGCTTGGTGGTGGATCACTACGTATTTATGAACGTGACGTTCAGGAAAAAATGTTCAAAGCGCTTGGCTTTACACAAGAACAAGCACAGGAACAATTTGGCTTCCTACTTGACGCATTTGATTACGGAACACCTCCGCACGGTGGTTTGGCATTCGGTCTTGACCGAATCGTCATGTTGCTGGCAGGTTCAACAAACCTACGGGATACGATTGCATTCCCGAAAACAGCAAGTGCAAGCGACCTGTTAACTGGAGCACCTGACCGTGTTGATGACGGCCAACTCGGGGAACTTGGTATCCTTGTCATGTCGAAGAAGAAGTAAAAAGAAGTGGCTGTATAGGCTTTTCTATAAAAGAATGTTAGTCATTTCTTCTATAGTGCGACTGTGGTAAATTCAGTGGGGCTTTTATATCAACTAATAGAGTTGGTTAAAATTACTTCTAGTAAAATTATTGAATTGCCTGTCAATATATGATACCATTATGGTAATACGAATCCTGGAGTGTTCGTTGTTTGCCAATCAGTTTTGACCGAACATTCTATCGTCGGGAGCCTGTGTTTTGATTAGGATGACACGCCTTCTTCGGGGGACGTCAAAGTAATCAGATAGGACACCCACCTGCTGAATTTGCAGGTTCAAAACGATACTACAAAGACGGCACATTCGGGATTTGTTCTTACTTAACTCATAACCCTCTCTGGCGCATGTGCGGAGAGGTTTTTTCTTGGGGAAAATTTTATTCATTCAATTAATGGAAGGCGGAATTAACTTGTTGCATCAATTTTCACGCAATGAATTAGCAATTGGCACAGAAGGTGTACAACGTATGCGCGACATGACAGTCGCGATACTTGGTGTTGGAGGAGTTGGCTCATTCGCAGCAGAAGCTTGCGCAAGAAGTGGCATTGGTCGTATCATACTTGTCGATAAGGACAATGTAGACATTACGAATATTAATCGGCAGAGTGTTGCTTTTTTATCGACGATTGGTCGCTCGAAAACTGAAATTATGCAAAATCGAATTGCCGATATAAATAAAGACTGTGAAGTTATTTCACTGCATATGTTTTATACAGAGGAAACAGTTGAAGAGTTTTTCAGTTACAACTTGGATTATGTCATTGATGCATCAGATACAATTGCTTATAAAATTCACCTTATCAAAGAATGCCTTTCCCGTAATGTAAAAATTATTTCAAGCATGGGAGCGGCGAATAAAATGGATCCAACGCGATTCCAAATTGCGGATATTTCAAAAACACATACCGATCCAATTGCAAAAGTGATTCGCTTACGCTTGCGAAAAGAGGGTATTCACAAAGGCGTTCCCGTCGTCTTTTCCGATGAAAGTCCAGTTGTTGTCAGGGAAGATGTCGTTGGAACAGTCGGTAAACCAGAAGCGCATATTCGTAAAGCTAAAATGCCTCCAGCTTCTAATGCATTTGTTCCGTCAGTTGCAGGGCTTATTTGCGCCAGTTGGGTCGTTAATGACATTGTCGCGGATATCCCGATTCAGCGCGTGAAGGACAAGCAGTAATAGCTACAATGAAAAATCTCCCATTATCTACTAGTGGGAGATTTTTGTATAGCCTATTCCTTAGTATACTTTTTTCTTTTGATGAAAAAGTATATTCCGATGCCGACGAGCGCTAACAGAACAATAATAGGTAAGTTTCCGATGAAAAATACAATCAAGCTCGATCCGGTAGCCAACATGAAGTTGGTGCTAGTCGCTAGCTGTTTTTTTGTTTTATCCCATGTATTTAAATTATCCTTCTCTAACATAGGGACAATAATACGATCTTCGTACATGGAAATTTCAATTGTAGAATAAGAGGTTTGGTTCTCAAGGTAATTCATCTTACCGACAATCAATTCAATTTCCTCTTGGACTTTAGCTAAATCAGTAGAAATTTTCAATAAATCCTCCGTCTTTTGTGCTTTACTCATAAATTCAAGCAAGCGCTCCTCAACAGCGCGTTTAGACGTTACTCTAGACTGTAAATCTACGTATTGTTCTGTTACATCCTGTCCTGTTATATTACGTTCTAAAATAGTTGCAGCCTCTTCTGTATCCTTTAAAAAAGATTGGAAATGCTTCTCTGGAACCCGAACAATCATCGTTCCGCTAACAGCTTTGTCATCTGACCGATACACATTGGATTCGACAAGATATCCACCGTATTCAGCAACTTTTTTTTCAATCTTTAGCTGCGCTTCTTCAAACTTCTTCACTTTCACTTGTAATTTCGCCTGGTGAATAATCATCCGATTAGTTGTACTTTCTTCTGGCTGTGCGGCTTCTGACACGACCTCTTCTTCTGATTGGTCCATCATGGCTACTTCATTTGACATTGAGCCAGCTTCACCTACAGCTTTGTCTTCGGAGCTATTAGCGCTGCAAGCTGTTAATAAAATACAAATAATGAAAAACGGTAAAATAGAAAATATTTTATACATACTTATTTCCCCCCTCTACTAAATATTAGACGGAATATTCGGTAAAAGGTTACGGTTTTAATTTCACTAGATGAAAAATCTTATAATTTTAGTAGATTCATTGCACTATTAATCAATATCCTTCATACTAAAGGATAAAAATAATTTACAATAGGATGTGCAAAAAGTGTTTAGTAAACAAAATGTGGAACAAAAAGCAAAGCAACATGAAAATAGGGGGCGCCTTCTCGTTAAATGTCCCGATAAACCTGGAATTGTATCCGTATTATCAAAGTTTTTATTTGACCACCAATCAAATATCGTTGAATCAAGTCAGTATTCCAATGATCCGGAAGGCGGCATGTTTTTTATCCGCATTGAATTTCATAGTGAGGAGCTCATAAAAAAATCGAAGCAGATGGAGAAGGATTTCGAGGAAATTGCCATCACACATTCGATGGACTATCATTTTGCTTATGGACATGAACGTAAGCGAACAGCTATTTTCGTATCAAAAGAACCGTATTGTTTGATGGAGCTTTTATGGGAATGGCAAAATGGTGATTTAGAAACGGATATCGTCGTTATCATAAGTAATCATGAGGATGCTCGTGACATGGTAGAAGCGTTCGGCATTCCTTTTCATTTTATACCAGCAAATAAAGATATCCGTAAACAAGTGGAAGAGGAACAGATTCGCTTGATGGAGCAATATGATGTCGATTTACTCATTCTCGCCCGTTATATGCAGATTTTGACACCGGAATTCGTCGAGCGTTTTCCGAACCAAATCATTAATATTCATCATTCTTTCCTACCGGCATTTATCGGTGCAAAACCGTATGAGCGTGCTCATAGCCGAGGGGTAAAAATCATTGGCGCAACATCTCACTACGTCACAAATGATCTCGATGAAGGTCCGATAATCGAACAGGATATCGAGCGTGTCGATCATCGTGATGATGTTGTTGCATTAAAGAAAATCGGTCGCCAAATTGAACGTCGTGTTCTAGCGAAGGCAGTAAAGTGGCATCTTGAAGATCGTATTCTTGTTGAAAATAATAAAACAATAGTTTTTCATTGATTAAAAGCTCTCTACAACCTCAATTGTTATTTGAGGATGTAGAGAGCTTCTTTTAGTTGACCTGCATTAGCAAGGTGATTTGGCAAGTCTATATTCTTTCATTAAATTATTCATAATTGTTTGGACAGAAAATATTTCTTTGATCTCGTGAACTCTCGAACCTGCGAAGACTAAGCCGTTATCAACGTCACCGTCTACGGAATGTTTCAACGAATCGAGTGTACAAAAACGATATGAACATTGCTTTAAGCAGTTGTAACATTTTTTAATCTTCACTTTTTTATCACCATAAATTAAATCGGTAAATGGATTGCGAATGGCGCGACCTTCCAAGCCGACCGTTGTTTTGACAAGAACGGTATCTCCTTCCTCGCAATCGACATACATTTGCTTAAAGGCGGGATGTGCATCACATTCGTTGCTGGCAACAAAGCGAGTGCCCATTTGGACGCCGGCAGCCCCTAGCTGAACAGCTCTTGCGATATCTTCACCATGAATAATACCGCCTGCCGCGATGACAGGAATACCGACTGATTCGGTCACCTCTGGAAGAACATCGAATAACGCTCTATCTGTCCCTAAGTGACCACCGGCTTCACGACCTTCCACAACAACTGCGGAAGCGCCAAGTCTCTCAGAAAGCCTTGCAAGTTTTGCTGAGGATACGATTGAGATGACAGGCACGTTATATTCCTTCCCCCAACTGTACATATCACGTGAAATACCAGCACCCGAAATGATGAAATCTACTTTTTCCTCCATTGCCGCTTTGATGTTTTCCGCAAAATCAGTCATTGCAAACAAGACGTTTACACCGATATAGCCTTTACCGTTCGTCAGTTCTCTAGCGCGCCGAATGTGACTTCGTAGTGACTCGGAAGAAATACCTGTCCCTGAAATCGTGCCAATCCCACCAGCATTCGCTACAGCAGAAGCTAGTCCGCTCAGTGAAACTCTAACACCCATCCCTCCTTGCATAACTGGAATTTTGGGCGTCATATGCCCAATAATCATTTTCGGAATATCCATCAATCTAATTTCCTCCTTTTGGCTGTAAAACTTGTTAAGCAATATGAAAAAGTATTGGAAAATGAAGCCGTTGAAGAATGCAAAGCGATTACAGAAAGGATTTACACGAAATGGAATAGTGCTAATCATTTTTATTACAATAACATTGATGGAAAGTGATATATGTGATTTAAATCACATGTTTTTCCAATGCGAGACATTTTTTGTTTTGGTGAATGTAGGAACAAATTTTACTTAGTTATCGTTTTAGTGAAGGAAGATAATGTTTTGCTTTAGATTTTGAGGATAGTACAGTAAAATGATTGTATGTTTGGAAGAAAGGAAGTCTCAATGTGAAAAATGTTTGGAAGATAGCAATTGCTGGAGTCCTAGCAGTCGTATTGTCCGCATGCGGCAATGCAGCGGCTAAGGGAAATTTAACAGCTCAAGAGGTTTTTGAAAAAGCAAAAGTAGCTGCAAGTGAATTGCAAAGCGTACATACTACAGTTGCTTTTGAAGATTTTTGGCAGACATCAGCACCAATGGCTAGAATGAGTACGAAATATGATTTCATTTCCGATGCTACTTTACATCCGGAAACATTCAAGCAACGGTTATTAGTAAGTTCGAGTGACCAAGAAAAGTGGGAAGCAAATGTTTATAAAATGAATGACCGTATTTTCATCGAGAAGGACTCAACAAAAACGTTAGATGAGTTGACTTCTGGTACACTTTCAGAAATGTTCGGCATAATGGTAGAGCAGATGAACCCAACGTTAAACTTATCCTTTTTCGATACATTTGCGGATGATTTCGAGTTGGAGCCAATTGATTATGGTTATAATTTAAGGTTGTCCATGTCAAGGGAGCAGTATGAAGAATTCCAAAAGTTGGTTTCTGGGTTGGATGACATCAGTGGAGAATACGCGTTTATCAATAAATTTGATATTGTCATTGGAATTGATATCAATACATTCTATACAACTGATTTCAAGCTTGTACTGGATACAACAACGTATTCGACAACAGAACTCAACGGTAATTCAAAGCGCACGAAGCAAACGATGACTGCAGTTTATAGTAAATATGATCATGTAGAACCCATCAAGCTTCCGGTAAACGTAGTAGACGCTGCGGCACAATGAATTAAATAATCTTATGTAAAGAACCTCTCATCGTCAACGAGAGGTTCTTTGTTATCCTATTTTTTCTTACGGAACTCCTTTAGTTTTTCATATATCGCTGCCAATTTTTTTTCTTCACCGGCATTGACGGGCTTGTAGAACTCGGTGCCTACGAGTTTGTCGGGTAAGTATTGTTGATTGGTCCAGCCACCGAACGAGCCGAGGGGAGTGTCGTGCGGATATTTGTAGCCAACATGTCCAAGTTCTGCTGCCCCCGCATAGTGTGCGTCACGTAAATGGAGGGGGATATCTCCAGTTTTCCCTTCATTAATCGCCTTTACGGCAGCATCGAATGCTTTGTAAGCTGAATTCGATTTGGAGGCTAGACACATTTCAATGACAGCGTTAGCTAGTGGGATACGCGCTTCAGGCATACCGAGTCGCACAGCGGCTTCTGTCGCTGCGAGGACATGCGAGCCAACTTCAGGGGAGGCCAATCCGACATCCTCGTAAGCTATCACTAGTAATCTTCTAGACACGGCTACTAAATCGCCGATTTCTAGCAAGTTGGCCAAGTAATACACTGCGGCGTTGACGTCGCTGCCGCGCACAGATTTTTGTAATGCAGATAATAGATTATAAAAATGTGAACCTTTTTTATCACCGAATAGACCAATACGACCGAGTAAATTTTCGATTAGCCAGTCCTCAATGATGGTTTTGCCATCGGTTTCATCACTGGCAGAAATAACTGATTCAAGAACGGTTAACGCTTTGCGTGCATCTCCATTCACACCTTCTGCGATTAACATAATCTGTTCATCTGTGATATCAATCGCCATCTTACCAAGTCCGCGCTCTTCATCTGCCAAAGCATTGTGAAGAACCTCCAACAAATCCTCCGGCTCTAGCCTGGATAACTGCCGAATTTCACCACATCTCGAACGAATAGCGGGATTGACATCGTGGTAGGGATTTTCAGTTGTTGCGCCAATCAACACAATCGCTCCACTTTCAACATGGGGCAGTAGCGTATCTTGCTGTAATTTATTGAACCGGTGAATTTCATCAAGAAATAACAGTACTTTCCCTGTAATCCGCGCCTCTCCCACAACGCTTTCGATGTCTTTTTTACCGGAAACTGTTGCATTTAGAGCGATGAAAGGTAGGTCGCTGGTTCCGGCAATGGCGTGTGCCAGCGAGGTTTTACCAATCCCGGGCTCACCGTATAATAGCATTGAAGGGACATGCCCATTTTTAATCATCCGATAAAGGGCCGTCTTTTCACCAATAATATCCTTCTGCCCTGCGATTTCGTCAATATTTCTAGGGCGCATACGATACGCCAATGGTTCATTATGCAAATAATCACTCCTCGTACATCCGTTCCACTATTATACACTTAAGATGAAAGGAAGTCATTTCAAGCCAGTAGATAACCATTTATGCTATACTATTTTGAAGTAATCGTAAGAAAAGGACGGGGTTTAATAGATGAAGATTTCGACAAAGGGACGCTACGGATTGACGATTGTTGTAGAACTTGGCCGCAAGTACGGAGAGGGGCCTGTGCCACTACGAAAAATTGCAGAGGAGCAGGAGTTATCTGAGGCCTATTTGGAGCAACTTATTCCGCCACTTCGCAATAGCGGCATCGTGAAAAGTGTTCGTGGAGCATATGGCGGTTATATGCTTGCAAAGCAACCGACCGAAATTACGGCAGGAGATGTGATTCGTATACTCGAAGGCCCAATCCAGGTTGTCGAAGGGCTTGAAGAAACTGATATTCCACAACAAGCGCTTTGGCAGCGTATTGGAGATGCTGTACGCGGTGTGCTCGATACGACAACGATTCAAAACTTAATGGAAGTAGACAAGGCATCGAATCAAGATAGTTATATGTTCTATATTTAAAGGGGTTTTCAATTATTATGACAACAATTTACTTAGACCATGCGGCGACGACGCCAGTCCATCCGGCTGTCAGCGCAACGCAACATAAATTGCTACAAACGATTTTTGGCAATCCTTCGAGTATCCATAGCTATGGTAGGGAAGCACGGAAATGGTTAGATAACGCAAGGAAAACGCTGGCGCAGTCGATTCATGCAGAACCAACGGAAATCATTTTTACATCCGGCGGTACAGAGGCGGATAATACGGCTATTTTCGGTACGGCTTTGGCGATGAAAGACAAAGGGAACCATATTATCACGACGACAATTGAACATCATGCCGTGTTAAATCCATGCAAGCAACTAGAAATACTTGGATACGATGTGACATATTTAGAAGTGGATCGCAATGGACAAATTACTGTAGAGCAAGTGAAAAACGCTTTGACAGATCGAACGATTTTGGTTTCTGTTATGTATGGCAATAACGAGGTAGGAACTATTCAACCAATCCGTGAAATTGGTGAATTGCTAAAAGATCACCAAGCGAAATTTCATACAGATGCTGTCCAAGCATATGGGCTTATTGCATTGGATGTGAATGAACTTGGTGTCGATTTATTATCCGTTTCTGCCCATAAATTGAATGGACCTAAAGGGATTGGTTTCTTGTATCAGCGCAAGGGGGCCGATCCGACACCTCTATTATTCGGTGGAGAACAAGAACGCAAGAGGCGTGCCGGTACAGAAAATATTCCGGCAATCGTTGCATTTGCAGAAGCGGTGTCGATTGCTGGACAGGAAATGAAGCAAAATACCAACAATTATAAAGGATACACAAATATTTTAACGACCTTATTTGATGAACAAAATGTATCTTATAAGGTGAATGTTGCTGCCGATGTAGAAAGGTTGCCACATGTATTTAATATCAGCTTCCCAGGAACAGATATCGAATCGCTACTCGTTAATCTTGATATAGCAGGCATTGCTGTGTCGAGTGGCTCGGCATGTACGGCAGGGTCACTCGATCCATCGCATGTCCTGACAGCAATGTTTGGAGCAGGCTCGCCGGAGCTACGAAATTCAGTACGCTTCAGCTTTGGTCTTGGTTTGGATGAAGAAAGTGTGGAAAAAGCTGCAGAAATTACAGCAGAAATTGTTAAAAGACTTGTGAACAGTTGAATAAAGATAAAAAAGGATGAAAACATATGAGAACAGCAAAAGCACCAGCGGATACACGCGTCGTCGTCGGCATGTCAGGCGGTGTCGACTCATCCGTTGCAGCGTTATTATTAAAAGAGCAAGGTTATGACGTCATCGGCATCTTCATGAAAAATTGGGATGATACGGATGAATTTGGCGTTTGTACAGCAACAGAAGATTATGAAGATGTCATCAGTGTGTGCAATGAAATCGGTATTCCGTATTACGCGGTAAATTTTGAAAAACAATATTGGGACAAAGTATTTACTTATTTCTTAGAAGAATATAAAGCGGGCCGTACACCAAACCCAGATGTCATGTGTAATAAAGAAATTAAATTTAAAGCATTTCTTGAACATGCGATGAGCTTAGGCGCAGATTATTTGGCGACTGGGCACTATGCACAAGTCGTTGAAGTAGAAGGCGGCGTGTCAATGCTACGTGGGAAAGATGAAAATAAAGATCAAACGTATTTCCTCAATCAGCTATCGCAGGAGCAACTGCAAAAAGTCATGTTCCCAATCGGGCATATGGATAAAAGTCTGGTACGTGAAAAAGCAGTTGAAGCAGGGCTTACAACTGCGACGAAAAAGGATTCTACAGGTATTTGTTTTATTGGTGAACGCAATTTCAAGGAATTCCTCGGTCAGTATTTACCAGCGCAGCCTGGCGATATGAAGACAATGGAAGGTGAAGTCGTCGGACGTCATGATGGGTTAATGTATTATACAATCGGTCAGCGTCACGGTTTAGGTATCGGTGGAGCAGGTGACCCGTGGTTTGTCTTCGGTAAAGATTTAGCATCGAATGTGCTGCTGGTCGGCCAAAACTTCCATAATGAAGCATTGTTTTCAGACAGCTTGACGGCGATTGACGTTGGTTTTTCAACAGTGCGCGAGCTACCAACTACATTCAGCTGTACTGCGAAATTCCGTTACCGTCAGCCTGATACGAACGTGACAGTTGAGCTAACTGGCGATGGCACAGCTGTCGTTACATTTGCACAACCAGTCCGTGCGATTACACCAGGACAAGCGGTTGTTTTCTATGATGGGGACGAGTGTCTTGGTGGCGGAACAATTGACACAGTCATTAAAAACGGTAAGCAACTTGAGTATGTTGGATAAGGGGAATTTGAATATGAATTACAACGAAATCGGTATTACTGCACTCCAAGATGGGGCATATGAAAAAGCGGTTGAATCGTTTGTCAAAGCGATTGAGCTAGAGCCTGAAAATGCGGTTGGCTATATTAATTTAGGGAATGTTTTTGCCTCACTTGGTGACGCTGAAAAAGCAGAACCTTTTTTCCAAAAGGCAATTACCTTTGATGCAGAGGCGGGTACGGCTTTTTACGGTCTCGCCAATCTTTATTACAATAAAGAGCGCTACGAGGAAGCGGCTAAATTATACGAAACGGCAGTCCGCCATGGCGTGCAAGAGGCGGATGCTTATTTCATGCTTGGCAAAAGTTTGGAACGTTCAGGCACTGACA
The DNA here is from genome assembly GCF_016820585.1 of Arthrobacter beigongshangensis. GTDB lineage: Bacteria > Bacillota > Bacilli > Bacillales_A > Planococcaceae > Sporosarcina > Sporosarcina beigongshangi. The sequence goes on from NZ_JADHDX010000002.1 coordinate 263,840, forward strand.
AACTAGCATTGCCTTATTTACAACGCGCAGCTGAATTAGCGCCCGATGATCTCGAAATTCGCTTATCGTATGGCATTGTGCTTGCTAATATGGAGCTATTTACAGAGGCGGCAGTCGAATTCCGTTTCATTCTCGAGCAGGATGCAGACAATGCGGATGCTCACTATAATTTAGGCTTTTTATATGCAGTTTCGACAGAACAGAAAACTGATGCACTAATGCATCTGGAAAAGGCGTTTACAATCGATCCTGAGCATGTCCAAGCGCGTTATATTTTCGACATGATTCAACAAGGTGAAAACGGAAAGTAAGGGGTGGCGGTGGTGGAAGGACACAATGAGGCAACAAAAACAAATGAGATATTTTTAATAGGTCGCCCAGTTGTGACCATCTTCCATAACCCTGATAACCTTTTTACGATTGTCAAATTGAAGGTGCGGGAGACGAACAGCGGCTATGAGGACAGGGAAATCATCGTCAAAGGGAGCTTTCCACAGTTAACACCTGACGAGGACTACAAATTTACAGGAAAACTTGTCAATCACCCGACATATGGTGCGCAATTCGATGTTCAGACATTCGCGAAGGAAATGCCAGCGACAGAAACGGGACTCATTCATTATTTGTCGGGGGATTTATTTCCAGGTATCGGAATGAAAACAGCTCAAACGATTGTCAAAAAACTTGGCAAGGATGCCATTAAGAAAATTTTAGATGACCCATCTGTCCTCGATGTTGTTCCAAGATTATCTGACGACAAGAAAGAAACGCTAGTCTCAGTCCTTGCGCAAAATATGGGTCTCGAACGGACGATTATCCAGTTAAATGAATGGGGATTCGGTCCGCAAATTGCGATGCGTATCTATCAAACGTATCGTGAGGAGGCAATTACGCAGCTTTCAGAAAATCCATATCGACTCATTGAAGAAGTAGAAGGGGTCGGTTTTCAACGTGCTGATGAACTAGGAAAAAACCTTGGTATAACGGGTGACAACCCTGCGAGAATAAAGGCTGCTATTCTTCATGCGATGAATCAAGCAGTACAATCAGCTGGACATGTTTTTCTTGGGGCGGAAGCTATTTTACCAGATGTTAAGCGTCTTCTTGAAATGAGTCAGCCTATCGATATTCCGTTTGCTTCAATTTCCCAGTCGATAATTGAACTAGTTGAAGAAGGTAAGCTAGCAGCTGAAGGTCGCAGATTATACATTCCGTCCCTTTATTTTTCTGAAATCGGTATTGCGGCAAAAATAGAGCGCATTATGCAGAATGATACGACCGATCAGTTTCCTGTGTCAGAAATAAGAAAAGCTGTTGGAGAAGTGGAAGAACGGCTCGGTGTGAACTATGCAGAAACCCAGGTGGCAGCGATTGAGACGGCACTTCATTCCCCCGCAATGATCTTAACGGGAGGACCGGGAACTGGGAAAACGACCGTTATTCGGGGGCTCGTAGAAGTGTACGCCGAGCTACATGGCTTGTCGCTGGATCCAAAGGAATACGCTAAAAAACAAGAACCGTTTCCGATTGTGTTAGCAGCACCAACAGGACGGGCGGCAAAGCGGATGTCTGAGTCGACGGGTTTACCAGCGATGACAATTCACCGTTTGCTTGGCTTTAATGGGCTTGAAAAGGAAGAAGAGACAGACCGGGAAGTTAAGGGGCGTCTCATTATCATTGATGAAATGTCAATGGTGGACACCTGGCTAGCCCATCAACTGCTAAAAGCGCTTGCCGATGATGTTCAATTGTTATTTGTAGGTGATCAGGACCAGTTACCACCGGTCGGACCAGGGCAAGTGCTAAGAGATATGCTGGAGTCGAATAAAGTGCCGGTCGTTGAACTAACTGAAATTTATCGCCAAAGTGCGGGTTCAACAATTATTGAAATGGCACATATGATTAAACGCTCCGAATGGTCGGCTGATATAACGCAAAAGACATCCGATCGATCGTTCATTAAAGCAGGTGCAGATCGGATTCTTGAAGTCGTCGAACAAGTGGTGAAAAATGCCATTGCCAAAGGTCATCATATTAAAGACATACAAGTTCTTGCGCCGATGTATAAAGGACCAGCTGGTATTGATGGGTTGAACAAAATGATTCAAGAAATGGTCAATCCACCGGGACCTGAGCGCAAGGAAGTCGTTTTTGGCGAAGCCATTTACCGCATCGGTGATAAAGTGCTTCAACTTGTCAATCAACCTGAAAGTAACGTTTTCAACGGTGATATGGGGGAGGTCATCTCCATCATCAAAGCGAAAGAGACGATTGATAAGAAAGAATTACTTGTAGTGTCGTATGATGGTATTGAAGTGACTTACGAACGCAATGATTTAAATCAAATTACACTGGCATATTGCTGTTCCATTCATAAATCGCAAGGCAGCGAATTTCCAATCGTCATCATGCCTGTTGTTCGTAGCCAACGGAAGATGTTACGTCGTAATTTACTATACACAGGTATTACACGTGCGAAAAACTTCCTCATCCTATGCGGAGAGCCAGAAGAATTTAAAGCTGGAATTCATCGGACGGATGAATTAGAAAGACAGACAACGTTAAAAGAGCGTTTGAATGGCGATGTTGTCGTATCAGAAAGTGAAGTCGTATCTGAACAACAGCCCGAATCACAGGTAGAGGCAGATGCCAAGCAACGGACAGTCTATGAGCTGACGATGGCGACGTTCATCACAATCGATCCGATGATTGGGATGCAAGGTGTTACACCTTACGACTATCTTGAAACTTCTGATTGACATTCATCATAAAATTTTCTATAATCAAGCCAATCATCATACGAAATACGTCGACGGAGAAAGTACATATGTTTACTCGTCCAGCAAGAAGCCCCTTGGCTGAAAGGGCTTTCGAAACAGCATGTCGAAAAGCTACTCCTGAGTGCAGCTCATCCCTGCCGTCCGCCGCGTTAAGGCAACCAGAGATGCCGAATGCAATTCATTCGGTAATTAGGGTGGTACCGCGAGACTAACATCTTCGTCCCTTGTTTTAGGGGCGGGGATTTTTTTATGTTTACGCGCCCGCAGGATGCGGGTGTGCGGCTATTGCGACAGGAAGTCGCGCACTTAAGCCGCCTTCCATGCATCTTTTCAAATCATAAGGAGGAATCATCATGAAAAATCTAACAACATCACAAATTCGTACACTGTTCCTAGAATACTTCAAAGAACAAGGTCACAGCATCGAACCATCAGCGCCCCTCGTCCCGATTGACGACGCATCACTGCTATGGATTAACAGTGGTGTCGCAACACTGAAAAAGTATTTTGATGGACGTGTTGTGCCAGCAAATCCACGTATCGTCAATGCGCAAAAATCAATCCGTACAAACGATATTGAAAATGTCGGTAAAACGGCGCGTCACCATACGTTCTTTGAAATGCTTGGCAACTTTTCTATTGGTGATTATTTCAAAGAACAAGCCATTCTTCACGCATGGGAATTTCTCACTGATGACAAGTGGATTGGCTTTGATCCGGAATTACTATCGATTACGATTCACCCGGAGGACGAAGAGGCATACGCGATATGGCGCGATAAAGTTGGAATTTCAGAGCATCGAATTATTCGTTTAGAAGGGAACTTCTGGGATATTGGAGAGGGGCCAAGTGGTCCAAACTCTGAAATTTTCTATGACCGAGGGCCAACATACGGTGATGATTTTTCTGACCCTGAATTGTATCCGGGCGGGGAAAACGAACGTTATCTCGAAATTTGGAACTTAGTGTTCTCTGAATTCAACCATAATCCAGACAACACATACACACCACTACCGAAAAAGAATATTGATACGGGCATGGGACTCGAGCGTATGGCATCCGTTATCCAAAACGTTCCAACAAATTTCGACATTGATATTTTCCAGCCGATTATTCGGGCGACGGAACAAGTTTCTGGCGGAAAATATGGCGACAACGAGGAACAAGATACAGCGTTCAAAGTGATTGCTGACCATATTCGCACAGTTGCTTTTGCTATCGGAGACGGAGCATTGCCATCCAATGAAGGTCGTGGTTATGTCCTAAGAAGATTACTGCGCAGAGCCGTTCGTTTTGCTAAACAACTAGGCATTCACAAGCCATTCATGTATGACCTTGTCCCAGTTGTTGGTGAAGTGATGAAAGACTTCTATCCAGAAGTAGATGAAAAGCAGGTCTTCATCATGAAAGTCATTAAAAATGAGGAAGAGCGTTTCCATGAAACATTGAATGAAGGATTAGCAATTTTGACTGGAGTTATCGACAAGGCGAAATCGTCCGGTACTGCTGTTATTGCAGGGGCAGATGCTTTCCGTCTCTATGACACATATGGCTTCCCGTTTGAATTAACAGAGGAGTTCGCTGAAGAAGCAAACGTTACAGTGGATCGTATTGGCTTCGATGCGGAAATGGACAACCAGCGCAAACGTGCGCGTGCAGCCCGTCAAGATGTCGATTCCATGCATGTTCAGTCAGGTGTACTTGGAGAAATTCATCAGACAAGTGAATTTATCGGCTATGACACGCTTGAGTGCCAAGCGACAGTCGTTTCATTGCTACAAAATGGTGCTTTAGTAGATCGTGCATCTGAAGGCGATGAGATCCAGTTTATCTTAGATTGTACGCCGTTCTATGCAGAAAGCGGTGGACAAGTAGCGGACAAAGGAACAATTAGTGGCGATACATTCGTTGCAGACGTCAAGGATGTTCAAAAAGCACCAAACGGTCAGAACCTGCACACGGCAACGATTCGTTCGGGTGAATTGTTAACAGGGGCAACTGTTCACGCCGAAGTCGATCAAGAAGCAAGAAAATTGACGATACGCAATCACACGGCGACGCATTTGCTTCATAAAGCTTTGAAAGAAGTGTTAGGTGAGCATGTCAATCAGGCAGGTTCTTATGTTGGTCCAGATCGACTGCGTTTTGACTTTTCACATTTTGGTCAAGTGACGAAAGAAGAATTGGAGACAATTGAACAGATTGTCAACGAGAAAATCTGGCAGGATATTACGGTGAATATTGCACAAAAACCAATTGCAGAAGCGAAAGAAATGGGTGCAATGGCACTCTTCGGAGAAAAATACGGAGACGTCGTTCGGGTAGTGTCGGTAGGCGATTATTCGCTTGAGCTATGTGGGGGCTGTCATGTTGCATCTACGTCAGTAATCGGTTTGTTCAAATTAGTGTCCGAGGGCGGAATCGGAGCGGGCACACGCCGTATTGAAGCGTTGACAGGGCAGCAGGCGTATCGTTCATTTAAAGAAGAGGAAGCGGTACTTGTCAGTGCAGCAAGTCTGGTGAAATCAAATCCTAAAGACCTGGTGACAAAAATTGGTGCAGTACTTGCAGATATGAAAGAGCTACAGCGTGACAATGAGTCACTTTCCGCGAAGCTAGGGAACAGTCAACTTTCAGACGTATTAGCAGCAGCGCAGCAAATTGGTGATGTCTCGGTTATCTCTGCACGTGTCGATGTGAAAGATAATAATGGGTTGCGTCAAATGATGGATGAGATGAAACAAAAGCAATCGAAAGCAGTCATCGTCCTCGGTGCCGCAGTTGATGGGAAAGTAATGCTGGTGGCAGGAGTGACGGATGATTTGAAGGCAGGGAACTATCATGCGGGTCAAATCGTCAATCATGTTGCAACGCAATGTGATGGTAAGGGTGGCGGTCGTCCAGATATGGCGATGGCTGGAGCGAAAGACGCATCAAAACTTGATGAAGCGCTCCAATCCGTGTATGATTATGTCAAATCGGTTTAAGTCCTCAGTGTCGTTGATGAGGAGAAGCAAATCGGGTATAATGAAAACTTGAATACTATCCGATTCGTAAACGGATGATCTGAAAGCGGGGTGTCGATCATGGATTCATACGATAAGACGATGAAATTCAGCTTTCCCGAAGAGTCGATGGAGCAGGAAGTAAAGCAGGTCATGCTCCATGTGCACAAGGCACTAGATGATAAGGGATATAATCCAATCAACCAGATTGTTGGCTATCTTCTATCGGGCGATCCAGCGTATATACCACGTCATGAGGAAGCACGTAATTTAATTCGGAAATTGGAACGAGACGAGATTTTAGAAGAACTTGTTAAGTTTTATATCCGTGAAAACGGAGGAAAACCGGATTGAGGACAATGGGATTGGATGTAGGGACCAAAACGGTCGGCGTTGCGATCAGTGATGCTCTTGGGTGGACAGCCCAGGGCATTGAAACGATAAAGATCGATGAAAGTGCCGGCCAGTTTGGCATGGAAAGAATCCAAGAGCTCGTTAAAGAATACGATGTAACTGGATTTGTAGTAGGCTACCCTAAAAATATGAATAACACAGTTGGACCAAGAGGAGAAGCATCTGAGAACTATGCAAGTCTGCTAACAGAAACTTTTGGTTTTCCCGCTATATTATGGGACGAGCGACTGACGACGATGGCTGCAGAGCGTGTATTAATAGATGCTGATGTGAGTCGTAAAAAAAGAAAGACTGTTATTGATAAAATGGCAGCAATCATGATCCTACAAGGGTATCTTGATTCAAAAAATTGAAGAGGTGATTGGAATGGAACACGGACAAGAAACAATGACGATTGTGGACGAAAATGGAGTTGAACATGTATGTGAGGTTATTTTCACATTTGATTCCGAAGAGTTTGGTAAATCATACGTGCTTTATCATATTTTAGGAGAAGATGATACTGATGACGATGAAGAAGTTGAAATTCATGCATCTTCTTTCATCCCTTCTGAAGACAATGAAGATGGCGAATTGATGCCAATCGAAGATGACGCAGAATGGGAAATGATTGAAGAAATGCTGAATACGTTCCTAGCAGAAGAGGACGAAGACGAAGAATAATCCATAAGTGCACGGACGGGACGGTGCAGACCGTTCCGTTTTTGTATGGGGTCAATTGATAAGGGGCTGATGATCGTTGCTCCGATTGAAAGAGGTGGATTGCGTATGGATAATGGTTCGAAAAAAGATGTTATGCTCGAACGAATGCGTGAGAAGAAGAAAGAAGTAAAAATCGTTAGACGAATTGTACTTGTCATTACACTCTTGGTACTCATTGTCGGACTGATTGGTGGACGTTCTGTTTATAAATACATAACAGGTGCATTGCAGCCGGTTGATCCAGATTCTGAGGAAGTTATTGTGGTGGAAATTCCGATTGGTTCAGGTTTGGACACGATTTCTGCTAAATTGGCTGAAAACGGCATTATTAAGGATGCACGAATCTTTAAGTATTATGCAAAATTCAATAATGAGTCACAATTTCAAGCAGGTACGTATGATTTGACGAAGGCAATGACGTTGGATGAATTGATTGAAAGCTTAAAGACAGGCAGAGTATATCGGGAGCCTGTATTTACAATGACGGTACCGGAAGGGTTAACTTTACAGCAAATTGCGGCAGTTGTTGAAAAGCGGACTGGGATTTCGGAGAAAGAATTTCTAGATTACGTCAATGATGAAACGACAATTAATATGCTGATGGGAAAATATTCGACCATTTTAACGGAGGATATCAAAGCGGAAAATATTAAATATCCTCTTGAGGGGTATTTATTCCCAGCGACCTATCCTTTCTACGAAGAAAAACCAACTGTCGCAACGGTTGTTGATACAATGATACAGGCTACTGCCACAAACATTACTCCTTACCTAGATTATTTACAGAATGAAGAGAAATCAGTCCACTGGCTGCTGACATTTGCTTCCTTATTGGAGGAAGAGGCGACAGCAAAATCGGATCGAGAAACGATTGCGAGCGTATTTTATAATCGCTTGAAGATTGATATGCCACTACAGACGGATCCAACTGTTCTGTATGCATTAGGGAAGCATAAGGATCGCGTGCTCTATGAAGATTTAGAAGTACAAGATCCGTACAATACGTATGTTAATAAAGGCCTGCCACCCGGACCAATTGCAGGAGCAGGGAAGTCATCACTTGAGGCGGTTATCGATCCTTCGCAAACGGATTATTTATTTTTCCTGGCGGATAAGGAAGGTACAAATCATTTTACTGATTCATACGAAGAACATTTGAAAAACCGGGATTTATATTTATCCGGAGATTGAGAGGAATAGCATGACGAAGTACGCGGCATATGTAGCCAATTTTAACAAGCAGCAAGGCCCTTTTGTCGTTGAAATGGAACACTATGCGGCGACACATCATGTGCCAATTATGGATCGAGACGGTATGGCGTTATTTATTAGCCTATTACGTTTGCAAAAGCCTCGACGTATTCTTGAACTAGGTAGTGCCATTGGCTATTCCGCTATTCGCATCGCGGAGGCACTGCCTGAAGCTTCAATTGTGACCGTTGAACGCGACAAGGAAAGATATTTGAAAGCGGTCGACTATATTTCGCGCAGTGGACTAGAAGAACGGATTACAATTATTGAAGCAGATGCGTTACTAACAGAAGAACCGATTATCTTTCAGCAAACTTTCGACGCATTGTTCATAGATGCTGCCAAAGGACAATACAAGCGCTTTTTTGAAAAATATGCACCGACAATTGCGGTGGGTGGCGTTATTTATTGCGATAATATGTTCATGCATGGTGCGATATTGTATGACGAGCACGAAATTCCGAGGCGTAATCGAACAATGATTCGGAACCTAAAAGAATTTACTGCATGGATTATGGCTCATCCGGATTATGAATCCTCTTTGCTGGCTGTGGGAGACGGGCTATTAATCGCAGTAAAAAAGAACAATAGCTAAACATTTGATGTAAGGGGAAGTTAGGCATGAAATCCAGAAAACCTCTCGTCATCGGCATCGCCGGTGGTTCGGGATCCGGGAAAACAAGCGTTACACATTCGATCTATGACGTATTTAAAGAGCATTCTGTCGTAGTCATCGAACAAGATTATTATTATAAGGACCAGTCTCACCTAGCGTTTGAAGAACGACTTGAAACGAATTATGACCACCCGCTGGCGTTTGACACTGATTTGTTAATAAGTCATGTAGAAGTGCTACTTAATCGGAAGTCGATAGAAAAACCAGTTTATAATTATTCCTTACACACACGATCTGATGAAACGGTACACATCGAGCCGCAGGATGTCATCATTCTTGAGGGGATTTTAGTATTGGAGGATATGCGTTTACGTGAGTTGATGGATATTAAGTTATTCGTTGATACTGATGCAGATTTACGCATTATTCGCCGCATTATGCGAGATATTAACGAGCGCGGTCGCACAATCGAATCGGTCATCGATCAGTATTTGTCCGTCGTTCGTCCAATGCATAACCAATTCATAGAACCAACGAAGAGATATGCAGATATTATCATCCCGGAAGGCGGGCATAATGAAGTTGCAATTGACTTAATGGTTACAAAAATAAAAACAATTCTTGAATCTGGAACGAAACTGTAATATGATGATGACAGAATTCTATACAGATGAACACTATGTCGCATACCTATTACAGGAGTGGCATAGTATTTTTATGAAGAGGAATATGAGGAGTGTTGTGAAATGATTACAGAAAAGAAGTTTCCAATGACTGTAGCAGGTAAGCAAAAATTAGAAGAAGAGCTTGAATTTTTGAAAACGGTTAAACGTAAGGAAATCGTTGAGCGTATTAAAATTGCACGTAGTTACGGTGACCTTTCGGAGAACTCGGAATACGATTCGGCTAAAGAAGATCAAGGTTTTCTAGAGGGTAAAATTTCAACGTTAGAATCAATGATACGAAATTCAGTTATTATCACTGAAGACGAATTGAACACTGATGAAGTACGACTCGGGAAAACGGTTACATTTAAAGAGCTACCTAATGGCGATGAAGAAACATACACTATCGTTGGTTCTGCTGAGGCGAATCCAATTGAAGGTCTTATTTCAAACGATTCACCGATTGCCAAAGCTTTGATTGGCCGTCGTAAAGATGATGAAGTGAAAATTACAACTCCTGGTGGAGAAATGTTGGTTGTCATTCTTAAAATAAAATGAGTGCTCAATAACCACCTTCATAATTGAGGGTGGTTTTTAACATTTGCAAGGACTACCAATTTACCTTAGAATCGTTTATATCGTAATTGCCAACAACATGGATAGGGAGGATGGAGGGGCATGACTAAAAGGGAGCCTGATTTTTCAAGAGCGGGGCGTAACAGAAATCGAAGAGGTTCAAGTATGATGTTGAACATATTGATTGGAGTCGTTGTCTTACTCATTATCATTGTGGCTGCGATAATATTTATTGGTGGTAATGATGATGAAAAAGTGAGTAACGATGAATTGATTACAACGGATGGTGTTGACAACCCGTCTGATGAAGCGACAAGTCCAATTCCTGAGGATGAGAATACATCTAAAGAAGAAGACGAAGTCACGGATGAACCGGTAGAAGAGGATAGCGCGTCTGAATCGACTACTAAACAGCCAGAAGCAAGTGCAGAGCCCGATCCTGAGGAAAATGAGAAGGACGACGGTGCAAGCACGGGAGGCTCCGTAACTTACGTTACATCAGATGATGAAATTATTGAGGAGACCATTATTAATGCAGCCTGGCAACCTATCGGTACAATCCAGACAGGTGAGCATGCATCGCAGTATGACAAGGCGTCCGTTGACTGGGTAGAAAAGCAACAGGCACTTGCGTATGCGACTGGATTATCCCAAGACTCCATGATTTTTTGGATGATTAAAAATGGCGGAGGACCTCAGAAATCTGTGGGGATTGTGTCAACCAAGGATAAAGCCGAAAAATATCGTGTCTATTTAGAGTGGGTGGACGGTAAAGGCTGGAAACCTGTCAAGATGGATGTATTGAAAACATTGGATTTTGATTATTAAGCATTAAAGGCTAAGAAAATGATCGGAGGTTATGGTTTGAAAATCGCAGTGATCGGTGCAATGGAAGAAGAAGTAGAATTATTACGAGAAGAGATTAGTGCGGGGCAGGCAACAACTGTGGCAGGCTGTGAACTGATTGAAGGTCAAATTGGCGAGCATACGGTAATTCTCGTGAAAAGTGGCATTGGCAAAGTAAATGCGGCAATGGCTACAACATTGCTATTAAATAATTTTAAGCCAGATATTGTATTGAATACAGGGTCAGCAGGCGGATTTCTAGAAACGCTTGAAGTGGGGACTGTCGTGATATCTGATGGAGTTCGTCATCATGATGTCGATGTTACTGCTTTCGGCTATGAACCTGGTCAAGTACCAGGGCAGCCAGCGGAGTACCGTTCAGACGAAAAACTAATTGAGGTAGCGCGTGCAGCTGTTGAGGAGATTGGAAAATATCCACATGCGACAGGATTGATTGCTTCTGGTGATACGTTCATGAGTAACGCGGAGCATGTTGACAAGGTGCGGGGGCAATTTCCAACGATGATTGCTGCGGAGATGGAAGCGGCGGCTGTTGCACAGGTTTGTCACCAGTTTGGTACACCGTTTGTTGTCATTCGTGCGCTATCTGATATCGCAGGAAAAGAATCATCTATTAGCTTTGATGAGTTTCTGCCAATTGCTGCTCGTCATTCAACCGATATTGTTTTAAAGGCTATCTCGAAACTATGATCATTTCGTGGTAAGATAGGAATAAGCGTAGTTATTTAGTTTTGAATCAAGGAGGGATTTCGCATGTTATTTCTAATGGTAGGTGTATTTATCGCGTCAACAGTCATTGCGGTAGTTATTGGCCGCGAGGTTCGTGCCGACTGAGTAATTAATTGCGCTATGGCGTAATGACGTAAAGAAGAGGCGTTTCCTATGCTGGGATCACCCCCGCATGGAAACGCCTCTTTACCTATTCATTATATTCATGCTTAAATAACTGATACAATTTAACGATTGCGCGTTTCTCGATGCGCGAAACATAGCTTCTGGATATATCGAGCTGTTCTGCAATTTCTTTTTGTGTCATCGGTTGGTCATCGAGCAAACCGTAGCGCCTTTGAATGATTTCGAGCTCTCGACCATCTAGCTTTCCAAGATGGCGATACAAACGTTCTTTCCGTTCTTTGTATTCTACTGCTTCAACTGGGGTTTCATCATCTGTTTGAAGCAAATCTGCAATTTGCAGTGATTGACCGTCTTTATCCATGCCGATTGGATCGAAGAGGGAAACGTCCTTTTGAACTTTTTTCTGCGTGCGCAAATACATGAGTATTTCATTTTCAATACAGCGGGCAGCATACGTAGCTAGTTTTGTTTTTCGGTCTGGTGTGAAGCTGTTGACAGCTTTCATGAGTCCAATGGTTCCAATGGAGATATAATCATCAAGTAACTCGTGTTTTGGATGGAATTTTTTTACGATGTGGGCAACGAGGCGCATATTGCGTTCAATCAGTTCGTCTCTAGCGTCTTCATCGCCTTCAGCGAGGCGCTGTAGACATGCCGCTTCTTCTTCCTTCGAAAGGGGACGCTGAAAAGCCTGCCCCCGAATATAGCCGATCACTGCAGGAATTTCGAGCCACAGCTGAACAATTGCCATGACAAACCCGCTCATCGGGCCACCTCCTGTGTCGTTGTATGACAGCATATGCGCTCGGGTCCTGCCATATCACCGATTTTTTAGTCGGACAGGCGATACAGGATGTCCGCATTTTACGGATAGACACTGAATGCCCTATGCTTTTGTTCGACAATACGTGTAATGCAGGCGATTATGTTATAATCATTTCAGAAACAGTACGATATCGGAGTGGATCATGTGTATACAAATTTTTTACCGGATGAATATGTCAAAAATGTTTTTCAAATACGACCTGAAAAACTAGTGGCCAGGGGCGTTAAAGGCATTATTACGGATCTAGACAATACGCTTGTCGAATGGGACCGACCAGGGGCGACCGCTGAAATCATTGAGTGGTTGGCATCTATGAAAGAGGTTGGCATTCAAGTGATGATTGTTTCAAATAACAATAATGCACGGGTCAAAGCATTTTGTGATCCGCTAGGTATACCATTCATCTGTGAAGCTCGTAAACCATTGCGAAAGTCTTTTCATAAAGCATTGGAAACATTAGCGATTCAGAAAGAGCAGGCGGTTTTCATTGGTGATCAGATGATGACTGATATTTTAGGTGGTAACAGGGCAGGGTTACATACAATCCTCGTTATACCAGTTGCTAGCTCTGACGGCTTTTTTACAAAGTTTAACAGGATGATGGAAAGAAGAATTATGGCTAATTTGAAGCGTAAAGGCTTGTTAAAGTGGGAGGAATAAGTTTGGAAGAAATTAAATGTATTGGTTGCGGAATTACGATTCAGACCGACAATCCGAAATTAGAAGGGTATGCTCCCCCGGCATCGTTGGAAAAAGAGGATGTTATTTGCAAAAGATGTTTCCGACTTCGTAATTATAATGAGTTACAGCCGGTTACATTGTCAGGTGATGACTTTCTAAAAATCTTGAATGGTATTGGCCAAAAAGATGGTCTAGTTGTTAAAGTCGTTGATATCTTTGATTTTAATGGTAGCTGGATCAACGGATTGCACCGTTTTGTTGGTAAAAAAGATATATTATTAATCGGCAATAAAGCAGATATTTTACCGAAGTCATTGAATCCAAATCGTTTGACTAACTGGATGAAGACAGAGGCAGCGAAGCTTGGCTTGAAACCGATTGACGTCTTACTCGTTTCTGCTCACACAGGAAAAGGGATGGAAGAGGCGCTAACAGCAATCGATACGCATCGTCATGGCAAAGATGTCTATGTGGTAGGCTGTACGAATGTCGGGAAATCAACGTTCATTAATCGGATTATTAAGAGTGCAACGGGCATCGGTGAAGTTATTACAACTTCTCATTTCCCAGGAACAACACTGGATCTAGTTGAAATCCCACTCGATGATGGAAAGGCAATTTACGATACGCCAGGCATTATTAATGATCATCAGATTGCCCATTATTTGGATGCGGAAGATTTGAAAGCAATCACGCCTAAAAAAGAAATTAAACCGAAAGTATTCCAATTGAATCCGGAACAGACGCTATATATCGGTGGACTTGCCCGTTTTGATTTTATAGCAGGAGATCGCTCTTCCTTTTCGATTCACGTGTCCAATCATTTACCCATTCATCGGACGAAGTTAGCCAATGCAGATGCGTTGTATAAAGAGCATTTAGGTGAGCTATTATCGCCGCCATCTGGTGAATCATTAGAGAAGCTACCACCGTTAGTACGACATGAATTTTCCGTTAAAAAAGGAAAAATGGATTTGGTCATTTCGGGGCTTGGCTGGGTGACTATTCAGCATCCGGGCGTTGTTGTCGCCGTCCATGCACCACGTGGTGTTGACGTCGTACTGCGCCCATCCTTAATCTAAGGGGGACATACAATGAAGAAATGGTACGCCGTTATTGGGGACCCAGTTGCTCAGTCGATGTCTCCCGCCATGCACGATGCTTGGTTTGCTGACAATGATATCGACGCTACGTATGTCCCAATACATGTAACAACACAAGAGTTTGAACAAGTAATCGTCGGCTTGAAGCGCCTCGGCTGTAGTGGTTGGAATGCGACTGTACCGCATAAAAGTGCCATTATCCCATTTTTAAATGAGCTGGAACCGTCTGCTAAACTGATGGACGCCGTCAATACAGTGCAAGTTTTACCTGACGGTTCGCTAGTGGGCTCTAATACAGATGGGCTTGGTTTTGTTCGCTCACTGGAAGAAGCATATGGTACACAGTGTAAGGGAAAGAAGGTCCTGATGATTGGTGCCGGCGGAGCAGCTCGCGGTATCGCTTATGCGCTTCACAGCATGGGGTATGGACCGATTTCATTTACGAATCGAACAGTGGAAAAGGCCGAACAATTGGCAGCGGGCTTATCGAATTCCGCTGTGCTATCTATCGGAGAGGCAGAGTCTTCGCTGGCTGAATTTGGACTGATCGTTCAGACAACAACTGTCGGCATGAATTTTGCGCAACCAGGTATGCCACTAAATCCGAAAAATGTAGTAAATGGGGCTGTCGTTGCTGATATTATCTATAACCCGCTTGAGACAGAATTTCTTGCAGAGGCTCGTAAAAAAGGTGCTCAAACGATGAACGGTGTTGGCATGTTTGTTCACCAAGGTGCGCTTGCATTTGAAACATGGACAGGAGTCCAACCGAATACTGAACAAATGATTAAAAAAATAACAACAATTCTTGGAGGCTAACACATGTTAACAGGTAAACAAAAAAGATTTTTACGGAGCAATGCAAATCATTTACAACCGCTCGTTCATATAGGTAAAAGCGGTCTAACTCAATCAGTTATTGACCAAATTGATGAGGCGTTAGAAGCAAAAGAATTAATCAAAGTAACGATTTTACAAAATTGTGAGCAAGATAAAAATGAGATTGCTGCTTTGCTTGATGAACAAGTCGGCATTGAAGTTGTGCAAGTGATTGGTAGCATTATTGTATTATATAAAGAATCGAAAGAGAAAAAACGTATCGAACTGCCGTAAGGAGGACGCTATGAAAAAAGTTGGCATACTAGGAGGTACGTTCAACCCGCCTCATATTGGTCATTTGCTTATTGCAAACGAAGTGAAGCATGCACTTGGTCTTGATGAGGTTCGATTAATACCGACTGCGGCTCCACCTCATAAGGAGGCGCCTGGTGATGCTACTGCTAAGCAACGGCTTCACATGGCAGAACTTGCTGTGGCAGGTATAGATGGCTTGCTTGTTTCTTCGTTCGAAGTGGAACGGGGCGGGGTTTCTTATACGTATGATACGATGAAGCAGTTGACGGATCTTGAACCAGAGACCGATTTTCACTTTATTATCGGTGGTGATATGATTGATCTGTTGCCAGAATGGCATCGGATTGATGAGCTCGTCAGACTTGTTAAATTTGTTGGTGTTGGGCGACCTGGCACAATTGGTGAAACAAATTTTCCGATTATGACAATAACTATTCCACAGATTGATTTGTCGTCGACGTTAATTCGGCAACGTTTTGCCGATAATGGAACCGTTCAATTGTTAATCCCATCAATAGTCGAGGCGTTTATCCGTGAGGAGGGCTTATATGGCTGTTGATCATCTGAAAAAAGAACTCCGACAGCGACTGTCAAATGAGCGTTATGAACACGTTTTGCGTGTTGCAGAAACGGCAAAGTTACTTGCGAAAAAGTATCATATTTCGATTAACCAAGCAGAGCAGGCAGCATTGTTTCATGACATTGCCAAATGTATGGACAAGGCTGATTTACACCTCGCCCTCGAGCGAGGACATGAGGATGCTCGACTTTTTTCATTCCACCACGAATTATGGCATGCGCCAGTCGGTGCGATGATAGCGCGCGACGAATTTGCTGTAGTAGATGAGGATGTTTTGAATGCCATTCGTTTTCATACGACGGGACGCGCGGGTATGTCAATGCTTGAAAAACTGATATATGTAGCCGATATGATTGAACCAGGTCGTAGTTTTCCGGGAGTGGAAGTTTTACGACAACATGCTGAAGAAAGTCTTGATACAGCAATGGAGGCTTGTATTTACCAAACCGTGCAGTTTCTGGTGAGTAAAAAAGTTCCGGTCTTTCCGGACTCGATTGACTGTTACAACGAACATATTAAGAAAAGCGGAAGCGCCTCGAACAGCTCGCGAAGGAAATAGGGAAAGAACCAAAAGCCGCCTTTTGGCTTATGGATCTTTCATCTTTTCCACAGTGAGCTAGGCGCTGGAGACTAGACAAAAGAAGAAGGGAACAGTGACATAATGACAACTACATTACTAGCAACAGCCTATCAAGCAGTAGAAGATAAAAAAGGGGAAGACATCGTCGTTTTAAACATGGAAGGGGTATCGCTTATTGCGGACCAATTCATCATCTGCCATGCCAACTCAGAACGACAAGTCCAAGCTATAGCAAAAGAAGTAGCCGATAAGGCGTCAGAAAATGGTTATATAGTCAAAAGAATTGAAGGAATGGACCTAGCAAGATGGGTGCTCGTCGATCTTGGCGACGTTGTGGTTCATGTATTCCATCGCGATGAGCGTGGTTACTACAACCTTGAAAAGCTTTGGGGAGATGCTCCGTTGCTTGATATGGCTGAAGGAAAATGACTCAGTCCTATATTGAATTTGCCACTGTCTATGATGAGCTCATGACGGACATTCCCTATGATGCATACGTTGACCTACTTGACGAAGCTATGGGGGGAATTGCGGGTAAACGAGTGCTGGATATCGGATGTGGAACGGGATTATTATCCATGAAACTTGCGAAGCAAGGTGCCCAAGTCACAGGAATTGACCTTTCTGCCGATATGCTTGCAGTAGCAGAGGAACGGGCAAAGGCACTTTCCTTGCCCGTTCAATTTATCCAACAACCGATGCAACAGTTAAGTGGCTTCGAAGGATTTGATTTAGCTGTTATTGCAATAGATTCACTCAACTATTTGGCCTGCCAAACAGATGTACAAGCAACGTTTCAACATATTTATGCATCTCTTTCTGTAGGTGGGGCATTGGTATTTGACGTCCATTCTACGTTTAAAACAGATGTGATCTTCATGGAAGGTCCTTTTACGTTTGATGATGGTCGAATTGCATACATATGGGAAACGGAAGAGGGAGACCATCCTCACTCTGTTGATTCCGAACTCGCTTTTTTTGTTCAAAAAGCGAATGGTTTGTATAGCCGTTTTGATGAAGTACATAGCCAACGAACATTTGAAGTACATGAGTATGTGGACATGCTTATGGAAGCTGGTTTTTCAGTTGAGCGCATTTTTGCAGATTGGGAAGAAGAGCCACCGCATGAAGAAAGTGAACGAATATTTTTTCAAGTGCGTAAATAAGCCTGTGGAGCATTGATTTATGGAGTTCATTCCAATATACTGGAGTGGACTCCATATGGATGCTTCTGAAGAAAGGGTGAACGCACTGTTTCTTTCGTTTGTATCTAGTAAATGGCGTAAAATCATAACCCCAATTGCAGCCATCGCTGTCATTTCCGCTTTACTGTTCCTCCCCAAAGGACAGGCTGACAACAATTCGTTTGTCATGAGCGAACAAAACCCATTCCCTGAATTAATAGAGCAACCTAGCGAGGAAGAAATTGAAACAATTGAGGCCGTTGTTCCAGTAGTTATCATTGTTGATGTAAAAGGTGCCGTTTTGTATCCTGGTGTCTATTCAATGCAGCAAGAAGATCGTGTAATTGACGCAATCCGCGCAGCGGGTGGTTATTTACCAAATGCTGATTCTCGGTTGTTGAATCATGCGATGAAAGTAGTCGATGAATTAGTCATTTATGTACCCGTCGAAGGTGAGGAACCGCTCAATCACGCGACAAGTCCTTTAATTGGAACGGTTGCGCCGCAAGATGACGGAAAAATCAATATAAATACCGCGGATGCAGAGCAGTTGATGACGATACCGGGCATTGGTCCATCGAAAGCGGCAGCGATTATTCAATATCGAGAAGAGCAAGGGCTGTTTAAAATGCCCGAATCGTTAATGGATGTCTCGGGTATTGGCCAAAAAACATTCGAGAAGTTGGCGCCTTTGGTGACGGTGAACTGAAGTAGTATTGGAAATTGATAAAATGAAAAAAGTGGAGGCAATCATATGGAGCGAATTACATGGGATCAGTTTTTCATGGCACAATGCCATCTTTTGGCAGTGAGAAGCACATGCACGAGGCTTGCAGTTGGAGCAACAATTGTACGAGATAATCGAATTGTGGCGGGTGGCTATAACGGCTCTATTTCGGGCGGTGACCATTGTATTGATCATGGCTGCTATGTTGTGGATAACCATTGTATTCGAACGATTCACGCGGAGATGAACGCATTGTTACAATGCTCTAAATATGGAATCCCTGTTGCAGGTTCGACGTTGTATGTCACGCATTTTCCATGTTTACAGTGTTCGAAAGCGATTATCCAAGCAGGTATTCGGCAAGTGATTTATTCGACAGATTATCGAAATAATGACTATGCTATTAAACTATTTGCTCAATCAGGAGTGGCTGTTCAGCATATTCCGTTTGAGGACAAGCAGGTTGATTTTACTAGCGAAAGTAAGCTGGAGCTATTCAACGAACTGTTGCACAAAATGCAAGCGCTTGGAGTTGAGGATGATGAGCTTATTCCTTACCAGCAAAGGGTTGATGACTTATTCGGCTAATCATTTCGCGTGTGCAGTTCATGTATATTGCCATACCGGTTGCCGTATCAGCATTCGCTGCATACGGTCCGGTGTATCTATTGTTATGTAACCTACTCCTACTCCCCATCTTCTTGTGTAGAAAAGAAGATTTTCTCACTCCTATCCTCGCAGTTGCGGCTGCATTTCTTTCCTATTTTTATTTCACAACAACAATTCCTGTCATTGTAGAAGAAGGGCAAGATACGCTTTCCTTAACTTGGTCAGAAAATGTGAAAATTGACGGTGGAAAAATGAAAGGCTTTGCTAAGACGGCTACTGGTCAAACGGTTTACGCCATTTATTCATTTTCAAACGAACAAGAAAAAATGCGTTTTCTTGCGGCGCCTATTTCTTCTATGGTGTTTACGATGACAGGTTCCTTTCAAGAAATCCCCATTCCGTCACATGATTATTCTTTTGATATGAGCAAGTATATGAAGATGTATGGGGCATCAGGTGTCTTTGAATCGGACTCGATGCTTCGAGTTGAAAAGAGGCTCGGCATTGCCAGTCGACTTTCTGCGCAAAGAAATAAAGTGAAAAATCATATTGCAGCAACGTTCCCCAAACCCCTTCAAGTGGAGGCAGAGGCGCTGCTAATAGGCGATCGGAGCGGTATGGATGATGAGCTAGCTGCAAATTACCGGACGCTTGGGATTACACATTTGTTTGCTATCTCGGGGCTACACGTTGGATTGCTTACTTTTTTGTTTCGCGGGGTATTACTCAGACTAACTGTAAGGAAGGAAACTGTAGATATGCTCCTTATCGCCCTGTTGCCTTTTTACGCGGTGATGGCAGGTGGAGCCCCTTCTGTTTGGCGTGCGGTGTCAGTGACGTTGCTCGTCCTTTTGGCAGCATCTGGGCGACTAAGAGTCAGGTTGGATGATGCACTTGCAATAAGTGCTATCGTTTTTATTATCTTTCAACCCTTTGTATTGTTTCAGCCTGGTTTTCAATTGTCTTATTTGGCGGCCTGCTCCCTCGTTTACTCATCAGCATTATTAGCAAGGGCCAAAACGGCGCTGGCAACATCGTTTTATGTTACTTCTATTAGTCAGCTAGCACTTTACCCCGTGCTATTATTCCATTTTTATGAGCTGAGCTTATCATCTTTTGTCGTCAACCTTGTGTATGTTCCTTTGTATTCGATCATTATTTTACCAGCGAATATTCTGTTGCTTGCAATGACTTCAGTGTTTCCGAAGCTTGCGGATATAGTCTTTCTGCTCTATGTTCCTATGAGAGAAAAGGTAGGTGATGTGACGAGCTGGCTTTCTTCGTTACCCTATCAATTATGGACACCAGGCAAACCGGATGCCTTGTGGGCATCCATAGCTGTAGCGGGTGTGCTGTGTTTTTTTATTTATTGTGAAAGAGGAACTTCTGTTTTTCGGGCATTGCCATTGGTCATCGTTCCGGCGGTTACCATGCAAATCATTCCTTACACGGATAAAGCATTGCGGGTGACCTACCTCGATGTCGGGCAAGGGGATAGTATTGTTATTGAATTACCGCATCGTCGTGCTGTTTATGTCATTGACACAGGAGGTACGGTGACGTTTGGCGAGTCGAATTGGAAAACGCCGACAAAGCCGTTTGAAGTAGGAAGGAAAATTGTCGTGCCTTATTTAAAGGGGCGAGGAATTACGAAAATCGACAAACTGCTATTGACACATGCTGATACTGATCATATTGAAGGAGCGGACGAGGTGCTTGCAGATATGCGCGTACGCGAAATTCATATTGCACCGGGGAGTAACAAGGAGTCGACTATGGATGAAGTAATGCGTCTCGCAATGGAGCAGCAGATTCCAATTTTTCAGATGAAGAAGGGAGTTTCGTGGAAGGAGGGCCAGGCTTCTTTTCATTATGTGGCACCAGCAAATCATGTGTATAAAGGCAATGATAGTTCACTTGTTTTGTATATGACGACGATAGGTCCATCATTTTTATTTACAGGAGATATGGAGAAAGAAGGAGAACAACAATTTTTGCGTCAGTTTGGACAAGCTGATTTTTCAAACTTTATCCTTAAGGCCGGACATCATGGCAGTCGGACGTCTAGTACAGAAGCATTCATTGGCGCAGTGAGACCAGAATTGACTGTTTTTTCAGTAGGTAAAAATAATCGCTACGGGCATCCGCATCCCGAA
Source organism: Arthrobacter beigongshangensis (assembly GCF_016820585.1). Classification (GTDB taxonomy): domain Bacteria; phylum Bacillota; class Bacilli; order Bacillales_A; family Planococcaceae; genus Sporosarcina; species Sporosarcina beigongshangi. The sequence continues at coordinate 285,151 of NZ_JADHDX010000002.1, forward strand.
GTTGTCGAGACTTTTCGCGCATATGGACTACCTATGTTATCGACGGCTGAAGTAGGTTCAATTACTGTAACTGTGAAAAAAGAGCATTATTTTATTTCGACAATGGCGCCATGAAAAAATGACCTCGTTGCTCCATTGTGGAAGCGGCAAGGTCATTTTTTAAAAGCCTATTAACGTGCGACGAGATCAATAATTGTAGCAACCGCAAAAATTACTGAGAAAGCTACAAAAGCTACTATGAAGCCCATACCTGAATCGATAGCATCATTACGTTTGGACTGTACGTCGTGTTCAAATTCGTTCATTGCTACACCTCCTAATTCCATTATAGTATAGATGATAGCGGACAAAAAATCCAGAGCAATCAAACTTTTGTCCATGTTCAACTGCAAATGACACAAATTGTTCAACTTAATCAGCGGATGTCACGAATTTTAAGGGGAGTTTATTGCAGGCAGTCTCAGTTCGCGACGTCCTGTCGCACCTAGGAAGGATGTAGTTCAATCCATCCTCAGTGCATACCCGCATCCTGCGAGCACAATTCGAAACTTGGACACAATTACGCCGAGGCGTAATTGATACAGTTGATTTGCGTTGTAGTATAATCGAAAGAGATGAATGGTGAAGAGGTGAGGAATGTGGCGTCAGCAATATGGAAAAAAATAGCCGCAGGGCAAATCGACTCGGTCTATCTACTAACGGGACTCGAGCAGCATATATTTGATTCGACGATTGCACGTCTGAAGAAGGCACTGCCTGACCTTGATGATGCGTCGGTTATTCGATTTGATTTAGAGGAAACACCTATTGATACGGTTATTGAAGAAGCAGATACGTTACCGTTTCTTGAGGAAAAAAAACTAATTATCGCAGGTAATGCTTCTTTTTTAACTGGAAAAGATAAAGGCAAGGAGAAAGTGACCCATAATTTGGAGTTGCTTGAAGCGTGGCTAGCCAATCCGTCACCGACTGCAGTCGTTGTCTTTGTTGCACCTTATGAGAAATTGGATGCCAGGAAACGAATTTTGAAGAAAATGAAGGAACATGCAACAGTCATCGAAGCGTCACGTTTACAAGGTAATGACCTGCTAACATGGGTTCAACAGGAGGCGGGGACGTACGGCGCGCGTATCGCTCCACAGAATGCGGAACTGCTTGTACAAATGGCGGGGGATAGTTTGCTGGCACTTTCTGCGGAGCTTGCTAAAATGGCCACTTATTTAAGTGGAGAGGGCGATATTACAGCAGAGGTCATCGAATCACTTGTGCCAAGAACGCCTGAGATGGATGTTTTTCGATTGACGGATGCTTATGTTACGGGAAGAGTGGGGGATACGGTGTCGATTTACCATGACCTCTTGCGTAATGGTGAAGAGCCAATCATGTTGACCTCGTTAGTGGCAAGTCATATCCGCTTGATGATTCATGTTGGGTCACTGCGTAAAAAGGGCTACCAACAAAACCAAATCGCCCAAACGTTAAGTGTCCACCCTTATCGGGTAAAATTAATGATGGAAAACCGTAGTCTGCCGAGCGAAGGACGTCTGTTGCTAATTTTGGACAAGCTTGCGGCGATTGATTATAAATTGAAATCAACAAGTGGTAAGAGGGAACGGCTATTGGAATTGTTTTTTATGGAGCCTTTGAGGAAATAGTAAATCATGAAAAAAAGACCTTCCTGAATTTAGGAAGGTCTTATCTTTATTAAAGTGCTTTTTTAGTAAGACGTGCTTTTTGACGTGATGCAGTGTTTTTATGGATAAGGCCTTTACGTGCAGCAGTGTCCATTTTTTTGATAGCATCTTTTAGAAGACCAGTAGCATCTTCAGTTTTAGCGTCAAGAGCAGCTTCAGCTTTGCGGACAGCAGTACGCATAGCGTGCTTTGTGTGTGAGTTCTGTTCGTTTGCAGCAGCGCTTTGTTTCACGCGTTTGATAGCAGATTTAATGTTTGGCAATTCATTCACCTCCAATTTCAGGTAAGGCAAGAGTGTTTCCACGAAGTTTCGGATATCTCTTTCGTAACAAGCATTATTTTAACAAACCACGAGTTAGATTGCAATAAAAAAACATAAAGAATATTTCCTTGACACATCGCACAAACTGGGATGTGAGGTGATTGGATGGTAAAGTATGATTTTTTTCGGACAGATCTTCTAGATGAAAGTGAAGAAATGGTCCGACACAGGACAGCGGCGGAAAAAAATAAGCTGGAAGAAGCAAATGGTGTGACATTTGGTGAATCGAGATTGGGACGAGTTGTCGTTACGTCTGTAACCGTCGATGCAGAAGGAGAAAAAAGGATTGGCAAGAAAAAAGGAACATACATCACGTTGACAGTTCCTGCATTAACGCCAGATGACCATGACGGTATGAAAGACTTATCACGCGTACTAATTGACAAGCTGGAAGAAATGCTTGTAAATCTGTCAACAATAAAAAAAGGAAAGGTTCTTTTCATTGGCCTCGGCAATCGGGATATAACACCCGATGCGGTGGGTCCGATGACGATGGATCGTCTGCGCAATATCGTGTCGGATTATTATTCGGAGGATGGCAGTGAAGTCTTTGTCTATGCCCCCGGTGTGACCATCCAGACTGGTCTTGAAACAGCTGATTTTGTTAAAGCGGTTGCCACGGAAATAAAACCGGATGTCCTCATCGTCATTGATGCGCTAGCTGCCCGTAATAGCTCAAGATTATGTCGAACTATTCAGTTGACGAACACAGGTATTCACCCCGGCTCAGGAGTGGGGAATAGCCGAAAAGAAATATCGGAGGATACGCTCGGATTACCTGTCATAGCAATTGGGATTCCAACAGTTGTCGATGGTCCTGTTTTGATTGCAGATGCGATTGATACGATGTTTGGTTATATTGCTTCTAAGATTAATGAAAAGGACAGTCCTTCATCACGGCTATCCGTAACGCCATGGCTGCATACTGAAAATAAGGATGCCGACCGTTCTAATTTGCTACCGATTTTTGGTGATTGGGCTTCATGGCCGCATGAAGATCGTATTCAATTATTTGAGGAAGTGTTGACGAACCATGAGTTGCGGACGTTCATTTCTCCAAAAGAGATTGACGCATGGGTTTCTATTTATGCAGATACGCTTTCTGATTCGTTAGCGTCCTGGTTGTCTGATCTGAAAAAATAGGTATGAGGTCGTTTTCCAACGCATATAGTTGGAGACGGAGGGATGCCAAGTGAAAAAGACATCGCTAATTTGGGGCACACTAATACTCGTTCTCTTCCTGTTTCCCGTTGCTATCAATTTGTTGCCAAGTGGGCAAACAGCTAAGACGTCAAAGCTTGTAAAAGACACAACGTATATGGTCTATGCAGCCAATATTCTTGAAGAGGATATAATAGCGAAGAATCCAGGGAAGGCACTTCTGTATTTCACACATTCAAATGAGGCTTATGAGCCCGTTACACAGGCGAAAAATGGAGTGATTGCCGTTTCTCATCAAACTGAAAATATTACGAAGTTTGGTGAAAAGTTAAAGACACAACTCGAATTCAATGGTGTGGAAACAGATGCTATCTTTACGAATGTGCCTCATACAGGAGCTTACAGGTCTATTCGCCCACATGTGAAAAAACAACTCCAGAAAAAAAACTATGATCTTATCATCGATCTTCATAGGGATGATCTAAAAAAGGATCGAACGACTATTGTCCATAATGAAGAGGAATATGCAAAAGTAGCCTTTGTTATCGGTATGGAGCATCCGAATTTTGAACGTAATCGTGCGAAAGCATTATTGTTGAAAAAAGAGATGGAGCTGCTCGTACCGGGTATTACACGAGATCTTATCATGAAGCATGGACCCGGGGTTGACGGTAAGTATAATCAGGACCTTGACCCCTCACTGCTTGTTATTGAACTTGGAGGCATTGAAAACACGGAAGAGGAACTCAATCGCTCCGTTGCTGTCATCGCCAAGGCGGCGGCAACGGTTATAGAAAATTCTGCACGCGCTGAATATTGAAGTCTGGGCCGTTCACTGCTATAATTCATATAGCTAAAATAGGAGTGAACAATACGATGAATTATGAACAGAAATTGGCACGTCAGAAAAACATACGGAACTTCTCCATTATTGCCCATATCGACCACGGTAAATCGACGTTGGCCGATCGCATTTTGGAAAAAACACAAACACTAACAGCGCGGGAAATGAAAACCCAAACATTGGACTCAATGGACTTAGAACGTGAACGTGGTATTACCATTAAATTGAATGCTGTGCAGTTGACGTATACGGCAAAAGACGGGGAAGAATATACATTTCACCTGATCGATACACCAGGACACGTCGACTTTACATATGAAGTGTCACGCAGTCTAGCTGCTTGTGAAGGTGCAATCCTTGTCGTCGATGCGGCACAGGGAATTGAAGCACAAACACTGGCAAACGTCTACTTGGCACTTGATAACGACCTTGAAATCTTACCTGTTATCAATAAAATCGATTTACCAGCGGCTGATCCAGAACGTGTCAAGCAGGAAATTGAAGATGTCATCGGACTCGACGCTTCAGAAGCAGTTCTAGCTTCTGCTAAAGCGGGTATCGGGATTGAAGATATTTTAGAACAAATTGTTGAAAAAGTGCCTGCGCCACAAGGAGATCCAGATGCTCCACTTCAAGCGCTAATTTTTGACTCGCACTACGACCCATACAAAGGGGTTATTGTTAATATTCGCATTATGCAAGGCTCGGTTAAACCTGGCGATATGATTCATATGATGGCGACTGGAAAAAAATTTGAAGTGCTTGAAACAGGTGTCTTTACACCGAAAATTTCGCCGCGCGATGAATTGACTGTCGGCGATGTAGGGTATCTATCTGCATCGATTAAGAATGTTGGCGATACACGCGTAGGGGACACGATTACTAGTGTGAAAAACCCGGCAAGCGAACCACTGGCTGGTTACCGCCGCATGAATCCAATGGTATTCTGCGGACTGTATCCAATCGATACATCGAAATACAATGACCTACGCGATGCGCTTGAAAAATTAGAATTGAATGACTCTGCTCTTGAATATGAAGCAGAGACTTCACAAGCACTCGGTTTTGGTTATCGTTGTGGTTTCTTAGGTTTATTGCATATGGAAATTATCCAGGAACGGATTGAACGCGAATTCAATATCGACCTGATTACAACTGCACCAAGTGTTATTTACAACGTTGTGCTAACTGACGGCTCTGAGCTGAAGGTGGACAACCCTGCGATGATGCCAGATGCACAAAAAATTGATTATGTTGAAGAACCGTATGTCAAAGCATCTGTTATGGTGCCGAATGATTACGTAGGTTCTGTTATGGAACTATGCCAACAAAAACGTGGTAACTTTTTAACGATGGATTATCTCGATTCAACACGTGTCAATATCATTTACGAACTTCCACTCGCAGAAATCGTCTATGATTTCTTTGACCAATTGAAGTCAGGCACAAAAGGATATGCTTCACTTGACTATGAATTGATTGGCTACAAACGATCGAAACTTGTCAAAATGGACATCCTGTTAAATGGCGAGCACGTCGATGCATTTAGCTTCATCGTTCACAAAGACTTCTCGTATGAGCGAGGCAAAGTCATCGTTGAAAAACTAAGAAAACTAATCCCAAGACAACAATTCGAAGTGCCTGTTCAGGCAGCAATTGGCCAAAAAATTGTCGCGCGTTCAACCATCAAGTCTATGGGTAAAAACGTTCTTGCCAAATGTTACGGCGGAGATATCTCGCGTAAACGTAAACTCCTTGATAAACAAAAAGAAGGTAAAAAACGTATGAAGCAAGTTGGATCTGTTGAAGTACCTCAAGAGGCGTTTATGGCTGTATTGCGGATGGATGAGGATTGAGTGTTGTAAAGTAGACAGCTTGTGTTTCTATATCATGTAAGTGTAATTTAATTTTGTAGAACATACACCGCATTTCAGCTTATTTTTCATAAGCCGAATGCGGTGTTTTTTTGAATAATTATTATTTATAATACGGCAGTAAATTGAAAATCTTATTATTTCAAACAAGCAGGAAAGATCCTAACAACTGTTGAAATAATTGTTTATGACATCTTTAAAATAAGGAGGTTGTTTGATATGGCGAGAGATCTATGGTTGAACCTGCCGGTACGAGAACCGGAACGGTCGAAGGAATTTTATCTTCAGTTAGGTTTTCGATTGAATGAGCAGTATTTCAGCCAAGATGGCTCATGCAGTTTTTTCGTCGGCGACAATCAGATTGTTTTGATGCTTTTTCCCGAATCCACGTTCCACAGTTTTACGAAAAATGCTATTCCGGATTCGCAACAGAGTACGGAAGTGTTATTTTCTTTGGGAGCGAATTCTCGAGATGAAGTAGAAGGGATTGCATCGAAAGTCGAAGGTGCTGGCGGTACTGTATTAAATAAGCCAGAGGAACGTGATGGATGGATGTACTGTTGCCTTTTTGCTGATCCGGATGGACATCGTTGGAACGTGTTATATATGGATACGAGTAAAATACCATAAGGCTGAACGCACAGGTGCTTTAGCTGAATAGTCAACGTGAACACATTTTGTATAATTACCCTTTTTTTAGCACTATCGAATTATTAGACGTCGTAAGTGAAAATAAAGAATTTCTTCATCATTTGTTGTATATTAATTACTAAGGAGAGGATAAATCATGACTAACAAAGAAATAAACCAACTATCGGAAAGACTGTTACAAAGCCTGTATGAGTTTCATTTTGCTAATAATGGTGGAAGTTATACATTACCGAAAGCAATGGTAAATGCTGACGTAAATAGCAAACTAGCTATTGAGTACCTTATCGAACAAAACTATGCCGTAGATAGCGGGCAAGAGTCAGCCAATCTAGTTTTAGCAATAACAGCGCAAGGTATGGACTATATAAAAAATAAATAATGACATGCATTCAGCGATTAACAGAGGAACGTCTATCCGGGCGTTCTTTTTATTTACCGAAAAATCGAGAGAAAGAGGAGTGTGATGACGAATGGATGACAAACTAAAATAGAATAGATGAATGTTCTCGTATGAATTTCTGAAACGCTCTCGCACTAAGTGATTGCCATATAGGTTTAGATTAGAAAATGCGGGAAATAACTAGTGGAATAGGAGGGAGGTAGCATAATGAAGGGAAAATATTTAGCACTGCCATTGGCGGCAGTATTACTATTAAGTGCTTGTGGTGAAAAGAATGACGCGGATGATTTTGAAGTGGAAGATCCGTTGTTAGAGGATGATGGGCAGAATGATGTAGGCGGTTGATCTAGTAGTTAGCAGTACAATGCAGAAGCACTCATGAAAATGGGTGCTTTTCATATTGTGAAGCGTATAACAGAATTAAGGAGTTTATTAGACCAAAATCTATTTTACCGAAAAGAAGTAGAAACTATTGGACTTATTGCAACTGGAGGCTTGGATCAACAAGGAGGGATAACTCAGACATTGGCACGGGAAGCGGCACATTTAGTCTGAGTCCCCCTTAATCAGCAGGGAGTTTGGAATTCCTGCTGATTGATCTCCGTAACGGCATTTGTCCAGCCACAGTATTTTTAAACAAAAACATTTGCTGAGTTAAGTTAAACGTTCATGTGAAAAAGTTTTTAGCTGAAATAAAATGAGGCATAGTCGATTACATATTCGACAACAACCGTCGAGCAATTTGCTCATATTCATCTCTGCCGATACCAGGTGCGAATTCTTCAGGAATATCCTCAAAATCAGGGATGGTATAGCCCTGTGGCATGCCTTCCTTCACAACAAGCTGTTCACCACTACTAGGATTGGTGCCTTTCCAAATCTGGCGTATATCTTTGTATTCTCCATCGTCATTCCAGGTAAACAATACATTACCGTACCCTAGATCTTCATATTTTCTTGCAGTATCAAAGGCACGATTATCTAAATTAGGGATTGGTAGCATTTTTGTTAAATCAGTGCCTGTTGCCATTTCTATCGCTTTTGCATAGGCGAGTATATGCGTACCTCCCCGAACGAGCAAATAACCAATCATTTCTCTTGCCGTTGGATGGTCTGTCATTCCATACACTCGCATTTTATGCGTTCTTGCTCCGCATTCAAGAAAGAAGTTATGCAAGAGGTCGAGTACTAGATTTCCGCTGGAAAACACATAGTCACCGCGCCATGGATTTCCCATGGAGTCTCCGGGCATGGAAGTTTGGGCAGTGGCGATGAAGGCATACGTATTCCGTTTGTTTGTAGCGTCTTGTAAAGGTGTTAAGTCAGGGTCCGCCGTAAATGACGTACCTTTGTTTACTATATTTATCGTGTTAGAAACGAGTTCAACATGGCCGAACTCCTCTGCCGTAATACTTGCAACTAAATCATAAAAAGGCTTGAGCTTGCCTTTCTGCCTAAAATTAAATGATTGGTACATATAATTATTCAACGTCGACATTTCTCCAAACTTTCCACCCAGTAGCTCCTGAACCGCAGCAGCTGCGTTAGCATCCCCGTATTCTGGAATTGGAAGATCGATTGGTAATTTATTTACGCGTTTAATCAATTGATTCACTCCCTTCATTTTGATTTGTTGAAATCATGCAAGTGTAACCCATACGATTTCTTGGATTCGAACATAAAATGGTGTGCCGCTCACTTCAACTACAACATGATCAGGCATGACCGTGACTAGCAAACCTTGTAACGGATTTTTTGACGTGTGAATAACGATATGTTTTGACTTGAAACTTAGTAAGGTTTGATAGAAGTAAGGGTCAAATGCACTTACCATTTCGACTTGCGATTGTTGTCCATTCAAGCTTTTCCCACCTTTCTTCAAAGTCGACCTAGTATATGGGGAAAAGCAAAAAATTATGATTATGAGAACCTGCATATATCATTATTAGTAAATTAAAAGTGAAAGCGACCTTTCCACACAAAGTGTGATAGGCCGCTTTCTTTAATTGCAGTCATCTATTTACTAGATACAGGTACTACAGGTTTTTATTAAGCTTTCCGTACCATTTCCAGTAGCATATGTGCCAGTGTGTGTTGCTCATCTTTAGATCCGGAACTCCAAAGTTCCATTAATATTTTTTCTTCCCGGTTGCGGGGATCCTCGTGCTTGGCGAGGTAATTTGCAACTAATTCTGTAGTTTTGGCAAGCTTTTCTTCACTCAACCCCATATTTTCCCCCAACTCAACTTTCTCGGCAAGAAACTGTTTGAATCGGTTGAAATTCTCCAGAATTTCGTCTTTCTTCTCAACACTGATTTGAGATAATTCTTTTTGCACTTTATCCTTCATATCCATGAAAACACTCCTTTTTATTTGAACCCCTATTTTTTACTTAAACTTTACATTTTAAACAGGAAAATAATTACTTCCTTCTAGCTAGTAGTGAAAGGTGATTGTATTACTTCTTCGTAAACGAGAACTGCTAATCTGGGTCCTGTGTGAAAAAGAGGGGAAGATAAACACCAGTTGTGAAAATCAGCATAGCAATTAAGGATGGTAACACTGCCATCCCTAGACGCGAATACTCCATGTAATAGCTTGATAACAATGAAACGCATGAACCGATAATAGAACCTCAAAGTTTGTACGTAATACCATAATACTGTATGATACTCTATATGGTTCTGAACATAGAAAGAGTAAACGATTAAATTAAAAGAGGGCATTCAAGCCCTCTTTTTGCCGTTAAGAGAAGGAGATATTATTAATGAGAGGTATGTATATCCATATCCCGTTTTGCCACCAGATTTGTCACTACTGTGATTTTAATAAAGTCTTTTTCAAAAATCAGCCTGTAGATGCGTATATTGAGTCTATTGGACAGGAACTTTCAATTATGCGCCAACAAGGAATTTCATTTAAAGAGCTGGAGACAGTTTTTTTAGGTGGGGGAACTCCGACATCGTTATCTGAACAGCAACTGGATCGATTGCTAGCGATTATTTATGATTATGTTGATGTCAGTATGCTAAAAGAATTTTCGACAGAAGCAAATCCAGATGAATTGACGTATGGCAAGTTGACAGTGCTGAAAAATGGTGGTGTGGACAGACTGAGTATAGGTGTCCAATCCTTTGACGCTGACTTGTTGACACGAATTGGGAGAACGCACGGTCCTGGCGATGCGGCTCGTGTTGTAGAGGAAGCGCGCAAGGCAGGCTTTGATAATATTAGTATCGATTTGATTTACGGCCTGCCGGAACAGACGATTAAGCAATGGCAGGATACGCTCAATCAGGCGGCTGCACTCGAATTACCTCATTACTCGGGGTACTCGCTTATCGTTGAGCCCAAAACGGTCTTTTATAATTTAATGAATAAAGGTAAATTGCCGCTACCTGGTGAGGATATAGAAACGGAAATGTTCACAATGTTGATTGAACAGATGGAGAAACAAGGTCGAATGCGCTATGAAATTAGTAATTTCGCAGTTCCGGGTCGTGAATCTATCCATAATCTAATCTATTGGGAAAATGACGGTTATGCGGGTGTAGGAGCAGGTGCGCATGGTTATATAGAGGGTATGCGTTATTCGAATATTGGGCCACTTACAAAATATATGGATAAAATAGCTGTAGGAGAAAGACCCGTCCAACAAACGCATGCCGTAACGGCAGTAGAAGCGATGGAAGAGGAAATGTTCCTTGGGCTTCGTAAATCCAATGGCGTATCTATTTCTTTATTCCAAGAGAAGTTTGGCAAGTCGCTTGAGGAGGTTTACGGAGAAACCTTACAATCACTTATGGCAGATGGACTTGTTGAGCGATTGGATGACGTAGTTAAGCTAACACACCGTGGGGTTTATAGAGGAAACGACGTGTTCCAACAATTTCTTAAATAATAAAGAGTCAATTCGTTGACACCTTGGTTTAGATTTGATAAATTATCAGTAGCATTAGCACTCAGAGTTATAGAGTGCTAACAGGAGTGATGATGATGTTGACGAACAGACAATTGCTTATATTGCAACTGACGGTTGACGATTTCATCGAGTCCGCACAACCTGTCGGATCAAGGCAGTTATCCAAAAAGCCAGAAGCCCCGTTTAGTCCAGCAACTATACGTAATGAAATGGCTGACTTGGAGGAGATGGGATATCTTGAAAAGACCCACACTTCGTCCGGTAGAATACCATCCGAAAAAGGATACCGATTTTATGTAGATCATTTATTAACCCGAGAAAAGCTGAAAACCGAAGACAGTATTCAATTGCGTTCCATTTTTCGAGATAAGGTTGTGGAAACAGAGGAGTTAATCCGCAAATCTGCCACGATTCTTTCTGATTTGACGAATTATACATCCATACTCCTTGGACCAGACACGTCGTTGCATACCGTGAAACGTTTTTCCATCGTTCCTTTAGATGATAAGACGGCTGTGGCTATTATCGTCATGGATAATGGGCGTGTGGAGAACAGATTATTCAATGTACCAGAAGGTTTTACGGCATCTGATATCGAAAAAATGGTCAATATCCTAAATGAGCGACTTGTCGGTACGCCGCTTGCGCATCTCCAAAGGATGTTAGTCCAGGAAACGAAAACAGTGTTGGAGCGTCATATTCATCATACTGGGGAATTATATTCCTCGTTTCAACGGGCAATTGCAATTGAGCCGGAAGAGCGCCTCTATTTTGGCGGTAAAATGAATATGATGAAGCAGCCCGAATTTAATGACATCGGTAAAATGAAGACATTTTTCGAAATGATAGACAAAGGTACGCCGGCTATGCGGTTTTTCCAAGAAGGGCTTGCCGGGATTCATGTGCGTATTGGCTCGGAAAATAATCATAATGCGATGGAAGATTACAGTGTTATTACGGCAACCTATTCAGCTGGGGACAATATGGCGGGCTCGATTGCCATCATTGGACCTAAACGAATGGATTATGCGCGGGTCATCACATTACTCGATCTGATGAGCAATGATTTGTCTAAGGAACTAGCAAGGCTGACAATTGGTGGCGGAACAGCAGGAGGGAACGAACATTGACTGAAGTTAAAGATGAATTTGTAGAAGAAAATAAGACAGTAGACGAAGAAGAAGGTATAGTTGAAGACGTTGTAATTGAAGAAATGAACGAAGTTGACAACAGCGAGGAAAGTGCCATTGAAGCATTGCAGGCACAACTACAAGAAGAAGAGAACAAGCGACTTCGACTGCTTGCTGATTACGATAATTTTAAAAGAAGAGTGTCACTTGACCAGGAAGCGATGCAGAAATATCGTGCGCAGAACGTTGTGACGAATCTTCTTCCTGTGCTTGATAACTTTGCACGTGCACTTTCTGTTGAAGCAAAAACTGAGGAAGTACAGTCGATTATGACGGGTATGGATATGATTTATCGTACACTTCTCACAGCGCTTGAAACAGAAGGACTTGTCGAAATTGATACAGTGGATCAGGAGTTTGATCCTAATTTCCATCAAGCGATTATGACAGGGGCAGATGATACAAAGCCTTCTGGTGTTATTCTTGAAGAAATGCAAAAAGGGTATTTATTGAAAGATCGTGTTCTTCGACCTTCAATGGTTAAAGTAAACGAATAAAAAAGGTAGTATTATCTCTAGGAGGAATTTGATTATGAGCAAAATTATTGGTATTGACTTAGGAACAACAAACTCAGTAGTGTCCGTGTATGAAGGTGGAGAACCGAAAGTAATTCCAAATCCAGAAGGGAACCGTACAACACCATCTGTTGTCGCGTTCAAAAACGGCGAAAGACAAGTTGGGGAAGTAGCGAAGCGTCAATCCATTACAAACCCGAACACAATTATGTCTGTGAAACGTCATATGGGTTCAGATTACAAAGTAAAAGTAGACGATAAAGAATATACACCACAAGAAGTTTCAGCTATGATTCTTCAATATATGAAAGGCTACGCAGAAGAGTATCTTGGCGAACCTGTTACAAAAGCAGTTATCACAGTTCCTGCTTACTTCAGCGACGCACAGCGTCAAGCAACACAAGATGCGGGTAAAATTGCTGGTCTTGAAGTAGAGCGTATCATTAACGAGCCGACTGCAGCAGCACTTGCTTACGGTCTTGATAAAACAGATGAAGACCAAACAATTCTTGTCTATGACCTTGGTGGTGGTACGTTTGACGTGTCAATCCTTGAGCTAGGCGACGGCGTATTCCAAGTTCTTTCAACTGCGGGTGATAACAAACTAGGTGGAGATGATTTCGACGACGTAATCATTGACTTCCTCGTACAGGAATTCCGCAAAGAAAATGGCGTTGATCTATCTAAAGATAAAATGGCGATGCAACGTTTGAAAGACGGCGCTGAAAAAGCGAAAAAAGACTTGTCAGGTGTTACATCTGCACAAATCTCATTACCATTCATCACAGCTGGAGAAGCAGGTCCACTTCACCTTGAAGTGACATTGTCTCGTGCGAAATTTGACGAATTGACTGCACATCTTGTTGAGCGTTCAATGGTACCAACACGTCAAGCGATGAAAGATGCTGAGCTATCTGCATCACAAATCGATCGCGTTATTCTTGTCGGTGGATCAACGCGTATTCCAGCTGTACAAGAAGCGATTCAAAAAGAAACAGGCAAAGAGCCATATAAAGGCGTAAACCCGGATGAAGTTGTCGCAATGGGTGCGGCTGTTCAAGGTTCAATCTTGAGCGGAGATGTTACAGACGTTGTTCTTCTTGACGTAACACCATTGTCACTTGGTATTGAAACAATGGGTAACGTGTTTACGAAATTGATCGAACGTAATACAACGATTCCAACAAGTAAATCACAAGTGTTCTCAACAGCAGCAGATAACCAACCAGCAGTAGATATCCACGTACTGCAAGGGGAGCGTCCAATGTCAGCTGACAATAAAACACTTGGTCGTTTCCAATTGACGGACATTCCACCAGCACCACGTGGCGTACCGCAAATCGAAGTAACATTTGATATCGATAAAAATGGTATTGTAACGGTTAAAGCGAAAGACCTTGGTACACAAAAAGAGCAAGATATTACAATCCAAGCAAGCTCTGGTCTATCTGACGATGAAATCGAACGCATGGTGAAAGATGCAGAAGCAAATGCTGAAGCTGACCAAAAGCGTAAAGAAGAAGCAGACTTGAAAAACGAAGCAGACCAACTTGTCTTCATGGCTGAAAAGACATTGAAAGACCTTGAAGGTAAAGTTTCTGAAGAAGAAGTAACAAGCGTTGAAGAAGCGAAGGAAGAGTTGAAAACTGCCCTTGAAGCTGGTGATTTCGATGATATCCGCGCGAAAAAAGAAAAATTAGAAGAAATCGTTCAACAAATGACGATGAAACTTTATGAGCAAGCTGCAGCAGAAAATGCTGAAGGTGCTGAACAAGCAGGTGGACCACAGGATGATGGTGTAGTCGATGCTGATTTCGAAGAAATTATCGATGAAGAGAAAAAATAAATAAACGATTGTAATTGACGGGAAAAGTCAAAGTCCGATATTCCGGCTTTGGCTTTTTCGTTTTTATTGTCCGTGTGTAGTGGTATAGTAGAGGATAGGCAAAAGTATTTCGGGAGTGTGGAAAATGAGTAAACGGGATTATTATGACGTGCTGGGTTTATCAAAATCGGCATCTAAAGACGAAATTAGAAAAGCATACAGAGGACTTTCTAAAAAGTATCACCCCGACTTAAACAAAGCGGCTGATGCGGAAGAGAAATTTAAAGAAGCAACAGAAGCTTATGAAGTGTTAAGTGATGACGCGAAGAAAGCAAATTATGATCAATTCGGCCATACAGATCCAAACCAAGGTTTCGGCGGTTTCGGCGGCGGTGGTGGAGATGGTTTTGGATTTGAAGATATATTCAGTACATTTTTTGGTGGAAATTCGCGCCGACGTGATCCAAATGCACCAAGAAAAGGTGACGATTTACAGTATTCAATGACGATTGATTTTATGGAAGCTGTTTTTGGAAAAGAAACGGAAATTGAAATACCGAAAGAAGAAAATTGTGATACCTGTGATGGATCAGGTGCTAAAAAAGGAACTTCACCTAAAACATGTACCCATTGTGGTGGTTCTGGACAAATTAGTGTTACGCAAAACACACCACTCGGTCAAATGGTCAATCGTAGATCATGTCCACATTGTCAAGGAACAGGGAAAATTATTCCTGAGAAATGTACAACATGTCATGGAGCGGGTAAGGTAACAAAAAGGAAGAAAATTAAAGTAACGATTCCTGAAGGTGTCGATGATGGTCAGCAGCTTCGTGTAACGGGGCAGGGAGAACCAGGTCATAAAGGTGGTCCTGCAGGTGATTTGTACATCGTATTCCGTGTGAAGTCACATGAAAAATTCATCCGTGAAGATGATGATATTTACTTAGAGTTAAGCCTATCTTATCCGCAAGCCGCACTGGGTGATGAGATTGAAGTGCCAACTGTACAAGGCAGTGTCAACTTGAAAATTCCGGCAGGCACACAAACAGGGACGCGTTTCCGTTTGAAAGGCAAAGGTGTTAAAAACGTTCATGGTCGAGGCATTGGTGACCAGCATGTTGTCGTAAAAGTCGTAACACCTAAAAAAATGACAGAAAAACAAAAAGAATTGATGCGTGAATTTGCGGCAATTAGTGGCAATACTCCAGAAGAGTATTCAAGTTCTTTGTTTGATAAAATTAAGCGTACAATCAAAGGCGACTGAAAGGATGAAGTCATTTGAAGTGGTCAGAAATTGCCATCCATACAACGCATGAAGCAACTGAGGCAGTAGCGAATATTTTACATGAGGCAGGTGCCAGTGGCGTTGTTATTGAAGACTCAGTAGAACCAGACCGGATCCACGAAGACCGTTTCGGGGAAATTTATGCACTTGACAAAAATGACTTCCCTGCCGACGGCGTGATTGTGAAAGCTTATTTACCCGTCAATAGTTTCTTGATCGAAACGGTAAAGGACATTAGCCAATCTATCGAAGGTTTAGCGGAATTTGGGTTGGATATTGGAAAAAATGCCATTCAAACGAATGAAATTGATGAAGAAGATTGGGCAACTGCCTGGAAACAATACTACCACCCAGTCAAAATTTCTGGTCGTTTTACGATTGTACCAACATGGGAGCAATATGAGCCCGTTGAATCTGATGAATTAATTATTGAATTGGATCCTGGGATGGCGTTTGGTACGGGAACGCACCCGACAACAGTTATGTGTTTACAGGCGCTTGAAAAGTACGTACAGCGCGGTCATACCGTAGTGGATGTCGGAACGGGATCAGGCGTACTAGCCATTGGTGCGGCATTGCTAGGAGCATCCCATATTCACGCATTGGACTTAGATGATGTGGCGGTTGTTGCTGCGAAAGAAAATATTTTATTGAATAAAGTAGATGAAAAAATCACAGTGACGCACGGTAATCTACTGGATTCTGTCAAAGAACCGGCTGATATTATTATTGCGAATATCCTTGCAGAAGTGATTCTAACCTTTTCACAAGACGCTTATGCCATTTTACCGCAAGATGGACTGTTCATCGTATCGGGGATTATTGGCCAGAAGCGTGATCTTGTGAAAGATGATCTTATCGAAAAAGGGTTTGACATCGTCGAGTCTGTTTTAATGGAAGATTGGGTCGCTATCGTTGCTCAAAAAAGGAGCGTGTGACGCTTTGCAACGCTATTTTTTACAATCTGAATTTAACGACCAACAGCAGGCAACCATTACAGGCGAGGATGGCAAGCATATTGTCCGTGTCATGCGAATGACTGTGGGGGATCAAGTGATTGCCGTGTCAGGTGGAGAAGCCTATATTTCTACTATTATCGAACTTCTTGAAGATGGAGTCGTGATTCAACGCCGAGAAGGCTCGTTAAAAACGAGCGAAATGCCTGTCCATGTAACGATTGCTTGTGGCTTGCCAAAAGGCGATAAACTGGATTTAATCGTACAAAAAGGAACTGAACTAGGCATGGCAGGAATTGTGCCGTTTGAAGCGGAACGTTCTATTGTCAAATGGGATGCTAAAAAAGGTGACAAAAAAGTAGAACGGTTGCGTAAAATTGCAAAAGAAGCTGCAGAGCAATGCCACAGAACAGTTATACCTAATGTGGCACCCCCAGCATCCTTTAAACAATTAATCGCGCAATCGGAAAGCTATGACGTCCTTCTTTTTGCCGATGAGGAAGACGCGAAAAGCGGTAATCCTAATCGGATGGCTGAACGTCTCAAAAACGTCTATCCCGAGCAAACTGTTCTCACTGTTTTTGGACCAGAAGGCGGTCTATCGAGAAACGAAGCAGAAGCATTGCGTTCAGCTGGCTTCTCGCCGATTGCATTAGGTCCACGTATATTGAGAACAGAAACGGCTCCATTATACTTATTGTCCGCAATATCTTACGAATTTGAATGAAAGAGGTGAGCAGTTGATGTCTTCGGTTGCATTTCATACGTTGGGCTGCAAAGTGAATCATTATGAAACTGAGGCGATTTGGCAACTTTTCAAGGATGCCGGCTATAATCGCGAAGATTTTGAAAAAAACTCTGACGTTTATGTCATCAATACATGTACTGTTACCAATACGGGTGACAAAAAAAGTAGGCAGGTGATCCGCAGAGCGATTCGAAAAAACCCGGATGCAGTTATTTGTGTGACGGGTTGTTACGCACAGACTTCACCTGCAGAAATTATGGCAATTCCTGGGGTAGATATTGTTGTCGGTACACAGGACCGTCATAAGTTACTCGGTTTGATTGCGGAATACCGAATCGAACGACAGCCAATCAATGCTGTTCGTAATATTATGAAAAACCGTATCTATGAAGAGCTGGATGTACCAGCATTTACGGATCGCACGCGTGCATCGCTGAAAATCCAAGAAGGCTGTAATAACTTCTGTACATTTTGTATCATTCCTTGGGCGCGTGGATTGATGCGCTCACGTGATCCGCAGGAAGTGATTCGTCAAGCACAACAGCTAGTGGACGCCGGGTATTTGGAGCTTGTGCTTACGGGTATCCATACAGGTGGTTACGGAGAAGATTTGAAGGACTATAATCTAGCACGTTTACTGAGGGATTTGGAGTCGCAAGTAATAGGACTGAAGCGTTTACGTATTAGTTCGATTGAAGCAAGTCAAATAACTGATGAAGTGATTGACGTATTAAGAGAATCAAAAGTTGTCGTTCGCCATCTTCATATTCCGATTCAGTCGGGGTCAGATACTGTCTTAAAACGAATGCGCAGAAAGTATACAATGGAATTTTTTGCGGAACGTCTAGACAGATTGCGCGAGGCACTACCACAGCTTGCGATTACTTCAGATGTTATCGTCGGTTTTCCTGGCGAAACGGAAGAGGAGTTTATGGACACGTATAACTTCATCCGAGATCATCGTTTTTCCGAGCTACATGTTTTCCCTTATTCAAAGCGGACGGGTACACCTGCCGCAAGAATGGAAGATCAAGTTGAAGAAGACGTGAAAAATGAACGTGTACATCGCTTGATCGAGTTGAATGATCAATTGGCGAAGGAATATGCATCAACTTTTGAGGATGAAGTACTTGAAGTAATCCCGGAAACGACTTACAAATTGGAGCCGGAAAGCGGTTTGTATGAAGGCTATACAGATAATTATTTGAAAGTAGTCTTCCCGGCTGATGAGTCGATGGTCGGTAAAATTGTCCGTGTCAAAATTACAAAATCGGGCTATCCATATAACGAAGGTCAGTTTGTTCGTGTCATGGAAGACGAGGAAGTACATGCCTAAGTGAACAATTGAAAAAGTCATTTCAGCCTTGTTGAGTTGAAATGACTTTTTTCGTGCAGATTCAAAGGTTTGTTGGTATGATGTAAGAAGTACGGACAACTTGAAGGAGGTATTCATTTGAATACGAAGTTTGCAACTTATATCGATCATACATTATTAAAAGCTGACGCAAAAAAGGATGAAATTATGGTACTTTGCCAGGAAGCACGCCAGTACAGTTTCGCATCTGTTTGTGTGAATCCAGCATGGGTGAAAACAGCGGCTACAGCACTTGAAGGTTCACCTGTTAAAGTCTGTACAGTTATTGGCTTCCCTCTTGGCGCATCGACGTCAGCTGTGAAAGCGTTTGAAACAACTGACGCGATTGAAAACGGTGCTGGTGAAATCGACATGGTCATTAATGTCGGCGCACTTCGTGGCGGTGACGATGAGCTTGTCAAACAAGATATCGAAGCTGTCGTTCAAGCAGCGAAAGGGAAAGCAATCGTTAAAGTCATCATCGAAACAGCTTTGCTAACGGAACAAGAAAAAAGAAAAGCATGTGAGCTGTCTATCCTTGCAGGTGCTGATTTTGTAAAAACGTCAACAGGCTTTTCAACAGGCGGTGCAACGGAGGAAGACATTAAACTAATGCGTGCAGTAGTAGGACCTGAAACTGGAGTCAAAGCATCAGGCGGCGTCCGCAGCTTTGAAGATATGAAAAAAATGATTGACGCAGGCGCAACACGAATTGGTGCTAGCTCAGGCGTTCAAATTATGCAAGGATTAGCATCTGAAACGGATTACTAATCTATATTAGTTGAATTAATTTATTCTCCAGCGAAAGCGCCTTACTGGGGTAGCCGAAGCGATAAGACTGATAGTGATCTTCTAGCAGGCTTATCGCGGGAGGCATCCCCAAGCGCCAAGCGAATTTCATAGAAATCTTTAGTTTAACAATTAAATTTAAAAGTTTTATATTGACCAAATTCTAAATATGCGGTATAATTCTTGAGTACATGGCACTTGGCTATGTTCGAAGTGTGTTTGGAGGGAGGGACAAGAGATATGTCGAAAACTGTTGTTCGTAAAAACGAATCGCTTGAAGATGCTCTTCGCCGCTTCAAACGTACTGTATCCAAAAGTGGAACAATACAAGAGGTAAGAAAGCGCGAGTTCTATGAGAAACCAAGCGTAAAACGTAAAAAGAAATCTGAAGCTGCAAGGAAACGTAAATTCTAATTTCCTGTTGCCATGAATTCAATCTTGTAATGAATCTAAAATTTGGTAAACCGGAAAATCCTTTGGGATTTTCCGGTTTATTTGTTTTGGAAATGAATTTTTCTAGAAAAAATGAAACTTCCGAGCTTTTCACCCGTATATAGAGATATAATAAATTGTAGAAAGAGGTGAAACTACAATGCGTAAAATGATAGGAAGCGTGCTCCTGTTCATTTTATTCGTCTCCACGTTTTCTTTTCCGTTTGCAGCACCTGAGGCGGCTAGTCAAATAGTATATAAAGTCCCGATTAAAAATGAAGTTGAAAAAGGATTATATGCATTTTTGAAACGCTCGTTTTCGGAAGCTGAGGAAGCAGGAGCGGATGCGATTATCCTGGAGATTGATACACCGGGCGGTTTTGTAGATGCGGCTTGGAAGATAGGCAAGTTGATGGATGAGACAGAACTGCGGATAATCGCTTATGTCAATCCAAAAGCGCTTTCAGCTGGTGCGTTCATCGCTCTCCATGCAGATGACATTTATATGTCGAAGACTGCCACGATGGGTGCTGCAGAAGCAGTTGACTCAGCAGGTAATGCAGCGGCAAAAAAGGCGCAATCTTCATGGGTGGCAGATATGGTGAGTGCTGCTAAGTCTTCAGACCATGATCGCGAGCCCAAATTCGCGCAAGCTATGGCGGATAGCTCGATTGATATCCCAGAATACCGGGCGGGTGAAGGTAAATTATTGACGCTGACCGCTTCGGAGGCAGAGGCAGTTAACTATAGTGAAGGTACAGTAGCTTCATTTAAAGAGTTGCTGCAAATAACTGGCTATGAAAATGCTGAAATCATTTCAACAAATAAAACCTTTGCTGAAAGTCTTACGAGCATCATTACACATCCGATCGTTGTACCGATTCTGTTATCTATCGCAGGACTTGGCCTTGTCCTAGAATTATATTCGCCAGGATTTGGTGTGCCGGGAACGATGGCTCTTATCTCGCTTGTGTTATTTTTCTACGGGCATTTATTGGCAGGACTTGCAGGCTATGAAACGGTTATTCTGTTCATCATTGGGGCGATTCTCGTCGTTGCGGAATTCTTCCTCCCGCATGGTATAGCAGGGGCAATTGGTTCGCTCGCAATTATTGGTAGTATCATTATGGCGGGCGGCAATCCGATGTATATGGCGACTTCTGTCCTTATCGCGATTGCTATCGCTGTCACGGGGATGGTGATTATTATGAAATTTTTCGGTAAAAAATTGCATCTACTTAATAAAGTAGTGCTCATGGATTCGACGGATACAGAGCTTGGTTATGTGTCGAATGTCAACAGGGTGGAATTACTCGGACGCATTGCAAAAACGTCTACTCCACTCAGACCAGCTGGTACCATTGAGCTGGATGGAGAACGTATTGATGTAGTTTCTGAAGGAAGCTACATTGAAAAAGGAATCCGTGTTACTATTGTAAAGGTTGAAGGTTCCCGGATTGTCGTCAGGGAATCAGTAGAGAAAGGGGAGAATGAATAATGCCAACAATTTTAGCTTCAGGTAGTTTTGTAGGAATTGTCATTATTGTTGTACTAGCAATAATCGTGTTGTCCGTATTTTTCACACTAGTACCCGTAACGCTATGGATTTCTGCCATGGCTGCAGGTGTACGCGTAAGTATTTTCACACTAATTGGGATGCGTCTTCGTCGAGTTATTCCAAGTCGTATTGTCAATCCGCTTATTAAAGCACATAAGGCAGGACTAGATGTGTCCATTAACCAACTGGAAAGTCACTATCTTGCAGGTGGTAACGTTGACCGTGTTGTCAACGCACTCATCGCTGCACACCGTGCCAATATCGAATTGACTTTTGAACGTTGTGCGGCCATTGACCTTGCAGGTCGTGACGTACTCGAAGCTGTTCAAATGTCCGTTAACCCGAAAGTTATTGAAACACCATTTATCGCTGGTGTGGCAATGAACGGGATTGAAGTAAAAGCAAAAGCACGTATTACAGTACGTGCCAACATCGACCGCCTTGTCGGGGGTGCTGGTGAAGAAACAATCGTTGCCCGTGTTGGTGAGGGGATTATCTCTACAATCGGTTCATCGATTGACCATGCAAAGGTACTGGAAAATCCAGATATGATTTCCCAAACGGTATTAGCAAAAGGTCTTGACTCAGGAACAGCATTCGAAATTCTATCCATTGATATCGCAGACGTTGATATCGGTAAAAATATCGGTGCAGAGCTTCAAACTGAGCAGGCTATGGCTGATAAAAACATCGCACAGGCAAAAGCGGAAGAACGCCGTGCAATGGCTGTTGCCAATGAACAGGAAATGAAAGCAAAAGTAGAAGAAATGCGTGCAAAAGTTGTTGCATCTGAAGCTGAAGTTCCACTTGCAATGGCAGAAGCATTGCGCACAGGAAATATTGGTGTCATGGATTATATGAATTATAAAAATATCCAAGCAGACACAGGGATGCGTGATTCCATCAGCGGCTTTGGTGGAGACCAAACCAATCCAGACCTTAAAAAGAATTAATTGATAATCAGTCATTTCCTGGAAGGGGGATGCTCGAATGGATATAAAACAGATAATATTTCTTGTTATTATTGCGCTTGTCTCCTCTTTTTTTAAAAAAGGCAAAGGCAAGTCGGAAACCCCGGCGAAGGCTCAACCAAAGCCATTCACGGCAACCGGGCGTGTTCCAGACAATCCGCAAAGTAAATTGAAAGAAATGTCGAAAGACTTGTATCGTGAATTGCAGAAAGAAATGCAACGTACGGATGAAGAACCACCGAGTCGGCAATTACAGCCGCAAGCTACACCGCCGCCAGTCGTTGCGGCTCAATCTGTAGAAGCGCCTGTAGTAGCTGTTCCTGCTGGACCAGTGCGTTCTGTTGCCCCGCGTGCTGTATCGGAGCGTAAAGAACGTCCCGACAGTTCTAGGCATAGTGGGCGTCTTTCTGCGCATGGCGCTCAGCTTCAACCGATATTTAGTCGGGAAACGCATGATTTAATGCCTAAAAGCAGTCAGGATCTTGTAAAGGGGATTATCTTCTCCGAAATTTTTGGACCACCAAAATCAAAACGATAATCATTGACCCCTTATTCATGTCATACGATATGAGTAGGGGGTTTTTATTTTTGAGAAAAATATTTAATACAGGTTCGTCAGTAACAATTGAAGAATTTTCTTCATTACGCATTAATGGTCCATATACATTGCTCAAGCTTGGCCCCGATTTTGCGATGATTAAAAGTGGCGATTACAGGATTGAGGCATCGGGTGAGAATTTGATTGTTGAGACGCTGTCAGAGGAAGTGGCTGTATTCTCGTTTACAGTTATGACAATGCTGCATGTGACGTCAGTGGCGGAGGATGAGGTGCAGTATCGTGCGTAGGCGATATGATATTAAAATATCAGGGAATGGTGACCTTGCTGGCTTCCTTACTAACCTCGCGACAAGTAGTACGAAAATTTTATCGTTATCGGTCGGAGAAGGTGTGGCACGCTTTCGAACAGATCGTCAAGGACTGATGATTATTCGGCGTACTCGAAGGCGCTATCATGTGACTGTTAAAGTATCGCTTGTCGGGGAGGCGTCTGGTGCTAAAGGGGTCTTTAATTCTAATTTCTTTGTCATCGCTTGCGTGATCCCCTTTATCGCTTCATTATTCCTTTGGACAGTAGAAGTAGAATCTGAATGGCCGGAGGTTGAAGAACGAATTTATCAAAAATTAGAAAAAGCATCAATTGTACCATTACGACTTCTTGCATTCATCCCTGATGAAGGGGAGATTCGCAGAGAGCTTATGCTCGATGATCCTTCTCTCTCATGGGTACGGTTTAGAAGAGATGGAGCGACGTTGACTGTCATTCCGATGCTGTCACCTCAAACAACTGATGAAATAGTAACAGAAGAACAGCCTTCTGATTTAGTCGCACGTACTGGTGGTGTGATTACTGGCTTTGCATTGAAAAAAGGGGAACGGGTAAGTCGTGTCCATCAAACCGTTCAAAAGGGTGATACACTCGCTACAGGTGTTTTGGTTCAAGGTGATAAAAGGGTCATCGTTGGAGCAGATGGGGCGGTCTATGCTGATTATTGGATGGAATATTCTTTTAGCTTACCGAGCGTCGTTGAGTATCGTTTGCAAGGCGAAGAGACAGTGGAGTTTTCATTTAATTTCCCGTGGCAACCGCAAAAGAAAAAGTGGTCTCTTAAATCTTTTATCCAAACAGAACGGCATATAAATGACAGAGCTGGACAGTTCGAATTAGTTGCAGGTATGGAGGAAACCGTCCTCATTCCACTATTGAAAAATAAATTACTGTCTGAATCATTAACGAAAGCAGTTATTCAAGATGACAAAGTTTTGCACGTGTCATTCGATAATGATAAAGTTAGTGGGACCATATTGTTTTTAATCAATGACAATATCGCTGTCAAAAGACCGATTTCACAAGGAGAATGAGACCATGGATGAACAATTGATTCAACTGCATGTCGAAGACCCAAACGAAGCGGTTATGCTACTCGGGATTT
This sequence comes from Arthrobacter beigongshangensis, assembly GCF_016820585.1. Lineage (GTDB taxonomy): Bacteria > Bacillota > Bacilli > Bacillales_A > Planococcaceae > Sporosarcina > Sporosarcina beigongshangi. The sequence continues at coordinate 309,637 of NZ_JADHDX010000002.1, forward strand.
CCGACCAAAATATGAAGTTAATCGAAGAAGCATTGAGCATTTCAATTATGACAAGAGGAGATACAATTGCGCTCAGTGGTGAAGAAGATAACCGCGAGTCAGCAAAAGCTCTTTTGGAACAGTTGCTGAAGGTCATTCGCAAGGGTGTGAATATTAATCAGCGCGACGTCTCAACAGCTATTGAGATGGTGAAAAGTGGAACGATTGAATATTTTGCAGAACTATATGATGAAGAAATCGCTAGAAATAGTAAAGGAAAAGCAATTCGTGCGAAAACGATTGGTCAACGCGAGTATGTTCATGCGATTCGGACGCGAGATCTTGTATTTTGTATTGGACCTGCAGGAACAGGAAAAACGTATTTGGCTGTAGTTCTTGCCATTCAAGCGATGAAATCAGGCTCAGCTAAACGAATTATTTTAACGCGTCCTGCTGTAGAGGCTGGAGAAAGCCTGGGCTTTCTTCCTGGCGACTTAAAGGAGAAAGTAGACCCATACCTACGTCCGTTATACGACGCACTCCATGACGTGCTAGGGACGGAACATACTGATCGGCTCATTGAACGAGGTGTCATTGAAATTGCACCGCTTGCTTATATGAGAGGGCGGACGTTGGACGATGCATTTGTTATTTTGGATGAAGCGCAAAACACGACAAAAGCACAAATGAAAATGTTTTTGACGCGCCTCGGCTTTGGTTCTAAAATGGTGATTACAGGAGATAAAACGCAGATTGATTTACCAAGAGGTGTTGAGTCCGGTTTAATTGTGACGGAAAATATTTTAAGCAAAGTGAGTGATATTAGCTTTCAATATCTAGAACAAGGGGATGTTGTACGTCATCCATTAGTTGCAAAAATTATTGAAGCTTACGAAGAAGAGCAGTCATCTTAAGTTGACTGCTTTTTTTACCAGTACTACTTGACTTGAATTGAGAAAAGTCACCAACGGTTATCATGGATTTTTCATTCTATAGAGAGAAAAAGAAATGGGGGATGTTCAATGCTGCAACCAATTAGGAAGTTTTTTCTATCACTGAAATTCACTTACTTAGCCATATTCCTTATCGGATTGTCAGGGATCCTCCTGTTTTCAATTATGTATGGTAGTGTCAAAAAAGAGACATATAAGCTGGAGTCGTTGCAAATTTCTCCAGATACTATTAGATCTATTAAGACAGTTGAGGATACGGTGAAAACGGAGCAGGATCGAGAACGGGCAGCACGAGAAGTTACGCCCGTCTATCAGTTGTCTCAAGATGTTGGGAAGAATCGACAAGCGATTGCGATGTCCATATTCGATTTCCTCATTGAAGTGAAAGAGATGGGAGAACTGGCGCAGTCTGAGGAAAATGAGTCTGTTTTGGACAATAGAATGCAAATTGCTGAAATGCGTAAAAAGCTCGGTAATTTAGAGAAAGAAGAGCCAGGTTTGCGTTTAAGCGATGATGCAATTTCGATGTTATTGGCCCAAAAAACGGAAGTGTTAGAGAATATTCAAAGCGTTCTTGCGACAACGATTGGTGAGGAGTTGTCAAAGCCAATCCGCAAAGAAGATTTGTCTACTATTCGCTATGAGGTAGAAAGAAAAATACGGCTTGCGGATACGATTCCACCGTCTGTTTTACAAACCATTTTAACGCTTGGACGCTTGTTAGTCGTGGAAACAGAAACAATCAATGTGGAAGCAACTGAATCGGGCATTGAACAAGCGAGAGCTGCTATAGAACCTACTCGTATTTTGCAAGGACAGGTTATCGTTCGTGAAGGACAAATGATCGATCGAGAAATTTATCGACAATTAGAACTAACCGGCTTATTGAACAACCAGTCAACAGTGAAACCATTTGCAGGTCTCGCCTTGTTTGTGTTGTTCGTGTCTGGTATTATCTTCATGCATTTCAATACTTGGCAGGAGCATAGCTCTGTGAAGAAAAAAGCGTTGGTCATTGTGCTATCCGTCTTTTTCTTGCTAGTCATCATGATGAAACTAATTGCGCTCATTGATGAGAATTTCAATGTATTATTGGCATTTCTTTTCCCGACAGCGCTAGCACCAATGCTAGTAAAGTTGTTGACGAATGAACGAATCGCTATTATGACGACTATTATAACGGCAGCTACTGCGGGTATAATGTTGCAGGAAGGATTTGCTGCGATCATTCAGATGGAAGTGGCCTTGTACATATTATTTGGTGGCGTTGTCAGCCTCTATTTACTAGGAGACGGGGGAAGGCGTTCCAGTATATTGCGGACAAGTGCAGGTGTCGTGGCGTCCAATATACTATTTATCTCTTTTTATTTGCTAATGACGCAATCTGCTTACGATCTGTCGGAGCTAGGATTTTATCTAATCGCCGCGGTTGCATCAGGTATTTTGTCTGGAGCTTTAACAATTGGTTTAATGCCATTTTTTGAAACGGCATTTGGGTTGTTATCAGATATGAAGCTTGTTGAATTGTCGAATCCCAACCATCCATTATTGAAAAAAGTATTATTTGAAACCCCGGGTACTTATCACCACAGTGTCATGGTGGCGAATTTGTCTGATGCAGCTTGTGAGGCAATTGGTGCCAATGGTTTATTGGCAAGAGTCGGGAGTTACTACCATGATATTGGCAAGACGATTAGACCAGGATTTTTCATCGAAAACCAGCATCCAGGACAAAATCCACATGATGCATTGCCACCGGAAAAAAGCCGTGATATTATTATTGCCCACGCAGAAGACGGTGCAAAGCTATTGGAGAAGTATAAGATGCCGCGTGAAATCATTAATATTGCACGTCAACATCATGGTACGAGTACATTGAAGTATTTCTATGTGAAGGCGAAGGAAGCGGGTAAGGATGTTGTGGAAGAAGAATTCCGCTATCCAGGTCCGAAGCCTCAAACAAAAGAAATTGCGATTATTTCGATTGCGGATAGTGTAGAGGCAGCCGTTCGATCTATGAAAGAGCCGAATCCGCAAAAGATTGCTGGACTTGTACGCGCTATTGTCAACGATCGCTTGAATGACGGACAGTTCGATGAATGCGATCTTTCTATGAAAGAATTAAAGAAAGCGGAAAAAGTGATTTGCGAGACATTAAATGGCACATTCCATAGTCGGATTGAATATCCAGAATGATTGCGAAAGGAGATAATAAACATGCTAGACCTTTATTTTGACGATGAAACAGCTACCGTTGATCATAAAGTGGAAGGGTTAATTCGGGAATTATTGAGTCATGCGGCGCGTGAGGAAGCTTTGACAGGTGAGATAGAGGTCTCTGTGACGTTTATGACGGATGAAGCGATTCAGGAAGTGAATGCGGAGTACCGTGGAAAAGATATGCCGACGGACGTTATTTCATTTGCGCTGGAAGAGATGACAGAAGGTGAAGTGGCGATTGTTGTAGAAGAAGGCATGCCAACGGTTTTAGGTGATATACTTATTTCTGTGGAAACTGCTGCTAGACAGGCGGAGGAATATGGGCATGATTTTAGGCGTGAAATGGGATTTCTTGCGCTTCATGGTTTTTTGCATTTACTCGGATATGATCATATGACTGAGGACGATGAAGCGAAAATGTTCGGCAGGCAAAAGGAGATACTCGCTTCATTCGGACTTGAGAGGTGACACAATGCGGAAGTTTTTCAAGGCGTTCGACTATGCATGGAGTGGAATTTTATATGGTCTACAGGCTGAACGAAATTTGAAATTTCATCTAGCTTCTGCTGGTGCTGTGAGTATTGCAGGTTTATTTACTCGCTTATCAGCGATGGAATGGTGTATCGTTTTACTGCTAATCGCTGGAATGATTGCGCTTGAAATGATGAATGCTGCTATCGAACGTGTTGTGGACCTTATTACGCTAGAAATCCACCCGCTTGCCAAGCAAGCGAAGGATCTCGCAGCGGGAGCTGTGCTAGTGTATGCGATTATCAGTGTTGTAATTGGCTTTATCATATTTATACCGAAATGGTTTAACTAGGAGAGTGTTTGTATGGAAATGGAAAAATTAATTGTTGAATCAAAAAAGGCACGGGACAAAGCATATGTCCCTTATTCTAAATTTCCAGTTGGGGCGGCATTAGTTGCTGAGGATGGGACTGTCTATCATGGCTGTAATATTGAAAACTCTGCGTATAGTATGACAAATTGTGCGGAGCGGACGGCCTTTTTCAAGGCGGTTTCGGAAGGTGTTCATACATTCAAGGCGTTGGCAGTCGTTGGAGATACAGATGGTCCGGTTTCTCCATGTGGTGCATGTAGACAAGTCATCGCTGAATTTTGCGAGGGGTCTATGCCTGTCTATTTAACGAATTTAAAAGGGGACGTCCTTGAAACTACGGTTGCAGAATTGTTGCCCGGCGCGTTTTCCAAGGAGGATCTTTCTTATGCAGCAAAACAATAAATCATTCAAGTCGGGTTTTATCTCGATTATTGGTCGTCCGAATGTAGGGAAATCGACATTTTTAAACCGAGTGGTTGGGCAGAAAATCGCCATCATGAGTGACAAGCCGCAGACGACTCGTAACAAAGTGCAAGGAGTTGTTACGACGGATGACTCACAATTCATCTTTATCGATACGCCAGGTATCCATAAGCCGAAGCATAAATTGGGCGATTTTATGGTGAAAACAGCACGTAACACATTGAAAGAAGTCGACATTATTATGTTCATGGTCAATGCGGATGAAGCAATTGGCCGAGGGGATCGTTTTATTATTGAGATGCTTGAAAATACCCAGACACCCGTATTTTTGATCATCAATAAAATTGATTTAGTTCACCCTGATGAATTGTTGAAAATCATTACATCGTACACCTCTGAATATGACTTCGCAGAAATCGTTCCTATTTCTGCGATGAATGGGAATAATATAGAACGTTTAAATGAGACGTTGACGAAGTATTTGCCGGAAGGACCGAAATATTATCCCGACGATCAAGTAACCGATCATCCAGAGCGTTTCATCATCTCTGAATTGATTCGTGAAAAGGTGTTGCATTTAACACGGGAAGAGATTCCACATTCCGTTGCGGTTGTCATTGAGAAAATAGACCGCGAGGAAAAACGTGAAATGATTAATGTCATGGCGACGATTGTTGTGGATCGTGATTCTCAAAAAGGTATCGTCATTGGGAAAAAAGGTGCATTGCTGAAAGAGATAGGAACGAAGGCAAGGCATGACATTGAAATGCTATTAGGTTCGAAAGTATTTTTAGAGCTGTGGGTTAAGGTGCAAAAGGACTGGCGCAATAAGCCTGAACAGCTGAAGGAATTTGGTTTTAGAGAAGACGAATATTAATAATAAGGAACGCTGCTTAAGTACGCCACGTCCTGTGGTGACAGCTGCATGACCCACTTCGTGTGGGCCTGGAGGTGATGGCCTTGCTGAATAAATGGGAAGGTATCATTTTAAGAAGTATGCCATATGGCGAATCGAATAAGATTGTCACGCTCTATACGCGAGAAGCTGGCAAGCTAACAGTGATGGCTAGAGGGGCAAAAAAGCCGGCAAGTCGCTTGGCTGCTATTACACAGCCGTTCACACATGGCTCCTTTCTCATTCGAAAAGGAAGAGGAATGGGAACGCTTGAACAGGGTGAGCCGATTGAATCGATGCGCCATATTCGTGAGGATCTTGAAGCGACAGCTTACGCGAGTTACGTTGTTGAACTCATTGATCGTCTGACGGAGGATGGTGAGCGTTCCGGGGGCATTTACGGGTTATTGCATGAGGCACTGCATGCCATTAATGAGCAATACGATCCAGAAGCGATTGCGTTGTTTGTCGAGTGGAAGATGTTGCCGGTTGCTGGTATTCACCCTGTTCTGCATCAGTGCGCAAATTGCGGGGCAACGGAAGGGGAGTTTGCGTTTTCTTTTAAAGAAATCGGCTTCCTTTGTCATCGCTGTTTCCATATAGATCGCTATATCATTCGTATTTCGCCAATGCAATTAAAGCTGATAAGGACATTTTACACCGTTCCCATCAATCGAGTTGGCAATTTGACGTTGAAAAAGACAACAAAACAATTTATGAAAAAGCTTGTGCGCACAATTTATGATGAACAGGTTGGCATTCGATTGAAGTCGAGATCCTTTCTTGATCAGCTTGAATCGACACCTGAATTGCTACCACGAAAAGAAAAACCGGAGGAACAAGGCGATTAAGCTTTATTCCTCCGGTTTTTTTGGTTCATTTAAAATTCAAGATGCTTCGCAATATATTCTTTTACATCTGCAATTGGCATACGCACTTGTTCCATTGAGTCGCGGTGACGTACTGTTACTTGGCGATCTTCTTCAGAATCGAAGTCGTACGTGATACAGAATGGTGTACCAATTTCATCTTGACGACGGTAGCGTCTACCGATGGATTGAGAATCGTCGTATTGAACGTTGAAATGCTTCGCTAGTTGTGCGTAAACTTCGCCAGCACTATCTGCTAACTTCTTCGACAAAGGAAGAACCGCAGCTTTGACAGGTGCAAGTGCAGGGTGGAAGCGAAGAACCGTGCGTTTATCGTCATTTTCCAATTCCTCTTCGTCGTAAGCATCACATAAGAACGCAAGTGTCACACGGTCAGCACCAAGTGATGGCTCGATGCAATACGGTACGAATTTTTCATTCGTCACAGGGTCTTGGTAATGGAAATCCTCACCTGAATGCTCCATATGACGATTTAAGTCAAAGTCCGTACGGTTTGCAATGCCCCATAGCTCGCCCCAACCAAATGGGAATTTGTATTCGATGTCAACAGTCCCTTTTGAGTAGTGGGAAAGCTCATCCTCATTATGCTCACGTAAACGCATAGCATCCTCAGTCATTCCAAGATTCAACAAGAAGTTCTTGGAATAATCGCGCCAGTACTCATACCATTTCATATCTTCGCCAGGCTTACAGAAGAATTCAAGCTCCATCTGTTCGAACTCGCGTGTTCGGAATGTGAAGTTACCTGGTGTAATTTCGTTACGGAAGCTTTTGCCGATTTGTGCAATCCCAAAAGGCATTTTTTTGCGCATTGAGCGTTGAACATTTTTAAAGTTGACGAAAATTCCTTGTGCTGTTTCAGGACGTAGGAAAATTTGGTTTGCTGATGAGTCTGTCACACCTTGTGACGTTTTAAACATCAAGTTGAACTGACGAATTTCGGTATAATCTATTGCGCCACAAGTAGGGCACACGACATTATGCTCTTGAACAAGCTCTGCCATTTTGTCGAAAGAAAGACCGTCAACGACCAATTCAATACCTTTTTCATCAAGTGCATCTTCAATCAATTTATCAGCACGATGACGCGTTTTACATTTTTTACAGTCGATCATTGGATCATTGAAGTTACCGATGTGACCAGAAGCTTCCCATACTTTCGGATTCATCAGAATCGCTGCGTCAAGACCAACGTTATATGGTGACTCCTGAACAAATTTCTGCCACCAAGCTTTTTTAACGTTGTTTTTCAATTCGATACCGAGTGGACCATAATCCCATGTATTCGCCAACCCTCCATAAATTTCAGAGCCTGGGAATACAAACCCTCTTTGCTTCGCTAAATTAACTACCTTCTCCATTGACATTGTCAAAGTAAATCCCTCCAATTATTAATAAAATATGTCTCGGCGGACTTAGCTTGCATTCCTTGATTCAGCAGAGGCTTATACTGAACCATAATAAAAAGCACCCATCCCCGGACATTATGTCCGAGGACGAGTGCATGATGACCCGCGGTTCCACCTCGATTGGCTACTAATAATAGCCCACTTCATAGTACAATGGCTCGAGGATGCCGTTTCGTGTCAGTACGGGCTTTCACTGTCCCCGTTCGCTTCAATCGACACTACTTATCGTCCTGTCTCCGCCTATTCAATTCTTTTTTAGTCTAGCATGATTCCGATTTCTTCGCAATAGTGTACGTATTCGTATATAATAATCGAGGATAAAGAATTGAACGATTAGGGCGGTGACATTTATGGAACTGAATAAGCGCCAGACGGAAATCCTTGCAATCGTTAAAGCGGACGGACCCATCACTGGCGAACAAATTGCGGAGCGGCTTACGTTAGCAAGAGCTACCATTCGTCCAGATTTAGCTATTTTAACAATGGCAGGTTATTTAGATGCGAGACCTCGTGTCGGCTATTTCTATTCAGGTAAAAAACCTGTCCAATCAGTTGCCGATAGTATGGTAGGTATGAAAGTACGGGATTTTCAGTCCATCCCAGTTGTGGTCGCAGAAAACACTTCGGTTTACGACGCTATTTGTCACATGTTTTTGGAAGACGTTGGCACACTTTTTGTCGTCAGCAGCTCCTCCCTTCTCACAGGAGTTTTATCGAGAAAAGATTTATTGCGTACCAGTCTTGGAAATAATGACTTAGACAAAATTCCGGTTCACGTCATCATGACGCGTATGCCAAATATTACGTATTGTAATAAGCAGGATACGCTGCTGCATGTGGCGAAGAAAATGATAGACAAACAGATTGATTCATTACCGGTTGTCAATGACAATGGAGAAGGTCTTGAAGTAATCGGAAGGATTACAAAAACGAATATTACCGCAGCCTTCCTATCACTTTCGGACGACCATGAATTATGAGGGGGATACAATGAGAAAGTTAACATTATTCATCGTCTCTGACTCTGTCGGTGAAACGGCTGACCTAGTTGCCAAAGCGGCTGCTAGTCAATTTAGACAAGGGCTCGAAGCTGTTTCGATGAAACGATTTTCACATATTGAAGATGAGTCTCAACTACATGAAATTGCTTATTTAGCAAAAAAACAAGATGCCATCATCATTTACACACTCGTAAAAAATGGAATGCGTCGAAAAATTCAACAGCAATGCCTAGCTCAAGGCGTTCAATGTATTGATTTACTAGGTCCGGTAGTGGACAAAATCGGTTCGGAGTTAGGTGAAAAACCTCTTGAAGAGCCGGGGCTTGTTCGCCAGCTAGATGATGATTATTTCAAAAAAATTGAAGCGATTGAGTTCGCAGTCAAATACGATGATGGCAGAGATCCGCGTGGCATTTTGAAGGCAGATATCGTATTAGTTGGTGTTTCAAGAACGTCGAAAACGCCGTTATCGCAATACTTAGCGCATAAGCGTTATAAAGTAGCGAATGTTCCATTAGTACCTGAAGTAGATCCTCCAGAAGAATTATTTATGATTAATCCTGAGAAATGTTTTGGACTTGTCATTTCATCAGAAAAGCTGAATTCGATTCGTAAAGAAAGACTCATTGCACTTGGCTTGAAAGATGACGCAAGTTACGCGCGTGTTGAACGCATTGACAATGAAATTAACCATTTCAACAAGGTCGTGTCAAAAATCGGTTGTAAGGTTATTGATGTAACAAACCGTGCTGTTGAAGAAACGGCTAATTTAATTCTTAGTGAAATTTCCAATTATAATAGATAACACGCGTATAAATGAATGTTGAAAGCCGTGACATGCTAAAGAAGGAGGACCGCCCGAAAAATCGGGATGGTTCTTCTTTTGCGGATTTTAGATTATCTATCAATCACGCCTCGGCGTGATTGCGTCCAGATTTTGAATTGCGCTTATCTAAGTGCCTTAATTTCTGCAAAAAACGCAGAAATACTGCAAATCGAACCCTTTGCTGTTCGATTCGCAGCAATTAACTCCCTTCAAAATCTGTGACATCAGGGAAGGATTGAACTGAATCCTTCCTTGGAGGCTTAACTTAATTCAGCAAATGTATTTGTACTGAAAGCGAAGCGTCAGCTACAGGGGCTTGAACCCCCACTGAATTTGAAGGCATATTTAGCTTTCATCCCTCCCAATTTATAGAAGTGGGGGACTTTTACTGAATTAAGTTAATTAATAATTTTAAAGTCGAGCAAAAGCCTTTGTAATAGTGTAAAATAATAGTTTCGGAGTATAATCGAAAATATTTTGTCGAATACAGAGGATTTTTGAAGAATTTCTCGAAATCAGTAATAGAGTAGTTTGGAAAATGGTGATAGGATGACGAGAATACCAGAAGAAACAATCGAAGCTGTCCGTTCAAAGACCGACATTGTAGATTTGATAGGTGAATATGTACAGCTGACGAAAAGGGGGAAGAACTGGTTTGGACTTTGTCCATTCCACGGTGAAAGTACACCGTCTTTTTCAGTTTCAGAGGATAAGCAATTGTTTCATTGTTTTGGATGTGGTGCAAGTGGTAATGCGATTACGTTCGTGATGGATATTGAAAATAGTCCATTTGCAGAAGCGGTTGTGAAGCTAGCGGAGCGGACTGGCATTGAGATTGACACAATCGTGAGCGAAGGCACTGATACACAACCTCATCATGAATTCAAACCAATGATTGAAGCACATGCCCTTGCGGCAAACTTCTACAGTCACCTATTGTTAAACACCGTAGAAGGTGAAGAAGCACTACAATATCTTGAAAAAAGAGGATTTACGAGGGACAGTATCGAAAAATATGGTATTGGGTGGTCTCTCAATGATTGGGAAGCGTTAACGAATCTGTTAAAACGCAAAGATTACAGCATGATGGATATGGAACGTGCAGGTTTGTGTATTATGAAAGATGATGGGACAGGCTATTTTGATCGGTTTCGGGGACGTATTATGTTTCCGTTGCGGGACGATAATGGTAATGTTGTCGGGTTCTCAGGACGGATCTTATCCGGGTCGAAACAAGAAGCAAAATACTTGAATAGTCCTGAAACACCAATATTCGAAAAAAGTCATATTTTGTACAATTTTCACAATGCACGTCTTAACGTTCGGAAATCGGGTAAAGTAATACTGTTTGAAGGATTTATGGATACGATATCAGCAGATCGTGCTGGTGTTACGAATAGCGTTGCTGTTATGGGGACAGCATTGTCTGATAAACACCTTATTAAGCTAAAAAGAATTGCGAAAGAAATAATCATTTGCTGTGATGGTGATGATGCTGGCTGGGAAGCGGCAAAACGCTTTGCAGATCTGGCGATGAAAAAAGGAATGAATGTTCAAATTGCTTTGCTTCCAGGAAAGATGGACCCTGATGATTATATTACTCAATTCGGTGCCGAGGCTTTTCGTGAAAAAGTGATTGATAATCCACATTCGTTCATGTCGTTCATTATGGCGTATGCCAAGCGCTCCAAGAACTTATCTTATGAAAATGATGTATTGCAATATATTCATGAAGTGTTGGAAGAATTATCACTGCGACCATCGCCGGTAGAACGGGATTTATATATTCGACAACTTTCGACTGAGACAGGTGTATCTGTCGATGCCATTCAACAGCAATTCATCAAAATGGCTGGTCAGCAGGCAAAAAGGGCAAAGGCAACACCAGTACCAGAGGAAATGACTCAACAACCTCAGCAAGCGACACCAAGGCGTAAGAAAACAGGCACTGAGCGTGCTGAGCGTTTACTGCTCTATCATTTACTAAATGACGGTGAGTTGTTCGATCGTTTACAGATGGACAAGCCTAACTTGTTCATACGTGACGATTATGTTGCGATATTTGTACGACTGGCGGGGTTTTACGAACAGCATGGTACTCCTGACTTTCATAGGTTTGCCGAGTCAATCGAAGATCGTGAGCTGCGGAAAATTGTGCTAGAAGCGGCCATGGTGGAAAGAGACCCCGAACAAACACAGGCAGAGATAAATGACTGTATTCATCATTTAGAGAAATATCGAATCAGCTTGATGATTCAAGAGAAAATGCACGAATCGAAAGAAGCAGAAAAGATGAAGGATCATACCCGGGCGCTGGAGCTGGCCAGGGAAATTATACAGCTCCGGAAAACATGGACGACATTGTAGTCGTATTCCGGTGTACTAAGGAGGAACGGGTAAGATGAGTAAAAAAGAATTAGCTGGAGATATGGAGCACGAACTAACAATTGAGGAAGCGAAAGCGAACCTGTTAGAGGCTGGAAAGAAATCAGGCGAACTGACGCTTGACGATGTGACCGAGAAATTAGCAGCATTTGAGATGGAGCCGGAGCAATTTGAGGAGTTTCTAGATTTGATAGAAGCACAAGGAATTGAAATGGATCGTAAAATTGATGACGAATCCGGAGAAGACGGTGGCAAAGCAGCAACAGAAGAAACGCAGTTCGATTTAAATGATCTCAGCGTACCACCGGGCGTTAAAATCAATGACCCTGTACGTATGTACTTGAAAGAGATTGGCCGCGTTGACTTATTAACTGGTGCAGAGGAAGTTGAACTAGCGATTCGCATTCTAGACGGTGATGAAGAAGCGAAAAAACGATTGGCAGAAGCCAATCTTCGACTAGTGGTCAGCATAGCTAAGCGCTATGTTGGGCGAGGCATGCTGTTCCTGGATTTGATTCAGGAAGGGAATATGGGTCTTATTAAAGCGGTTGAGAAGTTTGATCATACGAAGGGCTTCAAGTTTAGTACGTATGCTACATGGTGGATTCGTCAAGCGATTACACGTGCCATTGCAGACCAAGCTCGGACGATTCGTATCCCTGTGCATATGGTAGAAACGATTAATAAGCTCATCCGCGTACAACGTCAGTTATTGCAGGATCTTGGACGTGAACCGTCTCCAGAAGAAATTGGTGAGGAGATGGATTTGACGGCAGAAAAAGTGCGTGAAATCCTGAAAATTGCACAAGAGCCAGTCTCATTGGAGACTCCGATTGGGGAAGAAGATGATTCACATCTTGGCGATTTCATCGAAGATTCCGAGGCACAATCACCATCTGACCACGCGGCTTATGAATTGCTAAAAGAACAGTTGGAAGACGTGCTGGATACTTTAACGGACCGCGAAGAAAATGTTTTACGTCTTCGTTTCGGTTTGGATGATGGGCGTACACGTACGCTTGAGGAAGTCGGTAAAGTATTTGGTGTAACAAGAGAGCGGATTCGCCAAATTGAGGCAAAAGCCCTGCGTAAACTACGTCACCCATCAAGAAGCAAGCGATTGAAGGATTTCCTAGAGTAAAATGAGTTCACCGGCATATTATTGTGCCGGTGATTTTTACGATAAAGCCCTTATTTTCAGCTATATTGAGGAGCGATAAGACTTATGAACCAACAGCGAAAGCGAATTATTATTTCTGAGATCAAATATTGGAAGCATAACAGGTTACTGCCAGCGCATTATTGTGATTTTCTCATTACACTTTACGCACAAGGGGAAGAGGGAAATAAGCAAGAAGTAAAAGTTTCCGAGTCTATTATAGTGAAAGAAAAAAAGAAGTTAAATCGAATTATCCTGCTATTAGTGCTAGTTTCTTTAGTTGTTAGTGGAAGTATGTTTATCTTTACGCATTATCCTGCTGAGACAATGACGGTAGCGGCAATCATTGTGACTGTGTTTTTATTATCGACTTTACGTAAGAAGGTAAACCAGTCGTTGGCTCCTTTTATATACATAATCGTATCGTTTATGCTTTTATTCATGTCGTTAAAATTATGGTTTGTTTTTTTTGAAGGGCATACGATGTTGTTGCTTGGATTATTGATGTTGAACTGTTCGCTTTGGTTATTTGCGGGGCGTTTATTAAAGTTACTGTATTTCACAATTTCCGGAACAGTGGGTTTATTGTTAATTATCGGATTTTTACTACTTTCATTTTGAGGTTGTGAAAGTAGTAGCTTATTCGTTATAATTAACTTGTAAGCGTTTACAACAAAGGGGATGAAGATGTTGAATTTTGATTTAACAGAAGAACAACAGATGATAAAAAAGATGATACGGGAATTTTCGGATGAAGTCGTTGCACCTGGTGCTATTGAACGCGATCGAACAAAAGAATTTCCAGTCGATATTTTTCAGCAACTTGCGGATATGGGCCTGATGGGGTTGCCGTTTTCGGAACAATTTGGGGGCGGAGGTGCCGATACGGTGAGCTTCGCTATTGTGACAGAGGAACTTAGTCGTGCATGTGCATCGACGGGTATTACGTATTCAGCACATATTTCGCTTGGGGGAGCGCCGCTGAATTTATTTGGTACGGAAGAGCAGAAGCAGAAGTATTTAACACCGATTTGTAAGGGAGAATCGTTTGGTGCTTTTGGTTTAACGGAAGCAAATGCAGGCTCGGATGCAGGAGGTACGCAAACGATAGCCGTGGAGGATGGCGATGATTTCGTTATTACGGGATCGAAGGTGTTCATAACGAACGCTAGTTATGCCAAGCATCTTGCTATAACAGCAATTACAGGAACTGTTGATGGTGAAAAAGAAATTAGTGCAATTATAGTTCCAACGGATGCACCAGGGTTTACGATTATTAATAACTATGAAAAAATGGGGCTGAATGCTTCTAATACGACTGAGCTTGTGCTGGATCATGTTCGTGTGCCAAAAGCTAACTTACTAGGGGAGCGTGGAAACGGCTTCCGTCAGTTTTTAGTGACATTGGATGGAGGACGTATCGGTATTGGAGCAATGGCTGTGGGCATCGCGCAGGCCGCTTTCGATCGAGCGCTCAGTTATTCGAAAGAACGTAAGCAATTCGGAAAAACATTGGCACAATTTCAAATTACTCAATTTAAATTAGCTGATATGGCCTTAAAAATTGAATTGGCACGCAACATGGTCTACAAAGCCGCGTGGTTGAAGGATCAAGGGCGTCCATTTTCAAAAGAAGCATCCATGTGTAAGCTTTACGCTTCGGAAATCGCAATGGAAGTTGCAACGGAAGCTATTCAAATTCATGGCGGATATGGCTATATGAAGGAATATGAAGTCGAACGTTATATGCGTGATGCTAAATTATTAGAAATTGGTGAAGGAACTTCAGAAGTCCAACGTATGGTCATTGCGCGTCTGATTGGTTGTTAACTTACGGTAGTAGCAACAGGAGATTTGTCGAAATTGTTACAGCGAATTAAAAGATAATCAATAACTCTTTCAGTTTTCAATTGAATACAGTACAATAATAGTTGTGCACTGTATCCGATACAGTATCAATTTAAATGAAGGAGGTAATATCAATGGGTAAAAATCCAATAGTACCTTATATCCTAATTTTCGCGCTTGGACTTGGTCTTATTTTCTTTATGTCCCTTTATGGACTTGATCAACAAAAAGAAATCGCAAATGAGGGTGACGAAGGTAAAACTGAAGATGTAGCAGCTGAGTTCGATCCTGAAGTTGCAATTGGTAAATGTATTGGCTGTCATGGTGGAGATCTAACGGGCAATAGTGGGCCAGCTTTAGTCGGCACTACTCTTTCCAAAGACGAAATCAAGGACATCATTCTAAATGGTACGACTGGTGGAATGCCAGGAGGTATGATTAAGGAAGATGCTGAGCTTGATGCAATGGCAGACTATATTCTATCACTTAAATAATTCGATATGTGCAAGAGCTGTCAGTCAGCAGAAGAACTCTGTCGACTGACAGCTTTTTTCTATTGACTAAAATGGTACACTATTGACTATATACTAACAGTGAAAGGTGAGGATAATGTGAACACAGTACGTTTATCAACTCGATTGGCTACGGTTGCTTCTTTTGTCGAAACAGGGTCTGTTGTTGCAGATATTGGAAGTGATCATGCCTATTTGCCTTGCTTCCTTGTTCATAATGGAATTATTAATCGGGCAATTGCGGGGGAGGTTGTCAAGGGACCATATGAATCTGCAATCCGAAACGTTCGACGTGAAGGGCTCTCATCTGCGGTAACTGTAAGATTGGCGAATGGATTGCTTGCGATTGAAGAAGGTGACGAGGTCGACACCGTGACAATCGCAGGGATGGGTGGACCACTTATCGCCAACATTTTGGAAAGTGGAAAAAGTCGACTTTACGGAGTTAAGCGTATCATTGCGCAGCCGAATATTTATGCGAAAGCAATACGTGAATGGGCGATTGCGAATGAATGGCTCATAATTGAAGAGATGATTTTGAAGGAAGATGGAAAAATATATGAAATCATTGTTTTGGAAAAAGGAGTAGCTACATACAACGAACTGGAACTACTCGTTGGACCTTTCTTACTTCAATCTAAATCAGCTGTCTTTTTGGAAAAATGGCAGAAAGAATTGGAGGAATGGCAACGCGTGCTAGTCTCTCTGGAACAGGCAGAGCAAACAGCTACAATTGAAGCGCGGAAGAATGAGCTTATAAGGCATATCGACTTTGTTGGAAAGGTGTTGGCAACATGAAAAATGTAAATGGACATGAAATCATTAACCTTTTCGAGCAATGGTCTCCAAAACGTTTTGCTATGGAGGGGGACCCTGTAGGTCTTCATATCGGCCAATTAAATTGCTCGGTAGAAAAAGTACTTATCACATTGGATGTCAATGAGGAAGTAATTGATGAGGCGATTCGAAGTGGTGCCAATCTTATTATTGCTCATCATCCACCCCTTTTCAGACCGTTGAAAAACTTAGTAACGGATACGCCCCAAGGAAGAATGATTGAGAAATGCGTAAAAAACGATATTGCTGTTTATGCGGCACATACCAATTTAGACGTCGCTCCTGGTGGTGTCAATGATATGCTCGCTGAAAAGCTAGGGTTACTTGATACAGTAGTTGTTGAACCGACCTTCTCCGAGCCTTTGTACAAACTTGTTATTTTTAGCCCAGTCACGCATACAGATGATCTTAGGAAGGCATTGGCACAGGCGGGGGCAGGTGCAATTGGCGATTACACTGGATGTAGCTTTAGCTCTACGGGGACAGGTCGTTTTACGCCAGTTGAAGGGGCTGAACCGTATATTGGGGAAGTGGGAAAAGGTGGGGAAGTCCATGAAGAAAAAATTGAAGTTGTTCTGCCGGGTACGATTCGCAATAAAGTGCTAAAGGCTATGCTGATGGCACATCCTTATGAAGAACCAGCGTATGATTTTTTTGTCCTCGATCAGCGGACCAATGAATACGGTCTCGGTCGCATAGGTAAACTGGAGGAAAAAACGACGGTTGCACAGTTTGCTGAACATGTAAAACAGGTATTCGGTGTGCCAGCCCTACGTTTTGTCGGTAATCCAAATAAGCAAATTCAAAAAGTTGCAGTACTAGGTGGCGATGGCAATAAATATATCGGTGCTGCCAAAAGAGCCGGTGCAGATGTGTTGGTCACAGGGGATTTATATTACCATGTGGCACATGACGCAGAGGCGATGGGACTTGCTGTCATAGATCCGGGGCATAATATTGAAAAAGTAATGATTGCAGGTGTTGCAGATTATATGCAGGATGCATGTGCAAAAGCGGGGTACAATGTAAAGTTCATTGAATCGGCAGTTATTACAGAACCATTTCAATTTATTTAACCTACTAAAAAAAGGACCGACCTCCCAGAAATGGAGGTCGGTTCATTTTATGTTGTCGCGTATGGTTCAATACGATCAACAGGTGTTGGGTTTTTAATTTTGGGTAGAATTTTTTCCAATGCGAATTTGCGCTCTGGGTGATGTGTCGAAGGATCTTCTACATCGAATTTCTCTAGAAAGGCAATAACCTCACGTACAATCAATGTTGGTGTGGAAGCGCCAGCAGTAACTGATACCGTTTCAACGCCCGTTAGCCAACTAACATCGAGCTCAGACACATCAGAAATACGGTACGAAGGTGTGTCCGCAATTTCAACGGATACTTGTGTGAGGCGGTTTGAGTTATTACTTTTCGGATCGCCGACGACAATGAGAAGGTCGGATTGACCGGCTTGTTCGGCAACGGCTTCCTGTCTAACTTGAGTCGCCATGCAAATTTCCTTATGCACTTCGATATGTGGATACTTCACTTTGAGAGCATCCATAATATGAATGACATCCCATTGACTCATCGTCGTTTGGTTCGTGACGAGTAACTTGCTATTATTGACGTTTAAGCTTTCAACATCTTCTAATGTTTCAATTAGGTGAACGGCATGAGGTGCTACTCCGATTGCACCCTCAGGCTCAGGGTGATATTTTTTACCGATGTAAACAATATCATAGCCTTCCTCCGTCTTTTCCTCAATTAAATCATGTGTAACAGTAACATCTGGACAAGTTGCATCGATAGAAACAAGTCCCTTTCTTTTCGCCAGCTCACGTACTTCAGGTGATACACCGTGTGCTGTGAAAATAACGGTACCCGTCTCGACTTTCTCCAGAATTTCCAAACGATTTTCACCGTCGAGTGTGATGATACCGTCTTCTTCAAAAGCATCCGTCACATGCTTATTATGAACAATCATCCCTAATATATAGATGGGTCTCGGCAAAGTTTTGTCGAGTGCCGCATTTCTTGCGATAATCATTGCATCGACAACCCCGTAGCAATACCCTCTAGGGGAAATCTTCAACACTTTCATATATTGTCACTCCTCTAAATAGGATCTATCATCTATTATAGCTGAGTTTTTGAGTAGATTCAATTTCGCCGCAGTGAAATTGCGTCCAAATTTCGAATTGTGTTGGCGAAAATCAAAATCTGTGATCTCGACCGGAGACAAACTTGAAAGAGTAAGGAGCTTGAACTCCTTACTCTTTCAAGTTCAAAATTATAAAATTTAAGGTTGGAAAATGCGAGGAATGGATGCACCGACTGAGCCACTTGCTGCTGACGAAGCACTAGAAGCCGCCCCAGCACTGGCCACTGCTGATCCAGCCGCTGGGAGGCCTTGGAAACCTTTGTACAGTCTCCACATCGCAGGCAAATTTTGAACCATAGGTGCGAATTGTTGAACCATAGGTGCAAATTGTTGTGCGGTATTTAAAAACTGGTTGGCGGTTTGCATATAAGATTCCATCTTTGAAGGACCTTGTTGTTGACCCGGACCGCCAAGCGGATTATTTATTTGATTTCCCATTGGACTACCGTTTTGCATGGGGGGAGCAGGCATCTGCATTGGGTTCATTTGTGGAGGCAACCCGAAGCCCGTTTGTCCCATGGACGGTGGCGTGGCTGGCTGTTGCACGAACGGATAAAAGGATTCGTACCTCATCATATTCTCCTTTCAATTAATCAGAATGAACTTTCACATTGTATACTATGCGAAAATCGCATACGGCGGAACAGAATCATGTTATAATATGACTACGATTAGGAGGAACAACAATGTCTAAATTTACTGATTATCAATTTAAACCGTTTATTCGGGAAGCTATCGGGAGGCTCGGCTTTGAAAACCCGACACCGATTCAAAAAGAAATGATTCCACTCATCCTGAAAGGGACGAATGCAATTGGACAAGCTCATACAGGAACAGGGAAATCTCACAGCTTTCTTATTCCTGTATTGGAAAGGACAGATACCACTGTCGATGAATTACAAGCAGTGATTTCAGCACCAACGAGAGAGCTGGCAACACAATTATTTGATGAGCTTGTTAAAATGACGCAAGGGACTGATGTACGTAGCTCACTGCTAATTGGTGGAACTGACAAGCAACGTTCGATAGGGAAGTTGAAAGCGAATCCGCATATTGTCGTCGGAACACCGGGGCGTATTAGTGATATGGCTGAAAATGGAGCACTTGCTATCCATACAGCAAAAATATTAGTCATTGACGAAGCAGACCTCGCGTTTGATATGGGCTTTATCGAGGATATCGACAAGTTTGCATCGAAAATGCCTACAGATCTTGAAATGTACGTATTCTCTGCAACGATTCCTGAAAAGTTAAAGCCGTTTTTGAATAAATACATGGAAACGCCTGTTCATGTGAAAATCGGTGAACGTAAGCCGTTGACAGAAGGAATGCGTTACTCACTTGTACCTGTCCGCAGTATGAATAAAAGGAAAAAGCTACTGCACGTCATTGAAGCTGTCAACCCTTATTTGGCAATTATCTTCACAAATACACGTCAAAATGCAGATGGATTAGCTGCTTATCTCGCTGAAAATGGCATTAAAGCAGGGAAGATTCACGGTGATCTAACACCACGTGAGCGAACGCGTATGATGAAGCAAATTCGTGATTTGGAATACCAATATATCGTAGCGACAGATCTTGCAGCGCGCGGTATTGATATTCCAGGCGTGAGTCATGTTATCAACTTCGAACTACCTGACGAACTGGAGTTTTTCATCCACCGTGTGGGACGTACAGCGCGTGCTGGCCTTGAAGGAACTGCCATTACATTGTACGAGCCATCCGAGGATGATAAGATTGTTAAAATTGAGAAGCTGGGTATTCCGTTTATTCACGAAGATGTGAAAAACGGTGAGTGGGTTGAAGTAAAAGAGCGTCATGCGAGACGTAACCGTATAAAAGAAGAGGATGATATTGATCGCAAAGCAACATCATTCGTTCGAAAACCAGCAAAGGTCAAGCCAGGCTATAAAAAGAAAATGGCACAGGAAGTCGAACGTTTTAAAAAGCGTGAAAGGAGATTGACACGAAAAAATGACAAACGATAAACCATTATTGCTAGGCTCTCACGTCTCGATGAGTGGCAGTAAAATGCTACTCGGCTCAAGTGAAGAAGCCGCAAGCTATGGAGCGAGTACTTTTATGATTTACACAGGGGCACCTCAGAACACGCGGAGGAAGCCCATTGAAGACTTAAATATTGAGGCGGGGCAGCTGCATATGAAGGACAAAGGATTGTCAAATATCGTTGTCCATGCGCCGTATATTATTAATATTGCAAACACGTTAAAGCCGGAAACATTTGAGCTAGGGGTTACTTTTTTACAAAAGGAAATTGAACGGACGGCTGCGCTCGGTATCAATCAAATCGTTTTGCACCCAGGCGCTCATGTTGGAGCAGGCGTGGATTTGGGAATTGCTAAAATTGTCGAAGGGCTGAATGAGGTGCTTTCTCAAGATTACCCGGTGCGTATTGCGCTGGAAACGATGGCGGGTAAAGGGACTGAATGTGGTCGGAACTTTGATGAGATTGCCAAAATTATTGACGGTGTAAAACATAACGAACGGTTATCCGTCTGTTTTGATACGTGTCACGTCCATGATGCGGGCTATGATATCGTTGGTGACTTTGAAGGCGTTTTGAATGAGTTCGATAAAATCGTTGGACTGGACAGAATTTCTGTCATTCACGTCAATGACAGTAAAAATGAACGGGGAGCGATGAAGGACCGTCATGAGAACATCGGATTCGGCCATATCGGCTTTGAACCACTATCTTATATCGTTCATCATCCGAAGTTCCAAGCCGTTCCTAAAATCTTAGAAACACCTTTTATTGGTGCGGATCCTAAAAAGAAATCGGCACCATATAAAATTGAAATCGATATGTTGAAGGCGAAAACATTTCAACCCGAAAAAATTGATCAATTAAGAGCTGAATAATGAGAAACCCGTCTGCAAGTGTAAATCGTACATGCAGACGGGCATTATCATTTTGTCATATCTAAATACTTTTGGAAAATCATTTCGGTTTTTTGATTGCCAATGACTCTTCTAATTTTACTAATAAATGATTCAGGAACTCCTGTGAACAACCAGCGGAAAGAAATGTCCTCTAGTAAAGGGCGGAGTGCTTTGATTTCTGAAATTGATAGTTCCACACCATATTGCCTCGCAAGAAGTCTAACATCTTCATCACTTCTCATTTTCATTTCATTCAATAGATATGCATAATCCATCTAACCACCATCCTTCTTAAAAGGTTGTATCCTTTCGCTCAATCGTTTATACTTTGACGAGTGAATCGTAATCGTTACTGTTAAGGGGAAGGATAGCAAAATGACAACTACAATTATTCAATTGGACGATGTAAGCTTTAGTTATGAGCAATCAATCGCCCTTGATCATATTTCCCTCCGAGTGGGGGAAGGGGAGTTTTGGGCACTCATTGGCCCGAATGGTTCTGGTAAATCGACGCTTATTAATATTATTCTCGGTCTTTTGAAACCAGCGAGCGGGTCAGTGAAGTTATTTGGTGAGGATATGGAAAAATTTAACCATCGTGAACGGATTGGCTATGTGTCGCAGAAATCGAATTCATTCAACTCTGGTTTCCCGGCAACTGTGCTTGAAGTTGTGCGTAGTGGTTTGACGCGAAAAGTAGGTTTATTTAAAAGTTTTTCGAAGGAAAATGAGCAACAGGCATTAGAAGCACTTCAGATTGTTGGAATGGAGAAATTTGCAAAGCAGAATATCGGTCAATTATCTGGCGGCCAGCAGCAGCGTATCTTCATTGCACGGGCGCTAGCGGGTAAGCCGGACCTGCTCATAATGGATGAGCCAACGGTAGGAATTGATCAGCAAAATGTTGCATCGTTCTATTCTATGCTCAATACGCTGAATCGTGAGCATGGCATTGCCATTGTACTCGTGACACATGAAATTGACCTGGTCACTGATTTGGCGACACATGTAGCCTGTCTCAATCGGACGATTCATTTTCACGGTGTGCAAGCAGCCTATAAAAATATGGAAGACCAAGATGTTTCGAGATGGTATGGCCATCCTGTGCGGCGCATTCACCAGCAAGCGGCGGAGGTGGAGCAATGATTAGCGCAATTTTATCATATGAATTTCTGCAAAATGCATTTCTATCTGGTTTGATCATTGGCATCATTGCTCCACTGCTTGGCTTGTTTATCGTCGTTAGGCGTTTGGCGCTTATTGCGGATGCGCTAAGCCATGTAGCGTTGGCGGGTATTGCTGGCAGTCTATACTTAAGTCAGCAAGTGCTGTTTTTTGCTGCGTTGAATCCGGTGTATCTTGGAATCGCTTCGGCGGTCGGAGGCTCATTGCTTATTGAAAAATTGAGAGGTGCTTATCGGCATTATGAAGAACTCGCTATACCGGTCATTTTATCTGCAGGGATTGGACTCGGTGCGATTTTTATTTCGTTATCAAAAGGCTTTGGTTCTGATTTGATTGGTTATTTGTTTGGCTCGGTGTCGGCAGTGAGTAGACAGGATCTTGTCATTGTCATTGTTATCGCAATCATTGTCATTGCTTACATCCGTTTTTTATATAAAGAATTGTTTGCTTTGTCGTTTGACCAGGATTATGCCAAAGTGTCTGGTGTGAACTCACGTTACATCCAGATGGTCTTTATGATTATTACAGCACTCGTGATAGGGGCTTCGATGCGCATTGTCGGGATTTTGCTTGTATCTTCGCTCATGACGATTCCAGTTGCAGCGGCTATGCAGCTGGCGAAAAGCTTCAAAGGGGCGATTATCTACTCGATTGTATTTGGGGAAACGGCAGTCATTGTTGGACTCGTGACAGCCTATTATTTAGATATTGCTCCTGGAGGAACAATTGTCGTTACGTCTATCATAATTTTGTTACTCGTTCTCGTTTGGAATAAATTACGGGCCGGTTACAATGCTCGTGCTGTGAAGGAGGGAATTGTATGACACCCGATGAGGCATGGCGTATACTGCAAGACAAGCAATTTAAACGCACGAAAAATCGAGAAACGATTCTTCAGTTTTTCTCAGAAAATGATCGTTATTTAACAGCAGCAGAAGTACGAGGTTTTATGGAACAAGATAATCCAGGCATTAGTTTCGATACGATTTATAGGAATCTCACGACCTTTGCAGAACTCGGAATTTTGGAGGAAACAGATTTGACGGGAGAACGTCATTTCCGGATGCAATGCGAGCCTGGCGTTCATCATCATCACTTCATCTGTACAGCTTGCGGTAAGACACGCAGTATTCCGCATTGTCCGATGGAAATGATTGCAGTTAATTTACCGGATTATGAAGTTGAAGGTCATAAGTTTGAGATTTATGGTAAATGTCCGTTATGTGTGGCGAATTAAAAATGGTGTGGCACTCTAGTTAGTAGAGTGTCACACCATTTTTTATTTCAATACAGCTTGTTCAATCGGAAACAATTTCTTAATCCAGTCATTCGCTTCTTGCCAGTCATTGACACGAATAACACCTTCGGGAATAGGCTCTCGATTATACGGTGTATCGAATAGAATGACAGGGATATTAAGTTCTTCATGAATTTCCACGGCATTGTCATGCTTGTCTTCAAAAAAAGCATGGACGCCAAATTTTTTCGCTGTTGCAATCTTATGATGACTGCCGACAAGTTCGATATGGTCGTACGGAATTTCTTCACGTTTGAACCAATCTACCGTGGCATCCCAAACCTGTGGACCGCGGGCGGAAATATAAAACAATTCGAACTGTGCATGCCAGTCATCCAATATTTTCTTAGCATAGGCTTGTGCAGGAGAAGTACTGTAAATATGTGCTTCTGCCCCTGTATACCACTGCCAGAAAACATCTTTATCGACTGGGAATGCCTCAGTCAAGTCATATTTTGTAATATCGTCAAGTACAAGATTACAGCCGAATTGTTCATTAATATGCGGTAACAGGGAAGTAGGGCATGTCACCGTACCGTCGATGTCAATGCCGAAACGGATATCTCTCATTCCGTTTTTCCTGCTTGAAGCAATAATTCTTCCTGGCGTTTCTTTTCAAAATATTCTTCAGCAAGTTTATCAATTTCAATCTTCAGTTCATCAACCATCGTTGCTTCAGGCACTTTACGAACGATTTCACCTTTCATAAAGAGTAAACCTTCGCCGCGCGCGCCGGCAATACCGATATCCGCTTCGCGTGCTTCGCCTGGTCCGTTGACTGCACAGCCGAGCACCGCGACTTTCAGAGGTGCTTTGATATGTGAAATATACTCTTCAACTTCATTGGCAATGGCAATGAGGTCGATTTCAATGCGTCCACAAGTAGGGCAAGAAATAAGTGTTGCCGCATTGGAGGACAGACCGAATATTTTTAACAATTCACGTGCAACTTTGATTTCCTGAACAGGGTCCGCGCTCAACGAAACACGCATTGTGTTACCGATACCAGCTGACAAAAGTGTTCCGAGACCTGCTGCGCTCTTAATTGATCCTGCAAACAGTGTACCAGATTCGGTAATTCCCAAGTGTAATGGATAATCGAAGGCAGCTGCGGCTTTCTGATAAGCCTCTACTGCCAAATTGACATCAGATGCTTTTAAAGACACGATGATGTCATGAAAATCAAGGTCTTCCAATATTTTAATATGGTGAAGCGCACTTTCTACCATTCCATCTGCAGTCGGATAGCCGTACTTTTCAAGAATTTTTTTCTCGAGTGATCCAGCATTGACACCGATTCGAATCGGAATACCTTTTGCTTTTGCAGCATTGACAACGGCTTCAACTTTCGCCTGTCTTCCAATATTACCTGGATTAATGCGAATTTTATCCGCCCCTTGCTCAATGGCGATTAGCGCAAGTTTGTAATCGAAATGAATGTCGACGACAAGCGGGATATTAATTCGTTCTTTAATAGCCCTGATTGAGTAGGCAGCCCGCTCATCTGGACATGCAACGCGAACGATTTGGCATCCAGCTTCCTCTAAACGCAAGATTTCTGCAACTGTAGCTTCGACGTCGTGCGTCTTGGTTGTCGTCATACTTTGGATGAAAAGCTCATCGCTTCCACCGATCGTCAAATTACCGACGCGGACCTTACGTGTGTTTGCTCTGTTTATCATTGGTTTCATTTATTTCTCTCCTTAAAATGTCTAGACCTTATTACTATATCTATTTTAACAATCAACATAGTAAAAAGACAAGGGACAGCCCTTATCTAATGGATTCAGTACAATTGCTACTTGGGATACGTGAAAGAGGAAGGTCGATTTTCTCGCCCGCAAAAAGCTGCTGGTTTTGAAGATGCGGATTGAGGGCATAAAAAGAATGTAATCTATCTAGAAAGCCTATATGTGGGTCAGGATAGAGTGCAAACAACGTCTCAATCGTATCTCCAACGACTGTTGTTACTGGAATAGAAGTGGCTGTAAGTTGTTCCTCACAAGGTACAGGCTCTTCCTCACGAATGAAGGAAGAAAGTGAAATGGTCCCTTCTACGAGGTCCATTCGAATGACGTGAAAGGCTATGAATAATAGTAAGGCAAGTAGTAGAACTCTCATGGTAATCCCCTCCTTCGTCACTATATGCACTAGAAAGGGAAGTATTCATTTTGCTAGCTTCGGGTAATGCTTCGCCGCGCTGGCAACATAGCCTACATGGATGAGCGAAGTGATAAACATGTTGTAATCGCTCATGAATGGAAAGAATTCCAGTGCAATGGTTGCGAGAATGGGAACTGTCACTGCGATAGCCGAAGTGTTCCACATAAAGCGATATTCTCCTCGTCTTTTCATCAGTCGCAGTAAAACGACACCGATATAGGCGAAAATACTAATACGTAGAAAAATATAAAGAGTGCTAATGACTAATTGTAGGATGAAAGCGATTGGATAGATAAGTCCGCCAACCAATTGACCTTGTTCTAGTAGCTCCGGGGATGCCTCGAACAATACAGTATCTCCTGCGATATAACGGACAAAAGAAATGACTGTAAAGAGTGTTATGAATAAGAACACGTATTGGAATACCTTACCGATTTTTAGCAAACGGAATGCGGCTAGTTTTTTCGGTTCATATATAGATGCTTTAAAAATTTGATGGAATTTCATATGTATCATCTCCTCTACTAGAAATAGTTTATCATTTTCTTTACAAAGAGTCGTCAAGTATAAATTTGGCGGTGCGATGTTATTTGTAAAGCGATTGTTAAGATAATGTAAAGATTGAGTCGTTTCTATTTACAATTCGTTGATGTTATCGACATAATAGGAAGCTATTATACATAAAGAATGATGGAGGTTGACTGCGTAATGGAGGTAAACTGGCAGGAAATGCTGTTCCAGTTTTTAGGCGGACTAGGGATATTCTTATTCGCAATAAAGTATATGGGAGATGGGCTTCAAAAGACAGCGGGCGATCGGCTTAGAAGCATTCTAGATCGCTTCACGACAAACCCATTTATGGGCGTGCTCGTCGGGATTATCGTTACAGTACTTATTCAATCGAGTTCTGGAACGACTGTTATTACTGTGGGACTTGTTAGTGCAGGCTTTATGACACTGCGCCAAGCGATTGGTGTTATTATGGGTGCTAATATTGGGACAACCATCACAGCATTTATCATTGGGCTTGATGTCGGGGCATATGCACTTCCAATCATGGCAGTTGGGGCATTCCTTATTTTCTTCATCAAAAAAAGTCGAGTTAAAAATATTGGAGAAGTCATTTTTGGATTTGGTGGACTGTTCCTCGGGCTCGAATTGATGAGTGGAGGCATGAAACCATTACGGGAACTAGAAACCTTTACAGATATGATGGTTTCGATGAGTGACCAACCGATGCTTGGTGTAGTTGTCGGAACAGTCTTTACACTGATTGTCCAAAGTTCTAGCGCCACTGTTGGGATATTACAAGGTTTGTACGCTGAAAATCTTGTCAATTTGGACGGTGCGTTGCCGATTCTTTTCGGAGATAATATCGGGACGACGATTACAGCGGTGCTGGCGTCCATTGGTGCTTCGGTTGCAGCAAAACGAGCGGCGGCAACGCATGTTCTCTTCAATGTTGTGGGGACAGTTATATTCTTGCTGCTACTTGTACCGTTCACTGCCTATGTTGAATGGTTGTCAGGAGTTCTAGCGCTTGAAAATAAAATGCAAATTGCCTTTGCACACGGTTCCTTTAACATAGCCAATACAATTATCCAGTTTCCACTAATCGGAGCATGGGCCTGGTTAGTGACCAAAGTGATTCCGGGTGAAGACGTGACAATTGAATATAAGCCAAAGCATTTAGATCCGCATTTCATTGATCAGTCACCAGCCGTTGCAATTGGCCAAGCAAAAGAAGAAATTGTTCGCATGGGTGAGTTCAGTGTACAAGGGATGCAGGAGTCATTTGAATACTTGAAGACAGGCAATAAAAAACATGCTGAAAGAGCAAGTCAGATTGAAGATGCCATCAATAATCTAGATCGAAAAATCACGGATTATTTGATTGGAATTTCTTCTGCAAGTCTTTCACCGATTGAATCTGCACGTCATGTGATGCTCATGGACTCGGTACGAGATATTGAACGAATCGGAGATCATTTCGAAAACATTCTCGAGCTCATCGATTTCCGCGATATTAACCGTGTGAAATTAACGGAAGATGCAATGGAAGAGCTAACAGAGATGTTCACCTTGACGATTGAAACGGTTCAAAAAGCAGTAGATTCTCTCAATCTGAATGATATGGGATTAGCGAGAACTGTTGCTGAACAAGAAGACTTAATTGATAAAATGGAACGTAAATTTAGAAAAACGCATATTTTACGACTTACTGAAGGTCGTTGCAGCGTGCAATCAGGTATGGTCTTTGTCGATATCATCTCGAACTTAGAGCGTATAGGTGACCATGCAGTAAATATCGCTGAAGCGATTTTAGGAAATAGAGGATAAGGAGTTGAGTTGATGGAAATGATAGGCTGGATTGCTGCAATCGTTTTGTTCATCATTGCTTTTGCCGGACTTGTGTATCCAATCATTCCATCGGCTCTGTTTTTAGTAGGCGGTTTTCTCCTTTATGGTTGGATTCACACTTTCGACGGGATGAATGTTTTCTTTTGGATTATCCAAGTATTATTCGTTGTTTTGTTATTTGGTGCGGATACCTTGTCCAATTTAGTCGGAGTAAAGAAATTTGGTGGCTCGAAGGCGGGCATGTGGGGCAGTACAATAGGTCTGCTGCTCGGTCCGTTCGTCATTCCTGTCGCGGGTATTTTAATCGGCCCCTTTTTGGGAGCTGTCATTGCAGAACTAATTGTTACGCGCTCCGATGTGAAACAATCATTCAAAACAGGTATCGGTTCGCTCGTTGGATTTTTAACGTCAGTCGTGACAAAAGGCTTTATCATGGTTGTGATGATTGTGATTTTTATCCTCTTTGTTCGGTGAAAGTTCACAAATAGTACATTTTATTTGAACGCTTTTTACAATTTTGATAATGTTGAAGTGTAGGATAATTTTTTAATTCACTAGGAGGAATTGACAATGGCTTACCAACTACCTGAACTACCTTACGCATACGATGCATTAGAACCACATTTTGACAAAGAAACGATGAATATTCACCACACAAAACACCATAACGCATACGTAACGAACTTGAATAACGCACTTGCAGGAAACGAAGAGCTTCTAAGCAAGTCAATTGAAGACCTAATCGCAAACCTTGATGCAGTTCCTGAAGCGGCACGTACGGCTGTCCGTAATAACGGTGGCGGCCACGCAAACCACTCACTATTCTGGGAACAACTTTCTGCTGATGGTGGTGGACAACCAACTGGCGCACTTGCTGAAGCAATTGATAAAAAATTCGGCAGCTTTGACGCATTCAAAGAAGAGTTCGCAAAAGCGGGCGCTACTCGTTTTGGATCAGGCTGGGCTTGGTTATCACTGAACAATGGAGAGCTAGAAGTTACTTCTACGCCAAACCAAGATTCACCAATCATGGAAGGCAATACACCACTTCTAGGACTTGATGTTTGGGAGCACGCGTATTACTTACACTACCAAAACCGCCGTCCTGACTACATCGCTGCATTCTGGAACGTAGTAAACTGGGATGAAGTTGCAAAACGTTTCGGTAAATAATGAATCAATACACGTAATAATGGAACAAAGCACAGACCTTGAACGTCAAGGTCTGTGCTTTTTCTTTTTTTGGTGTTATAATTCATGATTGAAGAAGGAGGGAGATAATTTGAAAAAGCAGGTGCATAAAGCTGATCAAGCGAAAATACGCCAACGAAAACATATTGCATTTCGTATGAACTTCCTATTCTTTTCAATTTTCGTTCTTTTTTCAATGCTTATTTTTCGATTAGGCTACTTACAAATTGTCAAAGGGGAAGATTATAGTCGTGAGCTTGAGAAGACAGAAGAGCATACTGTCAATACAAGCATACCTAGAGGTAGATTGTTTGATCGGTTAGGAACCGTCATGGTGGACAATGAACCCCAAAATGCCATTACGTACACAAAAACGACTTCGACAAGCTCTGCTGATATGCTGAAAGTTGCTCAAGAGCTTGCAGGCTTAATTGAGCAAGATACGAAAAGAGTCACGCTAGGTGATAAAAGAGACTTCTGGATTTTGAATAATCCAGAAGAAGCAGATGCGAAAGTATCAAAAGAAGAAGAGAAAGCGATTGCTGAAGATGGAACACCGTCACGCACGGAAGTCCAGCGTGCAGTGAATAGACTGACGCGAGAGCGTGTGACAGATAAGGAAATTAATTCTTTTACAGAGGACGAGCTAGAAGTGCTTGCCATATACAGAGAAATGATGTCAGGATATGCGTACTCGCCACAAATCGTCAAAAGTGGTAATGTCACGGAAGAAGAGTTTGCGTCCGTTTCCGAACGGCTTGGTGAGCCTGAGCTATTGGGAGTTAACACGACAACGGATTGGGATCGGGTGAAAAAATCGACCAATGCGATTCTTGGTACAACATCAACCCCAATTGAAGGGATTCCGAATTCACGCAGGGACTATTTTTTGGCTAGAGATTATGCAAGAAATGACCGTGTTGGTAAAAGTTATTTTGAGCAATACTATGAGGAACTACTAAAAGGTCAAAAAACGATAATGAAAAATATTAAAGACCGTAGTGGACGAATTGTTGAAACGAAAACAATTAAAGAAGGAGAACCTGGCAAGGACCTTGTGCTAACAATTGATAGCGAGCTACAACTGGCAATCGAAGATATTGTATCCGAGAAATTATTGGAATTGAAAGCGGGTCCGAATGCACAGGAGTTGGACAGGGCGTTCTTTGTGATGATGAATCCGAATAACGGTGAAGTCCTGTCGCTTGTTGGCAAACAAGTAATCAAAAATAAGGATACAGGGAAATTTGAAATACGGGATTATACGTATGGCACATTTACTTCTTCCTATGAAGCTGGATCGACAGTGAAGTTGGCGACTTTGCTCACTGGCTATCAGGAAGGCGCTGCACGTATCGGAGAAGTGAAAATTGATGAACCGCTTAAAATCGGTGGAATTTATAAAAGATCACTTTTTAATCAATTTGGCAGGGTGCGGGTAAATGATATCGAAGCAATTGGGAAATCTTCAAACGTTTACATGTTCAGGATTGCGATCGCAATGGGAAAAGGAAATTATAGATTTGGAGAGGCAATGAGAATCGATAAAACAGCTTTTGATAGATTCCGTCAATCGTTTTCTTCGTTTGGTCTAGGAACAAAGACGGGTATTGATTTACCAGGTGAGATA
The DNA here is from genome assembly GCF_016820585.1 of Arthrobacter beigongshangensis. Classification (GTDB taxonomy): domain Bacteria; phylum Bacillota; class Bacilli; order Bacillales_A; family Planococcaceae; genus Sporosarcina; species Sporosarcina beigongshangi. Next base: position 340,713 of record NZ_JADHDX010000002.1, read on the forward strand.
GCTGGGTATCCTGGAAAGGATACATTGACAGGCTTATTACTAGACTTTTCTATTGGACAGTACGATACGTATACACCCCTTCAGCTTGCGCAATATGTTTCGACGATTGCCAATGGCGGATACCGTATTGCGCCTAAAGTATTAAAAGAAATACGTGAGCCTTCCGAAGATGGGGAAATTTTCGGGCCATTAATTCAGGAAACAGGGGTTACGATTTTAAATCGTATTGCGAATACAGATGCGGAGATTGAACAAGTGAAGCGCGGGATGCAATATGTATATGGTCCATCCGGGACGGCAAGAAACATGTTTGCTGGCAAAGCGTATGACGGAGCAGGAAAAACAGGTACTGCGCAATCGTTTAGTAATGGCTATGAGACCATCAATCTATCTCATGTAGGTTATGCTCCCTATGAAAATCCGGAAATTGCCTACGCTTGGGTCATTCCACATGTATCCACAAATCCAAGCAAACCCCAAATTGGTGCACAGAATGATGTCACTAAGCAAGCTGTGGATAAATATTTTGAGTTGAAAGCAAGCAGGGCAAAAGTAAATGAAACCACTGTTACGCAGCCAATTATAAAGGCAGTTGACAAAGAGGTTGAAAAATAAAAATAAGGAAGCCGCGTGGCTTCCTTATTTTTATTTAGTAATTTTTTTTGCGATTGTTTGGAGATCCATTGAGGAATCTAGCTGATACTCACCAATCTGAATCTTGCCGGCTAGTCCGTTATCTGAAAGATAATCATCGAATGCTTTGGCGTCCTGGATAATGCCTAAACTTTCGAGGGTAGCAGCAACGAGAGTAGAAGTTGAACCACTTTCAATGATTAGAATCTGTTCATTCAAATCCTCATCGCCTTCAACGACTTCAGGTTCAACTTTGTCATCAGTTTTCTCAGTGGAAGACTTCGTTTGGGCGATAGCTAGCTCTTCTTTCGTTTTAGCTAGCTCACTTTTCAACTTACTTATTTCTTCTTTGAATTGCAGTGCATCTGGATTAGCAGCTTCTTGATTATCCGGAGTGAAATATAAAATCCCGCCTGCTAAAATACAGCTAGCTCCGAGCGTACGCAGTATATCTCGCATCATGTTGTCACACCTTTCGAATGTAAAACAGTGATGACCTCCTCATTGGATAGGGAGGAGCGCTTGGCGATTTCATTGACGGAATAACCTTGCGAATGGAGTGATAGGATTTGACTAATAATGATATTGTGAATGGGCTTTGCTTTTGGTTGTGCAGTCATTTTCCGTTTGTTTACGGAAGGCATTGGTTGTGCGTTAATCATTAACTCTTCTTCCACAATGCGAATTCTTTTTTTCAAACCGTTCGTTTCCTCATGAAGACTCATTGAAACTTTTTCCAATTCATCTGCGTATTTGTTAGAAAAATTTCCGACGAAAAAGGAAGCAATGACGCTTATAAGTCCGATGATGAGTAGGATCATTGAAATGTCCATTTCTCCACTCCTTTGATGAATCAATTTGTTTTCATTTTACCATAGACAAGTCATTTAGGAAATTTCAATCTTTTTACTAGACAAATCTAGGTTATGTGATACACTTGATAAGTCGTATAAATCATGCTCATAATAAATTTTATATTCCTGATGAGTGGGAGGGACAATAATGCGCGTAAATATTACACTTGCTTGCACAGAATGCGGTGAGCGCAACTATATTTCAAAGAAAAACAAACGTAACAATCCGGAACGTATTGAAATGAAAAAATACTGCTCACGTGAAAAGAAACAAACTTTGCACCGTGAAACGAAATAATTGCTCAGGCCAAAACCTTCACCGGTTTTGGTTTTTTCATTGCTACACTCAGGACAACAATGCAGGACCCTACATTTTTTTAGTTTTTAGAACCGAAAGGGGATTACCGATGACTAAAAAAGTAATGAGGAACCAAGTGCTAGCGCTTATGAATAATATGAATCGTGATGAACATAAAGAATTATCGTTGGCCATTGTCAATCGTCTGATTCAAACAGCTGAATTTCATGATGCTGAGACAATTGGACTGACGCTCTCCCGATTTCCAGAAGTGGATACAAGACCACTTATTGAAGCGGCGTGGGAAGCAGGTAAAAGAGTTACGGTGCCCAAATGCATAAAAGAAACGCGTGATATGGATTTTCGTCTCATCACGTCATATACTCATCTAGAAACAGTTTATATGGATCTATTAGAACCGATCGTCGTTGAAACGGTCGCGGTTGAAAAGGATTCGATTGATTTACAAATTGTACCGGGAGTTGTATTTTCAAACGAAGGGTATCGAATTGGTTTTGGTGGCGGTTATTATGACCGCTATTTAGCTGATTATAATGGACATAGGCTATCTTTGGCATTTGACTGTCAAATTAATGGGCTAGTTCCCGTGAAAAGTCATGACATACCCGTCCATAAAATAATTACAGTAACAGGAGAAATAGTTTGTCAGGAAAATGAGGTTTGAACATGAAAGATTATTTTGGCGTCCTTCAATTGTTGAAACGTTACGGAATATATATTTACACCGGTAATCGAAGTGACGATATTGAAATGGTACTATCAGAAGTGAAGGATTTGTATGATAACGGGCTTCTCATGCAGGAGGATTATTTACAAGCAATACTTATTCTGCGTAACGAGTCAGCTGGACTATGCGAATAGTCCTACATTTATAGTTCTTTTTAACTTTTCTACTGCCATAATGAAACTTTTTGTCAATCATACCGTCTATTATATAGTGCAGTTTAAAGCAGTAATTATTTTTGAAAGGGAGAGATGGAATGAAGAACATAGTATGGCCCAAACATTCCGTACTCATCATCGCAATTATCGCAACTTGGCTTACAACGTATTTCGGCTATTTAACCAGCTTCAATATGAAAATTGATAATCTGATGCAGGAATTCATTCTTTTTTTGAATCCGCTAAGTTTCCTTTTATTTGTTTATGGCCTTGCGCTATTCATGAAGAGTACGAAAAGACGTAATATCTATCTACTGTCAGTAAGTGCAATCACTTCAGTTATTATGTTTAGTAATGCAGTATTCTATAGATTTTTTAATGATTTCATTACAATACCTGTATTATTTCAAACGAGTAACTTCGGAGATTTATCTTCCTCGGTAACCGCCAACTTACATTTGACGGATATTTTCTTTTTCACGGATGTTCTCATTGTCTATTTGGCGATTCGCTATATTCCAGAAGGACAACGGAGTGACCAACGTGGAAAAATTGCGAGAAAAATTTATTTTGTCGTAACGGCTATCGTGATGATGGTCAATTTAGGACTTGCAGAAATGGAAAGACCCCAACTACTTACACGTAGCTTTGATAGAGAGCTTCTTGTAAAAAATATTGGTACCTATAACTATCATATTTATGATTTGTTCATCCAATCAAAATCGCATGCGCAACGTGCACTTGCGGATGGCAGTGAATTAGTAGAAGTAGGGAACTATATTAATGCGAATTACGCTGCTCCTAACCCAGAAATGTACGGACTTGCGAAAGGTCGCAATATCATTGCCATCTCGCTTGAATCCTTGCAGTCTTTCGTTATTAATGAAGAGATGGATGGACACGTTATTACGCCATTCCTGAATGAGTTGACAAAGGATCCTGATACATTCTATTTCTCTGACTTTTATCACCAGACAGGACTTGGAAAAACTTCAGATTCTGAATTTATTCTTGAAAACTCGTTGTATCCAAGAAACGGCAGTGCGGTATTTTTCACGCATAGTGGAAATAAATATCAATCAATGGCCGCGCAACTTGGAGAAGAAGGCTACTTCACAAATGTAATGCATGCCAATAACCGAAGCTTCTGGAACCGTGATATTATGTACGGGGCTCTTGGAATTGATAAGTATTATGATCTTGAAAGTTATGTAGTCGGTGAAGGCGAAGCTGTTAACTGGGGAATGAAGGATATTCCGTTTTTCAATCAATCGGTTGAATTGATGAAAGATATGCCGCAGCCATTTTATTCAAGGTTGATTACATTGACGAATCATCACCCATTTGATTTAGATGAAGAAGATAAGCTTATTCCAGAATATACGTCTAACTCGAACACGTTAAATAAATACTTCCAAGCAGTTAGGTATATGGATGAGGCAATTAAGGTTCTTTTTGAGGACTTGAAAGCAAGTGGACTTTATGACAACTCAATCATTGTTATGTATGGAGACCATTATGGTATTTCGGAAAATCATAACAAAGCAATGGGGATGTATTTAGATAAGGAAATTACTCCTTATGATAATGCAAAATTACAGCGAGTTCCTTTGTATATCCATATTCCTGGTTACGGTGAAGGGAAAACGATTGATGAAGTGGCGGGACAAGTGGACTTAAGACCAACGATTCTTCATTTGATGGGAATTGATACAAAAGAAGATATGCAATTAGGTGCGGATATCTTTTCTCCAGACCACGAACCGTTTGCTATTTTCCGTGATGGGCGTTTTGTAACGGATAAGGTCGTTTTCACACAGGATGTTTGCTATGACACTGAGACTGGTGAAGAAGTGGATCCTGCAGCATGTGAATCATATATAGAACGTGCATCTACAGAGTTAAACTATTCAGATATGATTATTAATGGGGATTTACTCAGATTTAAGGAACAACAAGATTTTGAGAAATCTCCAATGAAAATAGGTCAACAGACTGAATAAAGAGGTTCTGCACGGGACTTTCCGTGCAGCCTTTTTTAACTTAATTCAATAGAGGATGGAGGTGGCATCATGAAAATGAGATTGATCACTTCCTGCCTTACAGTTCTGCTTCTGACAGGCTGCGTAGCGAAGGTGATAGATGACGGTGTAGAAGAAAATCCGGTAGATAACGAGCTAACAGAACAAATAGATGAAGTTGAAAATGCACAACAAAAAGTATTGACTGCTGATCCAGCGAAATTCCATTTTGTTGCAGATTGGCTAACGGATACAGAAATTGTCTATGTAGAAAAAAATGAAGGTTTTTATAATGTGAATAGTTTTGACTTAACGACAGGTAAAGTAACTACATTGTATGAAGAGCAGTCTATTATCGTAGATGTCCTCATCCACCCCTCGAAAAAATTTCTATTACTACATACAAGTGATAATTCAACCTCTGCAACGATTAAGATCTTATCGACAGATGGTATTTTACAAAATGAGGTTGAAGTTTCCTCTACAGAGTTGGAGATTGAGTGGAATGATTTAGATTCCACACTTCTTATCCTTACTGCCTTTTATGAAGATTGGACTTTTGATCTTTTTCTATTTGAAGGTGCAGAATCCGAATTGAGTTTGCTTCCAATAGATGATCCATTTCCTAAATGGTTTGGGAAAGAACAAATTATCATTGGTAATATAGAAGATCATGCGTTAGATGGAAGTGAACTTTCTCTTTTTAACCCGAAAACCAAGGAGTGGACCGATTTAGCTACGCAGGGCATTATTTATTTCGATACATACGAACAATCGTTATTGACTGTAACGATGAGTGCGTCAGGGGATGCGCAATACAAGCTATCCGATTTGGATGGAGCTGTACAGTCAGAATGGACATTACCTGCTGTTAGTAATTATTCCGAATGGGTCGTTCCCGAAGTGAACTGGTCATCCAATGAAACGGTCTTTTTACGAGCACCAGAAATAGGTGGGCAATTGGACGAATTAAGCTCTCCGTTTCGCCTAATTCGGGTAAAGGACGGGCAACAACAAGTGGTAAGTGAAGACGTCGCAACAGGCTTTCTACGCTGCTCAGCCTCTGGGGCAACTTGCATCACGGACTCTTCGGCAACAACAATCACGAATGTTGAGACGGGAGAACAAAGAATTTGGTTAGATTTAATTAATTAAAAAAATAACATCATTCTTTGTTTACGCAAAGAATGATGTTATTTTTTAATTAGCTTATAGTGTTGGTGGGTAACCTTGAAAAACGATTGTTGCAATTGTAAAGCCTCCAAAAATGACGGCAGCTCCAAGGTTGAAAACAATACTTAGAACATTACGCTCTTTGAACGCTTGGACTGTACCAACGACCGCTAGAATTGCGATAAGTCCGAAAATAACCATTAATAAGTTCATTGGGTAGACACTCCTTTCATATAGGAACTTCTGTTCAAATAGGGCTCAAGTCATGAGCGATACAGAAGTTAGCATTACACCGAAGCGTTATTTATTAATATTCCTCTTCTATTGTACTGTTTATCAGTAATTTTGTCGAGGTAAATAAGTGACGATTATTTGAAATCGTATTTCAAGTTGCGTAGTATATTTGATGGAGGTGAGATCGATGTTGAAGATTAATACATATCCGCTCGGACCCATTCAGACAAATTGTTATATCATCCAGGATGAAGCAGGAAATTGCTTGATTATCGATCCGGGTGAGGAAAGTGGCCGTATTATTCGTAAAATTATGAGCCAAGAGTTGACGCCCGTTGCTATTTTATTAACGCACGCTCATTTTGATCATATTGGTGCAGTGGACAGCATACGGGATCGCTTCAGCATACCAGTTTATCTTCATGAGGAAGAGAGTGAGTGGCTGTCGGACCCTAAATTGAATGGCTCTGCCAAATATCCTAATTTTCCTAATGTATCCAATCGTCAGGCGGATCAGCTTATTTCGCGGGAAGGTTTAATGGAGGTCGGTCCATTTACATTCGAAGTACGACATACGCCTGGTCATTCACCGGGGAGCGTGTCTTTTATTTTTGAGGACGCTCGTTTTGCTGTTGTAGGCGATACATTGTTCAAACGCAGTGTAGGTAGAACGGATCTACCAGGGGGCAATACGGGAATTTTACTCGATTCGATTCATACTAAGTTATTGACACTTGATGATGACTTTATTATTTATCCCGGACATGATTCATCGACAACACCTGGAGATGAAAAAGATTCAAATCCTTATTTGAATGGCTTCTAAATATGAAAACAAAAAAACAGCCCAAGTGGCTGTTTTTTTGTATGTACGATTAGTGCATACCTTGTACGTGAATGAATGTTGTATAGTAGCTGAATCCAACCATGAAAACAGTTAGGTATGCTCCAAAAATATACATATACATACGTTCTGAAAGGTTCAAAAACCCAAGTAGTAAGAAGAATACAGTGCTCGCAACAAAAATAAGTGAGGCAGGTAGCATGTCTCCAATGAAGAACATAACTGCGAAAATACCTGTCCACCAGCCCATTAACTTAAACATATTATCCATGTGTGCGTCCCTCCTTAATAAAACATTACAATAAGCTCCCATTCATTATAAAGGATAACGTCAGTAGAAGTAAACTCAAATCGTTATTTCATTGTGACAAAGAAGTGTATAAGATGAAAACTATTTTGAAATCTGAAATTTACTGCATAAAACAGTGTCAAATTTCAGATATGGTCCCTTTCGAGTAAGACACAATTCGGCTTTTGGGAAAAGTATTCCATATTTTAACCATCCATCGTATACTTTGTCGTAAGGTGGAAAGTGGTCTTCCATCTTTAAACTTGAAAAAGAGGGGTGTTCCATGAATAGAAATGATAACGTCGTCGAACAGAAGAGTTTTCAACTTCTAGAAACGGCCATCCAATATGATGCAAGTGATATCCATCTTGTACCGATGAGAGAAGGATATGAGGTGTTATTTAAAAAGAATGCTAGGCTCGACCGAACCGGTTCATTACCCCCACAGTTGGCGAGTCGAATGATTTCATTTTACAAATTCCTTTCCTCACTTGATATAAGCGATAAACGCAAACCCCAAAGCGGCTCTTTTCATAAACGAATGCAAGAAGAGAATTTTTCTTTCCGAGTGTCCACGATTCCATCTATTCAGATGAAAGAAAGTGTAGTCATTCGCCTGCAAAGACATGATCGGATTACATCACTCGACGAACTATGTATCGAGCAGGAGTGGTCGGAAAGCTTACGGCGGGCTGTGTCAAAGCAACAAGGGCTCATCTTGCTAACTGGTCCGACTGGCTGCGGAAAAACCACCACCATTTACTCACTAACGGCCTACTGCACTAATCAACTTGAGCGTCATGTTATTACATTAGAAGATCCTGTAGAAAATAATCATGCCCATTTGTTGCAGATTCAAGTGAATGAACAATCGGGGATGACGTACTCGGCAGGTCTGAAGGCGATTTTACGTCATTCGCCCGATGTTATTATGATTGGCGAAATTCGTGACAGTGAAACAGCAAAAATAGCAGTTCAGGCAGCTCTGACAGGACATTTAGTGCTCACTTCTGTTCATTCCAAAGATCCTGCGGGCTGTTTTTACAGAATGATGGATTTTGGAGTTTCTGCTGAAGAATTAAGGCAGACGATTATTTGTATTTCAGCCCAACGTCTAATCCAAAGAGCATCGGGAGAGATGGGTGCGGTATTCGAAATTATTCAAGGGGATCACCTCGACAACATGGCAGATTCGATTATTAAGGGAGAGAGAGTGGTGGTACCAGAACATCTTCAAGTGGAATCACTTATCCACAAATATGGTCCTAAAACAGTGATGCGAAATGGTTAAGTTTGTAAAGAAGTCAGTATTTCAGAAAAAGGACAAACTTCAAAATCAACCAGCGTTCCTCGATAGGCTTGCTGTCTTATTGCAAGAAGGGTACACATTTTATGAGAGTATTGTGTTGCTATTGCCCCATCATATGAAAAAGTATGAGTCGACATTGGTTGTGATTCATGAAGATTTAAAGAAAGGACTTGGGGTGACGTCTATTTTGAGGCGATTAGGATTTTCGTCTGCTATGCTCTTGCCTGTTGCCATCGCAGAATTGGATGGACGGTTGGCGCTAGCAATGAAAGGGATGGCACAGCGTCTAAGGGGAAAAGAAGAAAAACAGAAGAAGTTAAAAAATCTTTTAGCCTACCCGATGATTCTATTTATGTTTGTTGGAGCGCTACTCATTGCTTTTCGACGTTTCTTTTTGCCGAATATAGAAATGCTAGCATTTACAAGGTCAAGTGAGTCAAAGGGATTTCTTTCTTCCCTACCTTCTATTGTGACAAAAATACCCGACGTTGCTGTCCTGTTTGTAATTTCCTTGGCATTACTGACGTTAATAGCCTTCTTTGTGTACAACAAATTTGAGCCGAAAACTAAAATTCGGACGATGATATCTTTACCGATTGTAGGTACACTTTTCACTATGATTAAAACACGTGATTTCGCGAGTGAACTTGGTAGTTTGTTGGAGTCTGGACTTTCGATGCAAGATGCATTAGATATTTTGGTGGATCAGCGATTGGACAGGGTGCTCAGTGAAATTGCTGGCAATGTGAGAGAGCTGGTAATTTATGGAGAGTCATTTGATATAGCAACTCAGTTGACAGAAGGATTGACAAACCAATTAGCAGCATTTGCGAAGCACGGAGCAAATAGTGGCTATTTAGCAAAAGAATTAGTCATCTACAGTGAACATTTAGGGGAAGAAATCGATAAAAAATTAGCAAAGGCGTTAACTATGCTACAACCAGCTCTGTTTTGCATTATTGCAGTTTGTATTTTAGCAGCATATTTAGCTTTGCTACTACCTGTTTACGGCTTGATGGATAAATTATGAAAGGGGAAGCGAAATGAAAAAATATATGGGCAATTCAGGTTTTACATTAATCGAAATGATGATTGTGCTTTTAATAATATCGGTGCTAATCCTCATTGCGATTCCGAATGTTACTAAGCATTCGAAGTCGATCGATGAGAAAGGATGTGCTGCCTATGTGAAAATGGTTGAAGGTCAAATAGAGGCGTTTAAAATGGATGAAAAAAAGCTGCCAATTAGTCTCGAGGAGTTGACGGAAAAAGAGTATTTACCTGAAAATCCGCAATGTCCTAATGGTAGCCAACTTTCAATTAGCTTGGATGGGAAAGTGGAAATAGCAGATGGAACTCCGAGCCCATGAGCGAATGATGAAGGGGCATAACGAAAGTGGATTCACGTTTTTGGAGATGATTTTAGTTTTATCCGTAGTATCTCTAGTGACATTTATCATTTTACCCATTGGTGATAAGTGGATACGTAGTGCGTCGGAGGAGGATGGGCTACAAGCGTTTGTAGCAGCAATTCACAATATACAGGCGTATTCAATGGCGAATAATGTTGCGACAAGATTAGACTTTAAAAATTCGGGGACGATGTACATCACTCTGGTTCCGGGAAAACGTGAATTTGTCAGAACTACTTTTCCAATGGGAATGAGGCTGTCAGATTCGAGTAGTATGAAGGCAGTTGAGTTTCAACCCAATGGAGATATAGTAAGATCGGGCACGCTCGTACTCGAAACAAGCTCAGGCCTTACCGAAATTCGGTTTCAATTTCAGCGTGGGAGGATGATTGTTTATGAATGAAGGAGGTTATTCATGGTCTGAGGCGATACTGACATTGACTATTGTTATGGTTATATTTGGGTCTTTACTTCCTTTGGCGACAACAATGACCTCGAAGCTCCAAATGAAAAAAATGCAGATGTATGCGGCAGAAACGGCTCTTCAAGGGGCAATCTACTTTAAGGCTCACGGTTTGACGGCGGGTTATCGTCAAGTGGATGAAGTGGATTATCATTGGTCAATCGAAGGGCAAGCTGTTTGTGTTTCATATCATATGGTTGAACAGCCGATTAGAAAATGTGTGTATTCATGAAGCAAACAGATGAACGTGGCTATACATTACTAGAAAGTATATTTCAACTATTAATTATGGCACTCTTCATCCACCTGTTTATATTGTTTTTCTTCTGGAAAGATCCTGTTGAACAGCAGTATGCAAATTATTCCAAGATGCAATGGGAATTGTTTTCTGCAGAATTACAACAGCTTCTTACTGAGGTTAGTGAAATTCAATTACTGAACGGAGGAAAAGTTATTCATTTTAGAAATCATCATGGCTCGGTTGATATCGAACAAAGCGGTAGCGTTATCAGAAAGCGAGTAACGGGCGACGGGCATATTCCACTCCTGACAGATGTTCGTTCTGTGGTATTTAGCCTAGATAGTACAACGTTAACAATAGCTGTGACGACTGTAGAAGGCACCGTTAAAGTAAGGAGGTTTGCAGTTGGCCACTATCCAAAATGAACGTGGTGCGTTACTAGCTGCTGCGATTGTTTTATTATTTTTCGTTAGTACCTTTCTTTTCACCCTCGTTTCATGGCATGATAGTATTCAAAGGAACTATGATTCACTAGAAATATTTTATGAAAATGAAACGAAGAAGACAATGAGTCGGGACGAATAGAGCTATTTGTCCTGTAAAATGGGTGATAAAATGAAGAAAGTATACTTAATTGGCTATATGGGATGTGGAAAAAGTGCGATTGGCAAACGGCTAAGCTTTGCGACCAAGCTACCATATTACGATATGGATTCTGAAATCGTGAAAAAAACAGGCATGGCCATACCCGAAATTTTTGAAAAGTATGGGGAAGAGTATTTTCGTGATTTAGAGACGGAGTTCCTCGAAAATTTTCGTGATGAGTATTGTATCATTGCGACAGGCGGAGGAGTTCCGATGCGGCAAAAAAATCGTGAGATTATGAGACAGACAGGCATTGTCTTTTTCTTGAATGCACCGTTCCGTGATATATGGAGACGGATTGCCTCGGATCGCAATCGGCCTATTGTTCAGCGTTCCACACGTGTAGATCTTGAAAAGCTATTTAATGAGCGCAAACCCCATTATTTGCACACGGCCCATTTTAAAGTCGAAACAGAAAATCGTTCACTGCGAGATATTGTGGATTATATCGGATTCCAAATACGTAGACTGAAGGGCGAAACGTAAAAAAGTAGAAATCATTTTGATTTCTACTTTTTTATGTGCGAGCAAAAAACACGAACGATTATCTTTTTAAATTAAATATCGTTCGTAAAAGTAACTATCTATTAAAAACTATTGCGCTTTCACATAGCAAATGTTAAGATATAAGGCGAAAGGGCATGATTGTCCGAATCTTATTCGAATTCAACTTTATTCAGCAAGCTGAATGAAGATGAAGCCTCCGGCGAATGCCATAGATTTTGAATTGAGCAAGCTCAATTCAAAATCTAGACGCAATTACGCCGAGGCGTAATTGATACTAAGACCAATTGAATAACGCGAATGATTGTATGGGGAGAGCACGCACTGGCGTCGCCGAAGGAGCAAATAACAGCAGTTATGAATCTCTCAGGTAACAAGACTCATACATGACGCATCTCTGGAGAGTGCCGGCATTGTTCGGCCACCAACGAGGAAAGCCGTAAGGTCAAACTTTCAGGTACAAGGACAGAGGTTCTCTTTTAAGGGGACCTCTGTCTTTTTTTATCATTATCAAAGGAGGAGTAAGTTATGACAAATGTGTTAAAGCGTACTGCATTATTTGATAGCTACGCACAGTACGGCGGAAAAACAATCGACTTTGGTGGTTGGGAATTACCAGTTCAATTTTCAAGTATTAAAGCAGAACATGAAGCAGTGCGAACAAAAGCGGGTTTGTTTGATGTCTCCCATATGGGTGAGGTTTTTGTAAGTGGAGCAGGGGCACTTGCCTATCTTCAAAAATTAGTGACAAATGACGTGTCGAAATTAGCAGACGGTCAAGCGCAATACACGGCGATGTGCTATGAGGACGGTGGAACAATCGACGACCTTCTCATCTACAAACGCGGAGACAACGACTACCTACTTGTTGTCAATGCATCGAATATTGACAAAGATGTTGAGTGGATGAACAGCCATGCAACAGCGGATGTCGTCATTGAAGACAAATCATCTGACTATGGTCTTCTTGCTTTACAAGGACCTGTAGCACAAGAAGTACTACAAAAATTAACAGATGAGCCATTGGCGGATATTAAGTTTTTCCGTTTTAAAGAAAATGTCAACGTTGCTGGTCATTCTGTCCTTGTTTCACGCACGGGATATACTGGCGAAAATGGCTTTGAAATTTACGGATCACCAGAGGCGATTGTTGCACTTTGGCCAGCAATTCTTACAGCTGGTGAAGAAGAAGGGGTAATTCCAGCAGGTTTAGGTGCGCGTGATACACTGCGTTTCGAAGCGGGCTTGCCACTTTATGGCCAAGAGTTGTCAAAAGATATTTCACCACTTGAAACGGGCCTTGGCTTCGTTGTGAAATTGAATAAAGAAGAGGATTTCCTCGGAAAAGCAGCCCTTACTGCACAAAAAGAAAATGGTGTGCCCCGTAAATTGATTGGTCTTGAAATGATTGATAAAGGGATTCCGCGTACAGGCTACAAAGTATTCTTGGATACCGTCGAAATTGGCGAAGTGACAACAGGTACACAATCACCGACACTGAAAAAGAATATTGGCTTTGCTTTACTGAAAAGTGAGCATACAGCTGAAGGTACAGAAGTCGAAGTTGAAATCCGTAACAAGCGACTGAAAGCAGTTATTATTGCAACACCATTTTATAAACGCTAATCCAATAACATGATGAAAAGGGGCTAACTAGACATGAAGCATCGTTACCTTCCAATGACGGAAACCGATCGTACTGAAATGATGCAAACAATCGGTATTTCCTCAATAGATGAACTATTCGCTGATATTCCTGAAAAAGTTCGTTTTAAAGGCGAATACAATATTAAAAAAGCAAAATCCGAGACTGCATTAACAAAAGAATTGGCACAAGTTGCTGCAATAAATGCGGATGCGCGTACATATGCATCATTCCTTGGTGCGGGCGTCTATGATCACTTCAAACCCATCATCGTCGACCACGTCATTTCGCGTTCAGAGTTTTATACGGCTTATACACCGTATCAGCCAGAGATTTCACAAGGAGAGCTACAAGCTATTTTTGAATTCCAAACAATGATTTGTGAATTAACGGGTATGGATCTTGCCAACTCTTCTATGTATGATGGCGGAACGGCGCTTGCAGAAGCAGGAAATCTTGCGGCAGGTCACACACGTCGAAAAAAACTTCTTGTTTCTGAAACTGTACATCCAGAATCACGTGATGTTGTGCTATCTTATGCGTCAGGCCAATCAATTGAAGTCGTGACGATTCCGCAAAAAAATGGCGTGACAGATATGGCAAAGCTAGAAGAATTGATTGATGAGGATACAGCGGCTGTTCTTGTACAATATCCAAACTTCTTCGGTCAAATTGAAGATATTCAAAAAATTGGTGAACTAACGCATGATAAAGGTGGATTATTTGTTGTATCCTCTAACCCACTAGCACTTGGCGTACTGACACCTCCAGGTAAGTTGGGTGCTGATATTACAGTGGGAGATGCACAACCATTCGGTATTCCGGAAGCTTTCGGTGGACCACACTGTGGTTATTTCGCTGTAACGAAAAAGTTAATGCGTAAAGTTCCAGGACGTCTTGTTGGAGAAACGACTGATGACGAAGGACGTCGTGGTTATGTATTGACATTACAAGCACGTGAGCAGCATATTCGTCGTGATAAAGCGACATCTAATATCTGTTCAAACCAAGCGTTGAACGCATTGGCGGCTTCTGTTGCGATGACTGCACTTGGTAAAGTCGGTGCACAGGAAATCGCTTACCAAAATATTGTTAAAACACGTTATGCCAAGGATGCATTTGAAAAAGCTGGTTTTGAAGTCTTATTTGGCGGTGCTCATTTCAATGAAATCGTCGTTAATTGCAAAAAATCGGTTAAAGAAGTCAATGCACACCTCTTCCAGAAGGGGATTCTTGGTGGATATGATTTAGGCTTGACGTACCCGGCATTTGCCAATCACGCGTTGATTGCTGTGACTGAACAACGTACAAAAGAAGAAATCGATGCACTTGTGCAGGAAATGGAGGCCCTTCATGCATAAAGATAATCAGCCGTTAATTTTCGAACTGACAAAAGAAGGACGAATTGGTTACAGTCTTCCAGAACTAGATGTACCTGAGTTGGATCTGTCAGATTTATTGCCAGCGGGATTTATCCGCGAAGAAGCAGCAGAACTTCCAGAGGTTTCTGAGCTTGATATTATGCGCCATTACACAGCGTTGTCTAATCGTAACCATGGTGTAGACACAGGATTTTACCCGTTAGGATCTTGTACGATGAAATATAATCCGAAAATTAACGAATCTGTTGCACGATTCCCTGGATTCGCCAATATTCACCCATTGCAAGATGAGTCGACTGTACAAGGTGCAATGGAAATTTTGTATGATTTGCAAGAGCATCTTGTTGAAATTACAGGAATGGATGAAGTAACACTTCAACCAGCGGCTGGAGCACATGGTGAATGGACAGCACTGATGATGATTCGTGCATTCCACGAAGCAAACGGTGACTTCCACCGTACGAAAGTGCTTGTTCCAGACTCTGCACATGGAACAAATCCAGCATCGGCAACGGTTGCAGGTTTTGAGACCGTGACGGTGAAGTCAAATGAGCATGGACTTGTTGATCTTGAAGACTTGAAACGTGTAGTTGGACCGGATACGGCGGCATTGATGCTGACAAACCCAAATACGCTTGGACTATTTGAAGAAGACATTCTTGAAATGGCTGAAATCGTTCACGCTGTTGGTGGGAAATTGTATTATGATGGTGCAAACTTGAATGCAGTTATGTCTAAAGCACGCCCTGGCGACATGGGCTTTGATGCGGTTCACTTAAACTTGCACAAAACATTTACAGGTCCTCACGGTGGTGGCGGTCCAGGTTCTGGTCCAGTTGGTGTCAAAGCAGACTTGGCTCCGTTCTTACCAAAACCAGTGCTTGTGAAAAAAGACGATGTGTATACATTTGATTACAACATCCCACAAACGATTGGTCGCGTGAAGCCGTTCTATGGTAACTTTGGTATTTACCTTCGTGCGTACACGTACATTCGTTCAATGGGGCCAGATGGCTTGAAAGCTGTTACGGAATATGCGGTATTGAATGCAAACTATATGATGCGTCGACTTGAGCCTTACTTTGACCTGCCATATAACCGTCATTGTAAGCATGAATTTGTTCTTTCTGGGCGTCGCCAGAAGAAATTGGGTGTGCGTACACTTGATATGGCAAAACGACTGTTAGACTTTGGTTATCACCCACCAACAATCTACTTCCCACTAAATGTTGAGGAAGGCATGATGATTGAGCCGACAGAAACAGAGTCAAAAGAAACACTCGATGCATTTTGTGATGCGCTCATTCAAATCGCAAAAGAAGTTGAAGAAAACCCTGAAATCGTTCAAAACGCACCACATACGACGGTCATCAATCGTTTGGATGAAACGAAGGCGGCACGTCAACCTGTATTGCGTTATACAAAATAAGTTTGATTTAAAAAAGCACAGCCTTGCGTTGTGCTTTTTTGTCGTATTTGTGACTAAAAGTTCACATCCTTACTCTTTTCTTGTGATAAATATCACAAGTGCTATCCCGTCGTAGCACTATGCTAATGGTGTAGATATATTGCAAGATACATCATGACTAAAGGGAGCGTTTAAGATGATATCTGTCAAACAAGAGCTTAATTACGATGTGAATCCGTTTATTGTTATATGGGAAGTGACACGAGCCTGTGCACTGAAGTGCTTGCATTGTAGGGCGGAAGCTCAATATAAGGCTGACCCTCGTCAATTGTCATTTGATGAAGGAAAAAAACTAATTGATGAGATTGCTGGCATGGATAATCCACTGTTTGTTTTTACAGGTGGAGATCCATTGATGCGTCCTGATTTATTTGACCTTGCAAAATATGCGATTGATGAGAAAGGTCTTCCGGTTTCCATGACGCCGAGTGCAACACCAAAAGTTACGAAGGAAGCGATTCAGAAAGCGAAAGATGTTGGGTTATCGAGATGGGCATTTAGTTTGGATGGTTCCTGCGCGGAAATTCATGACCACTTCCGGGGAACGAAAGGGTCCTATGATCGAACGATGAAAGGGATTGAGTATTTAAAAGAATTAAATATCCCGATCCAAGTGAATACAACCATTTCAAAATATAATCTCCATGATCTTGAAGCAATTGCTGAAAAAGTGAAAGAGATGGGAACTGTACTGTGGAGCACGTTCTTCTTAGTACCAACAGGACGCGGTATGGAAAAGGATATGGTGAGCCCGGAAGAGCATGAGGAAGTGATGAAATGGTTGTATCAAATTCAACAAACAATGCCCTATGGTGTGAAGACGACTGAAGCACCTCATTACAGACGCGTGTTTCACCAAGAAAAGGAGAGGTTAGGCGAGAGCGGAATCGCAAAACGCTCCGATTTATTAGGACGTGCACCAAAATTTGTGAATGACGGAGATGGTTTTGTCTTTATTAGTCATACGGGTGATGTCTATCCAAGCGGCTTTTTACCAGTAGTTTGTGGCAATGTTCGTGAACAGTCACTATCCGAAATTTATCAAAATTCACCTGTTATGAAGCAATTACGGGATAAGTCTTTATTAAAAGGCAAGTGCGGCGTATGTGAGTTTAAGCATATGTGTGGCGGTTCACGTGCAAGAGCTTATGCGATGACGGGAGATTATTTAGAAAGTGATCCATCCTGCTCATATATTCCAAAGGCGCTTCGCTAAAATGCTTGATTCCGAAAGGTGGATGCTAAGTGGAAAATACGAAAAGGAAGATTATTATTGTAGGTGGCGGTATTACAGGGCTAAGCGCTGCTTTTTATACAAAAAAATATTTTGACGAACGACAAATTCCTATTGAGCTAACAGTAATTGAAAAAAGTCCGTCTTTTGGTGGGAAAATAAGAACGTTGCTTCGTGAGGACTTCATTATTGAAAGGGGACCAGAGTCTTTTTTAGCACGCAAAATGCCGATTATGACTTTGGTTAAGGAATTGGGCCTTGAAGATGAACTAACGGCGACCAACCCACAAGCTAGAACGAATTATATTGTACATAAAGGGAAATTGCATAAAATGCCGCCTGGACTAATGCTAGGTATTCCGACACAATTGACACCTTTTATGAAGACGGGGCTAATATCGCCGTTAGGAAAAATTCGAGCAGCCATGGATTTATGGTTACCTAAAAAGAAAGGAATGGAAGATGAGTCACTCGGTCATTTCATCCAACGGCGTTTAGGAAAAGAAGTGCTAGATCGCATTACTGAACCGCTACTGGGTGGTATTTATGCGGGAGATACGCATTCATTAAGTTTACAAGCGACATTTCCACATTTTTCAGCGATGGAGAAAACGCATCGTAGTTTAATAGTAGGAATGTTGGCTAATAAACAAAAACCAGCACCTAGCATTGCGGGTCTACCCGAAATTGCGCAGAAAAGTATGTTTTTAACGTTTCGTAATGGGATGACGACGCTAGTTGATCGGCTATTAAAGGAGTTACAGACTGAACATTTAATAACGGAGCAAGGTGTACAAACGATTGTTCAGGAAGATGGAGGTTATACTGTTCATTTGGATAATGGGCAGCAGATACAAGCAGATGGGCTTATCATGGCTTTACCAACACAGCAAACTGCGAAGCTTTTACCCAATCGGTCTTCGATACAATGGCTGGAGAGGATTAACTATGTCTCTGTTGCGAACATTGCACTCGCTTTCGATGAAAAAGAGTTTACGTATCCGCTGGATGGTTCCGGTTTTGTCATTCCGCGCAAAGAAGGGCGTTTGTTAACGGCTTGCACATGGAGTTCTTCTAAATGGCTACATACGGCGCCGAAAGGCAAAGTTTTGCTGCGCTGTTATGTTGGGCGAGGAGGAGCTGAAGAGTGGGTTCAGTTGTCTGATGAGCAGTTAATAACAGCTGTATTACAAGAATTGAAAGAGATTATGGGAATCGAAGCACAGCCGATATTTCATGAAGTTACACGACTAGAACGCTCGATGCCGCAATATCCAGTGAAACATGTTGAGGAGTTAAGGAAGGTAAGGGCAGATCTTGCTATCCATAGTCCTGGCGTATACCTCTGTGGGGCTGGCTACGAGGGTGTTGGGATTCCGGACTGTATTCAGCAAGGGAAAGTGGCAGCTGAGCAGCTAGCGGCATATTTAGAGTTGTAGGAGCTATAACAGTTCAAATAACAATAAGGAGAAGCCGAGAGGCCTCTCCTTATTGTTATTTGCTTTTTACTTTACCCGTCCACTGACGGAAACCGCCTTGTAGATGGAATAACTGATCATAATCTTTTTTCTTTAAAAATAATGCTGCGCGTGCACTTTTACCACCGTTTTGGTCGTAAAGGTAGACTGGCTTGTCCGAACGAATTTCTTTGAAACGTTGACGGAATTGAGAGTATGGAATATTTCGGGCACCCAAAATATGGCCAGCATCAAAATCTTTCGTCTCGCGTACATCAATGAGCTGCGCTTTCCGATAGCCTTCGATAAACTGATCTTGTGTTAAATTTGTAACGGCTTTGCGAAGACGTAGTGTCGTAATCACCATGTATCCGATCAAAAGAACTAAAGCGACTCCTAAAATAATTAAATTCACAACAACTTTCCCCTTTCTCTCTACTTTTCTATTATAAAGATTTGGTGGCACTAGTTCAATGGGAATGATAAAATGAAATTCGTTGTGAAGGGAGAATTCGGATGAAGAAAACGATTTGGCACTTCATTAATTCTGGGAAATGTAGCGCTTCATACAATATGGCGCTCGACGAAGCGTTGTTGGAATGGCATAGCAAAGGTGAAATCGGTCCTGTGCTACGGTTTTATGAATGGCAGCCTGCAACATTGTCGATTGGTTATTTTCAAAGTGTTGAAAAAGAAATTGAAATGGATGCAGTGCGCGAACATGGACTTGGGTTTGTGAGGCGTCCAACCGGTGGACGTGGCGTTCTGCATGAGCATGAGCTTACATACAGCGTAATTGTCTCCGAGAGCTATCCGGAGATGCCTGAAACGGTGACAGAAGCTTACCGTGTGATTTCAGGTGGGGTGCTTGAAGGTTTTCGTAATTTAGGGCTCGATGCACAATTTTCAGTCCCTCAAACGGTTGAGCAATCGGATGACTTGAAAAAACCGAAAAGTGCGGTGTGTTTTGATGCACCGAGCTGGTATGAGTTGGTCGTCGAAGGAAAGAAAGTGGCTGGCAGTGCGCAGACGAGACAAAAAGGTGTCATTTTGCAGCATGGTGCAATACTTTTAAGTCTTGATGAAAATAAACTTGTGTCACTATTTAAATTCAAGTCGGAAGAACAACGCGAGCGAATGCTCGCTAGTCTGCCAGAAAAGGCGGTAGCGATTGATCGTCTAATGAATCGAGTAGTGGCTGTTGAGGAATGTGTGGAGGCATTTGCAAAGGGATTTGAAGATGCACTTGACATGCAGCTAGAGCCATTGCAATTAAGTGAGCAACAGCTCGAATTTGTACGCGATATCGAACGAAAAAAATATGCCAATGACGACTGGACGTTTAAGAAATAACCTATAACTTTCGAGCTATTTTTTGTAATAAAACTTAGTGAAATGGCGTAGATAAAGAGATTGTCGGAAAATGTAAAAATGTCGATATTGAAGACTGTTTCAAGATGTAGTAGATTAATAGAAGGAACTGACACCATATATTGTGTTGGTTAGTGAACTTTGAAAAGGAGGGTGCTTGAATGGTTATTGTTTCAAAGCATCAAGAGCCAATTTTAGACAAGGAGCAACTGAATGCGGATATTGCGAAATTTCCGCAAGTGCATCCGGTTACGGCAGATATGAAAATTGAACATAGCGGGGTATCTAGACTCGTTATGATCGACCGGTATTCGTTCAAGGATACGGCGAAAAAAACGCTTAAAGTTGGTGATTTTGTCGTTCTGACGGTGAAAGAGGATCCGAAATTTCCAGCACGTGGACTTGGATTTATTACAGCGATTGATGCCAAGAATGGCAAGGCGGATATTTGGATTGAAAAAGAATTCCGTTCGGCAATTGATAATCCAGAAGAACAGGAAAAAGGCATCGTAACTCGACCAGTTGATGTGATTGAGAAGCCACTAGAGGTGTTTTATGAGCAAATTGCCAAGCGTAATGCAACGGGGCTTGCTTCTGTTGAAACGACGGAGGACAAGCGTAAGCAGTCGTTTGATCGCTTTTACGACCAGTTATCTGATTTGAACTTCATCCCGGCTGGACGTGTGCTGTACGGGGCTGGATCGGATACGGAAGTAACATTTTTCAACTGTTATGTAATGCCATTTGTAGCAGACTCGCGCGAAGGAATTTCAGATCATCGTAAACAGGTGATGGAGATTATGAGCCGAGGCGGCGGGGTTGGAACGAATGGTTCGACATTACGACCACGCAACACATTAGCACGCGGTGTAAATGGCAAATCGTCCGGATCGGTATCATGGCTCGACGACATTGCGAAATTAACACATCTTGTGGAACAAGGTGGATCCCGTTAACTTTACACGGCGGGATTAAAATCCTGTGAATTGCTGGAACACCCTGAGAGCCTTATTTACCACAACGTGACTGGTGACAGTGAGCGTGAGGGTTTGAAAAAAATAAGGATTGGGCAATCAGCAGCGAAGGGTCTTCGGAAACGAAGATCAACGTTCAACGACTATTGAAACTTCCTAAAGCTTCATAAAAAGTATTCATGCGAATGGATGGTGGATAATTTGGATGCAATGGAAGGAGTAAACCATAACAATCGGAGACGACGTTATGGGGCGCGGGACAAAGATGAATTAATAAATACGATTATTAAACTTCATGAAGAAGGTTACAGTCAGGTTGCAATAGCTAAAAAACTTGATATATCTCGCGGGACGATTTTACGTTGGAATAAAGAATTGCAATTTTTCCAACCAAGAACTCCTGGAGAAGCCGGGAAATTGAAAAATAAGATTTATAATTATGATGAAGACTATTTTCAAGAAATGAAAACGGCGAATCAAGCTTATTTAGCAGGATATATTCTGGGGGATGGAACAATAGTTGATAGAGTGAAATCCAAAAGAATAGTATTGTGTCTGGCTGAAAAAGATCGGCAACTGTTGCAAGATATTGCTTGTGAACTTAGAATGAGCGATGCAATCAAATTCCGGAAGAAAAGCGCTCCAAATGAGCAAAATAAATATTCATTGGTAATTAATTCAACGAAAATGGCCGATGATCTCATAAAACTTGGGATCACTCCTAACAAGACTGGAAAAGAAAGATTCATTAATTTTGATAACAAGGAAGTTCAATGGGCTTTTTTGAGAGGTTTTTTTGATGCGGATGGTCATATCAGGGTATTCCGACAAAATGGATATTTAAAAGCTCGAATGGGTTTTACGGGCAACCGTGAAATGCTTCTTGATATTTTGGCTTTTTTAAGAATGCAGGGTTTCGCTGAAGGTGTTAAGTCTATTACAGAGAAACAAGGTTGTTTTGATTTATACATCGGTAGCATTAAACAGTTGAGAGAAATTTATTACCTTCTTTATCAACATGGAGATATTAAATTAAATCGTAAATATGAAATATTTTCATCTTTGATGAGATAGTCTGATCTCATGTGAAAGCATGAGAGTTGGGCAGAAATGACCCAACCCTCTTGAGTAGAGAGAGTAACAATTAGCGTGGAGCACAAATGATTATGTTGGCGGATTGGCACCCTGACATTTACGAATTTATCATCTCGAAAATGCAGAATCCTCGGATTCTTCGTTACCTTCTAGAACATACAGAAGACGAGCTGATTAAAAAACTCGCCAGTGAAAAACTGAAATTTAAACCGTTAACTGTACAAGAAGAAGCGATGTACCAAGGTTTATTGAATTACCGGGCAATACCGGGTATGGGCGGCTTTAACGAGGCAATCATGCGAGATGCTGAAACGAAATTACGCGATGGTGGGACGTATTCAGTACACAATTCGGAATTCCTCACAGGCGCAAATATTTCTGTCACGTTAACGGATGACTTTATGAAAGCTGTCGAACAGGATGCAGATTACGAGCTCCGATTCCCAGCAGTTGAGAAGTATTCGCCAGAAGAAATGATAGCTTACAACGAAGAGTGGCATAAAGTTGGGGATGTTCGTGAATGGGAGCGTCAAGGATACGCTGTACGCGTCTACCGGACTATCAAAGCACGTGCGCTCTGGGATTTGATTAATATTTGTGCAACGTATTCTGCGGAACCAGGCATTTTCTTCATTGACAATGCCAACAACGAAACAAATGCGAAAGCATACGGCCAGCAAGTCGTAGCAACAAACCCGTGTGGTGGACTTCGCCTCACGTTAAAAATTGCGGGATGAAGCGGGGAAGCTGAGAAATAGTATAATTAATTATACTTGCCAATCCGAACCGAAGGCTGAAGGTAAAGCTTTAGTCAGGGGCAACGCATACCTGGTGATCCTGTTTTCGTTAGTTAGAAAACAGACTATAATCCAGGCACGAGACCGCAACACTGTTAAATGCAGTGAAAATGTATGCTGAACTTACAGGAAAATGAACTGTAAGAACTAGGGGATAAAAAGCCTTTAGGATAACAATTTTGGAACAACCATTAGCACCTTATTCGGTTTGTAACCTTGCTGCTGTAAATCTTGCTGAGTTCGCTGACAAAGAAACAAAAACGGTGAACTATGAAAAATTGAAGGAAACGGTACGGGTTGGTGTTCGCATGCAGGACAATGTTATCGACGCCACGCCTTATTTCCTTGAAGATAATAAAGTACAAGCCCTCGGCGAACGTCGTGTCGGACTCGGTGTAATGGGTCTTGCTGACTTACTCATTTATTGTGAAAAAGAATACGGTTCAGTAGAAGGTAACGAACTCGTAGATAATGTATTCGAGGCAATTGCCACAACCGCATACCGTGAATCCGTCGAGCTTGCAAAAGAAAAAGGGAGCTTCCCATTCCTCATCGGTAAATCAGATGAAGAAACTGCAGCTCTCCGTAATGCATTCATCAACACAGGCTTTATGAAAAAAATGCCGGAAGATATCCGTCAGTCGATTTTGGAGTTTGGTATCAGAAATTCCCATTTATTAACAGTTGCGCCAACGGGGTCCACTGGAACAATGGTTGGAGTTTCTACCGGGTTAGAACCATATTTTTCCTTTACTTATTATCGCAGTGGACGCCTTGGGAAATTCATCGAGGTGAAAGCGAATATTGTAGAGGAATATTTACAACGCAATCCCGAAGCAGATCCGGACAACTTGCCGGAATGGTTTATTTCATCAATGAGCCTAGCACCGGAAGCACATGCGGATGTCCAGTGTATTATCCAACGCTGGATTGACAGCTCAATTTCCAAGACAGTTAATGCACCACGCGGTTATACAGTCGAGCAGGTTGAAAGCGTCTATGAGCGTCTGTATAAAGGCGGAGCAAAGGGTGGTACTGTTTATGTTGATGGTAGCCGTGATTCCCAGGTCTTGACGCTGAAGGCGGAAGAAAATGACATGGAATCAAATTATGTAGAAGAAGTTGTTGAACAGCCGAAAGTTGTACTGGTCAACACGATTCAAGATTTACGATCAACCAACGTCACAATCGGCTCCGAAGTCGGCGATACATGCCCGGTTTGCCGTCAAGGAACCGTCGAAGAAATGGGCGGCTGTAATACTTGTACAAACTGTAATGCACAATTGAAATGTGGGCTATAAGTAAATAAAAACGGAAGGTGCCACTACTGGGCGCCTTCCGTTTTATTAATTAATAGCTATCGTATCAGCAGTAGGGGGTGTATCGACTTTCGCAGTAACCTCCAACACTTCAACGCCATGCTCCTCAATTTCTAATAATTTCTCAAAGGATGCAATCGCCACTTCGACCTGCTGATTATCGGGCTCTTTTGTTGTAAGTAGCTGCAGCCATAGTCCTGGGTAGCCTAAATATTTTAATACAGGGATATTACGCATTGCATTTGTGACTTGTAAAACTTCAAAAGAAATACCAAGAACGACTGGGATCAGAAGAATCCGGTTGACGATACGTAACCAGAGCGGATCCGTTGGGACAAGGAAATAGATGAACATGCCAACAATAACTGTAAAAAGGATGAAGCTACTACCACAGCGGAAATGCAGCCTTGATTGTGCTTGCACATTGTCAACTGTCAGCGGTAAATTATTTTCATAGGCATTGATAACCTTATGTTCAGCACCGTGGTATTGAAAGACTCGCTTAATGAGTGGAGTCAATGAAATCAGTGAGATATACGTTAGCAATAAGATAAGCTTGAACAGGCTTTCAAGCAAAATTTGAGCAGGTTTTCCAGGTGCTATAAATTGTAACATTTCTGCTAGGAAAACCGGGACGAGTGTGAAGACAAATTTACCGAACAAGAACGATAACACACCGACCACAGCTACGCCAAGCACCATTGCGATTTTGGACGTTTCTTGGGGCTGCTCTACTTCCTCACCAGGCATCACATCGTAACGATCACTGGAAAATGTCAAATGACGTGAGCCGATTCCTGCCGATTCAATTAAAGCAATAATACCCCTAACGAATGGGATTTTCTTTAATTTCATACGTGTCGAATTCTTTTCTTTAGGTAGATGATAATAATCGATTGAATCATCTTTACGTCTAATCGCCGTCACGGTATGATCTTTACTAGCGAACATAACCCCTTCAACGAGCGCTTGGCCTCCGTAAGTAGGAGCTTGTTGTTCTTTTTCCATAGTCATTCCCACACTTTCTTTTGTCTCAACTACAATCTATTTTACTATTGTACTAAAAAACAGCCGCACACTCCACAATTGATGTTTAAAAAAAAGAGAACGATCCAACACTTTGGGCAGGAGGGATTTCTATGTTGAATAAAACCTTACTGTGGACTGCTTTTTTTAGTGCATTATTCACGGCATTGTCATTGAAGTTTTTACATCTATTTAATTTCATTAGCTGGTCACCTGTCGCGTGGGTGAATAAGGGAATACCATTTGCAACGGGCTCAATCGTCTTCGAATGGCTGTTTCTTTTTGTTTTGCTGTTAGTCGTGTTTGCTCTTTTGTACATTGCTGTTTCATTTACTACTTCTATTCCCCCATCCATAACTTCGCTGATGATTGCTATTTTAACTGTTTTCGCAATTGAATGGACAATCGGTTCACCTAAAACGCCGTTCGATGCAATTCAGTCTGTGTCTATCCCATTTCTCGCAATTATCGCCATTGTGCTACGATTTCTCACAGGAACGGCCGTATTTATGAAGAAACTTTCAGAGGAAAGTGTGAAATGAGTTGCTAGACAACCGCGATATGATAAAATAGGAAAGAAAAAGATGAGGGGAATGGTATGGGGTGAAATTACTGATTCTGAACGGACCCAATTTAAACAGGCTTGGAAAAAGGGAACCGGGTATTTATGGGGCGGAAACGTTGGAGGATGTTGAGCGTAAATTAGAAGACGCTGCAGCTGAATATGGAGTGGAGCTAACATTTTTCCAATCGAACGTCGAAGGAGCTTTAATCGACAAAATCCATGATGCAGAAGACATAGGTCTCGATGGTATCGTCTTCAATCCAGGAGCCTTTACGCATTATAGTATAGCGTTGCGTGATGCGGTTGCTTCAATTCAAGTACCTGTTATCGAAATCCATATTTCGAACATACATAGCCGTGAATCGTTTAGACAGACGTCTGTCATTGCGCCAGTCTGCGTAGGTCAGCTGTCGGGATTCGGTACAGACGGATATATACTCGCCATCCAAGCTTTTCTCCTCCGAGGAAAAGGGGTATGACAGGATGAAACTAGTAAAATTACGGGAATTACTGAAAGAACAAGAGCTTGATGCGCTACTTGTTACGAACCCGTACAATCGCCGCTATATGACAGGGTTTACAGGAACAGCAGGACTTGCACTAATTTCGTCTGACGATGCTGTGTTCATCACAGATTTCCGTTATACGGAACAGGCCGAAAAAGAAATCGAAGGCTTCCGTATTGTCCAACATACGAAAACAATTATCGAAGAAGTTGCTACACAAGCTGAAAATATGGGGCTTCAAACAATCGGTTTTGAAAAAGATGATTTGACATTTGGGCTATACGAGTTATACAATGCACAAGTTAAAGCTACGTTAAAACCAGTGTCGGGTCTTGTTGAGAAACTACGTATGGTGAAAACAGAAGATGAATTGGTAGTTTTGAGAAAGGCTGCCAAAATTGCTGATGATGCATTCACACATATTTGTACATTCATCAAACCTGGCGTAACAGAACTCGAAGTATCCAATGAGTTGGAATTTGCGATGCGTAAACAAGGAGCAACGTCTTCATCGTTCTCCATTATCGTGGCATCCGGCTTACGTGGCGCGCTTCCGCATGGCGTGGCGACGGACAAGGTGATTGAATCGGGTGATCTTGTGACGCTTGACTTTGGTGCTTTGTATGAGGGTTATATTTCAGACATCACGCGTACGGTTGCTGTTGGGGAACCTTCAGACAAACTAAAAGAAATTTACGCAGTGACTCTTGCAGCACAAGAATTAGCTTTAGAAAAAATTAAACCAGGTATGACAGGCATTGAAGCAGATGCCATTGCACGTGATTATATTGCTTCAAAGGGCTATGGCGAAGCTTTTGGTCATTCTACTGGCCATGGTATCGGTCTAGAGGTGCATGAAGGACCTGGACTGTCCTTCCGTTCAGAAACTGTGCTTGTGCCTAATATGGCTGTTACAGTTGAGCCGGGGATCTATCTTCCGGGTATAGGCGGCGTACGCATCGAAGACGATATCATTATGACCGAAGACGGCAACGTGCGCCTAACACATTCAACAAAAGAACTACTTATATTATAATCTAATAAATGGAGGAATCATCATGATTTCAGTAAACGATTTTAAAACAGGCTTAACAATAGAAGTAGACGGTGACATTTGGCGCGTAATGGATTTCCAACACGTTAAACCAGGTAAAGGTGCAGCGTTCGTTCGTTCAAAACTGCGCAATCTTCGTACAGGTAACGTCAATGAAAAAACGTTCCGTGCAGGAGAAAAAGTAGGAAAAGCACAAATCGATAACAAACGTATGCAGTATTTATATGCAAACGGAGACGATCATGTTTTCATGGACAACGAATCATATGAGCAAATCGAATTACCTGCAAAACAAATTGAAGAAGAGCTGAAATTCCTGAAAGAGAACATGGAAGTCCATGTTATTCAATATAAAGAAGAAATTCTTGGTGTTGAATTACCAGTAACGGTTGTCCTTGAAGTTGCAGAAACAGAGCCGGGCATTAAAGGTGATACAGCAAGCGGTGGTTCAAAACCTGCTAAACTTGAAACAGGTTTAATTGTTCAAGTGCCGTTCTTTGTTAATATTGGAGACAAACTAATCATCAACACAGAAGAATCTGAATACGTTTCACGCGCATAATCTACATGAATCGGAAAACATCCTGCTCCCCATCTGGGAAGTAGGATGTTTTTTTTCATATGTTTACTCAGTCATACATAGGATAAAGCAATGGGGGGAACGCCGGATGGAATTGAGTGATTTACTACGTGTCGCCGGTATCGGGCTAGTTATCGGATTACTACATGTTTTTTTTGAACAGACCGGCAAAAAGGAATTCTCCTATTTCCTTTTTTTTATAGCCTACATTTATATTACTGCGGAAATGCTGCGCTTTCTTAAAATCTTCTTCACGGAAATCATGGAATTTTTCCAATGGTTGTCGATGTCAGTGTAATGTTCATTCTAATCCAAACGATTGCAGTCTTTCTAATACTTTTAGTCATCGCATTTGCTGTCCCTACATTGAATCCGCTGTTGTATGTAGCTATCTTTCTCTTTTATTTGCTGTATGTACTAAGCACCATCGTTTTTCCGTTTGGTCGAACATTTTCAACCATTTTCGAAGCGTTACCAGATCCTTTCGCTAAGTTGTTGATTGGTAGCGCCATTTTGTTCTATGTCTCCGAGCTGATAGCGGAGCATATCTCGGATGCGGGTTACGGCTCACTTGCGTCACTCACTCACTTTATTGTGAAAATTTTCATTCTAACATTGTGGATTAGTCAAACAACGAGACTCATTGAAATACTATCGACACTCATTACAAAATGATCGGACGGGCATCTATGATTACCTTTATTGAAACGATACTTGGCACTGTGCTCTCAAGCTTCGTCATCGTCATCATCGCAACATTTATGGCATTGTTAGTCGATTTTTTATTTCCAACCTTTATAAAATGGACGAGAATGATGATGATTTTTCTTGTCATTGCTGTGGTTTTACAGCCTGCATTTGAACATTTAGCGCTCATTCGAGATATTGCCCATTCCATTTCGATGATATTCATTTCGGTTTATCCGATTTTAACGGCAAGTATGATTGCTGCAGGCGGAGCTTTCAGTATGCTTAATTTTCAACCTGCTATGCTGCTGTTTGCCAATGGGGCTGTTGTGCTTGCGGAAAGTGTCCTCATACCTCTATTAACAGCAGCGTTGATTTTCGATTTAGTTACAAGGATATTGCCAGCTGTGCCGTTTTCTAAAATGGCGGATTTAATTCGGACGACTCTACTTGGCGCTGTTTCCGCCATCGTTGCAGCCTACTCAATCTTCATCACTGTTGGAGGCACAATGACTTGGGCATTAGCAGGGCTTGCGAGTGAGCCGATTAAGGAATTAATCCGTCAAAATGTTCCGCTGATCGGGTCGTTTATGACGGATAGTATGGGCGCGATGGGGCGTTACTCGTCGGGCATAAGTGTTTTTGCGGGTGGTTGGTTTATTTCGACCATTTGGACAGTAGCGCTCATTCCCTCAATTAAGACGTTATTGACGGCTTTTTTTTATAGATGGACAGCTGCGCTCATTGAACCTTTTGCTAATGAAGATATAACAGGAATTTTAGATGACATCGGCAAAACTTTATTCGTACTTTGTGCTGTGTCCTTTTTAATTGCTTTTGCCTTTATTTACTCAGCGCTCTTCTCGATTATTCTTATCAAATTAATGACAACAATGAAATGAGGTTCGCTAATGTCATCTTTTTAATAGGTGTTTTACTCATCACTTTGCTGTCCTCGACAGTATTGTTGTTATTTTCTAAAGAAACGGAAGAGGATTTTTTGCCGATTATTAAGCTAGCAATGGGCATTTGGCTAATTCGATCAATCCTCATATTTCTTGGTCATAGTCTCTCATGAAACTGCATAAAATGAATCATTGATGACAGGTCCTATAACCAGCTCAATGAATGGAAATGGTGATGATATGCAAACAACAACAAGGAAATTCCATCCAATCCTTCTCGGGACAATCGTTATTTTAATCATCATTTTCATCACTTCCAATCTAGGAAGCATCGGGGAGGAGAAGGGGAAGAAGGAGGAGAGCCGGGAATTTGTGGAACTGGAGCAAGCATTAATGAAAGTAGAAGGGATTGGACAGGTAATGTTGTATTTTCATTATGAAGATAGAGAACCGACTAATGCACTTGCCAACTACTTCTCAGCCTCAACAACAACCACTACAAAAGGGAATAACCTGCAAGGTGTTCTTGTCGTTGCGGAAGGTGCTAAAGACTATAAAGTTCAAAATGAACTCTACAAAATTTTGACAGCTGTCCTGCAATTGCCCGAACATCGAATCGTCATTGCAGAAATGAATAAAAGGGGGAATACGAATGAGAACGAATAAAAGAACAGTGTGGTTTTTAACTTTGTTAAGTCTAGTCGCTGTTATCTCCATCTACACAATGAGGGAGAAAACGATGTCCTTTGATGGTATCACACTTTTTACAAAAGGAGAGTCGAAGGACTCCCTCTCATTATCGGAGCAATTGGATGCTGCTGATAAAACGGCTCCTGTCTTTGCGGAACGTTATTTATTCGAAGAGATGCGGATGGAGGTCCGTGATGTGCGTAGTAAATTAGCGGAACAACTGACGACGAAAATTACATCTTCAGACTATACAGCAGCTGAGAAAAATGATGCCATTGATGAAATGGCAGAGATGACAAAACGTAATTCAGATGAAACGCTCATGGAAATGCAAATTATCGCGCTCGGCTATCCAGAAGCATTTGTTCACAAGGAAGAGGGCGCGGTGAAAATAACGGTGATGGCAACAGAAGGACAGTCCAAAACGCTAGCAGATGAAATTATTCGACATGTCAAAACGAGCTGGTCCGATGCAGGAACCGT
This sequence comes from Arthrobacter beigongshangensis, assembly GCF_016820585.1. Taxonomy (GTDB): domain Bacteria; phylum Bacillota; class Bacilli; order Bacillales_A; family Planococcaceae; genus Sporosarcina; species Sporosarcina beigongshangi. The sequence goes on from NZ_JADHDX010000002.1 coordinate 371,774, forward strand.
CCAAGTTGTGTTCACCGGAGGTACAGAAGAATGAAAAATGAAAGAAAAAGCCCTGAATGAGGGGCTTTTTTTCTGTTTTTATGTTGATTTCAATAACAAATCACCATTATCTATTTCAATATGGAGTGAAAACGTCTAAAATAGAGAAGAACGTTATTATAATGTAGTCAGGGGAATCGATCATGTTAAAAATTCAAGAAATCCGTGAAATTATTAAATTAATTGATCAATCATCAATCGAAAAATTTACATTTGAATCCAACGGGGAAAAAATCAAATTAGAAAAAGGAAACGGACAGTCTGTCGTTATGCCAGCAGGCGTTGCCGCACCTATTGTTCAACAGGCAGTTCCTGTTGCACAACCAGTAGCAGTAGAAGCAGTTGCTGCACCTGTACAAGAAGTGCCTGTCGCGACTTCACAAGTGGAAGATCCTTCTTTACACAAAGTGACTTCACCAATGGTTGGTACATTTTATGCGTCCTCTTCACCAGATGAGCCTGCTTATGTGCAAAATGGCGATAAAGTAAAACCAGACTCTATTGTCTGTATCGTCGAAGCGATGAAACTTTTCAATGAAATTGAAGCGGAAGTTTCTGGGGAAATCGTGGAGATTCTCGTAAAAGACGGTCAACTCGTCGAGTACGGACAACCTCTCTTCCTTGTAAAATCAAATTGAGGAGGACAGCTAACATGAAAAAAGTATTAATTGCCAACCGTGGCGAAATTGCAGTTCGTATTATTCGAGCGTGTAAAGAACTTGGTATCCAAACAGTTGCGGTCTATTCTGAAGCAGATCGCGAAGCTCTTCATGTCGAATTGGCGGATGAAGCCTTTTGTATCGGTCCGAAGCTATCGAAGGATAGCTATTTAAACTTTTCTAATATTATCAGCATCGCCAAGATGACGGGCTGTGAGGGAATTCATCCTGGTTATGGATTTCTAGCAGAGAACGCGAGTTTTGCGGAACTTTGTGAAGAAGTGAATATTGAATTCATTGGACCGACAGCTGATGCTATTTCACGTATGGGAACAAAGGATGTTGCCCGTGAAACGATGCGGCAGGCAGGTGTACCAATCGTTCCAGGTTCGACAGGTATTGTAGCAGATGAAGATGAAGCGCTTCGTATTGCAAAAGAAATTGGTTTTCCGGTCATCATTAAAGCGACAGCTGGTGGTGGAGGTAAAGGAATTCGTGTTGCAAGGGATGAAGAAGAGCTGAAAAGTGGCATCAATATTACGCAAAAAGAGGCTGCAGCTGCGTTCGGAAATTCGGGCGTCTATCTTGAAAAATTCATTGAAGTATTCCGTCATGTGGAAGTGCAAGTGTTAGCTGACAAATTCGGGAATACAATCCATCTAGGCGAGCGTGATTGCTCGATACAACGCAGAATGCAAAAGCTTGTAGAAGAGGCGCCTTCACCAGCTATAACGCCTGAACTTCGCCAAGCAATGGGAGAGGCAGCTGTTAAAGCGGCTGAAGCTGTTCAATATCGTGGTGCTGGAACAGTCGAATTTATATTCGACCATATTAACCAAAAGTTCTATTTTATGGAAATGAATACGCGTATCCAAGTCGAACACACAATCACTGAAATGATTACAGGCATTGATTTAGTTCAGCAGCAATTGAAAATTGCGGCGGGTGAAACTCTTATTCACCGCCAAGAAGATATCAAACTTAATGGTTGGGCGATTGAATGCCGCATCAATGCGGAAAACCCCGCGAAAAACTTTATGCCTTCTCCAGGAAAAGTAACGATGTACATTCCTCCAGGTGGTTTTGGTGTCCGAGTCGACTCAGCTATGTATACTGGTTATTCCATACCTCCATACTATGATTCGATGGTTGCAAAACTAATTGTTCACGCAGATACGAGGGAAGAAGCGGTCGCAAGGATGGCGCGAGCACTCGATGAATTTATCGTCGAAGGTGTGGATACAACGATTCCTTTCCACTTAAGATTAATGGATGACGCAGTCTTTAAGTCTGGAGATTTCGATACGAAGTTTCTGGAAAAATACTCAATTATGAACTAACAGAGAGGAGAATCGGAATGCCTGAAAAGACAAATCCATCATTCGTCGGGATGGCACCGTCGGGTGATGTTGAGCTTGGACGCGTCCAACTAGCTCCAGAAGTTCTTGAAGTGATTATTGGTATTGCAACAACAGAAGTAAAAGGTGTTGCGAACACGAGAGGTAATTTTGCTACTGGCGTTGCTGAGAAATTTGGCAAAGTAGTTCATGGGAAAGGTGTCAAAACGGAGTGGTCTGAAGAAGGTTTAACAATTGACGTTTATTGTGTCGTTGACTATGGCTACTCTGTTCCAACCGTCGCAACCGAAATACAAAAGCAAATTCGACATGCAGTTTTTCATATGACTTCACTTGAAACAAAAGAAGTGAATGTACATATAACGGGAATTCAGCTCGAAGCGGCAACGGAAACGGTATGATCTGAAAAGCATCGTCCTAATCGGATGATGCTTTTCAGCTTGTCTTACTGTATCCGGGCACCCTGTTTTATGCTATGATAATGCCTTAGAGATACAGTAGTGGAGGAGAAAATTTATGAAACGAAGAGAAGCAAGGGAAAAAGCCGTTCAAACTCTTTTTCAGCTTGATAATACAGAACTAACCATTGAAGAAGCAATCACGTATATTGTCGATGAGCCAGCCAATGCGTTTTACGAGCAACTTGTGCGTGGAACGATGCTACATCAGGCAGCAATCGATCAGACATTGGTCGATAAGCTAGAGCATTGGTCGTTGGATCGGCTACCTAAAATTGAACGGACAGTTTTACGGCTTGCCGTTTACGAGTTATTATTTAATGAAGAAGTGCCACACCGAGTTGTGTTGAATGAAGCGATTGAGCTTTGTAAAACATTCGGCGATGAAAAATCGGGTCGTTTTGTCAATGGTGTGCTATCGAAATTCGAAGAAAAATAATCGAAGCCGTCTGGAGGAACAATTATGACAGGAACAATAATTGATGGTATTGCTATTGGGAAAGAAATTAGAGAAGAAATCAAAGAAAGAGTTACTGCGCTAAAAGACCAAGGGTGCCAACCAGGTCTTGCAGTTATTCTTGTTGGCGACAACCAAGCTTCTCGTACATATGTGAAAAACAAACAAAAATCTACTTTAGAAGTGGGTATGAAATCTGAGTTGATTGAACTTCCGGCTTCTATAACTGAGGAAGAACTATTAGGATATGTGACAAAATTGAACAACGATGATTCCATTAACGGCATTCTTGTTCAGCTTCCACTACCAGGGCATATTGATGAAAATCTAGTCATTCGTGCCATTGATCCTTCAAAAGACGTTGATGGATTCCATCCTGAAAATGTTGGTAAGATGATTATTGGTCAGCAAGCCTATTTGTCTTGCACACCATACGGCATCATTAAGTTATTAGAACGAACGGGAACAGAGATTAGCGGAAAACATGCCGTTATCGTAGGTCGTAGTAATATCGTCGGTAAGCCGATGGGGCAATTATTGTTGCAACGTGATGCTACTGTCACTTATTGTCATTCTAAAACAAAAGACTTAGCTTCCTTTACAAAACAAGCAGATATACTAATTGTTGCTATTGGTAAAACGAAATTTATTACAGGTGACGACATTAAAGAAGGTGCTGTTGTCATAGATGTGGGCATGAACCGTGATGAAAATGGAAAGCTTTGCGGTGACGTCGATTTTGCATCCGCAAAAGAAGTCGCCTCTGCCATTACCCCTGTCCCAGGTGGAGTAGGCCCGATGACTATAACGATGTTATTGAAAAATACATTGAAAAGTGCAGAACTATCCCACGCACAAGAAAATCGTTAACAATTACTATAAAATACTGAACGGACGCTGTTTTTCATAAGAAAGACAGCGTTTCTATACGTCGGAAATTGGGAGGTGGGACTGTTGACCGGTAACCCCTACTTATCTGTACAAGCCTTATCGAAATATATCAAACGTAAATTCGATGCAGATCCCTATTTACGCAATGTTCTCGTCAAGGGGGAGCTATCGAATGTCAAGAGTCATCCGAGTGGTCATATTTACTTCACTTTAAAGGATGATAAAAGTCGAATTCAATCGGCGATGTTCCGCTCAAGTGCAGCGCAGCTGAAATTCAAGCCTGAAAATGGCATGAATGTGCTCATAACAGGTGATGTAACAGTTTATGAAATGAGTGGAAATTATCAATTATATGTCCAGTCGATGCAACCTGATGGTATTGGAGCATTATATTTAGCCTTTCAACAATTGAAGGAAAGTCTTGGAGCGGAAGGCTTGTTCGATGCGCGTTGGAAAAGTCACCTCCCTGCGTTCCCAGAAAAAATTGGTGTCGTAACGGCGCAATCAGGCGCGGCTATTCAAGATATTTGTTCAACAATTGAAAGGCGATATCCACTTGCTGAAATCGTCCTGTTTCCAGCTATCGTTCAAGGTGCACAAGCAGCACCCTCCATCGTCCAATCCATTGCAAAGGCCGAAGCACATGGCGGTATCGATGTTCTCATTGTAGGACGTGGTGGTGGTTCCATCGAGGATTTATGGGCGTTCAATGAAGAATCGGTTGCGCGTGCTATCTTTTCTTGTCGTATTCCGATTATTAGTGCGGTTGGACATGAGACGGACACGACAATCGCTGATTTTGTATCTGATAGAAGAGCACCGACGCCAACTGCGGCTGCCGAGATGGCGGTCCCCGCTCGAGACGAGTTGTTTGAAAGGTTACTAGACCGAAAACGTTCCCTTTATAATTCCTTATCAAACCAAATTAAGCACGAACGTAATCGTTTGACTACCTTACAAACTTCTTATCCACTACAATTTCCTGAACGTTTATACCGTCCGTTCACCGAAAAACTAATTGGATTTGAAGGAAGATTACAGCGGAGTAGTCAAGAAATTATGCATCGAAGGGTCTCTGATTTCCAAAGATTAAGTACTATGCTTGCCACCTTTTCGCCGACTCAGCGCATTAAGGATGAACAGCGCAATGTAACGCTGCTTACCGAACGTTTAGCGAGGGCAGTACTGCACGATGTCCGCATACGAAGTGATCGTTTCCAAGCCTCTATTCGTATGCTACAAGCACTCAATCCGCTTAATATCATGGAGCGTGGCTATTCGATTGTCTATCGAGACGGGGTCGTTGCGAATTCCGTTACATCTATGGACATTGGATCGAACATTCAGATTAAGTTGCAGGATGGAGTAGCAGAAGCAATCGTTCAAACGATTACAACGAATGATAGGGAGGAAAGTTAAGTGGGAAAAGAGGAAATTCGCTTTGAAGAAGCGATGCAACAATTAGAAGAAATCGTACAGAAGTTAGAAACAGGAGATGTTCCACTAGAGGACGCCATTACCTTATATAAGCAGGGAATGGAGCTGTCGGGCTATTGCCATGGGAAATTACAAAACGCGGAGAAGCAACTGATTACTATCATTGACGAGGATGGCAAGTCATCCCCATTTGATCCGACAAAGGATGAGGATTCGCATGCATAAAAAACTACAAAATTTTATATCGAAAAACCAACCTGTTATTGAAAATGAACTGAACCATCTACTAGCGAATCTAAATGTATCCGAGACGTTGAAATCTTCCATGTCCTACTCAATCAATGCTGGTGGAAAACGTATCCGACCACTACTCGTTCTTGCTACGCTAGAAGATTTAGACGTCCAATCGGCTGATGCCTTAACGGTAGCTTGTGCTGTTGAATTGATTCATACGTATTCGCTAATACATGATGATTTACCCTGTATGGATGATGATGATTATAGGCGCGGTAAATTGACGAATCATAAAGTCTATGGAGAAGGAGTAGCCGTTCTCGCGGGTGATGCATTGCAGACGTTAGCATTTGAGGCATTGACAACTTTGCAAGAAACGTCGTCCAAGGATGCATTACAGCTGGTTAAAATGCTAGCAAGTGCTTCGGGTGCTATGGGTATGGTCGGTGGTCAAATGCTTGATATTGAAGGGGAAGCAAGACCATTGTCACTAATGGAATTGGAAACTGTTCATGTTAATAAAACAGGAGCGTTGCTATCCTTTTGTATAGAGGCTGGCGCTGTTATGGCGGGGCTTGAAGTGGAAAAAGCGGCAAACTTAAATGTATTTGCTTGGAATATTGGACTAGCTTTCCAAATCCAAGATGATATTCTCGATATTACGTCTACGACCGAAGCACTCGGTAAAACCGCGGGTAGTGATATTAGCAGTGATAAATCGACGTATCCATCATTACTAGGTCTTGAAGGGGCTAGGAAACGCCTTGCTGAGCATCATCGTCTCGCAGAGGAGTCGCTTGATTTTCTTGGAAAAGAGGAGCCACTTCTTAAGTTGTTCGCAGATTACATTGTTAATCGGCAGTCTTAAGGGAACGAAAAGGTTGTACGAATCGTCCTCTTTGATATAAAGTACTAACTATAGCGGAAACCGTAGTAAACAATTTATGAAGGTGTGTGATAGTGATGGATCTTACTGAAATTACCAGTCCATCTTTTATAAAAAAACTAAATAAGAACCAAATAGCAGAGCTTGCAGAGGACATTCGTGAATTCTTAATTGAAAAATTATCAGTAACGGGTGGGCATATTGGGCCGAATTTAGGTGTTGTGGAGTTAACGATTATGCTTCATCGATTATTCGATAGTCCGACTGATAAAATTCTTTGGGATGTTGGGCATCAGGCTTATGTCCATAAAATTTTGACAGGGCGTGCAAGTGAATTTGATTCACTTAGGCAATTCAAGGGTCTCTGCGGCTTTCCGAAAATGAATGAAAGTGAGCATGATGTTTGGGAAACTGGTCATAGCTCAACATCATTATCGGCAGCGATGGGGATGGCGGCAGCGCGTGATGTTAAGGGTGATACCAATTACGTGATACCTGTTATTGGAGATGGTGCGTTAACAGGTGGTATGGCACTTGAAGCACTAAATCATATTGGTCATAAAAAAACTAATATGATTGTTATTTTGAACGACAATGAGATGTCGATTGCGCCAAATGTTGGTGCTCTTCATACGATATTGGGGAAACTTCGAACAGCTGGCAAGTACAATAATGCCAAAGATGAGCTTGAATATATTTTGAAGAAAATCCCTGCTGTCGGAGGTAAGGTAGCAGCGGCTGCGGAACGTGTTAAAGATAGCCTAAAGTATTTACTCGTTTCCGGCATCTTCTTCGAAGAATTAGGCTTTACATACTTGGGGCCAGTAGATGGACATGATATCAATGAGCTAGAGCGTCAACTCCAGTATGCGAAGAAAATGGATGGACCTGTTCTACTTCATGTCATTACGAAAAAGGGGAAGGGCTATAGTCCTGCTGAAGAAGATAAAATTGGTACTTGGCATGGCACGGGTCCTTATAAAATTGAAACGGGTGATTTCGTTAAATCTGCATCCGTTGCACCTTCATGGAGTGGCTTAGTAGCAGAAACTGTACGAACAATTGCACGGGATGATCGACGTGTTGTCGCAATCACACCAGCAATGCCAGTCGGTTCTAAACTCGAATCTTTTGCAACAGAATTTCCAGATCGTTTCTTCGACGTGGGGATAGCTGAACAACATGCAACGACGATGGCTGCTGGACTTGCTACACAAGGCATGAAGCCATTCTTAGCGATTTATTCGACTTTCCTACAGCGTGCGTACGATCAAATGCTCCATGATGTTGCTAGACAGAACTTGAATGTCTTTATTGGCATTGATCGTGCAGGACTTGTTGGTGCCGATGGTGAAACGCATCAAGGTGTTTTTGATATTGCCTTTTTAAGACATATGCCGAATTTGGTCATTATGATGCCCAAAGACGAAAACGAAGGTCAGCATATGGTAAAGACTGCGATTGATTATGATGGTGGTCCGATTGCGATGCGTTACCCGAGAGGAAATGGTCTCGGTGTAAAAATGGATAAAACACTGCAAGCTATCCCGATTGGTTCATGGGAAGTCCTTCGTGCGGGGGATGATGCTGCCATTTTAACGTTTGGCACGACAATTCCAATGGCATTGCAGGCAGCTGAAACGCTGGCAGCAGTGGGGATTCATGTGAGAGTAATTAACGCGAGGTTTATCAAGCCGTTAGATAATCAGATGTTAGATCAACTCTTTGCTACGGGAATACCAATCATGACAGTTGAGGAAGCAGTTCTTGCAGGTGGTTTTGGTAGTGCAGTTATTGAATATGCACATGACACAGGCAAGAAGGATATTCCAATTCGACGAATGGGTATCCCTGATCAGTTTATTGAACATGGTAATGTTGATGAATTACTTGCGGAAATTGGTATGACAGCAGGTCATCTCGTTGACAATATGCAAACGTTCATAAAAGAAGTTGCAGTGGAAAGGGAACAAGTATGACAAATCGAATAGCAAAGGAACGAGTCGATGTCTTGCTCGTCGCGCGAGGATTAGTTGAAACGCGCGAGCAGGCAAAGCGTTCAATTATGGCAGGCATCGTTTATTCCGCAGAAACAAGGCTCGATAAACCAGGGGAGAAAATTCCAGAGGATGCACCGCTTACCGTGAAGGGTTCCACTTTGAAATATGTTAGTCGGGGTGGTCTGAAGCTTGAAAAAGCATTGGAGCAATTTACAGTTGATGTAAAGGATAAAATAGTTCTCGACATCGGCTCATCGACAGGTGGTTTTACAGATTGTGCACTTCAAAACGGTGCGGAGCATTGTTATGCATTAGACGTTGGCTATAATCAGCTTGCTTGGAAAATACGTCAAGACCCGCGTGTAACTGTAATGGAAAGAACGAATTTTCGACATGCAACACCTGAGCTCTTCACAGAAGGTATGCCGCAATTTGCGACCATCGATGTGTCATTCATCTCATTAACACTTATTTTACCGGCTTTGAAACGTATCATAGCACCAGACGGAGACGTTATTGCACTTGTTAAGCCTCAGTTTGAGGCTGGAAAAGGTAAAGTGGGTAAAAAAGGTGTTGTTCGTGAGAAATCTGTTCATTTTGATGTGTTGAAAAAGATTGCAGAAGCGTCCATACAAGAAGGATTTAGTTTGCGTGGTATTTCATTTTCTCCTGTTACGGGTGGAGAGGGGAACATTGAGTTCCTTTTTCATCTAACAGCTGATGATGTACCGACAACTCTTTTTCATGATGAGTCATATGTACAGTTAATTGAAGAAGCTTACAAAGAATTGCTATAGCGCGCATTCATTTGCGCGTTTTTCTCGTCTAGATTCTAGCTGTATTTTTTGTTGTTACAATAAATAGTAGATGGTACAGTATAGATAAGACATAATTTAGTTTGTATGGGAGCGATATGTATGAACAAAGGGCATAGACATATTCGGATTCGTGATATTATCTCGAATTTTGAAGTTGAGACACAGGATCAGCTAGTAGATAGTCTAAAAGAAGCAGGAGTTGCGGTGACACAAGCGACTGTGTCGCGAGATATTAAAGAAATGCACCTTATCAAAGTACCGTTGCCAGATGGACGCTATAAATATAGCCTGCCTGCCGTGCATAGTCATAACACAGAGCAAAAGCTTAATCGTATGTTGACAGATGCATTTGTGAGTATTGACGGAGCTGGACATTTTATTATTTTGAAAACGCTTCCTGGTAATGCACAAGCAGTGGGATCTTTAATTGATCATCTCGGGTGGGAAGAAATGCTGGGAACGATTTGTGGAGACGATACATGTCTCATTATTTGTAGGGATGAATCGCTGACCGTGTTTGTCAAAGAAAAATTACTTGCCATGATTTAAGAGAGGTGACTGACATTGTTAAGTGAAATTTCCATTAAAAATTTTGCAATCATTGAAAGCCTCGATATTACCTTTGAAGACGGTCTGACGGTCTTAACGGGAGAAACAGGTGCGGGAAAATCGATTATTATTGACGCTGTTCAGCTATTGGCAGGTGGCAGAGGATCACATGAGTTTATCCGGCATGGTGCAGCCAAGGCAGAGCTAGAAGGGTTGTTTACCATTGCGGAGCTGGTACATCCAGTCATTGATAAATTAGCGGAGCTTGGCATTGATGTGGAAGATGGCAACATCATTTTAAGACGCGATTTAAGTGCAAATGGTAAATCAATTTGTCGGGTGAATGGCAAGCTTGTCACTATTGCTGTTTTAAGAGAAATCGGTTCTCAGCTAATTGATATTCACGGCCAACATGAAAATCAAGAGCTTATGCATGAGAGAAGTCATATACATCTATTGGATCATTTTGCAGGTGATGAGTTAGCGCGCGCAACTGACAATTATACCGATCTCTACGAGCGGTATCGGAAGTTGAAGCGTAAGCTTGAAACGGCTAATGAAAACGAACAGCAAGTAGCTCAACGTATCGACCTCTATTCATTTCAGTTGAAAGAAATTAATGCAGCTGCACTAATTATTGGTGAAGAGGACGAATTAGAAGCGGAAAAGCAAAAGCTGCAAAATTTTAACCGTCTATATGAGCGATTAAATACGGCATATTTATCCATAAGTGGCGATACACATGCACTTGATTGGGTTGGCTCAGCTATGAGTGATATTGAAGATGCAGCTTCTGTAGACAAAACATTGGCACCACATGCCGAAGCCGTTGCTGCAAGCTTTTATTCGTTGCAGGATACTGCACACGAACTGAAAAGCATACTGGATAATATGGAATTCGACCCGAACAGACTTGAAGTAGTGGAGGATCGACTTGCCCTCCATATTTCGTTGAAAAGAAAATATGGTAAAACGATTGAGGATATTTTATTGTATCGCGATAAAATTGAGGATGACTTGGAAAATTTAATTAGTCGAGATGAACGACTAGCTGAACAACAGGAAAAAATGCTGCAATTATTACAGGATCTAGAAGTGGAAGCGGGTGAGTTATCCATTATCCGTCAGGAGGTATCTAGCCGGTTGCAGCTAGCAATTATGGAGCAACTGCAGCAGTTACATATGAATAAAGCATCATTTAAAGTAGAAATTACACGTAAGGCAACAGGCGTTTTTGATGCGAACGGCTACGACGATGTAAGATTTCTCATTTCAACAAATGTTGGAGAACCTTTAAAACCACTTGTTAAAGTAGCCTCGGGCGGAGAGCTTTCACGAATTACACTGGCGTTAAAGACGATTTTTTCCAAACATCAAGGCATTACCTCGCTTATATTTGATGAGGTTGATACAGGTGTGAGTGGAAGAGTGGCGCAAGCTATTGCGGAAAAAATTGCAATGATTGCAACGTATTCACAAGTATTGTGTATTTCTCATTTGCCACAAGTTGCGGCAATGGCTGATCATCATTGCCTCATTAAAAAGGAAGTGCAAGGCGACAGAACTCGAACAGCTATCCTTGATGTCATTGAATCAGAAAGAACTCAAGAGCTCTCACGAATGCTGTCTGGAGCTGAAATTACACCGCTCACACTAAAACACGCTGAAGAATTATTAACTTTGGCAGAAGAACGGAAAAAAACCTTTCGATAATGAAAAAGCGTGCATAAAATATTATGCGCGTTTTTTCGTGTTTTACTTCATACAGCGAAATGCTTTGCTATATGCGACACAAGATTCATCTAGAGATGCTTTTCAATATTTCATGATTTACCCTTTCATAACATCCCACAGAACGGACATACCAACAGTATCTTATTACGGGGAGGTGAAGTATGGAATGGAGTAGACAGTTTAAGCTGGCCGTGTCGTTTTCCGTCTTGTTGCTTGTCATGCCATTCACTACAAATGCCACGTTTGCACAAGATGGATCGCTCATTCCGATGGGACATTCCATCGGAATTCAAATGGAGCTATCAGGTGTATTCATCACAAATGATGTCATGATTAGCAAAGATCATTGGTTAAAATCAGGCGATTTACTTGAGAAACTGGATGATGTTGAGATTGGCACATTAACGGATTTCGAAAAAGCGCTGTCCAGCCGGCGAAGCAAAAAAGAAATTGTTTTGCATGTCCTCCGAAACGGAGACAAAAGCCAAATCCGAGCAGATGGTGAAGCGATGAAACGTCTCCTTCCATTCCTGAAAGATCGGACGGAAGGTACAGGCACCTTAACGTATGTAGATCCAGACAATGGGACCTATGGTGCTCTCGGTCATCAGATCATCGACAGTGCATTAAAATCACCACCCTCTTTTGAAACGGGGGCCATTTATCTTTCAGAAATTGGGCAGATAAAGAAAAGTGTCCCAGGTGTTCCAGGTTATAAAATTTCAACAATTGTTGAAGATGAAGACTTTTTGGGAACAATTCAGACAAACGGTGTGTACGGCATTTTCGGCACGTGGAATAGTGCTCATAAGAAAGTGTTAGCTGAACCACTTGAGATTATGCATCCAGAACAAGTCAAAGAAGGTATGGCAGAAATCTTTACAACAATTAAAGGGACAGAAGTTCAATCATTTATGATTCGAATAACCGAAGTGGAGCAGGATCAGTTTCATTTTGTGTTGACGGATCCTAAATTATTAGCTACAACAGGTGGCATTTTACAAGGGATGAGTGGTAGCCCGGTAATTCAAAACGGCAAATTTGTTGGTGCTGTTACACATATGTTTGTCGATGATCCAGAAAAAGGTGCCGGTCTTTTTCTGGAGACAATGCGGAGTGGGGAAAAGTAAAAGTGGAGTGCATTGATAAACACTGAAAAAAAGGGCCAACTTGCAATTATGAGTTGGTCCTTTTTTTTTGCCGTGGTAAACTAAATATAAATGATTCGACAAAAGAATAGAAAACAATGGAATTCGTCGAAATATAGGGAAACCGTATGTCTGAAGATTCATTTTTCATTTTTAAAAAAGGGTTGTCTTATTATTTGTCGAAAATTTCCTTTACGCAATGTAAAAGAAGATTGCTACTTTTTCGAGAAATTCATACGAGACGTACAGGAGGGAAATGGGAATGGAAAAACTGAAAATAGCGATTGCTGACGATAACAAGGAATTAGTGAAAACGATGGTGATGTATTTTGAAAAGCATCCTGAAATCGATGTCATCTGGACTGCAAATAACGGAAAAGTCTGTCTGTCTATGCTAGAAGAGAAAAGGCCAGATGTGCTGTTACTAGACATTATTATGCCGCATCTTGATGGAATTGCCGTATTGGAAACTTTAAGTACGAACGCACAAACACCAGATTTGCATATTATTATGTTAACGGCGTTTGGACAGGAAGACGTGATGACACAAGCAGCAAGCCTAGGAGCTTCATATTTCATGCTGAAACCGTTTGAATTTGAACGACTCGCCAATCAAATTTTTCAAGTAGCAGGCACAAGAAAGCCAATTATTCCTATTTCGAAGCCAGAGGAAGAATACGTGTCAGGAAAAGTTAGTCAAAAGGTACTCGATACGACAATCACATCTATTATAAAAGAAATTGGAGTGCCTGCACATATTAAGGGCTATGCTTTTCTTCGAGAAGCCATCCAAATGGTTTACACAGATGTTGAACTACTAGGTGCTGTTACGAAAGTGCTATATCCAGAAATTGCGAAAAAATATAACACGACATCATCTCGAGTTGAACGTGCCATTCGGCATGCGATTGAAGTTGCGTGGAACCGAGGAAATTACGATGTCATTTCTAAAATGTTCGGCTACACCGTGCATCATTTAAAAAGCAAACCAACTAATTCAGAGTTCATCGCGATGATTGCTGATAAGATTAGGTTGGAGCATATGGCGAGTTAAGGTTAATGAGAACCTATAATTAATAAAATAGAATAGCGTAAAGGCTGGACGCCTTCACATTCCTTGGGCTTACTACTAATTCCAGGAATGGGAGGTGTCTTGTTAACTTTGGGTGAATAATCAATAAACTCCATGTTTATAAAAGAGATTCTGATTTTCCTGTAATAACGAAAAATCATTACTCTACCAAAAGTTCTGAAATGTATTATAATAGTAATAGAGAGAAAGGGTGAGATGTCGGTGTTGATTCAAAATGATTATTTTGACTTAGAATTACAAGATGATAAAGTGATTGTGCATTCGAAAAGAAGTGGCTTTCCACTAAAGTCATTCGATGCAATCACAAAACAATATCCCCGATTGAAAATATCTTCATTTGCCGTGTTAAGGAAAGCGCTTACTGAATCAGAAGGGGAGCATATTATTGGTAGTTGGCTTTCTGATTTTGAGTTGTTTGTAACAGCGGACAAGATGAAAGCACAAATCATTTTCAATATGTCTATGGACGAATTTGAAAACAATAAACAGGCTATTTTGGAGCAAGTCGAAAATCAACTGGATATAGAAGGAGTTGTTTTTGGTAGACTGCCGCTACAAGATATATCGTTTAAACCTGGAGAACCACTGCCTGCTGCGATTGGAAGACAACCCGAACAAGGTGCGGATGCTGTAATCACCTATTTGGAAATCCCGGATCGGAAACCAGTCATTCGTGAAGATGGATCGGCTGACTATTATGAGATGAACTTTGTAACAGCGGTTGACGAGGGGGATTGGATTGGCGAAAAAATTCCTCCTCAAAATGGGATAGACGGTAAAGACATTTTTGGCAATGTCTTAGAAGCGCCAAAGGGAAATGATGGCAAGCTGTCCTATGATCGAAAATCGATAAGTGAAGAACAAGAAAGTGGTAAAATTGTGCTGCGTGCGTTACATGGCGGTGCTTTGGAATATATAAACGATGCTATCAGCATTGGCAAGCAACTAGTGATAAATGGTGATGTAGGACCTGAAACAGGAAATATTACGTTTGATGGTGCTGTTTCCATTTATGGGACTATACTTGCCGGGTATTCTGTAAAAGCAACGGGAGATATTTCAATTGAAGGAAATGAAGGCGTTACCAACGCAAAAGAAATTCAATCATCAGAAGGCGATATATACATCAAAGGCGGCGTTTTTGGTGGGGGAGTAACAATTGTTGAAGCAAAAGGCGATATTTTTATAAAACATGCAAATAATTGCAAGCTTTACGCTACAGTTGTTAATGTTGGCCTTTATTTATTTGGAACGGATGTTATCGCCGACCGTGTGCTTGTTGATAAAAATAGAGGGAAGATTATCGGTGGTCAAATTGAAGCAATGTTCCGTATCGAATGTGCCTATGCAGGTAATAATCATGAGCGCATGACATTACTTCATACAAAGGGAATTAACAAGGATGGACTTTACAAGGAAATTCAAGAGATGGCACAAGATTTGAAGGAACGCCAAGGCGTTTTGAGTAGAATGGAAGAACATTCTGTTCAGTATGCAAAAGTAGCGGTAGGCACAAGGGGACCGCAAGCAGAAGCATTTAAGAAAACTACAGAAACCATAGAAACAAATCGACAGGCCATTCGGGAACTTGATAAAGAGATTCAGGTGCGTCTGCAACTTATTAAACAGGCAGTTCCAGCACAAATCGAAGTAACGAGAGAGGCTTATCCAGGTGCAGTTATCCAGATTGGATCAAGGTCGACGACATTACACGACTCAAGAAAAGGTGTTTTTGAAGTTGTTGATGGCGTATTGAATGTCTAAACCAACTGTATTTGCACATCGGGGAGCCTCGGCTATACAATTTGAGAATACGATGAAATCTTTCGAAAAAGCACTTGATCAAGGGGCGGATGGCATTGAACTAGACGTCCAAGTGACAGAGGACGGTGTACCAATCGTCATTCATGATGCTGACTTGGTCAGGATTGCGGGCGTTCGTCGAATGATTGCCTCCATGACGAGTACAGAAATTGCCAACATTCGAGTAGGTAAAAAATATAATCGCTTGGTGAACGGTCATCGCATCCCGACACTATTGGAGGCTGTGGTATTTTGTGAACGACATCACTTGGCACTCAATGTTGAATTGAAAGAAACTGTTTCAGAACGCCCAGAATTTGTTGAAAAAATTGTTGACAGTGTATCGTATCTAGACAATATCCATATATCCTCGTTTGATTATCAGCTTCTTGAAATCGTAAAAGAAGTAAATGCAAATATGGAAACGGGCTATCTTTTGCGCAAAAACAGCGTGGATTGGAATGCGCTTGAACAGTATTCATCGGCAGATGGTTTTCATATTCACAAAAAGTTTTTGAAAGAACCCTATTTGCAAAGTCTTATTCAAACAGGTAAAAAAATCCGTGTCTACGGGATGACAGGGAAAGAAGAAATTGTAGCTTTATCTCCATCTTATATAACTAGCTGGATAACTGATTTTCCCAACCGATTTAATAAGAGAAAACAATAGAAAAGGACTACAACATTACCATTGTGTTGTAGTCCTTTTCTTATTTCTTTGCAAATCGACCTTGTACGCGTCCATTTTTTCGATCACGACGCAAGAGAAAGCCAGCAAAAAATGCAAGCCCAGCAGCACAGAAGAGTAGGCCAACGACAAATTGTAGCCAGATGAATGGAAATGGTTTAAATAGTATACCGAAAATCGAGTCCCTCATTAGCTTTATACCCCAAGCCGCAAAAAGGCCGGGGATGAGTAGAACGATAAAAGCAGCAAAACGTGCCATAAATCACAACTCCTTAACTATTTATAATTTTACCTCGCTATATTTTATTGTCAAGAAGAGTGCAATCGTGTATGATTAGTTTGTAATTGCAAAAGATTGCATGATTTAAAAGAGGAGAATGAATACCCTTGCAAAATGTTCTCATTGTCGGGGCGGGGACAGGCGGAACTATCATTCTGGACCTTCTCCAAAACTTAGAATTCATGAATGTTAGAGCAATCATCGATACCGATGAACAAGCACCAGGAATCATTCAAGCAAAAAAACAAGGCATTGCGCACGGAACAGATTGGAGACCTTATCTAACTGATGATTTGCACATCATTTTTGATGTAACTGGAAACAAATCGGAATTTGTTGAATTGTTGAAAGTACGGCCAGCCCAAACGGTGTTGATACCTGGCACTGTTGCTAATCTTCTTGTCAATCTTCTTGAAGAGAATGGAACGTATATTAAGCAAATCCATGCAGAAATGCATAAGCAACGAATGATTTTTGATTCCATTGAAGAAGGTATGATTGGTATTACTGAAGAGGGTACAATCAACTTTTTCAATAAAAGCTCATCTCGAATGGTTGGTTTTTCAAATGACAGTGCAATAGGTAGACCAATTGCAGAAGTGATCCCGCTCACGAAGCTTCCTAGAGTATTTCAAACGGGTAGTGCAGAGCTAAATCAGGAGCTCATTCTGGCAAACGGCATGAAAATCGTTACATCGCGTTACCCACTTTTAAATACTGAAGGCAAAAGGGTTGGAGCTTTCGCTGTATTTAAAGACATTACAGAAGTCGTTACGCTCGCAGAGGAAATTACAGATCTCAAAAAAGTCAAGACCATGTTAGAAGCAATTATCCACTCCAGCGATGATGCGATTTCAGTTGTTGACGATCATGGTAACGGAATTCTTGTGAATCCAGCTTACACACGAATTACAGGTTTAACTGAAGATGAAATCATTGGTAAGCCTGCAAATGCAGATATCAATGAGGGCGAAAGTATCCATATGAAAGTACTTCAAACACGTAAGCCTGTCCGTGGAGTCAATATGCGTATAGGTGAAAATAATCGTGAAGTCGTTGTTAACGTTGCGCCTATTATCGTCGATCAGCAAGTTAAAGGTAGTGTTGGAGTCATTCATGACATTACCGAAATGCGTAAGTTGATGAAGGAGCTTGATCGAGCAAGAACGATTATTCGTAAGTTAGAAGCAACGTATACTTTTGAAGATATTTTTGGCGGTTCATCGGATATTGAGATTTCGATTGAGCAGGCTAAGCTTGCAGCGAAGTCAGACGTAGCTGTTCTTTTAAGAGGAGAAACGGGAACGGGTAAGGAATTGTTTGCGCATGCGATTCATAGCAGTAGCAAGCGACGTTTTCATAAGTTCATTCGTGTCAATTGTGCAACAATGAATCCGGTTACATTTGAGTCCGAGCTTTTCGGACAGAAGGAGATACCGGAAAAAGGGAGGCCACTGAAAAACCTACGGTTTTAAGTCTCATAAGTGAACCTAAATTGAAAAAGACGTTATT